>CAVSWM010000010.1:0-336272 GCA_963731695.1 uncultured bacterium | reverse complement strand
TTTTTTTTTTGTCATTTCTTCGACAACCATCGTATTGCTTATGGCAGGGTGAATTTTCCCTACCTTCTTCCTGATACAATTTCAAGCCGCTTACATTTAAAACTGAACAAACCTTTTCGTGCAAGGTACGCTCTCAAAAAATTGTACCCAAAACGAGAGGGTAATTTTGAACTTATTCCAGGTTGTCGTCCGTCCAGTCGGTTCTCCAGAAGAAGCAAGATTCCAAGGTTTGATGCAAAAATATCATTACCTTGGCTCTTGCCGAAAATCAGCAATACGATCTGGTATATAGCCACCTGCAATACTGAATGGATCGGTCTACTAAGCTATTTCCGCTGCAGCCCTGAAATGCGGTGCCCCACGTGGTTACTGGATCAGCTGGGGCACGTCTGCAGTGTGACCGACTTCATCTGGTGGCAAATAATTCACGTTATCCAAACAAAAATAAAATCCAAACCTTTTACGGTAAGCTCGCATAATCAAGTCATTTTTCCCATAAAAAGGTTTGGATTTTTTTATGGTATGATCTTCCTATCAATCACGATAGGAGGTCATCCATATGAATGTAGAAAATCTAAGAAACAACCATCCCAAGTTAATTTCCTACATGGAAGCTGTCGGTTACTCGAAAGATTACATTGGCAGGTTGCAGACGGAAATCCAGAAGATCTTAGCAGAAGTCGATACCAAAGACTGGGCCTGCTATAGTGACGTGTATCAAGACTACGAAGCAACTTCACTTTCCATTGGCAGTCTCGAAAAAAAACGTGCATTCATCGGCGCTATCATGGAATTCGACCTTCACGGCAAATATCCGGACGGGAAGTGGTCGAGACTTATTGAAAGGGGTGCATACCCTAAACTGGTAACTGAGTTCCGGTCGCTGATTGACTACCACAACATGGTGGAGCGAAAACGAGGTACGAAAGAGTCCTCCATACACACGGAATCTACAAACGCTGCCGCATTTCTCTTATCACTGCAGAAAATCGGATTCAGTAAACTGAACGACATCACAGAGAAAGCAGTGCTGTCTGTTTTCAGGTCTCCGGAAGGGGAACCACTCAAAGGGCATTCCCACAGAAAATGTATCTCTGCTTTCCTTAAGGTTTGTATGCCCTTGCATCAGGATGCCTGCAGGAAATTACTGTCCTTCCTCCCCGCCACGAGGGAGGTAAGGAAAAACATACAGTACCTCACACCACAGGAGAGTCGTTATTTCCTCGACGCAATGGACGACATGTCCAATTCACTCACTCTGCGCGACAGAGCGATCGGGAAACTTGCCTACTATACCGGCTTCCGGTGCTGCGATATCGGGGCCATGAAGTTGGCTTCGATCGACTGGGAATGTGATCTCATAAAGATTAGACAGCAAAAGACAGAGGTACCACTGGAACTGCCTCTGACTGCAATAGTCGGTAACGCCATCTACGATTACCTGACTAATGAGCGCCCTCCAGTAGATTGTCCAGTCCTATTCCTGACCCAGCAAGGGCCTTACAGAGGGATGAATAGCACCAATATTTGCAGGGTGGCAGGCCGAATTATGGAAGAAGCGGGCATACGCCAGTCAAAAGGGGACAAAAAAGGCTTCCATCTCTTTCGTCACCACTTTGCAACAACTCTTTTGAGAAACGATGTTCCTCAAGCTGTGATCAGCGACACACTCGGACATGCTGCGCCTGAGTCGGTAGAAGCCTACCTCTCAGCAGATTTCGTCCATCTCAAGGGATGCGCCCTTAGCATAGCCCTTTTTCCAGTGTCTGAGGAGGTGATCGCCGATGAGTAGATTTCAGTCCTTTCTTATTCCATTGATCGAAGCGTTCATTGCTTTTCAAAAAGCGTCTGGGCGGTGGAACGAAACATATGAGCACAACCTGTTGCTTTTCGACAGCTATTGCATACAATCGTTCCCGAAAGCGGAAACGCTGACCCAGGAAATAGTGGACGGGTGGTGCGCGCAGCGCCCCACAGAGACAAACAATAGTTGCAGGACGAGGATATACGTCATCTCGAATTTCATTCGTTACCTGAGAGACCGGAAGATGGCAGATGTCGAGGGACCACACATCCCCAAGATGGAACCCTGTACCTATGTACCCCATGCTTTCACGGAATTCGAACTGGGGTGCTTCTTCAAAGCCTGCGATAGCCTGCCGTCCACGCCCAACACTCTTGTGGTACTCACTCGCAGAATTGTCGTGCCGGTATTCTTCCGACTCCTGTATAGCAGCGGGATCAGGACCAAGGAAGCGAGAATGCTCCATGTCGGCGACGTTGATCTCGTCCAGGGCGTCATCAGTATCCGTCATTCCAAAGGAACTTCCCAGCATTTAGCCGTCTTGCATGACACCATGCTGGATCTGCTGAGAAGGTACAATGCCGCGATCCAAATGCTGCACCCGGAACGGGAGTATTTCTTCCCTGCCGCAAAAGGTTCTTCCCTTTCGAATAGGTGGGTGGTTTATAATTTTCACCAGTTGTGGCACAAGCAAAATAAGCCGCATGCCACAGCGGGCGATTTGCGCCACAATTATGCCGTGGAAAACATCAACCAGTGGATCGGGGAGGGTTTCGAGTTCTACTCGAAACTCGTATACCTAAGCAAGAGCATGGGGCACAGTTCGTTGGAGAGCACCAAACGCTACTTCCATCTGGTGCCGGCAATGGCTGATATACTATTGGAGCTGACCAGGCGTGATTTCGACGACATCGTGCCGGAGGTGAATTATGAAAAAAGCTGATAAAGAGTCCATCGCCATTGCTCGGCATATCCATGCATTCCTTAGCGAATACGCTCCGTTCCATAAAAGCTGCAGCGACAACACCCTCAAGTCATATGAGTATGCCATCTCGCTGTACATAGGGTTCCTTGCGGAAGAAAAGGACATCGATTCTGAACGGCTGAACTTCAGTTGTTTCAGCAAGGACATGATCGAGGAATGGTTGCGGTGGCTCTCTGATCATCGCGGATGTTCCCCGGAAACCTGCAACATACGGCTCGCATCCCTAAGGGTGTTCCTGAAATACCTCGGAGGCAAGGAAGTCTCAATGTTACACATCAGTGAAGCCGCCTCCTGCATACAACGGCGGAAGCAGACACGCAAGAAGGTAAAGGGCATGAGCAAGGACGCGGTGCGGGCATTGATGGCGGCACCGGATACTTCCACAACGGCAGGCCGGCGCGACTTGGCTCTGATCGTCACCATGTACGCCACGGCGGCACGGATTGACGAGATCCTGTCGATGAAGGTCGGTCAGTTACACTTTGATGCCAGGAATCACAATGTCAACATCATTGGGAAAGGCGACAAGATCAGAACTCTGTACCTTCTGCCCAAGGCGGTCGCTCACCTGAGGAGCCACCTCAAGGAATTCCATGAATGCAACCCGGATCCGGATGCATATGTATTCTATTCGCGCAACGCCGGCCCATGCGGAAAAATGAGCCAAATGGCTGTGAATAAGCGACTCCGATTGCATGCTGAAACGGCTCACAAGTCGTGTGTTGAGGTGCCTCTGGACATCCATGCACACCAGCTTCGCCATTATGGTGAGAGATATAAAATGGTGAGTGATTGAAAACGATGTAGTGAATTCATGCATTTGGTTGGTAACAGAAACAAAACTCTCACCATTTTCTTATATATAATCCTCCTTGTAAAGAAACTAATAACATTAATTTCTACAAAGGGAGGATGATTATGGTAGGAAATCAAGACATCCATGGTGCCATATTGGCTATCATGGAATCTATGAGACTGCAGGGTACGTCACCGGGCAGGCTCAAAAATTTCCAAAACGCATACAATGTATTCGAACGTTATTTGTCGGATAACAGCATTGCCAGAATTGATGAAAACATCTGCCTGGAATACGTTTACGCCAAAACTGGGCAGCGTTTTGAGCGTTTCGAGTGTGTTACATCAAATGCCAGGGTCGACTATCGTATGCGGCCATTGCTTCTATTGCTGCGTTATCTGCAAGATGGACAATTTCACTCTGATGTTCGGAAGACGAAACCGCCCTTTGTCTGCCCTGCATGTTTCAAGTCAGAATATGAAGCCTTCTGTGAAGAGCTGGTTTATCGCGAATACAGCAAAGCAACGATAGAATCAAATACCCGAAAAGTGCAGTTGTTGATAATGTTCATGGCAACGCATGGAGTTACATCGTCATCAGATATTACCATCCGGCATATTGAGAATTATTTAAAAACTCTAGAAAACAAAGCTGTCAAGTATGTTGGTCTTTTCTTGTACGTCTTCAGAAATTTTTTCTCGTTTCTGTATGAACGAGGATATATCAAAGATGATTTGGTACCCAAACTCCCCAAAGTACGCACTCTCCGTAATGCTTCAATCCCATATGTTTGGTCAAAAGAAGACATCAAAAAGCTACTCTGTGCAATAGACCGCGCCGACCCTAAAGGCAAGCGAGACTACGCAATACTTCTGATTGCTATTCGGCTGGGTCTCAGGATTGGGGACATTAGAAGCCTTAAGAAATCGTCGATTGACTGGGATCGGAAAACAATAAATCTGAAAATGGCTAAAACCGGCCAGCCGATTGAGTTGCCGTTATTAAAGGATATCGGCTGGGCCATCATCGATTATCTGCAAAATGGTCGTCCCACCACAAACAGCGAATGCCTATTTGTGAGGCACAAAGCACCTTTCAACGCATTTGGAGATCGCAACGCCTTCAACAAAGAGCTGCATCGATATATCCTGAAAGCCGGTCTGAACATGCCTGGAGGTCAACGGCATGGGATGCACTCGTTGAGAAGCACCTTGGCGCGGAACATGCTTGAAATTAAATCACCTTTGCCCATCATTTCTGAAGTGCTGGGACATCAGTCCATCAACACCACAAGCATATACCTCAAGATAGACATTGAAGGGCTGCGCAAATGCGCCCTCGATCCAGAGGAGGTATTTGCAAATGAAAACAGTCTATGAATGGAAAAGCGGATTTGCAAAAGCCGCTCAGAAGTACATATCACTCAAGCAGCAAACCGGAATGAAATTTGAGAGCCAGGAACGTTACCTGCGTCACTTCGACACATTTTATTACAGAAACGGCTTTGAAGGAAGCACGCTGACAAAAGAAATTGTAAACGATTTTATCTATGACCCAAATGAACGCCCAGTATCACACCATAACAAAGAAGTGCTGATGCGGGACTTCGCAATATATTTGGTGGACAGAGGCCACCATGCATATGTGGCGGAAGTCAAAACGAAGCTGCCACGCTGCAAATTTGTTCCCCACATACTTCACGGATGACGAAACCCGCCGGATGTTCAAAGCCATAGACAATTATCCGCAGACGCAGATGTCATACAGGAATGCGGTTGACCCAGTGCTGTTCAGATTTTTATACGGGACAGGCGTGCGGATTTCCGAGGCATTGAACCTCGTTCTCAATGATATAAACGTGGAATCCGGAATCGCCACAATCCGCGCTGCAAAAAACATGAAGGATCGATTGATTCCCATGGCTGATAGCCTGACAAAACGTATTGTCATTTTTATGAATAATTTCCATCGGTACAGTGATAGCAAAATGTGGCTTTTCCCAGGTTGCCACAATGGGACAATGGGGCAAATGGACAAGAGCACAGCATATAATCATTTCAGAGATTATTTGCTTATGGCCGACATTCCTCACACAGCTGTAGGCCCTAGAATCCACAGTCTCCGCCACGGATTTGCCGTCAAATGCCTTAAAAATTGGGTTTTGGATGGAAACGACCTAACTGTCTTGTTACCATACCTGTCGGCGTACATGGGGCATTCGGATTTCCGCGCCACTCAATATTATCTGCGATTGACATCCGATCTGTATCCTGAGATCGTGCGGCGGGTTGAAGCAGAATTTGGATATGTTATACCGGAAGGGGGGATCATTTATGACGAAAGCTGATTTCCCATATTACCTCACAAAGTTCCTCGGTAAATATCTGCACGGCGAAAAGAATTTCAGCCGCCACACTATTCAGTCATACTCCGTAACTTTTAAACTGCTGCTTTCCTTCTTGGAACAGACCAAAAAGATCTCTCCTGAGCGCCTGTCCATGGAAGATTTGACCCATGACACGATCGTTGATTTTTTGAACTGGATCGAATCCACACGGAACTGTACTGTATCGACTAGAAACCAGCGATTGGTGGCAATTCATTCATTTATCAGGTTTGTGCAAAAACAGTTTCCCGAAAATGTGTTTGAGTTTCAGAAGATACTGAACATTCCTGATAAAAAGTGTGTGAAAACAGTTGTACCGTTCCTGACTGGTGAAGAAATGAAAATACTGCTGTCGATGCCTGACCCCTCAACCAGCAAGGGACTTCGGGATATGGTATTGATGTCCGTATTGTACGACAGTGCCGCAAGAGTTCAGGAGATCATTGATCTGAAAGTTAAGGATTTACGCCTGGATAAGCTTGCTGTGATCACATTGCATGGTAAAGGTCAAAAGACTCGCTATGTTCCAATCACGGGGAAATCAAAAAATCTGTTGGAATCACATTTACGATACAGTTCGAGTAACAACGGAGTCAGTAGAGGCGAGCAGTATGTGTTTTTGAACCAGAGAAAACAGCAGCTTACACGCTGGGGCATCTCTTACATCATTAATAAGTATGTCAGTTTGGCAAACTTGTGTGATGGATTCAACGTGCGTTTTTCCATCACGCCACATGTGTTCCGGCACAGCAAAAGCGTTCATTTACTTCAATCCGGTGTTAACCTTATCTACATCAGGGATTTCCTTGGGCATAGCGACTGCAGCACCACTCAAATTTATGCCAAAGCAGACACAGAGACGAGGAGAAAAGCATTAGAGGCGGCATATGTTGATATCCTGCCGACAACTGAGCTCCCGGATTGGTCCGATGACAAAAACCTTATGGATTTCCTTATTTCGCTTGGCCGTCAATGATAAAATGGTGAGAGAATCGATGAACAATCTGCTGGTTTTGCTGGTTTGCTGTCTTCTCTCACCATTTTATATCTCTCACCATAATGCTGCAGAACGTTCTGGTTGGGATGATCACCCGGGTACCGGTCTGGAGAAGTCTGGCCGGTATCTATACCAAAGCGGAAAAACAATCGGCAATGGGTTCCCTTTACCGAGTTGGTCTGCATGAAGAGGTGTCGCAGCGGGCCAGCACTCTCAGCGGCGGTCAGCAGCAGCGGGCAGCGATCGCCCGTACCATGGAACAGAGAGCGAAAATCATTCTCGCCGATGAACCGATAGCCTCCCTCGATCCGGAGTCGGCCCGCACGGTCATGGATTGCCTGGCCCAGTTGAATCGGGAAGATAAGGTCACTGTTGTCGTCAGCCTTCATCAGGTCGAGTTTGCCATGCAGTATTGTCCTCGATTGGTTGCCTTAAAAGATGGCAGAATTATTTACGATGGTCCCAGCAATCAACTGACTCCGGCAATGTTGAAGGAGATTTATGGTTCACACGGTGCACAATGCCTTGATGGAACCGTACCTTTGCCGGAGATGAAAAGAAGAGTCGCCATCCGCTGCATGGCACTGAATCGACCGGAGTCCCCGTTGGCCTGGCACAGGCCGGCGTTTAGTGATTTAGAAATATTTTTTGTCTCAAGGTACTTATACCCCTCAAGGGGGTATTCTTTATGAATGCCCATGCTTCGAGGGGGACTGAACAGAGTCTTTCCCATTTATCGGGATTGATATCTTTTCGATGCCGGGTAATAAATGTTGCCCGGAAACAATCATTCAATGAAAACCAAAGGAGTAGGAAATGAAGAGAATAGTAAGTGCAGTGACAATGGCTTTTGCCATATTTGGCTGGCTGTGCAGCGCAGCGGTTGCAGCAGATACGGAAATAAAGGAGTTGAATTTCGGTATCATTTCAACCGAATCGACGGCCAATCTGAAACAGGGATTTGATCCTTTTCTGCAGGAACTGGAAAAGAAGCTTGGCATGAAAGTGAAGGCTTTTTTTGCAACGGATTATGCCGGTGTTATTGAAGCAATGCGCTTTAAAAAGGTTGATTTCGCCTGGTTCGGCAACAAATCGGCTATGGAGGCTGTTGACCGGGCAAATGGCGAGATATTCGCCCAATGCACCGGAGATGATGGGAGTCTTGGCTATAATTCCCTGATTCTTGTGCATAAGGATAGCCCATACCATAATATCGAAGAGATAATTGCCGCCGGAAAAGATCTGAAATTCGGCAACGGCGACCCTAACTCAACCTCAGGATAGTCCGGCTCGAGGCGGAAGGCATCGTCCAGATCACGCAGGAGCACAAGCCCGATCGCCACGTCGTGTACGTGATGGTGAAGGGCACAGTCGACGGAGAGATCGCCATCCCCGAAGACGACCCGAAGATCAGCGAGGCGCGCTGGGTGACCGCGGCTGAGCTCCCGGCATTGGTACCCGGCTATGGGGCTGTCTGGCAGACACTGCTCGCAGCGATGACCATCGACGAGGTCTTTGAAGACGATCGGTCGCGGCGGGACCAGGGGCATTCGTGAACGTTGCTGATTCCATCCGGGCCAGGATTGCTGCCGAAGGCCCGATACCGTTCGAGGTCTTTCAGCACATGGCCCTGTATGACACGGGCGGGTTCTTCGCCAGTGGGCCGGTGCGGTCATCGGCCACAGGGGATTTTCTCACCAGCCCCGAGGTGAGCCCGTGGTTCGGCAGGACGATCGCCAGATTCCTGGCGGATAGCGACGTCACCACCCTCGTGGAAGTCGGCGCGGGCTCCGGGTCACTGCTCCATCCCATTCTCGAGGAACTGAGCGACATCGATATCTGGGCGGTCGAGGCATCCCCGATTGCCAGAGAGACGTTGCGCGGCGTGCTGTCTGAGGGGCGGGTTGTCGAATCACTGGCCGCGGTGCCCGACGTGCCCATCGGAGCGATCATCGCCAACGAGCTGATCGACAACCTCCCGGTCGCGATCGCCGTCAAGGCGGAGAGCGGCTGGAACGAGCACTACGTCGGCGTCGTCGGTGACGAGCTCGGCTTCTACACGGTGGACGCACGGCCCGAAGTCGCTGCATGGGCAGACGCATACGGGGGAGAGGTTTCGGTAGGAGGCATCGTCGAGGTGCAGCTCGCTGCAAAGTCCTGGCTGGAGCAAGCCATCGCCAGGCTCGAGACCGGGGTGATCCTGCTCCTCGACTACGGGGGCACAGTCGAGGAACTCGAGCCCCGCCGCAATCAGGGGACCCTACGCACCTACCGCGGCCATCACCTCGGGCCCGACCCACTACTCGAGCCGGGGGAGACCGATATCACGGTCGACGTCAACTTCACTGCGCTCGAGTCGGTCGCTCAGACGGTGGGCCTATCGACAGAGTTGTACCGGCAAGATGACTTCCTCGCCGCTTGGGGCCTTCGCAAAGTCATCTCGTCGATGAAGCAGGAGGAGCTTGCCCACGCCAGAGCCGGCGAAACCATGCGTCAGGTCGAAGTCAAGAGCGACAGAATCAACGCCGAGACGCTGCTGCACCCCCGTGGTCTTGGCGACTTCCGGGTTCTCGTTGTGAATGCGAGCTTCTAGCGTCGGAAAGCGGAATATATTCCGCTTTCCGACGCCAAAGCACTTGAGCTAGCCGAGAGCTCTGTGGAAGAACGCCGCGATCTGACCACGGGTTACCGAGTCAATCGGGCAGTAGTTGTCGTTGTCGGGCGGGTTGCAGCCCCTGGTGATACCTGCTTCAGCCAGATTGTTGATGTTGGCCTCGAAGATCGAGTCCCCATCATCTGTGAAGTAGTCATCAGTGGCGTCAGGCAGATCCAACGCACGGTCGAAGAATGCCGCAATCTCGCCCCGGGTGACATCGGTGTCGCCACAGAACAGCGTCCCTGCCTGGTTGCAGCCCGTCGTGATACCTGCTTCAGCCAACCTGTTGATGGCGTCTTCGAAGATCGAGTCGTCATCGTCGGTGAAGTAGTCACGAGTTGCCGCAGGCAGGTCCAGCGCACGGTTGATCATGGCTGCCAGTTCGCCACGCGTGAGCGTGCTCTCCGGGCAGTACATGTCGTTCGCCGGCGGGTTGCAGCCCTTGGTGATACCCATCCCGGACAGCCACTCGATGTCCCTCTCGAAGATCGAGAAGTCGTCATCGGTGAAGTCCGTCGCGGTGGTCACCGACGCAGTCAGGCCATCAGAGAGATTGCCCGGCCCGTCTTCGGCCACGACCTCGAACGCGTAGGTCGTCTTCGGGGTAAGCCCCGAGACCGCGAACTCGGTCACGTCGCCTGCGACGTCTGCGAGTGGCTCACCATCGACGTACAGGTGGTAGCCGTCGATGCCGTTGGCATCGCTCGCCGGATCCCACATGAGCGTCAGGCTGTCGGACAGCACCTCCTCGGCCCATAGGCTCTCGCCGTCGGTGGGAGGCACCGGAACACCAACTGCAAGGTCGTACGAAGCGACCTCAGTTTTGGCGCCGAGCTGGTCGACTGTATGCGACACATCGTTGGTGATCACAGAGCTTGCCGCGTCGTCAGACACGACCGCATCGTATGTCAGGACAGCCGGGTCGCTCAATCCCGGAGTGAGATTGAAGCAGACCTGGTATCCGTCGCTGATGACACCGGTTGAGTCGGCGTTGTTCAACAACGCCTCGCCTTCCGTGCCGGTCTTGTTCTCGACACCGATGGTGCCCTCAGGCGTGCTGGTGACATTGTCGAATGCCACAACCGCCTCGTAGTACCCCGGTGTGTTGTCGGCGGTGGACGTGACAACGATCTCCATGTCCATAATCGGCGTGGTAGTGCCGTACAAACGTAGGTTGTCGTATTCGACAACCGACGTCTCGGGCCCTGCCGTTGCCAGGGACACACCGGCGTTGGTGGCTGCGTCGTAGACGATCTCAAAGTCCTGCCAGAACCCGGCGATCAGACCGTTCGGCGCTGCCACGTCCGGGAGCACCTGGGGATACCAGGGCTCCGCACTAGGCGGATAACCGCTGCCGAATTCGATGAACCCGTCATCGGTGACTTTCAGCCCGGCGTACTCGTCGTCGAAGAACTGGAATGGGTTCTGCCCCGAGAAGGCAGACCATTGCGTCGAATCTCCGGTAATCGAAGAGTCGGGCGTGATCCCGAATCCTGCGAGATCCAGATAACCGCCGAATCCCGTATCGCACATGACGTCCGTGTTGCTGTCGGTGATCGTGTAATACGCCTCACCGATGGCCGGCATCACCCCGGTCCACGTCAACGTCCCGGAGTCCTCAACGAGGCCACCGGTCGCTGAACCTGGTACGTAGGTGAGCCCATCAGGCAGCACGTCCTCGATTTGATACTCGAGATCGGTTGCTGTCGGGTTCGGTTCTACGACAATCTCGAACGTCACAACGGAGCCCGGCTCGGCGTCCCCTTCGACCAAAGCGGTCTTGGAGACATCATCACCGACCCGCATGAGGTCGACATTGATGACGCCGATGTTGTTCCTGGCACCAAGTGCAACCGCAGGTACGGCCTCGCCGGTGTCCATGCCGACTGCACCGTAATAGCGGTCGCCCACCGCAGGATCAGTGAGATCCCACAAGACGTCGGCATCGAACGGCTCCAGCTCAGCCTGGCTGGTCGGTCCACTGAAGTCGAGGTTGCCCACGTCTGCAGTGACGACTGCTATCGAGATCGAGGCCTCGTCCTCGGCAGCGCCGGAGCCCTGCCAGTTCTGAACCTGGATCCAATAGGTACCGGCTGTCGGAGCATCGAGATTGCAGTACTCCTCGTTGCTGGCCGTGGCGCTCGTGCACTCCTCGGTTGCTTCGCTCGGGCTGCTGCCGGTGCCTATCCGTAGATCCAGGTCCGGTGCAGTTGTATCGAACGTCTCGGCCACGAGTCGCTGCGCACCCGCCGGGACATCGACCGTTGTAACCCAGGTTCCCTGACTGGAATCGTAGGCATCGTCGTTGGTCGCATCCTCAGCGACGAGGAACGAAGTGACATCGCCCTTGGTGAACCCGTAAGGGGTCACCGCCAGATCAAAGATCTCGATGGCCGTCAGGTCGGTCAGGTGCACAGAACCGGCATCGCGGCGTGCCTCGATGTTGACGAGAGCCGGGAAATCACCGGTCGTCGGACGAACCGCAACCGGCAGATGCGCATCCGGCATACCGGATGCCACCAGGCTCACCTCGCCGAAGGCCCATACCTTGGGCGCGGCAGACGTTACGTCGGCCGTGACCGTGACAGTGGCGCTCTCACCCACGGTGAGATTCAGCGTCGTCGGAGTGACCGACAGGCCGAACTCAGCGGCTGTCGCCGAGGTTGTCCATGTGCCGTCAGCCGTCGCCGTGACCGTGCGGGTCCATGAGCACTCCAGCACGCACTGGCTGTTGGCCATGCTCGGCAGGTTCAAGGTGCCCGGGTCTCCGCCCGTCGCCGGGTCGGCAGCTGCGAACGTCGCATTGTCGATGTCCATCAACAGACCGGCATCCACTGCATCCTCGAGCTGAACCCGTCCTGATCCTTGATCGAACGCGTCCGCCGCCGTCGAGCCATCCTCCTTGAGGACAGAAGTCGTGGCGGTGGTCATCATTGCCGATTGGATCTCGGCGGGGGTCCAGTCCGGGTGCACTGCGACTAGCAGAGCCGCAGCACCGGCGATATGCGGTGACGCCATCGACGTACCACTTAGGAAACCCCACGACACAGCGTTATCTGTGCCATCGGCGGCGATGATGTCGACGCCCGGAGCAGCCAGGCTCGGGGCGATCATGTTGGCGACCGACTGATTCGGGCCACGCGAGCTGAAGCCCGCCATGATGTCGCCATTGGACATTGAGTAATCGGCGGTTGCACCGCTGATCGTGCCTGTGTGGCTGGTCCCGCCATCGGCGAGCCAGGTCTTCAAGACGGCACCGTCAGTCTGGGTGATGTGGACCGCAGGGAGGTCGTGGCCGTCTCCGACCAGACCACTGCCGTCGTCGACCAGGATGTACCCGCCGGCGCCGGCGGCGAGGACGTTGCCGCCCTTCTCCACCCGGCCGAACGTGCCACGGTCGCAGACAACGATCTCACCGCTGAACGTCCCGGCAGGCCACGGAGAGATGTTGTCACCGATCGAACCGACACCACACAGTTCAGGTGTGTCGGTGAGACCTGACGCGTAGTCGCCTGCATAGACGATTTCCGCTGGCCCGTAGCCGGAAGTGAATCCAAGACCCTCGATGTCTGCCGGTGGCGTTGTGTCGCCGCCGGTCAGGTCAACGAGGCTGTTGAGGTACTTGCGGTTATGGGTCACCGCAGCGACGTGGGTCATCCACGGTGCCATTGGTGAACCGACTGTCGCCGCGTCGGGGCCTTCGTTGCCAGCTGAGTGGGCCACGAAGATGCCTGCCTCACGTACCGACAGCCACGCCAGTTCCTCGGCGGAAGTCCATGGATCCTCGGGTGAGGGGCTGCCGATCGAGTAGTTGATGACGTCAACACCGTCTGCGATTGCCTGGTCGATTGCGGCCATCGTGTTCGACGAAGGACATCCGTCGGCATCACAGACGTGGTACGCAATCAGGTTCGCATGCGGAGCCACACCCGAGATCGTCAGGTCTTCGGTCAGCGTGGGAGCGACCACAGAAGCCTCGACGAAGTTGCCCGCCGTCGTGCTTGCAGTGTGGGAGCCGTGGCCGTCGCTGTCTAGCGCTCCGAGACCGGTGTAGTCCCAGGCGCCGATCAGCTTGTCATTACACACGAACGTCGGGTCGTAATCCGGGTCGGTGTTGTCACAGACACCGACGTAGGAACCAAGTGGGTTCGTGTAGGCATAGCTGTCTACCGGGCCGGGGCTGGCGAACGACGGGTTCGCCGCGTTGATGCCTGTGTCGAGCACGCCGACAACGACACCTTCGCCGCAGTCACCGCTCACGTCGCACGAAGCTCCACCCCAGATGGACGGCGCGCCGATGAAGGTTGGTCCGGTGTCGGTCGCCAGTTGGTGGATGACCTCCTGCTGAACCGACTCAACCCCGGGCATGCGAGCCACGCGGCCTGCTTCGCTCGGAGTCAACCAGACGGCAATACCGTTGGTACCGTTGATGTAGTTATATCGCACGTCGGCGCTGTGGCCGATCGTCCTCTCCAGCCTGCCCACGAATGTGGCCTGGCTGTTTCGCAGATAATCCGCGTATGCAATGCTGCCAGCCGATTCGGTGTCGAGTTTGTCGACGCCGGTAACCTCAGGGCTGGTGGCGGGAAGACCCGCCACACCGCCGCGATAGGTCGCAAGCGGTTCGCCGTCGAGGCGGACAATGAATATCCCCTCGGTGGCGCCCTTGAGCGTGCTGACTACAGCGGAATCCACGTTCACCTTTTCGAGCTGGAGCTCCGGGCTTACCGAAGCTGTTGGGCTCTCAGATGTACTGGCCGCCGATGCATATGCGGGTACCGCGATTGAGAAGATGAGCGTCAGTGTCGATATGAGCGTCAATACTCGTCGAGACACGTTTAGGGCCCCTTTCTTCCTCCTCGATTACCCCTTTATGTCCGGGCCGCAACGTGTGCCTCCGACCGGATTGAATCCGATCCACGCCCTCCCCGGCATTTATCGAGGATAGCGGCTTCCTCTGGGCCGTCTCGAATCGAAATGTTTCTCCGGCGATATCTGTTTTGTGTTCCGACGCAGCGGGAACCGCAAGCCCGGACATCTGCGTCATAGAGTGGCGACGAGGAGGAATATTGAAGGAATCGATCATTGCCCTTCTGGTGTCGGCGCTGCTGTTTACGGCATGCGGATCGGTCGAGGACAACGCCGAGACGACCGCCCCGAGAGGGAATACGCCGGCTGCTGAGACGACCGAGACAGCCCGGCCCGTCGAAACCACAGGACCTACGGCGGCCACTCAAACAGGAGACAACGACGTGGTCGTCGGAGAATCGCAAGACAAGGTCACCTTCGCCATCAACGACCTCGTCAACAGGGAAGGGGCCGACCCCGCCGATGTTGTCGTCGACAGCGTAGAAGAGGTCGTCTGGCGTGACGGCAGCCTCGGATGCCCTCTTCCCGGCATGAACTACACGCAGGCTCTCATCGATGGGATGAGGATCATCCTCGACGCAAACGGCACCAAATATCACTACCACTCGGGTGGCGACAAGGACCCGTTCTACTGTGAGAATCCGGCGTAGCCCTCCGGCGACAACTAGCTTGGCGCTTTCCCGCCAGCCTGACCTTTGAGTGCGACTCCATCGTGGTCTTGCGCTGGACGGCCCCAATGTGGTGAGCGTCATGACATACTCGATGTATGCGTTTGAGGTTGGGGACGGTCTCGGTAGGTGTCTTGCTACTGGCAGGATGTACTTCTGCGACCACACCAACCACCTCGAGCCGTGCGCCTGCCACGTCGAGCACCGCACCTGGCACGACAGTGGCGACGACCTCGTCAACATCGATGACGATGGCTCCCGTGACAACCGCTGCGGATGTGGCCGATCCGCCGGAGCGCGCCAGCGAGATCGGCGGAGCCCTCCCGGATGGGACGCCGTACACCGTTCGCTTCGACCGTTCTGTCGACCAAACAGTCCAGTCGATCCGTGCCGCCGTCATGATCGACCGTGATGATGGGACCTCCTGGTTCCTCGGGCCGCGTACCTGAGCACTGCGGCGCCGACGGTCGAGGCCGGGTTGGACGAGGCTCTGGGCAGATATACCGTCCAAGCGGGCGACGGCTCGGCGACGATCCTCATCGCCGACAACGTCGCCGACCAGTATCCCGATATCGAGGATCTCTTATCTGACAGCATCTCGCCGGGCACGGGCTCGAAGCTACCCAACCTCGAACTCTCGCCGCCGCTGAGATGGGCGACCGACGATGAGCTTCCCCTTTCAATGGAGGTCGGGTACGACGGATTCGTCATCCGGCGCGGCTGTGGCGAGTTTGCTGCAAGATGTAGTGCAACTGGAGTCGTCCAGGTGATCCTGGAAAGCGAGCTCGTCAGCGGTGCCCCCGGGTTGCCGTCGGAGTCGGTTTGGATCGATTCTCCGCGACCGCGCCCGGTCGACTCCGTCTCTTATGTCGAGCCCGGGCCGCTCAGCATCCGTGGCCAGCATGATGTGCTGTGGACCGGTGATGAGATGATCGTGTGGGGTGGCGCTGATGGAGACAACCTTCCCACACTCACCGACGGCGCTGCCTTCAACCCGGAGACGGCCGAGTGGCGGATGTTGCCGCCGTTCCCGATCGATCGGGCCACCGTATCTCGCGCTGTCTGGGCGGATACCCGGATGATTGTCACCGCTGCTGAAGGAGCGTTTGCCTATGAACCGGCCACCGACGAGTGGAGTGCGATCGGCGATGGGCTCTTTCCATCTCAGTACGCGGGCATGACGGTATGGACGGGTGATGTAGTCGCAGCGTGGACGGCCGCCGGCATCTACACGTTTGACCCGGCGATCGGCACGTGGTCGCAGCTGCCCGACCCGGGAGGTGGAGCAGGTGATCGATGGGATTCGGCGCTGCGTGTCGTCGACGGAACGCTATACGCGATCGGGTCTGCGGGCTACTGCGGCGGCCGGCGGGCAGCCCGCTGGGCCGGCGATGCGTGGGTGTTATTGCCCCGTGTAGAGCTCGATGGCGGTGAGTATGCCGACTGTGCCTATCCGAACCAGGTCGGAGTCGCCGGTGATCGACTCGTCGCATGGGAGGACAACATCCACGAGACGAAGGCATACGATCCGGACACCGATACGTGGTTGCCGATCGATACCATCCCGCTCGACGGAACGGAAGGACCGTCAGGGCCACTCCAGCTTGCCAACGGATTCCTGGTCCCCCAGTACGGGGAAGCTGCCATCTTTGACGAGGTGTCGGGCGATTGGTACCACGTGATCCTGCCCGGCAGCGGCGAAAACACCGAGATGGTGTGGACCGGCTACGAGGTGCTGATGTGGGGCCAGCCCTGCTGTTACGGCGATGGGAGGGACGGTTTCATCAGCATGGACGCCTGGCGATGGACACCACCGGACGCCGACGGCACGGACTAAACGCTTCTGGTGTCCATACGGGCAACATGTCGCCAGAATCAAAGCCAGAACCGGTTTGGGCCGCACGCCGACCGTGCGTGGCGCGATACTGGGCGGCATGGATCGTGACCGTGTCTTTGAGCTGTACCGGCAACATGTCAATGCCGGCAAGATCGAGATGTTCGAGCGATACGGGCTCGACGCCGTGATCGGGCTGCGGGAAGGCATCCGGTTCTGGGATGCCTTCGACGATCGTTCATGGATCAACTGTCACTGCAACGGCGGCGTCTTCAACCTCGGGCATCGGCCGCCCGGCATCATTGAGGCTGTGATCCGGTCACTCGGCTCTGTCGACATGGGCAACCATCACCTCCCCGCACCGGGACGTGCCGAACTGGCGCGACGGCTCTCGGCCACAACCGGGGATCATCTGTCCGGGGTCGTCTTCGGTGTCAGCGGCGGTGAGGCTATCGATGTAGCCATCAAAGCGGCAGGCACGCCACCGAACGCACCGGCATAGTCTCGGCCAATGGTGGCTACCACGGGCATACCGGTCTGGCGCTCGCTGCCGGGGACCCCGAGTTCCGTGACCCGTTCGGCCCCAACCCACCGGGCTTCACACAGGTGCCGTTCAACGACCTTGTCGCTCTCGACGCGGCGGTTGGCGATGAAACGGCTGCCGTCCTCCTCGAGCCCGTTCCGGCGACACTCGGTATGCCGATCCCCGACGACGGCTACTTCCCGGGGGTGCAGAGAATCTGCCGGGATCGTGGCGCCATGCTCATCATTGACGAGGTGCAGACGGGGCTCGGCCGCACCGGGAAGATGTGGGCCTACCAGCACTGGGACCTCGAGCCCGACGTGGTCGTGACCGCAAAGGCGCTCAGCGGTGGTGTCTACCCGATTACGGCCACGCTGATGACGCCACCGGTCCATCGCATCTTTGACGAAGAGCCGTTCATCCACATCTCCACGGCAGGCGGTGCCGAGCCCGGCTGCGCCGCTGCCCTGGCCGTGCTCGATGTCGTCGAGGCACCCGGGTTCCTCGCACATGTCGCCGCCATCGGAGAGCTCTTTGCAGACGGTCTCGGGGACCTGCCATTTGTGCTTCGCCGGCTCGGGATGATGATGGGCCTTGCCTTCCCGATGCCAGACGCAGGGATGCTTGCCGCAAAGATGCTGTTCGACGCAGGCATCTTCAGCGTCTATGCCGGCAACGACACCTCCGTGCTTCAGTTCCTGCCTCCCCTGATCACGACCGAGGACGAAGCGGCTGAGATCATCTCGATCGTTCGATCGGTGTTTGCGTGATCCCCTCCGAGACTCTCGAGCAACTCGAGGCAGCGGTCGTCGCGGCCCTCGATCACGGTCGATCGGATGGGCTCGACATCATCGACTACGGCGAGATATCGACTGTGCTCGCCGCCGCCGGGACCGCCGGGCCTGTTGTGTGTAAACGACTCCCGATGATGACCGGGGCACAACTTGCAGAATACGAGCAGGTGCTTGCGGACTATCTCGGCACGCTGCGAGAGCGTGGGCTGACCGTGGCTCCGACCGAGGTGCATGCGGTAGGCGGCGACCCCGTCACGCCATATTGCGTCCAGCCGCGATATCAGCGGCTCCTCGTCGATGATCTTCGTGACGGAGACCCCGAACTTGTCGGGAAATGGGTTGACCGACTGTGCCGGCACGTAGTTGCGGCGGCATGTGATGGGGTCGGTATCGACGCCCAGGCATCCAATTGGGCGGTCGTCGACGACGACCTCGTCTATCTCGACGTGACCACGCCGTTGCTGCAAGATGCCGCAGGCAAGCAACGGGTCGACCTCGACCTGTTTATCGCATCGCTCCCGTGGCTGATGCGCGCGGCCGGTGCGGCGGTTTCTCCTCGGCGAGATCTTGTCCCACTATCACTCTCCACGGCCCGTGCTGCTCGACGTTGCCGGCAATCTTCACAAAGAGCGCGCCACCGACGTCATTCCACGGCTGCTCGAGGTGGCCAACACAATCGTCGATCCACCGATCACGTCCGAAGAAGCTCGCAAGTACTACCGCCAGGATGCGCTGATGTGGGAATTGCTGCAGCGGCTGCGGCGTGCCGACCGGTGGTGGCAGCGCAGAGTGAGGCGCAGGCGATATCCGTTCCTGCTTCCCGGTACGATCGAGCGCTGAGATGTGTGACACGATTGTTGTTGTTGGCCCCGATGGCGTTCTCTTTGCAAAGAACTCCGACCGCGACCCGAATGAGGCGCAAATCCCGGAATGGCACCCGGCCGCCGATCACTCGCAGGGGGCGACGGTGCGCTGCACCTATCTCGAGATCCCTCAGGTTGAGCACACCCACGCGGTCCTGATCAGCAGGCCGTATTGGATGTGGGGCGCAGAGATCGGGGCGAACGAGCACGGTGTGACGATCGGCAACGAAGCGGTATTCACCGATCAGCCGTATGCCGACACCGGATTGACCGGGATGGACCTGTTGCGTTTGGCCCTCGAGCGCTCCCGTAGTGCGGAGGAGGCAGCCGGGGTGATGGTGGACCTTCTCGAGCGTCACGGGCAGGGTGGAGGTTGCGGCCATGAGCACCGCTCATTTACCTACCACAACAGCTATCTCATCGCGGACGAGGCAGGCGCCATCGTCCTGGAGACGGCAGGGAAGCTGTGGGCAACCGAGCATGTCGACTCCGGGGTACGCACCATCTCCAACGGCCTCACGATCCCGGATTTCGCCGCTGCTCACCGCGACCGTCTGCGGAGCCGTGTCTCTGCATGTGATGTCCGGACCGCTCTGACCGGCCGTCTCGCCACGGGTGCGGTCGGGCCCGCCGATCTGATGCAGGTGCTTCGAAGCCATGGCACCCAGTGGCCGCAGTATCGGGCCGTCAACGGGACATTGAGGATGCCGTGCATGCACGGCGGCGGACTGGTGGCCTCTTCATCGAGCACGGCCGGGTGGGTTGCTGAACCGGGCGCTCGCCGTCATTGGATCACGGCGACCTCGGCGCAGTGTCTGTCGCTGTTCAAACCGGTGGCCGTCGATGAGCCTGTGGAGATCGGGCACATTCCAGACGACCATGACGATGGCAGGAGTCTCTGGTGGAGACACGAGCGTCTGGCGCGTTCGGTAATGCGGAACCCCGCAGTGCTCGCTGCCGGGTTCACCCAGGAGCGAGATGACATCGAAGCCGACTGGCTGGCGAACCCACCCTCGACAGCAGAGGCCTTCGCAGGGCATGCGGCTGCCATCGAGCGCTGGATCGATGGGGTAGCGGCGAGTGATGTCGATACCGATGTCCGCCCATGGTGGGTGCGCCGCTACTGGGCAAAGCGAGATGCCCTGGCGGCTGCCGTCCGTTGACCCCTATTGCGATTCTGGCGTATCGCACGCCGTGTTCTGATGCCAGAATCAGCGCCAGAACCGATTAGATCTCGACCCGTTTGCCGGTTCGCAGCGACTCGAAGCAGGCATCGGCCATACGGAGAGCAAACACACCGTCGGCACCGGTTGTAGGCGGTTCGCTCTGGTCGGCGATGCTCTTGACGAATGCCATGATCTCATTGGTGTATGCCGGGATGTATCGGTCCATGAAGAAGTTCTGTAGCGGCGTCCGGGTGAAGCCATGCTCGTTGCCTATCACGGCACCCGGCTCGTGCTGATTCTCTGCCGCAGCCATGCCCAGCGAGCCGTGCACCTCGATCCGCTGGTCATAGCCGTATGTCGCCCGTCGTGAGTTGGTGATCACGGCTTGTTTGCCCGATGCCGTCTCCAGGATCACCGATGCCGTGTCGATATCGCCGAACTCCTCGATGCCGGGGCTGACCAGAACTGATCCGTGCGCCGAGACCACGACCGGATCCTCGCCGAGCATGAATCGTGCCATATCGAGATCATGGATGGTCATGTCACGGAACAGGCCACCGGAGTCCTTGGCGTATGAAACCGGGGGTGGCTCGGGATCCCGGGATGTGATCAACACCAGTTCGACGTCACCGACGGTGCCCGCGTCGATGGCCGCACGTACCGCCTTGAAGTTGGGATCGAAGCGACGGTTGAAGCCCAGCATCAGCTTGATTCCGGCTTCTTTTGTGATCTCGACGACCTCTTTGGCCCGTTCAATATCCAGGTCGACAGGCTTTTCGCAGAAGATGTTCTTTCCGGCTCGGGCAAACTTCTCGATCAGGCTCGAATGAGTTGGCGTCGGCGTACAGATGAGCACACCGGCTATCTTCGGATCTGCAGCGATGGCGTCGATGTCATCTGCCTTGCACCCGTACCTGGCAGCGAACGCGTTGGCCACTTCGCCGACGACGTCGTACACCGCAACCAGCTCTGCCTCGGGGTTGTTGTTGATTCCTGCCGCATGAGCGTGGGCGATGCGACCGGTGCCGATGATCGCCAGTTTGACAGCCATTTCAGACCTCCAACTCGATCCAGCCGCTCAGCAGTTCGCAAGCGAAGGCTTGTCCAGCTCTGGATATGTAATGATGACCTAACAAGTCGTCGACGAGTCTACTTCTGCTGTGGCGACTCCAGCAATCCTGCACGAGAAAATGCGTGAGATTGCGCGACGGCAGCCCTACGCTCGCGACCAGCCGATTAGAAGAAGGGGGGTGAGCGCCATGCTCGCCAAACGTTTCTACAAGACAAAAGATGAAGTAGAGGTCACTTTCGAGGTCGACCGACCGGGGATCGAGTCTGTCGATCTGGTCGCAGATGTGTTCGACTGGGAGCCGATGGCCCTCAAGCGACCAATCGCGGCAAAGGCCCATTCCGGATCAAGGTCCGGCTCCCCAAGGACGACGCGGTGCAGTTCCGGTATATCTTCGATCAGGTGCGGTGGGAGAACGACGAAGCCGCAGACGCCTACTGGCCAAACGACCGAGGCTCGGATAACTCGGTAGTGCTGACATCCCAGGTCGCAGCCTGAGCGGAGATGTCAGATCTCTTGCTTCGGCTCTGCCGGGGCAAGAGAAGGGTTCCAGCTACCGCGGTGGACGACATCGCGTAACGGCCTGCGTGCCGGTTTCGCGATGGGGGCCAGGGGGCGATCCGCCGGATAGCCGAGTGCGATCAGCCAGAGACAAATGCGGTCCCCTGGTAGGCCGAGTACTCGCGCCGCAAGGTCATAGTCCGATACCAGCGCATGCCCGGAACCGATACCGAGATCGGCGGCCGCAAGCATGATGCTCATGGTCGCCTGGCCGAGGTCGTATTGGACGGACTCCTTGTCGCTGTCGGGCGCAACTATGGCGATGGTGGCTGCGGATCCGGCCACATGGCCCGCACCCCTCCAGACCCCGGCGAGCTTCTGGAGCTGATCCCGAGCTGTGCACAAGACGAAGTCCCACGGCTGGGTGTTGCGCGACGAGGGCGTGCGGCGAGCAGCTTCGAGAATCTGGTCCAGGTTCTGCTCGCTGATCGGCTGATCGGTGTACGACCGGACGTTGCGTCGGGATCTGATGGCGTCAAAAGTCTCCATCACGGCTCCTCCATAGGTAATCGTGTTCGGCTTCATTCAAGCCTACGACGATCGGTGGGCCCACTGTGTGGTGCGCAAGCTGCAGGCTGTAGCCGCACTTACCAGGGGAATCGACCTACTGTTTGGGGGAACCTGCGACCAGGTCTGCGTCGTCCAAGGTCGTGACGAAAGGTGAATGACAATGAGGCATGGAGTACTGGTATTGGTCACGGCCATCGTCATGGCTGCATGTGGGGCGGGCGAGCAACCCGCTCCCGAATCGACTACAACTTCGGTGCCCGACACATCGACGACCACCTCAGCCGCCGGCGCTGAGACAACCGGGTCGACGGTGGCACAAGGTGAATCCGAGCAGGCGCCGACAACTGCCGCGACGACAGCCCCGACGACGGAGGAAGATCTGATGACAGGGCCGGTGCCTGAGAATATGATGACCGGCATCATTGCCGATCTGATGGAGCGGACCGGGGCGACCCAGTCTCAATTGACTCTGGTACGTGCCGAGTCGGCGATATGGAACGACGGCTCGCTGGGGTGCCCACTCCCCGGTCAGTCATACACCCAGGCGCTCGTCAACGGCTATTGGGTGGTGCTGGACTACGCCGGATCGGAATACGACTACCGGGCTTCGTCCAGTTCGTTCAGGCTGTGCGAAGGCGGAGGGTCGCCCCCATCGAACCCAACCGGATGATTTCGGCCACAAATGAAGGAGAGGGCCCCGCCGGGGCCCTCTCCTTCATTTTGCTTTAGCTGCCGTTTATTGCGGCGCTCCCGTCGGAGCGGAACCAGTCCGCCTGGCGGGAACGAGCAATGCTTCGGTCGCCTGTGTAGCGCCACCGCGGGCGCCCGCGCCACGATCACCGTTGGTGACGATCATCAGACCGTATTCCGGGGTGTTGCCCGGGAAGGCACCGAAATCGGTCACCTGCACCGTGCCATGCGCACCCGGATTGAGATCCGCGATCGACGTTGCGACGTATTCCTCACCGAGAGGCGTCACGGTCAGACCTTCAACGAGATCACCGGGACCGCCAAAGTAGAAGTCCTGGGCGTACACAGACATGTCCACGTTGGTGGCCAGCATGTCGGTGCCGGTGAGCCCCACCTGCTCGGCGCAGATGGTCAGCATCGTGTTGCCCGTGTTGGTTGAGTGCTCGGCATAGAAGAAGGCGTCGGCCGCACCGGTCTCCAGGTTCAGAGTCCAGGCCAGCTGACGTCCGTCGGACAGGCCGCTGAATGACACGTCACGATTCAACACGACGTAGTCATCGACGCCGTCCTGGTCGATGTCGAGATACACCTGGTTGCTGACAGGCAGCAAGTGTGTCTGTCGCTCCCAGGTATTGATCGCAAACACCCACACGAACGACTCGTCATCGGAGCAGAAGCCGGCAGGCACCGGGAACGTGTTGATACCAACAGCACGAATGTCCGGTGTCGGTGACTGACCGCCACGCGGGCCCTCAGGGATGTTGGGGCTGACAGCAATCAGCGAGTACGCATCAAGCTGACCGATTCCCTGTCCACTGTTGTTCACGCTCAGGTTGGCCACGCTGCTGCCATGTGTGAATTGGAGTGACCGGCTCGAGGTCACCCGTGCGTCTGCTCTCGGGAGAACATGCCATGCCACATGGATCGGCTGGGAGCCGTCGTCGAGCGTGATGTACCCGTCGAACTCATTGATGGTCAGAGCCTCAGGGTTGGCGCCTTCGCTGCCCGAGTTCATGTAATTGCCTAGCAGCTTGTCGCCATGGATCTTCATCGTCACCGTGAAGGTCTTCTCATGGCCCGCAGGCACTGTGATCGAGCTCGGCATCAACAGGTCTACGGCACCGGTTGCTTCATCGTCTGCATACCGGTACTCGTTACTGATCTGGTACTTCTGCGTGCTGCTCGAGTAGTTGTGGACAACGACCTTCTTGACCAGCGTCGTAGTGTTCTTGTCGACATCGACAAAGCCGAAGCTCAAGGCGCCGGCCGGTTCAGCCAGGTCCCAGGCCGCAGCACTGGCCGTGATAGCGTCGTCGACACGAACCTCACCGCCGCCGATGCGAGTCACCGGCGCCAACCCCTGGAAGGGATCAGTGTCGATGGCTGTGTCGCCCGTGTTCATCAGCTTCGCCTTCAGCTGTAGCGGGTTCAGCATGGGCTGAGCCTGAAGCAGCAGAGCGGCCGAGCCGGTGACCATCGGTGCGGCACCCGAAGTCCCGCCAAACGGGCCCTCTTCAGTACCGGTTCCGGCGAGTGCCGAGACAGATGCGCCGGGGGCGCCGATCTCAGGCTTGATCCGATTGTCCTCTGCAGACGGTCCCCGAGACGATGAGCCGACCATTTGGCCGATCAACGGCAGCTGGTTGGTGGGATCCAACGTAGCGGTTGCGGGAAGACCGGACTTGATGGCGCTCGAGTCGTCCTGACTGATCATGTATCCGGGGATCGTGATCGGTCCATCGCCACCGTCGCCGCCGGAGAACGGAGCTCCCGGGGCCACGAGACCGATGATGCCGACGAGACCGCCCGCTTCCTGCACATTGAAGATCTTCAACGTGAAGTTGCAGGCGCCACGATCGATCAGCACGACCAGGCCAGTCAGGGACCCCGGAGCGAATGCCGAGCAACCGTCCAGGTTGCCGCCGGCTCCGTCGCCGTACTGGACGGGTGCGCTGATGGTGGTTGTGAGCGGCGCTGCCCATGGCTGGAAGACCGCCGGATAGTCGGGGTCTGACCCGTCAACGTCGATCAACTGGAGTGATGCGGACGGTACCTGCGTCTGAGCCACCGACAGGGCCGTCGCCGCCGCCGCCGGCGAACCGGTGATATATGGCTTGTCAGCATCGTTCCCTGCAGAGGCTACGGTCAGCACACCCAGGTAGCTTGCGTTGTCGACTGCTGCTGAGAGATCGTCGTCGAATGGCTGGCCATAGCCAGAACCGAGCGACATGTTGATGATGTCGACGTGATCGGAAGGGTTGCCATCGCCGTTTGGATCGACGGCAAAGTCCATACCCTGGATCAGAGCGACACCCGAACAGCTCGTCGAGACCGAAGAGCACACCTTCACCGCATACAGGTCGGCTCCCGGGGCAACGCCGCCGATACCGGCGATGATATGCCCGACATGAGTTCCGTGACCGGCTTCGGGGCCATCGTCGATCGGGTCGGGGTCCGGTGTGGTCGCAGTGACGGCGTCACCATCCCACGTCGAGCCTACGAAGTCGTAGCCGCCCACGACCTTGGCGGTCGGGAATGTTCCGGGCTCGATCACCGTCGGGTCGTTGGCTGCGTACTCGGCCGGGTCTCCCGATCCACCGAGAGCAGCATGGGTGTAGTCGATGCCACTGTCGAGGACCGCAACCCTGATGCCGGAGCCGTCGAAGCCCATTGCCTGTGCGTCGGAAGCTCCGATATAGGGGACCGTCTCGGACAGGTCGACCTGATACGTCCCGACGGGCGCGATGCGCTCCACAGCCGGATCGGCAGCGAGCTCCTCGAGAGCTGCACCGTCGACCTCCACAAAGACCGCGTTCAGAACGAGCTGAGCGTCACCCAGGACTCTGGCACCGCGATCGGCTTTCTTGATCCTGGTGACGAGGTTGGCCTGGTCGTTCTTGATTTCATTCCGCCGGGCTCGTGCGGGTGCGCCGCTGAGCGCATCCGCGGTGACCGACGGCGTATTGAGCGTGATGATTACCTGTGTCGGTCCTTCGGCGCCAAGCAGGCTGGTGTCGAGGACATCGGTAGAGAACGTCCGGTTGATCGGTGTCGCCAGGCGGGCGCCGTCCAACGCCGCGGGCAATGAGCCGTCGGCGGTTCGATCAGCCCGATCCGGGCTCTCCTGCGCCGATACCGGTGATGCGATTGCCAATAGCATCACAAGGCTGGCGACGAGTGATAGCAAACGTCGAGTCACTTAATAGGCCCCTTCTCTCAACATTGAGAGGTGGAGCTGCCACCTCGAAAGGTGCCTCCTGGCGCGCTCCATTCCCTCCACTTACGTCGGCAAGGCTATCCAGTGCTGGGCTGAATGGGTGACCATTTTCGGTGACTAGTGGACACTATGCGCCGAGCGGCCAACTATCCGTCGCTCGTAGATACAATCTGGAGTATGAACAACGTCAAGACAGCCGTATTGCTGGGTTTCATGGGTGGTCTCTTTGTTGCCATCGGCTACGCCCTTGGCGCCGGCAACGGCGCAGCAATCGCCCTGGTTTTCGCCGCAGTATTCAACTTCGGCATCTACTTCTTCTCCGACAAGTTGGCGCTCAAAGCGGCGCGGGCGCGTGCAGTCGAAGAGCAGGAAATGCCCGAGGTCTACGCCATGGTTCGTAGCCTTGCCAATCGCGAGAACATGCCCATGCCGAGTATCTATTTCATCGAGTCGCAACAGCCGAATGCGTTTGCTACCGGCCGTAACCCGAAACATGCAGCCGTCGCAGTGACCAGAGGCATTCTCGAGATGATGAATCCCTCCGAGCTGGAGGGTGTGCTGGCGCACGAGCTGTCGCACGTGCGAAATCGCGACATCCTGATCTCCTCCATAGCGGCGACCATTGGTGCCGCGCTTTCGTTCCTGGCCAGAATGTATTTCTGGGGCGGGATGGGCCGCAGGCGTGACAACAATGGGGCATCGATGCTCGTCGGGCTCGTGGCCATGATCCTCGCACCGCTCGCTGCCGCCGTCATCCAGATGGCGATCAGCCGGTCCCGCGAGTATCAGGCCGACCAGTCCGGGGCCGAGATCACGGGATCTCCGATGGCCCTGGCCAGCGCTCTCGCCAAGCTGGAGCAGGGGTCCCGGATCCCGATGAAGGTCGACCCGGCGGTGTCTCAGCTGTTCATCGCGGACCCATTGAAGGCCTTCGGTGGTCGCAACGGATCCGGCGGTTTCACCAAGATGTTCAGCACCCACCCGCCCATCAAGGACCGGATCGCCCGGCTCGAGAGAATGCAGATGGGTATCCGCTAGGACCATGGCCGGATAGCTCGCCGGGAACTCTTGCTCTCCAGTGTCGATTCGTGCGCTCGGGATCACGGCCGACAACGCGCATTCGGCTTTTCTCTTGGTGCGTGCGCCGACTATCGTACGGTGCCGCTCCGAGGAGCGACATAGAGCTGGGATGCCCGAGCGGCCAAAGGGAGCAGACTGTAAATCTGCCGGCGATGCCTTCGGAGGTTCAAATCCTTCTCCCAGCACCAGCCGCAAGGAGTTGGAAGGCGTCAGCCATCTTTCCCCCTGTGACTCGTGGGATTAATCTTCCACGAACTGGCCCTCTTAGCTCAGTGGTAGAGCGCCTCCATGGTAAGGAGGAGGTCCTGGGTTCAATCCCCAGAGAGGGCTCGGCTAACCGGCAGCCCGCTGCCGGTCGGCGCGAGAAGCGAGGCAACACTGCTGACGAAGCGCCGTCAGGCGCTTCGTCTAACGTGAAGCGAAGCTTCACGCGGCGGCGTAGCTCAGTAGGTAAGAGCGCGCGACTCATAATCGCGAGGTCGGCAGTTCGAGTCTGCCCGCCGCTACGCACCGGGAATACCGCAAGCACAAAGGGAGCCAAAGAAAGACATGGCTAAGGCGAAATTTGAGCGGACTAAGCCGCATGTGAATATTGGGACGATGGGTCATATTGATCATGGGAAGACGACGTTGACGGCTGCGATTACGAAGGTGTTGTCTGATCGTGGTGTTGGTGCGTCTGCGTTTACTGCGTTTGATGATATTGATAAGGCTCCTGAGGAGCGTGAGCGTGGTATCACGATTGCGATTGCTCATGTGGAGTATGAGACGGAGAATCGTCATTATGCGCATGTTGATATGCCGGGGCATGCTGATTATGTGAAGAACATGATTACGGGTGCTGCTCAGATTGATGGTGCGATTTTGGTGGTTTCTGCTGCTGATGGTCCGATGCCGCAGACTCGTGAGCATGTGTTGTTGGCTCGGCAGGTTGGTGTTCCTTACATTGTTGTGTATATGAATAAGACTGATCAGGTTGATGATGAGGAGTTGTTGGATCTGGTTGAGCTCGAGGTGAGGGATCTTCTTACTGAGTATGAGTTCCCTGGTGACGATATTCCTGTGGTTCGTGGTTCGGCGTTGAAGGCTTTGGAGGGGGATGCTGATCAGGAGGAGACCATTATTGAGTTGATGGATGCTGTTGATTCGTATATTCCTGAGCCGGTGCGGGAGACGGATAAGCCTTTCATGATGGCGATTGAGGATGTTTTTTCGATTACTGGTCGTGGGACGGTGGTGACTGGTCGTATTGAGACTGGTGTTATTCATGTTGGTGAGTCAGGTTGAGATTGTTGGTTTGCGTGATTTGCAGAAGACGACGGTGACCGGGGTTGAGATGTTCCGGAAGTTGTTGGATGAGGGCCAGGCTGGGGACAATGTTGGGCTTCTTCTTCGGGGGATTGGTAAGGAGAATGTTGAGCGTGGTCAGGTGGTGGCTGCTCCGGGTTCGATTACTCCGCATACCGAGTTTGATGGTCAGGTTTATGTTCTGACTAAGGAGGAGGGCGGGCGTCATAATCCGTTCTTTGATGGGTATCGGCCGCAGTTTTATTTCCGGACGACGGATGTGACTGGGTCTGTGTCGTTGCCGGAGGGGACTGAGATGGTTATGCCTGGTGATAACACGTCGATGCGTGTTGAGTTGGGTAAGCCGATTGCTATGGATGAGGGTTTGCGGTTTGCTATCCGTGAGGGTGGCCGCACTGTCGGCGCCGGCCGAGTCATCAAAATCCACAAGTAAGAGAAGATATGGCTTCTGATAAGAGACCGCCGTTGACGATGGCTTGCGAGAAGTGCAAGCGTCGCAACTACGTGACAACCAAGAGCAAGTCGAACACGCGGCGAGCGGCTGGAGCTGAAGAAGTACTGCCGCTGGTGCCGTGAGCACACACCGCATCGCGAAACTCGCTAGCGCAAACTGCTCTTGATTCCGACAGGGCGTCGCCGATATCGGCGACGCCCTTAATCGCGTTGCAGATCGGCGACTCCATACCGCTGGTCGGAGAGACCGACATATCCATCCTCATGGTCATCGAGGTGGGTCAAGCGTTACGCTCTGTAGATCATGAGCCTCGATGAAGTAGTCGGCGCAACGTACGGTCCCTATGCGGTGGGCATCTCGGCAGAGAAGGTCACCGAGTATGTGCGCGCAACCGGTGACCTTCCCGACCGATGGGAGAATTACGCGCCGCCGGGCTATGCGAGTGCGCTGCTGTTTGTCGTGGCGCCGCATTTTCTCGACGATCCGCGGGTGCGGCCGTTCACGGGTGTGCTGGTTCACGTTGATCAGGCATTCACATGGCATCACCCCATCGCCGTTGGAGCAAGGGTGGTCGTCACCGGACGGGTAGATCGGGTGAGAGAGCGCTCCGGTTCGTACTTCGTCACCTTCTCGGCGACAGTGGCCGATGTCGACGGCGAGAGCCTTCTCGAATCGGTGGCGACATTCCTCATGGGTGAAGGGGCGCCTCCCAACGGCAAGCAAGATCATCGCGAGCCCATAGTCTGGGTGCGCGGCCACAACGAGCATCCCGGGATTGCTCCGTTCCCGGGCGTCGGTTCGTTGCCAGAGCTCGACAAGTCGGCGAGCCGCATCGACCTGGTGAAATACGCAGCCGCCACCGGCGACTACAACCCCATTCACTTTGATCATCAGGCAGCACGAAACGCCGGTCTCGACGGGATAGTGGTGCACGGCTTGCTCATGGCAGCCTGGGCGATGCAGGTCGCATCGAGCGTCAGCCCCAGGCCCGACCCGCTCGCTCACCTGAAGATCAGGTTCCGCAACCCGCTGCGACCCGGTGAGTCCGCACACGTGAGTGGGAGAGTCGGCGACGTCGCCCCGGACGACAAGGACTGCCAGATCGGCCTCGAGGTGGTCCGGGGCGATGAGAAACTGGTGACGGCGGCCGGTGTCCTCAGGTTGGACGGGTAACGCGATGGACCAGGAACGAGTCAGAGCAGAATACGGAGAAATTCTGTCCCGAGCCCGGCAAGGGGATCAGGTCGCTTTCTCCGATCTAGTCAGACTTCATCAGGATGAGGTTTACACATTGGCACTACGTCTGGTAGCAGATCGGGAGCTCGCAGCGGACATCTCGCAGGAGGCGTTTGTGCGCGCCTGGCGGGCGCTGCCCAATTTCCGGGGCGATGCCAAGTTTTCAACGTGGATGCATCGCATCACTGTCAACGCGGCGTGGACGCAGAGCCGCAAGCAGCGTCGGCACCGGGCCGATCCGATAGACGAGTCGTTTGTCGAGCCGGTAGCGGAGACCATCTCCCCGGAGCGCGCAGCTGAGTCGGCGGCAATCCAGGGTCGGCTGCGAGATGCTCTCAACGACTTACCAAAATCAGCACGTACCGTTGTTGTGCTCAAGGACATCTACGGGTGGACCCATGGGGAGATCGCCGAGCATCTCGACATCAGCGTCACCGCTGCCAAGGTGAGGTTGCACCGTGGTCGCAAACAGCTTCGGGACTCGCTGTGGTCGGAGATGGAGGCCAAGCCATGAACACCACCTGTCGTATCGTCCAGACTCTGGCCCCCTCATACGGTGACAGGGCATTGTCGACCCGGCTGAGCGGCCATGTGGCCACTTGTCTCAGCTGTCAGGCCGAGATCGCCCGGTACGGGAAGCTGCGTCGTCATCTGGCCGCACTCGCCGGGGAGACGGTAACGGCCCCGAAACCCATGGTGGCAACGGTGGTTGCGGCGATTTCGTCCCCGCAGCCGACAGCGTTGGTTGGTCACGAGCCCGGCCATGCGGCGAAGATCATGGCTGCCACCGGGGCGGTGGCTGCGGCTGCTGCCGGGGCGGTCGCTGTGGCGCTGTGGCGCAACTCCCGCCTGGTAGTTCGTTAGGTACCGGCGCGGTAGGAGCCTTTCAGGTTTACACTTGGGGGGTCTACCCCATATACTCCCCTCCGGCCCCGGGCCTATGTTGAGGGGTGTAGCTCCAATTGGCAGAGCGACGGTCTCCAAAACCGTAGGTTGTGGGTTCGAGTCCCGCCACCCCTGCTCAGCAAGGAAGGATTAAAACGTGAACCGAGAAATGCGACGCCTCCAGGCTAAGGAGGAGGAGCGTGCCAAGAAACGCCGCAAAGCTGTGCCACAACAGCGCAAACGCGAGCGCGTCGGTTTTCGTCAATTCCTCCATGAGGTGAGGCAGGAGCTGAAGAAGGTTGCCTGGCCCACCAGGGAAGAGACGACCACCTTCACTGTCGTCGTGCTTATTGTCACGGCCGCCGTTACCGGATACACGTTCGCACTCGACTTCGGCTTGAAGAATACGATCCTCGAACTGCTTGGGGCTGTGGGGTAACCAATGACTCTTGAAGCTCCCAATACCGAGGGGATTGACGCGGCTAAAGAGGTCGTCGGGACGCCGGATACCGAGACCCCGGATACCGAGACCCCGGATACCGAAGAAGTCGCCGCCGCCGAGACGCCGGCCGAGACGCCGGTTGTCGAGCCCAAAGGACCTTCGAGCCCTTACGATCTGCCTGGCGGCTGGTACGTGGTGCATTCCTACTCGGGATACGAGAAAAAGGTCAAGGCGAACCTCGAGACCAGAGTCAAGTCAATGCACCTCGAGGATCGGGTCTTCGATGTCGAGATCCCGATGGAAGAAGTGGTCGAATTCAAGGCCGGCCGCAAGGTCACGGTGCAGCGTAAGAAGTTCCCGGGCTACATCCTCGTTCGTCTCTACATGGATGACGACACCTGGTACGCAGTCCGCAACACGCCCGGCGTAACCGGGTTTGTCGGTTCGGCTTCCAAGCCGACACCGTTGTCGCGTCGCGAGGTCGAGCGTATTCTCGGTGTCCGCAAGGACGAAGAGCCAGGGGCTGAAAAGAAAGAGCCCACGTTCAAGCCGGCCTGGGAGGTCGGGGAGACGATCCGCGTGGTCGAGGGACCATTTGCCGATTTCAACGGCATCATCGAGGACATCAACGTCGACCAATCCAAGGTTCGGGTTCTCGTCGATATCTTTGGTCGTGAAACCCCGGTCGAGCTCAATTTCGACCAGATTCTCAAGTACTGATCCCAAGCGAGGTTTAGCAAATGGGCCGCAAGAAGCTGATGACGATGCTCAAACTCCAGATTCCAGCAGGGCAAGCCAGCCCGGCACCGCCGGTAGGTCCGGCGCTGGGTCAGCATGGCGTCAACATCATGGATTTCGTCAAGTCATACAACGATGCAACTGCCGCGCAAACAGGCACGATCATCCCGGTCGAGATCTCGATCTATGAAGACCGCTCGTTCACCTTTGTGACCAAGACGCCCCCGGCCGCGGTGATGCTCCGGCAGGCTGCCAGGATCGAGAAAGGCTCCGCGGAGCCACATCGGGAGAAGGTGGGCAAGGTAACTCGCGAACAGGTACGTCATATCGCCGAGACCAAGATGGTCGACCTGAACGCCAACGACATCGATGCCGCAATGAAGGTTATCGAGGGAACCGCCCGCTCGATGGGTATTACCGTCGAGGGCTGAGCCAGCGACTGCCGGGCCAAGCCCGGAGACAAGTGAATATGTGGGAGGGATCGTCATTCCCGTTTGCACCACTGGAGGTACAACAATGGCAAAGAAATCGAAGAACGTCGCAGCCGTCAAGCAGCGGTACGACAAGAGCAAGCTCTACAGCGCCGAAGAGGCGCTCGAACTGGTTCGTGGCATGGCATTTGCCAAGTTCGACGAGAGCATCGACATCGTCTTCAATCTGGGCATCGACGCCCGCAAGGCCGATCAGCTCGTTCGCGGCACGGTAAGCCTCCCCAATGGCACCGGCAAGGATGTCCGGGTGGCCGCTTTTGTGGATGGTGCTGCCATCGCAGAGGCTGAAGAGGCGGGTGCGGACGTCGTCGGTGGCAAGGAGCTTGCCGAGCAGATTGCCGGTGGTGGTGCCATCGAGTTCGACATCGCCATCGCGACACCGAGCATGATGCCCCACGTCGGGAAGCTGGGCTCCATACTGCGGACCGCGCGGGCTCATGCCGAATCCGAAGAGCGGTACCGTCACCCAGGATGTGGGCAAGGCCATCAAGGAGTTCAAGGCGGGTCGTGTCGAGTATCGCAACGATCGCTACGGCAATGTGCACGTGCCGATCGGCAAAGTGTCATTCGAGCTCGAGATGTTGCAGGGCAATCTCATTGCCCTCGCTGATGAGATCATCAGGGCCCGACCGGCGGCAGCCAAGGGTCGATTCGTCCGCAAGATCACCGTCTCTTCGACGATGGGGCCCGGTGTCAACATCGATCCGCCACGACTCGAGGACGCTCTCAAGGCTCTTCGCTAGGACTATCCGCTGTCTTCGGTGGGTGTCCGACCACGTAGAGTGGTGGTTTGCTCTAATATGGCTACATTCCCACTGGCGAACTTGGTCTGCCCGGTATATGATTCGGGCACAACTAAAGATCAACGGGTTACTCCAAAGTCCGTGGCAGGGACGATCCACCACCGTTCCGAGGGCGGATTTCGGCCACTTTGACAAACACCAGCCCCTACCCTGGTCGTCAGCAGTGGTGCGTGTAGATGGCTTCCTGGCCCGCCGTCTGCCCGAATCCTCATGAGCGAGCCGCTCTCCGGACGAAGAGTTCACCCGTTATGGACGAAACGCCCGTTATTTCGGGCGTTTCGTCTTGCCGGGGGCTCCGCCCGCATCGGCATCCGGCTGCCCTCCGTCTTGCACATCCTCGGGACCGTCGTTACAGTGCGCGCCACACAACCTCATACCTCGACCCAAGACCGCGGGTGCTCGTAAGGGCATAAGTCGCAATAGGCGGCGCCAGCGCAGGTTGCTTTGTCAAAAGGCTCCCTCTTGTCTTGGTGGGAGCTTCTTCTTTCAGAAGAAGCCCCGACCTGTCGTGGCCTCACAACACGAGAAGAGGGTGTGATTGCGTAGACAGTAGGAGGAAGACACATGCCAAGACCAGAGAAGGTCCAGGCCGTCGCCGAGATCAAAGAACGTCTCGAGCGCGCAAACGCAGTGTTCCTCGCTGAGTACGCCGGTTTGTCGGTCAAGCAGCAGCAGTCGCTGCGACGTGGGCTCCGCGAAGGTGGTGCCGATTTCAAGGTCGTGAAGATGACCCTGGCGCGTCGTGCCGCAGCGGAGCTCGAGCTTGCCGAACTCGATGAGCTACTTCTGGGGCCGACGGGCATCGCGTTCGCCGATGGTGACGCGGTAGCGGCGGCCAAGGCTCTCAAGGACTTCGCCAAAGACAATGAGGCCCTCTTCGTAAAGGGTGGGCTTCTGCGCAAGGAGTTCTTGACGCCGGAGCGGATCAGCCAGTTAGCTGAGATTGAGTCCCGCGAGGTACTGCTCAGCAAGATCGCCGGGGTGCTACAGGCACCGATGGCGAACTTCGCTGGTTTGCTTGCGGCTCTGCCTCGCAACATGGCGACGGTGCTTCAGCAGCTCATTGAGAAGAGGGAAGAGGCCGGAGAGACAATTCCAGTTGAAGAGGCCGAGGAAGCCACACCCGCCCCGGAAGCGGAAGAGGCGACTGATGCTGAGGAAACTGTCCCGTCAGCTGTTGTTGACGAGGCCGAGCAAAAGACCGAACCAACCGGTGAAGCCGTAACCGCTGAGGAAATTCCTGCGGTGGAAGATGAAGAGGCTCGAGGCCGAGGACGCTGAACCTGCGCCCGAAGCTGCTGCCGAAGACGGCGACGACGCGAAGTCCGATGACAAAGACCCGGCCGAAGAGGCCGAGGAGGAATGACATGGCAAAGATGACGACCGAGGAGCTCCTGGGCGTCTTCGAGGAGATGAGTGTCCTCGAACTCTCCGAGTTCCTGAATGCATTTGAGGAGAAGTTCGACGTAACCGCCGCTGCTCCCGTTGCAATGGCCGCAGCCGCTCCGGCTGCCGCGGAAGCCGCTGTTGAGGAGCAGGACGAATTTGACGTCGTGCTAACCGCAGCCGGCTCACAGAAGATCCAGGTCATCAAAGTGGTCCGTGGGCTCACCAGCCTGGGGCTCAAGGAGGCCAAGGCAGTTGTTGACGAGGCACCGAATGCTGTCCTCGAGGGTGTCGACAAGGAGGCCGCCGAGGCTGCCAAGGCGCAGCTCGAAGAAGCCGGAGCCACCGTCGAACTGAAGTAGAAGAGTCGCGTTCGGCGAGGTGCGAGGTCTGGTCGACTCACCTGGTGAGGCGGTTTGCAGAGCACCATCCTCCCGTTTGCGTGATGGTCAAAGAAGGGAGCGGGCATCATGCCCGCTCCCTTCTGTCTTGCGTCGGGCAATAAGGCGAAGAGTGGCGCAACAGATCGATTCCCCGGGTGCTAGATCGCAGGTTCCGGCCGATTAGTCCGGGTCGGTCAATGGGTCGATTGGCCCTTGAATGGCAGGTGGTTTTTTTGTATCGTGCTGTCTATCAGTTGAAGAGTACGTCACCTGCGAAGCCGCGTTTGCATCGCCGGGATAGCCGTGTGCTATCCTGGTCTTTCGTCGTCCTACCCTGCCCACCAGTTTCGACTGACTAGCCCGTCGTTCACAATCTGAAGAGGAGTCTCCCTTGGCTCGTGCGCGCACCGATCGCCTGTCCTTTGCCAAGATTCCCGAGGTTCATGATCTCCCGAATCTTTTGGCCGTCCAACACGACTCCTTTTCGTGGTTTCTCGAGAATGGCCTCAAGCAGATTTTTGGTGAAGTTTCCCCTATCGAGGACTTCACAGGAAACCTCGCCCTCGAGCTCACCGATCATCGATTTGGTGATGAGCCGCTCTCCATTGCAGACGCAAAGGAACAGGACTCCAACTACTCCAAGCCTCTCTTTGTCACTGCCCGCTTCCTGAACCGGGAAACCGGCGAGATCAAGGAGCAGCAGGTCTTCCTAGGCGATTTCCCGATGATGACGCCCAACGGGACCTTCATCATCAACGGCACGGAGCGCGTTGTCGTGAGCCAGCTGGTCCGTTCCCCGGGCGTGTACTTCGACCTGAGCATCGACAAGACATCGGACAGGGACATCTATGCGGCCAAGGTCATCCCCGGTCGTGGCGCATGGCTCGAGTTCGATATCGACAAGAAGGACACCGTCGGTGTGCGGGTCGATCGCAAGCGCCGTCAGTATGTGACCACGTTCCTACGCGCCCTTGGCTTTGGCGAGACGGACGAGGAATTGCTCGCACTGTTCGATGGCTCTGAGCTGATCGCCAATACCCTCGAAAAGGATCCTGCGACCACCAAGGACGAGGCGCTACTCGACCTCTACCGGAAGCTGCGCCCGGGTGAGCTAACCACGATCGAGTCGGCCCGTGGGCTCATCAACAACCTGTTCTACAACCCGAAGCGCTACGACCTGACCAGGGTCGGTCGCTACAAGCTCGACCTCAAGTTCGGGCGGAAGCCCGTCGAGCTCGACGAATACGACGCCGGCCAGCACGGCCTACTCAGCCACGACGACATGCTGGAGACGATCCGGTACCTGATTTCACTGCGTATCGGGACGCCCGGCCACCGGGTCGATGACATCGACAATTTCACCAATCGCCGGGTGCGCACAGTCGGTGAGCTGATCCAGAACCAGATCCGTGTCGGTCTGACCCGTCTCGAGCGCGTCGTCCGTGAGCGCATGACGACCCAGGACCCCGAGGCGATCACCCCGCAGAGCTTGATCAACATCCGTCCGGTCGTTGCATCCATCAAGGAGTTCTTTGGCACGAGCCAGTTGAGCCAGTTCATGGATCAGCCGAACCCGCTCGCCAGCCTCACTCACCGTCGTCGTCTCTCGGCTCTCGGCCCCGGTGGTCTCTCCCGGGAACGGGCGGGCTTCGAGGTTCGCGACGTCCACCCTTCGCACTACGGGCGGATGTGCCCGATCGAGACTCCTGAGGGCCCAAACATCGGTCTGATCGGCTCGCTTGCGACGTACGCAAAAGTCAACCGCTACGGATTCATCGAAACACCGTACCGGCGGGTGGAAGACGGCAAGGTGACCACCAAGATCGACTACCTCACCGCTGCCGCCGAGGAAGATCACATCATCGCCCAGGCGAACGCACCGCTCAATGACGACGGCACGTTCTCGAAGGACCGGGTACTTGTTCGCAAGGCGGGTGGCGAGGTGGACCAGGTCCCCTCGGACCAGGTCGACTATATGGATGTGTCCCCGAAGCAGCTGATATCGGTGTCGACTTCGCTGATCCCGTTCCTCGAGCATGACGACGCCAACCGTGCGCTCATGGGCTCGAACATGCAGCGCCAGGCGGTACCGCTGCTCCAGGCGGACGCCCCGTTGGTCGGAACCGGTGTCGAGCAGCGCGCCGCCCATGACTCCGGTGACGTGATCCTCAGCCCGGTCGATGGCACGGTCGTCGAAGTCACCGGCGATCACATCATCGTCAAGGACACCGAAACCAACGAGAAGCACACGATGCGGCTCAGCAAGTTCGAGCGCTCGAACCAGGGCACATGCATCAACCAGAAGCCTCGTGTCGCCGAGGGCACCAAGGTCAAGGCAGGCGCACTGCTGGCCGACGGCCCTTCGACCGACGAGGGTGAGCTGGCACTCGGCCGCAACCTGCTCGTGGCGTTCATGCCGTGGGAGGGTTACAACTACGAGGACGCCATCATTCTTTCGGAGCGACTGGTGAAGGAAGATCTGCTCACCTCGATTCACATCGAAGAGCACGAGATCGACGCTCGTGACACGAAGCTCGGCGCCGAGGAGATCACAAGGGACATTCCGAACGTCGCCGAGGAGGTGCTCCGCGATCTGGACGACCGCGGCATCATTCGTATCGGTGCCGAGGTTGGTCCCGGTGATTACCTGGTCGGCAAGGTGACCCCGAAGGGCGAGACCGAGCTGACGCCGGAAGAGCGTCTGCTACGTGCCATCTTTGGTGAGAAGGCTCGTGAGGTTCGTGATGTCTCGCTCAAGGTTCCCCACGGGGAGAGCGGCAAGGCAATTGCGATCAAGGAATTCCGCCGTGACGACGGGTTCGACCTGCCACCGGGTATGAATGAGTTGGTCCGTGTGTACGTCGCCAAACAGCGCAAGATCTCGGCCGGTGACAAGCTGGCCGGACGCCACGGCAACAAGGGCGTCATCTCAAAGATCCTGCCGGAAGAGGATATGCCCTTCCTGGCCGATGGCACACCGGTCGACATCATCCTGTCACCGCTTGGCGTCCCGTCCCGTATGAACCTGGGCCAGGTGCTGGAGACACACCTCGGCTGGGCCGCGGCACGGGGATGGAGACCGTTCACTGATCTGGAGAGCCCGGCATCCGGTGGAGCAGAGCAGTGGCAGACCGTCGCCACCCCGGTCTTCGACGGTGCCACCGAGGCCGAGATCGCAAAGCTTCTCTCATCCACGCACGAGTCCCCTGAGGGCGAAAAACTCGTTGATGGAACCGGCAAGGCGATCCTACGAAACGGACGCACCGGTGAGAAGTTCGACTCACCTGTGACGGTGGGTTACATCTACATCTTGAAGCTCATCCACCTGGTGGATGACAAGATCCACGCCAGGTCGACCGGCCCGTACTCGATGATCACCCAGCAGCCGCTAGGTGGCAAGGCGCAGTTCGGTGGCCAGCGGTTCGGTGAGATGGAAGTCTGGGCGCTCGAGGCATATGGCGCCGCCTATGCCTTGCAGGAGCTGCTGACCATCAAGTCCGACGACGTCAAGGGCCGTGTCAAGGTATATGAGGCAATCGTCAAGGGCGAGAACATCCCCGAGCCCGGCATTCCCGAGTCGTTCAAGGTGTTGATGAAGGAGATGCAGAGTCTCTGCCTCAACGTCGAGATGCTGTCTGCCGGTGAGGAAGTCGAGTTGAAAGAACTCGAGGAAGATGTCTTCCGTACCGCGGCTTCGCTCGGGATTGACATCTCCCGGCCGGAGCGCGCCGACGTAGAAGCCGGATGAGGATTACTGGAACTGTGGGTACATATGCCGGAAGGTGGGCACTAAGTGGCTGAAATTTTTGATGAACTGAGGATTTCCCTGGCGAGTTCTGACCAGATTCGTTCGTGGTCGTTCGGTGAGGTGAAGAAGCCCGAGACAATCAATTACCGCACCCTCAAGCCCGAGAAGGACGGCTTGTTTGACGAGCGCATCTTTGGCCCGACCCGGGACTGGGAGTGCTACTGCGGCAAGTACAAGAGGGTCCGGTTCCGTGGCATCACTTGTGAGCGCTGTGGTGTTGAGGTCACACGTGCCAAGGTGCGTCGCGAGCGCATGGGGCATATCGAGCTGGCCGCTCCGGTGACCCACATCTGGTTCTTCAAGGGCGTGCCCAGCCGTCTCGGCTACCTGCTCGATATGTCGCCCAAGGATCTCGAGAAGGTCATCTATTTTGCGGCGTACCTCATAACGTCGATCGATGAAGAGAAGCGCCACGCCGACCTGTCCGAGCTCGAAGAGGCAACTACGCACGAGCTCGAGCTGATCCGTGAGGAGTTCGAAGAGTGGAAAGCCGGCCGTCTCGAGCAGCTCGAAGCCGAGCTCAAGCAGATGGAAGAGGCTGAGGCCCCGACGCAGGAGATCTCCTCTCGTCGTCGTGACGTTGAGCGTGAGATCAAAGATCGCGAAGAGCGCGCTTCGGTTGAAGAGGACCTACTCAAGGAAGCGTTTGACACCTTCAAGACTCTCAAGCGGAAGCAGCTGATCGAGTCCGAGCAGCTATGGCGTGAGATTGTCGACCGTTACGGTGACTACTACACCGGCGGCATGGGCGCCGAATGGGTCAAGGACCTCATCCAGCGCACCGATCTCGATGCCGAGATGGACTTGCTGCGCGAGGACCTCGACGCTCGCTCCCAGCAGCGTCGTCAGCGTGCGATGAAGCGGCTCAAGGTCGTCAGCCCGTTTGCCGGTGGCAAGAACGATCCGGCCGGGATGATTCTCGAGGCCGTACCGGTTATCCCGCCGGACCTGCGCCCGATGGTGCAGCTCGACGGTGGCCGGTTCGCCACCTCGGACCTGAACGATCTGTACCGCCGGGTGATCAACCGGAACAACCGTCTCAAGCGGCTTCTTGATCTCGGTGCTCCCGAGATCATCGTCAACAATGAGAAGCGCATGCTTCAGGAGGCCGTTGACGCCCTGTTCGACAACGGTCGCCGTGGCCGTGCGGTGACTGGTCCGGGCAGCCGTCCGCTCAAGTCACTGTCCGACATGCTCAAGGGTAAGCAGGGCCGGTTCCGCCAGAACCTGCTTGGCAAGCGTGTTGACTACTCCGGTCGTTCCGTCATCGTCGTTGGTCCGCAGCTTCAGCTGCATCAGTGTGGCCTACCGCGGATGATGGCTCTCGAGCTGTTCAAGCCGTTCGTGATGAAGCGCCTTGTCGACCTGGACCACGCCCAGAACATCAAAGCTGCCAAGCGGATGGTCGAGAGGCGGCGTCCCCAGGTGTGGGACGTGCTGTCCGAGGTCGTTCAGGAGCATCCTGTCTTCCTCAACCGGGCACCAACGTTGCACCGTCTCGGGATCCAGGCGTTTGAGCCCGTTCTTGTCGAAGGCAAGGCGATTCAGATTCACCCTCTCGTGTGTGAAGCATTCAACGCCGACTTCGACGGGGATCAGATGGCCGTCCACCTCCCGCTCTCCGCTGAGGCGCAGGCAGAGGCACGCGTGCTCATGCTGTCCACCAACAACATGTTGTCGCCGGCGTCGGGTCGTCCGATCGTCACGCCCGGCCAGGATATGGTCATCGGCGCCTTCTATCTGTCCGAGATGATGGAAGGCGCAAAAGGCGAGGGCCGTGCGTTCTCCGATATCGATGAGGCCGCGATGGCTTACGAGCTCGGTGACATCAGCCTCCATGCCAAGATCAAGCTGCGTGTCGGCGATCTGGCGGGAGACCCCAAGCGTCACGCCGATCTGAAGAGTCACATCGGTCATCTCCTCACCGAGGAGCCGATCGACGGTGACGCTCTGTTCGAGACGTCCTATGGGCGGGCGCTACTGAATACCGCCTTCCCGCCGTCGTTCCCGTTTATCGATGCTCCGGTGCTCAAGTCCGATATCCGGACGCTGGTCGCCGAGGTAATCAACGACTACGACAAGCCGGACGTGGCGGCAACGCTCGACTCGATCAAGAGCCTTGGCTTCAAGTTTGCGACCAAGGCCGGTTTGACCATCGGTCTCGAGGATGTGAAGACGCCGCCGCAGAAGGCCGAGATCCTTTCGGCTTACGACGCTCGTGCCGAGAAGGTGGAGTCTCTCTATCTGAAGGGCGTCATCACAGATGACGAGCGTCGTCAGGAGCTCATCGAGATCTGGACTGAGGCGACCGACGAGGTCAAGGACGCCATGCAGGTGACTCTCGAGGCGGAGAAGTTCAACCCGATCGACATGATGGTTCGATCAGGTGCTCGCGGCAACATGATGCAGCTGCGTCAGATCGCCGGTATGCGTGGCCTGGTTGCCAACCCGAAGGGTGACATCATCCCTCAGCCGATCAAGTCGAACTTCCGCGAGGGTCTGTCCGTGCTCGAGTACTTCATCTCGACGCACGGTGCCAGGAAGGGTCTTGCCGATACCGCACTGCGCACCGCAGACTCCGGTTACCTGACTCGTCGTCTTGTTGATGTGTCTCAGGAGATCATCATTCACGATGAGGAGACCGATGACACAGGTCTGCTGATCAAGGTTCGAGAGAACGGCAAGTCCATCCGGAACCTGCGCAATCGCATCTACGGTCGTCTTCTTGCCGAGGACGCCAAGGTTGGGCGCAAGCTGGTTGAGACCGCTCGCGGCACCAAACTGCGGGCAGGCGAGGTCATCGATCGTGAGGCGTTGCAGGCCATCGAGAAGGAAGAGGAGCTTGAGGAGCTCCGGGTGCGCTCACCGCTCACTGATCAGTCCCGGTACGGCATTTCCAAGGCGTCGTACGGGATCAGCCTGGCGACCGGCCTCATGGTCGAATCCGGCGAAGCAGTGGGCATCATGGCCGCCCAATCCATTGGTGAGCCTGGAACGCAGCTGACGATGCGTACGTTCCACACCGGTGGTGTTGCCGGCGACGACATCACTCACGGTCTGCCTCGTGTGGTCGAGTTGTTCGAGGCTCGTACGCCGAAGGGCAAGGCGCTTCTCGCCGAGCACGGCGGCGTGATACAGCTACTCGATGACGAGGACGGCAGACGCATCCTGGTGGCCGACAAGGATGAGGAGACGGAGTACCCGTTGCCTCGCCGGGCACGGCTGCGGGTTGCTGAGGGTGACATCATCGAGCCGGGCAGCCAGCTCACCGAAGGACCATTGGATCCGAAGGAGGTGCTGGAGATCCGCGGTGTACGTGCGGCACAGCGCTATCTGGTCGATCAGGTCCAGGAGGTGTACCGGAGCCAGGGTGTGGACATCCACGACAAGCACATCGAGTTGATTGTCCGTCAGATGCTGCGCAAGGTGCGTGTGGTCAACTCCGGTGATTCGCACTTCTTGCCGGCCGAGCTCATCGATGAGCAGGAGTTCCGCGACATCAACCGAACTCTCGTCGAGGAAGGCAAGAAACCTGCCGAAGGTCGTCCCGAGCTGATGGGTATCACCAAGGCATCGTTGGCAACCGACTCGTGGCTGTCGGCCGCTTCGTTCCAGGAGACCACCCGGGTACTCACCGAGGCGTCACTCCAGGGCAAGTCGGACTTCATGCGGGGTCTCAAAGAGAATGTCATCATCGGCAAGCTCATCCCCGCAGGAACCGGTAGCACCAAGTACCAGTCCATCCAGCCTTCGCTGCCGGATGCGACCGTGGTTTCGGCGCTCGGCCTGTTCCCCGACGCTCAATTGGAGGGAGGCAGCTCGGAAGAGGATGCCCTTCCTGCAGATCCGGCCCAATGGCTGGCAAGCCTCGGCACTCAGACCGACGACACAGACGAGTAGACCTTCTGGTTCTTGCGTATCCACGTACGCCATGACGTACGACGATACGCAAGAACGGATTAGTTCGACTCCCACCATTGGACGGCTCTGGCGAGCAGGGTGGCGGCCTGGTCTCGGAGCACGGCATGGGTCGGGCAGTAGCGATCATCGGTGTCCTCACAACCCCGGGTAATGCCGATAGCGGCAATGGAGTTGATATCGCCCTCGAACACGCTGGTCTCGTCATCGATGAAGAAGTCCGTGTCGGACGGCGGCATGTCGAAGGCTCGCTTCACCAGGGCAGCGAATTGGCCACGGGTCACCGGTTCGGTCGGGCAGGCGAGCGCCTGGCCCGCATCCTCGTAGGATCCCGGCGGCGGCGAGCCGATTCATCGCTGCTTCCGCCCAGTGCCCTTCATCATCAGTGAAAAAGTCGACGCTGGTTGCAGGCGGATCGAGGATGCGGTCGAGTAGCGCGGCGGTGGCTGCCCGACTCAGCTTGTCTGTCGGGCAATAGAGCTCGGTGTCACATCCATAGATGTACTCCCGCTGGAACATCCATTCGATATTCGCTTCGTGCTGGTTGCCGTCGTCGTCGCGGAACCGATTGGGACAGCCGAGCCGGCCGCTGTCGGACACCGCGAGGTCGTCAATCCTCAGAGTGAGGTCGCGGTCGTTTGGGATCGTCGACCTCCGAAGTACACGTTCAGCCAGAAGGTCCGGACGTCGAGCCAATCCTCCGACGGTCTCCGAAAAGCCAATCCGTCCTGGCGGAAAGCGAGCTCGTTGTCGACCCACCCTTCGAGTACCCCGTCGGAGGAACCCGGTGTGTTGAGCTGCACTTTGCCCTCGATGCAGTACCACTGGTCCTGTCCCAGGACACCCCCGTCATCCCACAGCATGAAGTCGCCGCATGTACCTGCTTGATCCAGGTGATACGTGTAGTAACCCACCTGGATCAGGCCGTCGTCGAGGCCGCCAAACCCTGATGGCTCGAACAGCATTCGTGCCGACCATCCCGGGTACGTCTCGGTCGATGGGTTGCAGCCCCTGGCGGTGAAGTTGGGCATAGCGGCGAAACCGGGCAACTTGCCGCTTGTGATCGGATAGAAATCATCAAAGCGGATGCGGTAGCGAAACCAGGCTTGTTCCACGTCTGCGGGGAGCTTCCACAATGGTCCAGTACCGCGCCGCTCGTTGGGCGGGATGTTGACTTCGAGGCCGTTCTCCTGATAGCCCCGGGTGATCTGTGTGTTCCTGGTGTCGTCGTAGCGCCAGTCGATCCAGTCGTCATGCCACTGCTCGACCTCGAACTGCTCGAAATAGGGGAGCGTGTGCGGTGGCGCGGTAGTTGTTGTGGTCGTGGTTGTTTCGGCTGTCGTCTCCTGGGCGGTCACCGCAACAGGGAGAACCACCACAACCATGGCGAACAGGACGAAGAGTATCCGAATCGATCGATGCATTGCAGCGGAGCGTAACGGTGACCGGGGGGTAACCGAACCGGTTTTGAGCAGTACGCGTTACCGATGTCGCGGATATTCCGTACAATCGGCATCATGAAGCTGTTCTCGATGTGTCGTGGCTGCGGTAGGGCATTGGCGGTGAGTAACGCCGGTCTGTGTCGGCAGTGCCTTTTCCGTCGCCAGGAGCGCCGACGTGTCCAGACCAGGTCATCCGAGAAGAAGCGCTGATGCTGCGATTCTCCGCATTTGGTATCCCGGTCGGTGTCCATTGGAGCTTTGCGTTCATAGGGATTCTGGTGATCGGCAACAACTCCATTCAGCTCGCCCTGGCCTTTGTCGTCGGTGTCTTTATTGCGGTGCTGGCGCACGAGCTCGGTCATGCCCTGACCGCCAGAGCGTTCGGGGCGAGGTCGATCAAGATCACGTTGTTTGGTCTCGGTGGCCTCACCCAGTACCCGGTGAACACACCTTTGAGCTCCGGTCAGCAATTCCTGATTGCCGCCAGCGGATCGGCAGTGGGGATGACCGTTGGCGGCAGCGCCTTCTTGATGCGCAACGCCGCATTTGTCCATGATCTCCCTCGTTTCTGTCTATGCCATTGGAGTCGGCATTGCAGTAGCGGGCCTCATGTGGGGCGCGCTCAACTGGCTCCCCATCCTTCCGCTCGACGGCGGGAACATGGCTCGCTACGCACTCGCTGCAGTAACCCCGAAATACGCTCTGCGGATTGCCAAGGGTCTTACATTGGTGACGGCAGCTGTGGTCATATACCTGGCGATCACCGTGTGGGACAACACTTTTGGGGCCGTCTTCGTCGGGATCATTGCCCTTCAAGGAATCCAGATGCCCGACTCCACTTCAGCGAAACCACGGGTCACACAGACTGCAGACCCGGGTGCCGTACTTTCGATTTTCGACGACGATCCCCAGGGCTGAGCATGCTGGTCGAGACCGAGAAGTCACCCGCCGTACATGCAATCCAGTTGGTGGTAGTGGTGACGGTGATGATGTGGCTCATCGAGGTCGTCGATGTCGTGATACTGGACCATGGCCTCGACCGTCAAGGAATCGTACCTCGCTCGTTGGGAGGTCTTGATGGTGTTCTATGGGCACCGTGGTTGCACGGCGGATTCGGTCACCTTCTCGCCAACTCCCTCCCATTTATCGTGCTGGGATGGTTCGTCGCCTTGGGTGGCGTCCGCCGGTGGATTCTGGTGACTGTCTTCGTCACGATCGTCGGAGGTCTGGCTACCTGGCTGCTGGCCCGACCGGCCGTCCATCTGGGCGCCAGCGGTCTGATCTTCGGCTACGCAGGATTCCTCCTGGTCGCCGGCTTTGTCGAGCGGTCGCTCCGGGGGGTCCTGATAGCGGTGGTAGTCGGGGCGCTGTTCGGCGGGATGGTGATCAGGGGGATCATCCCGGCTGCGAGTTGGATCTCGTGGGAGTCACATCTGTTCGGGCTCATGGCGGGGGTGTTTGCCGCTTTTTGCTCGCCACCCCGGAAAGCGAGCAGAGTCGGGGAGACGGCGTAGCGGCTTCCGGCCATAACCCCCGGTCTCCTAGTAGCCTCAATGGGGAGAGACGAATTGGGGTGGCATGAAGAAGTTGTTCCTCGGGATGATTTTGCTTGGAATCCTGGTGGCTATTGGGGTCAAGACCGGCGTGATCCAGTTCGATCACCCAATCGATGCATAGGCTCGGTCCGGTCGAGGTTGCCGACTATCACATAGCTGGACAGCCATTTCGGATAGTCACCGGCGGGGCCCCGCAACTCGAGGGTGGCGATGCTCTCGCGCGTCGCGCCTGGGCAGAGGAACACCTCGACGACATGCGCCGTCTGGTGGCGAATGAACCGCGTGGCTATTCGGGCACCCAGGGCTGTTTCGTGGCATTGTCCGAGGATCCCGGCGTCGATCTCGATGTCGTCTTCTTCGACCAGGGAGGTTTTGGAGCGGTCAGCGGGCACGGTGCGATTGCGTTGACGACCTGGGCCGTGGATTCGGGGATTGTCCCGTCGGAAAGAGCTAGGCTGGTTATCGACGCACCGTCTGGTCGGATCTCCGCAGTCGCCGATGTCGAAGATCGGAAGGCGCGGTCGATCTCCTATACGAGCGGCACCGCTTACGTTTCCGGCAGGTTCATTCCTGTTCAGTTACGCGACAACGTTGTTTCCGTCGACATCGCATACGCCGGTATGTACCTGGCAGTGATCAATGCCGGTGAGTTGGATATTGCGCTCTCGGCGGACAATATCGATGAGCTCGTCCGGCTGGGGCGTGAGATCGGGATGATCCTTGCGGATAACAAGGCGGTCGTCCATCCCACCGATCATCGGTTGTCCGGACTCCGTGGAACGGTCTTCTACGAGGATGGCGCCACCACAGGCGCCGCCACCGGCCCGTCCGGCAGCGAGCAGTCACCGTTACCGCCGATGGGCGAATAGGCCGATCTCCTTCCGGGACAGGTACTTCCGCATGTATCGCGACACTCGACTCCCTGGCCCGGCTCCCAAGGGGCACGTCCCTGATTCATGAGAGCCTGATCGGCACTATGGTCTCGGGGAGGGTTGTGGGCGACGGTCAGGTCGGTGGAATCCACGGCGTTGTGACCGAGATCCGGGGCAGCGCCCACCGTATCGGGGAAGCGAAACTGTGGCTGGACGATCTCGATTCCCTCGGGCTTGGTTTCCAGTTTGCGTAGTTAGATACGGGTTTTCGTCCCGCTCGTCATCAGGATGCGTTATCCTCGGTGAGGCAAGCCCGGGATGCGGGATGGTTTTGCGTTCGTTCATGGGCGCCATCTATACTTCCGCACCGGTTTTCCCGATGGATTCCCACTTACCCGGAGGCGCCCCTCGGCGCTGTTGTGAGTGGAGCAATCCCACAAGGGGTCGGCGGCCCCCGCTCTGCGGTGGCGCCGATTTTTGTCTGTAAGTACCCGCTCCGAAACAAGGGGTCGGGGTGCGCCGAAGAGAGAGAAGAAGGCACTGTGCCGACTGTGCAGCAACTGATTCGACAGGGCCGTAAGCCGAAGCCGAAGAAGACCAAGACGCTTGGTCTCGCTGGCTCGCCACAACGGCGAGGCGTATGCACGCGTGTCTACACCGTCACGCCCAAGAAGCCCAACTCCGCGCTGCGCAAGGTCGCTCGTGTGCGCCTGACTTCACAGATGGAGATCACGGCCTACATCCCCGGCGAGGGCCATAACCTCCAGGAGCACTCGATTGTGCTCGTACGTGGCGGTCGTGTGAAGGATCTCCCTGGTGTTCGCTACAAGGTCATTCGGGGGGCGCTCGATGCCGCAGGTGTCGACGGCCGCAAGCAGTCCCGTTCCCGCTACGGCACTAAGAAGGAGAGCTAATGCGCAGAGCTCCCGCTGAAGTTCGCAAGATCGAGCCCGATCCGGTCTACCGGAGCGTTCTCGTCAGCCAGGTGATCAACAAGGTTCTGCTGGCGTGGCAAGAAGGGTGCGGCTCGCCGCATCGTCTACGGCTCTCTCGAAACCGTGCAGAAGCGCACCGGAGATGACCCCGTCAAGGTGCTCAAGCGAGCGATCGACAACATCCGGCCCTCCGTAGAGGTCCGCTCTCGTCGTGTTGGTGGTTCGTCGTACCAGGTCCCTGTCGAGGTCCGTCCTCGTCGGGCGCAGACTCTCGCCGTTCGCTGGCTTGTCGAATTCGCCCGCAAGCGCAAAGAGAACACCATGGCACTGCGTCTCGCCAACGAGATCCTCGATGCCTCGAACCGCACCGGCTCCGCGGTAAAACGCCGGGAAGATGTCCACAAGATGGCGGAGTCAAACAAGGCTTTCGCCCACTACCGCTGGTAGCAACCAAATGGCACGCACAATCCCTCTAGGGAAAATCCGCAATATCGGGATCATGGCCCACATTGATGCTGGGAAGACCACGATCACCGAGCGGATCCTCTATTACACGGGCCGCACCTACAAGATGGGTGAGGTTCATGAGGGCGCGGCCGTAATGGACTGGATGGAGCAGGAGCAAGAGCGCGGCATCACCATCACCTCTGCTGCCACCACCGCCCACTGGAACGATCACGTCATCAACATCATCGACACCCCCGGGCATGTCGACTTCACCGTTGAGGTCGAGCGATCGTTGCGTGTGCTCGATGGTGCCGTTGCCGTCTTCGATGCGGTATCAGGTGTTGAGCCACAATCTGAGACTGTGTGGCGTCAAGCCGACAAGTACAGCGTTCCCCGGATCTGCTTCATCAACAAGATGGACCGGATCGGCGCCGACTTCTTTGGCGGGGTGGACTCGATCATCGAAAGGCTCGGCGGCAACCCCGTAGCCATCCAGGTTCCGATGGGAGCTGAATCCAACTTTCACGGCGTCATCGATCTCGTCGAGATGAAGTCGATCATCTGGCACGACGAGGACGGCAAAGACCGCGAAGTTGTCGACATCCCTGAAGAGTTTGTCGAGCTCGCTAACGAATGGCATCACAAGATGCTGGATGTGGTCGCGTCTGAGGACGAGGAGCTTCTCGAGAAGTACCTCCTCGAGGATGATCTCGACCCGGCTGAGATCCGTCGAGTCATTCGCAAGGGCACTGTGGGTCGCGATTTCGTCCCGGTGATGTGCGGATCTGCGTTCAAGAACAAGGGTGTCCAACCGTTGCTCGACGCCGTCGTCGACTACCTCCCCAGCCCGGTCGATATGCCCCCGATGGAGGGTTTCAAGCCGGGTGATGAGGAGCATCTCATTTACCGCAAGGCAGACGACAGTGAGCCGTTCAGCGCTCTGGCATTCAAGATCATGTCCGATCCATACGTAGGCAAGCTCACCTACTTCCGGGTCTACTCGGGTACCGCGGCCAAAGGCGATGCGGTGCTCAACACCACAGACAGGAAGAAGGAGCGGTTCGGGCGCCTGTTGCGCATGCACGCCGCATCGCAAGAGGATATTGAAGAGATCCACACCGGTGACATCGTTGCCGCTGTCGGTCTCAAGCACACCAGGACCGGTGACACGCTCGCCGCAGACAAGGCTCCTATCCAGCTCGAGTCGATGACCTTCCCGGAGCCCGTAATCGCTGTCGCCATCGAACCGAAGACCAAGAGCGATCAGGACAAACTGGGCAATGCGCTCGCCCGACTCGCGGAGGAAGACCCCACCTTCACGGTGCGGTCCGACGACGATACTGGTCAGACAATCATCAGCGGCATGGGCGAGCTTCACCTTGAAATCATCGTCAGCCGTCTCATGCGCGAATTCAAGGTCGAGGCAAACGTGGGCCGTCCCCAGGTCGCCTACCGGGAAACCGTCAAGAAGGGCATCTCGAGCTTCAAGCTCCGTCTCAAGCGCCAGACGGGTGGATCCGGAATGTTCGCCGAAATCGTCATCGACCTCGAACCGCTGACCCCCGGGTCGCGGGTTCGAGTTCGTGGACAAGGTCAAGGGCGGCAAGGTGCCTCGTGAGTACATACCCGCCGTCGAGAAGGGTCTGCGTGACGCTCTCGATGGTGGCGTATTGGCGGGTTATCCACTCGTTGATCTGAGAGCCACGCTCACCGACGGCAACAGCCACGCGGTGGACTCCTCGGAGATGGCTTTCCGAATCGCGGGCTCTATGGCTTTGAAGGATGCCGCCAGGGCAGCAGGGGTGAAGCTACTCGAGCCGGTTATGGAGCTCGAGGTCGTGACACCCGAGGATTACATGGGCGATGTCATCGGTGACCTTTCCTCTCGTAGAGGCAAGGTCGAGGCAATGGACAGCCGGGGTAATGCCCGGGTTGTCACTGCGCTGGTGCCCTTGGCCGAGATGTTCGGCTACGCCACCGATCTGCGATCACGGACGCAGGGACGGGCGAACTACACCATGCAGTTCCATTCGTATCAGGAAGTTCCGACCGAAGCCGCACGAGAGATCGTGGCCAAGGTTCGAGGCGAGTAGCTAGGAGAAGCAGCGATGGCTAAGGCGAAATTTGAGCGGACTAAGCCGCATGTGAATATTGGGACGATGGGTCATATTGATCATGGGAAGACGACGTTGACGGCTGCGATTACGAAGGTGTTGTCTGATCGTGGTGTTGGTGCGTCTGCGTTTACTGCGTTTGATGATATTGATAAGGCTCCTGAGGAGCGTGAGCGTGGTATCACGATTGCGATTGCTCATGTGGAGTATGAGACGGAGAATCGTCATTATGCGCATGTTGATATGCCGGGGCATGCTGATTATGTGAAGAACATGATTACGGGTGCTGCTCAGATTGATGGTGCGATTTTGGTGGTTTCTGCTGCTGATGGTCCGATGCCGCAGACTCGTGAGCATGTGTTGTTGGCTCGGCAGGTTGGTGTTCCTTACATTGTTGTGTATATGAATAAGACTGATCAGTTGATGATGAGGAGTTGTTGGATCTGGTTGAGCTCGAGGTGAGGGATCTTCTTACTGAGTATGAGTTCCCTGGTGACGATATTCCTGTTGTTCGTGGTTCGGCGTTGAAGGCTTTGGAGGGGGATGCTGATCAGGAGGAGACCATTATTGAGTTGATGGCTGCTGTTGATTCGTATATTCCTGAGCCGGTGCGGGAGACGGATAAGCCTTTCATGATGGCGATTGAGGATGTTTTTTCGATTACTGGTCGTGGGACTGTGGTGACTGGTCGTATTGAGACTGGTGTTATTCATGTTGGTGAGTCGGTTGAGATTGTTGGTTTGCGTGATTTGCAGAAGACGACGGTGACCGGGGTTGAGATGTTCCGGAAGTTGTTGGATGAGGGCCAGGCTGGGGACAATGTTGGGCTTCTTCTTCGGGGGATTGGTAAGGAGAATGTTGAGCGTGGTCAGGTGGTGGCTGCTCCGGGTTCGATTACTCCGCATACCGAGTTTGATGGTCAGGTTTATGTTCTGACTAAGGAGGAGGGCGGGCGTCATAATCCGTTCTTTGATGGGTATCGGCCGCAGTTTTATTTCCGGACGACGGATGTGACTGGGTCTGTGTCGTTGCCGGAGGGGACTGAGATGGTTATGCCTGGTGATAACACGTCGATGCGTGTTGAGTTGGGTAAGCCGATTGCTATGGATGAGGGTTTGCGGTTTGCTATCCGTGAGGGTGGCCGCACTGTCGGCGCCGGCCGAGTCATCAAAATCCACAAGTAACTGCCTGACCGCCTGAGGGCGGTCAGGTTGCAGTTTCGCAAGGCGAAACTGCTGCGACGTAGGACTGCGTGAGCTCCTGCGGAGCGAAATAGAGAAGAGGACAGAAAAAGAACATGGCAGACGAACATCGGATCCGCATTCGACTCAAGGCGTACGACCATTCGGTCGTCGACGAGTCGGCGCGGAAGATTGCAGAGACCGTGATTCGCACCCAGGCGAAGATCAAGGGCCCGGTGCCGCTGCCGACCCGGATTCACCGCTATTGCGTGATCCGTGGTCCACACGTTGACAAGACCAGCCGGGAGCATTTCGAGATGCGCATCCATCGGCGGCTCATCGACATCTTGGAGCCAACTCCCAAGACGGTTGAGTCTTTGATGCGTCTCGATCTCCCCGCAGGCGTAGAAGTGGAGATCAAGAGGTGAACACAATCCTCGGAGAGAAGCTGGGCATGACTCAGATCTTTGATGATGAGGCACGGGCCATCCCCGTCACCATCATCAAGGCTGGTCCTGTTCGGGTTACTCAGATCAAGCGCGCCGGCACGGATGGCTACTCCGCAATCCAGATTTCCTTCAAGGAGATGGCGAGCAAGCACGTCAACCGTGCCACTGCCGGTCATTTTGCGAAATCAGATGCGCCACCGGCCAAGCACATTGTCGAGGTTCGTGTTGACGATCCGGATCAGTACGAGCTGGGTCAGGAAATCGGCATCGGCGACGTACTCACTGTGGGCCAGAAGGCCGACGTGACCGGCATCACAAAGGGCAAAGGCTTTGCCGGCGTCATGAAGCGACACAATTTCAAAGGACAGAGCGCCAGCCACGGTGTTCACAAGGTGCATCGAGCGCCGGGGTCCATCGGTGCTTGCGCCACTCCGGCCCGTGTCTTCAAGGGCAAGCGACTCCCCGGCCGCTTGGGCGGTGACAGGGTCACGTTGATGAATCTCGATGTTGTCAAGATCGACGCTGAACGAAACGTCGTGATGGTCAGAGGTTCAGTTCCCGGCCCGAAGGGTGCACTCCTGGTAATGCGAGAGGCGGTGAAGAGCAATGGCTGACAAGCTGACGGCTGATCTCTATAGCGCCGACGGCAAGAAGACCGGGACGATCGATCTGAAGGAAGATATCTTCGGTATCGAGCCCAACACTGCGGTCATGCACCAGGTGGTTACGGCACAGCTGGCAGCAGCTCGCGCCGGAACACACTCGACCAAGACGCGCGCTGAGGTCCGTGGCGGTGGCCGGAAGCCGTGGCGCCAGAAGGGCCTTGGCCGGGCCAGGCACGGTTCGATCCGCTCCCCGCAGTGGATTGGTGGAGGTGTCGCCCACGGCCCCAAGCCCCGTGACTACTCGCAAAGGACTCCCAAGAAGATGAAGCGGCTTGCTCTGCGCAGCGCGCTATTCGGCAAGGGCTGCCGACGGTCAGATCAAGGTCGTCGAGACTTTTGATATCTGGGAGAAGCCGAAGACCAAGAACGCGATTGCTCTTCTCGATGCCATGAGTGTCAGCGGCAAGGTTCTGCTACTCGCCGAGGATCACGAGAAGACGGCGCTCAAGTCGTTCCGCAATCTCAAGGGCGTCATCGCCAGCAGCGTTGGCCAGGCCAACACGTACGACGTCCTGTGGGCCGACACCATTGTCATGAGCCAGGGCACGTTGGAGCTGGGTCAGGGGACACCCCGGGGCACACAGGAGCATGCCGCTCAAGTTAATAAGGACGACGGGGAGGCATCATGAACAAGAATCCCCGCGATGTCATTGTGCAGCCGGTCGTTTCGGAGAAGTCTTACGACCTGATCCAGGCTCACAACACATATACGTTCGTTGTGGATCATCGGGCCAACAAGACGGAGATCAAGCAGGCTGTTGGCAAGATCTTCGATGTGAAGGTGGTCCGCGTGAACACCATCAATCGCAAGGGCAAGTTGAAGCGCACCGGCTGGAAGATGGGCCGGCGACAGGACACCAAGCGTGCACTGGTGACGCTTGCCGTAGGCAATTCAATCGACATTTTCGAGGTCTGAAATGGGTGTCAAGAAGCTAAAACCGACATCACCGGGTCGCCGGTTCCAGACCGTATCCGACTTCGAGAGTGTCACCAAGGACAAGCCGGAGAAGAGCCTTCTCGCCAAGAAGACAAGCAAGGCGGGTCGCAACTCCTACGGTCGGATCACTTCGCGCCATCGCGGTGGTGGTCACAAGCAGCGCTACCGAATCGTCGATTTCCGTCGCAACAAGGATGGCGTGCCGGCCACCGTGGCCAGCATCGAATACGATCCGAACCGAAACGCCAGGATCGCGTTGTTGCACTATCACGATGGTGAGAAGCGCTACATCCTGAGCCCGGTTGGGCTCGAGGTTGGTGACGTTGTCGAATCCGGATCCGGTGCTGAAATCCGACCCGGTAACGCACTTCCTCTGCGCAATATCCCGACGGGTACCACGGTCCACGCAGTGGAGCTGCGACCCGGCGGTGGTGCCAAGATGGGCCGGGCTGCCGGGACCGCCATCCAGCTGATGTCTAAGGAAGCCGGGTACGCATTGGTGCGGCTCCCCTCCGGAGAGATGCGTCAGGTCGAACTGGACTGCCGGGGCACCGTCGGCCAGGTCGGCAACCAGGATGCCGAGCTGGTCAAGGTCGGCAAGGCAGGTAGAAGTCGTTGGAAGGGCAAGCGTCCGCAATCACGCGGCGTCGCCATGAACCCGGTCGATCACCCCCTCGGTGGTGGTGAAGGCCGTAGCTCGGGTGGGCGCCACCCGGTCAGCCCCTGGGGCAAGCCGGAGGGTCGTACCCGCAAGAAGAACAAGGCGAGCGATAAGTACATCGTGCGCCGCAGGACCAAGAAGGGACGAAGGTAGTCATGGCTTATCGCAACGACACCGTCGGCGCATTGGCACAACCTTCGGTTCTGCATGTCCGTCGCAGGATCAAGAAAGGCCGTCGCTAATGGCTCGCAGCCTGAAAAAGGGACCGTTTGTCGACGACCATCTCATGAAGAAGGTCGAAGCGGCGAACGACAGAGGTGAAAAGAAAGTAATCCGTACGTGGAGCCGTCGTTCCACTATCACACCAGAGATGGTGGGTCACACCATTGCGGTGCACGACGGCCGCAAACACGTACCGGTGTATGTCAGCGAATCGATGGTTGGTCACAAGCTGGGTGAATTCGCCCAGACCCGTACCTTCCGCGGTCACGCTGGCGACAAGTCGGTGAGGAGACGATGAAAGTTCGGGCTCAAGCTAAGTACGTGCGGCAGTCGCCATACAAAGTGCGGCTGGTCCTCGATCTCGTGCGTGGCATGCCTGTCGGTGACGCCAGGTCGACGCTCGATTTCACCAACCGGCGCGCCGCGCCAACCATCAAGAAAGTGCTGGAATCAGCAGTCGCCAATGCGGAGCACAACTTCGCGCTTGACGCAGATGAGCTGTTCGTGGCTGAGGCGTATGCCGACGAAGGTCCCACCCTGAAGCGCTGGCGTCCCCGCGCTCGCGGTCGGGCAACACGGATCAACAAGCGCACCAGCCACATCACCATCGTTGTGGCCGATGAAGACGACCTCGAGGAATTGGAGGCATAGATGGGCCAGAAAGTACACCCATACGGCTTCCGCCTGGGAATCGTCACTGACTGGAAGTCGCGCTGGTACTCAGACACCGACTATGCCGATCAGGTCAATGAAGACTGGCAGATACGTAAGTATCTCGAGGATGAGCTCAAGCGAGGAGCAGTCTCCCGTATCGACATCGAGCGCATCGGCGACAAGAAGGTTCAGGTCGACATCCATACCGCTCGTCCCGGTGTGGTCATCGGGCGCGGCGGATCTGAAGCCGAGCGGCTGCGCTCCGGTCTGGAGAAGCTGACCAACAAGATCGTCAAGTTCAATGTCAACGAGGTCCAAAACGCCGAGACCGACGCCACCTTGTTGGCTCGGAGCGTTGCCGATCAGCTCGAGGGACGTGTCTCGTTCCGTCGGGCTATGAAGCGCGCTGTCTCGACTGCTCTCAAGGCGGGTGCCGAGGGAGTCAGGGTGCAAGCCTCCGGCCGCCTTGGTGGCGCCGACATGGGGCGCCGTGAGTGGTACCTCGAAGGCCGTGTCCCATTGCACACGCTGCGTGCCGATATCGACTACGGCCAGGCAACGGCCCGCACGGCCGTCGGCGCTATCGGTGTCAAGGTCTGGGTTTACAAGGGCGAGGTCATCCCCTCCCTGGCGGCCAGTCGCGAGAAGATCGAGGCCGAGGCGCGGCTTGCCGTGGGCGGTCCATCTGCGCGTCGCCGCAAGAGCGCAAAGTCGCGTGCCGAAGAAGCTGCCGGCGGTCAGCAGCGTCGGATCATCGAGGCCGGTGGCGGCAAGCGGCTCATCGAGGCCGGTGGTGGCAAGCGTCGCGGTAAGCACGCTGATGAGACCCCCGAGGTCATCACGACCGCTGCGGCAAAGGATGCCTTTGAAATGGCCCGTTCTGAGGCCGAGGACATCCTCGCCGAGGAAGCACGGGTCGCCGCGGCTGAGGCTACCGAGGCTCCGGCCACAGAGGCTGAGACCGTCGAGACCTCCGAAGTCACCGAGGCTGAGACCGTCGAGACCTCCGAAGTCACCGAGGCTGAGGCTCCCGAGTCCGCAGATGAGGCGGCAGATGCCGTTCCCGTCGCTGAGCCGGTCACCGAGGCAGCCGATACGGCCGTCGAGTCGGACGAGGCTGAGGCCAAGACCGAAGACGGAGGTGACGCCTGATGCTGATGCCAAAGCGCACCAAGTATCGCAAGGTGCACAAAGGCCGTATGAGCGGCAAGGCCAAGGGCGGAACCCGGGTCACCTTTGGTGAATTCGGGCTCAAGGCGCAGGAAGCGGGCTGGATTACGGCCCGACAGATCGAATCTGCTCGTGTTGCCATGACTCGCAAAATCAAGCGTGGTGGCAAGGTCTGGATCAACATTTTCCCGGACAAGCCGGTAACCGAGAAGCCCGCAGAGACCCGGATGGGGTCTGGCAAGGGCAACCCGGAGTATTGGGTCGCGGTTATCAAGCCCGGGCGTGTGATGTTCGAGTTGGCCGGTGTCGATGAGGACCTCGCCCGTGAGGCAATGAGACTTGCCGGGAACAAGCTCCCGATCAAGACGAAGTTTGTGAAGCGGGAGGACTGATGGACGCACTCGAACTCAGAGACCTCGACGCTGCCGAGCTGGCAGAGAAACTCGACGAGGCAAAAGAAGAGATGTTCAACCTGCGATTCCAGCTGGCGACCAACCAACTCGACAACACCGCAAGGCTCCGCCAGGTGCGTCGAGATGTCGCCAGGATCAGCACGATCATTCGTGAGCAAGAGATCGCTGCCTGGAAGAGCCTCCAGGAGGATGCGTGATGTTAGAACCAGGAAGCTCGGAGGACCGAGGACGCTCGGAGGACCGAGGACGTAGGAAGAGCAGGGTCGGAATCGTGATTTCCGATGTTCGGGACAAGACCGTTACCGTAGAGGTCGTCGGATCCAAGACGCACCCGAGATACGGCAAGACGGTGCGGGTGCGTAAGAAGTTCCATGCTCATGATGAGCTGAACGATGCGCATCTCGGCGATACCGTCCGGATCGAAGAAACCCGACCCCTGTCGAAGACCAAGCGCTGGCGTGTCAGCGAAATTGTGGAGAGAGCCCGATGATTCAGCAAGAAACGCGTCTCAAGGTCGCGGACAACAGTGGAGCCCGCGAGCTGCTCTGCATCCGCGTGCTTGGTGGCTCGTCGCGCCGCTACGCCGGTCTCGGTGACATCATCGTCGGCACAGTCAAGGATGCTATCCCGGGTGGGGGTGTCAAAAAGGGCGACGTCGTCAAGGCGGTCGTCGTGCGCACCCGCAAGGAGAGCCGTCGCAAAGACGGGACCTACATAAGGTTCGACGATAACGCCTGTGTGATCATCAACGATCAGCAGCAAGCGCCGCGGCACCCGCATCTTTGGCCCCGTGGGCAGAGAGCTGCGTGACAAGCAGTTCATGAGGATCGTCTCGATGGCCCCGGAGGTGTTGTGATGAAACTGAAGACCGGTGACACCGTGGTCGTCGTCGCAGGCAAGGACAAGGGTGTTGAGAGCAAGATCGCCCGTGTCATGGCCGACAAGAACCGCGTCATAGTCGAAGGTGTTGCTACGGCGAAGCGTCATCAGCGCCCGCAGGGCCAGACGATGCAGGGCGGCATCATCGACAAGGACATGCCGATTGATGCCTCCAACGTGATGATCGTTTGCCCGGACTGCGGTCCCACCCGGATCGGGTTCCGTCGCGACGAGGAGGGCCGCAAATACCGCATTTGCCGCAAGTGCGAGAGGGACCTCGGATGATTCCCAGACTCAAAGAGAAATATGACAGTGAGATCCGCGATGCGCTCAAAGAGCAGCTTGGTCTCGCCAATGTGATGCAGGTTCCGCGCCTGTCCAAGATCGTCGTCAACATGGGTGTTGGCGATGTCGTCCAGGACGGCAAGCTGATCAACGGTGCGGTCGAGGACCTGCGGATCATCACCGGGCAGCACCCGAAGGTGAGCCATGCCCGGAAGTCGATCGCCAATTTCAAGCTGCGTGAGGGCCTTCCCGTCGGCGCTTCTGTCACTCTGCGTGGTGTGCGGATGTGGGAGTTCTTCGACCGGCTCGTCTCTGCGGCAATCCCCCGAATCCGTGACTTCCGCGGTCTGAGCCCCAAGGGGTTCGACGGCAGAGGCAACTACAGCTTCGGGGTCGATGAGCAGCTGATCTTCCCGGAGATCAACTACGACAGTGTTCAGAAGGTACGAGGCATGGACATCACGTTTGTGACGTCGGCCGAGACCGACGAGCAGGGCAAGGCCCTTCTCGACGCGTTCGGCTTCCCGTTCCGCAAGCAACAGGCAGGTGTGTGATGGCGAAGAAATCGATGATCGCCAAGGCGAACCGAAAGCCGAAGTTCGAGGTTCGGGGTTACAACCGCTGCCGGCGATGCGGCCGTCCCCGCGCCTACATGCGCAAGTTCGGGATGTGTCGTATTTGTGTACGTGAGCTGGCCCACCGTGGCGAGCTCCCCGGAGTCAGAAAGGCGTCCTGGTAATGAATACAGACCCAATCGCCGACATGCTGACCCGGCTTCGCAACGCCAATATGGCGCTGCACCCCGAAGTGTCAATGCCGTCGTCGAAGCTCAAGGAAGAGGTCGCCAAGATCCTTGCCTCCGAGGGCTACTTGGACAGCTACAAGGTAGAGGAGGCCACGGTGGGCAAGAAGCTCACGGTGACCCTCAAGTACTCGAACAACAGGGACCGCGTCATCCAGGGCATCCGCAGCATCTCAACTCCCGGGCATCGCGTATACAAAGGTGCCAAGGATCTGACACGAGTGCGCGGTGGCATCGGCGTGTCGATCGTATCGACATCCGATGGCCTCCTGACCGACCGCGAGGCGCGTCGTCGCAACGTTGGCGGCGAAGTCCTGTGTGAGGTTTGGTGACGTATGAGCCGCATAGGTAACAACCCGGTGCCATTTCCCGATGGCGTTGAGATCAAGGTCGATGGACCGTCGGTCTCCGTCAAGGGATCAAGGGGCACGTTGGACCGGACCTTTGATTCTCGTATCTCCTTTGAGGTGGGTGAGTCGGAGGTTGTGGTAAGTCGCGCCGACGACCAGCGCGATACGCGCGCACTGCACGGTCTGAGCCGTGCGTTGCTCAACAACATGGTCGTTGGTGTCTCTGAGGGCTACCAGAAGAACCTCGAGATGGTCGGTGTAGGCTATCGGGCCTCACTGAAGGGGAACTCCGTCGAACTGCTCGTCGGCTACTCCCATGCGGTGCTCGTAGAAGCACCCGACGGGATCGAGTTCGAGGTACCCGAGGTGACCAAGATCAGCGTCAAAGGGATTGACAAGCAACTTGTAGGACAGGTCGCTGCGGATATCCGCAAGGTCCGGCCGCCCGAGCCCTACAAGGGCAAAGGCATTCGATACGTCGGCGAGCACGTACGTCGCAAGGCAGGTAAGGCAGGAGTCACAGGATGAGAGGCACGAGGGCAGATGCGCGTCGCCGTCGCCACCAGCGCGTGCGTAAGAACGTTCACGGCAGCGCCGGGCGTCCGCGCCTGGCGGTGTACCGGTCGAACCGCTACATATACGCACAGATCATCGACGACGATGGTGGCCGCACCATCGCAGCAGCTTCATCGCAGGAAAAGAAGCTGCGCGGCAAGACATTGTCCACAGATACTGCTGCCGAGGTCGGGAAGCTGATAGCGACTCGTGCCGAGGAAGCCGGTATTACGACGGTCGTATTCGATCGTGGTGGATTCCCTTATCACGGCAGGGTCAAGGCCCTGGCCGACGCCGCCCGCGAGGGCGGTCTGAAGTTCTAGGCAGACACAGGAGTAGGCAGTGACGACACAGCAACCACAGGGCGGCGGTCCCCAGGACCGTGGTCGCGGCGGCCAAGGCGGCGGGCGCGGCCGAGGCCGCGGTGGCCAGGATGGCCGCCGACGCGAACGGGCCCGTGAGGTCCCGGAGTTTGACGAGCGCGTCATTGCAATCAATCGCGTCGCCAAGGTCGTGAAGGGCGGTCGTCGTTTCTCGTTCACCGCTCTCGTTACCGTCGGCGATGGCAAGGGCAGAGTTGGCATTGGATATGGCAAGGCCAAGGAAGTTCCGGCAGCCATCCAGAAGGGTATGGAACTGGCTCGCAAGGCTATGGTCCCCGTCCCGATGGCAGGTCAAACGATCATCCATGAGATCACCGGCGTCCACGGTGCTTCCCGTGTGCTGCTGAAGCCCGCTGCTCCCGGTACCGGCGTCATCGCCGGTGGTGCGGTGCGGCAGATAATCGAGGCAGCCGGTATTCGCGACATTCTTGCGAAATCACAGGGCTCGCCTACCCACGTCAATGTTGCTCAAGCGACGATGAAGGCATTGCTGGGCCAGCAGCGCCCCGATGAGGTGGCCAAGGCCCGTGGCAAGCGTGCGGAGGAGATCTTCCCGCCGGCGTTGCTTGCGGCGTACAACTCGGCGGAGCTGATGAGGACTGAGGTAGGTAAGGGCTGATGGCGAAGTCACTAAAGATCACTCTGGTGAAGAGCACCATCGGCGAGAAGCCGAAGACACGGGCAACCGTCGCGACGCTCGGGCTGCGGAAGATCCGCCAGTCTGTTGAGCGTCCCGACACACCCGATGTGCGTGGTTTGATCAATCACGCCCGGCACTTGCTGGACGTGGAGGAAATCTGATGAAATTACATCACTTGAAACCCGCAGAGGGTTCGAAGAAGAAGAAGATCAGGGTCGGTCGCGGTGAGGCCGGTCGGCGGGGCAAGACCGCAGGTCGTGGCACCAAGGGCCAGAAGGCCAGGAGCAAAGTCCGTCCCGGCTTTGAGGGTGGGCAGATGCCGATGCAGCGGCGACTGCCGAAGCTCAAGGGTTTCAAGAACCGCAACAAGGTTGTGTATGCGGTCGTCAACGTCGACAGGCTTACCGTGTTTGATGCCGGGGCGACGGTAACTCCCGACGATCTGCGTGAGCGTGGCCTGGCTAAGAAGCGTGGCCCGATCAAGATCCTCGGTGAGGGTGAGATCGATCGTGCATTGACCGTGCACGCCCATTCTTTCAGCCTGGGCGCGGTCGAGAAGATCAAGGCCGCCGGTGGGTCTGTAGAGGTTGTCCAATAGGAGCGGGTTGCACACTCTCCCAGGTAGCCATACGAGCCGCTAACGTCCCCCAGTGACGAGCTCCCCGAGGTAATCGCAAATGCTGTCAGTTTTCCGCAACATGTTCAGGATCAAGGATCTTCGCAACAAGATCCTGTTTACCTTGTTGATCTTTGGGATCTACCGGTTGGGGACCGCCATCCCGGTACCGGGCATCGACCTGCAGCGTCTGGTCGAAGCTCGCAACGCCGCCAACGACACCGGCTTTCTGGGACTGCTCAACCTGTTCAGTGGTGGCGCCATCGAGAACCTATCTGTGTTCTCGCTTGGCATCATGCCGTACATCACGTCGTCGATCATCATGCAGTTGCTTGCGGTTGTCATCCCGAAACTCCAGTCCTTGCAGGACGAAGGGGAGTCCGGCCGGAAGGTGATCACACAGTGGACGCGGTATCTGACCGTCGCCATTGCCCTCATCCAGTCGACCAGCTTCACCTTCCTGTTCCATCAGGGACAGTTCTTTGGTGTCGATCTCGTTCCCGACTACACCATGCGCAACGTCCTCACCATCATCGTGACGATGACGGCGGGCACGGCGCTCATCATGTGGCTTGGTGAGTTGATCACTCAGCGTGGCGTGGGGAACGGCATGTCCCTGATCATCTTTGTGAGCATCGTCAGCCAGCTACCGAGCCAGTTCGGCATTCTGTGGGCAAACTCGCAGACATACCAGTTCGTCATCGTCGTCATCGTGATGCTGGCACTGACCGTTGGGATCATCTTCATGGACCAGGGTCAGCGGCGGATCCCAATCCAGTTCTCCCGGCGTGTCCGCGGTCGCAAGGTCCTCGGCGGGCAGAGCACCTATATCCCGCTCAAGGTCAATATGGCTGGCGTTATCCCCGTCATCTTTGCCACGTCGATCATGTACTTCCCTGTGCTGATCTCGTCGTCGCTCCCGTCGACCGGCTGGGGCGCCGCGGTGCGTGACTGGATCAACGAGAACCTGCTGTCCCGGGGTGGCGGTGGCTTGTCACCGACGCTTCCGTACATCTTTCTGCTCGGGCTGCTGGTCGTGTTCTTCACCTACTTCTACACGGCCATACAGTTCGATCCTGAGAGGCAGGCAGAGACGATTCAGCGTCAGGGTGGGTTTATTCCCGGGATCCGTCCAGGACGGGCGACGGTGGACCATCTCACCCACATCCTGAACCGCATCACCCTCCCCGGGTCGCTGTACCTGGCGGTGGTGGCGGTGTTGCCATCGCTACTCGGCTATATGTTCAATATCCCGGTCGGCTTGAGCGGTGTGTCGATTCTGATCGTCTCCGGTGTGGCGCTCGAGACGATGAAGCAGATCGAGAGCCAGCTGATGATGCGCAACTATGAGGGGTTCCTCTCGTAGGTCGCGGTCGAGATTCAAGCCGTTCGTGAGTCTTTTATTATCACCGTTGGCCCACGGGCCAAACAAAGCGATGCTACTAAGGAGTGACCGATGGGTCTCCGGCTCATTTTTCTCGGACCACAAGGATCAGGCAAGGGAACGCAGGCGTCTCGTCTCGCTCGCTTGATGGGGGTACCGCACATCTCGACCGGCGCCATGCTGCGACAAGCAGTAGCCGATGAGACTGAGCTCGGTAAGAAGGCCGACGCAATCATGCAAGCCGGCGATCTGGTCCCCGACGAGCTGGTGGTGGCGATGGTGGGCGAGCGGCTCTCTCAGGACGACGCAGCGTGTGGCTACATACTCGATGGCTTCCCCCGCAACGTAGCGCAAGCCAGAGCCCTCGATGATGTGCTCGTGACGCCGCTCGATGGTCTGGTTCAACTGGATGTTCCCCACGAAGAGCTCATGAAGCGGATGCTGCTGCGCGCCGAGCAGGAAGGCCGGGCCGACGACACCGAGGAAGGCATCAACCGTCGTTTGCAGATCTACTGGGAAGAAACCGCTCCTCTGGCCGACTACTACCGGCAAGAGGGCAGGAATGTGTATACGGTGGACGGTCTTGGCGAGATCGATGAGGTCTTTGCCAGGGTGGCTCTGGCGCTGGCAGTCGACTAGTGAGTGGTCGTTTCATGACAATGAAGTCGGCGGCGGACTTCGACAAGATGAAGGTCGCAGGCTCGGTAGTGGCTGCAATTCACACTGCGGTCCGAGAAGCAGCGGCGCCCGGCGTGACCATGCTCGAGCTCGACGCCATTGCTAATGAAGTGACCCGCGAGGCCGGTTGTCGCTCCTCGTTCCTCGGCTATCACGGGTTTCCGGCCACGATCTGTACCTCTCCCAATGAGGTGATCGTCCACGGGATCCCGGGCAAGTACAAGCTCAGGGACGGCGACATCCTGTCTATCGACGCCGGTGCGATTTACGACGGCTGGCACGGGGACGCTGCTTTCACCATGGCCATTGGTGAGGTCTCCCCGGCAGCGAAGCAATTGATAGAGATAACCGAACAGGGTTTGTGGGCTGGGATCGCCGCCGCTCGACCGGGCAACAGGCTTGGTGATGTGGGCGCCGCCGTTTCTGCGGTAGCAGAGCCGTATGGATATGGCGTCGTCCGGGAGTACATCGGGCATGGGATTGGCAGACAGATGCACGAAGCCCCCGATGTACCGAACTACGGCCGGAAGGGTCGTGGCCTCAAGCTAAAGGTAGGCATGGCCATCGCCATCGAACCGATGTTCAATATCGGAACTGCAGAGACACGGGTACTCGATGACGGCTGGACCGTGGTCACCGAGGACGGTGAGCTGTCGGCTCACTGGGAGCACACGGTGTTGATTACCGAGGAAGGGCCTGTCGTTTCCACGCTGCCCGAGCCCATGTTGGTATCCGCCTGACCCAAGGGGTGAGGTTCGAGTTTGGAGGGCCAAACTCGGTCGTGGGGCTGGTCAGGTTCGAATTTGGCGAGGCCAAACTCGGCCGTGGGGTTGGGTGAGGCCGGATTGGCCGTGGTGAGGTGGAGGATTGAGAGGTAGATGTGGAGGCTGACACCCCCGGGTCTTTGCGATTTCGGCTGTTTGGTTTTCCGATAGCCATCAATTGGTCTGTTTTGTTTGTTGGGGCCCTCATCGCGACGAGCCGGCTTCCCATCCTTGCGATCATCCTCTTCTTCCCGGCCGCCATCGTGTCGATACTCATCCACGAACTGGGCCATGCGCTGGCAGCCCGGCGGCTCGGTGGCCGTGTGGAGAGTGTCGTTCTCTACATGATGGGTGGGCTGACCACTTGGAGCGCCAGGGCGAGGATGTCTCCCGCCAAGCGCATCTTCATCTCAGCGGCCGGCTCCGGTACCGAGATCATTCTTGGGGCGGGCGTATTTGCGTTGATGAAGGCCGGCGTACTCGGCGACGTCGCTGTGCAAGCAATGAGCCAGCCGTTCGACAACGGGTTCTGGCAAGCCGGATACGCAGAGCAGTACGTCGCGTACACCGCGGGTGCCTTCGTTTGGGTAAGCCTCATATGGGGCGTGCTCAATTGGCTCCCAATTGGCGGATTCGACGGCTCACACATGCTGCGTGAATTCATGGTCATGCGAAACCCGCAACGCGGCAACGACATTGCTCGCAACATCTCGATTGTGGCGTCGATCGCTCTGTTCCTCTACCTGTACTCGACGGGCAATCGCATGCTGGCCTTCTTCGTCGCCATCATTGCGATACCGAATCTGGCAAACACGCAACGCTACTGATGGGTCGGCTACCTAGTCTTGCGTCATGAGTGATGTCCACGTCGACGAGCGGAAATGGCCCGACCGGCTGCATTGGCAATTCTCGGCGCGGCGGTTGGGGAGCGATGAGCACGGGGTTTGGCTGCACACCCCTGTCGGGACGGTCGCCAGACGCGGGATCGAGCCACCGCTGGAATTGCAGCATGGTTTCGTGGTGTGTGTACCCGATGGAGAGTGGTGGATCGCCGAGTTCTACTGGGACCATCCGTGGCATGAGATCTACGTGAATGTTGGCACACCACCGCAATGGGAAGGCGACCGTATGACCCAGGTTGATCTCGATCTCGACGTGGTACGCAAGGTCGATGGCTCAGTTGCAGTGCTCGATGAGGACGAGTTCGCCCAGCATCAAATCGCGTACCAATACTCGGAGGATCTCATCGAGAGCACCCGATCGGCCACACGGCGTGCAGTCGAGCTGCTGACACATTCACAAGAGCCATTCGGTTCCGCTTCGCTGCGGTGGATCGAGGTAGCCGATTTTGGATGAGATCACGATCCGGAGGGCAGTGGCAGATGATGCGGTTCACCTGAGTGAGCTGGCGGGTCAGCTCGGCTACCGCCGTACCCCACATCAGATCGAGGCCTGGATCGAGCGATCCGGTGGATCGACGGTAGCTCTGGTCGCCGATGTGGGTGGAGTGGTCGTCGGCTGGCTGGAAGCCCACGAGGTAGACCTGTTGCAGAGCCCCCGGTCTGTCGAGATTGGTGGGCTCGTCGTGGCCGAGGGAATGCGAGACAGGGGGGTCGGCAGGCAGCTCGTCGATGCGGCGAGCCTGTGGGCGAAGGAGCATGGGCACGACTTGCTCGAGGTGCGGTCGAACATCGTGCGCGACGGCGCCCATGGTTTCTATGAAGGTCTTGGATTCGAGAGAGTCAAGACGTCCTACACATTCTCCATCGGCGTCATCTAGCCCGGCGGATTACCGTGTCTGCTCTGTTCCCGTATCGCCGACGACGTGGCGTAGTTGCCGCCCCGCCCGACGCCGCTCCCGCAAGCGCCCCAGGTGAAACATCGGCCGGAACATCATTGCCAGAAACCCGAGTGGAAAGCGGCGGGCCACCCACCGATCCCGGTTTCTCATCCAGAGCACATGATCCTGCAGGGATTCACCGACCTCACGGTTGGTGGCGACTCCTAACCCGGTGCAAAAGACAAGGCCGTCCTGATGAATCGTCCAGGCATCGTCCTCGTTGTCGATGATCTGACGCACTTCTCCGAAGTCGAGCAGACCGACGGGATCGGTTGTAGTCACCAGCGCACCCTCCCCGTCACCGAGGGGAGTGCTGAGGGCCCACGTACCAACCTCGTTTGTTGCATCCCGGACCGCCATCACCAGCACCGTTGCCTCCACCGGCCCGCGCTGGGCAATGACCACAGACCTTGCCCCTGAGCGGAGTCGGAAGATCTCGACTTCTGTGAGCCCCGCCTCGAGCCAGGGGTTGATCAACTCCCGATAGTCCGCTGGATCATCCACGGGAACCGGATCGTCACGACGGGTGAGGTACAGCAGTCCGGCAAGGCTGGTACCCCACCCGAGCGCTACTACGACCACAGCGACCACGCTTCGTGTGGTGAAAGCGAGCACAGTGCCGACGATCAGCAGGGATGGAAGGAAAGGCAACAAGAAGACAGCCGTGTGTGTCGGCTGCATCCGCAGTCCGACAATGATCACCACGAGGGGAGCGAGAGCAAGTAGATAGAGGGTCACGGTGCGGTCTCAGCATACGATCAAAGCCAGCGCTACCGGTTGCCTCGGCTGCGAGGAACAATCGCCGATGGGTCAGATATGTCACAAACCCTTGAATACATGAGCTTCTCCATATACTGTGTTGGTGCGGTGACTCATCCGGGCGCACGCGGTTCTACGCGTGCGATTTGCTCATGTCCATAGGAGTTCCTATAGTTGCCGTCCGGCCCATGTCCGGGCCGGGAATTTCTTGTGGCTAAAAAAGACGACGTAATCGAGGTAATAGGCACTGTCGTCGAGCCTCTTCCGAACGCAATGTTTCGGGTGAAGCTCGATAACGGGCACGAAGTGTTGTGCCATATCTCAGGCAAGATGAGGATGCACTACATCCGAATCCTTCCCGGAGATAAGGTTCGCATCGAGATGTCCCCCTATGACCTCGATCGCGGCAGAATCATTTACAGGTACCGATGAAAGTTTCAGCCTCCGTAAAAAAGATGTGTGAGAAGTGCCGGGTTATACGCCGGCACGGGCAGGTTTGGGTTATCTGTCCCAATCCGCGTCACAAGCAGCGTCAGGGGTAATTGACTTATGGCTCGTATTGCCGGAACCGACCTTCCAAGGGACAAGCGTGTAGAGATCGGCCTCACCTATATCTTTGGTGTTGGCCTCACCACCTCGCACCATATCCTTGACGATCTCGGTATCGACCGTGGCACCCAGGTGCGCGATCTCACCGATAGTGAAGTTGTCCAAATCCGTCAATACATCGATGCCAACCTGACGGTAGAAGGTGACCTGCGTCGTGAGGTTGCCCAGAACATCAAGCGGAAGATCGAAATCGGCTCGTACCAGGGTTTCCGCCACCGTCGTGGTCTTCCGGTACGTGGGCAGCGCACCCACACCAATCGCGCGCACCCGCAAAGGCAAGGCCGTTGCCATTGCGGGTAAGAAGAAGGTCACCAAGTAGGTCGCGGAGAGGTAGCAAGTGGCGAAGCCCCAGCAACGCAGCCGTCGCAAGGTCAAGAGGAACATCTCCCACGGCCAGGCGCACATCAAGGCGAGTTTCAACAACACGATCATCACACTCACCGATCAGGAAGGTCGGGTCCTCGGTTGGACCTCGGGCGGATCGGTTGGGTTCAAGGGCTCGCGCAAGTCCACGCCGTATGCGGCGCAGGTCGCAGCCGAACAGGCCGCCCGCAAGGCAGGCGAAATGGGCATGCGCAAGCTGGACGTCATTGTCGCCGGCTCCGGATCAGGTCGCGAGACCGCCATCCGCACCATGCAGAACATGGGCATCGAAGTCACCGGCATCAAAGACAACACGCCCATCCCACATAACGGTTGCCGGCCCAAGAAGCGGAAGGGTCGTTAACCATGGCGCGCTACACAGGTCCCAGGACCAAGGTCAGCCGTCGGGCACGTCAGCTCCTCGACGAGAACAAAGCAAAGTATTTCGATCGCCGTCCGTATCCACCGGGCGATCACGGACGTGGTCGTATCCGCGAGTCGCAGTACCTGGTCCAGCTTCGTGAAAAGCAGAAGCTGCGTCACATCTACGGCGTGCTCGAAAAGCAGTTCCGTCGCTACTACAAAGAAGCGAACCGGCAGTCCGGCATCACCGGTACCAGCCTGCTGCAGATCCTCGAGTCGCGGCTCGACAACGTCGTATATCGCGCCGGTTTTGCGCGGACCCGGCCACAGGCCCGCCAGCTTGTCAACCACGGCCATTTCCGTGTGAACGACAAGAAGGTCGACATCCCCTCGTACCAGGTGCGGGTCGGTGATGTGGTGTCGATCAAAGAACGCAGCAAGGACACCTTTGCGGTTCAGCAAGCCATCGACACCATCGACCGCTCGGCTCCCGAGTGGCTCGATGTCGAAGTCGAAGAGCGCAAGGCCACCGTGACGGTCGTGCCCAGCCGCGAGCAGATCGACACAGAGATCAAAGAACAACTAATCGTCGAGCTTTACTCGAAGTAGCCCCTAGTCCGAGTCGGAGGAGCAGAGCGTGCTCATCGTCCAGCGTCCCCATATTGAAGAAGAGATGATCAGCGACAACCGTTCTCGGTTCGTTGTGGAGCCTCTCGAACCCGGTTTCGGCCACACGTTGGGCAACACCCTACGTCGTGCCCTGCTTGCTCGTATCCCGGGCGCTGCGATCACGTCGGTGCGGATCGAGGGTGTACATCACGAGTTCTCGACCATCGAGGGTGTCGTCGAGGATGTCGTCGATTTCATCCTCAACCTGAAGCGAGTCGTGCTCCGTATCGAGGGCGAAGGCTCACACACGCTCTATCTCTCGGCCAAGGGTGCAGGCGAGGTAACCGCAGGCGACCTCAAGGTTCCCGCGGGTATCGAGGTCGTCAACACCGACCTGCACCTGGTGACACTATCGTCGTCGGGTGCTCTCGAAGTCGAGATGACCGCAGAGAGGGGCGTTGGCTACCGATCTGCAGAGAACAACTCGAAGAGCGACACCATCGGCGTCATCCCGATCGACTCGATCTTCTCGCCCGTGCGCAAGGTTGCCTTCCGCGTCGACGATACCCAGGTCGGCATGGTGACCAACTTCGACAAGCTCGTCCTCGACGTCGAGACCGATTCGTCGATGTCGCCAAGCGAGGCCGTTTCCTCCGCAGGCAAGACACTGCGCGAACTGCTCGGCCTGTTTGCCGACATGGATGAGGGCGAGGGTCTCGAGCTGGGAGACATCGTCACCGCCGAGTCCACCTCACCCGATCTTGACCTTCCGATCGAAGCTCTCGACCTCTCGGAGCGGCCCCGCAACTGCCTGCGTCGGGCGCAGATCCAGACGGTCGGCGAATTGGTCGAGAAGACCGAGGAAGAACTGCTCAACATCACCAACTTCGGTCAGAAGAGCCTTGAAGAGGTGACCGCCAAGCTCGACGAGCTCGGCCTGTCGCTGACCCACAGTGGTGAGACCGGAGAGGGTATCTGATGCCAAAGCCGAAGAAGGGGCCCCGGCTCGGGGGGAGCCCATCACACCAGCGCAAGATCCTGGCAAATCTGGCTTCGTCGCTGATTCAGGAAGAGCGAATCACGATCACCGAGACGCGAGCCAAGCTGCTTCGTCCGTATGTCGAGAAGATGGTCACCAAAGCTCGTCGTGGCGATCTCCACGCCCGCCGCACTGGTACTACGGAAGATCCAGGACAAGTCTGTGGTCACCAAGCTGTTCGACGATGTTGCTCCTCGCTATGAGGATCGCAACGGCGGCTACACCCGCATCGTGAAGCTGGGACCGCGCCGTGGTGATGGCACCAACATGGCCATCATCGAGTTCGTCTAGAACATCACCATTCTTACCCGCTCGCCGACAGTTGCAGCCGTCGTGTGCGGTGAGTCGCGTCGGGCGTCTTCGTCTCGAGCTCGAACGCTTTGCACCGACCCCTGACGAGGTCGATTCGGTTGCCGCGATCGCCGAATTGATCTCCGGGGAAGGCGATGTGATGTCGGCCGACTTCTACGCACCCGGCCATGTCACGGCAAGCGCGTTTGTCGTAGACCAATCTCACCGCAGATTGCTGCTCATCCACCATGGCAAGCTGCGGACCTGGCTCCAGCCGGGCGGTCACGTAGATCCGGGCGAGGACGTGCTCCACGCCGCGATTCGTGAGGTGGAGGAAGAGACCGGTGTTGTCGGCGTCCCTCTGCTCGACCGGATCTTTGATGTCGACGTGCATGCGATTCCCCCATCGGGAGAGCGGCCGGCACACACCCACTTTGATATCCGGTTCCTTCTCGAAGCACAGGGCGAGCGTCTTTTCGAATCTGACGAGGTTCTCGATGTTCGCTGGGTGCCTCTCGGTGAGGTTGCCGACCTGGTCACCGATCGATCGGTGCTACGGGCAACCGCCAAGCTGATGAGCCTCTACGACCGGCGTGATCATCCCCTCGAGTAGAGAGCAGTGCCACCGATCAGCTCGAGTTCGAGCCCGGCATCCCAGCGGTCAACCTGCCGGAACTCCGTGTTCTTCAGGTGGGGATAGACGATGGCCCGGCCGTTCACCCGTTCCCGGCTCATCCGCTCCAGGATCTCGATCGTGTGCTCGAGGCCCCCAACACCGTATACGTAATTGCCGGCGTCGAAATCGCCGCTCGCCAGCAAGTCGAGGGTGTCCTTCATGTCCCAAGGGTCGCCGCCGCTGGACCCGACCACCCGGGTTTCCCGGTAGTGGACGTCAAGACTGTCAAGCTCGAGCACATGGTCGCCACGTCGCAACCCGCCGAACAGATTGATCACACCGCCACGGTTCAACAGTGACAGTGCCTCCTGCTGAGCAGTGCGCGACCCGACGGCGACGATGATGTCGTCCGCGCCGGCTCTTGCGATCCGCCCGAGGGCGTCCGACAGTTCGTGGGGATCGACCACATGCAGCGCCACCCCGCGGTCCCTCGCCTTGACGGCCAGCGTGTCTAGCACCTTGTGTCTGGCCGTCGCTCCTTTTGCGGTGATGATGAGATTGGCCGGCCGAAACCGCAACGCCAGTTCGGCGTGCATCCTCCCGATGGTGCCCGCCCCGATAATGACTGTGGTGCCGCCCTCGAGCAGCCCCAGACGGGGGATGCGAGGTGCCAGCGGGCCGTTCTTGACGAGGTGAACGTGCTGTTCCTGCGATTTATGAGCGCATCCGATCGGCTCTGCGATCGAGACCGCAAAGTAGGGGAGGTTATCGTCAGGCAGTGGTATCAGGCAGGCTCCGGTGAGCACTTCCTCGGGCACCAGGAAATACTCGGCGAGCATGCCGCTCAGCGTGTAGCCGACCGCAGCCTTGGTCATTCCCTCGGCGTTGTTGTTGTAGCGCTCCCGATGGTTGATTGGTGGCAGATCGACGGCCGGTTGAATACCGAGGCGCTGACCCTCTGGGTATGTGTCCCCGAGCCTCTCGCCCACCTTCACGACGGTCAATGAGGCCTCCTCGCCGAGAGTGAGGGGATAGCGGGTCATGTCCCAGCCGTTGATGAGGCTGTGGCTGCTTCCCTGGGCGATCAGCTTCAGATTGGACGAGCAGACCCCGGAGGCGTCGACCCGACACAGAACTTGATCGGGGCCTACTTCTGGCACGGGTACCGTTTCGATCGTGAGGTTCTCGAAGCCGGTCCCGGACAGCCGAACGGCGAGCATCTCATCGGGTATCGGTTCGATCACGCCGGGGCGCTCTCAGTTGTCGTGAGATCGCTGAGCAGCATTCCATCCTCGGGAATGTACTGACGCCAGTACTTGTAGGACTGTCGGAGCTTGTCGATCACTTCCCGGTTTGATTCCGTATTGGAGGCGAAGACCTCAAACGAGAGATAGAGGTCCTCAACCGGCGGTGGCATAGCTTCGTCGGCGGGGCGTGCGTAGCTTCTCGCCAGCGCCGCGAGAACATCGGCGGGCTTGATGATCCCGTCCTTGTTGGTCTCCGGAGTGAATCCGCGATGACCGGCTTTGACGCCGTCCGTCTGCTGGAGGTGCATCATTGGGGAGTAGCGGCCAACAGCCTCGATCCATGCGTATGGATCGCTGTCACGCTCATCTGCGAAGAGGTAGGGGTAGTTGGCCGCGGCTTCTTCTACCTTGCGGGCGAGCGCTCGTTTTGCTGAGTCGGTGAGCTCTTGACCCGCGACGTCATCGAGCAACTGATAGGCCCGTTCCGGGCCCAGCCAGATATCGCTCGGCGTCTTGCCGGCGGTGGCAGCCGAGATTGCCCGGTCCACATCGGCAGGGGAGGGTCGGCGGAACCGGGTCTGGCCGATCTGATGTCCGAGGTCGATGGTGACGTAGGCGGGAGTACCACCGTTGCCGTATATGCGCTCTAAGAAATCGAATGTACCGGCGATCGTCCATGGTGGCTGATGGGGCGAGTACATCTGCTCGACACTGAACTGCACCCTGTCGTGTCCGTACCCGGCAACCTCGCTGAGCTGTTGGACTAGGAGATCCATGACCTCGGTGTGCTTGTCGGGATTCTGGAGGACCTCGTCGGAAAGGCCGAATTGGTAAATACCCAGTCCTGCACCGAGATCTGCGGCGAAGTCGATCATCGTTTTCAGCCAATCGTCGACGAGACGCCGTCGCATCCTCGGGTCATGGTGGGCAAGCCCCACCGTTCGGTACGTCTGATAGCCCGTGTAGAAGTTGGCGACCCGCACACCGGTCTCGTCGCCGGCGGAGCGCACCTCGTCGGCCCATTCCGCCATGTAGCGAGCATCGGAGTAGATGGCATCGATCTCGTTGTCGGTGCTGGCCTCCACGTATGTGAACCCAATGTTCCGGGCAACCCTCATCCAATCCCGCGGCCGCACCCATCTTTTTATGGCGAAACAGTTGTCGACCGCAAGGTATACCCGGGGAGACTGCATCAACCGTCCTTTCTCTCGAGCGTGTCCAGGTAGCGGGCGTATTCGCCGGCCCAATTCGCCGACCCGCCCGGTGCGTAGTGCGACAGGTCGAACGAGCTCCGACACAGCTCTCGGCCCTCGGCAACCGAGGCAACCACACCGGCGTTCTTCATCTGGAAGATCAGGTTACCGACCGATGTAGTCTCGGTGGGCCCGGCCGTCACCGGCACCCCCGCTGCGTCAGCCGTCCACTGGCAAAGCAGCTGGTTTTCGATCCCGCCGCCGACCAGATGCAGAACCTCGATCGGGACCCCGGTGAGTTGCTCGAGGTCACCGAGCACACTGCGGAACTTCATCGCGAGGCTCTCGTAGACGCACCGGGCAATCTCGCCCGTGGACCCGGGAACGGGCTGTCCGGTCTCGCGGCAGAAAGCTTGCACCGTTGCAGGCATGTCCGCCTGGACCATGCTGAATCTGGGGTCGTCGATATCGATGAAACAGCGGAAAGGAGCTGCGGCTTTGGTAGCGTCGACGATCTCACGCCACGGGACCTTGCGCCGACTCGTCTTCTGCCAACGGTCCCGGCACTCCTGGATGATCCAGAGCCCGACGAGGTTGCGAACAAGCATGTTCCTACCCTCGGGGCACCCCTCGTTGCCAAAACCGGCGCGTCTGGCATCTTCGGTGATGATGGGAGCCGCCGTCTCGGCTCCGCAAATGCACCAGGTGCCCATGCTGATGAAGGCCCACGCCCCCGGTGCCATCCGCGTGGCGACCGGGATGCCGGAGACGGCGCTGGCGGTGTCGTGGGTTGCGGGAACGACCACTTTCATCGCCCCCAACCCGAGTTCGGTATCGATGTCGGGCTTGACATTGCCGAGCGCGCTGCCTGCCTCGGCCAGGTCTGAGAACCAGCTGCGATCAAAGCCAAAACGATCGAGGATCTGTGCCTCCCAGACGCGGTGGGTCTGGTCCACCATGAGGCTCATTGTGGCGTTGGTGAACTCATTCGATACTTCGCCGGTGAGCATGTAATTGACAAGATCGGGAATCATGAGGAAATGGCGAGCCTGCTCGTACTCGGCTGCCCGCTCGTATTGAAATGAGAAGAGCTGGTAGATGCTCATGATGCGATCAAGTGGTGTCCCCGCAAGCGAGAAGAGCTCCTCCTTCGGCATGATCTCGTGCAGCATGTTGCCACGTTCGTGTCGTTTCACGTCCCGATAGGCGACCGGGTTGCTGATCAGGCGTCCGTGGCCATCGATCAGGCCGAAGTCGCACCCCCAGGTATCAACGGCGAGGGATTCCATGTCCCCGAACTGCGCCCGGCTCGCCAGCAGGCCCTTCTTGACTTCCGAGAAGAGGTAAAGAGCGTTCCAGTAGAGAGTGCCCATGGCCAGGACCGGACCGTTGTCGAACCGGTGAGTTTCGGTCAGCTCGAACCGATCATCAGACACCGTGGCGACGATCGATCTGCCGTTGCTCGCTCCCAGGTCGAATATCAGGAAACGCTTGTCGCTCATGAAACCCTCAGCTCGTCAGACGGGTGTGGTGTAGCCGGTGGCGTCAGTCCATGTAGTAGCCGCCGTTGATATTGACTGTCTCGCCGGTAATGAATGATGACTCGTCGGCCGCCAGGTAGCGCAACAGGCTGGACATATCGTCGACCGTGCCCAACCTGCGGACCGGGATCCGCGCGGCGACCGCGTCGCGCTTTTCCTGATCCCAATAGTCCATCATCGTGGTCATGACCGCATGAGGAGCTATCGAATTGCAGGTGATGCCGAATGGTCCGAGCTGTCTGGCGACAGACCGAGTCAACGAGATCACCGCTCCCTTGGCGGCGCCGTATGCAAATATCGTGCTGTTGTCACCGTTCTTGCCCGTGATAGAGGCAACGTTGACGATGCGGCCGTAGCCGTTGCTCTTCATTACCGGCGTCACCGCCCGGATCGTGTAGAGAACGGCTTTCAGGTTGATGTCGATGGTCTGATCGATCAGCTCATCTGTGGTTTCCTCGATGGTGCCCGCGATGAGGAATCCGGCGTTGTTGATCAGGATGTGAACCGTGCCGAACACGGCGCAGGCCTTTGCGATCAGGTGGTCGACCTCAGTCCGGTCGGAGACGTCGCACGGGTGAGCGAGGCAACTCCCACCGAAGGCTTCGATCTCGGTGGCTACCGCATGGAGCTCGTCAGCGATGACGTCGGTTGCGACTACGGGAGCGCCTTCGGCGGCGAAATCGATGGCCGTCTGGCGCCCGATGCCTCGAGCAGCGCCTGTGACTATCGCGACCCGGCCCCGGAATCGTTCCGGGTCGACTATACCCACTGATTGCTCCTTCCGACCATTGCCGCTCGGAGGCTAGCACCGGCGTCCCTCGGGGCTTTCGGCGTCGGAGAGCGGAATATATTCCGCTCTCCGACGCCAAAGGCAGAAGGACCTACCAGCGGTGGTGGACCAGGGGAGCGGCGTAGCGTGTATAGATGTCGGTGATGGCCTTCATCGTCTCGGGAGAGAGAGGCGGGAGGTCGGCGGCGGCCGCGTTGTCGGTGACCTGAGCGGGGTTCTTGCCTCCGGGGATGACCGACGAGACCGCGTCAAACATGAGTATCCAGCGGAGCGCGAGCTGGGCCATCGTGGCACCCTCGGGCACGAGATCCCGGAGCTCTTCGACGGCCGCGAGCCCCGTCTCATAATCCATGCCGGCGAAGGTCTCACCGACATCGAATGCCTCGCCGTGCCGGTTGTACTTACGGTGATCGTCGTCCGAGAAGCTGGTGTTCTTCGACATCTTGCCTGTGAGCAGACCGGAGGCGAGCGGAACCCGGACAATGACCCCGATATTGCGCTTCATTGCCTGCTCGAAGAACAGCTCGGCAGGGCGATGCCGGAACATGTTGAAGATGATCTGTACCGTCTCGACTCCCGGGTACTCGATCGCCTTGAGCGCTTCTTCGACCCGCTCGACGCTGACGCCGTAGTGCTGGATTTTGCCCTTCGCCACGAGCGCATCCATCCCGGCAAACAGCTTCGGGTTGTAATACACGTCGGTTGGTGGGCAATGCAATTGCACGAGTTCGAGGCTGTCGACGTTCAGGTTCTGCAGGCTCCGGTCGATGAAGCGTTCGATGTTCTCCGGGGTATATCCGGCGGCGATGTGCGGATCGAGACGGCGACCCGCCTTGGTGGCGACGGTGAAGGCAACGGACGGATGCCCGGCTCGTAGCCGGGCGATGAGCTGTTCGCTCCGACCATCGCCGTAGACGTCGGCAGTGTCGAAGAATGTGATGCCCTGTTCGAGGGCAGAATCAAGCGCGGCCATAGCATCGCTCTCGCTGACGTCACCCCAATCAGCTCCGATTGCCCATGCGCCAAATCCAACACGGGAAACCTGGAATCCTGTTCGGCCAAGCTGTGCGTATTCCATTGCGTCCTCTCGATGATTGCCCTCCCAGGCTAAACAACTCGATCGCCCGACCAGCCGCCAGGCCGGGTCACGGGATTAAGCTCCGCCGGATGCCGAGTCAGGGGTAGCCGATGGCAGAGATCTTCAAGAGATTCCTACAGACAATCCAGCTGAAGCGCGATGCCTTCGTGTGGATGGACTTCAACGACCGCGCCACGGGCGACGCTCTGATCCTGGTTGCCTTGACCGCGCTGGTCTCGTTCGTGGGCCTCGCAAGCGGGCTGCTATCCCTGTTCAATCTGAACTTCCTGGAGCTGATGATCCAGGGGGTGCTGTCATCGCTGATCCAATGGCTGCTGTATTCAGGTATCGCGTGGGCGATCGTCCATTACGGTCTCAAAGCGCAAGGCGACTTCAGCACCTATATGCGATTCACCGGGTTTGCCTGGCCGACAACGATTCTCGTGGTAGTGATCGCGTTCATGCTCAATAGGGTGGGTCTACTGACATTCTTTCTCGGTTTCGCATGGTTCATCTTCATCATCGGGCGTGGCATCGAATATGCCAGCGATCTGCCCAGGAACACGGCGTTGCTGACCGCCGTCGGTGCCCTGGCAGGTCTCGTAGTGGTCAACACCATCTTGAACCTGTCACCGTTGACTTGAGCGGCGGGCACGGCGGTGACCACATACAGGATCGACCTGGCCTATGACGGCGGCGGATTTCACGGGTATGCCAAACAGCCGGGTGTGCGAACCGTGCAGAGTGCGCTCGAGGACGCCCTATTCAGGATCACCGGTGAGGTAGAGACGTCGGTGGCGGGGCGCACCGACAAGGGCGTTCATGCCACCGGTCAGGTGGTGTCCTTCTCCACCGATCGGGACCTCGACACCCGCCGGGTGGTACGGTCGCTGAACCGGCAACTCGCACCCGAAATTGCCGTGTCGAGCATCTCCGTCGTTCCGCCTGGCTTCAGCGCCCGCTTTTCTGCGAGAGGGCGGGCATACACCTATTTGGTTCTCAATCGGGAAACGCCGGACCCGTTTGTGGCCCGTACCTCATGGCACTACGAGACGCCTCTCGACATAGATGTGATGAATCGCGGGGTGACCAGCTTGATCGGCGAGCACGACTTTGCTGCGTTCTGTCGGAAGGCGGGGGATCGCAGCACCGTGCGGAGACTCGACACGGCAACGTGGAGCGATCGTGGCCAGGGCATGCTTGCCTTCGACATTTCTGCCAGCTCCTTCTGCCACCAAATGGTGCGGTCGGTCGTCGCGCTTTTGGTCGAGGTCGGGAGGGGCAGGCTGTCCCCCGACCAAGTCTCAGTCATCCTGGAATCGAGAGATCGCCACCAGGCCAAGGGCGCTGCACCGGCAAGGGGTCTCACCCTGATCAGGGTGGATTACTGACCGGGTTGGCGGCGCGAGCGCCAGATGCCTTATCATGCAGAAGCTCCCGCGCGCCGGGGGTTCCTCTATGTGCGCCTTTTTCTGTTCGAGGACTGTCTAAATGAAGCCAAAGCTCCAGAAAACTTTTACACCCAAGCCGGGTGACCTGAACCATGACTGGTTTGTGGTCGACGCGGCCGATGTTCCCCTTGGCCGTCTGGCCTCGCACGTGGCGCAACTGCTGCGTGGGAAGCACAAGCCGACCTATGCCCCGCACGTCGATGGTGGCGATTATGTCATCGTCATCAACGCGGAGAAGGTAGCCGTCACCGGGCGCAAAGAAGACGCAAAGATGTACTACCGCCACTCGGGTTATCCGGGCGGCCTGCGTGCCACTTCGCTGCGTCAGCTACGGGCGACCTATCCGGATCGCATCATCAACAACGCGGTCAGGGGCATGCTCCCGAAGAACCGACTGGGACGTCAGATCTTCAGCAAGTTGAAGGTCTATGCCGGGCCCGACCATCCGCATGCGGCGCAGAAACCACAGCCGCTCGATATCAGAAAGGTTGGAGCCTGATGGCAAAGCCGCTCGTTCAAGCCACCGGCCGTCGCAAGAGCTCCATCGCCCGGGTTCGTCTGTATCCAGGCACCGGTCAGATAACACTCAACGGCCGTACTCTCGACAATTACTTCCCGCACGCCGCACTCCGCCAGCGGGTGTTGGAACCTATGCGTGTGGTCGAGGTTGACGGTCAGTATGACGTTATTGCCAAGCTCGAGGGTGGCGGTACCACCGGGCAGAGCGACGCTCTGCGGCTCGGCATTGCACGTGCGCTGATTGAGATCGATCCTGAGTATCGTCCGACCCTCAAGAGTGGCGGCATGCTGACCCGGGATTCTCGTCGCGTTGAGCGCAAGAAGTACGGTCTCCGCAAGGCCCGCCGCGCTCCTCAGTTCACCAAGCGCTAGAGCGTGGCAGGCGTCAATCGCCTCTTTGGCACAGACGGGGTTCGTGGCCGGGCCAACACCGACCTCACCGTCGACATCGCCCTGGATCTAGCGCGTGCCGCCGGGGAGAGCACCGATGGTCCGGTCATCATCGGGCGTGACACTCGTCGCTCCGGCCCGATGTTCACCACGGCGCTCCATGCGGGATTCAGCTCGGTGGGCGTCGACACCATCGACGTTGGTGTCTTGCCCGTCGGTGGCGTATCCCGGCTGATTCGCCAACTCGAAGCCCCTCTCGGCGTGATGGTGAGTGCATCGCACAATCCAGCGCACGACAACGGAATCAAGCTGCTCGGGCGCAACGGCGGCAAGCTCGACGATGAGCAAGAACTGGTCATAGAGTCGCGGTATCGCAGAGGTGCGCCGTGGGAGCATCCCGACGGTGCCCTCATCGGGATCAGGAGTGATCTCGACGATGCCGTCGGCAGGTATGTCGACAATCTGGCCGAGAACGTCGAATACAGCCTGCATGGCCTCGAATTCGTGCTCGACTGCGCCAACGGCGCCGCCTATCAGGCAGCGCCGCGTCTCTTCGAGCAACTCGGAGCCACCGTGGAGGTTCATGCCGACGGTCCTAATGGGATGAACATCAACGACGGTTGCGGTGCCACCCGGCCGGAATACGTTGCCGAATTCGTCAATGGCCGTGTCGGCCTTGCTTTTGACGGCGATGCCGACCGGCTCATCGCAGTCGACGAGAACGGGCAGATCGCCAACGGTGATGTCCTGATGGCGGTCTTCGCCAAGCATCTCAAGGACATCGGCAAGCTCAAGAACAACATCGTGGTTAGCACCGTGATGGCGAACCTCGGTTTCAGGCGCGCCATGGAGAACCTCGGAATCGAGGTCCTGGCGACCGCAGTTGGGGACCGCTATGTGTACGAAGGGATGCGCAAGGTGAAGGCAGCCCTCGGCGGTGAGCAATCCGGGCACATCATTTTCTATCGGGGCACAACGGGCGATGGTTTGCGTACGGCGGTTCGGCTGGCCGAGGTGCTTGCGGCCACCGGGAAGCCTCTCGCCGAGCTGCGCACCGTCATGACCGAGTATCCGCAGGTCTTGTTGAACATTCCTGTCGCAGAGAAGGGGAAGCTCGAGACGGCGGGTGCTCTGTGGGACGCGGTAGCCGACGCAGAGAGCGATCTGGGTGACGACGGCCGTATCCTGGTACGTGCATCCGGCACCGAGCCGCTGGTGAGGGTGATGGTCGAGGCGATGGACGCAGATACCGCAAACCGTGTTGCCTCGGAACTCGGAGCGGTGGTTTCCGAAACGCTGGACTGACCAATCCGGCCGAACCGTGATGGCCTAGCTGATCCCGATGACCCATTGCGGGCTTTGTGACGCTTCTATTTGTCGCGATGGGGTACTGTTGACCAACAATTCATGTCGACCGGAGACGTCGTAACTCAGCAGCGCCAGCCCTCGGGATATCCGAGGTGACGAGGTGGAGGGATGATCGATTAGTCGGCGGGTGCCCTCTCGGCCGTCCACGGCCGTGACGAAGGCGGTAAAGCCCGGGAGTGATCTCGGGAACAGATTCGCCTCCGAAGTGGAGCAGAGTCGCAGACTCTGCCAAGCGCCTCCGGTCCTGTACACGGAGGTTCGCGCATGTGCGGAATCATGGGCTACGTCGGCCCGCAACAGGCCGCCCCGGTACTTCTCGATGGCCTGCGCCGTCTCGAGTACCGCGGCTACGACTCAGCAGGGGTTGCCGTCACCAACGGCACCATCAACGTTCGTAAGGCCCAGGGCAAGATCGACCGGCTGGCGGCTCTGCTCGAGGAGCAGCCGATACAGGGCACGATCGGAATCGGCCACACTCGCTGGGCAACACACGGTGAGCCGAGTGACGTCAATGCACATCCTCACACCGACCCGTCGGGAGAATTTGTCGTGGTCCACAACGGGATCATCGAGAACTTCCTCTCGCTCAAGGAGGAACTGCAGGCCGCGGGACGTGTGTTTGCCTCGGACACCGACACCGAGATCCTCGCCCACCTGGTTGCCGACGAATACGACGGAAATCTGGAATCTGCGGTGCGGAGAGCGGTCGCTAGAGCGGAGGGGGCGTACGCCCTCGTAGTGATGACGAGAAGAGAGCCGGGCAAGATCGTCGCCGTGCGCAGGATCAGCCCGCTGGTTGTCGGGCTCGGTGACGGGGAGACCTTCCTCGCTTCCGACATACCCGCGGTGCTGCACAGGACGCGAGAGTTCCTCATCATCGAAGATGGCGAGATGGTCGTCGTCACTAAAGACGGGGCCGTCATCGAGACCATCGAGGGTGATCCCATCTCACGCGACCCTCTTCACATCGATTGGGATGCGGGGCAGGCCGAGAAGGGTGGCTTCGAGCACTTCATGCTGAAGGAGATCCATGAACAACCCGCGGTTGTCACTGAGACTCTTGCCGGCCGCCTCGATGAGAACGGTCAGGTTTGGTTGGAGGATGTGAAATTCGACGAGGCCTTTGCCAGGGATTTCGATGAACTGTGGATCACCGCCTGTGGCACCGCCTATCACGCCGGTCTCGTAGGCAAGGAGATATTCCGGCGTCTGCTCAGGATCCCTACCTTTGTCGAGTACGCACACGAGATGCGATACAACGATCCGTTGATCTCGCCGAGAAGCTTGACGGTCGCCATCAGCCAGTCGGGCGAGACCGCAGATACCCTCGCTGCCGCCAGGCTGGCCAAGGAGCGAGGCTCCCGGTTACTTGCGCTTACGAATGTCGTCGGGAGCACCCTCTCCCGGGAAGCCGATGACATCCTGTACACCAGGGCGGGCCCCGAGATCTCGGTGGCATCTACCAAGGCGTATCTGGCGATGCTCATTGCGCAGTACCTGCTGGCGCTCCAGATCGGGAAGGCCCGCGGAGTCGTTGACGAGGATCTGGCTGCACGGGTCGCACACGGTCTCAGTCTTCTGCCCGCACAGATCGAGGAACTGCTTCATCATGAGGACGAGGTAGTGGCTGCCGCCACCGAGATCCTGGATGCCGAAGACGTCTACTTCATCGGCCGAGGGCTCGACTATGCCGTCGCGATGGAGGGCTCGTTGAAGCTGAAGGAGATCAGCTACCTGCACTCTGAGGCGATGCCGGCCGGCGAGCTCAAGCATGGGACGTTGGCGCTGGTCACCAGGGGCACACCCGTGATCGTGGTGCTCACCCAGCAAAGCGTCTACGAGAAGACCATTTCAGCGGTCCAGGAGGTCAAAGCCCGTGGCGGCAAGGTGCTTGCGGTCGCATACGAGGACGACGATCAGATTCACAAATACGCCGACAGCGTCCTCAGGATCCCGCGTGCGGATGATTTGCTCGGGCCTGTAGCGGCGGTGATACCGTTGCAGTTGCTGGCCTACCACGTCGCCCGACTCCGCGGCCACGACATCGATCAGCCACGCAATCTGGCCAAGTCGGTGACCGTCGAGTAGACAGCGTTGTCAGTCCATTGCCCCCGCATTTGCGGGGGCAATGACGCGTCTACGCCGAGTCCTCATATTTGGGAAAAGAAGTGACCAGTTTCCAGGAACTCCGCCGCAGCTCAGGACGTCTTAATCGATGAGCTCCAAAACGGAGAGGACGGCCCTGATGGCGAACGGGGTAACACTGTCGTATCGACGGCACACCAGATGTTGAGTAGTGATGCCATAGCCGGTCAGCCTCGTTACTCTCTTTCCCATGGAGATTGTGGGTATGGGAGTCGATCTGGCCGAGGTCGATCGGGTCAGGCATCTGCTTGCGAAGAACGGAGATCGGTTCCGGCAGCGATGCTTCACCGATCACGAGTGGGAGTACGCCCACCGCTACAAGGACCCTTCGGAACGTTTGGCCGCCAGATTCGCCGGAAAAGAGGCTGTGATGAAGAGCCTCGGGGTTGGTTGGCGCCATGTCCGGTGGAAGGACATCGAGATAACCGGCGGGGGTGCACCGACGGTGCGTCTCTCGGGCAAGGCAGCGAGAAGGGCCGAGATGATCGGTGTGGAGAAAGTGATGGTCACCATCACCCACACCGGCGGTCAAGCCCTGGTGATGGCTCTGTCGCTTGGAGGATGATGTGAGGCGGTTGCTCGTGCTCGCCGTTGTGATCGGGCTAGCGGTTGTCAGCTGTGGTGGTGAACCGGACACGGCAGCGACCGCAGGTCCAACTACAACCGCGGCTGTGACGTCATCGACCTCGACCGTGGCTCCCGCGACGACGGAGGCAACGAACACGACCGCCGCGCCTGAGACCACCACGACGACATCCACCTCGACAACGACCACAACAACCACAATCCCGTCGGTGTGTCCGAGCCCGGTTGCTCTCAAAGAGGGAACCCTCGAGTTCGCCGGAGTGGCTGGTGACTTCGACGGCGACGGCAATACCGACGAGACGCTGACCTATCAAGCCGCGCCAAACGATTGGCGGGTGCGGGTGGTCTTTGCCGACGGGGGCGGAGCCGAGGCTGCGATCGATCACGTCGACGATTTGATTCCGCCACGGCCGATTGGCGGATTCGACGCTGACGGCGATGGTGTGGACGAAGTGTTCGTCACCGTTGGTGCGGGCGCATCGACAACGCTGGTAGGGCTGTTTGCTGTTGCCAACTGTGTGGTCACCAGGGTCAGCAATGGGGGAGTTCCTGCGGTCTTCAGCGTCGGCGCCTCGGTGGGAGCCGGCTCGGGTCTGGTGTGCCCGGGAGACGGCACGTTGCGTCGCACCTTTGCCCAACGCATCGATGACCAGGGGAACTTCGAGGGCGGCTATGAAGAATTCACACTCGACGGTTCCCGTCTCACGTCTACCAATACGGTGTCGAGTGCCATGACCGGTGAAGAGGCTGCTGTGCTTGCCGCCTTCGATTGCGGAGGATTGGGAATGCCCTAGCCGGCGGGCGGGACGATGGCGGGCGATTCGGGCGGTGTGACGATTCGGCGCCGCCCGCACCCGGGCGAATCTGTTGCCGACGAGCCCGCAGCCACAGGGCGTTTCCGCTGAGGTTCTACAATTCCCGGATGCGGCTCGTGATCACGCCCGAGGAGTCCAATCGGTTGGATACCGTCTCAGCAGAGCCGGTGGAGATACTTATGGAGCGGGCCGGTGCCGGGGTGGCGCTCGCTGCGGCACGGATGGGTATCGGCTACGGATCCCGGGTCGTTGTCCTTGCAGGGAAGGGCAACAACGGGGGCGACGGGTACGTTGCTGCCCGCTATCTCGTGGCTCGAGGTGCCAGCGTCATTGTCCATGCTCTCGGCTATCCCCGTGGCGAATACTCGCCCGCCCGGATTGCCGGGATCCGTGCCGCGGCCTCCGGGGCGAAGATCGTGAAGCTGGGCGAACCGGAGCCGGCGGATCTGATCATCGATGCCCTCTTCGGTGTCGGGTTCCGCGGGGAGCTGCCCGAACCGGTGACACCCTGGCTGGATCACGATGCTGCTGTGCTCGCCGTCGATGTTCCCAGTGGGCTTCAGGCAAGCACGGGCTTGGTGACAGGGGACGCTTTCATCGCTGATGCCACAATTACGTTTCATGCGCTCAAGCCGGGTCACCTGCTCGGGGAGGGTCCGGAGCGATGCGGTGTCATCGAAGTGGTCGACATCGGGCTGAAGGGCGGCGAGCCGGAGCTACAACTCTGTGAGAGGGAAGACGCACCCGTGCCCGGTAGGAGGCGCACCGATCACAAGTGGTCGGTCGGGTCGGTGGCGGTGGTTGGCAGCAGCCGGGGAATGGCCGGAGCCGGAGTCCTCGCCGCAAGCTCCGCGCTGCATGCGGGCGCCGGCAGCGCCGCGGTTGTGTGCCCCGGTGCCATGCAGCGCCAGGTCGCTGCAATGAACCCTGGCTTGCTGACGATGGGCATAGGCGACGGGGATTACTTCACAAAGGACGACGTCGAAGCGGTACTCGAGTACACCGACCGATTTGATGTGGTGGTCCTCGGGCCCGGTCTCGGTGAAGATGCCGGGCTGAGCCGGGAGATCGTTGCCAGGCGTGCGGGCAAGCTGCTCATTGATGCCGACGGGCTCAACAATCTCGGGGGTCTCGGCCCGCTTGCCGATCGCAATCATCCGACGGTTATCACGCCGCACGCCGGCGAATTCAAACGTCTTACCGGTGAAGAGGCTTCCTATCTGGCGGCAATGCCGGTTCCCGACGAGACGGGCACGGTTGTCCTGCTCAAAGGGAACCCGACGTTTGTGCTCGGGCGCGGAGCAATGGGTCGTGACGACCGGAGGTCCCGAGTTGGCGACGATTGGAACCGGGGACGTGCTTTCCGGCGTTGTTGCAGCGTTGTGGGCGTGCGGCCTCGACGGCGAGATCGCAGCCAGGTCGGGTGCGTTCTGGCACGGCGTTGCTGGAGCCGACCTAGCCTCGCAGCGCACGGTCACTGCGACCGGCTTGTTAGAGACTATCGGGGAGATTCTTTGAGGCCATCACACGTCGAGGTTGATCTGAACGCCATTCGCAACAACGCACGTGCTATCGCCGACGCGGTCGCCCCTGCGATGCTGTGCGCCGTCGTGAAGGCAGACGGCTACGGACATGGGGACGTCCCATCTGCCGAGATGGCCATTGAGGGCGGTGCCCAGTGGTTGGCGGTGGCGCTGGTCGAGGAGGGCATCCGGCTGCGTGAAGCCGGTATCGATGTCCCAATTCTTCTCCTCTCCGAGCCAACCAGGGAAGAGGCGCCATTGGCGGTCGAGTGGAATCTCGTCCCGACCGTTTATCGGCGTACCTTCGCAGAGCTGCTCGCCTCCCAGGTCGAGGAGAGCCGTCGTCTGCCCGTTCACCTCAAGGTGGACACGGGGATGCACCGGGTAGGGGCGTCCCCGCAGGATGCCTTCGAGCTGGCGGTATACGTCCACCAGCACCCTGCTCTGGAGCTCCAGGGCGTCTGGACCCACTTCTCAGTTGCCGATGAGGATCCCGATTTCACCAGGGAGCAGATCAGACGGTTTGACGATTTCGTAGAGCTGCTCGCCGATCGAGGCATCGAGCCCCCCATGTTGCATGCCTCCAACACTGCAGGCGGGTTGATGTTCAACCAGGCCCGGTTCTCGATGGTCCGAGCCGGTCTGGGCATCTACGGGCTCCGCCCCGCACCAGAGACCGGTGCCGGGTTGCCGCTACAACCGGCGATGCGGGTCGTCTCTGCTGTCTCGTTTGTCCGCGACCTGCCGGAGGGCGCCCGCCCTTCATACGGAAGGCGACGCCCCATGCCGGGAGCGGGCCGGGTAGCTACGGTCCCCATTGGCTATGCCGACGGTGTCTATCGACGTCTTTCCAGTGTCGGCGGCGAGGTCCTTATCCGGGGCAAGCGATACCCATACGCAGGCACGGTGACCATGGACCAAATCGTCATCGATGTTGGTCAAGACGATGTCGAGGTCGGTGACGAGGTTGTTGTCATGGGAACCCAGGGTTTGGGCTCGGTGACGGCGGAAGATTGGGCAGAGTGGATGGGCACGATCAACTATGAGGTGGTGTGCAACTTCGGCCCTCGCTTGCCACGCCACTATCGGAGGGGCTGTGGAATCTAACGACACCATCACGGCGGTTCCCGGTGTCGAGGTTGGGCACTGGACCGATCACGAGGCCGCTACCGGCGTAACGGTGATCAACCTGCCCGAGCCGAATCGGGTGGCCTGCGAAGCCAGGGGAGGAGCGCCTGGCACAAGGGAGACTGCGCTCCTGGCGCCCGGCATGAAGGTGGAGACCATCCAGGCTCTCGTTTTCTCGGGTGGTTCGGCGTTCGGATTGGCCGCCGCAGATGGCGTGATGAGGGAGTTGGCCTCGTTGGGCCGCGGTCACCCCACCCCGGCGGGCCCCGTCCCGATCGTTCCTGCCGCCATTCTCTTCGACCTAATGGTCGGAGAGAACAGCCCACCCGGGCCAGAGCACGGTGCCGCTGCCTTCCGCGCAGCCAGCGGTCATGCCGTTGAGCTCGGCAGCGTGGGGGCAGGCACGGGAGCAACCGTATCGAAATGGAGCGGATTCGAGAACATGAGGAAATCGGGGATCGGCTCGGCGGCGGTCCGGGTCGGAACCGCCACGATTGGCGTGCTCGCAGCGGTCAATGCCGTCGGAGACATTGTCGATCTCCGCGGTAACTGGATCACCGGGAGTCCGACCCTGCAACCCCCGGAAGTCGAGGGTTCCCGGGAGAACACGACCCTGGTGGCACTTGCGACGGATGCAAGATTGAGCAAATCGGATTTGTTGCGCTTGATCGTGCGCAGCCACGATGCTCTGGCGGCATGCATCAGGCCGGCACACACCCGGTACGACGGAGATATTGTCTTTGCCGTGTCCTGTGGTGAGGAAGAAACAGATCTGGATCTACTCGGCGAGACGGCATTCAACGTGACGGCTGCTGCCATCGTCAGCTCCGTGGTCAACGCAACATCCCTTGCAGGGATCCCGGCGGTGGGCGATGGCTGAGTTGCCGACGGCTGCGGATCGGGCACAGGAGCTGGCGGTGCTGGCCGAAAAGGCAAGTGCGTGCACCGTTTGCAGGCTGTCAGAGACGAGGACCAATGTGGTATTCGGCTCCGGCAACGCGGACGCCGATGTGGTCTTTGTCGGTGAGGGCCCTGGCCAGCAGGAAGATGAACAGGGGCTCCCTTTTGTGGGGAGGTCCGGTCAGCTGCTCGAACAGCTCCTGGGTGAGATCGGATTGCGGCGTGACGACGTGTACATCGCCAATGTCGTCAAGTGCCGGCCACCAAAGAATCGTGACCCCAGACCGGACGAGATCGACGCATGCAAAGGCTACTTGAAGTCACAGCTGGAGCTTATCCAGCCGAAAGCGGCGGTCACCCTCGGCAACTTCGCCTCAAAGCTGTTGTTGCGTACCGATACCGGGATCACCAGGCTGCGTGGCAACGCGTATGAATGGTGGGGGCGCTTACTGGTACCGACATTTCATCCGGCGGCTGCCTTGCGAGGCAGTGCCCGGGTACTTAACGAGATGCGCGAGGATTTTCAGCTAATCCGGGCGATAATCGACGGTAAGCTAACGAGGCGCCTGCCGGACCCGGTAGTAGAACCGGGCGATCCGGAGCCCGATCCCGAGCAACTGGATCTGTTCAATTGACCGAAGTCGCCACCACAAATCCCGCTGAGACGCTCGCGCTCGGCCGTCACCTGGCCGCACAGTTGCGGGCAGGCGACATTGTGCTGCTCGCCGGGCGACTCGGTGCCGGCAAGACCCTGTTCGCGGCAGGCATCGGTGAGGGGCTCGGTGTCGAGGAACCGCTGACGAGCCCTTCTTTCGTGCTCGCGAGAATGCATGACGGGTTTCTGCCGGTTGTTCATGCCGACGTCTACCGTCTGGGCAGCTCGGCCGAGTTCCAAGACCTCGACCTTCCCGAGCAGGCACGCGACGGAGTGTTGCTCATCGAATGGGGTGACGCGATTGCCGCCGGGATACCGGAGGACCACCTCATGATCCGTATCGAGATAACCGGCGACACCGAGCGCCTGTTCCGGTTTGTCTCGTCCGGTCTTTGGACGAAGCGACCTCTGGGAGAATTGGCACCGTGAAGATCCTCGCTATCGATACCGCTACCAGCGCGTCCTCGGTCGCCCTCGGTGAGGGTGACCAGCTCGCTGCCATGTCGATCCGGGTGGACCGGAGAGGGCACGGGGGCTTTCTGGTGCCTGCCATTGATTTCGTGTTCAGCTCGACCGGTTGGAAGCCGGCCGAAATCGACGTAGTCGCGGTCGATATCGGGCCGGGGCTGTTCACCGGCATCCGGGCCGGGATTTCAACGGCACAGGCCATCGCAGCGGCCATCGGCGCTCCGATGGTCACGATCAGTTCGCTCACCGCCCTTGCGGTCAGAGCCGCCACCGGGCGTCGTCGTATCTGGCCGGTGGTCGATGTACGCCGAAATCAGTTCGCCACCCGGCCCTTCCAACCGGTGCCCGGAGGGGTCGCCCCGGACGGTCCCGCCGAGATCGTGTCTGCGGAGGGGCTTCACAACCTGATCGAGAGCGACGCTGAGGACACCCTGCTGGTTGGCGACACCGCAAACCTGCCCGCCAGTGTGGTCCGTGGATTACACAGGGCAAAGAAGGGCAGGCCGCGCTATCCCGCAGCCGACGTGTTACTGGAGATCGCCAGTTTCAAAGCCGAAGCCGACGACTTCGTCCGCGCCGACGATGTTCGCCCGCTCTATATGCGTGAGCCGGATGCACAAATCAACTGGAGTGACTTCCGTGAAGAGGGCATTTGGCCGGGGGCGGCAGGATGATGACCGTGGCCTCGTCCTTCAGTTTCCGTCCTATGACCGTTGCTGATATCCCGGCCGCTCTCGAGCTGGAACGGCTCACCTACCCCGAGCCCTGGAGCGAGGGGATATTCCGTGACGAGCTCAATCTCGCTGATCGTATCTACGTCCTTGCTGAGCGTGACGGGAAGATGGTGGGTTTCGCCGGTTTGATGCTGATGGAAGACGATGCGCATGTGACCACGCTTGCGGTCCGCTCCGGAGCTCGTCGTGGTGGGCTGGGGACACGGTTGATGTTGCGGCTGATCGAGGCGGGATTGAATCGAGGCGCCCGGAACCTCACTCTCGAAGTGCGGGCAACGAACGCCGGGGCGCAGCGTCTCTACAATCGCTTCGGTCTGACGGCAGTCGGAGTTCGCAAGAACTATTACCGCGATGACGACGCCGTCATCATGTGGGCGACGGACATCGACCAGGCCGACTACGCCGAACGTCTGGATGAGATCCGGGCTGGATTCGAGGAGAACCATGAGTAGCCCCCTGATCCTCGGGATCGAGACCAGCTGTGACGAGACGGGCGTCGCCGTTGTCCGCGGCAACGAGATACTGTCGACCGTGCTGTCGTCGCAAACGGACGCACATGCCCGGTTCGGGGGGGTGGTCCCTGAGGTTGCGGCCAGAGCCCATGTCGAAGCGATTCGGCCGATGGTGCATATGGCGTTGATGCGGGCGGGAGTTCATTCTGACCAGCTCGAGGCGATCGCGGCCACCCGTGGGCCCGGGCTGGTGGGGGCATTGATGGTCGGCTACTCCTTCGCCAAGGCTATGGCGTGGACGCTCGATCGTCCGTTCATTGGTGTCGATCACATGGAAGGGCATTTGTTTGCGCCGCGGCTCGAGCACGGTGACTTCGAGCCACCGGCGATTGTGCTGCTGGCCTCCGGCGGGCACAGCCAGATCGTCCACGTCAAGGGTTGGGGTGAGTACGAGATCCTTGGTACGACCATCGACGATGCCTCAGGAGAAGCTTTTGACAAGATCGCCCGCTTCATGGGGCTCGGATACCCCGGAGGGCCCGCGATCGACAAAGCTGCTGAAGGCGGCGATCCCGACAGCATCAGGTTCCCCAGAGCCCTTGCCGATCGGCCGTACCACTTCTCTTTCTCCGGCTTGAAGACTTCCGTCGTCACCTACCTGGAGAAGGCGAAGGCGGCGAACTCGGTACCGCCACTTGCGGATGTTGCTGCGGCGGTGCAGGAAGCCATCGTCGACGTCCTTGTCGCCAAGACGTTCAACGCAGTTGATGCGACCGGTGTTCAGCGGGTCGGTGGTGGTGGTGGGGTGCTCGCCAACCGACGACTGCGAACAAAGCTTCAGGAGCAGGCAGACAAGCATGGAGTGGCGCTGCACTTGCCGACACCGGCATTGTGCACCGACAACGGAGCCATGATCGCGGCCGCAGGCGAGTTCCGTCTCGAGCGGGGTGAAGTGACCCCGTGGAACGTCGACGTCAGCTCGGCGCTTCGTCTCGGATAGGGGCGGCGGCTTGGGACGCGGGATGCGGCTCGGCTCGGTACGTGGCGTGGACATCGTCGCCGACCTTTCGCTGTTCATCATCGCCGGCCTACTCACGTGGTCGCTGTATGTCGAGCTAGACCGCGTCTTTCCGGGAGAGCAGCCCGAGCTGCTGCTATTGGCTTCAATCACAGGTGGTGTGCTGTTTCTCGGCAGCGTGGTTATCCACGAGCTCAGTCACTCGCTGGTCGCGATCCGGCGTGGGTTGAAGGTTCGTCGGATCCGGTTATTCATCTTCGGCGGCGTTTCTGAGATCGAAGATGAGGCGGAGACACCAGCCGACGAACTGGCGGTCACGATTGCCGGGCCTGCGGCTTCGCTGGCGCTCGGCGCCTTGTTTATCGCCGTTGGCTGGCCGTTGAGCGCAGTGTGGGGCATCCCGGCTCGAGTTGCGATAATCCTCGGCTTCGCCAATCTGTCGATTGCGGTGTTCAACATCTTGCCTGGACTGCCGCTGGATGGGGGAAGGGTGTTGCGGGCCCTTGTGTGGCGGCGCAGCGGTGATCGTGCCAGGGCGACCCGTCTTGCGGTCATCGCAGGGCGTGGGCTCGGGTTGCTGGTCGCAGCGACGGGTGCCGCGCTCATGTTCTTTGCAGGGGACATCTCGGCGGTCTGGTTCGTCGCCGTGGGATGGTTCCTGTACGAATCGGCGTCGACGTCTGGCGTTCAGGAGCAGTTCATGGCTCGTATCTCGGGCACGACGGTTGGCGAGATCATGAGGAGGACTGATCTGGCGGTCGACGGCGACCTGACGGTCATGGCGGCTCTCGAGTTGCACGGGTGGGGTGACAAGCTACGAACGTTGCCGGTGTCGGTGGATGGGCGAGTCATCGGCGTTTTGGGGACACGTGAGGTAGCGAGGGTGGATAGTGCCAGGCGCGGGACAACCCTTGTGCGCGATGCGATGATGCCGATCGGGCCAACCGATGTGGTGACACCGGATACGGGACTGCGTGGGGCGCTCTCGCGGGGCGAATGGGGCGGTAGCGTGCTGGTGGTGGCCGAGGCCGGTGAGGTGGTGGGCTTGCTCACCGCCGAGGAGCTTGCGACGGTGTTCGCAGATCTTCGCCGCGGTCGGAGACGATAGCCCGCGACCGTGCGGAGACTCCCATACATTGCCATTTTTGGCTCGATTCGACTTGCTAGCACTCTCACGGTTCGTCTGCTAGCACTGGGTGTAAAAGAGTGCTAGCCTTTGGCAGTCGAAGTGTCAGACTGCTAACCCTCGGAAGGAGGAAAGCCGGATGAATCTTAAGCCGCTGGGTGACCGCATCGTGGTCAAGCCCGAGGAAGAGACCGAGTCACGGACCAAGAGTGGTCTCGTGATCCCGGACACCGCAAAGGAAAAGCCACAGCTGGGCAAAGTGCTCGCTGTAGGCCCCGGCGAATACAAGGACGGAGAGCGTGTACCGCTCGACGTCAAAGAAGGCGACGTTGTTTTCTACTCGAAGTACGGCGGCACCGAGGTAAAGGTCGAAGGTGAGGATCTGCTGATTCTCTCCTCACGCGACGTACTTGCTGTTCTCGCTTAGGAGGCTGGGACCATATGGCTGCAAAGGAACTGAAGTTCAATGAGGAGGCTCGACGTAGCCTCCAGGCAGGCGTTGACAAGCTTGCCAATACGGTCAAGGTGACACTGGGGCCCAAGGGCCGCAACGTCGTCTTGGAAAAGAAGTGGGGCGCCCCCACGATCACCAATGACGGTGTAACCATCGCCAAGGAGATCGAGCTGGACGACCCGTTCGAGAACATGGGCGCACAGCTCGCCAAAGAGGTTGCCAACAAGACCAATGACGTTGCCGGTGACGGAACGACGACTGCAACCGTCCTCGCCCAGGCGATGGTCACCGACGGGCTTCGGCTCGTCGCTGCTGGCGCTAACCCGATGGAGCTGAAGGTCGGGATCGAAGAGGCTGTTGCCAACGTCGTCGAGGCTATCGCCGAGGTGGCAACCGCTGTCGATTCCAACTCCAAGGACCAGATTGCCTATGTGGCCGCCAACTCGGCCGCAGACCGCAACATTGGCGAGCGGATCGCCGAAGCGATGAAGAAGGTCGGCAACGAGGGTGTCATCACCGTCGAGGACAGCCAGACCTTTGGTGTAGATCTCGATTTCACCGAGGGTATGCAGTTCGACAAGGGCTACATTTCGCCTTACTTCATCACCGATCCGGATCGTCAGGAAGCGGTGCTCGAGGATCCATACATCCTCATCGCAAACCAGAAGATCAGCTCTGTTCAAGATCTGCTCCCTGTGCTGGAGAAGGTCATGCAGACCGGCAAGCCCATCATGGTGCTTTCCGAGGACCTCGAGGGCGAGGCTCTGGCCACCCTGGTGGTCAACCGTCTGCGTGGCACTTTCAGCTCGGTCGCCGTCAAGGCTCCCGGGTTTGGTGAGCGTCGCAAGGCAATGCTCCAGGACATCGCCATCCTCACGGGTGCGACTGTCATCAGCGAAGAGGTTGGCCTCAAGCTCGAAGGTGCCACGATCGACCTGCTGGGCCGTGCCCGCAAGGTCGTCGTCACCAAGGACGACACAACCATCGTTGAGGGCGGCGGAAGCCACGCTGAGGTCGAGGCCCGCGTGAAGCAGATCCGTCAGGAGATCGAGAACTCCGACTCAGACTGGGATCGGGAGAAGCTCCAGGAGCGTCTGGCCAAGCTGTCCGGCGGTGTTGCCGTCATCAAGGTCGGCGCGGCTACCGAGGTTGAGCTCAAGGAGAAGAAGCACCGCATCGAGGACGCCATCCAGGCGACCCGTGCCGCGGTCGAAGAGGGCATCGTCGCCGGTGGTGGCGTGACCCTGATTCGTGCCGGTGCTGCGATCAAGAATCGTGGCGGCACTGATGATGTCAAAGCGGGCCGGATGCTCGTGGCACGTGCGCTCGAGGCACCGCTGCGTCAGATCTCGGTCAACGCCGGTCACGAGGGCGGCGTCGTCGTCGAGCGTGTCCGTGGCGCTGAGACCAGCTTTGGTTTCAACGCGGCAACCGGTGAGTACGAGGATCTGATCAAGGCCGGGATCATCGATCCTGCCAAGGTCACCCGTGCGACTCTCCAGAACGCTGCATCGATCGCTGCTCTTCTCATCACCACCGAGGCACTTGTTGCCGAGGAGAAGGAAGAAGAGCTCCCAGGCGGCGGCCATGGCCACGACGGTGGCATGGGCGGCATGGGCGGAATGATGTAACAAGGAGTTTCGGCGACTAAGTCGCCGAACAGCAATGAGGAATGGGGCCCCGGTCGGGGCCCCATTCCTTTTGAGCTTTTAGCGTCAGAAACCGGAATATATTCCGGTTTCTGACGCCAAAAGCCGGGGGTGGGGGTCAGCCCTGGTGCCACAGCACGTAGTTCACCTGCTCGATGTAGCTGACAGTGCAGAAGTTGTCCTCGGTAATGCCGTCGCCAGACGGTGCCGAGCCGTAGCTGAAGCTGTAGGTTCCATCGGGGTTCCGCTCAAAGGCGACCATTGTGACCCCGAGCCCCTCCATACATGACTTCCAGCCCTGAAGGGCTTGGATGAACTCCTCTTCGGTGACTTTTCCATCGCTGATGATCTCTTTCTGGAGAGCGAGCCCATCCTGATCGAGGTCGCCGGGATCAAGCGCAGCATTTGTTGTTGTCACCGTGCCGTCGGACTTCGTTGGGTTGGGGGCGGGGACGTACACGCCAACGAGTCGACCAGAGTCGGTATCCCGACCGCTGATCGACTCGATTGGTTGATCAAGCTGGAGACTTAGCGTCCAATTGGAACCGTCGGCGGTAGCCCAGAGTCGACCGGTGGGTGTTATGTCCCCACCGAGATTCACCTCTCCATCTCGGATCTCTCCACCTGACGAGATCCGCGGTTCCACGACGAGTTGATCGCCGAGCACCGCCGACGTTGCTACGCCGACGGAATGGTCGGGAACTGAAGCGAAGTCGGGTGATCCGCGATACTGCCAGGTGACTCCATCAGGTGAGGTCCACGCCAGGAGATGTGTCCCGACCTCGCCTGTCGTGAACACCTCTCCGAAGGCGAACCAGGTGCCATCAGCAACGGTCACCGGCCCAACCAACCAGCCCGACGTGGTAGCTGCGTAGTCAGGCGGGAGGGTGATCGTCCCCTGTAGCCAGGAACCCCCGTCGGTCGTGTGATAGATGTCTTGCTCCGATCCGGTAGCTCCGTATCCGTACCACGCGAGGCCTGCTTCGGTGCCCTCCAGCGTCGCTTCAGCGACACCACCAGGAAGCTCGGCGTCTTGTTTCGACCAGGTGATTCCATCCGGTGACCACCACAGGGTCGTCCCCTCGCCGAAAGGATCGATTCCGACGGCAAAGAAGCCGGTGCCGGACCCAACGACCTGATCGATGAATGGGTCCAGATCGTCTGGCCATCTGACCTCGACCCAAGATTGGGCATCCTCGGAAACCAGCGCGCTGCCATCGTCTAGCAGCAGCAGCCAATGATCGGCGCTTGCCTCGACGCTTCGAACCAGGTGACCCATCGACCCCGGCGGGGTCACGTCTGTCCACGAACGCGCATCGGTCGAGAACTCGAACATCGTGTCTTCGTTGCGGCCGTCTCCACCGAGGATTCCGTTGGTCCACAAGAGGAATCCCCCAGGACCTCGTGTGACCGACGGCGAAGATGCCGCATTGGGCACAGTGAACCACTCGATGCCGTCGTCGGTGGCTACGGGTGCGCTTCCACGCAACAGCACCCACATTGCTCCGATGGCGATGACTGCGAGAAACGCCGCGGTGGCAACCGCTAGCCCACCGACAGGTCTGGTCTTCTGCCGGGCAATAGTCACGGCGGGCTCGGCTAGCGAGGTATCGACACGGTCGAGGAGTGCGGTTGCTCCCCTTGGGGTTCCTCGATCGGCCAGGGTCTCGAATGCATCTGTGTACCGACTCATTTCTCTTCCTCCTCCAGCAAGGCTCTCAGCCGGCGGCGGGCACGGGAGGCGGTGACCCGAGCATGCCCGTGAGAGATCCCGGTGGCCGCTGCGACCTCATCGAACGGCATTCCTTCTACGTCGTGCAGGAACAGCACAGCTCTGTCGAGAGGACGCAGGTTCATCAGATCTGCGAGATCGGATGGATAGGCAGGAGCCCCGACATCTGCGTGCTCCGACCGCAGCCTTTCGGTCAGACGGCGCCTGGTACGTGTCTTGCGCAGCTCCGAGTGGACGTAGTTGACGATCGCCGTCTTCATGTATGCGGTCGGGTTCTCGAGCCGCTCGACATGGCTGCGGTGCAGCACCGAAACAAGAGCACCGTGGAGCACGTCATCCGGATCCATGTCCCACGGTGCCACTACCGCAGCGAATCGCCGCAACTGGGCGTAGCTGTCTGTGACTATTGCTGCGACCGTCTGGTCCATCTGCTCGGCGACACCCATAGCCATCCTCCCTGGCCGTCACTGTATAGACGCACCGGCCGCACAGAATGCAACACCCGCTTTGGCGTCAGAAACCGGAACATATTCCGGTTTCTGACGCCAAAAGCCTTGGTGGGCGGCGCGGGGCTGTGGTTTGGCGGGCTAGTTTCGGCTCTATGGAATTCGGTCTGACTAGCTTCGCGGAGACACATCGCGACCCGGCCACCGGCGAGTCGGTCAGCCACGGCGAGAGAATCCGCGACGTACTGGAAGAGATCGAGCTGGCCGAGCAAGTCGGTCTCGATGTTTACGGCCTCGGTGAGCACCACAGGGTCGACATGGCAGCGTCGTCGGTGGCGGTGATCCTGGGGGCTGCGGCGGCCCGCACCGAGCGGATCCGACTCAGCTCGGCAGTGATCATCCTCAGCTCCGCCGATCCGGTCCGCACATATCAGGACTTCGCCACCATCGACCTGATCTCGAAGGGTCGTGCCGAACTGCTGGTCGGGCGTGGCTCGTTCATCGAATCGTTCCCGCTTTTTGGCTACTCGCTCTCCGACTACGACGAGCTGTTTGCCGAGAAGCTGGAGCTACTGCTTCAGATCCGGGACAATGAGACCGTCACATGGTCCGGCAAGTTCCGCACTCCGCTGGACAACCAGGCGATCTACCCGCGGGCGCAGCAGAAGCCTCTGCCGGTATGGATCGGTGTCGGGGGCACGCCGGCATCGATCGTGCGTGCCGGGCGTCTTGGTCTCCCGGTGGCGCTGGCGATCATCGGTGGTGATCCCGCCAGGTTTGCGACGCTGGTCGCCCTCTACCACCGGTCGCTGCGAGAGGCCGGCCACGATCCGTCCGAATTTCCCCTAGCCGTCCATGCCCTCGGGCATGTGGCCGACGACAAGGATGAGGCGATCGAGGCTATCTACCCCGGCTTCACCGAGACCATGAACAAGATCGGCAGGGAACGAGGCTGGCCGCCTCTGACCCGGGACCAGTTTGACTGGATGGCGGGGCCCGACGGCTCGCTGATCGTCGGCGACCCGGACACAGTCGCCACCAAGGTTGCCCGCTGGTGCGACATGCTCGGTATCGAGCGCTTCCTGCTGCACACGAGCGCGGGAAACCTGCCTCACGGCGCAACCATGCGATCCATCGAGTTGTTTGGCAAAGAGGTTGCCCCTCAGGTTCGCAATCGACGAAGCGCCGGCGGAACGGAAGGAAACGACATTGGCTGATTGCCCCCACCTACCCGAGGATCTCTCTCCTCCGGTGCCGAGCTCCGAAGGATGCGAGGACTGTCTGGCAAAGGGCCTTCACAACTGGGTGCACCTGCGGCTCTGTCAGGTGTGTGGGCACGTCGGTTGTTGCGATAACTCACCCGGTCGACACGCCACCGCACACTTCACGACCACCAACCATGGGCTCATCAGGTCGTACGAACCGGGGGAGGACTGGTGGTGGTGTTACCTCGATCAGGTGGCGTTCAACCTGGAGGGCTCTCCGCCGGCGCCGTCGCACCCCTGAGCGGGCTTCTGGCGTCGCAAAGCGGAATATATTCCGCTTTGCGACGCTAAAACGCAGTCTTCAGACCGGTCTCGGATTGTTAGGCCTGCGGGTCGTGAATACGTAGACCTAGTGCCTCGGCGATCTGGAGTGCTGTGGCGGCGCTGACGGTTGCTCCGGCGATCTTGGTGACCGCCGGGTCGATGTGGACGCCGGGGCAATCGATCAGGATCGATCCCGAGAGATTGGCGTGGGTGAAATCGGCACCGCTCAGATCCGTTCGCTCGAAGTGGCTGTCGATCAGTGTCGACTCGCGGAAACCCGACTCCACCACTCGACAATCCACGAATCGGTAGCCATCGAGCTCGAGCTGCGAGAAGGTGCTCAGCCCGAGGTCACAGCGATTGAACGTATTTGGCTCGCTGAGGCTTGCATCACGGCGCACCGACATGGTCCAATTCACCCCGGTGAGTCGACAATCGTCAAACGTACAACCGGAGAAATGGCTGTCGAGCGGGTCCATGAGCGACAAGTCACACCCGGCGAAAGTGCACTCGACGAACCGCGACCGCCTGATCGACGCGCCGTTGAGAATGACGTTGCGGAATTCACAAGTGTCGAACTCACACTCGTCGATTGTCGCCTCGCTCAGATCGAGTTTCGTGAAGCCCTCATCGACGAATTGGTTTCGGGTGAATGGATGATGCTCTGTGATGGCCATCTACCGGCCAACGGTAGCGTCATGAAAGGTCGAACAGACACTCGATTCCGTCAACCGGGATCTCCACGAACCGCGCTCCATCCACATTGATCATCCAGGCGAGCAATGGGTTCATGTAGTCGGATATCCCGCCATCGGCCCCTGCGACCTCAGCGACCACGACCAGGCGGGGATTGGATACCCCGTTTCGGGTGCAAGCGCTTGCGCCATCACGCACAAAGGGATCACTCTGCATGACGTCCTCGATCTCCCACCACGGAATCTCGAGCACGGCTCGCACGGTGTAAATCATGCTCCCACCATCGGTTTGACCCTCGGATCTGACCAGCCAGATCATCTCGGCGTTCTGCCCTGTGACGTGGAGGGCCCAGTTCTTCAGGTCGGGGGCGGTAGTGTCGTCGAGCAGCCAGCCTCCAACCTCGTTGAACCCGCTGTAGGTAGTGTCGGCTCCTTCGAGCCTCATGATTTGCTGTGAGGCGTCTCCGGACTGCGTCGTGAATGTCTTGCCGACGATGTCTTCGATGCCCAGTTCCTCACCTGGTCCGGCCGGTAACTCACGCTCGGCATCCCAGGCGGCAACTCGCCGGTCCCAATCGGCCCGGGTCCAGATGGCACATTCTCCGATCTGCAGCCATTCGCCGAATGCGGCGCAACTGCCGTTGATCTGGAACTCGATCTCGGCCACTTCGGGGAACTGGAACAGGTTTGCCTGCAGCTCGGCAAGGAAGTACATCCCCCCGGTGCTGGTGCTGGCGTTGTTGATGATGATCGCGTCGTTGAAGTCGACGGTCAGCTTGCCGGCTTCAAGAGTGACGGAGTTGAGCGCCGATGCCGATGCGGCGGAGAAGAAGGACGAAAAGCCCATCGCCCGTTCCTCATCGGTCGGTCCGGCCAGCAGCTCGTTCAGGGTCGCCTCGATTGGGCCCCGTCCGATCGGCTCGACCCTGATGATTTGCGTCGACACGTTGGGATACAGCCCATCGGGAGCGCACTCAAAGAGAACGTGAACTACGGTCGAGCGAGCGTTCTCTAGGTCGGATTGGTAGTCGAGGCACCGTGCTCTCACGTTCACACCCACTACGACCGAGTCACCCGGTGCAGCCGCTTCGCCTGGTGTCGGATCCTGGGCTGTGATGAGCCCGAACCAGGACCGACTCGGGTATTCCTCGGTAACCTCGACATCGAGACCGATCGCCTCGAGGCTGCTCTGAGCCTCCTCTACAGACAGGCCGATGACGTCGGGGACTACTACCGCCGAAACCCCGGTCGTGACGGTCTCGAAGCTCGTGGTGGTGGTCTGGGGCACTGCCGTTGTGGTCGTGATGGTGACCGGCACCGTTGTCGTCTGTGCCACCTCGTCATCGCCGGCGGGCAAGAAACGCAACCCGACCAGCACTAAGGCAGGGATGAGCACGATGGCGGCACCGGCGAGCACCGCGGCCGTTACTCGGAACCGTCGCTCAGATCGGCGGTCCATCGTCTCTCGCACGGATACCGGCTCTTCGAGACCATCGATGTAGCGGCGGAGTTGATCGTTGAGGTCAGGCATCGGACACCTCGAGTTCGGAGCGGAGCCTGGCTAGGCCCCGCTCGACGTGGTTCTGGACGGAGGAGCGCGAGATGCCGAGGAGGTCGGCAACCTCCTGGTGGGTGTATTCGAAGCCATGGACGAGCACCACCACCTGGCGTTGCCGCGCCGACAGCTTGTTGAGAGCATCGGGCAAGCCCGGTTCGATCCAGGGGAGCGTTTGCACGGAATCGGTGTCGAACACCGCTCGACGCGGCCACAGACGGCGTGACCGGCTCTGGCCCGACGCGGTACAGATACCCTGTGGGGTTGCTCATTGCACGGATACGGTCCCAGTTCTCCCAGCCATAGGACAGCGCTTCAGCGGTTGCTTCGCGGCCGATCTCGGCGCCGTAACGGGCGATCAGGGCACGACGGAGCTTTGGCTCAGCCCTTCCGTGGAACTCGGCAAATGTGAGCCCTCCGGTTTGTGGTTCTGTCATCGTCGGCATCTCACTCTATGAGAGGCCTGGGAGAGACATCTGCACCACATCAGATCATCCCGGTGTGGTCCGCTACGGCGATGCGAGCTGTGATCGCCATTGCGATCGTGTGATCACCTGGCATTCGCCGTCGAGATGTTGCCAGAAGGCATCGCATGATCCGCCGAGCCGGTACTCGACGGCGCTGATGGTGCTGAACTGGAATACGTTGGCGTTCAACGTGGATATGAAGATCTGCGAGCCTTCCGGGGTGTCGGCGCCGTCGGGGAAGATGTCGCTGTCAAACTCTACATATGCCGTCCCGTCGACCAGGCTGACGCCCACGAACGAGCCGTCGGCAGTCGAGGGGAATGGTGATCTGAACCCCAGTGTCTCCTCTTCGGGCTCTAGGCCCCTGGTCATCTCGCCCATCGTGGTCGTCAACACGAGGTCGGTCTTCGGCACGGTCCGGTAGACGTACGTCCCTCCGGTCGCCAGATCGGATGACCCGCATGGGAAGAAAACCTGGAGAAGTGTCGTGTTGTCGGAGTTCGGCTTGTCGTCAACACAGACGCCGGTGTCGCCGGCGCTCGTGGTCGTGGTGGTTGCCGTCTCTGCTCCCGTCGTGGAAGTGGTCGTCGACGGTTCTTCCCCTACAGATCCGGCGGCCACCGTGGTGGTCGTACGGCGTGGAATGGTGTCCCCTGGGGACTCCAACAAGCCACGGAACGCCGTTACCACGATTAGCGCCAGCACGAGACTCACCGCGGCGATGAGGCCGCGTTGGATCATCTGCAATGTTCGTCGATCCATATCCGGGAACCCTAAACCTTCTTCGTGTAGATGGAACGCTTTGGGAGCGGGGTCAGGTTCCCGTCAGGATGGCACACTCCGCAGGTAATCGACGGGAATTGCGATTACACCCAGGCCTGTTCCTGATAGCGGCGCCGCTCGTAACGCCACTCGTTGTCCAGCAGACCCCATACCGAGTGGTCGAGCCACCGCGGGCCCACCCTCACCTCGTCGCGCAGCGTGCCCTCTTTGAGGAAGCCGAGCTTCTGCACGATTCGCTCCGAGGCGACGTTGCCGATGGCGATCCTGGCTGTGACCCGGTGCATCTCCAGTTCCTCGAACGCAACCTGGAGGGCTCGTGCTGTTGCTTCGGTGCCGATGCCCTGACCGGCGAGGTCGCTGCGAATCCAATACCCGACCTCACCGACACCGTTGGCACGTGACACAAACCACACAGAGACATTGCCGATGTGGGCGTCATCGTCGTCGAGCTGTCGGATCGCAAAGTCATACGCCCGCCCGCTGGCGAAGGCACCGATCGAATCCTTGACGAATTGTGAGGTCACCGAGCGCTGATAGTCGACAGCCCAGGGCAGGTATTTGGAGAGTTCAGGAAGAGAGGCGCGAACCGCTTCATGCATCGCAGACGTGTCCTTGCGCCGGAATGGGCGAAGGACTAGGTGCGGCGAAAACCGCGGTTCATGGCCGAGCATGTGTGCCATCGGCAAAGCTTATCCCCATCTCGCGTAAGGTGCGTCTGTGCTAGACGTATGGACCCGTCTTGGGGCATTGCAACCAGTTCGATACCCAGCCGAGGCTAAGTCCGCGGTGCTGGTCCCGCTATACCGCGACGAGGACCTAGCAGTTCGGGTTGTGCTGACGAAGCGGCCCGAACACATGCGTACCCATCCCGGCGACGTTGTTTTCCCCGGCGGAAGGCTCGAAACAGGGGAAACGCCCGAGCAGACGGCCATCAGAGAGGCAAATGAGGAGATCGGTCTGCCTCCCGAAGGCGTAGAGGTGATCGGTGGGCTGACGCCGACAACGACGAGGAACCGCAGCAATCTGATAGTGCCGGTGGTCGCCAAGGTGATTCGACCTCCGGCATGGGAGGTTCAGCGTGAGGAGGTAGCGGCCGTCATCGAGCCAAAGGTACTGGAGATGCTCGACGAGAGCCGCTGGCGGACCTCCCGATGGTTTGGGCGGAAGATGTGGTTCTACGAGTTCGATGAGGGAATTCTCTGGGGAGCCACCGCATTCATGATGCGCGAGTTCCTCGGCGTATTACGAGGCACTCATTGAGTTGACCGGGTCTCAGCGGGTCATCGCCGACGGCTAGAGCGTGCCCTGCGTTGTGCTCCAGATGACGGCAACCGCTGCCGCGATGGTCAACACAACGTAGATGGCAAGCCGCACGCGAGCGCCGCGGCTCGAGGGCTCTGAGTCGGGTGTCCGCTGTTGCGGTGACCGGTTGCGGTGGTCTGGCGACTCGATCGGTTCGTACTCCACCGCCAGTACTTCCCTGGCACGATCCTCGTCCCCGGTGCGTACCTGCACTTTGAATCCCCCGGTGATCATCTGCATCATCGGGAACGTCCCGCCGAGGTTGTCGGCGCTGATGAGCGAGTCGATACCGGCTTCGGCCAGCCTCGCTACCGCCAGGTCGGCCTCCAGTTCGGTGTTGTAGGCCGCTACCTGTGTCGTCTGTTCCATCACCCCAGCTTATCTATCAACGCCCACAATCCGTTCACGTGCTCAGCATCGGTGTTGGTCTGGCCGATCGAAACACGGATCGCCGCCATCTCCCCGAGCGTCGTTGCCGATAGGGATACCCTCCCCGTCGCATTCAACCCGGCGGCCAGCTTTCTGGTTGCCTCGTTGCCGCCGGTGTGACGGAACACCACGAGAGCGAACGGATGCGGCGCCACGACCTCGAATCGGGGGTCATCGGCAAGCCGGGCGGCCAGGTCCTGAGCCAGGCCGATGTGCTCACGGATGTGATGCTGGATGCCCTCGACTCCGTAGTGGCGCAGTACGAACCACAACTTGAGCGAGCGAAATCTCCTGCCCAACGGGACATGCCAGTCCCGGTAGTCGATAACCTTGCCGGAAAGAGTGGCCTCGTTCCGGAGATACGGCGGGAGGATGCTCATCGCGTCGATGAGTGGTTTCCGGTCGGCGACGTAGTAGAGGTTGCAGTCGAAGTTGGTGAACATCCATTTGTGCGGGTTGAACGTGTAGCTGTCGACCAACTCGAGACCATCCTGGTGGTGTCGTTGCTCCGGGCACACCATTGCCGACCCGCCATAAGCGGCGTCGACGTGTACCCACATGCCCTCCCGCTTGGCGAGGGTGGCGATGGTTCGTACCGGATCGACGGCAGACGTAGCCGTCGTCCCAATGGTCACGGTCACGAACACCGGCACGAGCCCTTCGGCTCGATCGGCGGCCACCTGTGCGGTGAAGGCGGCCGGGTCCATTGCGTAGTCCTTGTCGGTTGCGATGGCGCGGAAGTTGGTGAATCCTGCGATGCGGGCGCCCTTCTCCACCGACGAGTGGGTTTGATCCGAGGCATAGACGACCATGCGGTCCAGAGTGGTGTGCTGCCTTGCCAGCTCCCGGGCGGTGACCATGGCCACATGGGCTGAGTCGGAGGCGCTCATCTGGATGACGCCACCTCCGGGCCCGGTTGTCTTCCACGATTCGGGGAGTTCGAGCATGTCGACGAGCCAGTCGACGACGACTGTTTCCAGTTCGGTAGCCGCAGGAGAAGTCGACCACAACATCCCCTGGACGCCGAGACCGGCGGCCACCATCTCGCCCAGCATCGAAGGTCCCGAGCTGTTGGCCGGGAAGTACGAGAACCAGTTGGGGGATTGCCAATGCGTGATCCCCGGCATGATTACCTCGTTCAGATCCCGGACCACGTCCTCAAACGGATCAGGTTGTGCCGGAGCCGTCGGGGGTAGCGCCTCTCTGATGGCACCGGGCTCGACGGTGGAGTTGACCGGGTACCCGGCTACGTTTGTCAGGTAGTCGGCAACCCAGTCCACTATCTCGTGGCCGTGTTTGCGGAACTCCTCAGGAGACATGTGATAGTTGGTCATTCGGTTGGGCCCCTTCCGATGTAGCGGTCGAGCCAGTTGAGAAATTCGCCGTACCAGTGGATCGAGTTCTTGGGCTTCTCGATCCAGTGCCCCTCGTCCGGGTAGTAGACGAGGCGAGCATCGACGCCCTTCTGCTTGAGGACCCCGTACAGGGACAGGCCCTGAGTGACCACAACCCGATAGTCGTTCTCGCCGTGGATGACGAGCGTTGGCGTGTTCATCCCTGCTGCATGGGCCAGTGGGCTCCAACGAAGCACTGCGTTGATGTCTTCCCAGGGTGTTCCCCCGACCGCGGTGTCGCGACCCGAAGTGATGTCGCTGGCCCACTGTCCGAGCAGGTCGGTGACGCCTGCGTGGCAAATGGCGGTGGCGAATCGGCTGGTTTGGCTCGTGATCCACGACACCAGATAGCCGCCGTATGAGCCACCGACGATGGCCATACGCTCTTCGTCAATGAAACCTTGGGCAAGCAAGTGATCGGTAGCGGCCATGATGTCCTGCATCGGCTTGTCACCCCAGGCACCACGAATCGACCGGGCGAAGTCGTCACCAAATGAGTCGGAGCCGTGGAAGTTCACAGAGACGACTACATACCCGGCAGCCGCAAAGGCCTGGGTGTTCCAGCGGTAGTGCCATGACCCACCCGATGCGTTGTGCGGGCCGCCGTGAATGTTGTGAACGAGCGGCCACTTGCCGCGACGGATCGAAGCCAGGTGGATAGACGATGTGTGCCTGAATCGCACCGCCACCGGCGCCCGGGAACACCACCTCTCCGATTTCGCCAAGCTCGATCTCGTCGATGTGATCGTTGAAGCCGCCCACCAGCCGAATCCCATCGGCATCGAGGACGGCGACATCGGCGGGCCTGGCCGGAGATTCGACTCGCAACCAGACCGGTCCGAGCGTTGGCCGGGGGCCGTGGGCATACCCGGAATCGGTGACCCGGGTTGGCATGTCGCTGCCCGCGGCGAGCAAGAACACCGCCATGCTGCCCTCATTTGTCGTGTGCATGACCATATCGTCATCGGACGTGTACTCCCAGCCGCCTGCCGACCGGTCCCACCACGGCGCCAGATCGACCTTATCGCCGGTTTGCCTGTCGATCTGCACCAGCTTGACGTGGTCTGCGTAATAATCTCGCTCATGTTGCTCTCCGAAGACAATAAACCGGCCATCGGGGCTGAAGCGGGGCCGAATCTGCTGAGCAGCGATCCGGTCGGCCTGGTCGAGCAGAGACGGTTTCGGGTTGTCGATCGAGACCTTGTGAACGGCGAACCGGAAACGCTTGTGGGGCTCGGGCTCGATGTCGGCGGCGTATGCGATCTCCCGCCCATCGGGGGAGATGTCAAAGACGCCCGAAACGTCGTCGAGGCCGATGAGCTGGTTGAGGTCCGGTGTCAGGTCGGTCAGCTCGCTCGAGGCCAGATCGATATGAAAGAGATGGTGGATCTGGCCATTGACCAGCCAGCTTTTCCAAAACCGGTATACGACGTTCTCGGTGACTATCGGCTCGGTGGGGGCATCATGGCGCCGCTCCATTTCGGCCTTCGTCTCGGCAATGCCCGGGAAGTCCTTGAGGAGCGGCACAGCAACGATCAGCCCGGATCCGTCCGGGAGCCATTTTGCTGCGGCGACACCCAGCGGAAGATCGGTGATGCATTCGGCCTCACCGCCGGAGAAGTCCATGACGTGCAGCTGCGGCTTGTCTTCCGGCCCGTGTTTGCGGAGGAAAGCGAGCCGGTTGCCGTTTCTCGATACGGCAGGGCTGGTGCTGGACACCGAAGGCGCAGTTAAAGGCTTCCTGGTGCCATCACTGTGGATCTTCCACAGTCGGGTCGTCCCCTCGTTCTCGTCTAGATCGTATGTGGTGACGGGGACCACAGCGAAGCCGCCGTCCGGATGTGGCTCCGGTTGGCCCACTCTCGCGAGTTTCCAAAGGTCGGTTGGGGTCAGATAGCTCATGCCTTCAAGTTAGTGCCCGGGCTGGACCGCTTGGTTCTTCGCCCTATTCGGCATCGTCCTCGCGCTCGCTACAACGGAGCAGACCGAGGATCAGGCCTTCGACGACGGCCTTCCATGAAGCATCGATGATGTTCTCGTGGACTCCAACGGTGCCCCAGCTGGTATCCGAGTTGGCGTGCTCGCAGAGAACGCGGACCCGGGCGCTGGTGCCGTCGCTGGAATCGAGGTCACGCACCCGATAGTCGGTGAGGGTGATGTCGGCGATTTCCGGATAGGCGCCGACCAGCGCAACCCGAAGTGCCCGATCGAGTGCGCTGACCGGACCGTCACCCTCTCGCGTGGTCACAACGCGTTCGTCTGCCGATGTGTACCTTCACGGTTGCTTCGGCGAACACCTCTCCGTCGCGATGCTCGACGAATACCCGGTACGACTCGAGCTCGAAGAAATCCTGCTTCCACCCCTGGGCTTCGCGAAGTAGCAACTCGAAGGAACCATCGGCCGCCTCGAAGTGGTACCCGACGTGCTCGAGCTCCTTGATCCGATCAACAACCATCTGGGCATCTTCACCGGTGAGGTCGAGACCCTGTGCCCTGGCTTTGGCGAGGACGGTGGACCGGCCGGCGAGTTCGGAGACGACAACCCGGGTTGCGTTGCCGATGTTGGTCGGGATCCATGTGCTCATATGCGTCGCTTCGGCGGGCGAGGGCGGAGGTATGCAGTCCCGCCTTGTGGGTGAAGGCCGAACTACCGACGTATGGGAGATGAGGATCGAGGGTCAGATTGACGATGTCGGCCAGATGATGAGAGACGGTGGTCAGCCGGTGCATACGATCCTCGGGAATCGTCTGGATCCCCATCTTGAGCGAAAGGTTGGGGATGAGCGATGCGAGATCGGCGTTACCGGTCCGCTCGCCGTAGCCGTTGAGACATCCCTGTACCTGGGTGACTCCCCTCGAGCACGGCGGCTATTGAGTTGCCGACCGCCATGCCGGAGTCATTGTGGAAGTGACAACCGAGTGTTGCATCTCCGAGCGCCTCTCCAACCTCGCCGACGACTCGCTGCACCTGGTGGGAGAGGAAGCCGCCGTTGGTGTCGCACAGCACTACCTGCTCGGCCCCTGCATCGGTGGCGACCCGGAGGGTGGCGAGTGCAAAGTCCGGATTGTCCCGGTAGCCGTCGAAGAAGTGCTCGGCATCGAAGAAGACCCGGCGCCCCTGGGAGCGGAGGTATTCGACGGAGTCGCCGATCATCTTCAGCGCCTCGTCGTGGCTGGTGCGCAGTGCATGGTCGACGTGGTAGTCCCACGACTTGCCGACCAGGCAGATGACATCGGTGTCCGCGGCAAGGAGCGCCGCCAGCTGCTCATCGTCCTCAGCATGAGCCCCGGCTCTACGGGTGGAGCCGAACGCGACCAGAGTCGATGACTTCAGTTCGAGCTCGGTCTTGGCCCGCTGGAAGAACTCATCGTCCTTGGGATTCGCCCCGGGCCAGCCTCCCTCGATGTAGGCAACACCGAGCGTGTCGAGAAGCGCCGCGACCTTGAGCTTGTCGCGCGCCGTGAGAGAAATGCCCTCCTGCTGGGTCCCATCACGCAGGGTGGTGTCGTAGATCTCGACTCTTTGGGTTGTCATGGGATGCTCCTGGATAGGAAAAACCCCCCGCTGGGTGCGGAGGGTCGCAGGGGCGCACACGCCCGTCGGTGGGGCGTGGCGCCTAACTAATGATGATGAACTGGTGGCTCATGGCTGCCGAGTATGGACGAGAAGTGCCTGCCGGTCAAGCAGGGGACCACATTCCCACGGTGTCGCGGAGCCGAAAGTCCCTGCCCGGCGGTCCCCAGGTCCCCACTTGTGGTCCCCTTCTCGAGGGACAATCAGGGCCAAAAGTCATCCGGGCTTACCCATAGGTCCCTTTCTTGTCCTCTTTTGCCCGGGCAGCTAGGGCCGAAAGCCTCAGGGCCATTGTCCCCGGCGTAGAGACATATCGGCATCTGTATATGAAGCCGCCTCCTGGGATGATCACATTAGTTCTCCCGCATATGCGTGGGAATGAATCGATAAATCCAGAAGAGGTCGGAAACTCGTGGCACACGTCAAGCTTGATATCACTCGTCGTTCGTTCCTAAAAGGTGGCGTAGCTGCCGGCGGATTGGCATTGATGTCCCCCACAGCTTCGATCGGAGCTGCAGGCGGGATGCTGAATGCGCAGGATCCCTGGTACCTGGAAGGCCCGATCGAGACTACATACAACGTCTGTGACATATGCCCGTGGCGATGCGGTGTCATCGTCCATTCGGTCAACGGCGTTGTCCGCAAGATCGACGGAAACCCCAAGGACCCAAAGGCGCGGGGCAAGCTGTGCGCCCGTGGCCAGGGTGGGGTTTCCTTCATGTACGACCCCGACCGGTCTGCAGTCTCCGATGATTCGCACCGGGGATCGGGGCTCAGGCCAGTTCAAGGAAGTCACCTGGGAAGAGGCGCTCGACTACGTCGCCGCCGCCCTTCTGAACATCAAGGACAAGTACGGGCAGGAATCGCTTGCCGTTTTCGGTCACACCTCGGGTGATGCCTGGTTCGCCGACCACTTTGCCCAGGCGTGGGGAACTCCAAACGCCGCAAAGCCTTCGTCGTCGCTCTGCCTCAGCCCGCGTGACGAGGCAGCCACGCTGACGTACGGCTCGGCCGTTGGCGGTCACGAGCCCGTCGATTGGGACGGCATCGAGGCGATGACGCTGATCGGTAGCCACATCGGTGAGGACGCTCGCAACACCGTCATGCAGGATTTCGCAAACGCATACGCACGAGGGGCAAAGGTCATCGTCGTCGACCCCCGCCAGTCGAGCGTCGCCGCCAAGGCCGATTACTGGCTGCCAATCAAACCGGGGACCGATACCGCCCTGATGCTCGCCTGGATGAACGTCATCATCAACGAGGGTCTGTACGACCAGGACTACGTTGCTGAGTGGACCCAGGGCTTTGATCAGCTGGCAGCCCATGTTGTCGAATTCACTCCCGACTGGGCGGCCGGAATCACCGACCTCTCGGCCGCCCAGATTCGGGAGACGGCACAGGTCATGGCGGCAAGTAGACCGCGATCAGTTGTTATCCCCGGTCGTCACACCACCTGGTACGGCAACGACAGCCAGCGGATGCGGTCCACCTATCTGGTGAACGCTCTTCTCGGCGTTTACGGCCGCGAGGGCGGCATGTACATCAACAAGTCGGTGTACCTGGACAGCTACCCGTACCCGCCGTATACCGTCACCGGCAGCTCCGGCGGCTGCTCAGCCGAGCCCGGTGCGGAGACCGAATCTGCTCTACCTCTCGGCCCGACCGGCAAGGCACGCGCCGATGGCGTCCGTGAGGACTTCATGCGGGGCGCCACTGCGATGCAGGAGCTGATCGACCCGATGATCTCGGGCGATCCGTATCCCATCAAGGCGCCTCATGGTCTACGGGACCAATCTGTTGAATTCGGTCCCGGATCGGGAGCGAACCATCGAGGCGCTCAAAGCTCTCGAGTTTGTCGTCGCCATCGATGTGCTCCCGCAAGAGCACATTGCATGGGCGGACGTGGTTCTCCCGGAGGCGACCTATCTGGAGCGCTACGAGGATCTGTGGACGGTGCCTCACAAGACGCCGTATATCGCGCTCGCGCGAGCCGGCCGCCGAACCGCTCTACGACACCAAGCCCGGTTGGTGGATCTCCCGTGAGCTGGGTATGCGTGTCGGTCTCGAAGAGTTCTACAAGTGGGAGACCATCGAGGAGTACCTCGACAAGCGTCTCGTTTCTGTCGGTTCCAGCATCGAGAAGATGCGGGCAGAAGGCGGCATCATCACCCAGAGCGGCAAGCCGTATCTGGAGGACTTCGGCGATTCGTCGCCATTCCACACCGCCACCGGCAAGATCAACCTCTATTCAGAGGAGCTCGCCGCCGCAGGGCACGACCCGATGCCGGTCTACGAGGCCATTGATGAGCCGCCCACCGGTTACTTCCGGTTGCTTTATGGACGTCATCCGGTTCACACGTTCGCCAAGACTCAGAACACCCCGGTGCTCAACGACGTGAGACTCGGAGAATGAGGTGTGGCTCAACGCATCCGCTGCCGAGCAGCTCGGTGTCGACAACGAGCAGTACGTGATGCTCGAGAACCAGGACGGCAGGCGTAGCGGACCGGTCAGGGTCAAGGTCACCCAGCGAATCAGACACGATGCAGTGTTCCTGGTCCACGGCTGGGGGCACGACTCCCCGGGTCTCACCAGAGCAGCCGGCAGGGGTGCCAGCGACACACAGCTCCAGTCCCGATACAAGCTCGATCCGATCAGCGGCGGAGCGGGGATGCGGGTCAACTTCGTCAAAATAGACAAGGAGGGGGTGTGACATGGCAGAGTATGCATTCCTCCTCGATCTAGGGCGCTGTATTGGATGCCAGGCCTGTGTCGTGGCGTGCAAGACCGGCAACGAGCTCGGCGAAGGCCAGCAATACATCCAGCTCATCGAGAAGACCCAGGGCGAATTCCCCGCCATCACAACGGGTTGGGACAACCATCGCTGCTTCCACTGCACCGATGCCTCCTGTGTCGCCGTATGCCCGACCGGGGCGCTGTACAAGGAAGACGGCCTCACCCGGCTCGACCGTGACGTGTGCAGCGGGTGTTCCTACTGCACCCAGGCATGCCCGTACGAGATCCCGGTCATGTACGAAGGCAGGTCGAGCAAATGCGATGGCTGCGCCGCGACCACCAAGGCCGGTGGCACACCGTGGTGCGTCGAAACATGCCCGAGCAACGCACTCATGTACGGAACCCGTGAGGAGATTCAGGCAGAGGCTCATGCCAGAGCCGAGGCGCTGCGAGCGCGCTACCCGAACGCACATGTGTACGGGGAGAACCAGTTCGACGGCCTCGGCATGCTGGTGGTAATGCCGGACGACCCGGAGAAGCTGGATATCCCGGTCGATCCAGAGGTTCCGTTCATGGCAGCCACATGGCAGAAGGTCGTGCAACCGGCCGCGGTTGGACTGACCCTCGGGGCAGCGCTGATCGCCGGTGGCGCCGCCGTAATCGCCAGGTACCGGCATGAGCAGGAAGTCGAAGAACTCGAGGCGCAGGGCGTCATCGGAAACGGCGCAAGCTCCGGCGAGCAGGAGGAAGCCTGATGACTACGGAGAAGCTACCGCTGGGCGACCGCGAGATTCTGCGGTATCGCAAGCGTCCTCGCATCATCCATGCCATGCTCGCCAGCTCGTTCCTGATCTTGCTGTTGACGGGTCTCGTCATACTCTGGCCCGCATTGTCGGGTCTGGCAGCGGGCGGAACGACACGGTGGCTACATCGGGTAGCGGCAGTGGTCTTCATGGCCGTCCCCATCGTCTATCTGATCGTCGACCGGGAAGGCGCCAAGGAGTTGATGTTCGACTCCTTCAAGTACGACCGTGACGATTACCGATGGCTGAAGCGTGTCTGGTCGTATGCCTTCGGGCACACCGCAAACATGCCAAAGCAGGGCCGGCTGAACGCAGGCCAGAAATTGCATCATGCGGCAGTGATGATCCTGTCTGCATCGATAGTTGTATCCGGGCTGACGATGTGGTTCTTCATGCCTTCGCTTGGCGCCAACGGTCAAGCATGGGCCGCGATCATCCATGACCTGTCGATGCTGGCACTCAGCCTGTTGCTGGTCGGCCATCTCTATTTCACCTTCGTCTACAAGGCTCTCTCCGGTATGACCCGGGGCTACGTCGCTATCGACGACGCCCGCCTCGAGCATGCCAAATGGGTCGAGGAAGTCGAAGAGGAAGTGTTGGGCACCGCTCCTGCGGAGCCCGCTTCACAAAACTGAGCAATCGAGCCTTTCAGAGCTCAACCCAACGAAAGGGAAACAAGAATGAACATGCTCCGACGCATGTCGCTAGCCGCACTGGTTCTGGTGCTGGCGCTAATTGCCGCTTCGTGCGGTGGTGGCGACGAGACATCTGGCACGACCGAGGGAACTGTTCCCCCGCTCGAGACGACCACCACCGCAGCAGCAGCAGAGACGACAACCACCGCAGCCGCACAAGAGACCACAACCACCGAAGCCGTCATGGCTTCGATCTGGTCGCCGCCGTCGGCGAGTACGAGAGCACCATTCCCGAGGGATGGATGGATGTTGGTGACGCTGACCGCTTTCAAGGATGCCGTTGCGGCCAGCGGTGCGCTCGTCATCGACGTCCGTCAGCCCGATGAGTACGACCGCGGGTCACATCCCTGGTGCCGTCAACATCCCGCTGCGCGAGCTTGCCGCCAATGTCGACAAGATCCCGACCGACACCCAGGTGTTCGTCTACTGCGCATCCGGTTACCGTGCCGGTCTGGCGATCTCGTCGCTGCGCATGATGGGCTATGACAACGCTCTTGCCTACTCCGGTAGCTACAAGGCTTGGACCGAAGCCGGTGAAGAGATCTCGACCGAGGCCGCAGAGGCACCGGTAGTCGGCGATCCCGGGTTTGCTCCCGAGCTCGTCGCTGCCGTCAATGACTACCTCTCCAACATCCCCGATGGCTACGGCACAGCCGGCGATGTTGAGGCAGTCAAGGCCGCCATCGAGGCAGGTGCTTTCGTCCTCGACGTGCGTACCCCCGACGAGTATGCCGAGGGTCATATCGAGGGTGCAGTGAATATCCCGCTGCGCACGATCACCGCCAACATGGACCAGATTCCGACCGATGTCACTGTCATCGTCCACTGCAAGTCCGGTTTCCGGGCCGCCCTGGCGATGCCGGTTGTCGGCGTCCTGGGATTCTCCAATGCCAAAGCCTTCACGGGCAGCTACAACGCATGGGTCGAGGCTGGCGAGCCGGTCGTTACCGGCTGATCTGATAAGAGGACCATCTATGAGAAGGGGGCCGGGCAACCGGCCCCCTTCTCGTTTGTTCGTCTAGGCCCGATCCAGATCTGTGCGGCGAAGCAACATCGCATTGATCGCAACGATCACGGTGGACAGGCTCATGAGTATCGCCCCTATTGCGGGCGACAGCAGGATGCCTGCGCTGACACCGACGCCCGCGGCGAGCGGGATGGCAAAGGCGTTGTAGCCGGTTGCCCACGCGAGATTCTGGATCATCTTGCGATGCGTGGCCTTGGACAGGTTGAGGGCCCTGGTGACGTCTGCCGGATCGTCATCGACAAGCACGAGATCTGCAGACTCGATGGCGACATTGGTGCCTGCGCCGATGGCAATCCCCAGATCCGCCGCCAGGAGGGCAGGAGCGTCGTTGATGCCGTCGCCAACGAAAGCGGTGGGCCCTTCCTCCTTCAGCTTGTTGATGATGTTCGCCTTGTCCTCGGGCAATACTCTGGCATGGAAACGCTCGATGCCGAGCTCCTGGGCGACCGATCGGGCCACTGCCTCGGCATCCCCGGTGACCATCACCGGGGTCACACCGAGCTCCTGCAGCCTCTTGACAGCCTCTCGGGCTGAGTCGCGTATCTGATCAGCCATTGAGATGACCGCAATCGCCGTGTCGTCGGCCATCAGCACGACGGCACTCTCGCCTTGTTCATCTGCCTTGTTGAGGGCCTCGGCGAGAGTGGAGGGGATCTGCACTTCGAGTTCCGTAGCCCACTCAGGTCTGCCAACGCGTATCGAGCGGCCGTTGATCTTGCCGGTTATGCCGTTGCCGGGCACCGCTTCCACTGATTCGCCGTCCGGGATAGTGACGCCCCGATCCCGCGCCGCAGAAACGATGGCCGCCCCGAGGGAGTGCTCGGACGACTGCTCGAGTGCAGCGGCGAGGGCCAGGGCCTCGTTGCCGTCGGTTCCATCGGTTGTGATATCGCTGACCGCAAAAGTGCCGGTGGTGAGCGTGCCGGTCTTGTCGAACGCGACGAATGCGATGTCCCGCCCACGTTCGAATGCCTCCCGGTTTCGGACCAGGATCCCATTGTTGGCCGAGATGGTTGTGGCGTTCATGTTCACCAGGGGGATGGCCAACCCGAGCGCATGTGGGCAGGTGATGACCAGCACCGTGACGGTCCGGGTCACGGCAAACCCCGCCCCTTCGCTGCCGAAGATCATCCAGGCAGCAAATGTCGGGATGGCGACTCCAATGGCGATGATCGTGAGCCAGAACGCGGCACGGTTCGCCAGTGTCTGAAATCTCCCGCGGGATGCTTGGGCATCTTCGACCAAGCGCATTATCTGGCTCAGGGTGGTGTCTCCGCCGGTACGGGTGACGGACACGGTCAATGCGCCATCTCCGTTGACGGCGCCGGCGATCACCTCATCACCCGGGCGCTTTGGTACCGGCCGGGACTCGCCGGTGAGGAACGCCTCGTTCATGCTGGTCGAACCCTCAGTGACCTCACCGTCGGCCGGCATCTGTTCGCCGGGACGGACCTTGATCAGGTCGCCGTCGGCAAGATCTTCGACGGAGACATCCGACACAGAGCCATCGCCGGCCAGCCTATGTGCCGTGTTGGGCACCATGTCGGCGAGCTCGTCGAGTGCTCTCGATGCCGACTGCACGGACCGCATCTCCATCCAATGGCCGAGCAGCATCACATCGAGGAGCGTGGCCAGTTCCCAGTAGAAAGGCTTACCTGCGAATCCGAATGACACAACCAGGCTGTAGAAGTAGGCGACGGAGATAGCAAGTGAGATGAGCGTCATCATCGCCGGCCGACGATCGTTCAGTTCGCTCGCTGCGCCCTTCAGGAACACCGACCCGGCGTAGAAGAACAGAACTGTGGCCAGGATCGGGTTCACCCAGCCACTGCGGGGAAACGAGATGGCTGTGTACCCGAACCACTCCTGGATTCTCTCGGCGAAGTAGATGATCGGGATCGTGAGCGCAAGGCTCACCCAGAGGCGGTCGCGGAACATGGCGGCGTGATCGGCATGTCCTTCGTGACCGCTCCTTCCCTGGTGGTCGCTGTGGTGCGCAGGCTCAGCCTTGTTGCTATCTGTTGTTTTGGTGTTCATCGCGCACCTCGTGGCTTACGGTATAGGTCTACCCGACGCGGTCCGTTTTCAATCGGTCGAGGCTTCATGATTGGCACCGTACACCTTCCAGTTGACTGGAAGGTCAAGAGGTTTATGATCGAGTCCATGAGGATTGGTGAACTGGGGCGGCAGGCAAACGTTGGTGCTAAGACGATTCGGTACTACGAGGATATTGGGCTCATGCCGGAGCCGGGCAGGACACCTGGCGGCTATCGCGACTATGGCGAGGATGCTGTGAAACGGTTGCGGTTTATCCGCGATGCGCAGGCGACCGGTCTCTCACTTGCCGAGATCCAATCCATATTCGACTTGCGAGACCACGGCGAGCAGACATGCCACCACGTGATGGAGCTGCTGGAGCAGCATGTGGCCGCTATCGATCGCCAGGTCCTCCAGCTGAAGACCACCCGCCGGTTGCTCACCGGGATGCTGAAGCGGGCTCGGGAACTCGACCCTGCGGAATGCGTCGACCCGATTCGGTGTCAGACCATCGCCAGGGATGACGCTGGTCGATCCGCTCGTGCGGTGCGTTCAGGTGACCCTGCGTGGCACGTCCATAGCTAGCGCCGCGACATCGCTCCATCCCAGACCTCGACGAAGAAGTCGAGCGACCATCCGTCGAGAGCGATGCCGATGTACTGGTCGCCGTTGAACCGTCCGGTGTAGGTACCGTCGTCGTGTTGTTGCATCTCGACGTCGCCGAGACCTTCTAGCCCGTATGTCGGCAGGTTCGGCATGAAGCGGTCGGGCAAGGTTGTCATCTGCACGTAGCCGGCGGCGTTGGTACCACCCCCAACCATGCCGATCAGCTGGAATGACTCGCCCTGTTCCGTCGTGGCCGTCCAGATACGGGCACAGGCGACATCGGCGCCGACGCTCAGGGCAGCAACGTTCGGATCCGCAAAGATGGGGAGCGTCTCCTCTGCCTGTGACCATTTCTCGGGGAAGCTGGGGGCGTCAGGTACATGAGACAGCAGATCACCTGTCAGGTCCTCGGGCAGGTTGCAGAAGTCGGGCTGAGGCTCGGTTGCCACCGGGACGAAACTCGACAGCATTGCCCATGCGGCATCCTCGTCTTCCTGCGACACATCCTCACCCATGGCCAGGATCGCATCGAATCCTCGACCGTCGTCGAAATAGCGGAATTGGCCACCGTGGAGCCGGTCCACGTTGGTGATGCACTCGACGAAATCGCCACCCTCCCAGAACTCCGCCTCGGACCTGAAGTTATCCGGCCGTGGGCCCTGGGCGTACCCCATGCCCAGCTCGTGGATGGTCAGCAGCACATCACTAGGCCCGATGGCGTCAAAGGCCGCGGTCGCAAACTGGGCACACCGGTCACCACCCACCGGCGCCTCGAACGTCGAGACGGCGACCGTCATTGGAAAGCCCAGACTGGGGGTCAGTGTCTCTGGAGCGACATACCAATCGCTCGGGTAGGTGATGGTGAACTCCTTGTCGGTGTCGGTGTGTCGCGCCCAGCTGAAGCCACACCCCTCTCCATCCAGCGAGATCGTGACCGTGCCCTCGGCGGCACCACTCAGGTCGAATGGAGCGCAGTGTGCCTCCGCGGTGTAGGCAAAGCCACCCACGAATTGGGCGGGGGCTTTGTCGCATGGGAGGAAGGTCACGGCGCCGTAGTCCGGGTCGACTTCGTAGTCGCCTGAAGACCGCCACGCCGAATCGTCAAATAGATGTGATACCTGGCTGTGCCACCCAATTGGGACTCGCAGAGTGATGGGCTGGTTTCCCTCGAGGATGCCGATGGTTTCGACCGCGGTGTTGCCGCCGATTCCGCCGGCGGGCCACAGCCATAGTGGTCCGATCTGGCTCGCCCGTTCACGCCATCCCTCCGGCATGTTGTCGTCGCCGCAGAAGCTGTTGTCGCCACCGGCGAGGTAAGGCTCGTCTGTGCGATTGATCTCCCGGCTGCGGTTGGTGAGTGAAATGATCGCCAGCTCGGATCGGAGCGAAGTGAGCGTGTCTTCATCGCCGAATCCGACGATACGTGTGCCCGTGGGTGCATCGCACCACTCCAAACTGCTATTGGCGGGGTTGAACCCGGCACCGGTGGCGTACCGGCACTGATCGAGATACAGCATGATGGTTCCATCGATGCCGCCGAGACGGAGATCGGGCCCGTCCGGGCCTCCCTGGTCGCCGAGCACGGGCGTGATCGAGAGGCCCCCGGAGCCGGCGAGCACCGGGTAACCGTTTTCCGGGATGTATCCCGTGACCGATCGCACCCATTCAGCGATCGCCTCATCCCGTGCCTCGCTGCGGTTGGTGCGATAATCCCAGGTCTCGAAGGTCCAGCTGCCGAACTCAACGAACAGGTAGTCGGCGTTGTCGTCGCCTCCAAAGCGCCACAGCTCGGCGGTGCCACCTCTAGGGTCGGGATAGGTGGCCAGCAGCTCTGAACTGCCGGTGACCGTCGCTCGTATCGCCACGATCTCGTCGATCGATCCGTACCGGACCGTGAACGTCCGCCCATACCCCGACGCATCGAATGCGCCCTGAAGCTCGATGCCGTTGCTGAGAAAGTCGTACCCGTCGGGGTAGGAGAGCGCGGCGGTGGTGCCGTCGACGAACCCAAGTGACACCACAGTGTTGCGACCCCAGTGGTATGTAGCCGGGTCGAACACAGGCAAGGCCGGCATCTCCGTGGCAAGGGTCGTCGTGGTCGTTGGCGAAACGGTGGTCGACGGGTTGATCGGTGACACATCACTGGGTTCGAACCGCCCGAGGAGCGCGGTGGACAGAACGACGAGCATCAGGCCGACGACGGCGACGGCAAAAGTTGCGGTAGTTTTCCGGCGTCTGGCCCGCAAATAGCGCGGGAATTTCAGGCGATTGGCCGCCTCCCGGGCCGCATGACGTAGCTCGTCGGCCGCCAGCTTGGTTGATGGTATGTGTTGGTTCATTCGGAGTCCTCCCCGATGGTGGAGGCGAGCGAGTTACGGCCGCGGGCGAGATGGACCCGGACCGTGCTTTCCTCGATCCCAAGTAGGTCAGCGATGTCGGCGGTGGAACGGTCCTCTAAGACCGAGAGAGCAATCACCTGAGCCTGGCGTTGCGGTAGAGAGCGCACGTGCCCCCAGTACGCCTCGGTCTCCGGGGACACGTCAGGAGCTGCGGCGGGGGGCCCGAGGCGGAGCACGGCTCTGGCCTCCGCTCGCCACCGGCGCAGGTGTGAGTAGCTGAGATTCAGCGCCACCCGGCGGACCCAGGCCTCCCGATAGTCGATCCTGCCGATCTCGTTCCAGTCCCGATAGGCACGGAAGAACGCCTCCTGGGCAATGTCCTCTGCTTGGTGACGTCGTCTGGTGACTGCGTAGCACAGCGCCAGTACTCCGGGCAGCTCGCGTGAATAGAACCGGTCGAACGGCTCGGTCGCGGCAACTACCGGGATGTCTGATGCCACTATCTGAGGCTTTTCCCGATTCCGTCGTCCCGTCATATGGAACTACAACGCACAAGTGGGTCCATAGTGCTTACTCTGCCCAGCGATCCTGATTCGTGGGCAGCATTCTGGATTGGCTGTCGTGCCCGGGGCGGGTAGGCTTGCGGGCATGATTTCGACGCACGCGTGGTGGTGGCTGCACAGATAGCCACCTTCGCGTGCCAGGACAGATACGCCGGAGGCTCCGCCCCGGCGTATTTTTACGAGAGGATCGACAATTGGATAGGCAACGAGTCTTTTCCGGGCTGCAACCCACCGGCAACGTCCATCTGGGGAACTACCTCGGAGCGCTGCGCAATTGGGTCAAGCTCCAGGATTCTTATGACTGTGTCTACTGCGTGGTCGATCTGCATGCGATCACTGTCGACTACGACCCCAAGGAGTTCGCCCAGGATCGTATCGAGGCGGCGAAGGTGCTGCTTGCTTGCGGCATCGACCCCGACCGGTCGTTGTTCTACTTCCAGAGCCAGGTGCCGCAACACAGCGAGTTGGCATGGATTCTCGGCACGATGACACCGACCGGTGTCCTCAATCGGATGACCCAGTACAAGGACAAGGTCGCCAGAGGTGAGGCGGCAAACCTCGGTCTGTACTCCTATCCGGTACTGATGGCAGCCGACATCCTGCTGTACCACGCCAACCTCGTACCGATCGGTGACGATCAACGCCAGCATCTCGAGATGACCCGCGATCTGGCCGAGCGATTCAACAACCGCTTCGGTGAAGTGTTCCCTATCCCCGACGCTCTCATTCCGAAAACCACGGCCCGGGTGATGTCTCTCGTGGACCCCATGTCCAAGATGTCGAAATCAGACCCGAACGAGAAGAGCCGGGTTCTCATCCTCGATTCGCCGGATGTGGTGCGAAAGAAGATCAAGTCGGCGGTCACAGACTCCGACCCCGAGGTGCGCTTCGATCCGAAGAACAAGCCGGGGATATCGAATCTGCTCGAGATCATGGCGTCCTGCACCGATCGGCCCATCGACGATCTGGTGGAGGAGTACGCGAACAGGTGGCTACGGGAAGTTCAAGGAGGCGGTAGCCGAGGCAGTCATCGCAGAGCTTGCGCCAATCCGCAGCGCCTTCCAGAACCTCGAGGATGGAGACGTAGCGCGGGTGATGCGTCGCGGAGCGCTCGATGCTCGCACCAAGGCTGAGGGCTACCAGCAGATCGCCCGCCAAGCAACCGGCCTCGCCGCGATATAGGCGGACTCGCCAGCGGTTCCTCCGCTTCTTGTATATCTGGCCTCGGTGTTTCGGGGTGGCGTACGGTGGAACGGAGCGCCCGTCTCAGGGCACCTACATCCTGATGATGACTTTGCCACGACTGTGGCCCGCTCCGATGGCGGACATCGCCGTCCCCGTCTCTGCAAGTCTGCAGGTCTCGCCCATGAACGGCGTAACCTTGCCCGATTCGATCAGCTCTTTGAGATCCGTCATGTCTTGCTTTTTGACCGGCGAGAAATCGGGATCTTGGCCACCTCTGACTCCTTAGTTGTTCTACGTGATCATCCGCCCTGTGCGTCGGATCGTTTAGTCAGCCGCAAGACTGTTCTGTCGTGTCAACCGATTGGTTGATGGAGGGGATCAGCCGTTCGTGGCCGGCGAAGGGCCGGGCGGGCGATAGGCGGCGCAGCGTCCGCAGCGCACACTGAGAGCATCAGTTGTGAAAGGAGCAGCGATGCCGGTTATCGAAGTCGAAAACCTGGTCAAGACCTACGACGGCACCAATGTGGTCGACGGTATCTCGTTCAGCGTCGAAGAAGGCGAGATCTTCGGGATCGTCGGCCCTAACGGTGCCGGAAAGACAACGACGGTGGAGTCGGTCGAGGGTCTACGCCGACCCGACGGCGGATCTATCCGCGTGCTCGGTCTGGATCCGATCCGGGACCGGTACGAGATCACACAATGTGTCGGGGCCCAGCTCCAAGAGAGCAGGCTGCAAGACAAGATCACGGTCGGGGAAGCCCTCGATCTGTATGCGTCGTTCTACGACGATCCTGCGGACTGGCGCTCCTTTCTCGACCGGCTCGGGCTGGAGGGGAAAGTCGACGCCCGATACGCCAAGCTCTCCGGTGGACAGAAGCAGCGCCTTGCCGTTGCCTTGGCACTGGTCGGGTCACCTGAAATCGCCATTCTCGACGAGCTCACCACCGGTCTCGATCCCAAGGCACGCCGTTCGGTTTGGGAGACCATCGAACAGATCCGAGACGACGGGGTGACCGTCGTGCTGGTGACGCACTTCATGGAGGAAGCCGAGCGGCTATGTGACCGGATCATGGTTGTCGATCGTGGCACGGTTGCTGCCATTGACACCCCCACCGGCCTCATCGAGCGGATCGGCTCGGAGCAGCGACTCCGGTTCCGTCCTTCCGCGCCGATCGATGACACCATTCTGGCCGAACTTCCGGAAGTCACCGGGGTGAGGCGCGACGGCGCACAAATCGAGATCGTCGGAACCGGCAATGTTGTGCATGCGGTCACGGCTCTATTGGCCCAGCAGCGCGTGATTGCCGAGGGTCTGCGCATCGAACAGAACAGTCTCGAGGACGCCTACCTGGCGCTCACCGATCAAGAGACCACGGAGGAGGAAGGCTGATGTCGGCAACAATGGGAATCACCCGTTCGGAAACCAAGTTGTTTGTGCGGGATCCGATCAATCTCTTCTTCGGGCTGGTTTTTCCGGCGCTGCTGTTGTTGGCGCTGGGTCTGTTCTTCCCCGGGTTCGACGAGCCGGCGGCCGATCTGGACGGGGCCCGCTACATCGATGTCTATTCACCTATCGTGCTCGGCCTGGGCATTGCCACGCTGGGGCTGGTGACGCTGCCGATCATCCTCGGCACTTACCGGCAATTCGGGATTCTGCGCCGGCTGCGCACAACTCCGGTGCACCCGGCCCGGCTGCTGTGGGCACAGATGATCGTCCACCTCGTAGTGGCCGTCGTTTCGGCACTCATGGCCATCATCATTGCCCGGCTTGTGTTCGATGTACCCATCCCCGAGAGCCCGGTGTGGTTTGTCGTAGCCTTCTTGCTGGCGGCTGCGTCGGTGTTCACGATCGGACTGCTGGTCGGAGCAGTGGCTCGGAGCACAACTTCGGGGCAAGCGATCGGTATGGGCATCTACTTCCCGATGCTGTTCGTGGCCGGGGTATGGATTCCTCGTGATCTGATGCCCGACGGCCTGCGCACGGTCAGCGACTTTACCCCCCTGGGGGCTGCGGTACAGGCGCTCGATGATTCATGGTTCGGGATCACCCCGAGCTTCACCCACCTGGCCGTGATGATCGCCTACACCCTCGTAGTTGGGTTCGTGGCGATCCGCGTCTTCCGCTGGGAGTGAAGGCGGTGCTGACCCCTGTAGGCTTTTTGCCACGATCATCGGAGTAGGCATGATTGAGACGACAGGATCGGCGCAGCCGGCCTCGCTGGCTTCCCTGACCGCCTGGGAGCGCTGGGTTAACTCGTTTTTTGTGTGGATGCCATATGCCACCCTCGTGGTGTCGATCGCTCTGGCTCAGCCGGGAACACGTGACGCCGGTGATCGGCTTGTTGACCTTGCCGTGACGTTGGCGGCTGCCATGTGGACCTGGCTGACATTCACCCGAAAGGGGGAACCAACCGAGGTCCGTCAGGCGTCCTTGCGGGTCTATTTCCTCGGGTTCACTGTTCTCTGCCTACTGTTGGTGCTTCGCACCAACGTGTTCCTTGTCTATGGGATCACCGGCTTTTTCCACGCCTTCTTGCTCCGCCCCTGGGCTGCTGCGTTCCTGGGCATCGGGGTTACCGGGCTTGTGGTCCATTCGCATATCGTGCTCACGGAGAGCACCCCGGCGACGTGGTCGATCTATCTGGGCGTCGTGCTGGTGCAGACGGCGACAGTCGGGGCCGGGCTATACGGCGGACAGAAGATCACCGAGATCGCCGAGGAACGTCGCCAGACTCTGACGCGTCTGGAGCTGGCAATGGATGAGAACATCGGTCTTCATGCCCAGCTCGTGGCGCAGGCGCGGGAAGCTGGGGTGTTCGACGAGAGGCAGCGGATGGCCCGGGAGATCCACGACACGATTGCTCAGGGCCTTACCGGAGTCATCACCCAACTCGAAGCGGTCCATCAGTCCTGGGACGACGAGAGCGAGGTCAGGAGGCGTCTCGATACCGCCGCCGATCTCGCCAGGCGGAGCCTCGCCGAGGCTCGACGCTCGGTACAGGCTATCCGGCCCGGGCCACTCGAAGGGAGTCGGTTGCCGGAGGCCCTCAATGATGTCTCTCTTCGTTGGGCGGAGGTCAACGACGTCATGGTTCAGATTTCGACGACGGGGGAGTCACGTCCACTGCGCCCCGAGGTCGAGGTGATTTTGCTCCGAGCTGTTCAGGAGAGTCTCGCCAACGTCGCCAAGCATGCGGCGGCATCGCGGGTCGGCGTGACGTTGTCGTTCATGGACAATTCGGTCGCCCTGGATGTGCGAGACGACGGAGTTGGCTTTGATCCGACGAACAACAACCGCAAGCAGGACAGCTACGGCCTTGCTGCGATGCGGCAACGTGTTGAGCATGTCAACGGTGTGATGATGATCGAATCGGGCTCTGGCGAGGGGACAGCAGTTTCGATTCGTATCCCCGCGGATTCGATTGGTGGAGAGCATGGGTGAGACTGGAGACCGTCCGATTCGTGTGCTGATTGCCGATGACCACCCTGTAGTGCGTGACGGCCTCCGGGGACTGTTCGCCAACGATCCCGGTTTCGAAGTGGTGGGCGAGGCCGAAAACGGTAGGGAAGCCGTTTCGCGAACGGAAGCTCTGCAACCCGACGTTGTGCTCATGGATTTACGGATGCCGGTACTCGACGGTGTTGGCGCAACCAGAGAGATCGTCGAGAAGGGTTTGACGGCCAGGGTCCTCATTGTGACGACCTATGACACCGAGAGCGATGTTCTGACGGCGATCGAGGCGGGCGCGACCGGGTACGTACTCAAGGACACGCCCCGTGATGAATTGCGGCGCGCAGTCCGCGCTGCGGCAGTCGGGGAGTCGGTTCTGTCACCGCCGGTAGTGACTCAGCTTATGGGACGGGTATACAAGCCCGGCAGCAGCGTGCTCAGTGACCGGGAGTTGGAGATCCTCGTCATGATTGCCAAGGGTGCAACCAACAGGCAGGTTGCCGCACAACTTTTTATCAGCGAGGCGACGGTTAAGACCCATGTGCTGCACTTGTTTGAGAAACTCGGCGTCAACGACCGCGCCGCAGCGGTGGCCGCCGGCTACGAACGCGGGCTGCTGACACCTGGAGACGCCGGCTAGTTGTCGGCTGTCGCGATGAACACCTTGTAGGTATGGGCGGGTGCTGTCACAACCACCCCCTCATCGGGCATATGACAAAACTACTCGGTGAGCAGCGAGGTGACCATGGCGACGGCCTGGTCAACTCCGATCTCGGTCATCGGTGTGAGCTCCAAGCCGAGGCTCAGGTCGGTCACGGGGATTGACACCGTCACTGCCGTTGAGGGCATTGCACCGACCGTCGCTGTCATGCCGAGCAGTGTGGCCGGGGTGTTGTAGTGGGTCATCGCCGACGGGCCGACGGGGGCGGCGTCAACCGGTTCGAGCGTTGTCCTGGCGACGTCGATGCTGGCGTCCACGAAGACGACGGTGTCTACGCCTGCGATATCGAGCGCCAGTTCTGGCGTGAGTTGCATCACAGAGCGCACCGCGACGTCGGGAAGCCGCATCGCCTCAATACGGTCGGCAACGACACGACCTGCGCCGTCATCGGAGCGCAGGTCGTTGCCGTAGCCAATCACGAGGGAAGCCAAGTCTCAGCCTCTTTGCACCGAGGACACCACCGATCCGGTGTGGTCCAACATGGTCACATCAAGTGGCATCTTGCCGAGAGCGTGCGTCGAACAACTCAGACACGGATCGAATGCCCTGATCCCGGCCTCGATGCGATTCAGCACCGGTTCGGGGATCTCGGGGCCATCGATCCATTCCTTTGCTATCTGGAGGACCGTCGCGTTCATCGGCAGGTTGTTCTGACCTGTGGCGATGATCATGTTGACGTTCTCCAGCAGGCCGTGGTTGTCCACCTGGTACTCGTGGAACAGCGTGCCGCGCGGAGCCTCGGAGACACCGACCGCATGGTGATGGTTGATACCGCCTGTAGCGCGCACCATCGGGTCCAGGATCGCGTCGTTCTCGAGGAACGTCTTCATCAGCTCGGTAGATGCCAGGACTTCGATTAGTCGGGCATAGTGGTAGAAGAACGACGAGTTTGCCGTGCCCCCCGCCCGCTCCCGGTATTCCTTGAGCGCCTCGTCGGCCATGGGCGCACCCATCGTCTTACAGACGTTGAGTCGCGCCAGCGGGCCCACTCGATAGATGCCCTTGTTCACATCCTCGCCGGGAGGCACCATCGGCTTGAAGTACGGCGACTTCAGGTACGAGTCGCGACGGGTTGCCTCACCAATGTAGGTCTTGTAATCGGCCGGGTCGATATTGTCGGCGACGGTATTGCCTTCCGCGTCGACGAACCGGAGATGACCGTCGTAGTTCTCCCAGGTGCCGGCATCGTTGGCGAGACCGAGGTGCAAGCTCGGGAACAACCCGAAGTTGTTGACCTCACGCTCGAACTTGCTCAGCATCGAGATGAAGATGCCGAGTGCATCCTCCGCGGTCTGCCTTGCCTCGCTGAGCCCTGCAAGCAACCGGTCCCTCGTCTCAGGCGTCATCGCGTTGGCGACGCCGCCGGGGACGATGCCGGGGGAGTGAACCTTGCGTCCGGCGATGGCTTCGATAACACCCTGGCCGAAGCCGCGGAGTCGGATGCCCCGTCTCGCCAGCTCCGGCTCTGCGCTCATCAGCCCGAACACGTTCCGGGTAGCTGGATCGTGGTCGAAACCGAGCAGCATGTCGGGGGAGCTGAGGTGGAAGAAGCTGAGCGCGTGACTCTGGATGAACTGCCCGAGATTGACTACACGTCTCAACATGACGGCCGTCGACGGGATCCTGACACCCATCACCGCGTCGCCGGCCTTGGCCGACGCCAGCAGGTGGCTCACCGGGCAAATCCCACACGTGCGAGCGGTCAGGCTCGGCATCTCCCAGACCATCCGTCCTTTGCAGAATTCTTCGAAGCCACGGAATTCCGTGACCGAGAAGCGCACGCTGTCTACTGCGCCGGCCTTGTCCAACTCTATTGCGATCTTGGCGTGACCCTCAATTCGGGTCACCGGATCAATGATTACGGTATTGCTCATAATTCCTACCTAGCCGAATCGAATGGCTTCGCCCCGATTCGGGGAAGGGCGCCCTCGAGGAGGGCTTCCAGAGCGGCCTGAATGCGGTCGGCCGGCGGCGGACACCCAGGGAGGAACGCATCCACCCGGATTCCCTTGTGCAACGGCAGCACCTGAGGCAGCAAGTTGGGGACGATGCCCTCTCTTTTCGGGATCTGGCCGTCCCGGTCGGGGGCATTGACGTATACGGATCTGATGATCTCAATCGGGTCGCCGAGCGGATTGCGCATTGCTGTGACGTTGCCGGTTACGGCGCAGTCTCCAAACGAGATGACCAGGTGTGACTTCTCCCGAATCTCGAGGGCTAGCTCGAGATTGTCTTCGTTGGCAAGTGCGCCTTCGACGAAGGTCACGTCGACGTCATCCGGGAATACCTTCACATCGGCGATGGGGCTGTAGACCACGTCGGCGACGGCAGCCAACTCGAACAGCCACTCATCCATATCCAGAAACGACATGTGGCAACCTGAACAGCCACCAAGCCACGCTGTGGCGATTCTTGCGCGTGTCACTTCGTCTCCTCTGGGTAAAGCCATTCATTGCGGCTGCGGGCGACTGCGAGCCGCTTGATCATCGTCGGGTCATGTTCCATCTCGCCGATGGATCGACCCTGATAGAACAGCGAACCTGTCGGGCAGACGGCGACGCACTTGCCGCACCATGTGCAGGAAAGCGCTTCGCCCCATGGCTGATTGAGATCGGTGATCAGGTGGGCCTGCTCACCGCGATAGCTGATATCCCACACGTGAGCGCCCTCGATCTCGTCACACACTCGTACACACCTGGTGCACAGGATGCAGCGATTGGGGTCGAAGACGTACTTGGGATGGCTGGCATCGATCTCTCGATAGGGAGCCTGGTAGTCGTATCGGACATGGTCCATCCCGGCGAGGACGGCCATGTCTTGAAGCTCGCACCTGCCGTTGGAGACGCAGACGGCACACACGTGGTTGCCTTCTGCGAACAGCAACTCGAGGATCGACTTGCGGTAGGCGCGTAGCCGTGGTGTGTCGGTCTTGATCTCCATGTCGGCGACACATGTGGTGGCACATGCCGGCCGGAGCCGGTGGTCCTCGGCGATTTCGACGACGCAGATCCGGCAGCCGCCCCAAACGGAGAGACCCTCGAGGAAGCACAACGCCGGGATCGAGACACCGACGCGACGGGAGCATTCGAGGATGGACTCTCCGACGTATGCTTCATACTCGGTACCGTCGAAGTGGACGGGGATCGTTTGCTGCTGATCAACCATGAGCAACCTCCACACCGATCAGTTCCTCGTACTCTTCTCGGAAATACGTGAGTGTGCTCAATACCGGGTTTGGTGCCGCCTGTCCGAGACCGCACAGGCTGGCGTCTCTGACCACGGTGCACAGATGCTCGAGGTCACGCAGGTCCTGTCTGGTGCCTCTGCCGTCGGTGATCCGTTGCAGTAGATTGTGCATCTGTACCGTCCCTGCCCGGCATGGCGTGCACTTGCCGCAACTCTCATCCATCGAGAACTGCATGAAGTACTTGGCGACGTCGGGCATGCTGACCTCGTCGTCCATGACGATGAGCCCGCCTGAGCCCATGATCGAACCGAGCTCACGCAGGCTCTCGTAGTCGACGGGCGTGTCCAGGAACTTGGCCGGGATACAGCCACCCGACGGGCCACCAGTCTGTGCGGCCTTGAACGTCCTGCCATCTGGGACACCGCCACCGATCGCCTCGACAATGCTGCGCAGCGATGTGCCCATCGGCACCTCGATGAGGCCCGTGTTGGAGATGTCGCCTGCTAGGGCGAAAACCTTGGTCCCGGCGCTCTTCTCGGTCCCGATAGACGCAAACCACTCGCCGCCGTTGTTGATGATCGGGGCGATGTTGGCCAGCGTCTCAACGTTGTTGATCATGGTGGGATAGCCCCACAACCCGGCCTCGGTCGGGTACGGCGGGCGCAACCGCGGTGTACCGCGGCGTCCCTCGACCGATGCCATCAGTGCGGTTTCCTCACCGCAGACGAAGGCACCGGCTCCGATCCGCACCTCGACGTTGAGACTGAACTTCGTGTCGAGGATGTTGCGGCCGAGCAGCCGGTTCCGACGGGCAACGCGAATCGCTCTGTCAAGCCGCTCGATTGCTCGCGGGTACTCGGCTCTAACGTAGATGTAGGCGTTGTCTGCACCGGTTGCGTATGCGGCGATGGTGATGCCTTCGAGCACCCGGTGAGGGTCGTCCTCCATAATCGTACGGTCCATGTACGCACCCGGGTCGCCCTCGTCCCCGTTGGCGACGACGTATTTCGTGTCGCTATCGGCTGCGGCGAGGAGCGCCCACTTGTTTGCAGTTGGGTATCCGGCACCGCCACGGCCGCGCAGCCCCGACAGCCGCAACTCCTCGATGACCTGCTTCGGTTTCATCGTGGTCAAGGCCTTTTCGAGGGCGACGTAGCCACCATGGGCGACGTAGGACTCGATGCGATCGGGGTCGATGACCCCCCCATTAGCGAGCACTACTCGCTGCTGGCTCGTGAAGAACGGGATTTCCTGATCGAGCTTGTACTCGGGGATGTCTTGTTCATTCTCGACGTGGCTGCGGATGATCTCGACACCGGCTTCTGGTGTGACCTTCTGATACATGTGAGTGTCACCGCCACGACGCAGAACCCGCACCAGCGGGCCAGCGCTGCAGAGACCCATGCAACCGGTCGGAACGACCTGTGCTTCGAGTGCGAGATCATCGCCCTCGCATGCTTCTTGCATGGCGGCAATGGTCGCACCCGCCCCGGCGGAAAGACATGCGGTACTCGAGCAGGCCTTTACGCGCCAGCGCGTTCGGAAGCGCGCCTCGCGCTCGCGCTCGGCAACTTCGTGAAGATCGATGGGAGCTGCCATTAGCTACCTCCCCCAACGGCGCCTGCGACAACCGCGAGCGCGGATTCGAGCGACTGATGGCTCATGACCTCTCCGTCGAACACGACTACCGGTGCCAGGCTGCATGAGCCGAGGCAGCGGGCCGTCTTGAGAGTGAGGCTGCCATCCTCGGCAGTTTGCCCGGCGGGGACGCTGTACTTGTTGCTAAGGCCCTGGACGATGGCATCTGCGCCCTTGACGAAGCACGCAGTGCCGGTGCAGATCGTGCAGGAGTGCTCGCCCGGTGGCTCGAAAGTGAACAGTTCATAGAAGGTCGCAACTCCATAGACCATGCTCGGGGGGAGTCTCAGCGCGCGCGCCACATAGATGAGCACGTCTTCGGATAGGTAGCCGAAGACGTCCTGGGCGACGTGCAGAGTCTCGATGAGCTGGTCCTGGGCGTAGCGACCGCGCTTCAGATGCTTGTCGACGAGCTCGAACCGGTTGTCACCGGATGGGTGATTGCCTTGTGGGCGGTTCGAGGCTTCGGCGGCACGGCGGGTCGTTGTGTCGCTCATAGATCCCTCATGGGTTGGGTGTCAGGCCCCACCATGGCGGCCGGGCCGTGATTTCTTTAGGGGACAAAGACCCAACGCCAGGTGACGGTTGGAGTCACGAAAAGCCAAGTCCCACAAAGCATATGCGGATCGATGCATGCATTGGCGATTCGGTTCAGGAAACCGACGCCACGACGTCTTCGGCGAGGGGGAGAGAAAGAGTGAAGAGACCGTGGGTTCCATCGTGACAATAGGTCAGATCGCCGCCCATGAGCCGTGCGAGTTTCTGCGAGATGAACAACCCGAGACCGATCGAACCGATCTGGGAGCCTCCTTCGTGAGCCGAGATGTAAGGGCCAAAGATCGCTTGCTCCCGATCCGGCGGGATGGGGTCGCCGCTATCGGCGACGGTGATGACACCCATCGTCGAGTTCTGACTCAAGCGAATCTCGACTTGGGGTCCGCCGTACCTCGCCGCATTGGTCAAGAGATTCCTGAGTATCTGGCGAACCCGGGATGGATCGGCTTTCACCGCCCGGCAGTCTCCGATGACGGGTACGCCTTCTATCGGTGACGTCGTCAGCGATAGCTCAATGGTTTTGCGCAGGTCGACGATATCGTTGCTGACCACAATCTTGTCAATGTCGCTGCGGGCCGCCACGAGTAGGTCCTCGACGATGGCGCTGGCTTCCTGGCCGTGTTCTTCGATCAACCCCAGTAGCTCGGTGTGCTCGGCGGGGTCGAAGCTATGGCCGTTTTGCGATAGCTCCGCAGCGAGCCCGATTACGACTGTAAGAGGCGTGCGAAGTTCGTGGGACACCGTGGCGAGAAAGCGGTCTTTGTCCTCGGACTGTCGGTGGAGCTGAGCAACCGTGGTGTGCTCGTGCCGGCGCAAGCGGATCTGTCGTACGGTCGTTGCCGAGCGCGGCGGTCAACAAGATGCCCACGGCGAGAACGAACAAGTACCCCCGGGACGATAGGTCCCTCAGCGCCTCGTCGGTAGGTGTGACAGTGAGGGTCCACGTTGTGCCGAGGAGATCGAGATCGCGTCTCCAGACCGGCCAGTCGCTCTCAACGGTGCCGGGGATAGCGTTTTCCACTGCCCAGTCGACGTTGGATGTGATGGCGACGCCGAGATCATTGGTGAGGAGGCTCTCCAGACCGGGGGCTATGAGTATTCCCTCGAGCTCGTCGACACTATTGCGGATCGGATATGTCGCGCTGAACGCCTGCTCTGCAAAGGGCCCGCCGATTGCAACGAGGTCGGAGACTGACGGGTCTGGTGTGGTGATCGCTTGCTCGAATGCTTCGATCCAGAGCAGCTCGGTTGCGACGTCGAAACCCAGAGCGTCGATTTGTGAATCGATAGGTGTCTGGGACACGACAATATCCATGAACGGACCACCGTGGATGAAGCGAAGGGGATAGTAGGCGGGGCGTGGGGAGTAGTCCGGGGTGACACCGCCCTTTCCGTCGAAGGCCAGTAGCTCGAAGGAAGGCACATCTCCTCTGGCTTCGGCGAGAAACCTATCCAGATCCGCGGGATCGACCACGGCTACGTACCCGATCCCGATGACGCCGGGATTTATGTCCATTCCACCAACAAAACGGTCGAATCGCTCCTGGCTCATCGAGTCGCTCGCACTGAAGAATGCTGCCACGGCCCTGAGCTGGGTCATCGTGTTGTCAACGGTCTCTTCAGTTGCGAGAGCGATTACTTCAGCTCGCTCCGCCAACCAACGGTTGGCCGCCGCTTCGTCGTTGCTACGCGTCTGGATTGTCAGCGCGATCGTCAGCAACAACCCGAACAGCGCGAGCGCGACGAATATCGGGTCTCGAATGGCACGCTTCATTGCTACCTGTACTTGATTCGCCTACCTGTCGGCAGATTGCCGCAGCTCCTAAACTTGTAGCCCGAAAGTTCAGCGGCGAGCACCGGGCGGGATCTCTCCGAAGTACTCGATCAGCCGTTCGTCGGCGTCGTCACCGAAGAGGATGGCGGCCACTTCGCGAATACCCTCGGCGTCGGTCACGTCGGTCTCCGGGACGACCTGGGTGATCTTCGAGCGACGGCGGAGGAAGTCCTCGAGCTTGGTGATCATTTCGGTGCCTGCGGCGACATGCAGCTCGACCCTCAGATAGTCGGCGTTCTCCATGATGTCCTGGCCCATGGTCGGGTCCTGGCGGATCTCGTCGAGCATCTCAAAGGCGCGGCGTCCGTAGCGTCGCCACAGACGATCGGACAGCGGCTCGACGTCCGGCTTGTGACGGAGTTCATCGAGTTTCATCAGTCTGGCCTGACGGTAGAACTCCTCACGGGTAGCCTTCGCCGGCTCGCCGTACCAGTTCTGAGTGTCCTCCTCGAGAGGCACACCCAGTTCCTCAACAGCTGCGGCGACCTCCTCACCGACGTTGAGACAGTCCGTGAGCTTGCCTCCGAAGATCGAGATGACCTTGCGTCCCTGATCGACCTCGATCTCGTGCTTGCGGGACAGTTTGGTCCAGTCGACGTCTTTTGCGTCGCTCCCACCGGTCTTGACCACAAGCGGGCGGACTCCGCATCTGTCGGCGATGACGTCATCTTTGGTCAACGGATGTTCCAGGTCGAGGCGGGAGTTGATTTGCTCGAGCAGGAACGCAACATCGGCATCCCCCGTCTCTGTGTACGGCGAGTCGACTCTGGTGTCCGTCGTGCCGATGACCGACCGACGGCCCATCGGGATGACATAGAAGAGACGCTGGGTGTCGTCGAAGAAGGCCAGGACACGCTCGTTCTTGGTGATTCGCGGGACGATCAGGTGGATGCCCTTCGAATAAACGATCCTGTGCTTCGTCCGCATGCCGAGCTTTGAGTTCATCCCATCGATGAACGGGCCGGTGGCATTGATGATCATCCTGGCGGTGCAGGTGAGCTCGCGGCCGTCATCGTCAACATCGCGCAAGGTGGCTCGCCAACCGGTGTCGGTTCGCTCGGCATCGACTAGCTCCACGTAGTTGGCCGCAGTGGCGCCAACGTCGAGAGCAGAACGGACGAAGCTGAAGACGAACCGGGAGTCGTTGTCCGGCAGGTATGCGTCGTAGTACTCGATACCGCCGCGGACATCGGTTGTGTCGATAACCGGCTCTTCTCGCTCGATTGCCTCAGGCCTGAGCAGCCGGGGTGCGTGTGTCTTGAAGCTGCCGATCGCCCAATAGGCGGCGCTGCCCATGATGGCCAGCCATGGCGGGAATGGGGAGCCCTCGTCGAGAGCGGCAAGGAATGGAATCGGCTTGACATTGTCGGGATACGCCTTGATGAGGCGGTTGCGAGAGACACACAGCTTTCTGACCAGGAGGAACTCATAGCTTTCGAGGTACTTGAAACCACCCCAGACGAGGTTCGACGAAGCCTGGCTGGTGAAGGCCCCAAAATCACCACGGTCGATCAGAGCTACTGCTGCCCCACGTCCGGCGAGGACGGCCGCCGAAACCGCTCCGTTGATGCCGCCACCGACGATGAGTACGTCGAAAGAGCCGTTGTCCAGATTGCTCATGCGTGTGGTTCGAAGTGCCATATCCCGCGAGCTTACATCGGACCAAGTGGCCGTCCGGGTGTGTGGTCGAACAGGCGCTGCATTTACTCCCAGCGCCGGCACCTTCATATTGCGAGTTCTGCATCGAGCCTGGATCGGCGTGGTTGAACCGCGGCTCGCCGGCGCAATCGTCAAGCTGACGCAGATCGGGTTGATCGACAGAGAACAGGCTCCTGGTACGCTGCCGCCAGCTGGCACCAAATGTGGAGGGATCCCGTGGAAATCGAGATCGGTATCGCCAAATCAGGCCGTCGTGCCTGGGGCTTCGACGACATCGCAATTGTACCGTCGCGGCGAACCCGCGACCCGGAGGACGTTGAACTCTCCTGGGAGATCGACGCCTTTACTTTCGAACTCCCCATGATGGGAGCTGCAATGGACTCCGCGGTGAGCCCGCAGACGGCGATCATGATTGGGAAGATCGGTGGGCTGGCTGTGCTCAACCTGGAAGGCCTGTGGACCAGGTATGAGGATCCGGCACCAGTGTTTGAGCAGATCGGAGCGGCGCCCGCTGACGAAGCAACCGCTCTCATCCAGAAGGTCTATCAGGAGCCGGTCAAGCCGGAGCTGATCGAACAGCGGGTCCGCGAGATCAAAGCCGGGGGAGTGCTCGCCGCGGCGAGTATCACCCCGCAGAACGTCGAGGCATGGCACAAGCATGCTCTCGACGGCGGTCTCGACATCCTGGTGATCCAGGGGACGGTGGTCTCGGCAGAGCACGTCTCCACGCGTTCCGAGCCGCTCGACCTGTTCAAATTCATTGCCGCGTCGCCGGTCCCGGTGATAGTCGGCGGCGTTGCCTCATATTCAGGCGCCCTACACCTGATGCGGACAGGAGCAGTAGGTGTGCTCGTTGGGGTTGGCCCCGGCGCTGCATGCACGTCCCGTGGCGTCCTCGGCATCGGCGTGCCTCAGGCGACGGCGATCGCCGATGCGGCAGGGGCCAGGACCCGCTATCTCGAAGAGAGCGGACGCTATGTGCACGTGATCGCCGACGGCGGGATGCGCACTGGTGGCGACATCGCCAAAGCAATTGCGTGTGGCGCAGACGCCGTGATGCTTGGCTCGCCGCTGACCGCGGCGACTGAGGCGCCGGCGCGTGGCAACCACTGGGGCATGGCAACATTCCACCCGACGCTGCCTCGAGGCACGAGGGTCAAGACCGGTGAGCTTGGCACGCTCGAGGAGATCCTGGTCGGGCCTGCCCATGAGAACGACGGGCGCCGTAATCTCTTCGGAGCTCTTCGGGTGTCCATGGCGACCACCGGCTACGCCAATGTCAAGGAGTTCCAGAAGGCCGAAGTGATGGTGGCCCCTGCGCTGCAGACCGAGGGCAAGTCGCTGCAGAAATCTCAGCAAGTTGGGATGGGGTAGCCGTGGTCGAAACGACCGGACAGGCATCAACCGGGGACTTTGACAGGGTGCTCGTCATCGACTTCGGTGCCCAATACGCACAGCTGATTGCCAGGAGAGTACGTGAAGCTCACGTCTTCTCGGAGATCGTTCCCCGCACCATCACCGCAGATGAAGTGAGGGAGAAGGTGCCGGTCGGGATCATCCTTTCGGGTGGCCCGGCCTCCGTGTATGCCGATGACGCATATGAGATAGATCCGTCAATCCTCGAGCTGGGCATACCGACGCTTGGCATTTGCTACGGCCATCAGGTAATTGCACAGGGCCTTGGCGGAAAGGTCGCTCGCAACGATGTGGCTGAGTACGGGCGCGCCGACCTGGCGATCACCGGGACGTCTCTGCTGCTGCGGGATTTTCCGGAGCGCCAGGACGTGTGGATGAGCCATCGCGATTCGGTCGCTGAGGCCCCGGATGGATTCACCATTACCGCCACAACCCCGGATTCGCCGGTGGCAGCCATGGAAGACACCACACGGGGTTTGTTCGGGGTCCAATTCCATCCAGAGGTAGTACACACAGATCGAGGCCAGGAGATACTCAAGCACTTCCTATACGAGGCTTGCCACGCCCGGCCACTGTGGACCCATGCCAGCATCATCGAGCAATCCGTCGACGCGGTGCGCGCCACTGTCAAGGGAGGGACCGCGATCTGTGGCCTTTCCGGTGGTGTCGACTCGTCCGTCGCCGCGGGCCTGGTGCACAAAGCGATCGGTGACCAGTTGGTTTGCGTGTTCGTCGACCATGGCCTGCTTCGCAAAGATGAGGCTCAGCAGGTCGAAGAGACCTTCCGGGCCAGTTTTCACATGAACCTGATCCATGTGAAAGCAGAGGACCGGTTCCTGGAGGCCCTGGCCGGGGTTACGGACCCTGAGACGAAGCGCAAGATCATCGGGGAGACGTTTATTCGGGTATTCGAGGAAGTTGCGGTGGGGGTGAGCGACGCTCGCTTCCTGGTTCAGGGCACGCTGTATCCCGACGTGATCGAGTCCGGGACCGCGGATGCGGCGAGGATCAAGAGCCATCACAACGTGGGCGGTCTCCCCGAGGATATGGAATTGACCTTGATAGAGCCGTTGCGGGACCTGTTCAAGGATGAGGTGCGTGCCGTCGGAGAAGAGCTGGGGATCCCCGAGGAGATCGTCTGGCGTCAGCCCTTCCCGGGTCCCGGTCTCGCCGTGAGGATCATCGGCGAGGTGACGAGAGAGCGTCTCGACATACTCCGGGCCGCAGATGCCATCGTGCTCGAGGAGGTGCGACGTGCCGGCCTATACAATGAGTTGTGGCAGAGCTTTGCGGTGCTGCCGGCAATCCGCTCAGTTGGTGTCCAGGGAGATGGGCGTACGTACGCTTACCCCATCATCATCAGGGCAGTGACCAGCGAGGATGCGATGACGGCCGATTGGGCTCGTCTGCCGTATGAGGTCCTGGAAAGGATCTCCTCGAGGATCATCAACGAGGTTCCCGGGATCAACAGAGTGGCGTACGATGTTTCATCGAAACCGCCTGCGACAATCGAATGGGAATGAGCAGGAGTTGCGGCCAATAGCGTCGCAGCTGTTCATCATCTGCCCAGCAAGACCTCAAGTGACTAGTCGCCCGGGTCGATAGCCAGCATATGCGGGCGGTAGAAGGGCTACGAATGTGAGTTGGAGCGCAGACCCCGAGCTTCTCCAGATGTTCCTCGACGAGGTAACCGAGCGTTCCAGCGCGTCTCGTCGAAGGTGGCAAGGCGATGCAACGTGGGGGAGCGGACGCCGAAATGGCCGGGGTCATGCTCCGCGAAGGCCACACCATCAAGGGCACGGCCCGTGTGATGGGCTTTGAGGCGATCTCCGATGCCGGGAAAATGATCGAAGACCTCTGGCGCGGCATCAAGTCGGGTGACATCGAGCCATACCCGAACCTGGGACGCAGCCTGGTCACACTGGCCGAGACACTCGAAGCGGCCACCAGCGCAGATCCCGATTCCGGCACCCCCGAGATGATCGAGGCGATGGACAAGCTGAACCGCGCGACCGGCTACATGCTCGGCGAGCAGCAACCGACAGCGTCTACCCCGCCCCCACCGGCTGCTGCCCCCGACCCGGCCCCACTCGAAGAGCTCGATTCCGAACCAGACACGCCCATGGCCGAGGTGGTTCACCTTCCGGGTATCAAAGCCCCACCCGCTGATCCGCCTCCGATTGTGGAGCTCCCGCAGGCACCGCCTGCGGGAGGCCAATCCTCTCCGCCGCCGCAAGACGATTCTCCGCGGCCTGAGCCCCCGCAGGTGGCGGTGCCCCCGCCGGCACCGCAGCAGAGCTTGGACCCGTCTCCCGCTCCACCACCCGTCGTCGCACCGACGACGCCCACCCCGCAGTTGCAGGGGTCGCCGCAGATCCCCGACTATTCGGCCGGGGCGCCCAGGAGCTCGGGTGAGCTGATCGGGTCATCCAAGCCGGCGATGGAAATGAACCCCGAGGTGTACGGTCCGGATCTCGGTGGGCTGCTCGGAGCCTTGGAGAACTGGGCATCGGGCCAGACTATCCAGGTCTCAGCCGGTCGTCTCTACCGGTTGATCAACTATGTCGCCTCCATGCGGGTAGAACTCGACTCGATGCTGAGTGAAATGCGCTACTCGCAACAAGTGACGCTGGACATGATCGACCATATGTCCGATCTCGTTAAGGCGACGTCCGCGCTCGAGATGAACGCTATGGAGCTCGGCGCAGTACCAGTCCGCCAGATGACAAACACCCTGCCGCAACTGGTTCGCTACCTGGCTAAGAAGCTCGGCAAGGAAATCCGTTTTGAGATCTCTGCGGCCGATGACCTCGACGTCGACCGCCAGGTACTCGACAAGATCTCCGATCCGGTCCGTCAGCTGATTGTCAATGCCGTCAATCATGGAATCGAATCTCCGGGCGATCGCGAGGCAGCAGGCAAGGCGGCGACCGGGGTCATCTCGGTAGAGCTCGCTCGACGCGGAGCGAGTTTCGAGGTTGTAGTCAGCGATGATGGGTCCGGTATCGACTACAGGTCGGTTCACCAGCTCGCCGTTGCCCAGGGCCTCGTCGCTCCAGATGCACCGATGGATGTTGAGACCCTGCGCCCCATCCTGTTCTTCCCGGGATTCACTACCAGGGCGGGCGATGAGCTCAATAGTGTCGGCGCCGGGCTGTCCAATGTCGCAGACGCGGTTGAGTCGTTGTACGGCCGAATCCGCATAGATTCCAGGGAAGGTGTGGGCACCACCGTGACCCTGGTCGTCCCAACCGTGCGAGATCTCCAGAGGGTCTACATCGTCGATTCGGGCGGAATGAAGTGGGGGATCCCTGAGGCAGTCATTGACGTGATCATCCCGATAGAAGACGCCCAGATAAGGTCGATGGGTGGTCGAGAGACCCTGGTTCTCGACGGAAACGAGATCCCGGTTGCTCCAATCGCAAGCGTCGTCGGGGCGACAGACGGGCGCAACCCGGTCGAGGTGGTTGCCCTGTCGCATCGTGCCGGAGTTGCCGCGGTCACCGTGAACGACGTACTTGGCATTCGCGAAGTAGCCGCAAAGGAGCTTGGCCCGATCGTCGCCGGGCCTTCGCACATCACTGGTGCGGCTCTCATGGGCGGTGGAGATGTTGTGCTGATCCTCGATGCAGGTGCGGTGGTTCAGATGTGCCAAGCCGTGCCGCAGCCTGTCGCACGTCGGGCCCGGATACTCGTCGTCGACGACTCTCAGGGCGCTCGTGCGGTTATCGCCGGATCGCTGGCATCGAGTGGTTTCAGCACGAGCGTTGCGGGGAGCGCGTTCGAAGCGATTGAGATACTCAACGAACAGCACATTGATGCGCTGGTTGTCGATTTCTCGATGCCGGCTCAAGACGGTGTCGAACTGGTGCAGAAGGTGCGCCAGGCGGGGATACAGATCCCGATTGTGATGCTTTCTGGCGTAGCCAAGTCCGCCGACCAGCAGCGCGCTCTCGAGGCCGGTGTCAATGCGTTCTTCGAGAAGGCAGATTTCCGTGAGGGTGCCCTTGCTGCCCAGCTGCGCCAGCTCCTCGGGTCTGAGTAGCGAGCCGCCACCGGTGCTGAATCGCTAGCCTGCACCAGGTGACTGGGCGCCGGGTTCTTTCGTGGCTGTGGGACTACCTGGTCGTATTGGGCGTTTTCGCTGCCGACTTTGTCTTCGTTGGGGTGCCCACCTTGCTCGGGTGGCTGCGTCTCGGTGGGGTACGGGACGACCCGGTGCTGACCGACGTGTTCGTCACCCTGCTGACCGTGGTCCCGTTTCTCGCCTATCTCGCGGGTACCGAGTCGGGCCCGCACTGTGCCACCTGGGGGAAGCGGAGGGAACAGCTGGCCGTCTTTGCTCAGGACCATGGGTTGCCCACGCGTGGGGCCGTCCTAATGCGGAACCTGATCAAATTGCTCCCCTGGCAGTTCGGGCACATGGGCGCTCTTCGGGTCGCAGCAAGCAAGGCACCGAGCCCGAGTGCTGTTGTGTTCCTGGTCGTGTCGCTTGCCATGCTCGTCGCGGTTGCAGGTCCGCCCTTGCTCGGTCGGCGCGGTATCCATGACCTGGTGGCCGGCACCGTCGTGCTGGGCTCCGGGAGGGACTGACCGTCTCCCAGGGTCTAACTACACCCTTGTAATCAAGGACGTGATCCCGCGTATACTCGGGGCCATGCCGGACTCCCCACTCCTCGAGGGTCTCAACCCTGCCCAGCGTCAGGCCGTCGCCGCCGTTGACGGGCCGTTGCTGGTGGTCGCCGGGGCCGGTTCGGGTAAGACCAGGGTGTTGACCCGGCGGGTGGCGCACCTGATCCGTGACCACAACGTGTCGCCTTTCGCGATCCTCGCGATCACGTTCACCAACAAGGCTGCCGGCGAGATGAAGGACCGGGTCGAGGCGTTGGTGGGCAGCGTCGGACGGGACATGTGGGTCTCGACCTTCCACAGCGCCTGCTCCCGGATCCTGCGGAGAGAAGCGCACCGTCTCGGTTATCGCAGCGCCTTTTCCATTTACGACTCGGCTGATTCTTTGCGTCTGGTGACCATGTGCATCAAGGATCTGGACCTCGACCCAAAGCGATTTCCGCCACGCAGCCTTCGTGCCGCTATCTCGAACGCGAAGAACGAACTGATTGACTACGAGTCGTATGCCGCCTCGGACTCCGGGTTCTACCACGAGAAGGCGGCGGATGTGTACCGGCTCTACCAGCAGCGGTTGGTCGAAGCGTCCGCCATGGATTTCGACGATCTCTTGATGCTCACCGTCGACTTGTTCCGGGTCCACCCTGATGTTCTGGAGCGCTACCAGGAGCGTTTCGAGTATGTGTTGGTCGACGAGTACCAGGACACCAATCATGCGCAGTATGTGCTGGTGCGTCTGCTGACCGAGAAACACCAGAACCTCTGTGTGGTCGGGGACGGTGACCAGAGCATCTACCGTTTCCGGGGCGCTGATATCCGTAATATCAACGAATTCGAGAAGGACTTCCCCGACGCCCAGATCGTGATGCTCGAGCAGAACTATCGGTCGACCGAGACCATTCTGCAGGCGGCGAACTCGGTCATCGCCAACAACCCGAATCGGAAACCGAAGCGGTTGTGGACGGAGTTCGGGCACGGTGAGAAGATCGTCAACTACGAGGCCGAGGACGAGCATGACGAAGCGGCGTTTGTCGCCGAGACCGTTGCCGATCTGAGGGCACAAGGGAGAGACGCTCGGGATGTCGCGGTCTTTTACAGGACGAACGCTCAGAGCCGTGTCCTGGAGGAGACCTTCGTCAATCACGGCCAGCCTTATCAGGTTGTCGGCGGGGTCAAGTACTACGACAGGCGCGAAGTCAAGGATGTTCTGGCGTATCTGAGGGTCGTGGCCAATCCGGATGACACGGTTGCCGCCAAGCGGATCGTCAATGTGCCCAAGCGTGCGATCGGGGCTACCAGCGTCGGGCACGCCGATCGGCATGCCGAGGCGAACGGGATGTCCTTCTTCGAAGCTCTTCGCAACGCTTCAGCTAACACCCGGCTCTCGACCAGGGCACAGAAGGCGATGCTCGATTTCGTCGGATTGATAGATCATCTGACCTTTCTGGCCGAGCAGGGCCCCGCTGCCGCGTTGGATGCTGTGCTCACCGAGACTGGGTATCTCGACATGATCCGCAGCGAGCGCTCGATCGAGGCAATAGGCAGAGAGGAGAACCTTCGTGAACTCGTCTCGGCCGCCACAGATTTCGAAGAGAACGGGCCTATTGCTTACGGTCGTCAGGATTGGGCTGCGCTCGATGGCCTACGCAAGACCGAGCTATTCCTGGAGTCGATCAGCCTGGTTACCGACGTCGACAGCTACGAAGACTCCGACGTCGTCACACTGATGACACTGCATAACGCAAAAGGGCTCGAGTTCCCGGTGGTGTTCATAGTTGGCATGGAGGACGGAGTCTTCCCACACATGAGGTCACTGGGCGACCCGGCCGAGCTCGAGGAGGAGCGCCGGCTGTGCTACGTGGGGATCACCAGAGCGATGGAACGGTTGTTTCTCAGCCGGGCGTGGTCACGCAATATGTTCGGTTCCAACAACTACAACCCGCCCAGCCGGTTTCTCAAAGAAGTCCCGGCGAGTCTTGTCACGGAAGCGAGGAAGCGGTCCCGGCCGTCAAAGCTCGACACCGGCAGGGCGCGGCCGACGGTCAAGGCGGCCGATCTGGCGGAGGGAGACCAGGTCCGTCACGCCAAATGGGGCGAAGGGATCATCCGTCGGGTGGCCGGGGTCGAAGCCGTCGTCGAATTCGCCGGGATTGGTACCAAGCACCTCCACCTGGAGCTCGCACCGCTCGAAAAGGTGTGAGCACCCTCTCACCCTCCCTTTGGGAGGGTCGGCGGCCCTGTTAGGGGCCCGCCGGGGAGGGGATGGCGGGCCGGTTTCGAGACCTAGTTCCATCGGGATCATCGGGATCACCTCGGCCCGGGTGACGACTGTCGTATCGCTCTCGTGTCTCGTGGCCCGTTAGCTCTAGGTGTTGTCTCGGCATGGCATCACAAGTACCAGGGGAGAGTGACATATCCCCTCCCCGGCGAGTCGCCTGCGGCGACCGCCGTGCCCTCCCAAAGGGAGGGCGAGTCTTCCCTCTCCCTTTGGGAGAGGTCGCGAGGCGTATCGGCGAAGCCGATACGTTGGCGACGGGGGTGAGGGGGTGTATGGGATGTATCGCGGCGGCCGGTCGGCACGTCTTGATCCGACTATTGTCACGTCTTGTATGCCGATTCGGATTCTCATCGCTAAACCCGGTCTCGACGGTCACGATCGAGGGGCCAAAGTCGTGTCCCGCGCGCTTCGGGATGCCGGCTGTGAGGTCATCTATTCGGGTCTGCACCAGACGCCTGAGCAAATCGTTGAAACGGCCATTCAGGAGGATGTCGACGGCATCGGATTGTCCGTTCTCTCCGGCGCCCACATGACCCTGTTTCCCAGAGTGGTAGCACTGCTTCGAGAGCGCGAGGCTGCGGACATCGTTGTCTTCGGTGGCGGCATTATCCCCGATGAGGACATCCCGAGACTGCAGGAGGCCGGGCTCGAGATGTTGTTCACCCCGGGTACCCCGCTCTCGGATATCACCACCTGGGTGCGGACCCGATTCTCAGAATGACTGCATGTTCCAGCAACGTTTGCTGATCGCTGGGTCGGCTTGAAGGAGGCACCAACTTGAAGATCCATGAGTTCCAAGCGAAGGAACTGATGAAGGCACGTGGGATTCCTGTTCCCGACGGCCAAGAGGTTTCATCAGTCGCCGACGCGATCAGTGCTGTCGCCCCCCTGGTCGAGGCCAGCGGAAACCCGGTTGTAGTGGTCAAGTCGCAGATTCATGCCGGTGGCCGGGGCAAGGGGCGGTTCAAGCAGGACCCCGAACTGGCCGGTGTCAATGTGGTCACCGATGGCATCAACGGCGGCATCGAGGCTGCCAAGGCAAAGGTGGGTGAGCTCGCCGCCAGGATGCTCGGCTCGACCCTCGTCACCGTGCAGACCGGTCCGAGTGGGAAGGAAGTGACCCGGCTCTATGTCGAGCAGGGGGTCAGCATCGAGCGCGAGCTATATCTGTCGGTGTTGCTCGACCGATCGGTCAGCCGCAACATCGTCATGGTGTCGACCGAGGGCGGCACCGAGATCGAAAAGGTAGCCGCTGAAACCCCTGAAAAGCTCATCAAGGCCGAGATCGACCCTGGTCTGGGCCTTCTGGACTTCCAGGCCAGAGAGCTCGCCTACGGGCTCGGCCTCGAGGGTGTCGCGTTCAAGAACGGGGTCAAGTTCATCAAGGCAATTGCCGCGGCAGCTGGTGAGCTCGACACCGACCTGATCGAGATCAACCCCCTTGTGGTCACGACGGACGGTGGGGTGATGGCGCTCGACGCCAAAATGAGCTTCGAGTCGAACGCCCTCTACCGTCATCCCGATGTTCAGGACATGCGTGATCTGAGCGAAGAAGACGCCGCCGAGATCGAGGCTTCCGGGTACGGGCTCAGCTTTATCAAGCTCGATGGGACCATCGGCTGCATGGTCAACGGTGCCGGCCTCGCCATGGCAACGATGGACATCATCAAGTACGTCGGCGCCGAGCCAGCGAACTTCCTCGACGTCGGTGGCGGCGCCGAGAAAGAACAGGTGGCCGCGGCGTTCAAGATCATTACCCGTGACCCCAGGGTGCGAGGCATCTTTGTCAATATCTTCGGTGGCATCATGCTTTGCGACACGATCGCCCAGGGCATAGTCGACGCCGTCTCGGAGGTCGGTCTTCGTATGCCGCTCGTAGTGCGGCTCGAGGGCACCAATGTCGATCTCGGCAAGCAGATACTCAATGAGTCGGGTCTGAACATTGTGAGTGCCACCGACATGAAGGACGGCGCACAGAAGATCGTGGAGGCGACGCAGTCATGAGCGTTCTCATCGACAAGGACACCAAGGTGATTGTCCAGGGCATGGGCAAGACCGGACGATTCCACACAGACAAGGCTATTGCATACGGGACGAGGATGGTCGGTGCCGTCCATCCGTCGCGGGCAGGTCAGACTGAGGTCTTTGAGGGAGAGACCGACCACTCGGGTGTCCCCGGAAGGCCCGATACCTATCACGTGGAGCTGCCGATATTCAGCACCGTGAAGGATGCAATGGCAGCGACGGGGGCGACCGTCAGCGTGGTGTATGTGCCACCGCCGTTTGCCGCCGACGCCATCATGGAGGCGGCAGACGCCGGGCTCGATCTCGTCGTATGTGTGACCGAAGGTATTCCTGTTGCCGATATGGTCAAAGCCAAGAGCTATCTCAAATCAAAGAATACGCGCCTGGTCGGCCCGAACTGCCCTGGTGTGATCACCCCCCGTCAATGCAAGATCGGGATCATGCCGGGTTACATCCACGAGGTAGGGCGCATCGGCGTCGTCAGCCGGTCCGGCACCCTCACCTACGAGGCGGTTCATCAGCTCACTCAGGTCGGTCTCGGCCAGACGACCGCGATCGGCATTGGGGGCGACCCGGTCAACGGCACCGATTTCATCGACTGCTTGAGCCTGTTCAACGACGACCCGCATACTGAGGGTGTGATCATGATCGGGGAGATCGGTGGGACGGCTGAGGAGGAAGCAGCCGCCTGGATCACCGCAAACATGACCAAACCAGTTGCCGGGTTCATAGCCGGCACCACGGCACCTGCCGGTAAACGGATGGGCCATGCTGGTGCCATCATTGCCGGCGGCAAGGGGACCGCAGCCGACAAGATCAGCGCCCTCGAGGCTGCGGGAGTCGTGATAGCACCCACCCCGACGGACATGGGACAAGCGATGCTCACAGCGATGGAGGCGATCTCGGATCGCTGACTTTTCGTCGTGGTTGCTGTCGCGCCAGAGCTGGTGTTGAGTTGGCTGATCGTTGGGGCCGGGGGCGGCACTGGCATCTAGACATTTGTTCGAAAGACGTCTGAGCCTAAGCTTGTTTGCGACAGCGTTCGCCAGGGTGGAGAGAGTCGAGGGGTATCGATGGATCGGACCAAGGTCCGGCGCGCACTTTTGTCGGTGAGCGACAAGTCCGGTTTGTTGGAGCTGGCGGCAAAGCTCGTTTCCGCCGGAGTGGAACTAATTGCATCGGGCGGCACGGCTGCAGCTATCCGCGCCGGTGGCCTCCCGGTTACGCCGGTCGAGGAAGTCACCAAGTCGGGCGAGATGCTCGATGGGCGGGTCAAGACGTTGCATCCGGCTATCTACGGCGGCATTCTTGCCGACCTCGGTAACGCCGATCACCGCCAACAGCTCTACGACCGGGGGCTAGCGCCGATCCAGCTCGTTGTTGTGAACCTGTATCCATTCGAGGCTGGAGTCGCCAGAGGCGACCTGAACGATGACGAATTGATCGAGTTGATCGATATCGGTGGCCCGACCATGGTGAGGGCGGCCGCCAAGAACCACAAATGGGTAGGCATCGTCACTTCACCTGAGCAATACGACGAGGTAATAGAGGCCATCGCCGCCGGAGGTCTCGGTGACGATCTCCGTCGGAAGCTCGCTCGTGCCGCCTTCTACCGGACGGCCAGCTACGACGCGGCGATCGTGTCCTGGCTCGAGCAAACCGACGGTGAGCTGCCACAACATATGATGCTGGCATTCGACCGGGTTGCGGAGCTTCGCTACGGCGAGAACCCGCATCAATCAGCAGCGCTCTACCGAGAGAGCGGCCGGCGTGGCTGGTGGGCGGACGTGGAGCAGTTGCAGGGCAAAGCGATGTCCTTCAACAACTATCTGGACACAGAAGCAGCCTGGAGGCTGGCCAACGAGTTCGTCGAGAACACCGCGGTGATAGTCAAACACGCCAACCCATGTGGCGTCGCCAGCCGGACCACCATCCAGGAGGCGTTCATCACCGCATGGGAGTGCGATCCCGGCGCTGCTTTTGGCGGGGTGATCGCTCTCAACTCAACTCTCGACGGCCCGGTCGCCCGATTGATCATCGAGAACTTCGTTGAAGTGCTGATCGCCCCTGCGGTCGACGCTGCCGCCCGGGAGATCCTTGCATCGAGAAAGAATCTCAGGGTGTTGGTTGCCACGCCACCCGGGGACCAGGATTTGGATCTGCGCCGCCTGGAGCACGGCTTTGTCGCTCAGCGCCGTGACAAGGTCGGCCTACCGGTCACCGGCAAGATGCCGGAGAATTGGGATTCGGTGGGGGAGCGGCCGCTCAGTCCCGACATGTTGAGCGACCTCCAGTTTGCCTGGAAGGTCGTCGCACATGCCAAGTCCAATGCCATCGTCATTTCAAAAGACCGCGCTGCCGTCGGAATCGGCGTAGGCGATCAATCGCGCGTGGGTGCCGCCAATCGCGCCCTCGACCAGGCCGGGGATCGTGCGTATGGATCCGTCGTCGCCTCCGATGCCTTCTTCCCGTTTCGTGACAGCATCGATCAACTAGGGCGTGCCGGCGTTGTCGCCGTTGTCGAGCCGGGCGGTTCGGTGCGAGACGAGAACGTTGTGGCTGCTGCCAACGAGCACCACATGGCGATTGTGTTTACCGGCAAGAGGCATTTCCGGCATTGAGTGCTCAAATACTCTCGGGTAAGGAAGTCGCGGCACTGGTCCGGGGCGAGGTTGCGCAACGGGTCGCCGCGCTCGCCGATCGGGGTAAGTCAGTTGGCCTGGCTACCGCCATGGTTGGAGAGGATCCTGCATCGCAGGTGTATGTGCGGAGCAAGCACCGCTCTGCCGAGAAGGCCGGGATGTTGTCTTTCGACTACCACCTGTCTACGGATGCAACCCAACAAGAAGTCGAGGATCTGGTGCGGTCGCTCAACACCGACCCGCAGGTGGATGGGATGATCGTGCAACTGCCCCTCCCGGGCGGTCTCGATGGCAACAAGGCGGTCGAGACTATCGACCCGGCCAAGGATGCCGACGGGCTTCATCCTTTCAACCTCGGGCTTCTGATGCTCGAGCGAAGCAGGCTACGGCCGGCGACACCGAGCGGCATCATGCGAATCCTGACACATTACGAGATCGAGACCGAGGGCAAGCTCGCCGTGATCATCGGCCGGTCATTCCTGGTCGGGAAACCGATGGCGATGATGCTTGGGGCTAAGGGTGTAGACGCCACGGTGGTGCAGGCCCATTCGCGCACCAGGGATCTCGGCGACTTGATCAGGAGTGCCGATATCGTCGTCGCAGCCATTGGCCGGCCCAACTTCCTACACGGGTCCGACATCAAACCGGGCGCGGTCGTCATCGATGTCGGCATCAACCGTACCGACAACGGCATCGTCGGTGACGTTGACTTTGAGTCGGCCGTCGAGGTTGCCGCCGCTATCACCCCTGTCCCGGGCGGTGTCGGGCTAATGACGGTGGCCGCCCTCATGGCGAACACGGTTACAGCAGCTGAGCTATCGATTTCCTGAACGCGTTCGCATCCCCGCATATGATTGGTCGATTTCAACTAGCCTCCTGGTAAGTCGATAGTTCTGGAGGAGATGGCCGATGGCCACACCGATTGCAATGGGGCCCGATGGGCTCCAGGTCACTGACGAACCGATCATCCCGTTCATTGAAGGCGATGGCATTGGGCCCGACATCTGGGCGGCCTCACAAGCGGTGTTCGATGCCGCAGTGGGGAAGGCGTATGGCGGAAGCCGCAAGATCGCCTGGACCGAGGTGCTCGCCGGCCAGAAGGCCTTTGACCAGACCGGACAGTGGCTGCCGGACGAGACGGTTGACACATTCCGTAGTCATCTTGTTGGGATCAAGGGCCCGCTCACTACCCCGGTCGGGGGCGGTATTCGCAGCCTCAACGTCGCGCTCCGTCAGATCCTCGACCTGTACGTGTGCCTGCGCCCGGTTCGGTGGTACCGGGGGGTGCCTTCACCCGTCCTTCATCCGGAGCTGGTCGACATGGTGATTTTCCGGGAGAACACCGAAGACGTCTATGCGGGCAAGGAACTCGAGGCCGGATCCGAGGGAGCGAGGCAACTTCTCGACTTCCTCGATGAGATGTTCGGGTGGGAGATCAGCGGTGATTCCGGGCTCGGGATCAAGCCGATCTCCGAGCATGGGTTCGAAGCGCCTGGTCCGGGCTGCCATCCGGTACGCCCTGGACAACAACCGGGACTCGGTCACTCTTGTGCACAAGGGCAACATCATGAAGTTCACGGAAGGCGCCTTCCGCAACTGGGGCTATGAGGTAGTCCGTGATGAGTTCTCGGATGTAGCTGTGTCATGGGAGGACTGCGGCGGTGACCCCGGGGACAAGCTGTTGGTCAAGGATGTCATTGCCGACGCTTTCCTCCAGCAGATACTCACCCGTCCGGCTGAATACGATGTTGTCGCCACGATGAATCTCAATGGTGACTTCATGTCGGATGCGCTGGCCGCCCAGGTTGGAGGCATTGGTATCGCCCCCGGCGGAAACATCAACTACGTGACCGGCCACGCAATCTTCGAGGCGACACACGGCACCGCCCCGAAATACGCAGGGATGGACAAGGTGAACCCGGGTTCGGTCATCCTGTCCGGTGAGATCATGTTCAGATACCTCGGGTGGGACGAGGCGGCTGATCTGATCGTCAAAGGGCTGGAAGCAGCCATCGCCGACAAGATCGTCACCTACGACCTCGCCAGGCTCATGGAAGGTGCAACCGAGGTCAAAACATCCGAGTTCGGAGCTGCCGTCGTCGAGCGAATGTAGAAGAGGAGTAATCGAATGAGCAAGATCACCGTAGTCGGAGCCGGCAAATACGGCTCGACCACAGCCAATCGTCTCGCAGAGTGGGATATTGTCGATACGGTCGTCATGACCGACATCGTCGAGGGCCTTCCCCAGGGGCTTGCGCTCGACATGAACCAGAGTCGCCCCGTCATGGGCCATCACACTCTTGTCGTCGGCACCAACGACTACGCCGACACGGCCGACAGCGACGTTGTGATAATCACCGCCGGTCTGCCGCGCAAGCCTGGCATGTCGAGAATGGACCTGCTCGAGGTGAACGCCAAGATCATCAAGGGCGTCACCAAAGAGATTGCACACTATTCACCGAATGCGGTCCTGATTGTCGTTACCAACCCGCTCGACCAGATGACGACCCTGGCGGCTCAGGTATCCGGGTTCCCTCGGGAACGGGTCTTCGGGCAGGCAGGCATTCTCGACAGCTCCCGCTTCGCCCACTTCATCTCGGAGGCAGCGGGTGTCGACATCCAGAGCGTCGACGCCTTCACTCTGGGCAGCCACGGAGCAACCATGGTTCCGGTCCCATCGTTGTGCCGGGTCGAAGGCAAGCCGCTCACCGACGTGCTCTCGATGGAGACTATCGATGAGCTTGTCGAACGCACCCGTAACGGTGGGGCGGAGATCGTCGGTCTGCTCAAGACCGGCAGCGCCTACTTTGCGCCATCGGCTGCTGCGGCACGCATGGCGAAGGCTGTTATCGAGGACTCGGGCAAGCACATGCCCGTGTGTGCCTGGACAACAGGCGAATACGGTATCGAGGATGTCTACCTGGGGGTGATGGCTGAGGTAGGCGCCGGTGGGGTCCAGAGCATCATCGAAGAGGCGATCACTGCCGATGAGAAGGCCGCATTGGTCGCAGCGGCTGCCGCGGTCAAGGCCAAGGTCGCCGACCTGGATGATCTCGATCTCTGATCGGCCCACCGCGGATTAGAGACGAGGGCCCGGGCTCAGCCCGGGCCCTCGTTTGTCTTCTGGAACGTCCTGTCGATACCGGCTATGTAGCGGCTCGAGCCTCACGTTGATGCTTCTGTGCCAGCTCGAGCGCAGCCCGGATCTCGGCGGCGCTTGCCTCTGCCGCGGCCCGCTGTCGTTCGGCGCGTTCCTCAGTGATGATGATGTCCGCGACGCTTGGCCCACAGCGAGATCGCTCCGACCAGGGCGATCAGCATGCCAAACAGTGCGATGAAATAGCCGGATGTGACCTGGACGTCCTTGTAGTCGCCGGGATTGGTTTGGGCCACCAGCAGGCTGGTTCTGGCCGCCGCTGCCGACAAGGCAATCGCAGCCCAGCCACCGGAGACCATGAACATAAGCATTCGATTCGCCGATAGCTGCGGGTGGCGGACGGTTATCGATAGACCGAAAGTGATCGCGGCCGCAATGGCGACCCACAGCCACGGTTGCGCCGTGCGCGAGGCTCCGAAAACGAGGAGGTTGAGCAGCAGGGCGACGACCACGACGCTACCGAGCATGATCAGTGTTGTCGCGGTGCTGGTGAGCGCTGAGGGCAGTGAATTCTTGATTGCCTTTGCGACGATATAGCCACCGAGTATGGCGAGTGCCCATCCCAGGATGCCACCGCCCATCGTGCGCTCTCCGCCTCCGTATAGAACGGCGACGATCACAGCCCCGATCGCCATCATCAGCGCAAAGAGTCGGCTCCACAGCGGCTTGATCGAGATAGGCAGCATTGCAATCAAGCCGCAGATGAGGATGAGGCCGCCGAGAGTGAAGGTGACAGAGCCGTGCACCGACTCGTACCCGCGCATCGACCAGGGCGTGACGATGTAGGTGGTGTCGGGGGACATGCGAACAAGTTCCCAAGCAATCGACGCCATCGTCAGAACAGCTCCGAAGAGGAGCAATATCTGCGGGCGGTAGCGTTTCAACGGGTGCCTTTCCTCCGGGAGCGTCTTACTTTACCGATCTCGGCTCGAGTCGTCTCACCGGTTGTCGATCAACCGATGAAGTAGAAACCGACGATGAGGGCAGCCAGCCACACCGCGACCGCAACAGCCACAAACAGCCGTGAGCCGTCGGGTGGGGATTGGTCTCTCGAGTGATCCATGCTGCGGAGGATAACAACGCTTTGGGGGCCCGCCGTCTCAGTGGTAGCCGAAGTGGCTCATGTGTGGCCAGGTGATGACGCGGACGTACCGCTGAAGGTGGCGGGGCAGCATCTCCCGCCACGTATCGTCGGTGCGAAGGGTCGTGGCGCCATTCCCACTCGACAAGCCGGTTTCGGTAAACCCACGCGAGAGACGAAACAGTTGGGCTGTGCTGATCCATGTAGATCTGGTCGCCGCCGGTCTGGTAGCCGACCTTCTTGCGCAAGCTGTGGGCGACCCCCCGTGGGTCCCGGATCAAATGGAGCACGAACACGTCGAATCCCTCAATGATGCGGCTACTGCACAATGCCACGGGGACTTGGAAGCATCGACGAGCAGTCGTGCTCCGGTCTCGGCGAACGCTGCGTGATAGAGGTGGGCGAGCAGCTCTGCGTATCGGTCGGCTCGCCCCGTCACCCGCGGTCCCCAACCCGGGAGCCGCCGCTGGATCAGCCAGGTGTTTCCCAGACGTCGTGACGCGGTACGTGCCTGCCCGGCGACTTCGGCTGCCGGTTCTCCAAATGCACTTGCTGCAATCGGTTTCCAGGCCGGGCAGCAGCTGAACGGCTCACCGCCGGAACAATTCAGATCGTCACCAAATCCGCGTTCCCAGAGATTGTTGACTTCCCCCAGCGTGACGACACCGGCGGTACTACCGAGGATGTTGGCGAGGATCGTCGAGCCGCTTCGTCCCCACCCGGCGATGACCAGTATTCGAGGTCTTCGCTCGCTGGCGTCGTCCATCGGCCGCGGCGTGGCACTACGCTCCGATCGTTCCATGTCAGTTTCAGCCCTTCGTCGAATCGCGTATGCGATCAGCGTGCCCGCGGGCGAGTAGTGAAGAGAACATGGGCTCGACTGCCTGGCCGACGGCGTCGGTGGCCAGGAAGCCGGCCTGGATCAGCCGGGTAGCAACGGTGTAGGACGCCGCGTCACGGGGGGACATCAGTGCTCCCACCACCAGCACATCGAGCCAGAGAACCCCGACCCGGAACATGGAGGCGAGCGCTCTGGGGAGTGTGAATGCCCAGAACTCGCTGACGGTCTGCCCCGGGGACCTCCCGTTGTGAAGATCAACGCGATGATGGCGAAGGCGCTGCAGCCAGATCGCACCGGCCAGCAGTGAGAGGAGAAAAGGGATCGCCCAGACGGTCGCGAGCCACCCGGCGGAGACCCCGAGCAGCACGGTACCTCCAGTGAGAACGAGTTCCAACGCGGGCCAGCCAATTCGGTCGGCGGCCACTGTGGACAGCATGGTGCCGTAGCCCCTACTGGCTCCGAACGGCTACGTTGAGAGCACCCACCGGGATGAACCACGAAATCACGCGGATCATCGATCCGATCTGGTCGGTGTGCCCATCGCCACCGAGAGCACTTTCCCGAGTCGGGGAGAGCAGCGAGCTTGCCACGGCAACCACAATGCCAACGACCACAACAGGGACGAGACCGATGGTTAGCACCTGGTTTTGCCCAGGGGCATCGGGGAGAGCGAGTGACCGGGAGGTGAATCGGAGCAACCCGGCGTCTGCACCGATGGCGGTCGCAATGATGGCGATGTTGAAGAATGCGATCGCCTCGAAGAAGGCGCCGCTGTCGTCCGTCCCGAGACCCCAGGTGATTACGAAAATGAGCACCATGGACAAGACAGCGCTGCCGACGCTCCCGAGCAGGCTCAGGCTGCTTCCCCTGGCGAGGCTGGTCGCGTCGGAAGCCGAGTCCTCGCGAGACACTCCATTTGGTCACGCCGGCCACCTAGAAGCCGCGCCCGGTGGCATTGGCCCACTTGACGAGACGATCTGCGCTGATGATGTGGGTGGCGACGATCGGGACGATGTAGGCACGGGGTTGACGCCAGTCCAGGCGGAAGGTCTGCCATGTCGTCGTCGCAAAACGCTACCCAATCACCGCCGGCAGTTTCGATGCCCGTGTTCCCGGCCCCGGCGAGACCGGTGAATGCGTGTTGGCTACGACACGAATCGGGACGTCCGCGGAGAAGGCCGTGAGGGAATCATCTGGATCTGATTGATCAAAGACCACGATGATCTCGCTGAGATGGTCGCCTTCCTGGCCGAGCATGGCTCCGATAGCCCTACGTAGCAGCTCGTGCCGATTGCGGGTTGGAATGACGGCTGATACCGAGCACTGACCGGTCATATCTTGTCGGCCGCTTCCTCGATGGCCATTACCCGGAGCAGGTCGAGGAGTGCGTTGACATCTGCAAACGGACCGTGCTCGTCGCGATGCTCAACGATCCGGGCGGCAAGGTCTGGCCCGATCCCTGGAAGCCCTGTGAACGGGCCTACCCCGGCACGGTTGATGTCGACCCCGAGCACGACCACCGATGGCGGATACTGTTCGGGCTCGGGCTCGGGCTCGGGCTCGGGCTCGGGCTCGGGCTCTTCCTCTGGCCGTGGGTGTGGGATGGGTTCGGGCGCCGGGTCCGGCATCGTGGCCGGGTCGTGCTCTGGCTGTTGTTGCGGTGGCCGGGTGGGCTCCGGCTGCTGCGGTAGGACGGTCTCCGGCGTGGGTGTGGGACGCAGCGACATTGCCCGGGACAGCAGCCGGACGAGATGTCTGCGTGGCATCACGCCGACTCCGGCAAGAAGGACGGAGATAATCAAAGCAATCGGGCCGGCATTGGTGACCAGTACCAGGGTGACCACAACGATGTTGGCAGCAACCGATCCACCGATGCCGATCATGATGCGGGCGGCCCGGTCACGTGGGCGCTCCAAATCAAGCAGCAGGAAACCGGGGCATGTGAGTACGAATATCACAGCGAGTGCCGGCTGGATCGGAGCACCCACTCCCGATACCACGGCTAGTAGCTCGGCGGTGCTCACCGCCATCACCCAGGTCAGACCCGGCCTGCTGCGAGCGAATCGTGTGATCATGGTTGCTCCACAGGCACGAACACCACGGCGTCTGGTGCGTCGTACCCGATTGTGAAGAGATCTGAAGCCCGCAATGACGCCTCGATTTCATCGAGAGCAGGTGCCAGGGACTTGCCGAGAGTCGATACCGACGCTCGCTGCGAGTCGGTGATGATGATGAACCCTCCGGTGTAGCGGGTGGTGTCGCTCAGCCACCGGTGCAACACCCCGGCCGGGTCAGATAGAACGTGCTCGAGGGCCTGAGTCGGCAGGCGGTCGATCGTCAGATAGGTCCCGTCCTCCGTATTGCGATACAGCCTCGGGTAATCACGGGTACCTTCGATGATCAGCGAATACGTGTCGATGTTGGTCATTACGTACTCGGCGGCGACGACCTCGGTTTCGCTGAACACCTGTCTGCGATCGGCTCCGAAGTCGGCCAGCAACAGGGCGGGTATCAGGGTTGCAAGGACGACTCCGAGGACGATCGGGGAGGGCGACTGACCTTTCCGCACATTCTTGGGGAACCAGACCGATGCTGCCAGAAACGCGGCGAACGGGAGGGCAAACAGATACGCCCTCAGGATGATCTCTCCCCTGTAGGAGCTCACGAAGACCAGCACGGCCGGGACGGCAGCGAGCACGAGGAGCCAACCCGAGCGATGGCCCACCGCCCTGCGCCGGATCAACCCGACGCCGGCGAGGACAAAGATGATGGCGCTCAGGGAGCGGCTGATCAGGGATATGCTCCGCTGAGCTGCTGTCGCCGTGCCGTAGTCGACGACGGTGCTGTCCAGGTTGCTCGACACGCCTCCGAACTCACGAATGACGTTCTGTGCGTGCGAGAAGATGAAGTCCCGGGCGGGCCCGAAGAACCAGATAGCGGTGATCGCGATCATCGCCCACAGCGGCCATTTGACCCGCAGCTGCTTGAAGATAACGAGGGCACCGATTGCTGCGATGGTCACAATCGGCGTGAGCTGATGTGAAGAGGCGATCATCACCATTGCCAGCACCATCACCCCGGCGAGGATTCGAGCACTTGCGGTACCGGGCTCGAACCCGTCATCAACCAGCTCGGCGGCGTCGCTGATCGAACGGGAGTACCACCTCATCAGAATCCCCATCAGCAGCAGGTACATGAAGAAGGCGATTGCTTGCGGAGCGAAGTAGTCCTGGCCGACCCAGGAGCCGAGGATGAAGATGACGATGCTCGTCCAGATGAGGTTCTGGTTTGCAGTGAATGCCCGGAACATCATGTAGAGAGCCCCGATGAACATCAGATTGAATACGATCGGTGCCCAGGCTGCATAGGACAGAGCCGAGCCGAGACCGCTCGAGTCCGTGATCCACGCATTGAGCCCGAAGAACCCCGGCCAGTTGTGATAGACGGCGAGAGTCCCGCCGTTGGGATTTACATCCCCGAAGCGCTGGATGTACTCCACGACACCGACGTGCTTCCACGCCCAGGAGGAGCGTAGGTAGTCGTATGCGAAGGTCGGGATCCCGTGCAGCATTACCGCAAGAGCCATCGTGTAGGTGGCAAGGAGCGGGCCGGGCTTCTCGCGCTGTGTCGCCAGGGCAAAGCCGATGATCGCGATCAGTAGAGAGACGAAGGTGGTGACGGGGAGGATGGCGATCAACCCGTAGTCGCCTAGGGCGCTCTGGTCGACACGGTTCACCGACCATATCCAGAGGACGAAGGCGGCGAGCAGGATCAGGACATGGCGGGCAATCTCGACAGTCGAATCCTGGATCTCGAGAGATGCGTGGTCCCCTTCTATCGTCTGATCGAACTCGGTTGCCGGGCCCGTCATCTGCGGCCGCCCAGTGCTGCGGTAATGCTGCCGATAGCAAAGCCCGACCCGGTGACGGTCAGGCCGATCCCGATGACGCCGATCTGCGCCAGCGGATGCCAATCTGCCTTTCTGATCGCCTGTTTCAGGCGCATGCCAACTCCCGTGAGCAGTGTTTTCAGGTAGCTGCGCTCTGCCGAGGTGGCATCGCCGGCTCCGACACGTTCGCGCCAAAATGGCCTTGGAACGCCCTTCTGCGTAACACCTGTTGACGAAGTAGTTCAGTTTCATGCGGGGCCCGTCGACTGCGTGATGAACGACGGCGTTTGGCTCGTACAGGATGATGCCTCCGGTGGCTGATCGTACCCTTATCGCCAGATCAGTTTCTTCGGCTCCCGCGGGCGTACCCTTGACCCGCCCGAGGGCGGTCGAGAATCCGTCGACCCGTTCGATGACTTCCTTGCGAAACGCCATGTTGCAGCCGATGGGATTGGAGGCTCTTCGGTGGAGTCTGAGCCGGCTACGACTTTGGCGGCAACTGCGACGACGCAACAGAACCAGACTGCCAACCCGACGGCGGTGACCACGACCACGGTGCTCACGGTCACTGCGCCATCGGAGGTCGACGCGGCGGGTGCCGGACAGCAGGTTGCTGCCACGATCCCAGAAAGCACAACAACGACGGCTCCACCGGAACCGATCGACGAGAGGTTGCCGCGCACCGGGTCCGCTGCTACTGAGACCGATCCGGTGCGGGTGGGTGAAGTGGTTGAAGCAACACCGGGATTATGGGACATCGCTTTGACCGGGGTTGATCTCGATGCTGCCGAAACAGTCCGCGGGTTTGCCGACATCAACCCGGAGCCGGCTCCGGGTTTTCAGTACGTGCTGGTGACGATAGAGGGCACGTATCTCGGCGGGCAGGTGGCCCAGCCCGTGTTCGAGTGGGCGGTGCTCGCGGGTGGTCAGGAGTATCTGCCTTCGATACCCGGGTGCGGCGTGATCCCCGAGTCGATCTACGACGTGGTGGAGGTAGTGCCGGGGGAGAGCTTCGTCGCTCACATGTGCATGCCGGTGGCGGGTGAGGACCTCGAGGGTGGTGCCGAGCTCTTCTGAACGCCCCCGGTGACGACCCACGCTACTTCAGTCTGGGCTGATCACAAGCTGGCAGTCACTCCCTGTTGACGGGAGCATCCTTGGGCGCCGGCTCTGGCCTCGGTATGGTCATGTCGGACGTAACGCACAGGAGTGGGGTTCGTGAACAAAGCGGATCTAATCGATGAAGTGGCGGCCACAACGGGTCAGACGAAGGTAGCCGTCGCCGCAACGATACAAGCCGTCATGGAGACGATTATCGAGACGGTGGGTGCCGATGGCTCTGTGACCTTGAGCGGCTTCGGCACTTTCGAGTCGCGTCAGCGCGCGCGCCCGTACCGGTCGCAATCCGAGGACCGGGTCGCGGTGCCGATACCGCCGAAACGTGTCCCTGCGTTCCGCCCCGGCAACGCGTTCAAAGACGCTGTTCAAGACTGAGCGTGATCGACACGAAGTCTTGTTCGTGCTGGTGGTGGTGCGATTCGGGTGTATAGGGGATTGGAGCTGAGTTTCCGGGGGCGGAAACTCAAACGTGATCGACACGAAGTCTTGTTCGTGCTGGTGGTGGTGCGATTCGGGTGTATAGGGGATTGGAGCTGAGTTTCCGGGGGCGGAAACTCAAACGTGAACGACACGAAGTGTCGTTCACGCCTCGTCTATATCTACACCGGCGATCGTGGATGCCCATTCGTTGATGACACCCTGATTCATCATCAGCACAGCCATGTTCCCGGCGACCTTGATCTTTCCCGTCATGAAGGCCATTTGAGTGTTCAGGTCACCGCTGAATAGAGCTATCGCGGTCTCGTTTGTGCTGGTGATGGTCACATCGGCTCCATCCAGCTCACCGCTCGCCATCGCGGCGGTGCCATCGCTGATGGTCAGGTAAAAATCGACCTCACCCTCTGGGGCCTCGGTGACGTGGAATTGGATGCCCATATCGACGTTGGCGATTGAGTTGACGAATACGCCGTTGCCGTTGAGCGCAGCGGTCGCCGCAGCAAAATGCTCGTCACTCAGGAACTTCACACCCATTAGGGAATCCTTCTCTAGCGATCGGTCGGGATTGTAGTCGAGCTCAGGCAATTTTGAGTGATCGATCTAAGTTTGGCCGGCTTTCCTACGATCCTTGAACTTCGCCACCATGTAGTCGCGGTTCATCATCGCAATTGTGCTGATGTTGATGCTCTTCGGGCAAGCCTGCTCACACTCAGCGTGGTTTGTGCATGAGCCGAAGAACTCCTCCATCTTGTCCACCATCGCAACCGTGCGCTGGTAGCGCTCCGGTTGACCTTGCGGCAGCAGATTCAGATGAGCAAGCTTCGCCGCGGTGAACAGTTGACCGGCGCTGTTCGGACATGCGGCTATGCACGCCGCGCAACCGATGCAGGATGCCGCGTCCATCGCAGCGTCTGCTGCGGGCTTCGGTACCGGGATCAAGTTGGCGTCGGGTGTGCCACCGGTGTCGACACTGATGTAGCCACCAGCCTCGATGATCCGATCCAGCGCTGAGCGGTCGACAACCAGATCCTTGATGATCGGCATGCCTTTGGCTCGCCAGGGCTCGATGACGATACGATCGCCGTCGCTGAACTTGCGCATGTGCAACTGGCACGTCGCTGTGCCTTTTTGGTCACCGTGCGGATGGCCGTTGATCATCACACCGCACATGCCGCAGATGCCTTCCCGGCAGTCGTGATCGAACGCGATCGGTATGTCACCCGCTTCGATGAGGTTCTCGTTGACGACGTCGAGCATCTCGAGGAATGAGGAGTCCTCGCTGATTCCCCTGGCTTCGTACTCTTTGAATTCTCCCGACGTATTGGGGCCGTCCTGGCGCCACACTTTCAGTGTGAGATCCATTACTTGTAGCTCCTTTGCGCCAGCTTGACGTACTCGAACACGAGGGGCTCCTTGTGATGGGTCGCCGGCTCCCCATATCCATTCCACTCCCATGCGGAAACGTGCGCCTGACCTACGTCATCGCGCTTTGCCTCTCCCTCTTCAGTTTGATGCTCGATTCGGAAGTGACCACCACACGATTCCTCACGTTCGAGAGCGTCCCGGCACATCAACTCGGCGAGCTCGAGGAAGTCGGCAACGCGGGCCGCCTTTGACAGCTCCGGGTTGTAGGTGGCGTTGGTACCGGGGACCTTGACGTTCTGCCAGAACTCCTCACGGAGTCTGGGAATCGCCTCCAGAGCTTCCTCGAGACCCTCCCGGCTGCGTGCCAGGCCGCATTTGTCGATCATGATGTTGCCCAGCTCACGATGGAACGAGTCGACGGTGCGGCTGCCGTCGATCGATAGGAGCTTGTCGAGCCTGTCCGTGACCGCGGTCTCCGCCTGCTGGAACGCTCCGTCGTCCGTCGGGACGGTCGGCACGTTCAGCCAGTCGGCCAGGTAGTCGGCGATGGTGTACGGGAGCACGAAATACCCGTCGGCGAGCCCTTGCATGAGGGCACTTGCACCGAGACGGTTGGCGCCGTGATCGGAGAAGTTGGCCTCTCCAATGGCATATAGCCCCGGTATGTTGGTCATGAGGTTGTAATCGACCCAGAGCCCGCCCATTGTGTAGTGCGGCGCCGGATAGATCCTCATCGGCACCACGTATGGGTCCTCGTCGGTGATGCGTTCGTACATCTCGAAGAGATTTCCGTAGCGGGCTTCGATGACGTCTTTGCCGAGACGGTTGATCGCATCTGCAAAGTCGAGGTACACGCCGTTCTTGAGCGGACCGACTCCCCGGTTCTGCTCGATCATGCGCATCGCTGCCCGGGAGGCGACATCGCGCGGGACCAGGTTGCCAAACGCCGGGTAGATGCGTTCGAGGTAGTAGTCGCGTTCCTCCTCGGGGATCTGGTTTGCCTGTCGGGTGTCGTCCGGATCCCTTGGCACCCAGATGCGGCCATCGTTTCGCAGCGACTCCGACATCAACGTCAGCTTCGACTGGAACTCATCGTGGACCGGGATGCATGTGGGGTGGATCTGCGTGTAGGAAGGGTTGGCGAACAGTGCTCCATTGCGGTGAGCGCGCCACGCCGCGGTGACGTTGCAGGCCATGGCATTTGTCGAGAGGTAGAACACATTGCTGTAACCGCCCGTAGCCAGCACGACGGCATGGGCGGAGTGAGAGCTGATTTCTCCTGTGACCATATCCCGAACAACAACACCGGCAGCATGGCCGTCGTGTACCACGACATCGAGCATCTCGGTGCGGTTGTACAGCTTGACCGTGCCCAGCGCTATCTGACGAGCGAGCGCCTGGTAGGCGCCGAGCAGGAGCTGCTGACCGGTCTGCCCTCTGGCGTAGAAGGTGCGTGACACCTGGGCACCACCGAAGGAGCGGTTATCGAGCAAGCCGCCGTACTCCCGCGCGAAGGGGACGCCCTGCGCAGCGCACTGGTCGATGATCTCGTTGGAGACCTCAGCAAGACGGTATACGTTCGCTTCGCGGGAGCGGTAGTCGCCACCTTTGACCGTGTCGTAGAACAGCCGGAAGACAGAGTCGCCATCGTTCGGGTAGTTCTTGGCGGCGTTGATGCCGCCCTGGGCGGCAATCGAGTGAGCCCGACGCGGGGAGTCGTGGAATGTGAAAACCGTCACGTTGTACCCGAGCTCGCCAAGCGTCGCCGCGGCTGAGGCTCCTGCAAGCCCGGTGCCGATGATGATGATTTCGTACTTGCGCTTGTTGGATGGGTTCACCAGGTTGATGTCAAACCGGTGCTTGGTCCACTGTTCTTGGATCGGTCCCTCCGGGACCTTCGCATCAAGTGTTGTCACGAGGCCTCCTTAGGAAATTATTCCGAGTTGGACTGCGATGGGGAAGCTGAGATTTCCCAGCACGATCACGGCGGTGAATCCCCATGCGAGGTATCGGCGCCATCTGTTGTAGACCTCGTTGTTGGCGCCGATGCTCTGAAACAGGCTCCAGACCCCGTGCAAGATGTGCAACCCGAGTGCCAGATTGGCGACGATGTAGACGATGGCAATCGGCAACCTCTCGAAGCTGGCGATCATGTTGTCGTATGGGTCGCCCCGGACGAAGCTGGGATTGGCGCTTCCCCAGGTCAGGTCGGCCAGGTGGAATGCGAGGAAAAGCACGATGATGACACCCGAATATCGCATCGTGCGCGAGGCGTAGTCGGCGGCGAGGTACTCACGAGGAGCGTCGTAGCGCACCTTGCCACGTGCCCGCATGTTCTTGCGTGTCAACGCATATGCGGCATGGATGTGGACCGCAAAGGCCGCGGTCAACCCGATTCTCATGATCCACAAGAGGTGTGTCCTCGGGACGAGATGCCCGCCGAGATCGCGGAGAGATTCTCCGTACTCGTTGATGGAGGTTGGCCCGAGATACACTTTCATGTTGCCCAGCATGTGTGCGGCGATGTATCCGAGCAGAACGATTCCGCTCAAGGCCATTACCCACTTCTTGGCGACATCGGAACGGTAGAACTCGAGGATCCACGGCGTCCTCCTGGCAGACCTCATCCCGCTCCGGTTCTCGGTCGTGGTCACCGCCAACCTCCTTCTCCTCGTGGTGGGGACATTATTACTTACAGCAAGGTAGGGTGCGAACTGCTCCTGATGAGGGTACCGCGGCGGCGAATGTCGCGGGGGCGGAGGTCTTCACAAGCCGGATTGGTCCTCCTGTCAAGTGCCACAACGGATTTCGGGGTTGACAGGCGCGCGCCGCCTTGGTTGAATTACACTTACGTAATTACAAACGTGTAGGGAGATGAGTTTGTTCGCCAGTCTGCTCGAGGTGCTGGATTCTGAGGATCTGTCTTGGCACGACCTCGCCAACTGCCGTGGTGCCGACCCGGATCTCTTCTTTCCAGAGCGGGGTGCCTCGACCCGCACCGCAAAATCGATTTGCCGCCAGTGTGTCGTCCGGGATCAATGCCTGGAGTTTGCGATCGTCTCGAGCGAGAAGTTCGGGATCTGGGGAGCAATGTCCGAACGGGAGCGAAGGAAGATCCGGCGGGAGCGAGCTGACGCCGCCAAGCGTCGCAAGGTTTCGTAGCTGCCGGGAACAGGGCCGTACCCGACGTTGTTTCTCTAATTGACTAGGTGGGTATCGCTCGACGAAGGAGACCAGATGATCACCCGACCCGAGCACGAGTTCCACGTCGTCAACAATGAGATCGTTATCGACTTTGCAGTACCCCTGCCCGGCACCGGAGAGGATGAGGTCCTCACCGAGCTGCTATCACATCACGGGGCTGAGATCATCCGTGACCGCATTGATCGTGGCCAACCGCTAGACGGGATCCCGGTCGCCCGGATCAGGGCGAGACGTGGCGTTGCTGCCGAGGAGATCGCCGTTCTCGATCTCGATGCGGACGAGGTTCCCGACATCGACCTGCCGCAGCTGCTGCCGGCTCGCCTGGCCGCAGGCTACGACCTGCTCGCCAGGCTGGGCGAGGGCGAGGAAACCGAAGTGCTGCGCCTCTCGTCTCGACGACGCGGCGACGAGCTGATCCCGCTGCACGAAGAGCTCCGGCTCACCAGAGGGCTGATGGCCGGCTTGCGGTCCCTCGGCATCGATCCCGAGTCCATGTCTATGTCGCAGTTTGCCCCCGGGTTGTTGCGACTCGCCGGCTATCAGCTGACCGAGCGCGGCAATGGCGCGTATGTTGCCATCGGCGGTGGCTCGTCTACCTACGTGGAGATTGTGGAGCACCGGTCGGGGGAGTACCCCGAACTAGATGAGAGTCGCCTTACCTCATTTCTCATCTCATATTCGGCCTCGCACACCGAGCACGGCTTGCTCATGTCGGACAAGTACGGCCCGTACGAGATCTACGCCAGGGAGCGAGCCAACCCGCGTTGTCATTTCATCATGAGAGAGCGGCTGCAGGCATTTGTCGACGCCATCGCTCTCGGGTGACCGGATGGGGCTGTAGCGTTGCTCACGATGTACAATTTGTTTCGGGCAAGAACCACGGCGGTGTATGACGCTGGTACGGTTCCTGCTGAGCAAGGAGTCAACTGTGCTTAAGAATTTCAACGGCTGGGAAATCATCATCGTCCTGGTGATCGTTCTTCTACTGTTTGGTGCCCGGAAGCTGCCAGATCTAGCTCGTTCGATCGGGGCGTCCGCCAAAGAGTTCCGCAAGGGCCTCGACGAGGGTATGAACGACGACGACGAGAAGTAGAGCCTGCAGCGTCTTTCGTCCCCTGGAGTGGTGAGCAGAGCCCGTCTCTCCAGGGCATCGTCTGACTGATAGCGGTAGCGCCGCCGGTTCGGGAACTCATCCGCGCTCCCATTCGTTGTCTCACCTAGGAGTCGGGGAAGGCTATGGCCGACGAGAGAACCCCAACATGGGAAGACGTGGCGCGGATTTATGGGCGCAAGATCTACAACTTTGCCTATCGCCTCACCGGTAATCCGGACGATGCGGCCGATCTTGTGCAGGACGTGCTGCTTCGTGTCCGCAAAGGGCTGTCCTCCTACACCCCGGGCTCATTCGATGGGTGGCTGTGGCGTATCACCCGTAATGCCTTCCTCGACGGAGTCCGCAAGAGGAATCGACGTCCCACTATCCCGTTTCCCGACGATGACAGGACACTCATCGCCACCAGCCCTTCGCCCGATGAGGTGCTGGCCTCAGTACGGCTCTCCGAGGACATTCAGAGCGCTCTGCTCAAACTGCCACTCGATTTCAGAGAATGCGTCGTCCTGTGCGATGTCGTCGGTCTTACCTACGAAGAGATTGCCCAGGCGATCGAGTCACCGGTGGGAACGGTGCGTAGCCGCATTCACCGTGGGCGCAAGATGCTCAGGGAGCTGTTGACGTGGCCCGTGTGAAATCGTCCGAAGGTTGCGAAACCGCAGAGCTGATCACCGCGTATCTCGATGCCGAGCTACAACCCGGTGAGCTCGATGTGATCGTTGAGCACCTCAGCGAGTGCCGTGTCTGCATCGAAGAATTCCATCGGGTGAAAGAGATGCGCGCTGCGTTGCGAACTCTGCCGTATCTCGAGATACCGGAACGTCTGTTGCCAGACACCCACCCCGGAGAGCAACTCTCTGCATACCTGGACGGTCAGCTGGATACCGTCGAGCATGACTTCGTCATCTCGCACCTGGATTTCTGTACCGACTGCCGTCTCGAGCTGCACGAGCTCGACTCAGCTCGCACCGCGATCCGCTCGCTGCCGGGGCTCGAACCACCCGAGTTCCTGACGATCCAGCGGGAACGGGTGCAAAAGGAACGCTGGTCTCGCCGTCGTGTGATCGCGGCGGCCGTCGGCATCGCCGGTGTTGCGGCTGTGGGCTTCTCGTTACTGAGCCCACCCCGGCCGGTGGCAGATCTCGATATCAATCCTCTGTTCGACCAGCATCAGGCCCGGTTGTCGGTGGAGTACGGCTCCAATGTCGTCCCCGTTGTCTCACCCGTGGGGCTGCCATGACGAGGATCAGACGCCTATTGGCCCTAGGGGCGGCATCATTGGCGTTGATGCTGTTCGTGGCGCCTGCTGCCCACGCTGCTGATCTCGAGGACTATCTGGCCGGCGCCGCCGACGCCAGCTATGCGGGAGAGCAGGCAACGTGGTGCAACTTCGAGGGTCAGACGAAATTCGCAGTCGTCTCGGTGGAGCAAGCCGGTTCGACGATGATGATCGAGTCCGGTGGTAGCTCACAGGTGCTTGGTGATGGCAAGGTGGCCGGGATCGATTCGACAAGCAACGGGGTCGCCCTCGCCGATTGGTCCTCGGTTGCGCTTGCCGACCGATACGTGACCACGTCGACGGAGTCTGAAGTACGGCTTGGGCGGAACGTGACCGTTGTCACTGTTGAGGAGGCAAGCGAGGTGCGTGCCCGGTTCTGGTTCGACAGCGAGACGGGGGCGGCGCTTGGTTCGGAGGTGTACGACGGCGAAGGTGGGCTCTTCCGGCTGAGCTGGATGCTCGACTTTGATGCCAACCCGCGTCAGATCTACACATTGTCGGGTGCTTCGGCCTACGACCTGGTGGTCACTGCCGATACCAGCGATTTGCCTGCGTCCGTTGCGGGCTACACACGAGTGGACACCTACCGGGGGCCGAACGACTCGGTTCACGCGTTCTATTCGGACGGGTTGTTTTCATTCTCTGTGTTCAGCCTCGACGGCGAGGGAGTCTCCGGCCCGTTTGTCGACGGCGAGGAGATGAAGGTCGGCTCCGGGAGCTATCGCTGGATACTCACGGCTTCAGAGCTGTGGGTTCAGTGGAGCGGTTCTGGCAAGACCTACGTCCTCGTCGGCGACCTGCCTCCAGATCATCTCGAGTCGGCGCTCGCAGAGCTGCCTGCGGCATCGGGAGATAGCCTCCTCAGCCGTATCTGGAGCGGTATCTTCGGCTAGCCGTACCTGCTGATTTCCCGTTTCGCAACGACCATGTTGTGTACCTCGTCCGGCCCGTCGGCGATACGCAAGGTTCTCGCGAGTGCGTACATCCTCGCCAGCGGAACATCCTGAGCCACCCCGGCACCGCCGTAGACCTGAATGGCATGGTCGATGACCCACAGGGCGGCCCTGGGAGCCACCACCTTTATTGCCGAGATCTCCCGTCGCGTCTCCCGGTTGCCGACCGTGTCCAGAAGCCAGGCAGTGCGCATGACGAGCAGTCGAGCCTGCTCCAGCCGCCACCGTGATTCGGCGATCCAATCCTGGATGACACCCTGTTCTGAGAGGGCACCACCGAATGCGGTGCGCTCCCGAGCCCGGGTCACCATCAAGTCGAATGCTCTCTCGGCCATACCGATCACCCGCATGCAGTGGTGGATCCGACCAGGACCAAGCCTGGCCTGGGCGATCATGTATCCGTCGCCTTCCGAGGCGATGACGTTGGACACGGGTACTCGGACATCTGTGAACGACACCTGCCCGTGGCCGCCTCTCTCGTGGAAGCCAAAGACCGAGAGATCGCGTTCGACGACCACTCCCGGTGTGCTCATCGGGACGAGGATCATTGAATAGCGATGTTTGGATGGCGCCTCGGGGTTGGTGACTCCCATGAAGATCGCGATCTTGCAGTCGGAGCTGAGGGCGCCTGTTGCCCACCATTTGGTGCCGTTGATCACATAGTGATCTCCGTCACGGACTGCGCTCGCTTCCAGATTGCGCGGGTCGGACGAGGCGACATCCGGCTCGGTCATGGCGAAGCAGGAACGGATCTCGCCGTCTAGCAGCGGGACCAGCCACTGCTCCTTCTGCTCCTCCGTACCGAACTCGACAAGAACCTCCATGTTGCCCGTGTCGGGCGCCGAGCAGTTTGTGGCTTCGGGGGCAAGCTCGATTGACCGGCCCGTGATCTCCGCAAGTGGCGCATAGTCGACGTTGCGTAGCCCCGCACCCCACCGCTCGTGCGGTAGAAACAGGTTCCAGAGACCCCGGCTGCGTGCTTCCGTCTTCAACTCGCTGAGGATCGGCGGCGCCTCGCTCCCAGCTACTTGCCGCTGTTGCTCGGCGATTGCCTCGGCCGGGTACACGTGCTCCAGCATGAACTCGTTGAGCTGCTCCTGGAACTGCCGGCTCTGCTCGCTGTGCGAGAAGTCCACGTATCCTCCTCCTCAGTGTCTCTCCGGACAATACAAGCGGAGTGGGCACTCAGCCCGTGTGCGGGCGTCTCTAAGCGTGCTCAGTCGAGCAGCACCCTGGCAGCCCAACCGACCGCGTCTGTGAGCTCGCCGAGCCGGGGGAGCTTGTCCGGCTCTTCCCAGAGCCGCTCCAGCGTCTCCATACCCCAGCGGCGTTCGACGTCGGCGCAGAAACTGGCAGCGTCACCGGCACGGTGCCTGTCGATACTCAAACCAAGGAGTTGTTGGAGGAACTGCTCCGCCTCATTCGGCTCGCTGCGGCGTAGCCGGACGGCCGACTCGATTTCGTTGAGTTGCGGCATCAGATCGGTTGCCGCGGTGCGAACCGCGTAATCGCCAAAACCCTCGACGAACGCGAGGAAGGCCTGGATTGGCTCGAGAGTGGTCGGGTCGTGAGAGCTTCCCAACAGGTTTGCGAGACCCCCCGGCTCACCGACCAGGTCTTCGAGGGCAGAAGGATCGGATAGCGCGGTCGGATCCCCAAGTCCGCCGAGCATCTCCATGAGCCCCGAAGGATCGAACTCGACGGTTGCGTAGAACTCAGCAATAGCTGCGATGAAGTAGCCGCGGATCCAGTCGATGCTGAGAATCGCGTGATTGGTGACCTCACGCAGCACGGCCCACATTCGTACCTGTTGAACCTCGATGTTGTGATCCCTGGCGAAGGCTTCGACATTTGGCACGACGAGAAAGAGGCTGTCGTGGTCGAGAGCCGGCAAACCGGTATCGAACTGACCCAGTACCCGGTGGCTCATGAACCCGAGCATCGTCCCCGCCTGCATACCGAGGATGATCGGCGCCATCGGGGCAAGCAACGAGCCTCCGATACCGGCGCCGCCACCAAGCTTGTCGGACAAAGGCTCGATGAGGTAGCGGAAGCTCTGCTCGTTGCGGTCCGCCCAGGTGCGGCTGTCCACCGGGTGGATCAGTTTGGTGGTGGAGACATCGAGACTCAGCCTGTCGGCAAGACGAAGCTGGGCCGCAAGAGTGAGCTCCTCGTACTCCTCGGCGAGTTTCGGCTCGATGGGATCGGCAGTACCGGCCAGGGATCCACTGATTTCCTTGCTGAGGCGCCAGTTGACCGGTCCGGGGGTTTGGAGCAGTTCGAAGAGGCGGTCGAATAGATTGTCGCTCATTACAGATTCTCCGGTCTGATTCCCAGGACAACGGGAATCTCTAGGTGTTCGGAGCCGCGTGTAATCGAAAGCGTAACGGTGTCACCGACCCGATAGCTGCGCAGGCCGCTGATCAGGTCATCGGCGATTGCCACCGTGTTGCCGTCGTAGGCAACCACCAGGTCGTCCACCTCGATGCCGGCTGCCTCCGCAGCTGAGAGGTCCATCGCAAAGTCGGTGATGACGGCACCAGCGGGTGTTTGCGATCCATCGGCGTTCCCGGCAAATGCCGTCTCTAGGGAGACTCCGATGAACGGATGTTGTACGGTCCCGGTCTCGATGAGCTCGTCTGTGATCCTCGTCACCAATTCGACCGGGATGGCAAAGCCGATACCTTCTGCGCCGGCGGCGCTCACCCCGATCGCCGAGGTGATCCCCAGCAGTTTGCCATTGGCATCAACAAGGGCGCCTCCGCTCGAGCCCTGGGTTATCGGCGCATCGGTCTGGAGCATGTCGAACAGCACGTCGATGGAGGAAGTTGAACCTGTCCGTACTTGCCTCCCGAAAGCGGAAAGGACTCCGACGGTCACCGATGGGCCGCCGTCCAGGCCGAGAGGGCTGCCAACTGCGATAGCGGTCTGCCCGATCTCTGCGTCGATGCTCGACCCGATCTCGATCGGGACCAGGTTGGTGGCAGAGATACTCAGCACCGCGAGGTCGGTGCGACGATCCGATCCGACGAGAGTTGCCTGATACATACGGCCATCGCTGAATGTCACCCGGAAGGTATCGGCATCGACAACGACGTGATGATTGGTAGCGATCAGACCGTCGCTCGTGAGGACTACGCCCGACCCTGTGCCCACGAGATCGAAGGTGACCCCATCGCCGGTACCGACGTCGACCGTCACGATGGAAGGAACGACCTTTCGTGCTACTGCGGTGGCGCTCACATGGTCACCCTGGGTAACGACCTCACGGACGATCCTGGCGTCACTGCCGAAGCTCGCCCTTCCCGTGCCCCACAACACCAATGCCAGCAAGGCGGCGCCGGCGACCGCCCCGAGCAGCGGGCCGACCCATCGTCGTTCCCGTCTCCGGGTTTGATCGGGCGCCGGAATCGAAGGCGGCTCCGTGTGGGATGAGGCATACGGAAACAGCGGAGGTGTGGCCGGTGGTGGATCGAGGGGTCGCACCCAGCCCCGGGTATCGAGTTCGTCCGGCGCTGTCGGCGGCGAGAAGTCGGTGTAGTCGGAAGTATTGTTGTCCACGGTGATGATTGTATGACTTCAGCAGACCAAACCCGACGGGAAGACGATATGGTCACTGTCGGCCCCGAGCCGATCGAGGCCGGTGGGTTGATCGAGTTCGTCAGCGATCCCAGCTGCGGAGCTGTAGCGCTCTTCCTCGGAACCGTCCGTGATCACTCCGACGGCAAGGAAGGTGTGACCCGTCTCGAGTACGAGGCGTATGACGATGTTGTCGAGAGCAAGATCGTCGAGATCGTCGATGAGGCGAGAGACCGTTGGGATCTGGAACGGATCGCGGTAGTCCACCGGGTCGGGTCTCTCGATGTCGGTGAGATCAGCGTCGCCGTTGCCGTCGGTTCGGGGCATCGAGGAGAGGCATTCAGTTCAGCTCGCTACATCATCGACGAGCTCAAAGCCCGTGTCCCGATCTGGAAGAAGGAGCACTGGCCGGGCGGCGCAGAATGGGTCCGCGAGGACCAGGAACACGTCTGATCGGCGACTTCCGTCCGCCGGCTGAGGATTCGAGCAGGCTCACTCGACGCTTCGGCCAACCACCATTTCGGCCGCTTCCCGGACCATGGGGTTGCGGTCGTGTGCTGCCTGTCGTAGCGCGGCTTCGATGTCGGCACCGTCAAAGACCGAGAGAGCAGGTACACAGCGTCGCCGGATCTGTGGTGAGCCCGAGGCGATCAACTCGAGAAGTGCCGGGACTGCACGTTCGTCGCCAATCGCACCAAGCGCGGCCACTGCTGCCTCTCGAACCAGCTTGTCCTCGTCGTTGTCTCGTGCCGTTTCGATCAGCAGCGGCACGGACGGGACAGATTCGATCTCGCCGAACGCGGTCACGGCGGCTTCGCGCACCTCAACGGAATTGTCTGCGCATGCAGCCTCGATGACATCGACCGGGGCCAGCTCGCTTCTACCGAGCACCTCGGCGCACTCCCGGCGCACCGCAGGGCTTGGGTCGGTAGTGAGCAACGCTGCGATGATCGGATGCAATCCCGGGTGGCTGCGGGCTGCCGCTACGGCAACGCGGCGGATGGCCGGATCGGCATTATCGAGCTGAGACCCGGGGTCGCGCAGGAGAGCGACGAGATCGTCGCGGCTCATGGTTCTAGCCGGTAGCCGACACCGCGCACCGTGGTGATGGCGGGTGCGCCATCGACCTGCTCGAACTTCCGTCGCAGCCTTCTGATGTGTTGGTCGAGGCTCTTCGAATCACCCCAATCGATTCCCCAAATCTGTTCGAGCAGAGTCTCTCTGGTCACAATTCTCCCTTGGCGCTCCATCAGCAGCTGGGCGAGCTCGAACTCCTTGCGAGCAAGCGGGAATGAAGCATCTCCAACCCGGACCTCGTATCGACCAGGATCGAGGACGGCGTTGCCGGCAGTGAGGACGTCCTGCTCGGGGTCGGTGATCCGTCTCGTGTTGGCACGGATCCTGGCAATCAGCTCCCTGGTGGAATACGGCTTGGTCAGGTAGTCATCCGCACCCAGTTCGAGTGCCGTCACAATGTCTGCTTCGGCACTTTTGGCGGAGACGACGATGACCGGGACATCTGACTTTTGTCGTATGCGGCGTAACACATCAAGCCCGCTCAGGTCCGGCAGCATCAGGTCGAGCAAGACGATGTCCGGGTGGTTGATCTCGAAGGACCCGATTCCCGTTCTGCCGTCGATTGCCGTGGCCACGCTGAAGCCCTCGGGCTCCAGTGTGATCTTGAGCGCCTCCACGTAGCTGGCTTCGTCTTCGACGATCAGGACATTGAGCATGTCAATTCTCCCTCGCAGGAAGGACAACCGAGAAGGTACTGCCTTGACCGGGTACTGATTCGACGGTGACTTCTCCCCAATGATTCTGGACGACATGTCTGACGATGGCCAGCCCCAGCCCGGTCCCGCCACGCACCCGGCTTCTTCCCTTGTCCACCCGATAGAAGCGCTCGAAGATCCGCGCCAGGTGCCTGTCGGCGATGCCGATGCCGTGGTCCTCGACTTCGATGTGAGCGTAGCCACCACGCCGGAAGCCGCGCACTACCACCGGTTCGGTTGAATCTGCGCCCTTGGCGCTGGTGTACGAGACCGCGTTCTCGATGAGATTGGCGATCGCTGATACCAGGCGGCGATGATCTCCAAGGACTTCGATCGGCTGACAATCCACTTCGATGGGAACTGCCAGTGCCTCCGACGCCAGCGTTACTTGTTTGACGGCATCGTTGATCACCTGGGAGATATCCACAACGCCGCGTACCGTCTGATGCGCTTCAATCAGCGAGAGGTCGAGGATGTCGTCAACGAGGCGGGTCATACGTGACGCCTCGGACTGGATACGTTCGCTCAGCGACGTTTGCTGGCTGAGATCAGTCGTGGCGATGAGAGCTTCGGCTAGGAGACGCAACGCGCCGAGTGGAGTCTTCAGCTCATGGCTGGCGTTTGCGACGAAGTCACGTCTGATCTCATCGATACGTGACCTCGGAGTGTGGTCCTCCGTGAACACGGCGACACCGAGATGGTCCTCACCGCGATCGAGCGGTATCGCCATCAACGCAATAGTGCGTTGTGTCGGGGTGAATACCTCCACCTCTTGCTCTTGGGCGTTGCCGCTTTCTGCCACTGCCTGGAGCAATTCCTTGATTCGAATGCCAATGACGGCATCGCCTCCCCGCCCGGTTGTGAAAGCCGTCGCAGCCGGGTTGGAGATGACCTCTCGTCCCTGGCTGTCCACCACGACGACGCCGATCGGGGTGCTCTCCAACACGCTGCTGAGACGGTCGGAGTAGACGTTGAGGCTGTGGAGCTCTCCAGACAGCGCATCGGCGCGACTGAGCAGCCCCGCCGGGCTGTTACTCGATGCGTCAAGGGCTGCTTGCATGTTTCGGCGGAACGCCAGCTGATTTCGAAGCATTCGCCAGACCACGGCGACGAGCCCGGCAACGACGAGCGAAAGCAGGATCTGGTTGATCGGCACACCCTCGATGATAGGGGAGGCGGGGGTATGAGGTCCGTCGAATAAGCGGCTCGGCCGACAATTCAACACAAATTCACATTGGCATCGCATTGGCGCAATATCGCCGATCTAGCTTCAACTCATGCTGTTGCTAGGCGACGGGTTTCTACATCGTCGTCGCGGTCCAACCGCAAAGCCGGCCGGGTCGGGGCTCCTCCCTCGGCCCGGTCGCCGCTCCTCCTTCGGGTTGTGCAGCAGGTCGCTGACACGGGCGGAGAGTCGCCGTAAGCTGATAGAGAGACCGAAAGACCGGGAGCCAACATGGGGACATCGCCCACACACAACCCAGCAGCAGGTTCGGGCGCCGACCACGAGGAGACCCGCCACCATTTCAGCGACATACTCGACGAGATCCGTTCGGGAATCGTTGAGATGGGTGCTCTGATCGTCGAGAATGCTCGCCGTGCCGGTCTGGCGATCACGGAGAATCGCCTCGATCTGATCCCGGTTGTGGTCAACGCGGACGAGGAGATCAATCAGCGGTATGCCAGGCTCGAGAAGCTCACCTTCGAGACGATGGCACGGCAACAGCCGGTCGCAGGAGACCTCCGTTTTCTCGTCTCAGCAACTCGCATTCTCTACGAGTTGGAGAGGTCGGGAGACCTGGCTGTGAATCTGGTCAACACCCTCGACCGAATCCATGCGTTCCCAGATTCGCCACATCTGAGAGGTTTGCTGGAACGTCTCGTGGAGGAGAGCACAGCACTGTTCGCCCGGTCTATGGAAGTGTTTGGCTCGATGAACCCGGTGGCCGGCGAGGCATTGGATGATGAAGACGACATCGTCGACGAATTGGTGGCACGGTTCTATCGCCAGATCGGGGTCGAGAGTGAGACCATCGGGCTCGAGTCGGGCATCGCCCTGACCCGGATGGGGAGATTTCTGGAGAGGATCGCCGACCACGGTGTCAACGTCGGCGAGCACACCACCTACATCGTCACGTCCCGATTCCCGCATACCGACAACGCTGGCCAGATCGACGGACCTGAATGATGGCCGATCTGGTGTGTCGAATCCGTTGACACTCCCTCGCCCGCATCATTACGCTCGGCGCTGCCGAACAAACGATCGTTCGTTTGGCTGGCTGGAGGAGGATCATTGGAGTCAACTGGTGCCAGCGCGCCTATAGCCGCTCAACCCGGGGGAAATCGCACCCGTGAAGATGTCTTGCGTGCTGCCAGTCGGTTGTTTGCCAAGCGTGGCTATCACGGAACCTCAATGCGTGATCTCGGTGATGAGCTGGGCATGCTCGGGTCCTCGCTGTACTCGCACGTGCGGGGCAAGAACGAGTTGCTCATCGAGATCGTGGGTCGCGGCGCCGGTTTTTTCAACGCGGTAGTAGAGGAAGCCACTCAGGTCGATACCTCTGCTGTCGGAAGACTTCGCCAACTCATATACGGCCACGTCCACGTTGTGATTGGTCATCTCGACGAAGCCAGGATATTTCTCTTCGAGGCGCGTTTTCTGCCGGAGGGCGATCGACAGAAGATCGTTGCGATGCGGGATGCCTACGAAAAGGCATATCGCGACACGATCCGGGCAGGGATCGGCGACGGCACTCTCGCTCCGACCATGGATCCGGGCATGACTGCGATATTCATCCTTTCGGTTCTGAACGCGCTGATTCGGTGGTATCGCCCGTCCGGGAATCGCACCGAGGAAGAAATCGCCGCCGAGATGTGGTCCTTTGTCTCGAACGGGATTCTGCGAGTTGCCGATGAGTGATCAAATCCTCACCGCCCGGACCGATGGCCTTCTTGTCATCACGTTGAATCGACCGGATCGGCTAAATGCCTTCACTGCCGGGATGCTCGAAGAGCTCAATGAGATTCTCGCCAGTGCGGCCCGGGACCAAAAGACCAGGGCTCTGCTGCTGACCGGGGCAGGTCGCGGTTTCTGCGCCGGACAAGATCTCAACGATAGGGCGGTGGCTCCCGGCTCAGCCTCGCCGGATCTGGGTGAATCTCTCGAGAAGAGGTACAACCCGGCAGTTCGGCTGATGCGCACCATGCCAAAGCCGATCATCGTTGCCGTCAATGGTGTCGCCGCTGGGGCGGGGGCCAATCTCGCTCTCGCTGGAGACCTTGTCTATGCGGCCAGGTCGGCACGATTCATCCAATCCTTCGCCAGGATCGGCCTCATCCCAGACACCGGCGGCACCTATTTCCTTCCGCGCCGTGTAGGCATGGCGCGGGCGTTCGGTTTGGCACTACTTGGCGAGCCACTGAGCGCTGAGCAAGCAGTCAGCTGGGGACTGATCTGGGACGTCGCGGACGACGACCAACTGATAGGGGTCGCAACCGCAGCAGCAAGGAAGCTTGCGGCGGGGCCAACCAGCGGTCTCGGCAGGATCAAGCAGGCGCTCAATGCCTCGACAAGCAATACCCTGGAGATCCAACTCGATCTCGAGAGAGATCTTCAGCGTGACTCAGGTCGGTCGGATGACTACGCAGAAGGCGTTGCGGCATTCCTGGCCAAACGTGAAGCGGTGTTCAAAGGAGAATGATGAAACACGGAATCGCCGCCGGGTCTCCGGTTGCCGTAGTCGGCGCCGGAGCGATGGGATCAGGGATCGCACAGCTGGCAGCTGCTGCCGGGCATCCCGTCTACCTGTTCGACTCGGACGACGGCGCCGTCGATCGAGCACTCACCGATCTCGAGGATCGTCTGGAACGATCGGTCGCCCGCGGCCACCGCACCCGCGAGGACGTGGATCGCTTGCTCACGAACATCGTCGCATGCGGCTGGCTCGCCGAATGCGCCCCGGCTGAGTTGATCGTCGAAGCGGTAGTCGAGGATCTGAACGTCAAGCGTGATGTGCTCGCCGACCTCGAGAAGCTTGCGACGCCGAATGCGATCATCGCGACAAACACGTCGTCGCTATCAGTCACGGCCATAGGTGCGGGTATGGTGAATCCAGGGCGCTTCGTCGGGATGCACTTCTTCAACCCGGCTCCGGTCATGCCGTTGGTTGAGATCATCTCCGGCGCAGAGACCATGCCGGAGGCAGCGCAGATGGCGGCCGCCACCGTCGTCTCCTGGGGCAAGGTCCCGGTGCACTGCACATCAACCCCGGGGTTTATCGTCAACCGGGTCGCCCGTCCGTTCTACGGGGAAGCGCTCCGCATCGTCGCGGCGGGGTCCACCGACTACGCCACGATCGACGCCGTCATGACGGGCTCGGGCGGGTTCAAGATGGGGCCGTTCGAGTTGATGGACCTGGTCGGGCTCGATGTCAACCTGGCTGTGTCAAAATCGGTATTCGCCCAGACATTCCACGATGCCCGCTTCGCTCCCCATGTCCTGCAGCAGAGCATGGTGGACGCGGGCAAGCTGGGGCGCAAGACCGGTCACGGTTTCTTTGAATACGGTGCTGATGCCCCAAAACCGAGGGCGGTGACGTTCGGTCCGCAACCCGCCCCGGCGAATGTCGAGGCTCACGGAGATCTCGGCTGGGCCACCGGTCTAATCGCTCGTTTGCTCGACGCGGGCGTGGAGGTGGACGGAGTGGCCGCCGGGGGCCCGGGCCATCTCATCTTTGACGGTGTACACCTGGTGCCGACCGATGGGCGTACTGCAACGGAGTTGGCGGCGGCCCGGGTACTCGGGTCCGAGAACGTTGTTGTCTTCGACCTGGTGAACGATTGGGACACCGTGAGCCAGGTCGGGATAGCCGGCGCCGACCAGGCCGAGCCAGGCAAGCTGGAGCGGGCTGCCGCCCTGTTCCAGGCGATCGGGTGCGGAGTGAGTCGGCTTGACGACACTCACGGCCTGGTGGTGATGAGAACGGTGGCGCAGCTCGCCGCGGTTGCTGCTGACACCGTTGCCGGCGGAATCGCCGCTCGCTGAGGACATCGACACGGCGATGCGGCTGGGTACCAGCTACCCCTCCGGTCCGCTCGAGTGGGCCGATCAGATCGGGCTGAAACAGGTGGCCAACGTGCTCGCCAATCTCCATCATGGATTCGGCGAGGACCGCTACCGGGTGCCCCCGCTGCTCGCAAGAAGGGCCGCGACGGGGACGCCGCTGCGGGAGAGCCATGGCTGAAGCGTTCGTCTGCGACTCGATACGTACGCCCGTCGGGACGATTTGGCGGTGCCCTGGCGGGTGTTCGCCCGGATGACATGCTGGCCCTGACGATGCGCACGATCATGGAGCGCAACCCGGGGGTTGCCTGGGCAAACACCGACGATGTCGTGGTCGGTGCCGCCAATCAGGCAGGTGAGGACAACCGCAACGTAGGCCGCATGGCAGTGCTGCTGTCGGGCCTTGACGTCTCGGTATCCGGCACGACGATCAATCGGCTGTGTGGCTCCGGGATGGAAGCGGTCGGATATGCGGCGCGAGCGATCAAGAGCGGAGAGGGTGACCTGTTCCTCGCCGGCGGGGTCGAGTCGATGAGCCGGGCGCCCAAGGTCATGGCCAAAGCGGAAACGGCCTACAGCCGAACAACCGAGCTATACGACACCACGATCGGCTGGAGATTCACCAACCCGAGGCTTGCAGAGCGATTCGGCAGTGACGAGATGACCGGTACCGCCGAGATTGTGGCCCGTGAGTTTGGCGTCTCCCGCGAGGACCAGGATGCATTCGCCTTTCGTAGCCAGGAGCGGACGGCCAGGGCCGCCGCGTCTGGCCGTCTTGCCGATGAGATCGTGCCGGTACCAGTGCCACAGCGTCGGGGGGTGCCGCTCCTGGTCGCTGATGATGAACATCCCCGTCCCGACACCACGGTCGAAAAGCTAGTCAAGGCTCCAGCCGATCTTCCCGGGCGGCACCATCACGGCCGGTAACGCGTCGGGGATAAATGACGGTGCTGCCACACTGCTGGTGGCTTCACAGGAAGCCATCGACAGATACGGCCTCGTCCCCATGGCACGTATCGTCGGGATGGCGACCGCCGGTGTTCCGCCCCGAATCATGGGGATCGGCCCGGTGCCCGCCACTACCAAGCTGCTTGGCCGGCTCGGTGTCGACCTCGGTGACATCGGTGTGATCGAACTGAACGAAGCGTTCGCTTCACAATCGCTTGCTTGTCTTCGCCAACTCGGGCTGCCCGATGATGCGGAGCATGTCAACGCCAATGGAGGGGCCATCGCCATCGGTCATCCACTCGGGATGACCGGGGCACGTCTGGTGACGACGGCCGTCCGCCAGCTGCGGATAACTGAAGAAAGATACGCTTTGACGACCATGTGTATTGGTGTCGGTCAGGGCATCAGCATGCTGCTCGAGAGGATTTGAAATGGCTGAAACGGAACTGTTCGCCAAGCATGAGGACACTCTGAAGCAGGCGCTCGCGACCATCGAGAGCCGTGCCTACTGGAGCCCGTACGCCGAGAGCCCCCGTGCCCACGGCGAGGACGCGCCCCATGCCGGGGAGGAGGCGTTTCAAGCGCGCCTGGGCAAGCCGTTCGACCTCGATCAACCATCATCCGGGTATGCGTCGGGCGGGGAGTCATCCCCGTACGGCGTTGATCTCGGTGTCACCTATCCGATCGCCGATGTCGATGGCCTGATCAAAGCCGCCGGGATCGCAATGAAGACATGGGGCCGGGCCACGCCTGAAGCCAGAGTCGGCGTCTGTCTCGAGATACTGGCGCGGCTCGAAGACAAGAGTTTCGAGATGGCCTATGCCGTGATGCACACCACCGGCCAGGCCTTCCTCATGGCGTTCCAGGCCGGCGGTCCCCACGCACTCGACAGGGGGCTGGAGGCCGTCGCCTATGCGTATTCCGAGATGCATCGGCTGCCCCGCAACCAGCTGCGGTGGGAAAAGCCGCAGGGGAAACGGGATCCCCTTCAGATCGACAAGCAATGGCGGATCCGCCCGAGAGGGATCGCGGTGACGATTGGCGTGTCGACCTTCCCAACCTGGAACGGCTACCCGGGCATCTTTGCGAGCCTGGCGACAGGAAATCCTGTGATCATCAAGCCGCATCCGGGAACGATCCTGCCGCTGGCGATCTTTGTTGAAACGGCACGATCGGTGCTTGCCGAAGCGGGTTTCGACCCCAACACGGTGATGATCGCCGTCGACACCCCCGACGCTCCAATCGCCAAGGACCTGGTGATGCGTCCCGAGGTGGGCATTGTGGACTACACCGGAGGCTCTGCATTTGGTGAGTGGCTCGAGCAGAACGTCACCCATGCCCTGGTCTTCACCGAGAAGGCTGGGGTCAACTCGGTGGTCATCGATTCGGCCCCCGATCTCAAGGGTGTGTTTCGCAATCTGTCGGTGTCGTTGAGCATGTATTCGGGGCAGATGTGCACTACCCCACAGAATATCTACATTCCCCGGGACGGGATCGATCTTGGTGATGAGCACGTCTCGTTTGATGTAGTCGCCACCGGCCTGGCAGATGCCATCAAAGGGTTGCTGTCGGATAATCAGCGGGCAGGCGACATCCTCGGTTCGATCAAGAGTCCCGCTACCGCTGCCCGTATTTCCGACGCCGCAGCAACCGGCGAAGTATTGCTCGAGTCGAGGAGCGTTTCTCATCCAACGTTCCCCGATGCCGACGTCCGCACGCCCGTTGTGGTGAAGGTGGATGCCACCGACCAGGACGCATACATGCGTGAGATGTTCGGCCCCGTGATCTATGTCGTTGCAACGGGGGGTACCGATGAGAGTCTCCGGCTCGCAAAGGACTCGGCAGTGACGTACGGCGCCCTCACCTGGCTGGTCTACACCACAGATGAAGAGGTGATGGAGTCCGCTATCGACGCTGCTATTGATGCCGGGGTGTCGGTTGCCTTCAATCTCACGGGCGGCCTCTATGTGAACCAGTCGGCTGCCTTCAGCGATTTCCACGTCACGGGGGCGAATCCGGCCGGAAATGCATCGCTTACCGACCCGGCATTTGTCGCAGGCCGTTTTCGGGTTGTCGGCGTCAGGATTTCGGCATGAGACGGAATCTCCCGGCCCGTACGTAATCCGCAGATCGCAATCGATGTGTTGAGCGCCGTCGCGGGAGTTCGCCGAGGACCGCGGGTTGCCGCTCACGATTTCAGGAGCGGGCTCTCCCGACGATTCTCCATGCCGCGGGCAACGCGATTCCGGCGAGGGCTGCCTTGGCCAGATCTCCGATCACGAATGGGGCGAGACCAAGCTCGGTGGCGTGCACCCAGGAAGTTCCGAGCGAACGGGCGAGCCAGGGGACACCAAAGAGGTAGATGATGACTGTACCGGTGAGGAAGGTCGGAATCGCAGTCGACACGGTGCGATCCTGATTGCGCTCGGCGAGCTTGCCCACGACCCAGGCCGCGGCTACGAATCCGATGAGAAACCCACCGGTGCTGCCTGTTGCGTGTTGCCAACCGCTGGCGCCACCGGCGTAGAACGGCAGGAACATGCCGAGCGCAAGGTACAGAGCCTGGCTTGCGGCACCGGCTCCGGACCCCAACACGGCGCCCGACAGCAAGACAGCGAACGTTTGCCCGGTGATCGGGACCGGTGTGAACGGCAATGGGATACGGATCTGGGCGGCGAGAGCTGTGATGACGGCGAACGCTCCCACCAACACCAGCGTGACGGCACGGTGCCGGGGGAGCACGGCACCGGCGATTACTCGCGGTGGAACAACGGTTTGCATCGAGCATCTCCCTTCCCGAGATTCCCCGACCCTACCCGATGGGTCCCTAAGCATGGCGCAGTTATTGTCGATAGAGAGGTATGTCGTCGCAAGCTGCACGAATACAGAAAGCCGCGCCCCAATCGTACCAACGGCGGCCTCACGCGGTCGAGATTGCTCTTGCGGTGGCAGCCCTGGGGGTGGCCATTACCGTTCTGATGACCTGGTGGAGTGCTGCGGCAGGTCATCGTGCTGCTGTCCGAGAGTTATCCGATCGTGGTGAGTTACTGCTGTTCGAGACCAGGGATCTGCTGGACGAGGCGTCGATGCAGATGACGGCGGTTTCCGGGCTCTTCGGGGCAAGCGAAGTGGTAACCAGGGATGAGTTCTCGACATTCATTGCGGACACCGGGGTGGCTCCAGGTCTTGTTGGTGTCGCATATGTGCAGGTGATCGGCGACGGGCAGATCGATGATTGGTTGGCCTCGATCTCGACACCGGACTCACCGATGCGGCTGTTCGAGTACGACGAACAGGGCCTTGCGGTCCCGGTACATAGACGGGACCTGCATTTCCCCGTCGTCTATTTCGATCCATCACCCCGGTCGATCGTCGGGCTTGACTTGAGCGCAGACCAGTTCCCGCATGAGCAGTTGATCAATAACCTGGGCAACTGGACCACCATGACTGGTTTCCTGGGCGATGCCATTCCCGGCCCCCTCGGCGGCTCCGACCATGTCCTTCTGGCAAGAGCCATCTCTCGTCCGGGCGACAATCTGGTACACGATTTCATCGTTGGCGTACTCGATGTCAGCGAACTGATTCAAGGCAACGTGGCCGACGAGATCAGCTCAGGCCTGGTCTGGTCGATCGCCGATACCGCCGACACCGCCGCGGTATCGACTGCGTCCGTTACCAGCGCCGACGTCTGGCAGGGGAAGATGGAGTTTGGCGGCAGGACGTGGTTGGTTTCAGTGTGGGAAGGCGAATCCGGCGGCTGGTTGTCGGGGCTGGCAATGGTCGTACTCATCGCAGGGCTGGCGATCAGCACCCTTCTCGCTCTCGTTGCCTTCCTCGTCGTCAGCCGTCTTGCGGCCCGCAACGAAGTCCTCGTTCTCGAGTCAATCAGCGATGGGAAGGATGATTTCCTGGCCGCGGTCAGTCACCGGCTGCGGACGCCGCTCACGTCGGTAGTCGGTTTCAGCGAGATTCTGCGTGACAGCGATGAGCGGCTGAGCGATTCGGATCGTCGCGAGCTTGTCTCCACGATTGCCATACAGGCGATCGATCTCGGTCACCTGTTTGACAACTTGCTGATCGTCGGCCGCGGAGTCGACCGATCCCCTTTCATAGCGGCGAGGGTCGGCGTTGCAGCCGAGACCTACACAGTGCTCGACACCATCGAGCCTGCGCGAAGGTCGAAGGTGCGAGTGGTGAGTGCCGACCCCGATCTCGTGGCCGCAGGTGACCCGTCCCTGGTGCGACAGATCTTGCGGAACCTCATTTCGAATGCGGCAGAATTCGGCAGTTTGGTGGAGGTCGAGATTGCCGGTTGTGGTCTGGTGGCGAGCGTCATCATCCGCGACAACGGGCCGGGAGTGCCTGCCGATCGTGTCGGCGACGTTTTCGAGCTGTATGGCAGCCGCGGCAGTGTCGGTCAGCCTGATTCGATGGGGGTGGGCCTGTACGTCTCACGCCGTCTCGCCCGTCGCATGAGCGGCGATATCTCGTACGCACGTTCTGGAGGATGGACCCGGTTCGAGTTCACATTGCCCGCCATGCCAACTGAAGTCGTTATGCAGCCGATCCCTGATGTAGAGCGCGCGGTCAACTAGGCATTGTTCAGAAGTACCATTCCTCGAGAATGGATAACTTCGAACCTGCTGAGTTGTATGGGCCGGTGACACCCGAGGAGCGCCGTCGGCGGTTGCCGATCTGGCCGTTTGTGCTCGCCGGCGTGATGATGCTGGTCGGAGCGTTCATCTTTGCGGCAATGGCCATTCCGATATCGATGCCGTACTACGCCCTGTCCCCGGGACCGGTCAGCGATGTCAGCGACTACGTCCACGTGGAGAACCCTTCCACCACCACTCGTGGGGAGATGTTCTTCCTCACTGTGTCGTTGCAGGAAGTCAACGTGGTCGAATGGGTCGCGGCCAAATTCGACGGCCATGTCGATCTCGCTCCCCGGGAGAACATTCGTCCTGCGGGCGTGACCCAGGAGCAACTCCGAGAGGAGAATCTGGCGTTGATGGATCGCTCCAAAGAGAACGCCAAATATGTTGCTCTCGAGTATCTCGGCTACGACGTCACTTACAACGGCTCGGGAGCATTGATCTCGTCAACGATTGAGAACTCGGCCGCCGAAGGGGTCCTGCAATCTGGTGATGTGATCGTGGCTGTCGACGGCCAGGAGGTGGAGTTCTCATCTGATGCGGTCGACCTCATCAGCGGCAGGGCGCCCGGGGACCGGCTGATACTGACGATTCAGCGACCCGATCCCGACAACACGGATTCAGCTGAGACATTGGAAATCCCGCTGGTGCTCGGACCGTATCGCTACGTTGAGCAGGACGGAACCGTCGTCGAGGATCCTGAGCGGGGCATGGCCGGGGTCATGCTGACCGATGCCAACGTCGAGGTCGTATTCCCCGTCGATGTAGAGATCGACAGCCAGAATATCGGTGGTCCTTCGGCTGGTTTCATGTTCACACTGGAGATCATCGATGAGCTCACCCAGGAAGACATCACCCACGGCTACCGCATTGCGGGTACCGGGACAATCGATGCTGACGGCGTCGTTGGCCCCATCGGTGGGATGCGGCAGAAGACTTTCGGTGCGATCAACGCCGGCGCCGAGTATCTACTAGTCCCATCGGAGAACTATCTGGAGGCTGCTGAGGCAGCGGGCGATGATATCCAGGTCGTCGAAGTCTCCAATATCGATGACGCTATGTCGTTCTTGAACTCGCTTGAAACGAACTGACACTTGCTCACACGGACCACTGCAGAGCGCATTGGAAGAACCCGGATTCGGGCAAGCAGGCGCATTCGGCGTGTGATGCGCGTGGGCAGCGGTGTCTTCGCTCTCGTTCTTCAGTGACCCTCCTAGATACCGCTGGTTGAGCCTCCGGCGGGGTATCGTGCCACGATGGCCGATGATCTGAGCCCTGGTGAAATTCGAGCGCGCAAATTCGGTGTGTCGCGGCGCGGCTATGACCGTGCAGACGTTGAGCATTTCCTCGAGCGCGTCGCCGATCGCATCGCGGCTCTCGAGGATGAACTGGGGACAATCGACGACCGCCTCAGCCAGTTTGGCATCAGCGACATCCCCCATTTCAGAACCGAGATCGATGAGCTGAGTGCTCAGATCAACGCCGTGCTCAAGGCCGCCATGGACGCAGCCGACGGGATGAGGAGTAGGGCACGCAGCGATGCCGACGAGATGATCGCCGACGCCGACGAGGCCAGCCGCAAGGCACGCGGGGATGCGTGGGACTCTGGATCGGAGATGCTCCGGCAGGCGCGCGATGCCGCAGAGAGCATGATGGGCCAGGCCAGGGAGGACGCTTTGTTCATTCGGGCCGAGGCAGAACAGGATGCCAAACGCCTGGTGACAGAATCGCGCCGCCAGACCGACGACATGGTGCGGTCATCGCGTGAGCAGAGCGAGCGGATCGTTGTCCACGCCAAGGCGGAGAGCGAGGCAATCCTCGAGAACGCAAGGCTTTCGGCAGAGAAAGCACAAGAGCGAGCCCGCGCCCTCGAGCATCGCCGTTCCGAGTTGCTGGGAGATCTAGCCGCTGCGGAGAGCGCAATGCGCGACCTGGAGGCGACCAGGCGAGAAGGTCTGAGCGCCGGTACGAGGACAGAAGCAGAGAGTAAAGGAACGCATTGGCCGGAGGACGACGGGACCATTCGTATTCTGCCCGCCGCATCTCCGGTTGGCTCAGATGAGAAACCGGGTTCTGTGGATGCCGACGAGATGGCTGCCGAAGTTGCGGAGCTGCGGGCTTCTGTGACCCTGCCCCATCCTCCAGCGGAGCCTGCTGTGGCTGTGGCTGCGCCGCCACAACCAGAACCACGGCCCGAGCCTGTCACCGAGTCCGAGCCGGAACCGGAACCCGAGGCGGAGTCCGAGCCCGAACCTGAGGCAGAACCTGAGCCGGAACCGGAACCCGAGCCGGAGCCTGAGCCTGAGCCAGAACCGGAGCCTGAGAGCAAAGTCGAACCTGCGGCGGAACTGGATCCGGACGAGGAACCCGAGATCCCCGTGGCCGAACCGGCGACAGATTCGGAATCGGATAGCGAACCAACTCGAGGCGACCGGGTGACGGTCGTCAGCGGCGACCCGAGCGTCTCAGCGCTGTTCGCCCGTTTGCGCTCCCCTGCCGAGCCGGACTCGAGTCTGAGCCTGTTGTGGAGTTGGAGCCCGAGTCCGGTCCATTGCCAGACGCCGATGCCGATCTGGAGCAGCCGGCACCCCCGTTGCGCGTCGTCCCCGACATGGGAGTCGGTGAGGGGTTTGAACGGCGGGACCGGATGTTGCTGCCGATTGAGAACACTGCGTTGCGGGGTTTGAAGCGGCGCATCGTCGAGCTCCAGAACCGGGTACTAGAGGAGCTACGCACCTCGAGTGGTGAGTTCCGGCTGGGCCGTGAGTTTGTGGTTGAGATGATGGGTGATGAGCTCGAGGTTCTACTAACCGACAGCTACCGCGCGGGTCACGCCGCCGCGGCCGAATCGATTGACGCCGTCGAGCCACAGCTCACCGGTGGGCCCCACCGGGGAGCCGCCGAGGCGCTGGCACGAGATCTCCACGAGGACGTTCAATCGGTGTTGCGGCGCGACGAGGATATAGGTAGTCGTCGACTCTCGTCTGATGTGAGTCGTGTCTTCCGCGGCTGGCGCACCGATGAGGCAGAGCGTGCGGTCAGGATCGCGGCCCGGCGTGCTTTCAATGATGGTTTGACTGCCGGCTACAAGCGATTGGGTGTGCCTGAGGTCGAGTTGGTCGCACAGGGACGTCCCTGTGGCCGGTGCGCTGCCGATTCCGGTGAATCCTGGGCGCCTCTAGATGCGCGACCACCTGGTATCGATATGCCTCCCGCCACCAGCGGTTGCTCGGCGATGGTGGTACCGAAAGGGGTCAAACGGTTTCGATAGCAAGGCTGGGCAATAGAATCACCACTGTGATCAATAGAGAACCAGTACCCATACGCCAGTCCCGTTCCAATCGCCGTTGGCCGACGATCATTGCAGTTGCGGTGATCGCCTTTCTGGTCTTCGGGCGATTCCTAGCCACTTTGTGGACCGACTACCTGTGGTACAAATCCATCGATCACGCCGGCGTGTGGCGCACACTGGTCTTCACCAGGGTGGGTCTGGTCGTGGTTGCTTCAATTATCGCCTTCGGGTTGTTCTGGGTGAACCTGTGGCTCGTTGACCGGTTGTCACCACGGCGTCGGCTACCAACCGGCACCCCGGAAGAAGAGCTACTGGCCCGATTCCAGGACTGGATCGAGCCCCGGGTAAGACGGGTCAGGTTTGGCATCAGCGCCTTCTTCGGGATCATGCTCGGGCTGAGTGGATCAGTGTGGTGGAAGGAATGGCTCCAGTTCCGCAACTCGACCAATTTCGGAATCTCCGACCCGATATTCAACAACGATTTGTCGCTGTACGTCTTCAAGCTTCCGTTCTACAACGTGATGTTTGGGTGGTTCTTTCAGCTGATACTCGTAATCGCGGTTGTCAGCGCCTCGATCCACTATCTCAACGGTGCAGTTGAGTTCTCGTTCAACCGCCGGGTCGAGCCGGGAGTCAAGGTCCACTTATCCGTTCTGTTCGCCAGCCTGGCGCTGCTGAAAGCTGCCGGCTATATGCTGAACCGTTGGGAGCTGCTGTTCTCGGACCGCGGCCAGGTCTTCGGCGCTTCGTACACCGACGTCAACGCCCAGCTACCGGCACTCAACCTGTTGATCGCGATCTCCATCGTCGCTGCCATCATCCTCTTACTCAATCTGCGATTTCGCGGCTGGACCCTCCCGATTGTGCGCGGTCGGCCTGTGGCTGGGGACGTCCATCCTCGTCGGTGGTCTGTATCCAACTCTCATCCAGCGCTTCTCCGTCGTCCCCGACGAGGTCAACAAGGAGGAGGAGTACGTCGGCTACAACATAGAGTCGACTCTGGCCGCCTACGGGCTGTCGGATATCGCGGTCACTTCGTTTGCCGGCTCCGGCGATCTCACCCGGGATGATCTCGACCCGAACCAGGCCACAATTGACAATGTGCGGCTCTGGGACCCGGGTGTGCTGGCCACCACCTACAAGCAGCTGCAGAACATCAAGACCTACTACGACATCACCGACGTCGATGTCGACCGCTACAACATCGACGGTGAGATGACCCAGGTGATGGTGTCGGCCCGCGAGCTCGACGAGCAGAATGTGCCTGGTGGCGGTTGGGTGAACGACAAGCTCATCTACACACACGGGTTTGGTTCTGTGGTCTCACCGGCAAACAGCGTCACCGTGGCCGGTCAGCCGCAGTTCCTCGTCAAGGACATCCCTCCGGTGAGCGTTACTCCCGATCTGGCGACCACTCAGAACCGGATTTACTTCTCCGACTCGTCAAGCGGTTCGTTCAGCATCGTGGGCAGCAAACAGGACGAGGTCGACTACCCGGTTAGCGAAGAAGGCTCTGATGTCGTCTACAACAACTACGACGGCGCTGGTGGTGTCGAGCTCGGCAACATCTTCAGAAGGGCCGCATTCGCCCTTCGCTACGCCGACCTGGACACCCTGATTTCCGGGCAGGTCAGGTCTGACAGCAAAGTCCTCATGGAGCGCAACATCATCAGCAGGATCAACCGGATCGCTCCGTTCCTGTATGCCGACTCCGATCCATACCTGATCCTGACCAAGGAAGGCCGCCTTGTTTGGATGGTCGACATGTATACGATCACCAACAACTACCCGTACTCCGAGGTGGCGCCGACGGGACGGCTCAATGCCTCCGCGAATCTGCCGAACGGCTTCAACTACATCCGCAACTCGGTGAAGGCAACCGTGGATGCATTTGATGGAACGGTGACCTTGTATGTGGTTGATCCCAACGACCCACTCATCGAGACACAACGCAAAATCTTTCCCGGCGTGTTCGTCGACGGGTCGGAGATGCCGGAAGACCTGAGGGCTCATATGCGCTACCCGGAGGATCTGTTCCGGGTTCAGTCCGACCAGTACACGCTCTATCACATAACCGATCCCCGTCAGTTCTTCTCGGAGGTGGACCCGTGGGAGATCGCCAGGGATCCATCGACCGCAGAGCGGCCGGCACTGCGGGACCGGTCGAGCGACAGCCGACCGATGCTTCCGTACTACCTGCTCATGAGCCTTCCCGATGAGCAGGACCTGTCGATTCATCATCATGCAGCCGTTCACACCGCGGGATCGGCCCAACATGGTGTCGTTCCTGATTGCCAAGAGCGATCCAGATTCGTACGGCGAGATGATTGAATATCGGCTGCCGGCGGCAACTCAATTGGACGGACCGGGCCAGGTCGGCGATCTGATCAACCAGAACCCGGCCATCTCGTCCGAGTTCACGTTGCTGGGACAGGGTGGGTCGAGTGTCATCCAGGGCAGCATGCTGGTTCTGCCGATCGAACAGTCGATCCTGTACGTGCAGCCGATCTACATCCGGGCTGATTCGGGAACGTCGTCGACAGGGACAACATCGGCGTTGACCGGTACTTCGACTGCTGCCGGGACAATCTCGGGTATTCCGGAATTCAAACGTGTTGTCGTCTCCTACAACGGCGAGATAGAGATGCAGGACACGCTGACCGGAGCGCTCGATGCCATCTTTGGAGCTGTGCAAGCACCGCCATCTGAAACCGATGGCGGGGTAGCGGTTCCCGAGGAGGTAGCTTCGCTAGTCGACGCTGCCGAACAGGCACTCGCCGATGCCGAGGCGGCCTTGACCCAGGGTGACCTGGGCACATACGCCGACAAGGTCGCAGAAGCACAGGGCTTCGTCCAGCGAGCTGCGGAGATCATCGCCGACGAGCAGGCAGCTGCCGGCGGCTGAGCAGAACCCTTCCCACAGCCGAGGTTTGTCGCGTAGTTTCGTGATGAGCGATCCGGGGAGGGAGTGTGTACCGGAGACTCGTTGTTGCTTTTGCCGCGTTGGCGATGCTTGCTGCCGTGTGCAGCGGCGATGCCGAGCCCGATTCCACGACCTCTACCCTCGAGGTCTCGACCTCCACCTCACCTTCTCCCAGCACGACGACAGCGTCATCCTCAGATTTTGCAGCTGAGTTCGAACCTGAGCTGGTCGAGGAGTTGGTCGCCCTGGAATCGGCCAATAACGGTGAGTGGACCGTCGACAACGCGGTAAAGGCATGGGAGATGCTGCTGCCGTCGTTACAAGCCGGCGTTGACGGCTATCCACCTATCTCGATCATGGGGCTGCGCTGGTTCCTGGCGGAGCATGCCGACGAGCTGACCGGGGAACAGCAGCAACTGATTCTCGGTGCGTCCGAAGCGAAACCTAATGCCCTGCCGGCTGTCTATCGCGCCACTGATGAGGATGAACGTGCGGGCTATCAACGACTCGCCGAGCAAGCGAGTGATGAGTTCGCCCGACTCACCGGCTACGAGTTCCCTGGACGCATCGTCGTCGCCCTGAGTGACTACGGATTGTTGGCGGGAGAGATCTCGGCGCTTGCTTCGACCCAGGCCGGTGGATTCGACCTCTTCGAGGGATTCAACGCCTTGTTTGCCACAAACCCTCCGTATGAACGTCTTGTGGAGCTGTTCGAGGATGCCACCGCGGGTGGTGGCGTAGCCTGTGTGATCATCATGGGTGAGGTGTTCCGGGCCCGGACCGTCCGGCAGCAGACGGCGGGGATCATGCATGAAGTGACCCACTGTCACCAGCAGGCGATCCACCCTGGCGGTGTCGGCCGGTTCTATGCGACAAGCACATTGTGGATGGATGAGGGGTACGCCGCATGGGCGGGTGAGTTCTTTGTTGGTGGGACCGTCCCCAGCCGGGTTTTCTGGAACAGATACCACGACGGCGTAGGGCCGATCGGTGGCCACGATCCTGTCGATGGCTCGTACGACGGTATCGCCTTGTTCTCCTACCTTCACGACAACGGCATCGAGGGTTGGGGTAATTTCGAGCGCTACTTCGGCGGGATCAGAGCCGACGGTGACGACCGTGCCAAGCTGACAACCATCCTCGGCTTGCTGCCGGAAGACGCACTGGTCAAATGGGCGGCCACCAGCCTGCGTCGTCCGGATCTGAGCGTGTTGTGGGATTACACGACAGGACCCGGCATCGCCAACAGCACGGTGAGCCGTATGCCACGGGAAATACCGATGGTCGTCGATCTCGAGCGGAGCTTCAGTACGGCACCCGGGGAGCAGGGGACGTATGCGCTGGAGCCGGTCCTGGGCGACGCTGGGGCACTGCTGTTCGAATTCGAAATGGCTGGACCTGGTGTGGTGAGGTGGCCGTGGGGCGAAGACCAAACCACCAGTTCCGGGATTAAGACGACCTACTGTTTTGGCGACGAGTGCGTCTGTGATGACGGGAGGGAACTCGGCCCGATTGCTCCTGCGTTCACAGAGAGCAACGCGATTCTGCTGGCCACGACGGGAGGCTCCTTCACCGCTGTTCTGGTCGAGCCGGAGGATCCGTGTGAAGAGGAGGAGGTGCCGGTACCGTCGGTGGTTGGTGTCTGTCCTATCGGTATTTGGGCGGCGGAGCCCGAGGAGGTCGCGGATCTGCTGCTGACGCTCTACCGGGATTTCGGTATCGCCGACCCCGATTACGAGGGCGGGCCCATCAACATGACATTCTTCGAGGATGGCAGCTACAGATTCGACTATGTCGACACGACATTCACCGAAGTCATCGAGGGCATCAACACTCGGTTTGTGCTCAATGGTGGCTCGTTCGGCACCTGGGAAGTCGACGGATCAACATTGACTGTGGCGCTCGAAGGTCAGGACATCGTTCTCGATGTATACCTAGATGGATCTGGGAAACCGGGAGTGACCGTCAACGCCCCGTCAAATACGGGGGGCGGATCGACCGACTACGTCTGCAACGGCAACGACCAATTGATCATCGACCCGTCGTTCTCGCTGCAGTTCTGGCCATATCCCCGCGGATGGACGAGGGTGAATCCGTAGATCTCAGTTGCCGACCGCCGTGCGCAGATCCTGACGCAGACCGTGTCTGGTAATGAAGTCGACCAGTTGCTCATTGAGTTCGGCCAGTTGGATCAGGAACGCATCGTGGCCCTGGGGAGCATCAATCTCGTGTAACTCGGCATTGGACAGGTCTGCCGCCATCTCGGCCACCTCATCTGGTGGGTAGAGCCCGTCGCTGCTGACGCTGACCACGAGGGCCGGCTGGGTGATTGTGCCCAGCGCCTCGGGTACCGAACCACGGCCCCGGCCGATGTCGTGAGTGTCCATCGCATCGATCAGGGTGAGATAGGTGTTGGCGTCGAACCGGTCGACGAGCTTGGCGCCCTGGTGGCGCAAGTAGCGCTGCACCTGGAGCGTGTCGTCCTCAGCAGCCTCACGGCCGAACTTGCTGGCAAAGTCATGTGGGCTTCGGTAGCTGATCATCGCCATCGATCTAGCGGCGCTGAGACCCTGCGATCGGGCCTGCCCCGAGCGGATATCGACCGTCTGCGTAGTTGGCGTCGGCCTTTATCGCTTGACGTTGCGCTTCGGAGAGCGCGACCGCCCACGCCGACTGGGCCGGACCGGTGGCAATAGGTGCGATTGCCCGGACCCGATCTGGATAGAGCAGTGGCCATTCGAGAACCTGCATCCCACCCATTGAGCCGCCGACGACGAGGTCGAGCGTGGTGACGCCGAGATGGTCGAGTAGCAGTGCCTGGGTGTGGACGATGTCGCGAATGGTGATGCGGGGAAACGTTGCACCGTACGGCTCGAACGCACCCCGTGCCCGGCTGGTGGGGCCGGTCGTCCCGTAGCAGCCACCGAGGACATTGGCACAGACGATGTAGTCCTGGTGCGGGTCGAGGGCCCTGCCCGGACCGAAGAGGTCGGCCCACCAATCGTCGGCGTCCGCCGATCCGGTCAGCGCGTGGCACACCAGGGTGGCATTGGGCTGGGGCTGCCCCCAGGTCCGAAAGGCAATCCGAACCTGGGGGAGTGTGCGCCCACACTCGAGGAGAAAGGGGCCCTCGAGATCGAGGAACTCGGTTCTATCCGAGATCCAAGGCTTCAGACTCATGCAACCGCTCCCTTGACCCCTGCCTGAGCGAACGCAGCTTCGAAGTCCGCTTTGATGTCCTCGATGTGCTCGATGCCGACCGAAACGCGGATCAAGTCGGGGGTGACGCCGGCGCTGGCCTGTTCCTCGGCGTCTGAGCTGCTGGTGCGTCGTCGACGCAGGGTGGATCACCAGGGTCTTGGCATCACCGACGTTGGCGAGATGGGACGCCAGCTCGCACCGAGTCGATGAACTTCTTGTCCCGCAGCAAGCACCACCCTTGATCCCGAAGGAGAGTACCGCACCGAACCCGTTGGCGAGTATCCGCTTGGCAGTGTCGTGATAGGGGTGGCTTTCGAGACCCGGATAGCTGACCCACTCCACCGCCGGCGTGGGCTTCGAGCCACCCGGCCAGTTCGAGCGCATTGTCGACGTGGCGCTGCACCCGCAGCGACAGCGTCTCCAGCCCTGCAGGAACAGGAATGAGTTGAACGGGGCTCAGCGCCGGACCGAAGTCACGCAAACCTTCGACCCGAGCCCGGATGATGAATGCGATGTTGCCGAATGGGCCGTCCGGGCCGAAGACCTCGGCGAACACCAGGCCGTGGTAACCGGGCGACGGGCTCGGTGAAGATCGGGAACCTGCCGTTTCGCCAGTCGAACTTGCCTGAGTCGACGATCACGCCGCCGATGGACGTGCCATGCCCGCCGATCCACTTCGTGGCCGACTGCACCACGATGTCGGCGCCGTGGTCGATGGGTCGGCACAGATAGCCGGCGGCGCCGAATGTGTTGTCGACTACCAGAGGAACGCCGGCATCGTGAGCGACCTCGGCGAGCGCCGGCAGGTCGGGGACGTTGAATCGAGGATTGCCGATCGATTCGACGTAGATGGCCTTGGTTCTGTCGTCGATGGCGGCTGCGAATTCGGCGGGGTCGTCGCCGTCGACGAACCGAACTTCGATGCCGAGACGCTTGAACGCGACCTTGAACTGGTTGTAGGTGCCGCCGTAGAGGAAGCTGGTGCTGACGATGTTGTCGCCCGTCTCGCACAACGTGGCGAAGGTGAGGAACTGGGCAGACTGGCCACTGGCCGTTGCCAGGGCGGCGACACCGCCCTCGAGGGCAGCGACGCGCTTTTCGAATACATCGCAAGTCGGGTTCATGATCCGGCTGTAGATGTTGCCGAACTCCTCGAGCGCGAACAGGCGAGCCCCGTGGTCGCTGTCGTTGAAGGCGTATGAGGTGGTCTGGTAGATCGGTACTGCGAGGGCGTTGGTGCCCGGGGCCGGCTCCTGGCCGGCGTGTATCTGGAGTGTCTCGAATCGGTAGTTGCTCATCTGGTCGTTCTCCCTCGTGGATTCCGACCGGCTCTACCGGGATGGGCAAGAAAAAACCCGCTCCCGGCTGAGCCGGTGCGGGTGGTTGTTCCCTATGTGATTCTCGTTAAACGACAAATCCGCACGGCTCAGTGTTGGCCATGCACATCATTCGGGTGGACGTAACGTTGCTCACGGAGGCGAAAGTAGCGGCGGTTGGGTCCCCCGTCAAGGGTTGATTTGCTTTGCTCACCGGCCTTCCGGTTCGTCACAGGCGGATTGCAGGCTGGGTAGTCTGCCGCCATGGAACTTGCCAGGGACGCCGCGCCGGAGATAGATCGCCTCGTTTGGACCGTCAATCGGGGGGTTGCGCCGAAGCACGGGCCAAGACTCTCTGAGATGGCGGCAGCAATCGGTCTCGATTCGTTGCTCCCGTTCCCGGTGACCGCCGACTTCTTGTTGGCAGGTGCGGCTTCGGTTGATCTCATCTGTCAACGAATGCCTTACAGCCGGCCCACCGACGTGCATACACGCTTCGAAGATCTCATTGCGATGGATCTCGTGAAAGCGCGTGACGGGGTGGTGGTGGCAACCCGGCAATTGGTGCCGCTCCTGGAGACGGTGCGGCAATGTATGGCTGATGTTGCCGCGGACACATGGACCGGTCATGAGCAGCGGATGGCTACCGTCACCGACCTTGCCCGCAAGGTGGCGATGGCGGCATCCGACGATCACGCCGTCGCCGTTGTCCACCGGGGACTGCCATCAGCCGACGACCCGTACCTCCGGTTGTTCGATCGTCTGGTAACCCTTCGCTATGTCCGTCAGTACGACCATGTAGCCGCCTGGCAGAGACACGATCTAACCGCACCGATGATGGTCACCCTGACCAAGCTCTGGCACGGCGAATCAGTCGCAGCTGATGCGGACGGGTTGTCCGAATTGGTTGAGCGCGGACTGGCGCAACCGGATCCCGTAGCTCTTACCGATGCGGGTCGCACGTTGCGTGATGACATCGAGACGGAAACCAACCAACGGGCAGGGGTGACGTTTGATGCGCTCGATGCAGATGAGAGCGCCTCTCTGCTCGGCGGGCTGCGGGAACTCCCCGGATCCGGCGGTTAGGGCTTGCGAACCTGAGTCACTCGCTCTCTACGTCGTATCGACCATACTTCACACAGTGGATGCCACAATCCTGATTGTTGAAGACGACGCCTCGATCCGCGAGATCACCAAGCTCGGTCTCGAGGACGCCGGGTTTTCGGTGCACACAGCCGCCGACGGGGAGGAGGCGCTGAATCGGTTCCGCCATGATCACCCGGATCTGGTGGTGCTCGATGTGATGCTGCCAAAGCGCGACGGGTTCGATGTCTGCAGGACCATCCGTGCCGAGTCGTCTGTGCCTGTTGTCATGCTCACCGCCCGCAGCGATGCCATCGACATCGTTGTCGGCCTGGAATCCGGTGCAGACGATTATGTGACCAAGCCTTTCGAAATGCCGATCCTGGTGGCACGAATCCGGGCAGCGCTGCGGCGTGCCCAGTTGATGGACCCAGCAGAGACCCTGACGCTGGGGCCGGTGCGCATCGACGTGCCGGGTCACCGGGTGATTGTTGATGGCGAGGAAGTGACCCTGACGCCGACGGAATTCCGCCTCCTGCTCGAATTGGCTCGCAGACCGGGCCAGGTATTCACTCGTGAGGTACTCCTGGAGCGGGTGTGGGGCTACGACTATCTGGGCGACTCACGTCTCGTCGATGTGGCGATTCAACGGCTTCGAGCGAAGCTCGACCCGGTTGATCTGATCCATACCGTGCGTGGTGTTGGCTACAAGGCAGGTAGCTGAGTTGTTTCGCAGTTTCCGGGCTCGACTGATCATCACCGTGATAGCTCTGGTCGCCCTTACGGCCGGGTCGGTTGGCGCCCTTGCCTACTACCTGGTTCGAGAGTCGCTGCACGATCAACTGATCGGTGACGCCGTGGCCAGAGCCGAGTTCAACATCACCGTCCTTGCCTCGACCGACCAGCTTCCCCGGGATGCCGGGCGTCTCGATTTCGAGCAGAGCGGTCTCGTCTCCCGATTCTTGCTGCGTGGCACCGATGGCGTGTATGTCGAGTTTCCCAACGGCGAAACCTTCGCCTCCGGTCTCGGGCTGCTCGACGGCAGCGAGCTGATCTCACAAGAGGTCCGGGACGTGGTTGATCGGGGAGAGTACGGCTACGAGTTCCTCGATGCCGGTGGCGAGCCCACGCTGGTGGTGGGAGGAAGGCGCCCGCCCGACGGTCCCGACCTCTACTTCTTTTACCCGGCGGCGGACGTGGCGAACGCAATTAGCCAGCTGGCGAGGATGCTCCTGATCGCCGGTCTGGCCGTGCTGGTGCTTGGCGCCCTCGGTGCCGGTTTGATCGCTCGCCGGGTGCTGCGGCCGGTCGCGGTAGCCGGCCGGGCGGCAAATGTGATGGCTTCTGGTGATCTGTCGGTGCGGCTGCCTGCGGGGACGAACGATGAGCTCGGCAGCCTGGCGGTGGCGTTCAACCGGATGGCGACATCGCTCGAGGATCAGATCAATGCTCTGGTCGAGGCGCACGACCGGGAGCGACGGTTCGTCGCCGATGTGTCGCACGAGCTGCGCACACCGTTGACGGCTCTGGTAAACGAGGCGGCCATGCTGAAGCGGCGTCTCGGCACAATGCCGGAAGGGGAGCGGCATATCGGGGAGATGCTCGTCAACGATGTTTCGCGGCTGAGGGTCCTGGTCGAGGAACTGCTCGAGGTGTCCCGTCTCGAGGCGGGCTCGATGCCGCTCGAAGCATCCGATGTCGATGTCGAAAGGTTCCTGGCGGCTGTGATTGCCGACCGTTACCCGGAGGCCGGCTTGCAGATCGATGAGCCGATCGGGACGGTTAACATCGACAGGCGATCTCTGGAGCGGATCGTCGGCAATCTGCTCGACAACGCTCGCAACCATGCGCCCGGTGCGCCGGCAACAGTGACGGCCCGTCTCTCGGAAGGGCTCCTGGCGGTGGCGGTCGCCGATGATGGGCCGGGTGTGCCGGAGGCAGATCTGCCCCGGCTGTTTGATCGTTTCTACAAGGCAGATGTGTCACGTCAGGGTGGCTCCGGGCTCGGGCTTGCGATCGCCAGGGAGCACGCAATGCGTATCGGCGGTGAATTGACCGCCGGGCGCGGCCGGTCGGGGGGAATGATTTTCCGGCTCTCAGCTCCTGTGACCGTTTCGTTACATTCCGGTGATGTTGCTGAGAACCTAGCCGTCGCATCCTGAGGGTGAGAAGACGGATCTCTGATAGGAGAAGATCATGAAACGAATCATCCTCATCATCAGCGTGCTGGCCTTGCTGATGGCGGCATGTGGAGCAGGCGAGAGTGGCAGTGCCGGCCCGGTGACCACCGAGCCTGCCGACAGCGCCACGACCACGACGGTTCCCACCGAGACCACCCAGCCCGGTGACGACACCGGGACAACGACCACGACGCAGGCTCCGACCGATGGCGAGCCGAGCGATCAGGTATTTGTCGAGCTGTACTTCGTCAAGGAGGGTCTATCGGCCGCATCGGTTACCCGGGCGGTTGACAGCCCGATGGTGGCAACCAACGCCATCAAGGCTCTCATCGAAGGCCCGACCCCCGACGAGATGGACAACGAGCTTTCGAGCTCGATCCCTGCCGACACTCTGCTGCTCGGCCTGACCATCGAAGACGGTCTGGCAACAATCGACCTGTCCCGTGAGTTCGAGGTCGGCGGTGGCTCATTCAACATCCTGAGCCGGCTGGCCCAGGTGGTGTACACCCTCACTCAGTTCCCGACGGTGGATGAGGTTCTCTTTCACATCGACGGACAGCCTGTTGAGGTGTTCTCCGGTGAGGGCGTTGTGCTCGGTGATCCGGTGACCCGTGCGGATTACGCAACGATTCTCCCCATCGAGCCGACCGTCGACGCCGGGCCAGCGCCCATCTGGCATCAGGGCGACGTCGACATCAATGGGGTCGCAGCTGCGGATCTTGCCAAGGTTGTGCTGGTTGCCAGCGACGACGTGTTGAACGTCCGTGAGGACCCGGGTATCGAAGCTCCCGTTGTCGGAGCGATCGTCCCCGGCGTCATCGTCGAGAAGACCGGTCTGACCCAGGTGGTCGGATCGTCGGTCTGGGAGCAGATCGTCACCCCGCTCGGTGACTTCTGGGTCAACGGCAGGTTCCTCGGAGCGGTTGTGACCGCGAGTGATTTTGCCAACGACGACCGGGTGACTGCACTACTCGACGAATTCGCCAGCATCATTGCCAACAACGGTGATCTTCGACAGGTGACCTCGCAGCGTGGCCTGTATGTGTCCCACAACGCCGACCCGATCCGGTTCTCCCCGGACGATTTGGACGGGATCCTGACTGACTCGACCACCTATAAGTGGCCGTCGGCGGCGTTGGGCCCGGATCAGCTCGACGAACTCCCCTCGAGGACGTTCGCTGAGGCGATCACCGACAGCTTCCTGTCGGCCTACGACGACCCTGATACCGAGCTGAGCTACAACGACCCGATCGCAGGTGGCAACGGCCGCATCGCAGCCGACGCCGTCCCGTTCGAGTTCCGTGGCTTCAACTATGTGGGTGTCTACGACCCGGGTGACGACCCCCAGTACGAAGGTCTCGACTGGAGTACATGGTATGTCTCCATCGACTATGAGAACGGTGAGCCGGTCATTGTCGGCCTCACCGTCGACATGTGGACCCCGTAGGGTCAAGCTCAACGACAAACATGGGGACCGGCCGGGCAGTTGCCCGGCCGGTCCCGGTTTGGGAGTTGTCCGGCGATGGGGGCATCTTCGCTAACTCTTGTCCACCTCGTAGATCTTGTCGATGTACCGGCGGAGCAGGTCGCCGACTGCACGTCGGGCGGGAAAGGTGGCGGCCATCCCGTACACCGGCGCTGAGCCCGTCTGCGGCTCGGCACCGGTCTTGCGGGCCTCAGCTACGGCCCACCCCAGGTCCGACAGAAACGTGTCGGCAACTCCCGGCTGGGTGTGTCGCAACGTGAGGGCGATATGCACCGCGGGGGGATGGTGCAGTCCGTTGAGGCTCCAGCCTCGCTCGGCCATGCGAGCCATCACCTCGTAGATATTGACCGTTTCGGAGGCAAAGGCGATCACCCACAGCGGGTCGCCGAGCACCTGTAGGCCGGGGATCGCTTCGATACCGGCGCGCACCCGGGCGCCGGTCTCCAGGATTGCTTTGGTGGCGTCGAGGTAGCCCTGCTCACCCATTGACAGCAAGGCCGCCCATGCGCGTCGCCAGCAGCGCACCGGGGCGGCTGCCCGCCAGCGTGGGGGAGTAGTACAGGCCACCCGGCCAATCAGCGGCGACATAGAACTGGTGGTGACGCAGTTCCTTCCCCCGGTACAGGACAACCGAGGTTCCCTTGGCGGCATAACCGTATTTGTGAGTGTCGGCCGACATCGAGGTGACGCCGGGGAGTCGGAAGTCGAAAGGGAGGACGTCGTAGCCGAGCCGCTCCGCCCACGGGAGAACGAAGCCCCCGAGGCAAGCGTCGGTGTGAAAGCCGATGCCGCGTTCCCTCGCCATATCCGACAGAGCCGCGATGGGGTCGATCACGCCGTGAGGGAACCCGGGCGCCGACCCCGGCGATCACAACAGTTCGTCTGGTGACGGCACGGGCCATGGCATCGACGTCTGCCCGGTAATCGGGCCCAACCGGGACCCGAATCTGTTGAAGCCCAGGTAGTGGGCTGCCTTGTCGAAGGCGACGTGGGCCGAGTCGGGCACCACCATCTCGGGATGCCGGATCCCGCGCCCGATCCCGGTAGGCCTTCATCGCCAGGATGATTCGACTCGGTGCCTCCCGACGCCACCATGCCCACGATTTCATCGGGGGTTGTCGTCGCCGCCGAGCATGCCGGCGGTCATCGCCGTCACCTCGGCCTCGAACTTCGCTCCCGACGGCCACATGTCGATATGAAGCGGATTTGACTGCGACTGGATGGCGTAGACCCGGTTGAGGAAATCGATATGGTCGGCATCGCCGTGATAGACGGCGCCCGACGCGCGGCCCTGCTTCCACTCGCCCTCGCCTACTGCCAGCGCCGCCACCTCGGCGATAATGTCGTCACGGCCGAGAGGTTGTTGGGGGAGCCGATCGTGCACGTCGTGGTCGTCCGGCTGGTTGGGGGGCAGGTGCCGACTCGAGTAGACTCGGCATACTCGGATTCGAGGAGCCGCCGCACCCCGGGGATTCTCTTGCGCCCCGACCGAATAGGGACTCCGCCAACCGGGAGGGGAGCCGGGTGAGGATGCGTTCTGCGATGCTGGTGAGAGACACTATCGGTTCAGCTTGTTATACGTACGCCGGTTGTTCTTGTAGATGTGACGGAACGCATCGTAGAGCTGGTCGTAGGTAGCCTTGTTGGCCGGGTTGGGTCGATGAACATCGGCGATAGGGACGAGCTTCGGTACATCCGACCAGGCGATATTGCCGAGGGCGGCATGGCCGAGCAGTCCGGTGCCGCGCACGTTGACCATGATGGGATCCTCTGCCTGGTGGATGGTCCGGCCCAGCACATCGGCGAAGATCTGTGCCCACCCTCCCGACAGTGCGCCGCCACCCGCCATCACGATTGGATCGAGCCGGGAGCCGGTGAACCTCTCGACGGTGGCCAGCAGCCAGCGTGCGTTGTAGGCGACGCCCTCGAAGACGGCTCTGACCATTTCCGCGCTGCCTGTCTCGAGCGATTGGTTGAAGAAGCCGCCACGCAGGGTTGCGTCCTCGACCGGGGTGCGCTCGCCGTACAGCCATGGGGTGAAGATGACCCCGTTGCTGCCCGGTGGGACCGTGCCGGCGATGTCGTTCATCCGCTGATATAGCCGAGGCACGATCCGGGTTGCTCGGATAGAGGATGTTGGAAAGCCACTCGATCGCCTTGCCTGCGGTCTCCTGCTCGTTGGCGACCAGATAACGGCCGGGGATGGCGGCAGGGAGCGATGCGATGTTGTGGATGAGGTCGGTCTTCTTGAACGGGACGTGACAGGTGATCCACGACGATGTGCCCACATACAGCGACCCGGCAAGATCAGCGGTGGTGCCCGAACCGATCGCAGCCGAGTGCACGTCGGGCGTGCCGCCGAGAACCGGGGTGCCTGCCCGGGATCCCCAGATCGGCCGCGGCCGATGGCCCGACCTCCCCGATGGTGGCCACCGCCGGGTACAGGTCGGGGAGGACGCTGCGATCGAGCCCCGCATATGCCAGGAGCTCGTTGCTATAGTGACGGCGTTGGGGTCACGGTTATCGGTGAGCCAGTGCAGGGCGATCGAGTCGTAGGTGGCTGTGATCTTCCCGGTGAGCACGTAGTTGATGTAGTCCTTGGGCTCGAGGAATGCCCTGGCTTTGTTGTAGACGTCTGGTCGTTCGGCCCTGAGCCAGAGGATGTGGGCGATCGGGTCCTTGCCTGCGCCGGATGGGGCGCCGCCGGTGATCTGGATCCACTTGCGGCCTTGCGGGGGTCGTATCCCTGGAACTTGATCCGTCCGCCGATCAAGTCGGCGACGTATGGGAGCGCCCCGGGTGTCCATCCAGATGATGGCGTTCCCGAGCGCGTACCGTCACTCGCCGATGGCGACGGTGCCCGACCATTGGCTGGTGACGCACACCGCGACGATTTCGGCATCGGGGTTTGCTGCGATGGTGCGTTTGCTGGCAGCTACGATGGCACCCACCATTGGTGCGGATCCTGTTCTGCGCCCCCGCCGGGGGAGAGGATCAGGTCTGTCGGCTCGAACTCGCCACCGACCAGCGAACCGTCGTCGCCGACGAGCGCAACCTTGGGCCCCGAAGTTCCCAGATCGATTGCGAGGATGAACCGTGGCTCGGGCATACCTCGAAGTTAGTCCGTTGGCTTGCTCCGTGTCTGGTGTGGGCCGGGTTGGCGCGGCGGCGCCGATGTTGCGATGCTGGGAGCGATGCAACAGCGACGCCGATTCCGGCTTGTCAATGTGGCGGTGGGGGGTCTGGTTGGCGCGGTGGTGGGTGCGATTGTCGCCGTGAATGTCGTCATCTACTCGGGTGTCGACCGCGGCTACGAGGCGAGCATCCCTGAGGTGTTTCGGCACAACGTGTTCGCCGGAATCCTCACGATCGTCGTTCTCGTTGCAGGGCCGATTGTCGGCGTGTCGTGGCGATGAGGATGCGGCGGAGACGTGACGAGAGTGGTCCGTCCGTCTGACAGACGAGTGTGGCATGCTTGCGTCATGACGACTCGCATCGGAATCCTGGTATTCGACGACGTGGATCTGCTCGACGTGGGCGGTCCCTACGAGGTCTTCCTCACCGCATCGCGGTTGGCGATGCGCTGGGGAAGGCCTGCACCGTTCGAGGTGGCGGTGGTGGGTGTCACCGGCGACCCGGTGACGGCATACGGTGGGATGGGGCTTGTGCCGACGCATACGGTCGCGGACCTGGGACCGATCGACGTTGCGGTGATCCCGGGAGCGATCGACATCAACCGGGTCGCCGCCGACGGGTCGAATCGGGATGCGCTTGCCGCGCTGGTCTCAGCAGCGTCAGTCGCCACGAGCGTCTGTACCGGGGCGTTCCTGCTCGGGGACGCCGGCTTGCTCGACGACCGGCCGTGGACCACGCACTGGGAGGATGTCGACGATCTTGCTGCACGGATCGGTGCCGGTCACGCCACGCGCGCCGAGATGGGTCGACTCGGGCGACGTGGTGACCGTGGGCGGCCTTAGCTCGGGGGATGGCGATGGCGCTGCACATGATCGACCGTCTCGAAGACAGGGACCTCGCCGTGGCCACCGCCAGGCAGATCGACTACGTCTTGTACCCTGAGGACGGCGTCGGCTTATAGCGCATCACGATCTCGGTGACACCGTCCAAAGACAGAGACGCCGTCTGAGGATGGTCGCCGATCGCTACCCTTCCACGATGACCTTGGCCCGCATCCACGGGTGGGGCGTGCACATGTACTCGAACTCGCCGGGTTCGGTCGAAGGTGTGCGACCAGGTGTCGCCCTGTCGAGGAACCCCGAGTCGAACGAACCGTCGACGGCGGTGACGGTGTGCACATCGCGTCGTCCTGGTTGGTCCAGGTGACGGTGGTCGCCGGCATTGACCGTCGAGCGACGTTGACCGAGTAGTCGGCGGGGCTCTCGGAATCGGCGAACTCGTCGGGGCGTCGAGGTCCTGGCGGGCCGGCACCCTTGAGGATGTCGACCTCCTACGAGTCCCCGCTCGCCCGGCGCCTCGAGTCGGCGCCTCGGTGCTCGCCTGTTGCGAGTTCTTTCGTGCCAGGTCGCCCGGCGCGACCTCCTCGAAGATCTCAGGTTGCTCGTCGCCGCTGACGACGATCTGGCCGATCGCGCCCTTGTCGAACGCCCGGGCGAGGGCGTGGTCGACGAGGATGATCGTGGAGGCACCTGGCCGACGAGCTCGACGACGGTGCCACCGCCAGCGGGCACCAGGGTGGTCTGCGATCCCCGCAGTGGCGGGTTGAGCAGGCGCCGCCTCGGTAGACGGCGTCCCATGTGACCCGATGGGGTGGAAGTTCGAGTCGAGGTTCGAGCCCGGCGTTGATGAAGTAGATCCGGGCCCGCTCACCGACCCCATTTGCAGGGCGTTGTCACCGGTCAACGCGCCGACCGCACCGTTGAAGACCACGTAGGTCGGGTTCTCGTCGGTGACCGCCTGCCGGTCGAAGGTCGACCACCCACGGGATCGGTGCCGGTTGTGTAGTACTCGGACTGCACGATGTACCACTCGTGGTCGACCTCGGGCAGGGGTGTCTCCGGGTCGACGAGGATGCCGCCGTACATGCCGTGGGCGATGTGAGCGGGCACGTCACCGTATGCGCAGTGGTACATGAAGAACCCGGGATAGAGCAGTCGGGCCTCGATGGTGGCGGTCTCGCCGGGGGCGACGGTCGGCCGGCGGCGCCGCCGCCCTGTCCCGTCACCGCGTGGAGGTCGATGTTGTGCGGGTGTGTGCTCGATCCGGGTTGGTGATCGTCAGGCGGAGAACATCGCCGACACGGGCACGGATGACGGGTCCCGGAGTCCCCGAGACGACGCGCTGTCACCGTCGGCCACCTGGTATCCCCAGGTTTCGGTCTCGACGCCTGTCTCGGGGTCGATGGTGGTGACCCCCTCGACGACCTCGAATTCGACTCGACGATCGCCTGGGTCGGTCCGCCCGGTGCGGGCGGCATCTGCAGGCGCCACCGCCACGTTGACCTCAGCCGCCGGGGCACACGGCGAGTTCCGCCTTGGGTATGAAGGCGGGGATGACACTCTCGGCGGGATCGGTCGTCCTGTCGGGTGTCATCGGTGGAGTCGCTTCTGCCAGAGCAGCATCGACTTTCTGAGCAACCAGCGTGTCGTCGACCGAGTTGCGCCCTGCGGTGATCATCAAGGATGCGATCGCGATCGAAAGAGCGATCAGCGTGCCGACCAGCCCTATGGTCGTCATGCTGGCCAGCGTGAAGTGGGGGTGGCTCGGTATGGGCTCTGGTATTGGTGTGACCGTGCGGGCGCTGGATGGTTTGAGTCATTCTGAGATTCCTCGCCTTGTCTCGATTGCCGGAATCCGGCGAAATCCGTCAATAAGTAACCGCGCGGGCCTCATCTGCTACGGAATGGACCTGGCAGGCGTCGTCTCCGGGACAGGGAGCGTCCCTGAGAACGCAGCGCCCGTTGATGGTTGGCCCTTCTGTCACCTCGATGACGTCGTACCAGGTCGCTGATGCGGACTCTTTGGTGAGGAGGTAGCCGCCGCCGGTCCCCGCTCCGAGACGACCCAACCGGAGCGCAGGAGCGGTGCCATCACTTGCGGCAGGAACGACATGGTTGTTTCTATCGCCTCCGCCAGTTCGACGCCGGTCAGCCGGTGTTCCGGGGCGGCACCGAGGCATCGGAGCGCCGACAGGGCCAGGTCTGTTTTTCGTTGTAGTTTGAAGATCATTAGTACCTGAGTATACAACTAGGTATTGTGTTGTGTAGGGTCAAATGTCCCGACGCACCGGGCCGGAGGGCGGTTGCCGAACTGACTAGGGCCGCATCTATCGCTACCAGCCTGCGCACCGGATCACGGTGCAGAGATCGACTCGCGGCACGGCGCTACGGCGGGGTCGGTCGACACGGGAGAGGTGATCACAGCCGGGGCTGTGCTCCGGTATCGCACTCGAGGTCAGCCACGCAGGGATCCTGAGGGCGGTTGTCAACGATATTGAAGACAATATTGGCTGCAATGACTACGATCTCTCAGTACACGCATTAGCGCATGACGATTCGGTACATCCCCACACACCGCTATTGCAGTAGTGGCTCCCGGGCCACGGATGCCAGCTGCGACCCGGCAGGGCGGCAGAGAGCAGAACGCGGCGTTGCCGAACTGCTCGAGACCCAGCCTGCCCGCAGGAGTGGCGGGCGCCAATTGGGGCTCGACCATGGTGGGTGCGGGTGTCGATGGCCCGTCTGGAGGAAGGAAACACATGGCGAATTCGGTGGTGGATCAGCTTCGCTCGGACATTATCGGTAGCGTCTTCATGCCCGGGGAGCGTCTGGTCGAGCTCGACCTGTGCGATCGCGACCCCTGGCCGCGGTGGCGGCAGTCCGTGCTGCTCTGGTTCAACTGGAATCGGAGGGCATAGTCGAGCGGCAGGCCAACCGGGGAGCGGTGGTGCGTCGGGTGACCGTGGCCGAAGCGATTGAGATCACCGAGGCCCGTGCTGCGCTCGAGGGTCTTGTGGCCGCACGAGCCGCCCGGCATGCCGCCGTAGAGGAAGCCGAGGAGCTGAGGCAGATCATCCGGGACATGCGCCAGGCGGTCCGCGACGATGATGCCCCGAAGTATTCGGGGCTCAACAAGCACCTGCATCGCAGGCTCCGTGAGATCAGCCGGCATTCAGTGGCCGCCGAGATCCTCGACAACCTGCGCAACCGCGCCGTCCAGAATCAGTACCGGCTTGCGATGATGCCGGGCAGGCAAGCCGAGTCGCTCGAGCAGCACGCGGCGATCGTCGAGGGCGTGGCCACCAACAACGAGGAGGCTGCCGCGGGCAGCAATGGAGAAACACTTGTTGTCGGTGATCGATATTCTGAGTAGCTGGGGTGACGCTTAGTGGTAGTTGAGGATTGACGCGGAAAAACCAGATTGGCGGGAGACCGGAGGAGGGTTCGAGATGATCGATCTGATAATCAATGGGGAATCGAGGGCGGCAAGCAGCGGAAGACCTTCGAGCGGATCGACCCGGTAACCGGGCTCGTCGCATCGACGGTGGCGGCCGCATCGGTCGAAGATGTCGACTCCGCGGTAGCGGCGGCCGAAGGCAGCCGGCGCCGAGTGGTCCCAACAAACACCGGAAGCACGTCGGATGGTGCTGCTGCGAGCGGCCGACCTCATGGAGGGGCGTGCCGAGGAATTCACCAAGCTGATGATGTCGGAGGCAGGCGCGACCCGCAGGGTGGGCCGGGTTCATGTGTACCTGGCGGCGTCGATGTTGCGGGAAGCAGCGTCCGATGACCACTCAGATCACCGGTGAGGTGCTCCAGACCAACAAGCCGGGATCGCTGTCGCTGGCAGTTCGTCAGCCGCTCGGTGTCTGCGTAGGAATGGCGCCGTGGAATGCCCCGGTGATCCTGGGCACTCGCGGGAGTTGCCATGGCGCTCGCCTGCGGCAACACGGTCGTATTCAAGGGGTCGGAGCTAACACCAGGGACTCCACCCGGCTCATCGTCGAAGTGCTTCATGAGCGCCGGCCTACCCGCAGGCGCAATCAACTACATCGCCCATTCACGCCGAGGACGCACCGGATGTGGTCGCGCGCGCTGGTCGGTCATCCCGACGTCGCCCCACGTCAACTTCACCGGCTCGACAAAAGTAGGGCGGATCATCGCCAAGCCTGGCTGCCGAAGCATTTGAAGCCGGTGCTGCTCGAGCTCGGAGGTAAGTCGCCACTCGTGGTTCTCGCCCGATGCCGACGTTCAAGGTGCGGTCAACGCAGCTTCGTTTGGCTGTTACATGAACCAGGGCCAGATCTGCATGTCGACGGAGCGCCTCATCGTTGACGAAGCGGTGGCCGACGAATTTGTATCGCTCCTGGGTGGGGAAGGTTTCCGGTCTGACTGCCGGCGACCCGAGGGGAGACAAGTCCTCTTGGTTCCCTGGTTTCTGTCGAGGCCCGCCGACCGGATGGTTGAACTGATCGACGATGCCGTCACAAAAGGCGCTGTTGTCGTCGCCGGTGGAGGAAGAACGGTGCGATCGTCCAGCCCGACACTGATCGACATGGCCACCCCGGAGATGAGGATTTACGAGGAGGAATCGTTCGGTCCGGTCAAAGCGGTCTTCCGGGTGTCCCGGAAGACGATGAGGCCATCCGGGTCGCCAACGACACGACCTACGGGTTGTCTGCCGCCGTCTTTAGCCGCAGCATCCCTCGGCTTCCCGGGTGGCGACACAGATCGAAACGGGCATCTGTCACATCAACTGCCCGACTGTCAACGACGAGGCCCAGGCGCCTTTCGGTGGTGTGAAAGGGAGTGGTACGGGCGCTTCGGTGGCAAAGCCGTCGTAGACCAGTTCACCGTATTGCGGTGGATCACCATTGAGGACCCCGGCCAGCACTACCCGTTCTGAGTTCCCCTGAAGGCTCGGTCTCGAACATGGAACAGTGCGTGCGCTCGCCTCGGCGCGGGCGTGGGAGAGACGCATTCGCCACCCTGATACTGCCTGACAATGGTTGGTCCAAAGCGACGCGGGGTGGAGCAGTCTGGTCAGCTCGTCGGGCTCATAACCCGAAGGTCGTAGGTTCAAATCCTACCCCCGCTACGAAATGCCCCGGTCAGCGTGTTGCTGACCGGGGCTTCTACCGTCTCAGAGGTTCTTCTACCGGTGTTTCTACCGGATCTTCTACCGGTTTCCGGTGATCAGCTGTTCGAAGGTGCGGGCGGCGTCGGCTTGCATGCCGGGTAGGACGTGTTGGTAGGTGTCGATGGTGAATGCCGGGTTGCCATGCCCGAGACGCTCGGACACCACCTTGACGGGGACGCCGGCTTTGATGAGCAGGGTGCCGTGGGTGTGGCGAACGTCGTGGAGTCGGATTCTGCGGACCCCGGCCCGGTTGGTGATCCGTTCGAAGGTTTGGGAGATCGAGTCGGGGTGGATCGGGTTGCCCTCGACGTCGGCGAATACCCACCCGGTCGGTTCGATCCCCACCGATCCACGTTCCGCTGCTTGCCATGTCTTCCAGGCGGACAGGACGCTGACGGTGGTGGGGTCGAGGTCGATCGACCGCCGCGAGTTGGGGGTTTTGCCTCGTGATTCGTGGAGTTCGTAGCCGACCGAGACGAGTCCACGGTTGATCGACAGGGTGGCATGGTCGAGGTCGATGTCGTCCCATTGCAGTCCGAGGAGTTCGCTGCGTCGCAGCCCGGTGTTGGCGAGAAGCCAGAAGGCTGCGAACAGCCGGTGGCCGGCAGCTTCACGGAGAAACAGCCGTAGTTCGGGTGCGGTCCATGCCTGTTGTTCGACCTTGGGGATCGACCGCAGTTTGGGGGCGTGGGCTACCTGGGCGACGTTTCGGGTGACGATGCCGCGGCGGACGGCGTCGTTGAGTGCACCCCGGATGATGAGATGAACCTCCAGGACGGTCTTGGGTGCCAGCGGACGCTTACCGTTCTTGGGGTGGAGCTTCTGGTCGTAGAGTCGTTCCAGGTGGTCGGGTCGGAGGCGACGGATCGGAACCTTCCCGAGTGTGGGGAGGATGTGGAGGTCGACCTTGCGGCGGTATCCGTCCCAGGTGCTGTGTGCCACCTCCAGTTTCTTGCCCGGCAACCACCGGGTCAGCAGATAGGCGCCGAAGGTGAGCGACCGGGCCTGGTCGTTGCGGCCGTTCACCTTGGCGGCAAGAGCAGCGGCGAGCCGCACGGCCTCCTCGCGGCTGGTCCCGGCGGGATGCCAGCGGCGTCGTTCCTTGCCGGTGACCGGGTCCAGTCCTTCGTAGATGACCGCATACCAACGGTCACCCTTACGTGCCACATATCCGTCCATGATCCTGTCCTTTCCAGGTACCGACGATCGGAACCCGGTAGAAGGATCGGTAGAAGCGTCTGGGGCATGGACCGCCAGATCGAGTGTCAGCGACCGTGGCGTCTCAGATCGGTGCCGAGGCCACCCGCTCGAGGATCTGCTCCCAGCTGGGCAACGGTCCGGAACCGAAGTACAGCTCCGGCATGGTGGCCTCGTACGAGTCACGGAGGCGGCCTTGTGCTGGTGATGTCGGGTCGAATGCCGGGCTTGAGCGGAAGCCACCTGCCGGTACAGGTTCCACATCTTCGCCTGGTTTGGCGAAGTACTGGCGGGTGACGGCCGCGATCTCGTCCAGGACACGAGCCACCTCAACGCGGTCTTCGAGGAGGTCCAACGTGTCGCGTGTCGTCGAGGAGCTGGTAGATGTCGTAGAAGTGCCGACCGATTCGCGGGTCGGGTGTCCGCTCGCTGGTCGCGGGAGAGCCGTTGGGCTTCCAGGTGGACGGTCGCCAGTTTCTCGAGGAGTGTCCGGCCCGGATGCAGCACCCACAACTCGATGTCAGCCAGGTCGGCGTAGGGTGAGATGTCGACGTCGGCTTGGGTGAGGGCGTCGCCCACGAGCGTGCCCATCGATACCTTCTGCTTGGGATGGTCGCCGCCGCGGACTCCCATCTCCAAGAGCACCCGAGGTTGGATGAGTTCGGTCGCCGGTCTGCGGATGGGGTAGGGGATCTCGTAGGCGCGATGCCGCCCTCGTTCCGCGCCACCATACGACGTGGGAGTCCCACCGATCGATGCGGCCGCAGCGTTGGCCATGTCCTTCATCAACGTGTCCGTCGCCCCGCTGCCACGGCCGCCCGCAACGATGAGGATGTCGATGTCTTCTGAGAACCGTTCGATCAGCCCGAATCCCTTGGACAGGCTCGTGCCTCCCTTGAAGACGAAGTCATCGACGAAACCGTCCGCAAGGGCGCGTAGGACCTGGGTGACCCAGTAGTCCTTCTCGACGGCGGTCGGGCCGATCCCCATCCTCTCGGCCGCCGCGTCGAGGGTTGGGCTGAACTCGTCGGTGTCTCGGAACAAGTCGGCCATGTCAGGAGGCCAGCGACAGGTCCGCTGGTGTGACTGCTGCGTGCGGGAGGAACCCGCTCAGCGTCACCGGGTCTGTCCAAAGCGCGCAACAGAGCTCGTAGCCGTTCGCGCACACTTGCTGGCTCCGTCGACGAGGCACGCACCACTCGCTCGAGTCTGATCGCTCCGGCCTCACTCAAGTCCCCGATCCGGTCGACAGCCACCGCCGGCGACGCTTCGACCGTTCGGTCCCAGTCACGGAGCACCTCCAGGAGCGCGACCTCGACCGGGTTGAGACGCTCGTCGCGTCGCCGTGTGGAACCGGCGCGACTGACAAACCGGACACCAGGAGTCGGTCGCGGGGCACGCCTCGGCACCGCGACCGTCTCGACTCGAGGCACCTGCGTAGAGAGACCCAGGCTCAATGCGGCGCTCAACCCGGCCGGACCAACCCCAACCTCGCCAACAATCGCATCCGCGAGTACGTTCGCCCTCGGGGGAGCCATCCCCAGCTTCGTCGACGACCCGCGCCAGTAGAGACCCCGTCGGATCCGTCTCAACTCTCCCGACTCTGACAGGCGGGACAGTGCCTTGGCGACAGCCTCCGGTGAACCATCGAAATCCTCCGGCCTCCAGAAACGATCATGGGAGCGACGCACCCGGGACCGCACATTCGAAGCAACACTCGTCTTACCCATAGCCGATATCATACACGTTCTGTCGGTAAAGTGATACGCGAACTTGACATGTCGTCGAGAGTCGTCTGGGGTGGTGAGCAACGGGGCCGATTATTGCCGGGTGCGGCAGCGCCTGCGTGTATGCGAAGTATATGTCGGTGTCCATGGCCGGGTCAGAAGCTTCGGGTCTTGATCGAGACAGAGTCCTCGAACTGGCTGACGCCATCACCGTGGACCCCAGATGCGACGGGCGACCATTGACGAATCAGCCCTTAGGGGCCTCGAAGTGAACTCAAACCAGATCAGTGAAGGACAATGGGAAGATGCCGTGTCACGATCGGTGTCGTACGAGATCGACGGGGTGGCGCTCGATAACGCTCCAGGGCGCGGGCGTCATGTGCGGGCTCGTCTAAGTCCCGAATCGTTGTTGTCTGAGAGTGGGATCGTGTCAGCGTCCATCGATCGGGATAATGGGTGAAAGGTGGGGGCGTTGGTGGACATGTACTTGTGAATGGTCGTTCAATGTTGAGTTGTAGATGACGCGCTGCTGCCGACGTTGTTCGGTTTCGAGCTGTGTTCGGCGACAACTATTCGTTGTTGTTGGCGTATGCGGTGAGGCGAGTCGATGTCTACGACGACGCCAAGGATGTGGTGGCTGATGTCTTTGCAGTGGCTTGGAGGCGCTGGGAAGCAGTTCCAGACGACGCCGTGGAACAAAGGATGTGGTTGTACGGGATTGCGCGACGGGTTCTGTCGAATCGACATCGCAGCGACGTTCGATTGTCCCGTCTGCGTAGCCGTCTCGCAAGTGCTGCTCGTGAGGTCGTACCGGATCACGCTTCGAACGATGACGACTCTGATCTTGCTTTGGCTGTCGAGGCTCTCAACACGCTGGCAGATGCAGATCGAGAGATCCTGTTGTTGTCTCTGTGGGAGGAACTCACTCCTGGTCAGATCGCAACGGTTGTCGGGAGGTCCAGTGCGATTGTTTCGGTTCGGCTGCACCGTGCCAAGGCGCGGCTGCGGAAGGAGTTCGAGCTGCTCGTGAAAGATCCGGTTGATGGCGGACATGTTCTAGGTGAGAGGGCACACGGGGATACGGCTCCGGAGACAACACAATGAAACTTGATCCAGTTCACCTAATCCAAAGCCATAACCCCGTGCCTGATGCGCATCAACTGCCCGATGGACCCTGTTCGGCCTCTGCGGAGGCTCTATTCGAGGAGATCATCGGAATGGAAGACCAGACGACCACATCCACACGACGACGTCCGAGGCTGGGGAGGGTTGCTGCCCTTGCAGCGGCATTCCTTGTACTGACGGCAGGGGGAGCGATCGCAGCAGGAGTGTTCTCTCCTGACCCCAAAGATGTAGCAACGATTGTCGACAACAGCGAGCAAGAAGCCGCGTTTCACAGCGAAGGTTGGCGACCCGTCCTGGCATCCGAGGGTGTCTGGTGCATGTATGACCCGGCCACTGGGTCCGCCACCTACGTGTCCGAGTACCCGCTGGGGGATCCCTTGACGATGGACGTGTTGCTGGCTGAATGCGCCACCGGCAATGATGTAGCGCGCAACCAGGATGGTGTTCCCACTGAGTTCACGTTGTGTGAAGCCACCATCACAGAGCAGGGATATCGCGACCGGATGGACCAGGACGAGCACTTTGTCGTGCTCGCAGGAGACCCGATGGGTGAACACCCAGGATTCCCGGTCGTGTTGGCATGGGATGCCGAATGCGACACCACCACCCTGGAAACGTCAACACCGGTCGATCTCGTCGCGATGCAATCACTCGATGGCATCAACCGCGCCCGCGAGGTCGAGATCGGGCTCAAGGCCTCAGGGATCGAGTCATGCCTTTCCAATGCGGAAGCCATTGCAATGGCTCAACAGACCAGAGACCAACTCGGAGATTCCTGGCTCGTCGTGGACTTCGGGTTCGACGAAATGGCGGAGTGTCACAGCGTAGACATCGATCTGGAATGGGGAACCATCGGGGTGTGGGCAAAGGACAACCCGGACACAGGTGAACCGGATCCCGGAACTCCCACGACGCAAGCCCCAGACACGACCGAGCCACCGTCCAACGGATAGGGCGCTTAGGTCCAGTCAATGGTCGAGGGTCCGCGCCGTCACAGCGCGGGCCCTCATGGATCAGGCGCCAGGGAAATGACGCGAAATGATGAGCGCCAACAGTGCCCGTATTCATTGGCGATTCGCGGGAACTCGGAAGCCACGAGTACGAGTGGTGGTATGGATATGACGATCTCGGGAATCACACTCATACGAAGGGTCCGGATCGGATCATCACGATTTCGAGCTACAACGCGGCCTCAGAACTCGTCCATGTATTGGACTTCGATGGGACACCGAGCAGCTACCAGTATGACGTGGCTGGCCGTCAGATTCTGGTCACGGACGCTATCGGCCGTTCTGTCGAGTCGGTGTATGACCTGGCGGGTCGTCTCACCGACAGCATCGAGTATGACCGTAACGGTGTCGAGGTTGCTACCACCAGCTACGGCTACGACAAGGCGGGTAATCAGACGTCGGTGACGTCACCACGTGACAAGGTGACTGAGTGGAACTATGACGAGTTGTCACGGCTCACGTCGGTAGAGGTACCGGTCGATGAGAACACACCGGACATTGTCACCAGCTACGGCTATGACGCGGCAGGGAACCCGGTGCGGGTAACCGACGGTGAAACCAATGACTGGTATACCAGCTACAACGAATGGAACCTGCAAGAAACCATCGTCGAACCAGAAACCGACCATCAGAACCCGAGTCTGGACAACCGCACCTGGGTGATTGGTTATGACGCTGGCGGGCTACCGGTAACGGAGACCCAACCTGGTGATGTCACGATTACCCGGGTGTTCGACGAGCTCGGGCGCATGACCTCAGAGACAGGGATCGACTCGGGTGTCTCCGCTACCCGCAGCTTCGGGTTTGATCTCAACGGGCGGCTCACCACGGTGAACCACCCGTCAGGCACGCTTGCCTATACCTATGACGAGCGTGGGTTGATGCTGACCGCAACCGGCCCTGCCGGTGCGACCACCTTCACCTATGACGAGATGGGGCGGATGGCAACCAGAAACGACCCGTCCAGCCCCAACAATTACGTGTTTGAGTGGACCGATCGTTCCGAATTGGATTCGCTCTACGACCCGGTCTCTAGTCAGACATTCGATTATGTGTGGGACAACACGGAACTCGACTACGTCACCTTGGGCACCACCGGGTATGAGCGTGACTACACCTGGGACGAACCGTGGGCTTCTCCACTCTGACCGGCTGGAGAACAGCAGCGGTGTCGCCGTCACCTCCGCCACCTACACCTATGACCTTGACGGCAACGTAGACACCGAAAACATCTCGCTGCCTGACAATGCGCAATCCGGGCAACACAGCTACGGATACGACGACGCTGGCCGGCTCACGTCATGGACCTTCTCCAACACCGATGTTACCTACGAATGGGACGACAACGGCAACCGCATCACCGCCGGAAGCGACACTTATGAGTATGACGAACGTAACCGGTTGATGTCGGGACCTGACGGTGACTACACCTACACCCCCAGGGGCACCCTGTCGGCAATCGATGACGGGGCAACCACCATCATGTATGGTTTTGACCCGTTGGGCCGTCTCGTCGACTACGACAACCAAGTCGCCTATAGCTATGACGGGCTCGACCGGATCGCGGTCAGAGGCACCGACACGTTCAACTACATCGGCACCATGCTCGATCCAGTCGATGACGGTGCATTTACCTACGGCCGGAGCCCCGGTGGCAGGCTGGTATCACAAACCAATGGCAATGTGCTCCTCACAGGGCTAGATCGGCACGGAGACCTCACCTGGCTATTCGACCCCACCAGCGGGACCGTCACCGACACTGCTGCCTACGACCCATACGGAGACCCGGTCGCCACCACAGGTACTACCGCACCAACGGTCGGCTTCCAGGGCGACTACACCGACCCGACCTCCAACCAGACATGGATGGGAGCACGCTGGTACTCAGGAGCCGACGCCGTCTTCCGGTCACGCGACACAGTATTCGGAGAGCTCAACACCCCCATATCAGACTCTCCTGCTGGATCCGTGGGTCAGGTTCGGCCTGGGAGGACGGGTGGGTGGCTGCCGAGTGCGAGTAGGGCGAGGGCGATGAGGGGTTCGGGTCCGTGGAAGCCGAAGGCGATGCGGGTGAGGAGTCGGATCTTGGTGTTGGTGGATTCGATGAGGCCGTTGGAGACGCCGGAGTCGAGTGCGTGGTCGATCGCTTGGCGGTGTTTGGTGATTTTGCGGGCGAGTTCGACGTAGGACTGCATGCGTGAGCGCCGCGCCCATGACAGCCATCGATCGAGCGCGTGCTTGCCGGCGTCGCCCTTGACTGCGAACACGAAGCGCAGTCCTTCTTTGAGTAGGTAGGCCCGGTGGAGGCGGGGATCGGTCTTGGCGATCCAGTCGAGCTGGGCGCGTTGGTTGTCGGTGAGATCTTCGGGGTTCTTCCAGAGCGCGTAGCGGGCCCTGGCGATCCCGAGTGAGGTGCCCATCGCCTTGCCTCGCCGGTAGGGGCTGGTGGTCGGGTTGCGTCGACCCGACGCCTGGTTCCAGGCCCGGCGACGTTCGACGTCGAGTGCGTCGATGCCCCACGCGACCACGTGGAATGGATCCGCGCAGCGCACCGCGTTCGGGGCTCGCTTGGCGACGACACGGGCGATCCAGTCGGCCATGTCTGCGGAAACGTGGGTCAGCAGGGCGGCGCGTTCGTCGCCGAGCTCATCGAAGAACACCTCCAGCGCAGCATCGTTGTGGCCCGGGCCGGCCCACACCAGATGCCCGGTGTCGTGATCGACCACGACGATCAGGTAGCGATGGCCGCGCTTGTAGGAGATCTCGTCGACCCCGATCCGGCGCAACCCGTCGAGGCGATCGATGTGCTGTTCGACGTCGTTGTTGACCCGGGCAACGATCGCTCCAACGGTGCGCCACGCCACCCGCAGCAACTGACACGTCGCCGACTTCGAGGTGCGCACCGCGAGCCATGCCGCCATCGTCGTCGAAGTCGCGGGTGTGACCGACACCGTGACGCGCCCACGGCACTGCCGCCACCGTGGGACCATGGGTGCGGCAACGGACCCGTGGTGCGTCGGCTTCGATGAACACCTTCGTCGTGCCGGCGTCCAACGCCCGCCAACGCCGCCGCCCATCACCGTGGTCATAGCGTGGCGCCCGTCGTTGGCAGCGTCCGCATCGGCTGCGGGCCTTCGCGTTCGGCCGAACCGACACGATGATCGACCCATCCGCGTCGTCGACACGGACCCCTTCCACGACCGTGCGCTTCAATCCGCACGCGTTCTCCCATACCCTGGTATTCAGCACCCCGTCTTCCTTCCTACTGGTTTCGAGCCTTCGACAGCACGAAACCTAGGAATCAGGCGGGGTGCACCCGCGGACGGGCCATCAACTCACCCACGGATCGGGCAGAAGAGTCCGATAACGAGCACCCACCACCGAGAGATGGCCGGCCATTCCGTGCGGTCGCCGATGTCGCCCGGTCGCTGTCGGTGGTAACGCTTGCGGGCGCAGGTCAGTTCGACTCGCGAACCCCGGTACGCAGGAACCCTGTGTTCGGCGTGACCGAACAACTCCTGGTGGGCATACGGGCGTCTACGCCGATCTGATCGGAGGGCGGGGCGGCGCCGGTTGGATCGATATCGGCTTTGTGGTGACATCGCTCGGCGCACCGTGGCATTGTTTTGTCTTGCGACCGCTCCCGCAGGGACATGGGTCGTTCCTACCGGTTTGGCGGAGGGCCTCTTCGAAGGCGGCGTCTTCGGCTGTCAGGACATCCATCACCGATTCGGCTAGCCGACCGGATCGGAGGACGTCGATCATCAGCCGCAGCGGCCGGTCGATGTGATGGAAGAACCGCTTGTAGCCGGCGCACAGGTAGTTGAGGCCGGGCTCGCCGTCGGGTGTCGTGATGAACCGGTTCTTCGGGCACTCACCGTGACAGGCGAACCGGACGTCACAGCTGCGGCAGTACTCGGGCAGGGTGTCGCGCTTGGCCATCCCGAACTGGTGCTGTCTCTCGGAGAGCACGAGGTCGCCGATCGGGGTCTCGGTGATGTTGCCGAGACGGTAGTCGGGGTCGACGTAGTGATCACAGGAATAGAGGTCACCGTTGTGCTCGAGAGCGACGCCTAGGCCACATGTCTCGTCAAACACACACAGACCCGACGATGGCATCCCCGCCCAGTTGGCGACCGCTGCCTCAAAAGTCTGCACGAAGACCTTGCCCACGTCGTTGCGCACCCACTCGTCGAAGACTGTGGCGAGGAACTCGCCGAACTGTTCGGCACGAACCGACCGATCGGAAACCAATGTGCCCGTCATGTCCGTCGGGTGTCCCGATTCATCGACCCGCTCGACGATCGGGATGAATTGGATCCAGTCGGCGCCGGCCTCATCCCGTAGGAACCGGTAGACGTCGAGTGGGTAGTCGGCGTTGATGCGGTTGACGGTGGTGAGGATGTTGAAGTCCACCCCGTGTTTCTGCAGCAACCGCAGGCCGCGCATCACCTTGTCGAACGAGCCGCCGCCACGCTTGTCTACCCGGTAGGCGTCGTGGAGTGGCTGCGGCCCGTCGACGCTGATGCCGACGAGGAAGTCATGCTCGGCGAGGAACGCAGCCCATTCGTCGGTCAGCAGCGTGCCGTTGGTCTGGATCGTGTTGAGGATCTTCTGCCCGGGCCGGTGGTATTTCTCTTCGAGCGCCATCACCTTCTCGAAGAAGCCCACTCCCATGAGCGTGGGCTCGCCGCCCTGCCACGAGATCGAGACCTCGGGGGTGCGGTGCATCCCGATGGTCTGGCTTACGTAGGCCTCGGCGATCTCATCTGACATGCGAAACCGGTCGCCCGGATACATCGCTTCCTTGTCCAGGTAGTAGCAGTAACTACAACCCAGGTTGCAGATCGCACCCGTCGGTTTGGAGAGGACATGGACGAACTCCGGTGACCACACCTTGTGGTCCGATGCGGCGACGGCATTGCTCTCACTCGATTCCGCTGTCATTCACAACTCCCGATTCGCTCGGGTTCCATGTGGTGAGGGTATCGCCGTCCGGTCACCCGTGGTGACGGTGAACCTGCGCCGTCCGGCGTGCGGCAACAAGTCACCGGCGGCGGGAGCGGGCGAGCCGGGCATCGATTTCCCGCAGTGTTGCCACCGGGAGCTGTGCTCTCGCCACGACATCGAGCACGCTGGTGTTTGGTGCGATCGTGAGAAACTCGCTCGAGACCAGATCGGCAACGTACTCCCTGAGGATTGGGCCGGACACCGGGTCCTCGATCGCCACCGCCAACGGCATCTGCAGGATCGGTGCCGCCGCCAAGGTTTCGACCGGTGGCACCGGTTCGGCGATGTCGGCTGCCCGCCCGGCATCGGCGGCGACACGCAAGTGAGCTTCGGTCGGCGCTCCTGTGATAGGGAGGCCGAGGCGCTCGAACTGACTCTGGGGGGCGTCGGTAGCGCGCATGAGATCGACGAGAAGACCAAGCATGCGAAGCTCGACCTCGTCATTGATGACCGGGTGATTCTGTTCCGGGTCGTTCTCCAGGTCGAAGAGAAGAGTCCCGTGCTGCCATGGATTGATAAACGGCGATCCTGCCGGCACCTTCATCGTGCGCACGCCCTTGGTGAAGGAGAACGGCTCGGCGGGTTCCCACCGGGCGAGTTCGGAGACGCGGAATCGGGAACGCATGTGCGTCGGCATAAGTGTGAACTCCTCGAGCGGAGCGTTCTCCCGATTGTCGGCGGCCCGCATGTAGACCCACCGTCCGTCGGTGACATTCACATGGGCGCCGTGCAAGCCGAAGAGGCCCCATCGCGGGGGAGCACGCCATCGTCTAGGGCCTCCGCCAGATCGTGTCCCTGCATATCGGCGGTCGGCTCGGCATCGAAATAGCGGAGAAGTGTCGGTGCCAGATCGATGGTCTGGGCCAACACAGCCGAGTGAGCTCCCCGTCCCCTGGTGCGGGGGTCCCAGATGAAGAACGGGAGGTGGACCAGCTCGTTGTACCAGGGCATGACACCCTTGGCCCACCACCCATGCTCGCCGAGTAGGTACCCGTGATCGGTGTTGACGATCAGCATGGTGTCGTCCCACATGTCGTGGCCATCCATGAAATCGAGCACCCTGCCCAGCGAGTGGTCGCACATCGTCACCAGGGCTGCGTAGGCGTTGCGGGCGTGCTCGGCCTTGTCCGTCCCCTCGGTTACTTTGCTGTACGGGGGCCAGTCGAATTCGGGTCCCTCGTAGTCGTCGGGGTAGAGCTTCTTGTAGTCCTCGTGCACGAAGAAAGGCTCGTGAGGGTCGAACAGCTCGAGCTGGAGAAGCCAGTTGTCGGCGTCTGCATTGGTTTCGAGGAAGTGGATGCCGGCATCGACGGTCTGCGTCTGGTTGTGATCCATCTCAGTGGGCATGTACGAGCGGTTCACCGCGTCCTGTCGCCGCATCCGACCGAACATCCCACCCATCTCGTCGGGTGGCGCATCGACGACACCCTTCCACGGATCGCCCTCCTGGCCCCGGAAGAACTCCCAGGTCGTGTAGCGGGTGTGATAGGTAGCTCCCCCGTCCTCCCAATAGTGGGGGTGGTCGGAAGCCAGGTGCGTGTGGATTCCTGCGTTCTTCAGTATCTCGAAGACCGAGTCGTCGAATGGCTCGAGGGGTCCCCAGCTGCGGTGGAGAAAGTTGTACCGGCCCGTATGCATCTCCCTGCGGGCAGGCATACACGGCATCGAACCGGCGTAGTAGTTGTCGAAGATCACCGTGCGCTCGGCGAGACGCTCGAAGTTGGGGGTCTGTACGAAAGTATCGCCGTACGGCTGCAACATGTGCCGGTTGAGGCTGTCGTACATCAGGATGATCGCTCTCATCGGGCGCTCCTCTCAATGGCGGGGGTGCGGATGGGATCGCTGTACTCGCCGACGCGGAGCAGCGGATTGGGGCAACTGTCGAGTGGCAGGTCGCCATGGGTGAGAGCTGCCCTCAGCTCGATGCAGGACTCGAGATGCCGATCCATGCGGTCGGCGCCTCCATGGTGGATCCAGTCCATGACGGCGCCGGACAGTTCATCGTCGAAAGAGACACAGCCGTGTCGACCCATTCGGTCCGGTCACGGTACCGGTTCGTTGCGATCTGCGTCTTGCGATAGGCGATCTCGGTGTCGAGGAGGTCCAGTACGGAGTCGACTCCGGTATATGCGGCGCGAAACCGCAGCAGAGTGAAGAAGGCACCGCCACCCGGCTGCTCCGAAGGGAGGTAGGGCTCGTTCAGCCAGTGGATGAAGGTGTCGTAACCCTCGTCGGTGACGGCGTAGCGCTTGGCGTCCTGCGCCCCCGGTCTCGGCTCGACTGTATGGGTGAGCCAGCCGTCTTGTTCCATCTGTCGTAGGGATCGATATACCTGGGTCATCGACGTGTTGTCGCGCATGAATCGGCCGGCCTTGTCCATGAACCCGGTCAGGTCATAGCCTGTCTGCGGTCGTTGCACCAGGATTCCAAGCAAGATCAGTTCCAGCTTTGTTCGGCTCATCCCCGAGTCTCCGAGATATAACACTTGTGTAATACTTTTAGTATACGGGTGTAATAGACCAATGCAAGGGCCACATGTGGTTCATGGGGTGCAGATCGACAACAGGAGTCGGGGTGGTGCACCGGCTTACCGGGGATGTCACCCGTTTCGAGAGCGAAGCCGTGAATCGACCGAAGCGATGTACAGTGTCGGCGTGACGCATGTGAGAATCGGCTGTGGGGCCGGCTTTGCGGGAGATCGGCTCCCTCCGGCGCTCGACCTGCTCGAGCGCGGTGAGCTCGATTTCCTCGTGCTGGAGTGTCTCGCTGAGCGCACCATCGCCGATGCCCAGGCCCGCCGTCTCATCGACCCGGATGCCGGGTTCGACCCGCTCCTGACGAAACGAATGCGGCAACTCCTTCCCGCTCTGGCGAGGGGCCAGACGCGGCTCATCTCCAATATGGGGGCCGCCAACCCCGAGCGGGCGGCCCTCGTGACCGCCGGAATCGCCGGTGAGCTGGGAATTGCCGTCCGGGTGGCGGCGTTGACCGGTGACGATGTGCTGACACTCATCGATCCCGCTACGCCCGCCATTGACGACGGCCTGCCCCTCGAGGCGCACGGAGAGATCGTGTCCGCCAACGCATACCTGGGTATCGAGCATCTACTCGGGGCACTGCGGACCGACGCCCAAGTCGTCTTGACCGGTCGTGTCGCCGACCCATCCCTGTTTCTTGCACCCCTCGTGCTCGCTCACCAATGGGACAGCGGCGATTTCGACCTTATGGCTCGGGGGACGGTGATCGGTCATCTGCTCGAGTGTGGTCCCCAGGTCTCGGGCGGCTACTTCGCGGACCCGCCACTCCGGGAGGTGCCCGGACTCGCCGATGTCGGGTATCCACTCGCCGAGGTTGCAGCCGACGGTTCGGCGGTCGTCACCAAGCTGAACGACACCGGCGGGATGGTCACCAGGGATACGGTGATCGAGCAGCTGATGTACGAGATCACCGACCCACATGCGTATGTCACTCCCGACGTATTGGCCGACTTCTCGGGGGTCTCGGTGGTAGACGAGGGAGACAATCGAGTTCGTGTCGATGGGGCACGGGGCTTGCATCATCCCGAGCAACTCAAAGTCAGCGTCGGTTATCGGGCCGGGTTCACCTGTGAGGGCGAGATCTCGTATGCCGGTCGGGGCGCCACCGATCGGGGAAGATTGGCTTGTGAGCTCCTCACCCGTCGTCTTCCCGCTGGTCACGATCTGCGTCTGGAGGTCACCAAGGTGGAGACGCTGGACCTCGCCGACGGGCGATGGGGTGAGCCGGGATGTCGAGTCAGGGTGGCGAGCCGGGCCGTCAATCGGGCCGGGGCCGAACAGGTGGCAGAGGAGGTTCTGGCTTTGTACACGGCAGGACCGGGCGGCGGGGGAGGGGTGCGCACACGCATCGAGGAGACAATTGGGGTCATCTCGACCCGGATTCCCAGAGATGCGATTGTTCCCAGAGTGTCCGTTGTATCGAGCGGTCAGGGCGACCCGCGATGAGCCGCTTCCTCGGTGACATTGCCCACGTGCGTACCGGGGACAAGGGGTCTCTCACGACGATCTCGGTGACGTGCTACGACGCGGATGACTACGCATTGCTGGCGGGGCACCTGACCAGCGAGCTCGCCGGTCGATACCTCGGGAAGCGCATTGTCGCTGTCGAAGAGAGGTTCGAGTTGCCACAGATCGCCACAGTCCTGTTGGTTTGCCGGAGACAGGCACAAGATACGGTGAACACTTCTCTGTATCTCGATAGGCACGGCAAGACGCTGGGTTCCGCTCTCTGCGACATCGAGCTGTGATCCGGTCGGCGCCTGGCCAGCCGAAACTCCCGTCCTCAGTTCTCCGAGCAGCCGGCGCGAAGCCGATCTAGTACGGGCAGTAACGTTGCTTTCTCGTCGGCCGACATCGCGGAGAAGAAGTGGCGATCCAGGTCTGCGAGGTGGGTCTCCAAGATCGTAGCTACCTTCTCGACCCCAGCATCAGTGAGATGAGCCCATTGCACGCGTCGGTCGCTGGGGCACGACACCCGGATCACGTGCCCGGCCTCGGTCAATCGATCGATGAGCCGGGTGATGCCACCAGAGGTCAGCACCATCTCGTCGGCCAATTGGGTCATCGACATGTGGCGCTCTGGTGATCGGCCGATGCGGAGCATGGCCTCGAACTCGACAGACGTTATCCCATGCTGGTTGCGGAGCGACGACTCCATGATGTGATTGAGCCGCCTGCTGGCCTCCACAAAAAGGCCGAACTCGGTGATGCGCTCGTCGTCCAGGGTGCTCTTGGTGGTCTCAATCGTCATGAAGATCATCTTACTAGGAAATAGTTGACTTGTCAGATATCTGTTGTATCATTATCTGAGTAGTCAAGTAAACGAGAAGGGACACCCTCATGTCAACACTCACTCTCCCGAAGACCGGCACCTGGACCATTGACTCGGCCCATAGCTCGGTTGGCTTCAGCGTCCGCCATCTCATGGCGGCCAAAGTCAGAGGATCGTTCAAGACCTTTTCCGGCCAGATCAACGTGGCAGATACGCCGGAAACGTCATCCGTCACCGTCTCGATTGATGCTGCGTCATTCGACTCCGGCGCCGAGGATCGCGACAACCATGTGCGTAGCGCCGACTTCCTCGATGTCGAAAACAACCCGACTGTCGAGTTCGTTTCGACAGCGGTCCGCCCGGTAGCAGGCGGCTATGAGGTGGATGGGTCGCTGACTCTTGCCGGTGTCACCCAGCCGGTGACCCTCGAGATGCAGTACTCGGGTGTCATGGCCGACCCCTGGGGCAACGAGAAGGCCATCTTCTCGGCGACCACCAAGATCAACCGTGAGGACTTCGGTCTCACCTGGAATGCACCCCTGGAAGCAGGCGGCGTCCTGGTTGGCAAGCAGGTCGAAATCGAGATCGAGGTTCAGGCGGCTCAGGCATAGATGCGCTTCAATTGGCCCGGGACGACACAGTCCCGGGCCAATTCCTTTGAAATGGCTCCAGTGGCAGGAGTTCGTAGGTTCAGCCACGCACTCCTATTCGTCCCGGCAAACTCGACACGGATAGCGCAGGTGTAGTCTCGTTCAAATGTCCGGGTTCGAGCTACTAACGCCGTCGAGAATCATCTTTGGTACCGGGGCCTCCGAGGATCTCGGTGCTCTTGCGGCCTCGTTGGGCAGGTCCGCTCTGCTGGTCACCGGATCCCGGCCGGACCGTCACCGATCATTGATCGCAAGCCTCACAGGATCCGGAATCGACATCGTGGATCTCGCCATCGGCAACGAGCCGACGGTCGAGGATCTCAGGACCGCGGCAGTCACTGCTCGCGGGGCCGATTGTGATCTGGTGATCTCGATTGGTGGCGGCAGCGCTCTCGATTCCGGCAAAGCCATCGCGGCGCTGATCAGCAATGACGGCGACATCATGGAGTACCTCGAGGTCATCGGTGAGGGCAAGCAGATCCCCAATGCCCCGGTACCGCACATCGCGATCCCGACCACGGCCGGTACCGGCTCGGAGGTGACCAAGAACGCCGTTGTCCTGTCGGAGGAGCATGGCGTGAAGGTGAGCATGCGTAGCCCGCTCATGGTTCCCACGGTTGCGCTTGTTGATCCCGAGCTCACCTATACGATGCCGGTCGCGGTCACGGTGAGCAGCGGTCTCGATGCCCTCACTCATCTTCTGGAGTCGTACGTCTCCTCACGGGCAAATCCTCTTGTTGATCCGCTTTGCGAGGACGGGATCGTACGGACGGCCCGTTCCCTCGAGCGTGTTGTCGCCGATGGCGAGGATGGGGACGCCCGTCTGGATATGTCGCTTGCCAGCCTCTACGGGGGGATTGCCCTTGCCAACGCCGGGCTCGGTGCGGTTCATGGATTCGCCGGGGTGCTCGGTGGCCGACTCCATGTTCCTCACGGGATCGCATGTGGCTGCCTACTCGCTCCGGTGTTTGCTGCCAACGTTGCGGCTGTAGCGTCAGGCGGTCGGGTGTCGGGTCGATTCGATGCTGTTGCCCGGTTGCTCACCGGCGATCCCGGTGCGACCGCCGATGACGGAGTCCGGTGGCTGTCGGCCCTGTCCGATTCGCTGCAACTGCCTTCTCTGGGGGAGTACGGGCTGACCCCGGATCTCTATGCGGGAATCTGTGCCGACGCCGCCAGATCCAGCAGCATGAAGGGCAATCCGGTCCCTCTCGAGCTGGCCCAGTTGGAGAGCATGCTTGTCGGCGCAACCTAGCGGACGATGCCAGACTCAGATCTCGTGTTCACCCCGGATCTTGGCTATGGATCGAGTCAGCCGCGGCGGTCGGAGCGGGCGACGATGGCACGCTGGATAACGATGAAGAGCAGTAGCAGCCCACCGATGATTATCTGCATCCACGACTGCTCGGCTCCCATGAACGAGATGATGGTCTTGATCGTGCCGTACACGAATACACCAATCATGGAGCCGAGGATATAGCCGCGGCCGCCGGTGAGCAGCGTGCCACCAATGACAACGGCCGCGATAGCGTCTAGCTCAGTCCCGACGCCGTTGCGGGGATACCCGGCACCGGAGTAGGCGGTCAGCACCAACCCTGCGAGACCGCCGCACACGCCCGAGATCACGTAGACGGCCACGGTGGTGCGAGCCACCTTGAGACCCATCAACGCTGATTGCTCGTTGCCGCCGATGGCGTAGGCAGTCCGCCCGAAGCGAGTGAACTGCATCACATACGCTCCGATCAATACCACGAGCAGAGCCAGGATGCCGGTAGGGGTTATATACCAGTCACCAAACCGGAATCGTGTCGACTGCAGCCACAACACGGCAGTGTCCTCGACCTTGATCGACGAAAGGCTCACCACGTAGGCGAGACCGCGGCCGAAGAAAGAGCCCGGCGAGTGAGGCGATGAACGGTTGAACATCGAAGTACTGCACCAGAACCCCGATTAGCAGCCCGATCAGTGCACCGCCGAGCACGATGAGTGGGACGGCGATCACCGGTGACATGCCGGCGGCGAGCAGCTTCGCCAGCCAGATGCCGGTGAATGCCATCACCGATCCGACGGACAGGTCGATGCCCGCGGTGACGATGACGAACGTCATGCCGACGGCGAGGATCAGCAGGTATGCGTTGTCCAGCAGCAGCGCGGAGATGTTCCTCGGAGAGATGAAGTCTCCCCGCAAGAAGATCTCGGACTCCGATGAACAGCAGAATCAGGATCCCGATTGCGGCAAATGTCGGGATGAGCGAGCCGCGTCTGCTTATGAAGTTGCGGATGAAATCGCCGGTACGAGATCTTCTGGTGGGGGTCGGTCTCGAGACTCGGTCATGACGGCACCTCCAGCGTCCATGGTGGAGTCAGTGCCCGCGCGCGATCGCACCTGTCGGATCGAGGTTCGCTGCGAAGCGATGTAGCTGCGGCGACTGGATCATCACGACGATCACTACGACGAAGGCGAAGAAGACCGGGCTCTGCGCTGAGGGCACCCCGAGGAACAAGATCGTGGAGTCGAGTGTCTGGATGATGAAGACGCCTACCACGGTGCCGGCGATGCTGAACTTGCCACCCATGAGCGATGTGCCACCCAAGACAACGGCAAGGATTGCGTAGAGCTCGATGAACTGGCCTGCCGCATTTGCATCGGCCGCCCTGATGTTCGAGGCGTAGATGATCCCGGCGACGCCCGACAGCACGCCGCTGGCGGCGTACGCGCTCCAGATGATGACCCGGGAGCGCACCCCGGCGAGACGGCTCGCCTCGGGGTTGATGCCTACGGCCTCGGTGAGGACACCGAGTGCCGTCCTTCGCTCGACCAGTCCCAGCGCCGTGATCGCCGCAACCGAGATGAAGAACGCAAACGGCAGCATCAGGATGTATCCGCTGGCGAAGAACTCGAACGGGGAGCTGTTGACGGTTGTGATGAATCCGCCTGTGATGAGGAGTGCGACACCTCGACCGGCCAACATGAGCACGAGTGTCGCGATGATCGGCTGTATGCCGAGCACGGACACGAGGAATCCGTTCCACGCCCCGAGTACGAGTGACACGAGGATCGCGACGACCAGCGCAATCAACACGGTGCCCAGGCTGTTTGGATCCGCCGAGCGGTCGATGATCGTGAGGGCGACTGCACCCGACACGGCCATGATGGCACCGACCGACAGATCGATGCCCCGGGTGGCGATGACGACCGTCATACCCAAAGACACGAGCATGAGGGGCGCGCTGTTGCGCAATATGTTGATCAGGTTTCCGTAGAGACGGCCGTCCTGAATGGTGATCTTGGCGAACTGCGGACGAGCGATGGTGTTGATCACGATGAGTGCGATCAACGCGACCAGAGGCCAGAAGAGCCGGTGTTTCATGATCCTTCTCATGCAGCGCTCCCGTTGCCTTCGTTGGCAATGAAGTCGATCAAGCCGCTGAGCGTTACCTGGCGCGAGTCGAGCTCGCCGATCTGTTTGCGATCCCTCATGACGACTACCCGCTGGGCGAGTCGCAGCACTTCCTCCAGCTCCGAGGATATGAAGACGACCGACAGGCCTTTCTCCGAAAGCTCGGCGACCTTACGTTGAATCTCGGCCTTGGTACCCACATCGATGCCCCGCGTAGGTTCGTCCAGAATCAGGAGCTCGGGCGCCGTTGCGAGCCATCGGGCGAGTAGGACCTTCTGCTGGTTGCCCCCGGACAGGTTGCCGGCGATCATGGTCGGATCGGCCGGTCGCACATCGAGCGCATCCATGTACTCGGGATCGACTGCATCCTGCTTCGATCGCGCCGAATCTTCCTGAGCCCCTGGCGTGCCTGGATGCCGAGAACGATGTTCTCGGCGACGGTGAGGTCGGACACGATGCCCTCCTCACGTCGGTTCTCCGATGAGAACGCGATGCGATGGTCGATGGCGTGTCGAGGCGAGGTCATCTTGGCCGCCTCGCCGCCGACCTCGACTGACCCGAGTCGGCCCGATCGGCGCCGTATAACAGCCGGACCAGTTCGGTCCGTCCGGAACCGAGAAGGCCGGCGATGCCGACGACCTCGCCGTTGAACACGTCGAGGTCGGCAGGCTCGAGCACACCGCGCTTGCCCACGTCGGTTGCCTTGATGACCGGATCACGGTGCGGTCGATGTCACGTTCGGCGGTTGCCGAGATCGCAGCGAGGTCATCGAGCTCATGGCCGATCATCTTGGTCACGAGCTCTTCGCGGGGAAGTTCTTCGACCTGGAAGTCAGCCGACGAGCTGACCATTGCGGAGTACGGTGATTCGATCGGAGATCTCGTAGACCTGGTCGAGGAAGTGGCTGACGAACAAGATTGCGACACCCCTGTCGCGGAGGTCTCGAATTACGGTGAAGAGTTGGCTCGACCTCGCCACGGTCGAGGCTGGATGTTGGCTCGTCGAGAATCAGCACCTTGGCATCCAGCACCATGGCACGGCTGATGGCGACGAGTTGCTGGATGGCGATCGAGTGCCGGGCGAGCATTGAGCGGGTGTCGATGGAAAGCCCCAATGCCCTCGAGATGCTTTGCGGCCATGCGATGCATGGACTTCCAATCGATATGCCCTCGCTTGTGCGGTTCGTGACCGAGCATGACGTTCTCGCCCACGGAGAGGTTGGTGCACAGGTTGATCTCCTGGTACACGGTTGAGATGCCCGCTGCCTGGGCATCGACGGTGCTGTGAAAACTCTGGTTCTGCCCTGCCACCTCGATCGATCCGCTGTCGATCGCGTACACGCCGGTGAAGGCTTTGATGAGTGTGGATTTGCCGGCGCCGTTCTCGCCCATGAGCGAGTGCACCTCACCGGGGCGGAGGGAGAAATCCACGTTGTCGAGGGCGAGCACACCAGGGAAGCTGATGGTGATTCCGCGCATCTCGACGATCGGGGGGACAGCAGTGTTGGCGGGCATTGTGGCGTCTTCTTTCGGTCCGTGATCGCGTGCCGACCGGGGGACCGGCGGTGAAGCCGGCCCCCCGGTCGAGCTGCCACGTCCAGCTTCGGAGGATCATCCCTTGCCGATCAGTACTGGCGTGATCCAGAACCTCTTCGGCCTTGTCCTGGGTGAAGACCTCGTCATCGACGTAGTAGGCCTTTTCGACAGCGTTGCCCGCAAGCACATCCTTAACGAGGCCTGCAGCCAGCTCGCCGAGAAGTGGGTTGCACTCGACGATGTAGTTGATCTTGCCGTCGACCAGAGCCTGCATGCCGTCGTGAACCGCGTCGATCGAGACGATCTTGATGTCCTCGCCGGCAACTGCGCCTGCGGCCTCGATGGCCTCGATGGCACCAAGCGCCATGTCGTCGTTGTGGGCGTATACCAGGTCGATGCCGTCGACACCGTAGTTCTGGAGGAAGCCCTCCATGACGGTCTTGCCGCCGTCACGCGTGAAGTCACCGGTCTGCGAGTCGATCGTTTCGATCGCGGTCCCGGCGATGGCTTCGTTGAAGCCCTCGGCGCGATCGTTGGCCGGAGCGGAACCGGTGGTGCCTTCGAGCACCACCATCTTGGTCGGCGAATCACCGAATTCGTCGACCGCCCACTCGCCCGCATAGACGCCCTCACGCCGGAAGTCGAGACCAACCCAGGTTGCGTACAGGTCATCCGAAGCAGTCATCGGTGCGGTCTTCCAGAATCACCGGGATCCCGGCATCCTTGGCCTCTTTCAGCACGTCTTCCCAGCCGTCCTCGACGATGGGTGCGATGACGATGGCGTCCACGCCCTGGTTGATGAAGCTACGGACTGCGGCGATCTGTGCCGCCGGATCGTTGTCGGCTGCGTTGAAGACCAGGTCGAAGCCGTTCTCCTCCGAGAACGCCGCCTTCATCGACTCGGTGTTGGCCGAACGCCAGCCCGACTCAGACCCGGTCTGAGCGAACCCAACCGTGACGGTGCCGCCCCCGGAATCTGCAGCTTGGGTGGTTTCGGTATCCCCGCTGGCGGCGGTCGTGTCGGTCGTGTCATCGCCCCCGCACGCAGCAGCTGCCAGTGCGAGTACGACCGTCAGGACCAGAAATGGGAGCCATTTCCGGTGTCTCGGTGATGTCATATGCTTTTCCTCCTCTTCCTACTGGGTAGGTCTTTCTGTTGTGATGCCTGGTGGCACCTGACCTTTTTTCCGATTTGATTGGACGTAGTCGACATCAATCGACATTCTCAGTGTCGATTTGGGTCATGCTCCGGCCCTCCTCCTCCCTGTGCTCTCTCGCAATCGGTGTGTGTGTCGATATGTTGCAGGTAGCCGGATTCTGCGATGTTAGCGTTAACGGGAACGCTAACAACCTGAGTCCAGCCTGTCTACTGTGTTCTCTGCGGTTGGTCATTGGTTTCTCAGCGTGACATCACACGGTATGCCACATCATTCCAAAGCAGCTCCTTCTCGAGTTCTGTGACATTGGTCTCAGCGTCGATCGTCACCATCTCGACTCCGACGATCCTGGCTAGATCCTCGATATGCTCGACGGTCAAAGCCCGGCTATGGCTGGAGTGGTGTGATCCTCCTGCGAGGATCCACGCCTCAGCGGCGCCGGCAAGATCGGGCTCCGGCTCCCAAACCGATCGTGCAACCGGCAGCAAGGGCATTGCGGCAGGTGGATCGATGACGTTCACCTTTGCGACTGTGATGCGGAATCGGTTGCCCATGTCGACGACGGAGGCGTTGATGCTCGGCCCGGGGGCAGCATTGAACACCAGACGCACCGGGTCCTCCTTGCCTCCGATCGATAACGGGTGAATCTCGCAGCTAGGTGTGCCGGCGGCAATCGACGGGCACACCTCGAGCATGTGGGCGCCGAGCGCCACTGATCCGTCGGGGTCGAGGTGGTAGGTGTAGTCCTCCATAAAGCTGGTGCCACCATCCAGACCGTGCGCCATTACCTTCATGGCACGGACCATTGCCGCGGTCTTCCAGTCGCCCTCGGCCCCAAAACCGTATCCGTCGGCCATGATGCGTTGTGCCGCGATGCCGGGCAGTTGCTTGAGGCCGTGGAGGTTCTCGAATGTGTCGGTGAATGCGACGAAGCCGCCTTCATGCAGGATCGACCGCAATCCGAGCTCGATGGCGGCAGCGTCACGCAGCGACCCCCGCTTCTCTCCCTCTGGTCGTAGCTCGGGTGCCATGTCATATGTGTCGTCGTATTCACCACAGAGCTTGTCGACATCGGCAGGTCCGAACTCACCGATTCGTGTCACGAGGTCGCCGACGCCGTACCCCTCGACGTCATATCCGAAGACACGCTGGAACTCGACTTTGTCTCCCTCGGTGACCGCCACACTGCGCATGTTGTCGCCGAAGCGGGCGATACGAGCATTCGAGGCATCGGCGGCAGCGAAAGCGGCTCGAGCCCAGATTCCAATCTTGTTGGCGACTCGAGGATCGGACCAATGGCCGGCGACGATCTTGCGCCGGGAGCGAAGACGGCTCGCTATATAGCCAAACTCGCGATCCCCATGTGCGGCCTGATGGGCGTTCATGTAGCCCATGTCGATCGACGGCCATGGGAGATCCCTGGCGAACTGGGTATGGAGATGCAGGTACGGCTTGTTGAGCTCCTCGAGACCGCGAATCCGACATTCGGGCGGGGGAGAAAGTGTGCATCCACAGGATCAGCCCGGCACACCGGACATCGGCGTTCGCTTCCCGCACGAGACTGGCAATGCCGTCTCCTCCGGTCATGACCGGCTTGGAGACGATGTCGAGCGGTATCTGCGGGCTCTCGCTGAGCGCTGCCGCGATCTGTCGTGAATTGTCTGCGACCAGGGTGAGCACATCCTCTCCATAGAGGTGCTGGCTCCCCGTGACAAACCACAATTCCGATGTGCTGGGATCGATCATGATTTCCCCTGTCCGTAGTAGGCGTGAGCACCGTGCTTGCGCTCGTGGTGCTTCGCCAGGATCCAATCTTCGAGCGGGTCTGGCTGTCCTCCGCTGAGCATTCCGGTGAGAAGAGCCATGTGAGCGCTTGCCTCGAGGGCCACTGTGTTGTCGACCGCTGCCGACGCACTGTCTCCCCACACAAACGGTGCGTGACCGGCGGCGAGTACCGCAGGCACGTGTCTCGGGTTGATCTCGTTGATACGGAAGTGCTCAACGATGACGCGACCGGTGTTGGCCTCGTACTCGTCTGCGACTTCGTCGGCGGTGAGTGGCCGGGTGACCGGTACCACACCGTTGAAGTGATCTGCATGAGTGGTTCCCAGACACTGAAGTGGAATCCGCGCCTGGGCGAATGCGGTCCCGTATGTGCTGTGGGCGTGTACCACGCCGCCGATTCCGGGAAACGATCGATAGAGCTCGAGGTGGGTTGCGGTGTCGATCGAGGGCCGCAATTCACCGGCGACGATATTGCCGTCGAGGTCGAGAACAACGATGTTGTCGGGGGTCATGCCCGGGTACGGCACACCACTTGGCTTGATCGCGATCAGATCGCTGAGCCGTCCGCTGACGTTTCCCCAGGTCAGCGAGACCAGGCCCTCCTCGGGGAGGCGGGCGTTCTGCTGGCAAACGTAGTCGCGGAGATCGGAGATCGTGCTCACCGGGTCACCTCGCGGCGGATGCGGTGCAGAGTCTTCATGACGTCGAAGAGATCACGGGGACCGCCGACACCGAATGCATCGTGGATCCGGCGATAGAGCCGGTAAAGCTCCTCGTACACGGCCACCGCCTCCGGGTTGGGCTCGACCACTCCGGCCGGTGCGGGAACCATCGCCCGCTGGGCCGCCTCGGTGTCCTCGTGGATACCAGCGGCAACGCTGGCGAGGACGGCGGCGCCGACGGCGCACGTCTGTGACGTTCCTGCCAGCTCGACACGGCGACCGGTGACGTCTGCGTAGATCTGTACCAACAGGGAGCTCTTCTTGGAGATACCACCGCTGAGCACGATCCGTTGGATCGGAACACCGTTGGCCTCGAATTGCTCGATGATTCGCTGGGCGCCAAAGGCGGTCGATTCCACGAGAGCCCTATAGAACTCTGCGGGCGTTGTTGAGAGAGTCATCCCGATCATCGCGCCGGACAGCAACGGATCGACGAGGACCGAGCGATTGCCATTATGCCAATCGAGGCCGAGGAGTCCACTGCCGCCCGGAGGAATGGCGGCGGCTTTGGCGGCCAGCTCGTCGAGTCGGGAAGAGGTTCCGTTGCTGCCCGGCGCAAATGTGCCGGCAAACCAGTTGAAGATATCGCCAACCGCCGACTGGCCCGCTTCGAGGCCGGCCATCCCCGGGATGATGGAATCGGGGACGCTGCCGCACAGCCCGTCGATCAGCGGTCGATCACCCGGCACCACGGTCGTGTCGCAGGTGCTGGTGCCGATGATCTTGACCAGGATGCCTTCCGCAACGCCGGCACCAACGGCGCCGGTATGTGCATCAAATGCACCGGCCGCAACGGTGATTCCCTGGCGGAGACCCAGCTTGTCGGCTAGCTCGGCGGTGAGCCGGCCGATCGAGGTATCTGAAGCCTGGGCAACGGTGGAGTATCGGAAGGCGCCCATACCCGGTTCGACGGTATCAAGGAATTCCGCGGACGGGAGCCCATCCCATGTGGTGTCGTACATGGCCTTGTGGCCTGCGGGACAGATGCCGCGAGCCATGGTTGCTGGGTCGAGCCGACCGGCGAGATATCCGGGGACAAAATCGGCTAGCTCGACCCAGCCACGGGTTGCTGTGCGGATCTCCGGGCTGGCGGTGCGCAAGAAGTGAGCGAGCTTCGCCCAGTACCACTCGCTCGAGTAGGTACTTCCACAGGGGCCGAGATAGGGAAGTCGCTCCTGTGCGACGGTATCGTTGATCTCGGCTGTTTCGGTGTGTGACGTGTGGTCCTTCCACAGCCAGGTCATTGCACGCGGGTCATCGGCGAAGCGGTCGTCGAGACCGAGTGGAACGCCGGCAGCATCCACCGGCATCGGGCTCGATCCTGTCGTGTCGACTCCAATGCCCATAACCCGCGATCGATCGAATCCTGCTGCAGCTGCCGATTCGAGGGCGAGCTGTATCGACACCTCGAGACCTTTGACGTAGTCACGTGGGGATTGACGGGCGAGGAGGGCATCACCGGCGTCGGTGATCACACCGTCGGTACCGTGCTCGTATGAGTATTCGCCTTCACCGAGCTCTGCGCCGGTCGTTGTATCGACCACCACGGCTCGCACGCTTGCCGTCCCATAGTCAACACCGATGATTGCCGGTTCGACCTGGGTCTCCCCATTCATTCGCAATTCCCTTTCACTGCCCTCGGATTGATCCTGTTAACGCTCCCGTTAACGATAACATAGCCGGAGGAGGGGAGTAATATGCAATTCTGATTGCGTCGGGTGTTGTTGCCGAGGGAGTAAGCGATGTTGGGTCAGAGAATCACGATCAAGGACGTTGCTGCGCTCTGCGGTGTCTCGACGCAGACCGTCTCGCGTGTGATCAACCATCGGCCCGACGTCGCCCCGGATACGAGGCAACGAATCGAGGAGGCAATCGACGAGCTCGGCTACGCTCCGAGCGCGGTCGCCCGGACCCTGGTAGCGAGGCACAGCAACTCCATCGGAGTGCTCCTTGCCGGAATGGGCTATACGGGTACGGCTCTCACGTTGCGCGGCATTGTCGACGAATCTGCCAACCTCGGGCTCACTGTGTTGATCGCAGAGCTACCTGAAGGTGACAGCCTGGAGGACCCGAGTCCTGCGATTTCGGCTCTTATCGAACGACACGTTGACGGCATAATCATGTCGGTGCCCGCAATCGGGCAATCCGTTGATCGCATCAAAGCGGTTCTGCCTGCCCGGTCGGAGCCCGTGGTGTTTGTGAAGGCCGGGGTCTCAGACAGGTACTCGAGTGTCCTGGTTGACAACACAGGCGCCACCGAAGAGGTTGTTGATCACTTGCTCGGGCTGGGCAGGACGAGAATCGCGCACATCTCCGGACCGACCAGTTGGCACGAGGCCAACGATCGGAAGGAAGGTTGGCGCCGCGGGCTCGAGAAGCACGATATGAACCCGGATCTCGAGCTGTGCGTGGAGGGTAATTGGTCTCCGGCAAGTGGCTCGGACGCTATGAAGACTCTGCTCGACCGTGTTCCCGATCTCGATGCGGTGTTGGTGGCCAACGACCGTATGGCGCTGGGTGCCATGCACGTCATCCGGAGCCGCGGCTTGAGGATCCCGGACGACGTGGCCGTCACGGGCTTTGACGATATTGAGGACGCCGCCTGGTTTGCCCCTCCGCTCACTTCGGTGCGACAGCCGCTGACTGAAATGGGGAGGCTGGCGGTGCGCACGCTTCTCGATGAGGTCCGGGACCGATCGGTGCGACCTACCACGATCCCACTCCAAGCAGAGCTGGTAGTCCGGCAAAGCACTATCGGCGCCGGCTGAGCCACGTTTGTGGGAGGGTCGAGGGGGTTCCCGACGTTGTCTCAGCGCGCTGGCAACTCGCCTAGCACGGCTCGGACGGCCGGCTCCACCGCAGCGGCGACCGGTTTGGTCATCCCCTCCCCGTTTTCGAAGTCGGTTGCCTCCACCCCGATCAGAGTGAGCCCGTTGGGGAGCTTGCCGAGGATCTTGCCGAGCTCGATAGTCTCGAAAAGCTGCACCAGGTGGCTCGATTGACCGATGCCCATCCGGGCGGGCAGCTCTATGTCGGTATACCGATGGACGGTTCCCGGCTCGGCACCGGTGACGACGGCATCGACCATGATCACGTGAGGGGCCAGTGCAAAGGCGTCCAGCAGCCGCGTGGGCTCTCCGTCACTTTCGATGAGGAAAACCGAGTCGTCGACGCGTTCCCGCAACGCGTCGACGACCTCGAGTCCGACCGAGTCATCACGGCGCCAGCGATTGCCGACGCCGATGACAACATTCACTTCGTGGTGATCCGCTCAACCTTGAGGTTGAGGAAGTGGGTTGCACATGAAATGCACGGGTCGTAATTACGGATCGATTGTTCCAGCATCCACGTGAGCTCGCTGTCGGGCAGATCCAGCGAATCCTCGAGGACGACCCTCAGGTCGTCTTCGATCGTGAGCTGATTCTGTGCCGTCGGCGGCACGATCTGCGCCTTGAGGATCCTGCCTGCATTGTCCAGCTCGTAGCGGTGATAGAGCATCCCGCGTGGTGCCTCGGAGGCGCCGTGGCCGACACCGGCGTGGACATTGAGCTCCACGTCCGGGCTTGCCGGCTCCTCGTACTGGTCGATGATCCGCAGCGCTTCCTCCACCGCATAGAGCGTCTCAATGCCACGCACGATGATGCTCTTGAACGGATTCAACTCCACAGGGCCCAGACCGGCCTCCAGCGCAAGATCGCGCGCCGTCGGTGTCAGCTTCTCGAAGTTGTTGGCATAGCGAGCCAGCGGCCCGACGTGATAGGCACCTCTCGAGCGGATTCGGGAATGGAGCGCATTCGAACGCTCGACGTGCTCCTCGAGGAAGTAGTCGTTCCATTCTGCCACCGCGATGTCGAGGCCCTTGTTGGAGACGATACGCCCTTCGTTGAACGGGTACTCGAGGGGATGGCTGAGCGAGACGAACTCGAAGTCCTGCTCGATCTTCGGGAAGCTGAAGCCGGCGACCAGCTTGACCGTCTGGATGGCCGCGTCCCTCGCCCATTCGAGCTCCGGAACTAGAGTCTCCAACTCCTTCTTGGTTGGCACCCGGTAGAAGCCGCCTACCTTCACGTTGATCGGGTGGATCTCACGCCCTCCGACCACATTGACGATTTCGTTTCCCGCCTTCTTCAAACGAAGACCGAGCTCGACAACGTCTTTGTGATCGGCGGCCATATGCACCGCGCTCTCATACCCCAGGAAGTCCGGGGCGTGGAGCAGGAACATATGCAGCACGTGGCTCTCGATCCACTCACCGCAATAGATGAGGCGGCGCAGTGCTCGAAGCTGACCGGTGACCGACGCACCAAATGCATACTCCATCGCATGAACCGAGCTCATCTCGTACGCGATAGGACAGATGCCGCAGATGCGTGCAGTTATGTCCGGTGCATCCGAGAATGGCCGACCCTCGAGGAACGCCTCGTAGAACCGCGGTGGCTCGAAGATCCCGAACCAAACGTCCTCGATCTTGCCATCGACGACCTTTACATGCATCTCGCCTTCGCCCTCGACACGGGCGATGTAATCGACGTCGATCTTCCTGACATCAGATGTCATGGTTGATCACTCTCCTCTCGCTTCAGCGAGCGCTTCGAAGTGATCGCTCGTGATCCGGAACGGCTCGGCGTAGGCATTGAATCCACGGAAGGCGTCAACGAGCCCACGGTTGGTTATTCCAAGTCGTTGCCAGGCGGCAGCAAGCATTTCGGTATTCGGGCTTTCCATCGGACCAAAGCACCCGTAGCAACCCCGGTTGTACGAGGGGCAGATAGCACCGCAACCCGCCTGGGTGACGGGACCGAGGCACGGTGTGCCCTGACCCACCATCACGCAGGCGGTACCGCGTCGTTTGCATTCGATACAGACGCTGTACTCCGGGATGTTGGGACGTCGACCCTGGAGGAAAGCCGAGATGACCTCAACCAGCGCCATCTTGTTCACCGGGCATCCACGGAGCTCGAAGTTGACTTCGACGTGATTCTTGATCGGGGTAGACGTCTTCAGCGTCTCGATGTACTCCGGGTGGGCATACACGGTTCTCGTGAATGCTTCGGTGTCACCCCAGTTCTTCAGCGCCTGGATGCCACCGGCAGTGGCACACGCACCGATCGTCACCAGGTACTTCGACTCCCGTCTGATCTCGTGAATTCGCTCCGCATCGTGAGGAGTCGTGATCGACCCCTCGACGAGCGTGATGTCGTATGGGCCTTCGACGACCTCCCGGGATGCTTCCGGGAAATTGGCGATATGCACCACGCTGGCGATATCCAGCAGCAAGTCTTCAACATCGAGAATGCTGAGCTGACACCCGTCGCATGACGCGAATTTGTACACCGCGAGTTTGGGTAGAGCCATCTCACACTCCCTTTATGTCGAAGAGCTCCGCGACCGCCGGGTAGCGGAAGACCGCCCCGTCGGTGCAGATGAACTTCCCGCCGAACTGGCAGTGGCCGCACACCCCGATGGCACACTTCATGTTGCGTTCCATCGTCACGTAGATGTTCTCGGGCGCCACAGAGGAGCCTTCGATCAGTCGCTCGGCGGTCACCGTCATCATGATCTCGGGGCCACATACCAGAGCCGTCGTGTTGGCCGGATCAAAGCCGACCCGACCGATGAGCCTGGTAACGACGCCGACGGCGCCGTTCCAGCCGCGGTCGGCGGCATCCACCGTGATCATCGTTGTGATGTCCGTGCGCTCCCCCCACTCCTTCAACTCCCTGTCGAAGAGAATATCGTCGGGGGTCCTGGTCCCGTAGAGGACGACAAGTCGCTCGTAGTCACTGCGGTTCTCGATGGCCTGGTAGATCGCGGGGCGCAGCGGTGCGAGGCCGATACCACCACCGATGATCAGCAGGTCACGTCCTTTGATCTCTTGCATCGGCCATGGTGTCCCGAAGGGGCCCCGAATACCGACATAATCACCGGACTTGAGCCTTCCCAGAGCGTGTGTCACAGCACCGGTACGTCTGATCGTCTGCAAGATCGTCGTCGCTTTTGACGAGCTGCTGCTGACCGAGATGGGCACTTCGCCGATCCCGAAGGCGTACACCATCGTGAACTGGCCGGGTTGGAACTCGAAGCTGCCACCAGGCGGCTCCAATTCCAGGGTGAACGTGTGCGACAGCTCTTCGCGCACGCTGCGAACCCGGAAGGGGGTAGGTGTCATCTGATCGATGACGGCGGGCTCAGTTAGCGTTTCCATAGAAATCCACCAATTGCAGTCGAGTTGCGCTCAAGCGGCTTGTCATGACTCCGGCGAACCGTTTCATGACCTCGTAGCCGAGGCCACAGTCTTCGTCCAGGAGGGTGCGCAGTTGCTCTGCCTCGAACCTGATCATGCGAACGGGCTCGATGGCAATGGCGCTGAAAGACCAGCGGTACGGTGGGTACAGCCAGCCCCAGCCGAGCATCTCTCCGTCGTAGAGCGTCTGCACGATCAGGTCTCGCGCCGACACGTCGAGTTCGAGAGCGATGGCTCCCGAGACGATGGCGTACGCGGCATCGGCGGTGCCGTTCTCCTTGAAGACGACCTTTCCGCCCGCAAACTCGATCTCCGTGGCGACGTCCGCCAACTTGGCGAGATCACTCTCGCTCAGCCCGCGGAAGAAATCATGGTTGCCCAGCGTCTCGATGAGTTCGGATTCACTCATGTCATACCTCCCACCTTGATGTGGGTGTCCCGAAGGTCACCGTTGCGGATCGCCTCAGCCTCATGGGTGATGTCGATGCCGACCGGGCACCAGGTGATACAGCGGCCACACCCGACACATCCCATCTCGCCAAACTGGTCGACCCATGTAGCCAGCTTGTGGGTTATCCACTGCCGGTACCTGGACGCGACCGACTCTCGCATCGGTTGTCCGTGCATGTACGAGAACCCGAGCGTGAAGCACGAGTCCCACAGTCGGGTGCGCGTGGCATGGGTGCCATCGAGGGACAGGTTGTCGTCGACGGTGTTACAGAAGCACGTGGGACACACCAGAGTGCAGTTCCCGCATGCCAGGCAGCGGTCTGCAACGCTTTCCCATCGGGGGTTGAAGGCATTGCCTTTCAGCAAGTCGGGAAGATCGTTCGTGTCGAGGCTCTTGCCCATGTTGTCGACTGCGGCAGCCATGGTGGCTTCGCCTGCCTTGCGCTCAGCCTCGCTTGCTTCCTCGAGCCCTTCGAGACCACCAAGGATCTCGGCACCGGCATCGCTACCGCTCTCGAGGAGATAGCGCATATTGCCGGCGTGGGCGATCTCAGTGATTGCGATGTCGTAGCCGCTGGTAGCCGCAGGGCCGGTGCCCATCGACGCACAGAAGCAATTGCCGCCCGGTTCGCCACAGTTGACAGCGACGATAAACGCACGTTCTTTCGTTGCGGTGTAGCCGCTGATCGTCGGCACCCCGTTGCTACTTGTGTAGACGTTGTCGAGGATGCCGATGGCGGCTAGCTCACATGGTCGGACTCCAAAGAAGGCGTACTTGGGTGGCTCAGGGCTCGGGTCGGAGACGAATCCATCCGCTCCGATCGTGCCCGCCCATAGAACGGCTTCTGGGGGGTTGAGGAATTGCTTCCAAGTCGAGGGGCCTACGACATATCCAAAGAGCTTCTCATCGCCTCGTCGCTCGAGGCGGTAGCGCCCCGGCTCCTGCGAATCGGTCCACCCTTTGGGAAGATCGTCGACCCCTTCGATGTCGTCGTAGACAAGGGCCTGGTTTCGGATTCTCGGTCCGATGACGCGATGGCCACTTCCGGCCAACGCTTGGATCAAACGGCCGATACCCGACTGGCCCGAGACATACATCTCGCTCACAGCCGAATCTCCTCTCGGTAACCTTGATACGGTCATGTGTGGGCGAGCGGTCGTTAATAGGCCGATCGGCACATCTTCAGTGGCGCTCGACCCTTGCATGAGGGAGCTATGACTGGTGTTGTAGAATTGGTTTTCTGTGTGCACACAGGGAATCTCCAATAATTCGTCCAACTGCTATCGATAGGTGGAGCAAACATGACCAAGTGGGTATATACGTTCGATCAGGTCTCGGAGGCCGAGGCTCTCGTCGGCGACTGGGACAGCGTTCGCGGTCTACTCGGTGGCAAGGGCGCCAACCTCGCCGACATGACCAGGCTCGGAGTCCCGGTCCCTCCGGGTTTCACGATCACAACCCAGGCGTGCAACGCCTACAGCGACGCCGGCCAGGTTCCCGATGGTATGTGGGACGAGGTCGCAGAAGCCCTCGCCCATGTTGAGGAGCAGACCGGCAAGGTCTTTGGTGACCCGTCCAACCCGCTGCTCGTCTCCTGCCGTTCCGGCGCCAAGTTCTCGATGCCGGGCATGATGGATACGGTTCTCGATATCGGCCTCAACCATGAGGTCGCCGAGTCCCTCGTCGTCATCAGCGGCGACGCCCACTTCGTATACGACTCCTACCGCAGGCTCATTCAGATGTTCGGCTCGGTGGTCCTCGACAAGCCGGATGAGCCCTACGAGGAGATCCTCACCGAGTTCCGCGAGAAGACCGGGGCGGCCATCGACGCCGATCTCCCCACAGACTCACTCAAGGAGATCGTGGAGCGCTTCCTCGAGATCACCCCCGAGTTCCCCTCGGATCCCGATGCGCAGCTGAAGCTCGCCGTCGAGGCCGTCTTCAGGTCGTGGAACAGCCGACGGGCGATCGACTATCGCAACGCCTCCAACATCCCGCACGACCTGGGCACCGCGGTCAACGTGCAAACGATGGTCTTCGGCAACCTGGGCGACAACTGTGGCACCGGTGTTGCCATGTCACGTCACGGTGCCACCGGCGAGAACCACATTGAGGGCGACTACCTGATGAATGCCCAGGGCGAGGACGTCGTTGCCGGTATCAGGGCTACGCTCACCCTGGACGACATGAAAGAGAACATGCCCGGTATCTACGACGAGCTGCTGGCAACCGCCGACCAGCTCGAGAAGCACTACCGGAACATGCAGGACATGGAGTTCACCATCGAGAGCGGCAAGCTCTGGCTGCTCCAGACCCGTGACGGCAAGCGCACCGCACAGGCTGCCGTTCGTATCGCGGTCGAGATGGCCGAAGATGGCCTCATCTCGAAGGAAGAAGCAGTTGGCCGGGTGACCCCGGAGCAGATCGACTTCTTCCTCCACCCGCAGTTCAGCGTCGAGTCCGCGCAAGGCGGGCGATCTGCTCGCCAAGGGCCTCAATGTCTCTCCTGGTGCCGCCGTCGGCATCATCGCCTTTGACGCAGACAAGGCCGTTGAGTGGGCTGAGGAGGGCAAGGACGTCATCCTGGTTCGTCCCGAGACCAAGCCCGATGACGTGCACGGCATGCTGGCCGCCAAGGGCATCGTGACCAGCCGTGGTGGTCGTACGAGCCACGCTGCTCTCGTAGCCCGTCAGTTCGGCAAGCCTGCTGTTGTGGGTATCGCCGAGCTCAACATCGATCTCAAGGGCCGGACCATGTCGATCGGCGGCCGGGTCATCAACGAGGGCGACTTCATCTCCATCGAAGGCACAGGCGGCGAGGTCTTCCTCGGCCAACTGCCGACGTTCGTTCCCGACATCAACGACCACTGGCTGTCGTCGCTGCTCGAGTGGGCCGACGACATCCGACGTCTCAAGGTGCTGGCCAACGCCGACTACCCGGTCGATGCCAACCGTGCCCGTGACTACGGCGCGCAGGGCATCGGCCTGTGCCGCACCGAGCACATGTTCTTCGAGGCAGAGCGGCTTCCCACTGTGCAGAAGATGATCCTTGCCGACACGGTCGAGGAGCGTCAGAAGGCACTCGATGTCCTGCTGCCGTTCCAGCGTGAGGATTTCCGCGGTCTGTTTGAGGCGATGTCCGGCATGCCCGTGATCATCCGTCTCATCGACCCGCCGCTGCACGAGTTCCTGCCGGGCGCGGAAGAGCTGAAGAGCGACATTGCCGCCGCAACCGACGACGCAGAGATCGCAAGGCTGGAGAAGATCCTGGCCCGGGTCTACGAGCTCCATGAGGAGAACCCGATGCTCGGCTTCCGCGGCGTTCGGCTCGGCGTCTTGATGCCGGAGATCTCGAGGATGCAGGCGCGGGCAATCATTCGAGGCGGCCTGTGACGCCAAAGAGAACGGTGCCACGCCGATGCCTGAGGTGATGATCCCGGTGTCGATCCACGTCAACGAGATCAGGCTGCTCAAGAAGCTCATCGTCGAGGTGGCTGAGGAGACCATGGAGGCCCGCGGGGTCAAGGTCGACTACAAGGTCGGCACCATGGTCGAGACACCACGTGCCGCGATGACGGCCGATCAGCTGGCGACCGAGGCAGAGTTCTTCTCGTTCGGCACCAACGACCTGACGCAGACGACATTTGCGATCAGCCGTGACGATGCCGAGAAGAGCTTCCTCATCCAGTACGTCGATCAAGGCGTTCTGCCGGTCAACCCGTTCCAGACGCTGGATCGTGACGGCGTTGGCGGTCTCATCAAGATCGCCGTAGCGGGCGGCCGCAAGACCCGTCCCGGCATGGAGATCGGCATCTGTGGTGAGCACGGTGGCGATCCCGAGTCGGTGCATCTGTGTCACGAGCTAGGTCTCGACTACGTGAGCTGCTCGCCCTTCCGGGTGCCCGTCGCCCGTCTGGCCGCGGCCCAGGCAGTCCTCAACGAAAAGGGCTGAATCACAAAGTGATTCTGGAAGAACCCTCCCCGGCCGGGGAGGGTTCTTCTGCTTTTGGCACCTGACACTCACGCCATATATGGCGCGAATCGACGCCAGAACAGGGTGTTTGGTGCTCCAGTGGTGGCGCGCGGCGGACCGCCGGCGGAGGATGATAGGCGGTGGCGTAGTTGTTGCTGTTTCATCCGTGGTCCGTGCGCTCGGTTGTGTGACAGAGAGAGCACACCGGCGTGCCTGGGTCGAGTGTCACCTCGGGACGAAAAGTGCGCAGGCGGCAGCGTCAACCAGCCGATGAGGAGGGTACTCCGACACGCCTTGGACCGGACTCGTTTTCGGGTACGACCTAGCGGGGCGCACAAGCATCGATCCGCTCACTGATACACCGCTGTGGTCACAGGCGGGGCTACTCAGCACACATAGCGCGACGGTACCGGGTTACTACCAGGCCCAACATACGTTCAGGAGCCTTGGTCCCGGCGACGGAGCTGTCATCTTGATGGTCGACGGCCCGGAGGAGCGCTACTACCGCATCACCTTCGGGCCACAACAGGATTGACTCTGCTTCGGGCGTTGCGAGGTCAGCTGGAACGGGTGCGAGCGGCCTGGCTCAAGAAGACTCCGATCGAGACCAGCAGAATGCCGGCGATCCCGGCGATGCCAGGGCTCTCATCGAGGAAGATCCACGCCAACAGAGCGATCTGGATGAGCATCGTGTTGTTGATCGCCGTCGACTCGAGGGCGGACAGCCTGCGCAGCGAGTAATTCCAGAGTGTGAACGCAAGGGCCGTGTTGACAACTGCGAGCCAGGCGATGATCAGCCACGCCCTTGCCGACACGGCTGGCAAGCCCTCGGCGCCGATCCCAACCACGACCAACAGCCCGGCGCCAACGGCCATGCTGAGAGCGGTCACGACAACAGGTCCGGTGTCTGCTCGGCGGTTCACGTGTCTCCCGAGTAGCGAGCTGGCCACGTTGGCGGCGAGGCCGATGAGCGCCGCGACCATTCCTACCACGGTCGCCCCCAGGCCACCCGAAAAGTAGGCCCACGCACCAACGGCGACGAGAAGCGATCCTGCGATCTGTCTGCGTGTTGCGGCCTCAGCAATGAAGCGGGCACCAAGGCCTGCAACGAATAGAGGGCTCCACGAGAGGACGAGGCTCGTGGTGGCTGCCGGCTGGTTGTCGATCGCCACGAACTGGGCGCCTTGTGTCAACGAGTAGAACACGACGCCAAGGACGACTATCTGGCCAAGTGAAGCTCTGTCGAGCTCCGAGACGCTCCGGCGCAGGTCACGCCTGGTGACAACCCAGCCCACAAGCAACGCCGCGGCCAGCCCGTAGCGGAGGGCTGCGAATGTGACCGGTTCCAGCGCCTCGTCATCGAACCCCCACCGGATGAGCACCCATGAGGAGCTCCACAGAAAGGTGACGAGGAGGGCGGCTGCTATCGCTTTGAGGTGGAGGGCACGGGTATCGCTGGACATGTAGGGCTCCATTGTCGGCACACGTTCAATCGTGCCGACCTATCCCCTCGAGGCTTTTGTCCAGTGAGGTGCGAACCCGTATCGGGCCTTCTGTGGCGCTTGGACCTGACCCCGCTCGTGCGGGCGGAACCCTAGCCACCCTTCAGTCGACCACCCCAAGGTACCACGGTCTCCTCCCGCGGTCTCATCACGAAGATGTCAGGTCAGGGTGTCCCAGGGGTCACGAGGCCGGTCTCGTATGCGAATACAACGGCATGCACCCGATCACGAACATCGAGTTTCATGAGGATTCTCTTGACGTGAGTCTTCACCGTGCTCTCACCGATGAAGAGCTGGTCGGCGATTTCCCTATTGGCAAAACCCTGGGCGATCAGCACCAGCACCTCACGCTCACGGTCCGTGAGTCGATCGAGCTCCGAGGTTCGAGCATTGGTTGGTCGTGACCCTGACGACGTCGCCACGGCAAACTCACTCATCAGGCGGCGGGTAACCGACGGCGCCAACAAAGCATCGCCGCCGGCGACCACCCGGATTCCGTCGAGGAGGTCCTCAGCAGGGGTGCGCTTCAGCAAAAAGCCGCTGGCGCCAGCGCGCACGGCCTCGTATACATACTCGTCGATCTCGAATGTGGTGAGAATGAGCACACGCGGGGGCTCGTCGGTCCCGCTGGTGATGTGGCGTGTGGCCTCGATCCCATCCATTCCGGCCATCCGTATGTCCATCAGCACAACATCAGGTCTGTGGTGTTTTGCAAGACGCACCGCCGATTCACCGTCTCCGGTCTCGTCGACTACCTGGAGGTCGGGCTGGGTCTCGATCATCATTCGGAGCCCGGTCCGAACCAGGGTGTCGTCGTCGACGATGAGCACGCTGATCATGCCCGAATCTCCCGCCGGCCTGCCGTTGCCGGGTGCTCAGGGACCGTGCGCGGTATGCGAGCTTTCACACAGAAGCCACCGTCGGCGAGTGGCCCGGCCGTCAGGGTCCCGCCGAGCACGTGGGCCCGCTCCGTCATGCCGACGATGCCACGGCCGCCACCCGATGCCGGTTGGACGCGCGGCCCGCGACCGTTGTCAACGACGGTGATCTCCAGGTTCCGCTCTGTGCAGCTGAGGGTCACATCGATGCGGGCAGGCCCGGCGTGCTTCAGTGCGTTGGTGAGGGCCTCCTGGACGATGCGATATGCAGCGGCACCTGCGGGGCGCTCCATCGTTCTCTCCAGGGTCTCCTCGCAATCGCTGTGGAGGTGTACGTCGGCGCCACCAATGCGCAGCTCGTCAACGAGGGCCACGATATCTGCGGTGGTCCTAGCCGGTTCTAGCGGAGCCGTACCCCCCTCCGGATCACGCAGCAGCCCCAGCATGTGGTCGAGGTCTGTGAGTGCGGCCCGCCCTACGTTCTCGATCTCGCGTAGCGAGGCAACGGCCTGGTCGTCATCGGTTGTGAGCCGTGCTGCACCCGCCTGCATGACCATCACGTTGACGGCATGGCCCACTGCATCGTGCAGCTCACGGGCGATCCGGGCTCGTTCGTCGGCCACCGCCTGCTCGGCGACTTCGGAGCTATGAAGACGGAGTTGCTCGGCCTCGGTAGCGAGTTGCCCGGCGCGCTCCTGGTTGCGCCGGATGCTGACCGCTACCAGCCACCCAATCGAATACAGCAGGATGGTGACGGGCACCGCCAGCAGTGTCGGATCACCCGGTCCGTAGAAGATACGCATCGCCAGAGCCACGGCCGCTCCGCCGACCATCCACACCGATACCCGCATCGGCCTGGTCAGACCGACCGAGTAGGCGAAGAACGGGATCGCCAGCGGGGCGTTGCTGTCGGACCAGAACACGCCGGCGAGCATCAGTAGGCCGGTGGCCGCAAGCAGCGTTGTTGCCGGAGCGAGCCGCCTTACCAGCAGCAGGGTGGTGGGGCTCAGCGCCAGCAGCCAGCCGATGCCTTCCACCGGCCCGTTGTCGCTGACGAATGCACTGGTGCGTAGCGACTCAATCGTGATCCAGAGGAATACCAATGTGATAGCTGCGTCGACGGCAAACATCGCGGGGCTGCGATCTTGGCGTCGATCGGGTTTGAGCGCTTCGAGCATCACTCGATGGTACCGATACTCGGCCTAGCCGTCGTCCCCCTTCGGGGTGATCAGCCGTCCCCCCGGAGTCCACAAGCAGAAATGCTGCCGAGGGATGACGACGGCTACACCCCTACTGGGTGATTGTGGTGGCGAGGCCATCGAGAGCCTCGAGAACGAGTGGAGGAGACTCAAATGAATGTTGGAAAGGTGCTCGTCATTGTTGGTGGCGGGTTGCTGCTGCTGATAGCGATCGGCTTGTTGACTGCGGGTGCCGGTCTTGGGCTCGCACATCTCACACAGACCGACGATGGCGGCTACATGACGGCAACGGTTGACGATCTCGACACCGGTACGGCCGCGATTGTGGCCGAAGACATCGTGTTGACTGCCGACCCGGAGACGCCGGGATGGGTGCGTAGTGCGCTGGGCGCCGATGTTCGTGTTGTGGTCGATCCGGCAGGCGTCGACCAGGAGGTTTTCGTCGGCATCGCACCGCAGCGATCGGTCGCCGCCTTCCTCGGCGGTGTGGCGCACGCCCGGATCGTCGACTTCCAAACCGCTCAAGTGCCGGTCTTGGAAGTGACTGCCGGTGCCGCCGATGCGATACCACCCGGGGACGAGAGCTTCTGGGCGGCTTCGGCGAGCGGGCGCGGAACCCAGACATTGGAATGGGCGATGACCGATGGCGAGTGGTCGATCGTCGTAATGAATGCAGATGGGTCGCCGGGAGTCACCGCCACGGCCACCGTCGGTTTGAAGCTTGCCTTGATCAAACCCCTTGTCGGGATACTGATCACAGCAGCATTGCTGGTCGCCGCTCTCGGCATCGTGGCGGTCGTTCGGGCAATCCCCACACATAGCGACAAATCCTTGCCGCACGTCCCCGAGTTGATGGAGCAGATCTAACCATGTCTTTGCACTTCGAATTCACATCCGCAACCAATCCGACTACTACACGACGTGGCGGGACGGCGGGCCACGACGTTGACAACCCGTGGCACCGTTCCCGACGGCGGATCCGCTCGGCGCTGACGCTGATCAGGGGCGATCTAGCGATTGGGCTGGCAGTAGGTGCTGGTCTTGCCGCAGCCTGGGGGATGGTGACCGGTCTGGTCATGCCCCGTGGCCCGATGACGGCAGGTCAGGTGCTCCTCAGTGTCGTCCTCAGTGTGCTCGTTGGCATGGGTGCCGGCTGGCTGACGGCGTCGCGTTGGTCGGTGCTGGCAACTACAGCCAGTTTCATTGCCGTCGTAGAACTCACCAGATCAGGCCTGGTGGGGCCGACCGTTGAGGGGTTTCATCCCAGCTTCTTCGGGCTTATGGCATTTGTGGGTGGACGGGGCGTGCATGGGCTTGTCTCCGTGGCGCCAATGGTGCTCAGTGCGCTGACCGGTGCCGCCATGGCGCAAAGGAGCCTGGCAGTGTCGCCCCACCGACATCCGGTGCGCCGGGTGCTGATGATTCTGGCCACCATGTTGCTGGCAGGAGTCGTGCTGCTTCTGGTTCGGCCGGCGTCGACCGCATCTATAACTGATGGCGCCGGAGACCCGATCGCCGGCTCCATCGCGACACTCACGTCGGTGGAGGTCAACGGTCACGAGCAGGCTTTGATGATCCGTGGCGTTGACCAATCGAATCCAGTGCTTCTCTTCCTCGCAGGGGGTCCGGGTGGAACGGAGCTGGGGGCGATGCGACGTCACCTGGTGGATCTGGAGAACCACTTCGTGGTGGTGACGTGGGACCAGAGAGGCTCCGGTAAGTCGTACCCTGCCCTCGATCCAACGTCGACGTTGACGGTCCGGGGGGCCATCGACGACACCATTGCCGTGACGGATTATCTCCGCGAGCGGTTTGATGAGGATCGGATCTATCTAGCAGGGCAATCGTGGGGGACGACGCTCGGTGTCCTTGCGGTACAGGAGCGACCCGACATGTATCGGGCGTTCATCGGCTCGGGACAGATGGTGGACCAGCTGGCGACAGACCTCATCTTCTACGAGGACGCGGTGACATGGGCATTGCGAACAGGCCGGACCGATCTACTCACAGATCTGGTCTCGACTGGTCCACCGCCCTATGGCGAGCTGCACCTCTACGAGCAGTTGTTCGGTCTCGAATCCGATCTCTACCCATACGACCACGGCGGCAACTCGGAGGGCTCGGGACAGATGGCCGAGAACATCTTCGTGCCCGAGTACTCCCTGCTGGATCAGATGCACATTCTTGCCGGCGTGGCTGATAGCTTCAGCGTCCTCTACCCACAGCTACAAGGGATCGACTTTCGGGAGACGGCCACCGAATTCGAGGTACCGATGTTCTTCGTCCAGGGGGCTCACGAGGCCGGAGGGCGGGCGGAGCTGTTTGATGAGTGGTACCCGATGATCGAGGCGCCGATCAAGGATGTCGTCACGCTCGACACATCTGGGCACCGCCCGCTCTGGGAGCAACCCGGCGAGTTCGTGGACTATCTCGTCGACACCGTGCTCCCAGCGACCAGTTAGTGATCCGAGAGGAGGTTGGAAATGGCGCTCGCAACCGTGCGCACGGATGCACTGCTCGCTACGCACGCTTTATGGCAATGCCGGACGTCCGGTTGCCGAGCGCTACTGACCCTCGTATTGCTCCACGACATCCTCGACGATGTCGAGTTCGACTCCGGCCGCGGCAAGGATGTCCGGGGTATCGCCACCTGCGTGGTAGCGGCGCCGGGCTACCACTCTGGCGATGCCACTGCTGGCGATCAGCATGGCGCACACCCGGCACGGCTCCATCGAGCAGTAGATCGTTGTACCGTCGAGCGACAGACCGTAGCGAGCCGCTTGCACAATGGCGTTCTGCTCGGCGTGGACGGTTCGCACACAATGCTGACGCACGGTGCCGTCGTCGTCGATGACCTTCTTCAGGTCGTGGCCTGCCTCGTCGCAGTGTGGCATCCCGGAAGGCGAGCCCACGTATCCGGTACAGATGATGCGTTTATTGCGCACAACGACGCATCCGCTCTTGCCGCGATCGCAGGTGGCGCGGGTGGCGACCTGGTCGACTAATTCGAGGAAATACTCATCCCAGCTAGGTCTCATGGCGGTCACGTTACCCGGATAGCCCATGTCTCCGTCGCGGTACCCTTGGTCTACCGCAACCACAAGGAGCACGCATGTATCTCGCCGCTGCCGATCGCTACGACTCGATGCCATACGCCCGCACCGGTCGCAGTGGTCTAGATCTCCCCAAGATCGCTCTCGGTCTGTGGCAGAACTTTGGCACTGAATCGCCATTCGAGACGGTCAAAGAGATGGTGCTCAAGTCCTTCGACCGTGGTATCACCCACTTCGACCTGGCCAACAACTATGGGCCACCGTACGGATCCGCCGAGGTGAACTTCGGGCACATCATGAGCAAGGAACTTGCCCCGTATCGGGATGAACTGGTGCTCTCTACAAAGGCCGGGTACGACATGTGGCCGGGTCCCTACGGACAGGGTGGTGGCGGGCGCAAGTACATGCTGGCCAGTCTCGACCAGAGCCTGGCCCGGATGCAGGTTGACTACGTCGATATCTTCTACTCGCATCGCTACGACCCGACCACGCCGCTCGAGGAGACGATGGGTGCGCTGGCGACTGCAGTACACGCCGGTAAGGCCGTCTACGTTGGGATCTCCTCCTATGGTCCAAAGAAGACGGCCGAAGCTGCCGCGATTCTCCGTGGCCTCGGGACTCCGTGTCTCATCCACCAACCTTCCTATTCGATGCTCAATCGCTGGGTCGAAGATGGGTTGCTCGATGTCCTCGAAGAGGAGGGGATCGGACTCATCGCATTCTCGCCGCTTGCTCAGGGACTGTTGACTTCGAAGTACCTGGGTGGTGTGCCTGAGACCTCTCGCGCTGCCGAAGAGGCCTCGTTCTTCCCCGATCATCTCAACGAGCGGAACCTCGCCAACGTGAGAGCGCTCAATGAGATTGCGCAGCGGCGAGGCCAGAGCCTTGCCCAACTGGCTCTTGCCTGGGTGCTCCGCGATCCGAGAGTCACGACGGCGTTGGTGGGAGCCAGTCGCTGGTCGCAAATCGAGGACAATCTCGGGGCGCTCGACAATCTCGAGTTCAGTGACACCGAGCTTGCCGAGATCGACAAGTACGCGGTCGAAGGCGGGGTCAATCTATGGGCATCCTCGAGCGAGCAGAGCTAGCCAACGCCAAAACGGACGTTTAGGTGCGGCCGACGTCGCGGTGGGGGAGGGCGGTGAAGCCGACCGCCACCAGACCGGCGGTGACCAGACAAAGCACAGCAACGGGGATCAAATTGAACTGCGCCGCGGGCAGCGACGGGACGTGGTGGTGCGGCGAGAGGCCCATCAACCAGGCAGGTAGATCCAGCGCCTTCCCGAACATGCTCACGATCGATGCGACTATCAGCGGGGCCCACGCCAGCTGCGCCAGGCGGGGCGCCGATGCGCACAGTAGGAACGCGATGGCACCCAGCACGGCAACACCGGCTGTCATGGTGAGACCGGCCCCGAGCATCGTGGGGGTCTGGGACCAGTCGTTGAGCACGAGAGCGTTGCCGCAGGCGCTCGCTTGCAGGATCTATGACGCGGCTGCGTCAGCGCCGTGGTTGTAGACGGCGGTTGCGTATGCGTTGATGTACCGGCGTCGGGAGAACTCGTTGTCCTCTTTTCGCAGCGCCATCGATCCGATGACTAGATCGGGAGTTTTCTCGACCGACCGTGGCAGGTACTCACATGCGTATGCCCATGCCCCCGGGGATCGATTCTCATCCCAGTCCAAATAGGCGGAGAAGCTGGCCGCAACCGCATCGCAGGTCAGGTAGTCGGAGGAGACCCTGGTCGGCAGCGCGCTGTATAGATCGATGCTGTATGTGGAGCCGTTGTCCCTGGCGAGATCGAGGAAGAAGGTTTCCATCATCTCGGGCGTTCCCGGCTCGCACATGGCGATCGCTTCCCAATGCTGCGCCACCGCGGGATCAGGAGAGATCGAGATGTAGGCACGCTCACCGAGACGGAGCACCTGGAGCGAGTTGTCAAACTCCGGTGCCCCATCCTCGTGCCATTCGAGCTCGATGAGAGGTTCCATTCCCATTTCGGCTTTGATGAGGTCATAGGCCTCGTCCTCGTCGTCCAGACCGAATACGTCCGAAGCAACGATGCCCATGTCGAGGGGGACCACCGGCATGAGAATCCGCCCGTTTTCCGTTTGGAGACGGACTTCGGTCAGTTCCTGCTGGAGCTCTTCGTCGAGCAGTTGTGGTTCGAGTGTCAACTTCTAATCCTCCGTATCGTGACTCAATCGGTCGATGCGGTGGAATACCTGAGATCTTCTTCCCGGTTTCTGACGAATTGTCTCTGAGCCACGTTCGCCTTGATTCCCGAAAAACCGTGTATCACGAGTTTGCCACGGTGCTCTTCTTACCTGGAATGGATAATCCGGTCTGGACAACGCAGCAGCGGTGGCTGGTGAATGCTGCGGGGCTGGTTCTGGCGGTGTTGTCGTCCGGGGTCAGGGGGATCCGGGCGACAACACCGACCCAGAAGACGGACATGGGGAGGGGCTGATCCGCACAACGGGTCCCCGGCGGCTTAGCGGCCGTCGGGGTCTTCCGTTTGTCCAGCCAGGGGAGCGGCGAAGGAATACCGCCATCTGTTCGCATGTAGCCTTGTCGTTTTGCGGCAGCCAGGGTGTCTGTATCCGGTTGTCACATGCTGCCCTGGCTGACTCGCGGTGGAATAGAAGACCCCCGGTGACGGCTAGTCACCGGGGGTCTTTGTTACGGGCACTGTGGAGCGGGAGGAGGGGAGTTAGGTGCCCGAGATCTACTGCTACTTCACGAATCTCATCGTCAGCGGGTACTCGTAGTACTCACCGGCTGAGGCACGGAGAGCGCCTTGAATGGTGAGCACGAACCAGCCGATCAGTACCGCCGGCAGCGCCAGGATCCCGATCAGCGCGATGATGCTGATGGCGGCTATCACCGAGTAGATGATGAATGAGATGTTGAAGTTCAGCGCCTCCTTGGCGTGGTGCGATGCGTAGGGGTCGTCCTTTCGCAACAGCCACATGATCAGGGGGCCTATGGCCGGCGGGATGCCCAGGAAGACTGAGAATCCCGACAGGTGGCTCATAGTCGCCCAGTTCCGCGAGTCTGCGGTGACCGGGGCGGGTGCTGAGTTGTCGGTCTGGGTGGTGGTGGTCATTTTGGCCTCAGTTCTACGTTGCTTGTCTACCTCTGACTTTCTCTCAAATCGGCTTGCCGGTCTATCGGGACTGACCCTGATTCGACCCTGACCCCCCTGAGACACCGGGGCGGGCCGTCGATCGTGGTTCAGTAAGATCGTTGTATGTCTGCATTCAATTACAAACGTGACACCGCCCTGGTGGTTGTCGATGTACAAAACGATTTTGCCGATCCGAATGGGAACCTCTATGTGAATGGTGGTGAGAAGGTCGTTTCCGCCGTCAACACCGAGATTGCTCGCGCCCGCAGCGCTGGGGCCAAGGTTGTGTATACGGCCGATTGGCATCCACCTTCGACACCGCATTTCGCAAAAGACGGTGGTATCTGGCCGGTGCACTGTGTCGCAGATACATGGGGATCGGCGTTCCATCCCAATCTGATCGTGGACGGTCCGGTGGTCAGGAAGGGCATCGGCGGAGAGGACGGCTACTCCGGGTTCTCGATGAAGGATCCTGAGGCGGACGTCGTGACCGAGACAGGTTTGCGAGATCAACTCGACCGGTGGGGTATCGACCAGGTCGTGGTCTGTGGGCTCGCTACGGATTATTGCGTAAAGGCAACGGCACTTGACGGCGCCGCATTCGGGTATTCCGTTGTTCTATTGCAGGATGCCATCGCTGCGGTCGATTTGAAGAAGGGCGACGGGGAGAAGGCAATCAAAGAGATGAGGCTGGCCGGGGTCGCAGGAGCGTAAGTGCGCAAGACCAAGAGGTCCTGGGAGGCGTCGTCGGGAGAGAGCGAGGACCATGTATCAGCCTGAGCTGGAAACGATGAGCGCCGATGCCAAACGGCAGCTGCAATCAGAGCGGCTGGCGTCATTGGTAAACAGGCTTCGGGCAAATACCAACCCGTACTGGCAGGAGAAGTTGGGCGGGGTTGGTTCGGTCGAGTCGATCGATCAGATCACCACCCTTCCGTTCACCGTCAAGCCAGAGCTTCGGGACGGTTACCCCTTTGGGATGCTGGCAGTGCCGATCGAGGACTGCAATCGTATCCACGCGTCTTCGGGCACCTCAGGCAAACCGACGGTGGTCGCATACACCAGGGGAGACCTCGACGTGTTCGCCGAGGTAAACGCCAGGGTGTTGGGATGTGCCGGTGCGCGGCCCAGCGATGTCTTTCACAACGCGTACGGCTATGGGTTGTTCACCGGCGGGCTCGGCCTTCATGGCGGCGCTGAGCGATTTGGTGTGACGGTCGTGCCTGCTTCCGGTGGGAATGCCGCGTTCCAGGTGGAGCTACTCGCTGATCTGGGAGCCCGCGGTATCTGTGCAACGCCTTCATTTACCTTGCTGCTCGCCGAGAAGGCAGATGCGGCGGGAGTCAAAGATCGAATCAGACTGGAATACGGCATCCTCGGTGCAGAGCCATGGTCAGAATCGATGCGGGTCAAGATCGAGGAAGCCTGGGGCATCGACGCCCTCGACATATACGGGCTCTCCGAGGTAATGGGTCCGGGAGTTGCGATGGAGTCGGTTGCCGGGAAGGGGGCGCCCTTCATCTTCGACGATCACTTCTTCCCTGAGATCGTCGATACCAAGACCGGGGATCCCGTGCCAGACGGCACCTACGGCGAGCTCGTACTCACCACGCTCACCAAGGAAGCGTTGCCGGTGATCCGATATCGAACCGGGGACATAACCCGGTTTGTCGACGAGCCATCGGCATGTGGCCGGACCTTCCGCCGTATGGATCGGATCAGCGGTCGGGCCGATGACATGCTGATCGTCCGTGGCGTCAATGTATTCCCTTCGGAGATCGAGGCGGTTGTGCTTGCCGAGCCGGCAGTGTCCGGTCAGTGGGCGGTAGTCCTCGACAGACGCGGGACACTTGTCGAGATGGTGGTGCGGTGCGAGCTTGCATCAAACGCCGACCTTCCCATACGTGACGAGATTCGGGACCGTCTCGAGCGGGCATTGCACAGCCGGCTGCGATCCCGCACAACGGTGCTGGTTGGCGAGCCTGGTTCGATGCCACGCTCCGAGGTGGGTAAGGCCAAGCGCGTATTCGAGCAGGTCGATGAGCTGGATCCGCTCGGCTAACCGGTGATGGCTCGCTGCCACGAGTCCCGCGAATGAGGTATATTTCGGTGTTCGGCGAAATAGCAAGGAATGGCGATCAACGCGGTACTGCGAGCATTGGCCGACCCGACACGGCGTGAGGTTCTTCGCCTGCTACGGGAAGGTGACCTGACGGCGGGGGAGCTGGCTGCACATTTCGATCTGGCCCGATCGACCATGACCGGTCACTTCAACGTGTTGAAATCGGCGGGGCTCGTCGTGTCGGAGCGCAGTAGGACCAAAGTGGTCTACTCGATAAACATGTCCGCCTTCGAAGATGCGGCCGCATCCATCTTGTCGTACCTCGAGAGCCACCGTCATCCTCGTCCTTCGAGGCCCGAGAATGGAGAGGAGTGAGAGATGTCGAAACACAAGAAGGCATGGGAGATCGTTCAGCTTGCGATCATTGCCGCAATGTTTGTCACTGCGGCGGTGCGGTGGGGATCGGTCCCCGATCGGATACCGATCCACTGGAACGCGGCCGGTGAGGTGGACGGGTACGGAGGCAGATTCGTCGGGCTCTTGCTCGAGCCGATTGTCGCCGTTGGTTTGTACCTGCTGTTGAAGTACATCCCCCGCATCGACCCGGCGAAGCGGAACTACGAGACGTTTGCCGGTACGTACCTGCTCGTGCGTGTCCTCGTCACCGCGTACCTGGGGTTTGTCTACGCCGTGACCGTCATCGCCATCGGGCGAGAAACGGAATTTCCGACCGGGGGTCTGATCATCGGATCCGTGGGCGTGCTCTTCTTGATTCTCGGTGGGGTTATGGGCAAGTTCCGGCCCAACTGGTTTGCCGGCATCCGCACGCCGTGGACGCTTACCAGCAAGTTGTCGTGGACAAAGACCCATCGACTCGGGGGTCGTGTGTTCATCGCTACCGGCCTTGCCACGATGCTCGGGGCGGTCATCAGTTCAGAGTGGGCGTTCTATGCCATGTTCGCCGTCATGATCCCGGGGATCGTGTTCCTGGTTGCCTACTCCTACTTCGTGTGGCGTGACGATCCCGAGCGGGTAGCGGCCCAGGATGTGACCCCATCCGACGACTGACGCGATTGCGCAGAACGACGACGGAGGCCGGCGCGAACCCGGCCCCCGTTGCTTCATCAATCGTGCGACATCTCAGCGGGCAGGTGTTGTGCCCGTCGTTGCCTCAGATGTGGTCGTTGTCGTCTCCTGCTGTGTTGCCGGGGGCGTGGTTTCGGTCTCAGACGCAGTGCCGTCATCGGCTGTGGGCTCCGGCAGTGCCGGGATACCGATCACAGGTGGTGGCTGGGGTGCCGATCTGGCGCCGGTTTCGGTCCACTCGTACCTTTCGAGGGGGAACAGATTGCCGATCGGCCGTCCGTAGGTATCTGTGGCGAACCGAATCTCATAGCCTTCCCAGATAAACGGGTCGCTCTGATCGGCATACGTCTCCGCCTCGTCGTACGCATACTCCGGGAGCGTCTGGAGCGGGTTTCCGTACTCGTCGTAGAGGAGTACCTGAACTGGGTTGCCGTTTGTGTCGTAGGCATAGATGTTCTGGATTGGCCCGTTCGGCCCGATCAGCAGCGCAGGTGCGGATTGGTCGAAGGTCTCCGGGTAGATCTCTTCGGGATAGGGGACATAACGGGGGGAGATGATCGCCAACAAGATCATCCCGCCGATCATGATGCTGGCAAGGTTTTCGGTCCGTTGCCACCACGTGCCCTTCTTGCCTGCCAACCAGACTGAGAACGCCGTTGCGGAAGCAACAACAATCAGATTGAGGAGGAGACCGTTCGATAGAAGCCAACCCTGGTTTCCGTAGAATCTGTCATGACTGATCCACACGAATGCGGCGAGGCCCAGGAGGCCTCGTGACCAGATCCATGCGGTCCGGATCTCGTCGCTGCGTCGCGTGACGGGTGCAGCGAGTGGTTCGACCATCTGTGCAAGCCGTCGCGCGGATCGTCTGATCGCCGCCAACTTCGCGGCGAGCCAGGTGCGTGCTCGACCCGGCGACCTGGCTCCGACCGAGTCGAGACCGGCACTTGCACGGAACTCTGCGATAAATGCGTCGGGACTTCCCAGACTTGCTTCCGGGTTGTCCTCGCCGAGCTCGGCGATGTGCGCGGCCAGATCCTGGAGCACTTCCTCGATGTCCTCCGCGGGGAGGTCGGAGAGACCCCGCTGGACCGCTTCGAGGTACTTCTCGGCCGGGGTGGAGATCGTTGCGGTGGTCATACTGCCTCCTCTGCCAGGAGCTCAGACATTACGAGAGAGAAGTGGCCCCAGGTCTTGGTGGCCGAGTCGAGCATGTCCCGGCCTGCGTTGTTGAGCCCGTAGTACTTTCGTGGTGGTCCCTCGTCGGAGGGAACGATCTCGGACGTCAGGTAGCCGCCGCCAAAGAGGCGGCGCAGCGTTCCGTAGACAGATGCATCGCCGACGTCGTCGAACCCTGAATCTCGCAGTTGCCTCACCAGGTCGTACCCGTAGGTATTGCCCCGCCTGAGCACCGCCAGCACCGCCGTGTCGAGTACCCCTTTGAGGAGTTGAGTTGTATCCATTGGCCTTCCTCGTCACTACTACGAAGTACACACTAGTACGGATAGCGTAGTAGTGGAAGAAGCCAGAAAGAAAGGGAGCCGGCGCTGGCGCCGGCTCCCTCGTACCCAGTTGGATGGGTGGTCCTGGAGACCGTCCTAGGAGGACTTGGTCTCCGAAGGCATCGCGATCTGTGTCTCTTCAGTATCCATCGGCAGGATCAGGTTTGCAACCACGCCGATGACTGCGGCGAGTGCCAGACCGGAGATCTCGACATCGCCGATGTGTAGCGGCGAAGCTAACCCGCTGACACCCAGGCCGAAGACCAGGATCAGGCCGACGACGATCATGTTGCGGCTCTTCTTGAAGTCGACGTCGCCCTCAACGAGGGTGCGCATACCGACCGACGCGATCATCCCAAACAGGAGGATCGACAGACCGCCGAGGACAGCCGTGGGCACGGTCTGGAGCACCGCAGCGAGCTTCGGGATGAGCCCGAGGAAGATCGCAAAGACGGCACCGATCCGGATGATGAACGGGTCGTAGACCTTCGTGACGGCGAGGACGCCGGTGTTCTCCGAATACGTGGTGTTTGGTGGGCCACCGATCAACCCTGCGAACAGTGTTGCGACACCGTCGCCGAGCAACGTGCGATGCAAACCCGGCTCCTTGAAGAAGTCCTTACCAACCACACGACCGTTGGCGAGGATGTCGCCAACATGCTCGATCATGGTCACGAACGCGATGGGAGCGATCAGCGCGATGGCTGCCCATTGGATGTCACCCAATCCCCACGTCATGCTCGGCCAGCCGAACAACTTGGCGTCGGACACCGCCTGGAACGAGAAGTCGGTGTAGAAGATGGCCGCGACAATGTACCCAACGACGGCGCCGGTCAAGATGGGAAGCATCTTGAACAAGCCCTTGAAGAAGATGGCTGCAGTCAATGCGGCCACCAGTGTCACGATGGCGAGCCACCAGGTTGTTTCGGCCATGCTGACTGCTACTGGAGCCAGCGTGAGTCCAATCACCGTGATGACCGGTCCCGTGACAATCGGCGGGAACACGCGACGGATGACATCGCTGCCGATGAAGGTGATGACGATCGACATTGCGATGTACACCACAGCCGCTCCGATGATGCCGGCTCCGATGGACTCCCACGAGTAGCCGCGATCGACTCCCACCAATATGGCCGGGATGAAGGCGAACGACGATCCGAGGAACACCGGAACCATCTGCTTGGTGATCAGATGGAACATGAGCGTCCCGACGCCGGCAGCCAATAGAGCTACGGACGGATTGAGTCCTGTCAGCAACGGTACCAATACCGTCGCCCCGAACATGGCGATGGTGTGCTGCAGACCCAGCACCACCTTCTTCTGCATCGTTAATTCCATATACCCTTCCTCTCCCAATCAAAATGAAAGCCACTCCAAGAGGAGTGGCTTTCTTGTCTCTCTGCCGGGTCCAGGACCCGGTCCCATTTCCAATCCGATACTGCTACCGGCGTTCCCTGACAACTAGGGGATCGCCAGAGCTGGGGAGAACCCGCACGTTCTCCCACAAGCCGGGCTGATCGTCGGCGTAGGTGCTTCATGCGGCCGTGAACACCATCCCGTAGTAGCTGTCGTACGCTTCCTGGCGAACGACCTTGACGGTCCCTTTTACCGCCATGCCGGTGCTGGGATTGTCGATCTCGATTTGTCCCAGCATCCGCATGCCGTTCTCCAGTTCGACGATGCCGAGCCCAAGAGTAGCCACGTCGTATTGGGCGGGCAGGTTGTAGACCGTCGTATACGTCAACAGCTTGCCCGTCTTCGGCAACGGCACCGTGTCGAACTCGAAGAAATCGTTCTCCTTGCAGTTCTTGCACACCATCCGCATCGGATAGTGAAGCGTCCCGCAGCGCCGGCACTTGTATGCGTAGATTTCGCGAGCCATCAGTCCTCCCTCACGAAGGTAAGGCAAACGACGTTGTTGCCGAAGCCGCCGAAGTTGAGAGTAAGCCCGATCCGGGCACCCTCCACCTGACGTTTGCCGCCATCGCCGCGCAGCTGGGTGACGATCTCCCAGGCCTGGGCGACACCGGTAGCGCCGACCGGGTGGCCGCGGCCTTTGAGCCCGCCGCCGACATTGATGGGGATCTTGCCTCCGAGTGCCGTCTCTCCCTTCTCCAACCCAAGGTGTCCCTCGCCCTTGGGGAAGAACCCAACCTCTTCGCTCTCGGCGATCTCGAGGATGGTGAACGCGTCATGCAACTCGGCAACGTCGATGTCCTCGGGGCCGATGCCCGCCATCTCGTAGGCGGCTGCTGCCGCTCTGCGCACGGCGAGCAAATCGGTCGGTTCCTCCCGCTCGAACACTGCGTGCGTGTCGGTCGCCTGGCCGACACCACTGATCCTGATCATGGGGCGACCGAGTTCTCTTGCCTTCTCCTCGGATACCAGCACGAGTGCGGCTCCGCCATCGGAGACAGGGCAAGCGTCGAAGAACCGCAGCGGCTCAGCGACAAACGGATTGTTGGTCATCGCTTCGGGAGAATCGAGGATGCCCTCGAGGCTGATCTCCTGTTGGAGATGAGCCCACTTGTTGTTGAGGGCAGCGTTCTGATTCTTCACGCCGACCATGGCGAGGTGCCGCTCGGTGACTCCGTACTTCTCCATGTACAGCCTCGCGAACATCGCAGCATGAGCCGGCAGTGTCACTCCGTAGATGTACTCGGTCAATGGGTGGGTGAGTGTGGCGACAAAGTCGGTTGCTTCGAGGTTGTTGACCTCACGCATCCGCTCCACGCCCGCAACGAGCACTACGTCGTCCATCCCGGAAGCCACGGCCTGGAACCCGGCCTTGATCGCTGCCGCACCGGACGCCGGGCCGTTCTCAATAGCAGCAGCACCGGCCGGGAGCAGGCTCAGGCTGTCGGCAACGGCACTGGCCAGCGCCGTCTGGTGGTTGATCCGCGGAGCACCCATATTGGCGACGTAGATCTGATCGACCTCAGTGACGCCGGCGTCCCGGAGGGCCATCATCGACGCATAGGCCGCGATCTCTGCGAGCGGGTATTCGAGCCGGGTGAATGTGGTGATGCCAATCCCGGCTACATATACGTCACGCATGCTCCATCCCCTTCTCCATCTCCCAGCGTTGCTGGACGAGGGCTGTCGCAGTCGGGTCGTACAGGGAGCGGGTCGCCGCCAACGGATCGAGCGGAGGGGTGGGCGGGTCGGACGGCGGGAGGATCTTCTCCATCGCCTTTTCGAGGATGTCCGCGGGCACCGGTCGTCTGCCGACTACCAGCTTGGATCTAGCTGCGTTGAACAGATCCCGGGTGAGCGCCCATGACGGCACGCCACCGAGTTCGTGGGGGGTGTCGAAGCGCTTTTCGAGCTTGTACTCGAGCATCCAACGCCGGAAGCCGATCGGTGACTCAGCGACGACGAGCACCTCGTCGTGCCCCAGCGTATCGATGTGATATTCCATCTTGGCGGCGAAGCCGTGCGCACCGATGCGAAGACCGCGGCGCATGGCAAGAGTATGCAGCGAGAGGCCGAGCTTCGGGGTCACCTGGCGGCCGTTGACGATGGCAGCCAGCTCACCGTCGACCTGGAGGGCCAGCACATACTGATCCTGGAATCGGTGCCGGTAGTAGCCGAGCAGCTCGGCGTACACACGGGATGCGACGACATCGTAGTAATCGCGTTCGACGTGGATCAGGGGCTCGACATGCTTGAGGAGATCGGGGATCTCGTCCCGGAACACCTGACGCACGACAACGGCCTCACCGCTGGCGAGCATCATGTATTTGGGCTCGTACGGCGCCATATCGTGGTCGATCGGGCGCAGTATCTTTTCTAGGTCAACGGACATGCGTGATTCACTCCTCCTCGAGTAGTCGCTTGCAAAATGGTTTCAGTTTGGGTTCACAACCTCTTCAACAAACCAGGACCTCATGCCGGTCGGGCATGAACTTGAATTGCTCAATTCGCTCCTAGGGACATGGCGATCTTCTCCTGGGTCACCGGCATCGACTTGATGCGTGTCCCCAGTGCGTTGTAGACCGCGTTGGCGATGACCGGTGCCGCGGCGATCATGGTGTGCTCTCCTACCCCGCGGGCACCGAATGGGCCATCGGGCTGGGGTACCTCCACGATGATCGGAATGATCTCGTCTGGGATGTCAAAGGCCGTCGGGATCTTGTAGTCGGTGAAGTTGGGGTTGAGCATCTTGCCGCCCTCGTCGAACCGCATGTCTTCGTAGAGAACGGTGGCGAGACCCTGCACCAGGCCGCCGACTATCTGACCCTTGACCAGGTCCGGGTTGATGGCCCGGCCGGCATCGACGGCCAGCGCTGCCTTGCGCACCCATACTCGCCCGGTGTCCTTGTCGATCTCGAGGATCACGCCGCAGGTGCCGACGGTGTAGTGGACGTTGGGGTGGCCACCCTGACCGGTCTCGGGATCGCTATTGGCATTGGTGAACTCGGGCATGAACTTGCCGCTGGCGATGATCGGCCCGCCCCGCCACGTGCCTTCTTCGGTCTGGATGCCATCGATGACGAACTCGCGCAGTGGCTTGGCAAACTCGGGATCGGTGGAGCACCGGACCGTTTCGTCCTCGAGATACAGAGAGTCGTCCTCGTAGCCGTATGCCTGGTGGATGACCTCGAAGATCTTGGCCCGTGCCTCGATTGCCGCTTTCTCCACCGCGAGCCCGGAGCTCCAGGTGACATGGGAAGCAACCGTCTGCCACTCATACGGGTTGCGATCGGTGTCCGGGGTCTCGACGCGGATCTTGTCAACAGGCACGGTGAGGATCTCCGAAGCGATCTGTGCCATCACAGTCAGGTAGCCCTGCCCCAACTCCATGCCGGACACGGTGATGTTGATGCTGCCGTCCTCGTTGAACTTGAGGAACGACGCGGAGGATGCATTCGGAGGCATCGCAGGCGCTTTCCAAAAACAGGCGACGCCTTTGCCCATTACGGTGTTCGGATTGTCGGACTTCTCTTCGACACCCCAATCGATGGCCGCGGCAACCTTGTCGATCGCCTCGATGAGCCCGGACGGGTTCATGTGGGCGCCATAAGCGAGCTCGTCACCTTCGACGATGGCGTTCTTCTTGCGAAACTCGACCGCGTCCATGCCGATGGCTTCGGCGATGCGGTCCATGTGTGACTCGAGACCGAAGTGGAACTCGGAGTAGCCAAAGCCCCGGTAGGGCCCACCCGGCGGCAGGTTGGTGTAAATGCATATCGAGTCGTTGCTGATGTTGGGCACCCGGTATGGGCCGGTTGCTGAAAGGCCGGCCGCGTTGACCACATTGGCGCCGTACTCCACGTATGCCCCGGCGTCCCAGTACAACTTGTGCTCTACGGCGGTGATGGTGCCGTCGTTCATCACGCCGATCTTCAGCTCGGCGACTACGCCTTGCCGTTGGTAGGTGTTGTAGAACTCCTGCTCCCGTGTCCAGCGCAGCTTGACGGGCCTGCCCTTGACCAGGGTGGCCATTGCCGCACCGAGGATCTCCATCGAGACTCCGGCCTTGCCACCGAAGCCACCGCCGACGTACGGCGTAATCACCCGGACGTCCTTGTGAGTGAAGCCGAGCGGCGCGAGTGCCTCTGCGAAGAGGTGCCGCTGGGTGTGCGGAGACTGAGATGCCGTCCACACCGTGAGCCGGTCTGCATGGTCGAGCCTGCTGACGGTGACGTGCGGCTCGATGGCGCAATGGGCATAGCGCGGTACCCGGTATGTGTCCTCGAGCACGAAGTCCGCTTCGGCGAACGCTTTCTCGGTGTCGCCTTTGCGGATCTTTCGCCAGTGGGCGATGTTGGTATCGGCCTTGGGGAAGAACCAGGGGACGTGTGTGTAGTCGGCCAGGTCCGGATGGATGAGGTCGGCGCCTTCGGCCACCGCTTCCTTCGGGTCGAACAAGGGCCTGAGCACCTCGTATTCGACCTCGATCAGCTTGGCTGCCTGCACCGCCGCACGGTGCGAGCGGGCGATGACCCCGGCCACCTGTTCGCCGACGAACCGGACATGGTCCTGGGCGAAGATGTAGCGGTCCTCCATGTACATGCCGAACTTGTACGGGAAGTCCTTGCCGGTAACGACCCTGACCACACCGGGAGCTTCTTCAGCCTTGGTGGTGTCGATAGACAAGATGCGGGCGTAGGCGTGGGGGCTCTCGATGATGGCGGCATGAAGCAGGCCGGGGCCGAAGTCGATGTCGTCGACGAACTGCGCGGCGCCGCTGATCTTGTCGAGCCCGTCGATTCGGATGGCTCCGGTACCGACACTCTGTAACTCTTTGTCCGTTGCGCCGGCTTCAAACGGGTATGTGGTGGTCATTCGGCATCCCCTCTCGCTGCAAGAACCGCCTCGATGATCGGCTCGTACCCGGTGCACCGGCACAGGTTGCCGGCGAGTGCTTCTTGGACGTCGTGACGGCTGGGGTTGAGGTTGTCGTTGAGCAGCTCGGTAGCCGACAGCACGATTCCCGGTGCGCAGAAACCGCATTGGAAGGCGTTGTTGCGCAACAGCAGGTTCTGCAGCTCGCTGAGCTTGTCGAAGCCGATGCCCTCGATCGTGGTTATCTCTTGCCCGTCGACCTCGACGGCGAGCACGAGACAACTACGCACGGTCTTGCCATCGAGAAGGATGGTGCAAGAGCCGCAGTCACCACGTTCACAGCCGATTTTGGGGCTTTTGACACCGATCTTCTCCCTGAGAACATCCAGCAACACATCGGCGGGAGCGGCCTCGATGTCCCAGCGCTCCTCGTTGACCTTGATCGTTAGCTCCATCACAAACCTTTCAGATCAATCGTGTGCCGTAGGCCGGTCCCTCGCCGTTGAGCCTGTCTCTCGACGCCGGCAATCCACGCTTCAGCATCACTTCGGTCATGCGGGTGCGGTATGCGGCCGTCGCCCTGATGTCGGTGATCGGGCTGATCTCGTCCTTGACCATGGCGACTACTTCGGCGATCAACTCGTCGCTGAGCGGCTTGCCCCGGAGCACTTCCTCGATCCGCGTTGAACGGAACGGGGTGGGGGCAACCGCGCCGAAGGCGACCCGGTACTCGTCACCGGGATAGGCGACGATGCCGACTGCGGCCTGGGCGAGATCCTCACCCGCATATCGCATCAGCTTCACATAGACGCCTCCGTGGGCCGGCACCTCGATGGTGAGATGGCTGACGATCTCATCGTCGGTGCGTGCCGTCTTGCGGAGACCTACGAACCAGTCGTTGATGTCGACGCTCCTGGTGCCTTCGGGCCCGACGAGATGCACCGTGGTGTCGTAGCCGAGTAGCACCGGGGCAGCGTCACAGGACGGCACCGCCGAGCAGATGTTGCCGACCAGGGTGGCACGATTGCGAATACCGGTAGAGGCGACGGTCTCGGCCATCTCGGCAAGCAAAGGGGCGCGAGCTGCGACCACGTCGGAGTGGATGAGGTCGGAGAACGTGACGAGGGACCCGATGTGCAGGGTGTCGTCCTCGAGACGGAGCCCGCGCAGGTCGGGGATGGCCTTGATGTCGATCACCAGGTCGGGAGCTACTGCATCGTCGCGCAGCCAGGCGATGAGATCGGTGCCTCCAGCGAGGACCCGGGCCGAGCCGGGGTGGCCCGCAAGGATCCGGGCGGCCTCCGCAAGTGTGGCCGGACGCTCATACGAGAATTCCTTCGCAATCACCAAGCGAACCTCCTCCGATGTACGGATTGTATAGGTCGGCCATTGCCATCTGTTGACATGAATCACGGCGATTCATCGTCAGATTCTCACTAAGAGCAGATCGGCTTCGAGGCCGACACCCAGGATTCCAGTAGGGGGTGGCGTTGGGCGTCTCATCGTTGATGGTGACAGCCGGGTCAGCCGATGAGGCGGGCACGCACGGTGGCCGAGATGTTGAGCCGCTGCAGCCGCCGTACCGTCAGGACGGCCGGGATCAGCGCCAGTATCAGCGCTCCGGCAACGACGGTGAAGTCGGACGGCGACGCATCGAGACCGATGTGAAACCAGGCCTCTCCCATCCGGGCGACCAGCGGTGTAGCGAGCAACAAGCCGGCCGGCACCGCCAGGAGCGAGGCGACCGCGGTCTGAAGCACCGTCTCGATGGTGACAATCGTCGCCAGGGGTCGCCGGCCGTATCCCATCGCACGCAGGGTGGCGAACTCGTCGCTACGGTCGAGGAAGGCGAGCGACAGGCTCGAGATCAGGAAGAGGACGCCGACCGCAAGACTGATGGCGAGCATCGTGTCGATGAGCCCCGTCAGCTCGGTAATCAGCTCGTGGACGGACTCCTTTACCTGCGCCTTTGAGGCCACCCGGGCGACCTGGGGTACCGCCACGCAGCGCGTCGGCTTGCGCAGAGTCGGCGGCGACGAGGACGTTCGATACGTCGCTGGTGCCCAGGAGCTGAGTCGCTGCGCTCGCAGTTGTGTAGGCGCTCCCGGAGGTGAGGGTGCGGATCACGCCGCCTACCGTGAGCCGGGAAGTACCCGTGGCGGTTAGTGCGGTGATCGAATCGCCGACGCCAACCCCCAGATTGTGTGCGGTCTGCTCGCTGAGGTCGATCGCTTCCCCCTGCGGTGCAGCGCCGGACACCACGTCGAGATTCATCAGGTCGCCGGTCGCAGGTACACCAACGATTCTGAGGTCGATGTTCTCGCCGGTGGCGGACGTGATCCGAGCAGGTCCCTCTACAAGCGGCTCGGCACGGTCGATCCCGGCTCCGACAATGAGCCGGTTCAGGGTCTCCTCGGAGGTAGGTGTCGCCAGTGTGACGCTGTGGGTCCAAGAGTCACCGGCGAAGGCAGCGTCTGTCGCCTGCTGTGCCGAGCCGGCGAGGATGTTGAGGGCGGCCCCCAGACCGATCGCGGCGCTCACACTCACCACCGTCGCCAGAGTCAGCAGCGGGCGCCGAGCTAGCGAGCGGGTGGCGTATGCCCACGGTGTGCTCCACTCCCTGGTGCCACGCTCCATCCAGTGGGGGAGATGGACGCCCACGGTGGATCGGCCCCGCATGGCGGTGGCCGGGGTCAGCCGGCTCACCCGGTAGGCGGGAACGGCTACCGCAATCAGGGCCGCACCGAGGGCGACCGCGGTGCACAGCAGTATCGAAGCCGGTTCGAGCTGATGCACGGTCGCCGGGAAGCCGACTGCAGAGGCGTATTGGGCGCCCACCAGGCGGGCGATGCCGGCGGTGACGGCGATGCCGACGAGCGCTCCGGCGAGACCAAGAAGGGCGGCAACGAGAACGACGCTGGCTGCTACCGCGGTGCGGCTGTACCCGATCGCGAGCAGCGCACCCAGTTCCCGTTGCTGGCGTTGTACCAGGCGGAGCAGGCTCAGCATGATGAGGATCAGCCCGGACACTGCGAACACACCTCCCAGGATGGGAGCGAGCAGCGCGAAGATCCTCACATCGGCCTGGGTGAACCTGAGCGAGTACTGCTCCGAACGCGGAATGATGCGCGCCACCGGCAATGCGGCGGCGAAGTTGGGTGCCGGTGCGGCCGAGCCGGCGGCGACATCGAGTAGCACATCGTTGACTTGACCTGGTGCTGCTATGACCTCCTGGAGGCGGGAGCGTGCCATGAAGAGCACGGCGAGTGACCCGCGCTGGGGGATCAGGTAGTCGGGGTTGGCGGTCGCCAGCAGGTACTCCGGGCTGCGAACCAGACCGGCCACCCGCCAGTCGGTCGTCGTGCCCGAGAGGTTCAACCTGAAATGGTCGCCAACCGAAAGGCCGGTGTAATGAGCGAAGTCGGCCTCCACCAGCACTTCGTCGGGGGCCAGAACGTCGAGTGCCGATCCATCCAGGATGTCGAGCCGGTTGAGCCTGGCGTCCGGTTGCATGCCGACGATCTCCGCTGGTGTGGTCTCCCCATTGCCTAGATCGGCGGTGCCATCCACGATGAGGCGGGCTTCGATGCGGGAGGAGGCGTCGATGCCGGCAGTTGCTCGGGCCAGCTCGGCCGTGGGTACCGGGTTGGCAAGCTGTACGTCGTAGTCGGCGAGTGCATAGTCGGTGAAGAAGCTGTCTCGAGTGGTCTGGACGTCGTGCAGTGCCTGGGAGATGCCCGCTGTGGTCCCGGACCCGGTGGCGATGACGGCGATGATGAGCAGCGCCCCGACTCCGAGGGCGCGCAGATCGCGAACAGCCTTGCGCAGCAGCATCAGTTTTCCCCGCCTACGAGTTGGCCGTCGGAGAGATTGACGACCCGTCCTGCGGTGGCGGCGAGCGCCGGATCGTGGGTCACCACCAAGAAGGTGGCGCCCGTCTCCTCGTTGAGACGGTGCATCAGCTTGGTCACCTCGCCGCCCGATGCAGTGTCGAGGTTGCCCGTTGGTTCGTCGGCAAGAACGAGCTGGGGTCCCTTTGCCAGGGCCCGAACGATGGCCACCCGCTGCTGCTCACCGCCCGATAGCTCGCCGGGGAACCGATCCTGCCTGTCGGCGAGGCCCACCCGATCGAGAAACTCAGCCGCCTCCTCCCGGGCGCGACGGCGGGGTATGCCGGCGATCGTCATTCCCGCGACCACGTTCTCCAAGGCGGTGAGCGTTGGCAGTAGGTTGTAGAACTGGAACACGAAGCCGACCGATCGAGCCCGGAAATCGGCCAGGTCACCCGGCGTCGCCCCGTCGAGCTCCGTGCCGCATACAACCACGGTGCCCGTGTCCGGCACGTCGAGAGCACCGATCACATTGAGCAGGGTTGTCTTGCCCGACCCGGATGGGCCGAGCAGAACCACGAACTCGCCGGCTTCGACTTCGAGCGACACATTCTGCAATACGGTTTGGCTGGTCCCATCGCTGCGGTAGCTCTTGGATACTGCGTCGAGCCTCACCAGCGGGGCGGTTGTGGTGGCTCCGCCGATCGGATCACGTTGCTGATTCGTTGTCATAGTGTTCCTTCACCTCGTCCCACCCCATCGAGGAGCAGGCCGACGACGTAGTCGGGTATCTCGTCGAGCGTCGGCCACCCGCCGCCTGCCCGCCAATGCTGAGCGAGCAGCAGGAGGGTGAGCCCGACGATTGTCAGCGTCAGTTGCTCGACGCCGACATCGCCGGCGATCTCGCCGCGTTGCACGCCATCGATGAGGATGGTGACGACCTTCTCCATGAATGGGGCCGCCGCCTGGACGATGCGGGCGTAGACGTCGATGTCGGCGGCCAGGGCTTCGCGTACCAGGACGCGCGCAAAGGCCTCGTTGTCGCGGGCCCAGTTCACGTCGGCAGCCACGGCTGCCAGCAGGCGCACTCGTGTCGACGCGGTCGCCGGTACCGAGTCTGCGCCGGCGGCTGCCCGCCGGCACGCTTCCTCGACGACGGCGAAGAACAGGGCGTCCTTTGAGGCGAAGTAGTTGTAGACCGTTCCCTGGGCGAACCCGGCCAGCGCGGGAGATGCGGTTGATGTTCGCTGTGTCCCTTCCCTCCCGGGCGAACTCGTCTGCCGCGGCCTCGAGCAGGCTGGTCCTGGTTGCTTGCTTCGTCTCGGAAGTGATACGAGCCACCGCTGTACTCCTAATATGACTGACTACCCACCCATATTACCAGTGGGGTCGATCATTGTCTACCAGGCACTTCGTGAGCGATGCGGAGAGTTGTCTACGGTCGCTCGCAGCGAGGTGGTGTTCGGGGTGGGCTCCACGCCTCGATGCGACGGAGGCGACGTGTGAGCAGGGAATACCGGCTGTATGGCTACCGCTCGATGCCGCTCTGCTCACCGTCCTCGGTCTCAACTGAGCGCAGCGATCAGCGAATCTCAAGCGATATCGCCCAATCCACAGACCGATCGGAAGCGGCGCCACCAGGTGCGGGTCGTGGAAAGCTCATTGTGGTTCTGACGTTGCGATGGGAGCGCCCCGGGCAGGTTGCCTTCGACGGCGCGGCATGGGTCTTGATCGGCCACCTTACTGATAGCATAATGAAAGCATGCCAAACGTACTTGTGAGGAATCTACCCGCCGAGGTGCACGCCCAGCTACAGCGACGCGCCGAGAGCCAGGGAAAGTCACTACAGCAGTATCTAGCTGCCGAACTCAAGAGACTCGCAGAACAGCCAACCCCGGCCGAGGTACTCGACCGAATCGAGCGACACCACGGCGGCAAGGTTGGATTCGACCAGGCGGTAGCCGACTTGACCGAAGAACGGACATAGCCGGTGATCGTCGCTGACGCTTCAATCGTCTCTAATGCCCTCGGCGATGACGGACTCGACGGTGCCGCGGCACGCGCCGTGTTGCGGGCCGAGCGTGACCTGGCTGCACCGGACCTTGTCGATGTCGAGACTGTGTCTGTGTTGCGAAGGCGGTGGCTCAACGGCGACTTGACTGCCCAAAGGTTCCGAAGCGCCATCGCAGACCTCGGGGACCTCGCCATCATGCGACATCCCACATTGCTGTTCATGTCACGCGCCTACGAGCTCCGCGCCAACGTGACTCCCTACGATGCCGCCTACATCGGACTCGCTGAAGCGCTGAACTGCGAACTGGTCACCGCGGACGCGCGACTCGCCCGGGCTCCTGGTCCACGATGCCAGATTCGCATCGTCCGATCCTGAATGTGCCGATCACTAGATCCCGGGCGATCACAGCGCATATCTGTGAGTGTCCGAGAGCGCCACATCGCCGCTCGGTGGGTCGATGACCCACGGTGGTGTTGCTAGCGGCGCCGGCTATTTATCTCGGCGGGATCGCTCGCGGTTGGATCGCATGTGGCTTGGTCCCGGCTGGTGCCGGGTTAGGGCTACGGCAGCTCGGATTCTTGAACGAGGAGATCCCAATGGTGGCCCTTGCGCAGCACAACAGTGCGGAAGTCACGGTAATCCCAGGTCAGGATCCAAGCGCTACGGTTTGCAGCCATAGCCATTTCGGTGAGGTCGGGTAGATCGACTCGGGTGTCAACGTATCGACCGGCAAGTTCGAGAGCGAGCGTCAGCTCATGGTCACTCGGAGCTTCGATGCGGTGAATGCCGTCGAGCAACGCCCGCCCGAAGGTGACCGCGGCGCGGATATGTCCTCGGGAGCGAAGCAGCAGATCGACTTCAACGAACACGGGCCAGGGGACAACCACGTCCCGAGCAGAGCGGGCCAACAATTCTGCGGCGAATCGGTGACGGCTGCCTTCGTTGCGATTGAGGGCCGATACCAGTGGTCGTGTCGCAGATGATCAGCCGGCGAGCCGTGCCAATACCTCCTCAACGCGCTGTGAGAGGTTGTCGTCGTCCTCGATCAGGCGAGCGTACGGAGCCCCGTACCAGTCTCGTCCGCGCTCGGTCTGGTGAATGCTCGCGCTTGTCGACCGCAGCCTGAGTTGAGAGGAGCGTTGGCGTCACCCGGGCCGAACAAGCGGGTTTAGGGTCCTCCAGGACCGTTTGCATGCAGTTGAGGGAGTTCGATTCGATGTGGCGATTTCTAGCTGTTCTTGCACTTGGCCTCAGCGTCGCCTTCCTGCTGGTGTACGTACAGGATCTATAGAGGACTTCATCGATAGCGAGATGCCCGCGTCGGGTGTGCCGGGCCTGGCGTACGCCGTCGTGGTCGATGGCGAGATCACCTCGGTTGGCGCCCGCGGTGTTGTCAAGATCGGAGGCGACATCGAAGTCACGCCGGACACGCCTTTCGTGATTGGCTCGATCTCCAAGAGCTTCACGGCGCTGGCCGTCATGCAACTGGTCGAGGCGGGCGAGGTCGACCTGGACACCGAGGTCTCGCAGTATCTTGACGGTTTCTCGGGCCGGCCCGCCGGCGCGATCACGATCCGGCAGCTGCTGAGCCACACGAGCGGCTTCTCCACACTGCAAGGGAACACCTCCCACACAGACGCCACCAGCGGCAAGGACGATCTGGAGCGCTCGGTCGACGGGCTCGCCGAGGTGACTCCGGCCTACGAACCCGGCGAGCGGTGGGAGTATTCGAACACGAACTACCAGATCCTTGGCCGCCTGATCGAAGTCGTCAGCGGGCAGGAGTACCAGGCCTATGTCACAGCCAACATCTTGGAGCCGGTCGGTATGGAGCACAGTTTCGTCGCCGACGGTGAGGTCCATGAATCGATGGCGACCGGGCACACCTCATGGTTCGCCACCAAACGACCGCTGCCCGACAACCCGACCGACCGCGGCACGGCCCCCGCAGGGCGGAATCGTCGCGAGCGCCAGCGATCTGGCGCTCTACATGCAGATGATGATGAATGGCCAGGACGACGTGCTGAGCGCCGCAGGCAAGGCGCTGATGATGCGCCCGGCCAGCGCAGCATCGCCGTTCTACGGGTTCGGCTGGTATGTGGAACAGAGCAACGGGACCGTGTGGCATTCCGGGGCGAGCCCCGGTTTCGAGACACTGGCGCAGATGCTCCCCGCTGAGAAGAAGGCGGTTGTCGTTCTGGTCAACGGCGGCAGCGGAGTTGGCTTCGGGGAAACGACCCAGCTCCGCAACGGCATCGCCGCCAGAGGCACTGGGTCTCGACTACGCCGGCGAAGGCTCCCGCCTACCCCAGAAGGCCCTGTTCATCGGCCTGGTGCTCCTGCCGATCATCTACCTGCTCAGCATGATTTGGGCGTGGCTTCACCGCGCCAAGATTCGCGCCAAGTTGAAGTCGGGCATTTTCGGCCTGTTCAGCTTGTGGTTCCCTCTGCTCACCACGCTTGTCGCGGCGTGGGTCATTTTCAGTCTGGTGCCGAGGCTGGGGGGCGCGCCGCTCGGCACGATAAGACTGTTCCAGCCCGATTTTGGTTTGGCGTTGATCGCAACCGCAGTGACCGGTGTGCTGTGGGCCGTGTTCAGGCTTGGTGTGGCCTATACCGGGAAATCCGGCCAGGCTTGATGGCTATCAGCTCAGATGGGCGAGAGACGCGAGCCGGGGAATGCTGTGCCCTCCAACCATCGGCGCGCGGTGGCAACGACCGACCGAGCCGCTGACGCCCCATCGACACTGACAAATCTGGTTGAGTTCGTGGGCAGCTGCGTGCGGTCAGTAGTTGAGCAGGGTCTTGATGACGGTGGCGACCCGGTTGCTCGTGTCTGGACCTACCACACCTAAACGGTGAACGAGTCGCTTGCTGTTGATCGACCTGATCAATTCGCACTGGATATAGCTCGTGGCGTCGAGGCCGGTTCCTTGGGTTGCGTCGACTTCGATGTGAAGCGATAGCCCTCGTCGGGTGGTGGTCAACGGGGTGACAATCACGAAAGGGAACCTAGACCCAAAGGTGTCTGGTGGACCGAGAATCAGCGCGGGACGGTGTGACGCTGGCTCTCCGGGATACGGCTGACCAAAGTCAACGAGCCAGAGATCATCAACCGACGCCATCGGTCACCGACGTGTCGTCAGCCTCAGCAAGATACGTCTCCCACGCTCGAGGGTTCTGGCGGAGCTCGTCGAGCTCGGCAGCCACCTGGTGAGCGAAGCGTTGCCGGCTGAGGGCCTCGGTGGCGTCGCGTACTGTCTCGATGAGCGATGCGCCGGTTGCTCTGCTCAGGTCGATGAGGCGGGCATGTGTGTCGGTATCGACTCGAATCGTTGTGGTTCCCATACGGCAAGTCTACATAATATATGCATTCAGGTCTACACGCACGCTAGACCACTGAATCGGGGGTCGACGCCGCGGCGCAACGCCGGGACAAACATGTGCTGCCTCGTCACTTGGAAGACCGCGTGGTGGGTACACTCGAGTTCAGAACGGGTCGAAGACGCCACATCCTTCCGTCTCCCCCCAATCACAACCTGTAACCCAACTCGATGAGAGGGAGTGCGCAATGCTCGAGAACTTCCAGGGGTGGGAAATCATCATTGTCCTGGTGATCGTCCTCTTGCTCTTCGGATCGACGAAGCTCCCCGATCTCGCACGTTCAATCGGTGCCTCTGCAAAGGAGTTCCGCAAGGGGCTCGACAAAGGAATGGACGACGAGGAAAGCAAGTAGCGACTCCTCGATCTGCTTGACCTGATCGCGCCATCCATCTTCCGTAGCGCGGCACCAACCGTATTTCGGTGCGGGCGCGCTGACCCGTCCGAGCCAATTTGGGAACCTAACCTGTCGGTGTAGACGTCCAATCGCAGTCACCTCCCAGGAAGGGGCAGCGCACATGTCGGCGAACCGCCGGATCGTATTGGCAGGTGGCGGCGTCATCGCCGTCGTGGCTGTGCTGTTGAGCATTGCCGTTCTCAGCTCGGGAGATGGAACCAAGCCTCCGGACACCACAAGCGCCACGCTAACGACCCAGCCCGACTCGACAGCAGTGCTTACGCTCGCTCGGCCCGGTGAGCCTCTGACCGTCAGCTTGAGTACCGGCACGGCACAGAGCCTCGAAGCGGCCCAGTCACCCGTGGTCGTACCGGGGGAGCCACTCGACGACACCACGGTGGCTGCGATCGTCTCCAGGTTGCCCGAGTGGCTCCTGCCGGACGGCGACCGTCTCGACTTCAATCGGCCGGCCGAGACGCTGAAGCCGCCGTTGGTTGGCGACACGGTCGCGGTTCCGTTTCCGGTCGGTACCGAGGAACCGGTGCCGGCAATCCCCGACGGCCCACTCGAGGTGCTTCGCTTTCAACCCGATGGTGCCGTTGCTGTCGCCCCGTTCCTGAGCGTCACGTTCAATCAACCGATGGTGCCGCTGGCGACGGTGGCGCAGCTGGATGCGGTCGATGTGCCCGTCACCATCACCCCCGAGATCCCCGGCCGGTGGCAGTGGATCGGTACCCGAACTCTGCGGTTCGAGCACGATCCGGCCCTGTTCGACCGGCTGCCGATGGCCACCGACTTCCGGGTCGAGATACCTGCAGGCACCGTCTCTGAGACCGGAGGTGAACTGGCCCGCGCCGTGACCTGGGAGTTCAGCACACCGCCTGTTCAGGTGGAGTCATTCGAGCCACAACACGAGTCACTTCCGCTCGAGCCCGTGTTCCTGGTGACCTTCAACCAGCGAATCGACCCGGCAGCCGTCCTGGACACGATCACACTGACCGCCGACGGGGTAGGGCAAACCATCCGGCTGGCTACCGAAGCGGAGATCGAAGCCGACGAGCAGATCGCACCACGGGTCGACAGCCTGCTCGAGGACCGCTGGCTGGCGTTCCGCGCCGTCGACGCCTTTGCCCCGGACACGCAGCTGACGATCGAGGTCGGCCCCGGCGTCCCCTCGGCAGAGGGGCCTCGAGTCACCACCGACAGCTCGCGGTTCACTGCCCGCACGTTTGCCCCGCTGCAGATCAACGATTGGTCGTGTCGCGACGCCTATCCCTGTGAGCCGGGTTGGGACGAGTTGTGGATCGGTCTCAACAACCAGCTCGACATCGGACGAGTTCGATCCTTCGATGGTGACCATCAAACCCGAGCTACCCGGGATGACCGTCCAGGCTCAGTACGACTCCATCACCATCCGCGGCGCCACGGTCGGGAACACGACGTACACGGCAACCCTCTCCGCCGACCTGAAGGATGTCTACGGCCAAGTACTCGGCGAGGACACCACCGTCGACTTCCGCATCGACAACGCCCGTCCGCGTCTCGACCAGTTCCAGGATCGTCTCATCACGGTCGATCCGTTCGCACCGGAGCCATCGTTGGCGGTCACGACCGTCAACCACGAGAAGCTGAGGGTCCGCCTGTTCCGGGTCGACGTCGACGACTGGTCGTCGTACGTGCGGTACTGGGAGCAGCAGTGGAACGATCAGCAGCCGCCGCCGCTGCCCGACTGGACCGAAGTCGTCGACACCATGGTCGACACCAACGCCCGGGACGATGTCCTCACCGAAACGACCATCGACCTCAGCGGGGCGCTCGAGGGTGACACGGGCCACGTCATTGTCCTGGTCGAACCGACCGGTGACCTGGCGAATCTCTCTGCGAGCGATGACGACTATTGGAGTAACCGGCCCACGCTGGTGTGGGCGCAGGCAACCCGGATCGGCGCCGACGTCTTCAGCGACGGTGATGAGTCTGTCATCTGGGCGACTGATCTCCGTACCGGCGAGCCTCTTGCCGGAGTCGACGTCGAGTTCGTCGGCACCTCGACCACCGTCACCACCGACAGTGACGGGCTGGCGCAGACCAGCACCCCGTCGGCGTCCTCGGAAGAGCGCCCCATCGTTGCCCGTCTCGATGGCGACAGCTGCCATCATCGAGTCCGGCTGGTACCAATGGTCGCGATCGGATGAGTCCCTCTGGTACGTGTTCGACGACCGTCAGATGTATCGCCCGGGTGAGACGGCCCGCATCAAGGGATGGGTACGCCGGCTGACCGTCAGCGGCGACGCCCAGCTAGCAGCCGTTGCCTCCGATGCCACGATCACTTATCAGGCAAACGACTGGTACGGCAACGAGATCGGAACCGGCACCGTTGACGTCAATGCCCTCGGCGGATTCGACTTCGACATCGACATTCCTGCAGGAGCCAACCTCGGGCAAGCGTGGATCAACCTCACTCTGAACCGGGCGGGCTTCGCAGGGCAGCTCCGGGCACACGATCGAGATCCAGGAGTTCCGGCGACCCGAGTTCGAGGTCACGACCCGTCCCGAGTCGGAGGGCCCCTACATCGTCGGTGATCCGGCCACCGTTGCCGTCGAGGCCGACTACTACTCCGGCGGCCCGCTTCCCGATGCGGCAGTCGAATGGACCGTCACCACTCGTCAGGCCACATACTGCGCCGCCGAACTGGGACGACTTCACATTCGGCGTGTGGATCCCGTGGTGGTACTACGACGACTTCGGGTTCGACGGCGGTGTGCGTTACGAGGAGGACTTCTACTACGGCGAGTCGTGGCCGGGTGTTGACGACGCCACCGTCGAAACGTTCTCGGGTCGAACGGACGCAAGCGGCAACCACTACCTGCAGATGGATTTTGGTGGCGACGGCGAGGGTCTCCCGACGACGGTCTCAGCACAGGCGACAGTGTTCGACGTGAACCGGCAAGCCTGGTCCGACGGCACCGATCTGCTTGTGCATCCCGCCGACCTTTACGTCGGTCTGCGCAGCGACCATCCCTACGTCGAGAGCGGCGAGCCCATCGTGGTCGACGCCATCGTCACCGACATCGACGGCAACGCTGTCGCCGGGCGCGCCGTAGCAATGGAGGCAGGCCGTCTCGAGTGGCGGCTCGTCGACGGGCAATGGGACGAGGTCCCGGTCTCGGTCGAGCCGTGCAGCGTCAATTCCTCCGATCAGGCAGTGTCCTGTCGGTTCTCCACCGACATCGGCGGCACCTATCAGATCGTCGCCACGGTCACCGATGGCGCCGGCCGCTCCAGCCGGACTGAGCTCACCCGATGGGTGAGCGGTGGCGAGCAAAGGCCCGAGCGCAACATCACCCAGGAGGAAGTACTGCTGATCCCGGATCAGGAGGAGTACGCCCCGGGTGATCAGGCACAGATCCTGGTGACCTCACCATTCAGCCCTGCGCAGGGTCTGCTGACACTCAGCCGTGGTGGTTTCGTGTCCACCGAGACGTTCACCGTCGAGGACGGCAGCGCCGTGCTGGCCGTTCCGATTGAGGACCGTTACATCCCCAATGTTCACGTCCAGGTCGATCTGGTCGGAAGCACCGGGCGCACCGACGACAGCGGCAATGCGCTGCCGGACGCACCGGATAGGCCCGCGTTCGCCACCGGCAGCCTCGACCTGCCGGTGCCGCCACACAGCCGCACCCTCGAAGTGGCGGCCGAGCCCGCCGAGCCGACCATCGAGCCCGGGAGCACGACCAGCATTGACGTGGCGGTAACCGATGCGAACGGTGAGCCGGTCGCCGGTGCCGAGCTTGCGGTAGTCGTCGTCGACGAGGCCGTGCTCGCCCTCAGCAGCTACGAGCTTCCCGACCCGCTCGATATCTTCTACGGGCCGATCGGCTCCGAGGTATGGGGCAGCTATCTGCGCAGCACCATCGAGCTGACCAATCCCGACCTTCTGGCGCCCGACAAGTCGAACGGTCTGACGACGACGACGGCAGCTACCGAAACCACGGCATCCGCGGGGGGCGAAGCCGACCTCGCCCCAGCGGAAGAAGCGCTTGCCGACGGAGACGCCGGCGGGCTCGCCGCATACAGCGACGATTTCGGTGGAAGCTCAGCGAGAGGCGAAACCATCGATGTGCGCACCAATTTCGATGCACTAGCGCTCTTTGAGCCCGAGGTGACGACCGGCGCCGACGGCACCGCAACCGTTGAGCTCACTCTCCCCGACAGCCTCACCCGCTACCGGGTAATGGTGGTTGCGGTCTCCGGCGTCGACGAGTTCGGCTCCACCGAATCCAACATCACGGCACGGTTGCCCCTCATGGCACGGCCGTCTGCTCCCCGTTTCCTCAACTTTGGTGATCAGTTCGAGCTACCCGTCGTCGTCCAGAACCAGACAGACGCAGACCTCGAGGTTGACGTTGTTGTGCAGACCGCCAACCTGACCCTGACCGCTGGAGCCGGGCGTCGGGTGACTGTGCCCGCCAACGACCGGATCGAGGTGCGGTTCCCGGTCGCCGCCGAGGATGTCGGCACTGCCCGGTTCCGCGTTGCGGCCGTGAGCGGCGGCAACACCGATGCGGCCACAGTGGCGTTGCCGGTGTACACGCCGGCGACGACCGAGGCATTCGCCACCTATGGGGTTGTCGACGACGGTGTGATCGCCCAGACGGTGTTGGCACCCGAAGGCGTGTTCTCCCAATTCGGCGGTCTCGAGGTGGACACCTCCTCGACCGCGCTCCAGGCCCTCACCGACGCCGTCATCTACCTGAACGATTACCGCTACGAGAGCGCCGACGCGCTGGCTTCACGGATCCTGGCGATAGCTGCGCTGCGAGACGTGCTGGAGGCCTTCCAGGCCGACGGGCTTCCGTCGGCGGCGGAGCTCGACGCCCGGGTCGCTGCCGACATCGACGCATTGCTCGGCCTTCAGACTGATTTTGGCGGGTTTGCCATCTGGCAGCGGACCAACGAGACCATCCCGTATCACAGCATCCAGGCCACCCATGCCCTGGTGGAGGCCAAAGCCAACGGGTATGCCGTACCTGCGCAGAAGCTCGAGCAGGCACTGTGGTACCTGGCCAACATCGAGGACTTCTATCCGACCGACTACAGCCAGCAACTGCGAGACACCCTGAGCGCATACGCACTCCACGTCCGCAACCTGGCAGGTGACCGTGATGCGCCCAAGGCAGCCGAGCTGTACCGACGTGCCGGTGACGGGCTGGGTCTTGACGCCGTCGCATGGCTGTGGCCTGTGCTCGACGACACCGCTGCGAGTGCCGAGATCGAGCGGCTGTTCAACAACCGGGTCACTGAAACTGCCGGTGCGGCCACCTTCACCACCGACTACGGCGAGGACGCCTACCTCATCCTGTATTCGGACCACCGCACGGACGGCATCATCCTGGATGCCCTGATCTCTGAGGCTCCGGACAGTGATCTGATCCCGAAGGTCGTTACCGGGCTTCTCGGCAACCAGACCCGGGGGAGGTGGAACAACGTTCAGGAGAACTCGTTCATCCTGCTGGCACTGAACAACTACTTCGACACGTTCGAGGCCGCCACTCCGGACTTCGTGGCCCGGATCTGGCTCGGCGATCTATACGCCGCCGAGCACGAGTTTGCCGGCCGCACCACCGACCGTGACGAGACGCTGGTGCCGATGGCCGAGCTGCTCGATCAGGCAGCGAGCGGCGAAACCAATCTGGTGGTGAGCAAGGAAGGCGATGGACGTCTCTACTACCGGCTCGGTCTGCGCTATGCGCCCGAGGACCTCGACCTCGACCCACTCGACCGGGGTTTTGTCGTGCAGCGCACGTATGAAGCTATCGACGACCCCGCCGACGTGACACAAGACGCCGACGGCACGTGGCACATCAAGCCGGGTGCCGAGGTACGAGTGCGGCTGACGATGGTGGCCGACAGCCGGAGAACGCACGTGGCGCTGGTCGATCCGCTACCGGCGGGACTCGAGCCCTTGAACCCGGCGCTGGCGGTGACCGGCCCGATCCCGGAGGTGGAGGGCCCAGATATCCGCCCGATCTGGTGGTGGTGGCAGTGGTTCGAGCACCAGAACCTGCGCGACGACCGGGCCGAGGTGTTCGCTTCGCTGCTCCCGGCCGGCACATACGAGTACACATACGTCGCCAGGGCTACGACGCCCGGCACGTTCATCGTGCCCCCGACGAAGGCCGAGGAGATCTACGCCCCGGAGACATTCGGTCGGGCAGCGTCCGACTTGGTGATCGTCGAGTCCAGCTGACAGGCAGGGGAGTCGACCAACGCAGTTGTCGGTGACCGAGGCTTCGGTTTCGGGCGCGCAATGCCAGCCAGCTACATCAATCTGGAACACAGTGCCGGGAAGGTCAGCGGCGCCGTCAAGGGCTGAGATCTGGGATGTCAGACGGCAGTTTCCGGCCTTCTTGCTCAAGACGCCGCAACAGCGAGTGGAAGTCCTTCCAGCCCTCTGCGCCGTCTATGAGCTTCACCTTCCTGATTCGAGGATTGGCCACGATGTTGTGAATGCGGTACCCGTACAGCCGGTTGACGAGCGATGCGTCGAGCACGCCGCCTTCGATGAGTACTTCCATCCTTTCGAAGAGCCCCATGTAATCCTCAACAGCGATCCACTCATCGGCGGACTCTGGCCCGCGACCCGTTCCCGCCCAGTCACCACCTGGGCGCAGTCTTGAGTGTGTCTCAGCGTGCCGGTTCAACGCGGAGTCGAGCTCCAATAGGAACGAACCTCGCGAAGACAGCCGTGAGTTGTGGAGCTGACGCCCCGCGTACCACAAGCCAATCAGCGCGCCGACAACGCCGACAATGGAGACCACGAGCTGCACAACCTGCATTGACCTGCTCCTTCGGACCGACGGGCACCACCGGGGGAAATCCGATCCTGGGGTTTCTCACGCTACCCGATAGGTGCCGAGCATGGTCGGCGTATGTTGAATCCACCACCCGCAGGCTCAGCAGAACGGCACCACAAGGTGTCTCCTTGAGCCGTCGAGCCAGGCCTGTAGGGTGCCTCACCCGACATTTCCAATCAATCCGGTCTGGCCACGCAGCCACCTCGATCTGGAACACAATGCCGGGAAGGTCAGAGGCGCTGAGGCGCAGATGACATCACCTTGATAGAGTCGCCCAATGCCCGGTGAGACGGATCTAGCGCGGATGCTGCAGACGATCGCTGTTGATCGTCGACCCGGGACGTTCTGCTTTCTCGCCGAAGCTGTCGACCTCGCCGCCGATGCTGAGGCCACGGTGCGAGAGCAAGAAGGGCTGACGGTTGTCGTCCGGGTGGATGTCGCCCGGGAGCACAACTTCGAGCCCGATCTCGAGCTGGCGTGGTTGACCCTGCGAGTGCACTCGTCACTGGAGGCCGTCGGGCTGACTGCGGCTGTGTCCCGGGTCCTTGCGGATTTGGGCATTCCGTGCAACGTCATCGCCGGCTACTACCACGACCACCTGCTCGTTCCGGCCGACCGCGTGGACGCGGCGATAGCTGCCATCGAGCCACTCTCGACGACCGCACACTGACGCCAGAACCGGTTAGACCGTCTCGGCCAGGGCGTTGATGGCCGCGGTGAAGCACTCCATCGGTGCTTCGACCAATCCGGCGCCGACCATCCCAATGCCGGGGACCTTGCCGGCAATGCCGGTGTTGATCATCGGTGTTACCCCGGTGCGTACGATGCGGGCCGCATCAATTCCCGTCGGGGTGCCACGGAACTCGAGCATCGGGATCTGATATGCGGGGTGCTCCGCGACGGTGATCTCGTACATGGCCAGAGTGCGACGCACGGCACCGGCTGCGGTGCCGCCGACAAAGCCGACGATGGCCGGGGCGGCCGCCATCGCAAAGCCTCCGATCCCGATGGTCTCGGTGATGGTCGAATCACCGATATCGGGGCTGGCGTCCTCCTCGGTGAAGCCACCGAGGTACAGACCATCGACCGGGGGAGCGGGAGCGGTGAACCAGCGGTCGCCGGTTCCCGACAGACGGACGCCAAAGTCGGTGCCGTTGCGTGCCATCACCGTGACCACGCTCGACGCTTCAACCCCGGCGGCGGCGTCGGAGCCGAGCTTGCCGGCAGCCATCACCAGATTGAGCATGAAGTGATCGTTGTTGTTGATGAACTCAAACACCTCGCGACGCTGCTCCACCGGAGCGTCGGCGCCATCAACCAGAGTGGCACCGATCTCCCGCAGGAACAACGACGTAACGGCACGGTTGCGATTGTGACCGTCATCACCCATCTGAAGAGCCTGGGCGATCAGCGACTGGAGATCCACGGGACCCCGGTTGCGGAGCACCGCACCGAGGATCGGTCCCAGGACACGGTCCATCCATTGGAGGCGCTCGATGACCTCGGGGCCGAACGCGCCGTAGCGGAGCACTTTGCCGAGTCCTTCGTTGAGCGTCGAATAGGCGACACCGTCGCCCGCCCCATCCTTGATGATCGCAACGGGCATAGAGGGTGAAGTGACCCCGGCCATCGGGCCGACCGCCTTGTGGTGGTGGCACGGCGACAGTTCGATCTCGCCACGCGCCGCCTTGGCAGCCGCATCGTCGGGATCGGTGGCGAGACCCTCGTACAGCATTGCCCCGATGATGGCGCCCTGCATAGGCCCGCTGGCACGGTCCCACTCGATCGGGGGACCGGCATGGAGGAAGGTACGGTCGGTCATCTCGGGGAAGACGTCGCGTGCCACACCGATGTCGACCAGATGGGGGCGCACGGCCAGCATCCGGGCGATTGCCGTGCGGTTGGCCTCACCCATCCGCCCGTCGGCGGCGAGCCTGGCGAGTGCGGACTCTGTGCCGGGAACCGGTGGACGCCAGTCGGCGCGGGATACGGTGGATCCCTGCTGCTCGATCGAATCAGCAAGCATGTCGGCGCCTGCCGTTGCTACGGCAGGTTCGTTGTCGAGGAGGTCACTGAGGTGGCTCATGCCTGGCTCCCTATGGTCGCCAGCCGGACCGCTTCCCCGGCGGCGGCTGCATTCGACAGCCACACCGACGCTCCGGCCGATTGCAGCTTCTTCGCCTGTGCATCCCGATTCTGCGGGTCCCGTTTGGTGCCGCACAGGGAGATCACCACCGCGGCTCCGGCATCGGTTGCCTTCTTGACGGCAGGCAACAATTCGGTGGCCGGGTCGGCGTTGGCTCCGTAGCCGAGAACCACGTCCATGAGGATCACACCGACACTTTCGTCATCGGCGGCATCCTCCAGACGGTCGATTCGCACCGTCTGGTCGATCATGGGGTGGGCCCTGCCCTGGGTGTACTCGTCGTCGCCGTAGTCGATGAACGTGTGCCCGGGGTCGGTTTCCTTCTTCCCGATATCGCCGAGCGCCGGCATCGCCACAAAGCGAGCCTCATCTCGCAGCGTCCCACCGGAGAACAGCCCGCGGACGGTTCCCTGGCGATGCTGGTCCTGAGCGACGGGCCACGAGTCTGCGATCTGCTTCTTGCCGAGCAAATCGAGGATCTCCCGGGTGCCTGACTCGAGCGTGGTCTCGCCCATGAAAATGACCACAACCGGTTTGGAGCATTCGGCCGCAGCAGCCCGCACCCGTGCAGCCACCGGCGCCGCAGGTGGCTTGGAGATGACGGCGATTACGTTGACCGACGGGTCTTCGTCAAGAGCATCCAGTGCCTGCAACGTCGCCATGGCGCCGACGGCCTCCGACAGGTCGTGGCTACCGGTGCCGAGAGCGTGGCGAACACCGATTTCGGCGTCGTCGAGCAGCGAGCACACCTGCTGGATCCCGGTTCCGGAAGCACCTACGATCCCGACCGGTCCCGGCTGGACGGCATTGGCAAACCCGAGCCCGAGCCCGTTGACGATGGCGGTGCCACAGTCCGGGCCCATCACCAGCAAGCCCTTGTCCACACCCTTCTTCTTCAGGGTGATCTCTTGTTCGATGGGCACGTTGTCGCTGAAGATCATCACGTGCCGACCGGTGTCCAGTGCTTCCATCGCTTCGACGAACGCGTGCTCTCCTGGAACGGATAGGAGCACGATGTTGGCGCTGTTCACGTCGGCTGCAGTGCCCACCGTTCTCGGCGGCGGCGCATCGAGACCGCTGTCGGTTGCAGCTCGATGGGTCAATGCCTCATCGAGCACCCGGTGTGCCGTCGCGATCACATCTTCGTCGTCGGCTTTGACCGCAAGCAGCAGGTCGTTGGGGCCGGCTCCCGCAGCGGCTTCCATGTCGAATCCCATATCGGCGAGCAGGCTCAAATTGAGCTCGGTGGCCATCGCCACAAGCGCATCAGTGACTCCAGGTACGTCCTGGAGCGCTTTGCTGGCCTGCATCAACCGAACCGAATCGTGGTATTGCCCGGGGTGTATCTCCACCCGAGAAACCATCAGTCACCTCCGTTGTGTCCGGTCGAAAGAGTGCTGCTTATTCTCCAACGTCGACGATGGCAATCGCCGGGCCGCCACCGTGGGGGCCCTGATGCTTTGCATCAACCGACACAAACACGGCCGGGTCGTTGATCGCAAGCGCGGCGATGGCGCCGACAGCACCCTTGGAATGACGGTGGTGGTGCACGTCGGAGTCGTCGAGCATGATCTGACGCCGGCCCCGCAACGTCGCCCGACGGTCGGCCTCACACTTGATGAAGCAGTTGACGACCTTGCCGCCGAGGTCCTCGGCGCGGGGCCGCTCGGGAAGCTCGAGCCCGGCATCGGCGATCGCTTCGAAGATGCCGTCGAGATCGAGGGCATCCTTCATCACCGAATGCCCGATGCGATAGCGGCCACCTGCACCTGCCCGGTTGCCGAACAGGACGATTTGTGCCCGATCCAGCTCGACACCAGATGAGCACGATGCGACCGATGAGTACAGGTCGAAATTGTGATAGATCTCCTCTGCCTTTGGCATGTCGATCTCACCGAGACCCACTGCGATGCCGAGACCGGTGGTGCCGTTGGAGACGCCCATCGAATCGAGCGTGTCCTCGGTGAACACTGTCTGCCCACGGCTGTGGGCGTCCTTGATCGTCTCGACGGTGAGCAGCGGAGTCTTGGTCTGTACGTAGTGGACATCTGCCGGGTCCTCGATGCCGGCGTCGGCCATTGCCCGGCGGACACCTTCTGCAACGGTTTCGACCATCTTGGGGCGGCCGATGTCCTCAGGGCGAATGACATCGCTCATCGCAGTTCCGATCACCAACCGGTCCTTGTCCGGAGTACCGGTGACCGGTGTCTCAGCGAACACAGTGGCATGTGGGGTGATGATGCCGTCACATCCTCCCGACCACACCATCGGGATCTCTGCGATCTCCGCCTTGGTACGTGTGCCGAGATCCTCGAGCACCTCGCGAAACGCCCGATCGGCAAGGATCCTGGTGTAGTCGTTGACTCCACCATTTCCCTCGGTCTTGCCGATGACACCGACGACCTGGTCGGCGGTGAATGTCCCCTTCTCGATGTGCTCGGCAAGACCGGATGCATCGGTGACGCTCTTGATCTCGACCTTGACTACCTCAACGGCCATGCCCGCTCCTCCTCGTTGGTGCGTATCAGTCGACCGTATTACAAGGTGGCGCCGGTGGCATTAGGCTTTGTTGACGTGAAATCGCCCGATCTTTTGGCAAAGTCTTACCAAACAAAACCACTCACAGTCCGTGAGGTGCTGGAGGCGCCCAACTTCGCCGGCACCGAGGTTCTTGCCGGCGTGTCGGGTCTCGACAGAGTGGTGTCATCAGTCAACGTCATGGAAAACCCGGACATCCTGCCATGGGTCAAACCAAACGAACTGCTCATCACCGTCGGCTACTCGCTCCAGGGCCGTGGCAAGGACATCGCCGGATTCCTCGAGGAATTGAGCGAGAAAGAGCTTGCGGCATTCGGGCTCAAGCTGGGCCCATATGTCACCAGGTTGGAAGACGCAGCTATTGCTGCGGCCGACCGTATCGGCTTCCCGATCCTGGCTCTACCGACCGCGGTCTCGTTCGACGACTTGATCGCCGACGTCTATCAGTTGAGAGATTCCATGCTTCTGGGCGGTCTGCATCGCAAGAACGATCGCGAACAGGACCTAATGAGCGTTGCTCTTGCCGGAGGCGGTACGGAACAGGTTGCGGAGCGTCTTGCCGAACTGGTGGAGTGCGAGGTGCTGGTTCTCGGTGTCGGCAACGAGGTGGTTGCCCACTTTCCAACTCCGGGATCCGACCCAGATCCGACGGATCGGGATCGGCTGGACAACGCCGTCAATGCGCCGATTGTCGTCGGCTCCACGTACGTCGGGCAGCTCTACGTGTTCCCCGACCAGGGCCCGAGCAATCGCTTCTTCCCCGGCCTGGTCCCGACGTCTGCCCAGATCATGGCACTGGCAGCATCCAGGGAGATCGCCGTAGCTTCGGTGGACCGGAGGTTCCGCGCCGAGTTCGTCGAGCAAGTGCTGCTCAACCGGCTGGATGAGGCGGAAGTGCTCCGCCGCTCCCAGGCCCTCGAATGGACCATTGCGTTCCCGGCAGCGGTCGTCCACCTGTCGACAGCAACCCTCGATGCGGCAGCTCATCTCGAACGGATCAGGGACATGCTCGGTTGGTCACTGCGTGCCGAGGGCATGGACGTGCCGTATGCGATTGTTGGGGGAGCCGTCGTGGCCATTGTCGGCGGCAAAGGAGTCGAGATGCCGGCCGAGGTAGCCGCCCGTGCCGCGTCGGACGTTCTCTCCCGAACCGCAAAGGGCACCTGGTCGGCCGGGATATCGGGCCCGCTTGCAGGGTGGTCCGATCTGCCGCACGGTTGGGAGCAGGCGAGGGTGGCGAACCGCGTCATCCAGACGACGAAGGGCGTCGGAGCGACGGGCCGGTTCGACCAGCTGGGGGTGTACCGTCTGCTCAGCGAAGTGGATCAGGTGACCTTGCGCACCTTTGCCAGGGACGCGCTTGGGGAGCTCTACGACCCCGCCGGGTCGAGGGCCGAGCTGCGTCGAACGCTCAAGGTGCTTCTCGACACCAACCTGAACGTGGCGGAGACGGCCCGCAAGCTGCACTATCACTACAACTCGGTGCGCTACCGCACCGCCCAGCTCGAGGAGATCGTCGGGCCGTTTATGACCGATGCCGCCCGACGGCTCGAGCTTCATGTGGCCCTGCTCATCTGTGAGATGGTTGATGAGGCAGCTCCGGTATAGCGGGCAGACGGCGCTCGCTATTGGATGATGCTCTGGGCGCCGAGCACGATGCCGGCGGCGAGTGCCGGCCCTGAGGTGTGCCCGAGCCGGGTCAGCTCGATGTGGCTGGCAACGACGTTCCCTCGACCGGCGAGCGCTCTCAGCAGGTTGCCTGCCGATTCAACAATCTGTCCTCGCAACGCCATGCGGAGCAGTGCAGCCGAGAACGCAGTGGTACGCGACCCGGCGAGCCTGGCGAGCGGTTCGGAGATTGCACCGATGAAGGCGACGGGCTTCTCTTGTCCGGCCGCTTCGCCAAGGAGACGGGTTGCGGCGACGGCGCCCGTGAGCACATCGTCACCCTCGGGGGTCAACCCCGGTCCCCGGCCGAGCAGGGATCGGGACGCATGCAGCAAGCCGCCTTCAGATCGAACCGCCAGCGCCCGGCGCAGCGATGAGGTGTCGATCTCCGGGAGGTCGCTCGGTAGATCTTCGAGATTGGCTGCGAGCTCAGCGACCGACACCGGCGAGAGCGAGGGTCTCGGATCCCACCATCGGTTGACCGTTACTGTCACAGCCCCCATGGTCACCCGGCCGTTGCCGATCAGCACTTCGGTTTTGGCATCAATTCGGTCAAGTGCCTCCTTGCCGGGCTTCGCAGCAAGGTGAACGCTGTTGGGGAGGCGGGCTCCCTCGCCTGCCGAGACGACAACGACTTCCTCACCGACGTGAAGCCACACAGCTGAGCTGGAGGACCCGAGGACTGTCGCCTTGGTCGCAGTGCCGTTGAGGAGACTAGAGAGCACGGTACTGGCCACCCCCGGCACCCGTAGCGGCGCCGGGGGTGGACTGTTCTCTGTCGTCTCGGAGATGGGTGCCACCTATCCCAAATCGACGATGGCAGCTACCGGGCCGCCACCGCTCGGCCCCTGGTGGAGCGCCGCTACCGAGACGAACACTGCTGCGTCGTCCACCGCAGCGGCGATTACGCCGCCGACGGCTCCCTTGATGTGACGGTGGTGGTGCACGTCGGAATCGTCCAGCGACACCTGACGGCGTCCCCGCAGCCGCGACGTCGGGTCGGCCTCGCACTTGGCGAAGATGTTGACCACCTTGCCGTTGAGGTCCTCAGGCTTTGCTCGCTCTGGCAGATCGAGACCGGCAGAACGGATCGCCCGGTAGACGCCTTCCAGGTCGAGAGCGTCGTTCATCACGTCATGGCCGATGCGATACCGGCCACCGGCGCCACGAACGTTGCCGACGACCACGGTCTGTGCCTGGTCCAATTCGACACCGGATGAGCATGATGCCACCGACGAATAGAGGCTGAGATCGTGGCCGATCTGCTCCGCTGTCGGCATATCGATCTCGCCGAGCGCCACCGCAATGCCCAATGCCGATGTGCCGTTGGAGACGTTCATCGAATCGAGCGGATCTTCTGTATACACAGTGTGGCCGCGGGACTTGGCGTCGTTGATGGTCTCCATCACAAGCAGCGGCGTTTTGGTTTGCACGTAATGGACATCAGCAGGGTCTTCGATGCCAGCCTCGCTCATCGCACGGCGAACACCCTCGGCGACCTTCTCCACCATCGCGGGGCGGCCGATATCCTCGGGCAGGATCACATCACTCATCGCGTAGCCGACGGCCAATCGTGGCTCATCGCCTGCGGGTTCCGTGGTCTCGACTCTTGCAAACACGGTCGCATGGGGACAGAGGATTCCGTCGGTACCCCCGGACCAAACCATCGGAATCTCTTTGACCTCGGCCTCCGGGCGAGTTCCCTTCTCCATGAGCACCCTGCGGAAAGCTTGATCGGCGAGGATCCGGGTGAAGTCGTTTACCCCTCCGTTTCCCTCGGTCTTGCCGACAACCGCAATGACGCCGTCGGCATCGAAAGCTCCTGCTTCGATCAACGCCGCCAAACCGGACGCATCGCTGACACTCTCGAGCACAACCTTGCGAACCTCGATGGCCATCGCAACTCCTTGCGTGAGTCGATACCTTCCACCCACCGATGCCGGGTCGGGCTCGGGGATTACTTGATTTTCCGTCCCGCGGAAGGTTGAGAATAGAGACCAACGTCCCTGAGTCGGCGGCTACTCGAATCCGAGGCTACGAGAAACCTTCCGGGTTCTGGCTCTGCCATCGCCAGACATCGGCCGCCATCTCGTCGAGACTCCGGGTTGCCCTCCAGCCGAGTACCCGCTCTGCCTTGGAGACGTCGGCGTAGCTCGCCGGGCCGTCCCCGGGCCGACGGTCGACGATCTCGGTGGCGATGGGATTACCACTCGCACGCTCGAACGCGGCCACCATCTCCAGAACAGAGACACCCTTGCCGGTCCCAAGGTTGATGACGTCGTAGCCCGGATCGGTTGCGAGGTGCTCGACCGCGGCGACATGGCCTTCCGCTAGATCGAGCACGTGGATGTAGTCGCGCACGCCGGTACCGTCGGGGGTCGGGTAGTCATTCCCGAAAATCTGCAACGTCTGGCGACGGCCGACCGCAACCTGGGCGATGAAGGGCGTCAGGTTGGCCGGCACGCCCTGAGGGTCTTCACCAATCAGTCCGGAAGGGTGGGCTCCGACCGGATTAAAGTAACGCAGGGCGATCGTGTTCCATCGGGCGTCAGACTGATACAGATCCTGGAGTATCTCCTCGCACATCAGCTTGGTGCGACCGTACGGGTTGATCACCTCGGTCGGTGTGTCCTCGGTCAAGGGAAGATCATCGCTCAGGCCGTAGACAGTGGCCGACGAGCTGTAGACCATGTTGCGAACTCCGTGGTCGGCCATGACCTGGAGGAGCGTGATCGTTCCGCCAACGCCGTTGGCGAAGTAGTGGAGCGGTTTCTCCATGGACTCGCCGACTGCCTTGGGTGCTGCAAAGTGGATCGTCGCGTCAAAACTCCGCACCTTCATGATCTCGGCGAGCGCGTCACCATCGGTCACATCAGCCTCGAAGAAGTCCATGTTGTGACCGGTGATGGTGCGCAGCCGGTCGAGCACCGCGGGTTTCGAGTTGGAGAAGTTGTCGAGCAGTGTCACCTCGTGACCCGATTCGATAAGAGCTATCGCCGTGTGGCTACCGATGTAGCCGGTACCACCGGTGAGCAGGATTCTCATGAATGTCCTCGGGAGGGAATGAAGGGTTCAGTTGGCGACTCGGACAGTAGCTCGCGGGTCACCTCGAGGCCCCATTCATCAAGGGATGCGATCCGGTCGCTACTTCCGCGAAGCCCGCCAAAGCGGCGCACGTGCTCGGCCCATTCCTCGCGGTGCTCCACCTCGGGTCTCACGATCAGGTCGTCCGGGTCGTTTATCCAGAAACGCCCGTGTTGAAAGGCGCGTCCCGTCCCGGTCAGGATGGCGGAAGACACCGAAGGCTGACTCATGTCGCCGTCCCGGGCAAGGTAGTTGGGTCCCGTGTCGGGGCTCACCCGCATCGCATCGACCAGCCCGACGGACGGGAGGATCGGGGCTCCGCAACCAAGAAGATACGAGTCGCCGATTGCTTCCCTGATGGTCTCGACCCCTTTTCGATACGAAGCAATCGGAGCCACGTCGTCATAGCGCTTGCCTGCCAGCGCCGCGGCATAGATGAAGTCGATCTTGAAGAAGTCGTATCCCCACTGGTGCATGGTGGAAAAGACCTCGGCGATCCAATCCATCGCACCGGGATGGGTGGGGTCGAGGGCGTAGAGGTCGCGGTTCCAGTTGTGGCCTGCGTGGATCGGGTCTGAGGCTCCACCGATCAGCCAGTCGGGGTGTCTGCTCGCCAGCTCCGAGTCGGGGAACACCAGGAAAGGTGCGACCCAGATGCCGGCGCGCCGCCCGGTGGCGCGGATGCGCTCGGCTATCCCCTGCAACGAGTCGAAGCGATCGGTGAGCGTCAACCAGTCGCCGTGGGCGGTCTGATACCCGTCATCAAGCTGCACAACGTCCACCGGCAAATCGAGGTCGCCGATGGCTTCGATGTTCTCGATCATGTCGGATTCGGTGACTGCTGTGAAGTAGTGGTACCACGAGCACCAGATAGTCGGTGCTTTGCGCATGCCGGTGACCCCGGCACGCCCCGCAAAATCGTCGGCCCAGCGCGCCAGGGCGTTTTCGAGAGTGCCGGCGCCTTCATCGCGAACACAATCGATTGGCCCCTCCGCCGAGATGACGATCTGGTCGTGTTCGAACGTTGCCTGGATGCTCGGCACTGATTCAGTCGCATCATGAGCTGCGTAGATGCGGCACCCGGAACCATCACCAGGATCCACTCCCAGCAGACCCTCACCCGAGAAGACGTCGGTGCCGGGATTCCTATCGGATCGATAGTTCATGAAGTGGTTGCGATCGTTTGTAGGTCGCCACGGGCGGTCGTCGAGGGAGTACGTGGTCGTGGGGCTCCACGACTGCCAGCCATGCTCAAAGATTCTGGCCCGGGAAGGTTCGACAGCAAACGCGTCGATAGCTTGCATCATTTGGCTCCAATCGACCGGGTTAGCCCTTGCTGGAACCGAGCGTCAGACCTTTGACGAAATGCCGTTGGAGCAGGACGAAAACGATCAATGTCGGGATGGCAGCGAGGATGGAACCGGCAGCAATCAGGTTGTTGTCCGTGAAATACAGCCCGGCGAGGTTATTGAGAGCCGAGGTTATCGGTCGCTTGGAACCCGTCTGCACCAATACGATCGCCCAGAAGAAGTCGTTGTAGATCCATGTGAATTCGAGGGTGGCCAATGCCGCCAGCGGCGGACGTGATAGTGGCATGATCACGCTCCGATATTGGCGCCAGACAGAAGCACCATCAACGAACGCGGCTTCGGTCAGATCTCTTGGCAGAGCTTTCATGTAGTTGCTCAAGACAAAGGTGCAGAATCCCATCTGGAATGCCACGTGGATCGCGATGAGACCGAAGTAACTGTCGAACATGAGCCCGGTATCGGACAACCACGTTGGCAACGGTATCGATAGGAACATGCGATAGAGGGGGGTGATAATCACCTGCTGCGGGAGGAGATTGCCAGCTGTGAACAACATGAGGAGAGCAATGTTGAACCTGAAGCTGAAGCGCGACAGTGCAAATGCAGCCATCGAGGCGAGTAGCAAGGTGATTATCACCCCGGGAACCGAGATGATCAGCGTATTGAGGTAGTAGTGGGGGAGATCGGCCTGGGTCCATGCGGTCGCGAAGTTGTGGAGGCTGTAGGAGCCACCGATCGACACATACCCGAGTCGTGCCGTGTCCTCGTAAGGCCGCAGCGACGTGTATACCGCCCACAGCAGCGGCAGCAGCCATACCAGAGCCGTGACCGTGAGGAAGATACGGAGCCCCCAGCGGGGTCCTTCGACACCGGAGATCTGATTCTGGCGTAGTCGGCGAGCTCGTCTTTCGGCAAGGGTCGTCATAGCTCGGCCTCATCAGCTCGGAATGTCCGGAACAGGTAGGTGATGATGAATCCGAGGGAGATGATGAGCAGGATCACTGCAAGCGCGGACCCGTAGCCGATGCGGCTTGCCTCACCGATGATGTTGTTGGTCACCAGGATCGATAACAGTTCCAGCCCGTTGGTGCCCTTGTTCGTGACATAGACGATGTCGAACGCTCGCAACGACTCGATGATCGTCACCACCAGGATCACGATGTTGATCGGTTTGAGGACCGGGAAGACCACGTGGAAGAAGGTTTGACGGCTGGACGCGCCATCGATCGAGGCCGCTTCCTTGAGGGTCGGGTCGACGCTCTTGAGGCCCGCCAAATACAGAATCATGATGTATCCGATATGTCGCCATGAGGCGGCGATGAGGATTGCCCAGAGGTTGAGGCTCGGGTTGCCCAGCCAGTCAATCAGGTTGCCTTGCTGGGTCGTGCCCAGAAGGTTGTTGAGCAGCCCTTCCTCGGGCGCATAGATGAGCTGCCAGATAAAGCCGACGAGGGCCAGGGAGAGAACAACAGGGAGGTAGATAGCGCTCTGGTAGAAGCGGGTACCCCGGACTTCCTTGTCCAGTTGCACGGCAAGGTACATGCCGATCGGGGTGGCTATGAGGATGAAGGTGCCCAGCCAGATGAGATTGTGCCGGACCGCGGGCCAGAAAGGCGGATAGATGGTGGCTATCTGCTGATAGTTGGTGGTCCCGATCCAATCGATTTTGCCTACCCCGCCGATGCCGTTCCAGTTGGCAAACGACAGGACAATTGAAAGCAGCGCGGGTACCCACACGAAGAAGATATGAATGGCTGCGGGAATTCCGAGCAGAAGACCCAGAACGATCAGATCACGGCGAGTCAGCAGGCTGAAACGCTTTTTCCGCTTCGGCCTAGCCGTCGTACGTTCTTGGGTGTTTGCGCCCATAAGCGTCGTTCTACCAGCGGGTGGCTGCCCGCCGCAAGCGCGGCGGGCAGCTTGCCCGATAGGTTACGAACCGAAGATCGCGACCTTCTGCTCTTCGATCGACTTCACCAGGCCATCGATGTCCGATGGGTTGTTGATGAAGTTCTGCAATGAAGGCAGCATCACAGTCGACGCAAAGTCGGGCCGGGTGTCGCGGTCCAGGAACTGCGAGATGTGAGCGGCACTGCCTATCAACTCCACAGCCTTCTTCTGCAATGCGTTGTAGTTACTCGTGTCGGCATCGACCGCGGCAGCTACGTTGTTCGGGTCGGACGCCAGGTAGATGTTCTGGGCTTCACCCGTCGATAGGAACTTCAGAAGCTCCTTGGCAGCAGGAAGGTTCTTCGGAGCCTTCGACAGCATGAGGCCGTCGATGGGAGCCTCGACTGAGTCCTGGCCAAATTCCGAGTTGATCTCGGGGAAGGCGAAGAAGTCGAGGTCATCGCGGTCTTCGTCTGTGAACTGCTGTCCGACGAACATACCGAGCAGGTACATGCCCGCTTCCTTGCTGACGAGCGACTGGGCAGCTTCCTGCCAGGTGCGGCCGAGGGCGCCTGTCTGATGGTATGGAAGTAGGTCTGCCCATGCAGCGAACACGCTCTTGACCGCATCGCTGTCCCAGGACTCGCGTCCACCCATGAGGTCGACGTGGTACTGGTAGCCGTTGATGCGCATGTTCAAGTAGTCGAACGTGCCCATTGCCGGCCAGCCGTCCTTGTCCGCAAACGCGATTGGGGCGAGGCCATCTGCAAGCATCGCATCGCCGAGGGTCTTGAACTCGTCGAGCGTCGTCGGGATGGTGTATCCCTTGTCCGCAAAGAGGCTCTTGCGATAGAACACGGCCCAGGGATAAAGGTAGAACGGCATGAAATACTGCTCACCATCGAGCCCGGTCGATGCACCCTTGAACGCACTCGAGTAGTTCCCACCGACCTCGTTCCATACGTCGGTCATTGGTGTCGAGAGACCCTGATCGGCAAAGAACTGCATCCGGTATCCGGCGAACCATGTGAATACATCGTCCGGAATGCCCTGTAGGTAGTTGTTGATCTGCTCTTGGAATGTGTTGTGGTCGATCGTATTGACGGCGACCTCGACGCCGGTCTTTGCGGTGAAGGCGTCGTATACCGCCTGGTATGCGTCTCGGGGCACCTGGTCCGATGCGTTTGAGCCGACAGACACTGTGCCTGTTACGGCTGCGGCTGTTGTCTCGGTCGTGCCACCGGTGGCGGCTGTTGTCGTTGTTGTGGTGGCCTCGTCGCCACCACAGGCAGCCAGCAGAGTCGGCATCGCCGCGAGTCCGGCGGCAACACCGGCACCCTTCAACAGCGTCCGTCTACTGATATCGGTGCCAAGCGTGTGATCGGGATTACTCATTCCCTGCTCCTCCTTGTCGCGGAATTCCCATATGTGAACATTTGCACATAAGTCAACAGAACTCCACACGTTTTCTACTCCATAATCAGACGGATGTCAAGATCTTGGGTGAAATTGGGGTCATTTTCACAATCTGGGGACGCTAGAGTGTTGAATTGTGCTGATATTTGTGGCAAGGTTGGTGGACTGATGAACTGGAATGGCACATTTGATGGGCTCGCCTTTGGCGGGGACTACAACCCGGAGCAATGGCCGGAATCGGTGTGGTTGAAAGACCATGAATTGATGCAAGAGGCCGGGGTCAACCTGGTCAGTATCGCGATCCATTCGTGGGCAGAGATCGAGCCAGAGCCGGGCCGCTTCGAGTTTGGTTGGCTGGACAGGGTCATGGACGGGCTCCACGGGGCAGGTGTCAGAGTCGATCTCGGGACGGGTACCGCGACTCCGCCTCCGTGGATGGCTCATCTCTACCCCGAAACCCTGCCGGTCCTAGAGGACATGACGGTTCTGTGGCCGGGTGGTCGACAGGCCTACTGCCCGAGTTCGCCGGTTTCCGACGAATTGTCGCTGCGTCTCGTGGAGCGACTGGCCAACCGATATGCGAGCCATCCCGCTCTTGCCATGTGGCACGTGAGTAATGAGTACGGATGCCACAACGCACGCTGCTACTGCGACGTCTCGGCTGGGGCATTCCGCAGATGGCTCGAGGACCGGTACGTGACGTTGGATCGTCTCAACGACGCCTGGGGCACGGCGGTTTGGGGTCAACGCTACTCAGCATGGGAGGAGATCATGCCTCCGCGGGTCGCTCCCACCTTCCGCAATCCGACACAGATGATCGACTTTCGCCGGTTTTCCAACAACGAGTTTCTGGCGCGGTTCCGGGCTGAGCGCGAGGTGCTGCGACGGGCCACTCCGGACATCCCGGTCACCACCAACTTCATGGTGATTCGTCACTTCAACGAACTTGACTACTGGACCTGGTCGGAAGAACCCGACTTCATCTCGAACGATCACTACCTAACGGGTGCCGACACGAACGCGCATCGTGAGCTGGCGTTTTGCGCCGACCTCACGCGAGGTCTGGCCGGCGGAGAGCCGTGGCTGCTGATGGAGCACTCGACATCGGCCGTCAACTGGCAGCCAAGGAACATCGCCAAAGAGCCGGGCGAGATGATCCGCAACTCGATGGCCCACATTGCGCGTGGTTCCGACGGGGCCCTCTTCTTCCAGTGGCGACAAGCCAGGGCAGGGTCGGAGAAGTTCCATTCCGGCATGGTGCCTCACGCCGGTCGAGAGTCGCGCGTTTTCCGCGAAGTGGTCGAGCTCGGTGGTGCGTTGCAGAAGATCGCAGAGGTGAAGGGCAGCAAGGTCGAGTCCCGGGTCGCGATGATTTTCGACTGGGAGTCGTGGTGGGCATCTGAGGCAGAGTGTCACCCGACTATTGACTTCAACTACCGCGACATCGGCCACGCTTATCACCATGCGCTCACCGCAGCCGGTCACACTGTCGACTTCATCGCTCCAGGCGTGCCCGTGGGTGACTACGCACTCGTGGTAGTACCAGGTCTCTACATGGTGAACGAGCAAGACGCTGCGATCATCCGGGACTTTGTTGCTGCCGGTGGGACCGCGATTATCACCTATGGCACGGGTGTTGCCGACGACGACGACCATGTTTGGCTCGGCGGCTATTTGGGCCCATTGCGTGATGTCGCCGGTGTTTCGGTCGAAGAAGTTCATCCGCTTCGCGAGGGTGAGCGAGTCACCCTCGACGACGGAGGCAACGCCGACGTATGGACCGAGCGCGTCAACCTCTTGACGGCCGATTCGGTTGCGATATTTGATTCCGGGCCGGTTGCCGGTCTGCCCGCGATTACGAGGAATGTCTCGGGGTCCGGCGTTGCCTGGTACGTGGCCACCAAGCTGGACGAGCGATCGGTGCAGATGCTGGTCGATCGCGTCCTCGACGAATCGAGCTTGGCTGCGATCGAGCGGCCGCCGTCCGGTGTCGAGATGGTGCGACGCAAGGGCGATGGAACGTCGTATCTATTCGTGATCAATCACTCCAACTCAACCGTCGAGATGTCCGCATCGGGGATGGATTTGCTGACGGGCCGAACCGGGTCGGTTAGCGTTGCTGCAGGCGGCGTTGCCGTCGTCAAGGAAGAAGACGGATAGATGCTGCCCAAGCAACGCCAGGCGTACATTCTCGAGCGGATACGCGAGACCGGTGGTGTCCGGGTGGCAGATCTGGTCGACGAGCTCGGTGTGTCGGACATGACCGTCCGGCGCGATCTCGATGCTCTCGAGGCCGACGGGCTGATCGAGAAGGTTCACGGTGGGGCGACTGCCGTACATCAGCGGGCTTCGTACGAGCCTGGATTCGCAGCCAAATCGACGATGCAGCAGTTCGAGAAGGAAGCGATCGCCTCGGCCGCAGCCGCGATGGTGCAGCCGGGCACCGCAATCGGCCTGAGCGCCGGAACCACGACATTTGCGCTTGCCCAGCGACTGGTTGCTATCCCGGGGCTGACCGTCGTGACAAATTCCATCTGGGTAGCCGACGTATTGCATCAAGACGGCAGATCGGACCAAACAGTCGTGCTGACCGGGGGGCGCCGGACCCCATCAGATGCCCTGGTGGGTCCCTTCGCCGTGGCCGCGCTGCGGACCGTCCACCTCGACCAGGTCTTCATGGGTGTTCACGGACTCGACGTAGCAGCAGGTTTGACCACGCCAAACCTGCTCGAAGCAGAGACCGACCGCGCTCTCGTCGACTCGGGTCGGCGGCTTGTCGTCGTTGCCGACCACACCAAGTGGGGAGCCATCGGCATCAGCTCGATCGCCCGGCTCGACCAGGTTGACGTTCTGGTGACAGACGCGGGTCTTCCGCCGAACGCTCGAGCAGTGCTCGCCGAGCATGTTGGAGATCTCGTCCTTGCCGAGGTCCCGGAAGAAGCACCCGGGGCGGCCCTGTGAAGAAGACACCGGTCAAGCTCTCCGACGGGCGTGAGCTCATCTACTACGACACCGATGAGGGTGTCATCCGTGACAGCGTCGATGAGCGCGAGCTCCCGGAGTTGCTGACGACGTCGGAAATGCGATACGACCCGATCCTCGGTGAATGGGTGGTGGTCGCCTCCCATCGCCAATCGCGCACATTCCTCCCGCCGACAAATCGGTGTCCGCTCTGCCCGACCTCTGATGACAACCACACCGAGATTCCGGACGCGGACTACGAAATCGTCGTGTTTGAGAACCGATTCCCCAGCCTCTCGTTCGCAGCATCTGATCTCGATCCGTCGGTGCCGCTCGACGAGGATTTGATCGAACGCCGACCCGCCCGAGGGCGTTGCGAAGTGGTGGTCTTCACAAGCACCCACGACCGGGCCTTCTCTGAGTTGCCGGTTGAACGCGTCCGGGCGGTGGTCGACGTATGGGCAGACCGAACCGCTGCTCTGTCTGCAATGCCGGGGATTGCACAGGTGTTCCCATTCGAAAACTGTGGGGTCGAGATCGGTGTGACCCTGAGCCATCCGCACGGACAGATATACGCATATCCGTTTGTCACGCCGAAGACCGAGCGGATGCTGAGAAATGCCAGGCGTCACTTGGATGAGACGGGTCGCAACCTGTTCGCCGACGTCCTGGAAGCGGAGCGCAGGCTCGGGGAACGCGTTGTTGCCAGCAATGACACTTGGACCGCGTTTGTGCCATCCGCTGCGCGGTGGCCTGTGGATGTTCATGTCTATCCCCATCGCAAGATGCCGGATCTCACCCACCTGTCGGCTGCCGAGAAGGATGATTTTGCATCGTTGTACCTGTCGATCCTCAACAAGCTCGATTCGCTCTATGACAAGAGACTTCCCTATATCGTGGGATGGCATCAGGCACCGGTCGAGCGTGATCGGGATCTGGCGTATCTGCATCTCGAGCTGTTCTCGGTGCAGCGGTCGGCGGACAAACTCAAGTACCTGGCGGGCTCGGAGTCGGGTATGGCCGTCTGGATCAACGACGCCACCCCTGAACAGATCGCCGCAATGTTGCGGGAGGCTGGTTCTTGATTGGTGCGGTGAGCGCCTTCCGAAAGGCATTTGGATGTGACCCCGACGGTGTCTGGGCTGCGCCGGGGAGAGTGAACCTCATCGGCGAGCACACCGACTACAACGAGGGGCTTGTCCTTCCTTTTGCTATTGCCGAGCGGACCGAGGCTGCCATCGCCGCACGACCCGATGGTCGTATCCGGGTGTGCTCTGTCCAGACCCCCGGCGAGCTGGTGGAGGTCGATGTATCTGAGCTGGAGCCCGGTCGGCCGGGCGGGTGGGGGGCGTACGTGGCGGGAGTCCCATGGGCGCTCGATTGCGTCGGCGGGTTCGACGCCGCAGTCGACAGCAGCGTCCCGGTTGGGTCGGGTTTGTCCTCGTCGGCGGCGTTGATGTGTGCGGTGGGCCTTGGACTGAACGAGTTGTTCGATCTGGGTCTGTCCAGACGGGAGCTCGCCAGGCGTACTCAACGGACCGAGAACGACTACGTCGGGGCCCCGACCGGTGGCATGGACCAGATCGCATCACTGTTGGGAACCAAAGGTCATGCCATCATGTTTGATGTCCGTGCCGACACGACCGAGCTGGTTCCCTTCGATCCGAGCACGGCCGGCCTCGGGATTCTCGTGGTCGATTCGATGGTTCGTCACGGGCATGCGGGTGGTGAGTATCGGGACCGGCGTGCCGACTGTGAGGAGGCGGCCAGACGGCTCGGCGTGAGCTCGCTGCGCGAGGTTGCGGTTGCCGACTTACCGGCAGCGGAGCGGCAACTCGACAATGAACGCCTGGCAAGACGGGCCAGGCACATAGTGACCGAGAACGAAAGGGTGGGTGAGGTCGCATCGGCGCTTGCCACGAGCAGGTGGGATCAGGTCGGAGCCCTGCTCACTGAAGCTCACGTCTCATATCGCGATGATTTCGAGGCCAGCTGCGAAGAAGTGGATGCCGCGGTCGAGACGCTGCTCGATGCGGGGGCACTCGGTGCCAGGCTTACCGGAGGGGGTTTTGGGGGAGCAGCGATTGCACTGGTGCCTATCGATACCGTTGCCGCTGCTCGGACGGCCGTAGCAACAAGGTATGCGGAAGAGTCCTATCAAGAGCCCATCATGTTCACCGTGGAGCCATCTGAAGGCGCACAGCGGATCGTCTGATAGGAACTGCCGCTCTAGCCACCGAACGTGAGAAATCCCCGGATCGACTCCGCAGAGAACACCGTCTCACACGGGATGCCGTTGTGGTCGGCGTCCATCCGCTCCGGGGCACCTTCCAACATCCAGTAGGCAACGGCACGTTGGTAGCCGGAGGCGTCGTCGCTGAACCCGAGGTCGGCACAGAGCTGGCCGCCGGGTTCGCCGATTGCCGCATTGAGGAATGATTCGTACTCGTCGGGATACACCGTCTCACAGGGGATGCCGTTGTGGTCGGCGTCCATCCGGTCCGGTGCTCCTTCCGCCAGCCAGTAGGCGGCGGCTTCGCTGAATCCGTAGCCCATGGCGTTGAGGTCCCGGCAGAACAGCCCGCTTGCTAGTCCGGTTATGTTGTAGCCGGGTGTCGAGGGTCGCCGCCGCCGCCGGCGAGGAACACGTCTTCCCAAGCGGGGCGGTCGGGTGCATTGCCGGCATCTAGCTGGGCTCGCCACTCTTCGTCGGTGAGTCTCTGCTCGGTGTTCCAGAACTCGTAGTAGGAGTAGACCCCACCGGTAGCTACCTGGAAACCACCTTGATCGTCGGGGACGACAACGAAGATGTAGTCGATGTATCCGGTGCCGAGCTCGAGAACCGCTTCAGCGTTGCGCATGATGTCGGCTACCAATGCAGCCTGGGAGTCGGGGCCCGTCTCGAAGTCGAGATCGCTGTCCGAGGTACGGACCCAGAAGCCCTCGAGCGTTGAGCCGATCCAACCGAGTTCTTGATTGTCCTCATCGCTGATGGGCATGCCGGCAAGCTCGTCAGAGGCGATCCCACCGAGCCAGGCATAGAAATCCTCGAGGTCTACGAGCAGCTGTGAGTAGTCATCGGTGAGCAAGCCGCGGCTGTTCAAGGCCATCGCGCATCAACGCGGTGACGGCCGCCAGCCGCTCATAGGCCACCGGCTCGGGCTCGACCCAGTGTCGCGGCGGCACCGGTGGCTCGTCACCGCCACCTTCTGCAACGGCCTGTTTGGTGTAGAGGATCGTGTCGTGCTTCAGCTCGGTGTAGGAGCCGAACCCGGTCTGATGTGCCTTCGCCGCCCAGGCGTCAGACTGCATGAACGCCGGGTAGGCGCTGTCATGCTCCGCCCACATCGGGCTGATGGCGTAGAGCCAGGAGTCGTAGACGGTGTTGCTCCAGTCGTCGATGGTGCGGTCGCCGATGAGCGTCTGCATTGCCTGCATGGCCTCGGAGTAACCAGCTGCGGCGGTTGCCCCGGCGGCTTCCTGCACACCAAGCGCCCACTCCGATCCGAACGCCGCGGCGAGATCGAGCGGTGATGCTTCGATATCGGGCCACATTGGGTGCGACCAACTGGTCGAGGACGTAGGAGTCGATGACGAACCGGCTCCCCATGATTCGAAGCGAGGCGGCCTCGGGGTTGATGGCGACCGGGCGCATGGCCGTCAATCCCTGAGCAATGCTCTTGATTGTTGCCGGGTCGGAGAAGGCCGACATATCCGACCACCCTGACGGCACCACCTGCTCGACGACGGCACCAAGCTCGAGTGGTGTGTAGTCGTCGGCAGCGCCGACCAACCAGGCGGTCGGTTCGTAGATGAGCTGCCACTCGTCGAGCACGGTCGGGTCGGCAAGGAGTACCCGGCTCGCCAGCACCCCGAGGACGAGACCGTCATCCAGCAGGAAGGCGTTGTTGCCGAGCTGGGACATGGCGCGGAAGTAGCGCTCGAGGTCGGTGTTGCGGGTGTAATGGCCCCGTGGTCGGAACAACGTGTAGTCGATCTCTCTCGTGATGAAAGGGGAGTTGGCGTCCCCACCGGTCGTTGGGGACAGGGCGATCTGGTCGGCGCTCATGATTAGGTCGACTTCTTGCTGGGCCAGCGGTCCGATGGGGCCGACGTCCAGGCCGAGCACCGTTGCGGTGGCTTCGTAATACTGGGTGACCCGGCCTGCCGCTTCCTCGAGATCGGTGCCCGCCAGTTCTGCCTCCTGAGCCGCGTGCCAACTCGACCAGGCTGCCGACCATGTCCTCGAGAGCGGGCAGCAGGGTCTGCTGTTCGGTCTCACGCAGGATCTTGTCGAAGGCAAGGTGCCACACGTTGTACGCGGCATCGGTGGTGAGGAACACCGGCCATCCCTCGTAGAAAGACCCTTCGTAGACATGCTGAAAGAGACGGGTTTCGGACGGGACGATGACAAATCCGTTGTCTCCGAGCATTCCCGTGGCGTCGTAGTTGTCCAGGTACGTCTCGACCCAGTCGGGCACGTAGACGCCGGACAGGCTGGAGGGCGCGGCCGGCCCGGCATACGTCCCTCCGGAAAGAAGCGGAACCGGTGTGAGCGAGCCGAACGACATCGGCTGCAGCGCCGGGATCACAACCGGGGGGAGCGATGTTGTGGGGGTCGAAGCCGTTGTTGATGGCGCGGCTGGCTGCGTTGTTGTCGTCGTGTTTGTTGCGAGTGAGGTGGTCGTTGCCGCTGGCTCGTCGTCGGACGTGCATGCAACGGCGACCAGAGCAATTGCCAATACGAGGATTGCCCGACGCTTCACCACTGCCTCCCGTGTTTGACCACCCCTCACCGTAGGACAGCGAAAGGCCGGGGTATAGGACCATTCTGGAAGACGGCTCCGTAGACTCGCACCCATGACTAGCCATGACCAAGAGAAAGCGGCGCTTGCCGACGTACTAGACACCTATCGCAAGATCGTGGTGTGGAAGCTTGCGGGGCTGAGCCGTGAGGACGCGATCAAGCCCATGGTGCCCACAGGCACGAGCCTGCTCGGCATCGTCAAGCATCTCGCATACGTGGAGCGGTGGTGGTTCCAGGCGGTGCTCGCAAAGAATGAGGTGGTCTTCCCCTGGACCGATGACGATCCCGACGCCGATTGGCGAATCGAGGACGACGAGACCGTTCAGGACATCATCGACCTCTATGAGCAAGAGTGTGCGGTGAGCAGGGGAGTGCTCGAAGACGTATCCCTCGAAGCCGAGTATCCCCGTCCGTGATCGGGCGCACAGCGCCCGCGAGATCATCCTGCACATGATCGAAGAACTGGCTCGCCACGTCGGCCACATGGACATCCTTCGCGAACTGATCGATGGCGCTACCGGCTGGGGCCCCGACGACACCTAAACCCCCTGCTTTGGCGTTGGAGACCGGAATATATTCCGGTCTCCAACGCCAAAGCGGGACAAGTCAGTCCCGGTTGAGGATGACCGGGTCCAGCTTTCCGTCGCCGTCTATGTCGGAGCAGGCGGGTGTGCCTCCGCCCGGCAGGGTCGGGGCCGTGTCAAAGCCGAAGCCGTTCCAGGTCCATGCGCCTGTGGCGACGATGGTGGGATCGTCGAGCTGGTCATGAACAACGGCCAGTGACCCGTCGCACACCTCCAAGCCCGGCAATTGGCTGGAGTACAGAGCCTGCAACCCATACCTCTTTCAGCCCCTCCGGCTTGTAAACGCCGAGATGTGCGCTACGGCCCGCGGAGTCTGCCCACTGCACTTCCGGGTGCGTCTCCATAAACGGAGTGGCGCGGTACGGCCTGCGGAACGAAGCCACTACCTCGTCATTGCCGTCTCCATCGACATCACCCGCCGCGGCGGCAAGCAGATCCCCGTGTCGGAACTCGCTTAGCGTTGCTGCTGTGGAGGGCGAGGTCGCCGGGTCTCGTGTCAGTGACCACCAGGATCCATCCAGCCACGCCGTGTCACCGGTGGGGTCGAGCCACTCTCGGAATTCGACCCTCCGATCGGGGTGCCCGGTGACCCCGACCCGGTATGAGACAACACCGACCTCGTCGACCATCACCTCCAACATGTAGCCGGTGGTGCGATCGGTTCCGGCTTGATCGAAGAGGAAGTTGCCGAGCGATGTAGCGACCACGGTAGGGCGATCGCCGTCGATGGCGCTGACCGGCTGGACGACGTGGGCTCCGTGACCCCACACGACATCGACACCCGCCTCGGCAAGCTGAGCTGCGATCTGAGCCAGGCCTGGATCGGTGGTCGACAGATACTCGGTGCCCCCATGGAGCGAGACTATGACGATGTCCACTTCGTCACGCAGCGCCCGAACTTCGTCGAGCGATGAATCACCTTTCCAGGTCGAGAGATGAGAGTCCGCGCTCCCGGTTGTGTCGAAGGCCAGGAACCCGATGCTGATCCCGGAGCGCTCGAATACGAGCGAGGCGCACCAGACGCCGATTCGTCTGAGCTCGCTCCGACCATTCCGATCCCCACACTTTCCAGAGTGGCAATGGTGTCGCTCAACCCCTCGTTACCGGCATCCATAGTGTGGTTGTTGGGCAGCGACAGCAGATCAAAACCGGCGGTCCTGAGCACGTCGGCCGCCGCCGGGTCTGCCTCCAGAGCATTCTCGTTTGCCGAGTCATGTGGCAGCGTCGTCAATGGGGACTCGAGGTTTCCGGCGGCGATGTCGGCGCCGGCGATCAGATGACGGACATCAGCGAACACGGAGTCGGCGTCGGTCTCAATCACCAGGCCGACGCCGCGCCCGGGCATCAGATCTCCGACCAGTAGCACCGTCGCCGTCGGATTGCGTGAGACATTTGGAGGGGGAGCGTCAGTTGTTGCCGCGCTGCACCCTGCCAGCAATCCACAGGTCACGAAGGCGGCGATGACTCTCACCCCTCCATTGTCGTCTCACCTGGAGAATCCGCTACCTGGCCAGGCTCGGGATCCCGGCAACACCGATTTGGCTGATGCCGCCGGTGGCGAGCGTGACCCGGATTGGCGTCTCTCGCTGCCACTCATCGCCGACGATCTGGCGCAACCCGAGCACGACGTCGGAGCCGTCATAATCCAGCCGGTCCGGGACGGCGGTGCCGAGATCGAGCGCTAACCGCTGCATCTCGCTGCCGGTGGTCAGATCCCAGACCACGATGTCCATCGGCCATTCGCCTGTTTCCGACGGTGTGAGCTGCCGCGATTCCAGATACACCAGAACCTCACCCTCTGAGGTCAACACCCCCTGGTCGACGTAGGACGAACTGTCACCGGTGTTCGGCTTGGGATTGTTCGTCTCAATCGGGTCGCCGTTGACGTCGTAGAACTCGATCCATGAGTACCCCTCGACTTGGAAGGTGAGCGCCAGCACACCGTTCTGCAGGGATGCCCTCGTCATCGCCCCATCGGCCAGGCCGAAGTGCACCATCTGGGTCGGGGCACCTGTGCCGACGTCGTAGCGCCACACCTCACCATAGGACTGCTCGCCCTCGCCGCCTCGAACCGTGAACACCACGTTGATCTGTCCGTCGACGTTCGCAACGTCTTCCAGGGTGATCTCGACGGAACCGCTCTCGACCAGATCCTCACCACTGAATAGGTTGATGGAGGGAGCGTTCGGACGGGCCCAGCCGATTGTGTTGCCCGTCTGGACGAACAAGCCGCCGGTGCGGTCACTCACCGCCCGGTCGACGCCGACGGCCACGGTCGTGTCGGCGATCTCGACGAGGCTGATCTCACCCGGGATCGGTTCATCCGGCGCCAGGGTCGGGTCCGCAACGATGGCGGTGCCAGCCGGGATGCGGACGTCGGTGTCGACGGCAGCTTGAATTGCACCGCCGAAGCCGGCGATCTCGCCGTTCCAGTCGACGTCGGGCCCCGTGAGCGCCGCGGTTGCTCCACCCTCGGTGAACGATGTCGTGCAGTCCGCACAGGCAAGATCGATGACGTAGTACGTTTCGAGCGGAACCGCAGGTTCGTACGGGCCGACCGAGACGATCACGTGCTCGCCGTCGAAATCGTGGATGCGTGCCCATGCCTCATTCTCGGATCCGATGCGAACATCGAGCACACGGGCACCTTCACGCTCGATGATGAGATGCGCAGGCTCGATGACGCTGTCGACGTAGCCGTCGCCGTCTCTGGTGACCTCGGGTTGGGTCACCGTGGCGCTGAGCCCGTTGGATGCGATGATGGTCTCGGTCCCATCATCGGTGATAGCCACGCTACCGGTGACCGGGTCGACTTCGGTCCCGCTGTCCAAACTCACGAAGATCTCAGTCTGCTCAGGGCTCCAGATGGTTATCCGAGCAACCGGCCCGCCTTCTGTGGGTATCACCTCAATCATCGATCCCGCCGAGACAGCAGGGATAGCCACAACCAACTGCGGCTCGGAGATACCTGCTCGCCACCACCACAGGCCAGACTCGTCGATAAACGCGACGCCGCCTAGATGATCGCGAGCGAGATTAGGCATGCCGAGTAATGGCGCGGTCTTGAAGATGATCCTGCCGGAAGTCGAGGTGACAATCCCCGATGTCGTTTGCATCACCCACGAGTCATTGGAGAGATCGAGGACACCAGCCTCAGTCGTCGCTGGCTGTGTGGTCGATGGTGTGGTGGAGTCCGGGACCGCTGTCGTCGGCACCGCAGACGTGTTGGTCGCGGGAGGGACGGTGGTGTCGGTCCCTGCGGGCCGTAGTGCCAAGATGGCTGCACCCACTATCACGATGACCGCGGCTGCGCTGGCAAGACTCACAAATATGGGACGCACCCAGGCACGGCGGGTGGTGATCTGCTCGAGCCGGTGCTCGGTTTTGACGTTGTTGATGACATCCTCTTCGAGATGTCGAAAGGCGGTGCGAAGATCGTGGTCATTCATGAGGAGACCTCCTCTTGGTCGAGCGTGACGGCCAGTGCCCGGCGGCCGCGGTGGAGGTGGACTCGAGCCGTTGCAACCGCGATCTGGAGGATCTCGGCGATCTCATCGATCGGACGGTCTTCGAGATAGTGGAGGGCTATTGCGGCGCGCTGGTTTCGCGGAAGCTTCGCCACGGCCCGCCAGATGTGGTCGTCCGTGGCCTCCGGAGGGGGCAGTGTCGACGGCCCGGCGAGCCGCAACATCCTCTTGAGCTCCGCCGATGCCCGCTTGGTGGCGCTGAGGGAGAGATTGATGGTCGCTCGTCTCGTCCATGCACCCGGGCGGTCGTACGCGGAAATGCGGTTCCAATGTCGGTGTGCCCGGAGCATTGCCTCCTGGGCGAGATCCTCGGCGATTGCCCGGTTACCCGAGACGGCGGCGGCTATCGCCACCATCTTCGGGTACTCCCGGCGGTAGAACGCCAGGAAGGTCTCTTGCAGGGGGAGTGCGCGGGCACCGGTTTGTGGTTCGGTCACCAAGACTCCTGTCGATTTCATACCCTGCACACCTCGCCGGGCGTCGAGGCGTTTACCTGACCGGAGATCTGCTCCCGTTCTCGACCGTTGACGGTCGCGGCAGATTGCGGAGCAGAACGACAACAAACACTACCGGCAGGAAGGCGGCGGTCGTCACCTGCGTCAGAGTGACGCTGCCGGAGACGAGGTAGCCGATGGTCCCGACCCAATCGATTGCCTGGATTCCGATCATTGCCATGATCCACTCCCGGTTCCGCATGGGATCGGCAGCCGCCCGGAACATTCCGTAGGCAAACCCGAGGGCCCTTGCCCCGGACATGGTGAGGATCCAATTGACCCAACCCGGTGCCGTGTCTAGCCCGACCACGGTTTGGAAGCCGGTCGGCACCAGGAACGCGACACCGAGGATGAGTTGGACGATTCCGATGATGATGAGGATGCGTCTGAGCATTGTTATCCTTTCGCAATATACTAAAGATGTTGTTTATGTAGTTATGTCCGTAGAAGAGGGCGCACATTTGCGCCCAAGAGGATGCCGGTATCTAGCTCTTGCTGATCTTGTCGATCGTCACCTCCAGGTTGGAGCGCATAGCCTGCTCTGCTGCCGAAAGGGCCGTGCGGAGCGCCTCCTGGCGACGGGTGGGTGTTGCTCCGGTCACAGCCGGGGCGGCGTCGGTACGAAACAGCGGCCGTTGTTGCTGAATGGCCTCGACCACGTCCAGCAGTGTCACCTGGTCAGGGGGAACCGCAAGCCGCACGCCACCGCGGGCACCCTCCCTGGTCTCGACGATTCCGGCCCGATTCAATTCCCGGATCAACCGGGCGAGGCTGGGGCTTGGGATAGCGAGATCATCGGCGATCTGGTTGGTGGGCACGAAGTCGTATTCGCCCAGCTTCACCTTGTCGGCAATGAAGACGGTAGCCATCATCGCCTGCCAGACGCCCAGTGGGTAGCTCAACTTCGCTCCTTGGTTGGGTAACTGAATCAACTATAGATGTAGTTGACGCATTATTGCAAGGTTCTTCTATACTGGGCTTGTCCGAGCGAGGAGATGATCTTGGAAGTGAGACTGTCCGGTGCTCGGGGTGATATGCCGGTGTACGTGGGGGTACCCGGAGGAGAAGGCCCATGGCCGGGAGTGGTGGTCGTCTCCGACGCTCTCGGCATGACCACCGATCTGCGCAACCAGGTCGACTGGCTTGCCGGAGAGGGATTTCTGGCGGCCGCTCCCGACATCTACTACTGGGGAGGCAGGATGCGCTGTCTCTTTTCGACCTTCCGGCAGGCGAGTTCCGGGGACGGCCCGGTCTTCGATGACTTCGAGACGATTCGCTCATGGCTGCTCGACCATCCGCAAAGTACCGGCCGGGTCGGTGTCATCGGATTCTGCCTCGGTGGCGGGTTCGCTCTGCTGCTAGCTACGAGAGGCGGCTTTGATGCCGCCAGCAGCAACTACGGCGGCTTGACCGAAGAGGCGCTCAACGGCCTCGCAGAGTCTTGCCCGATTGTTGGTTCCTATGGTGGTCTCGACCGGAGCCTGCGCAAGGAACCGGAGCAGATCTCCTCGGAGATGCGGAAACACTCCATTCCGTTTGACGTGAAGGTCTACCCGGATGCAGGGCATGGCTTCCTCAATGATCACCCGGATTCAGAGACACCTCTGTGGGCTGTGATCTCCGGCAAGTTCATTTCGTCCGGCTACCACGAGCAATCGGCGATAGACGCGAGGAGACGGATCGTCGAATTCTTTGCGGAGCACCTGGGCTGACCCCTACGCCAGGGTGGCCATCATCACGTTGGCCACCCCACCGCTGGAGACGACTATCGGGTCGACACTCTGGCCTTCGAGCAATCCGGCGGCAATTGAGGCCCGGTTGCCGCTCTGGCAGATCACCCAAACCGGCTTCGACTTGTCGATATCGTCCGGCAAACCGGAGCTGATGTCTGGCAGGTACCGGTGAACCGATCCGGCGATATGGCCACGCGCCCGCTCCTGAGGATCCCGGACATCGAGGATCTGGATGTGATCACCGCCGTTCTCAGCATTCAGCTCTCGAGCCAGATCGGCGTGCGACGCCGTCCTATGCGAGGCTGTCGGGCGTCCCTCGTCCCCCCAGGAATCGACGCCACGCAGGACACCTCGAATCTCGGTGAAGCCGATTCTGGCAAGCTCGGTTATCGCAGTCCTGGCATCGTCGTCCCAGCCGAGTACCAGGACCAGCGGCTTGTTGTAGCCGAACAACCAGCCCGCCCAGGGTGCGAATGAGTCTCCCATCTCGATGCCCAGCGACCCCTGGATGTGGCGTGCGGCAAAAGACATCCGGTCCCTGCCGTCGAGCACGGAAGCTCCCTTGTCGATCTCGGCCGCGACCTCGGCAGGAGACAGCTCCGGTGGTGGCAGGATCTTCATCGCGGTCGGATCGGTTTTGTTGGTCGGCCCCATGTGGGCGTAGTAGCTGGGGTAGGGGACGAGGCCCGCGAGTTGGTCGTCGGCAAACGACTCCGCGTCGTCGAATTGGTACAGAGGGTTCTCGGCCTTTTCCCGTCCGATTGTCGAGGTGGTGCGGCCCGCACCCGATGCAGTACAGAATGAGCCTTCCCCGTGGGTTGGGAACACACCGGTCTTGTTGCTGAGCGCGCCGAGGCGTTGCAAGCTGCCGAACTGAAGACAGGCGAGCTGGCGGGCATATTCGGTTCCGAGAAGGTCGGAGCGGCCGGCGGCGCCCACCAGCAAGCTTCCTCCGGTGAAGACAACCTGTTCTTCGTCGTCGATGAGGATCAAGTAGCTGGTGTGCGCCGGTGTGTGCCCGGGCGTATGGAGGGGGCGAATCGTCAGGCCGGCGACACCATCAAGATCCTCGTTGTGAAACGCAGGTCGGAAGGCGAACCCGGCGCCGGACGCGGCCGGGAGGACTAGATCGGCGCCGCGCACGCGTGCCAGGTCACGACCGCCTGAGATGTAGTCGTTGTGCATGTGCGTCTCCAACACATGGGTGAGGGTAAGGCCGCGGTTGTCGAGCACATCGGTGAACCGGTCGATGTCGCGTTGCGGGTCGATGACCAGTGCGTGGTTGCCGTGGACGGCGACGTAGGTGGCGTCCCCGAGGCTCGGGGTCCTGATCGAAATGACTTCCAAGACGACTCCTCTCGGGTCGGGCGATCGACGGCGGGAGTCACCCTATACATGCGTAGCATCGAATATTGACGGATGGCTTATTGACCGAGACAACGTCGTCAATACTGCCAGATCTCAGCCATCATGGTTCTGACATGGACCGGGCCAACCTACGCTTCTACGGCGAGCTGATTGATTTCCTTGCGACCGACAAGCGGATCGTAACGGTTGACGTTGTCGACTCACCCAGCGTGAAGGACAGGATCGAGGCGTGTGGGGTGCCGCATACCGAAGTCGATCTGATCCTCGTTGGTGGGACTCCGGTTGGCTTTGACTACCAACTTCGTACCGGGGATTGGGCGAGTGTCTATCCCGTGTTCCGCAGTCTCGACATCGACGGTGGGCTCCGCCCCGGGTTGCCTGACAGTCGTTTCGTGGTTGATGTCAATCTCGGCAAGCTGGCCAGGTACCTGCGTCTGCTGGGTTTCGACGCGGTCAGCGACGGCGACCTCGATGACGGCGACCTTGCCGGGATCTCGGCTGCGGAGAATCGAATCCTGCTCACCAAGGACAGGAACCTCCTGAAGAGATCGGTTGTTGTCCACGGCTATTACGTACGCGGGATCATGCCAAGAGATCAGCTACTGGAGGTGGTGCGGCGGTTCGATCTTCGGGACTCGATTGTCCACTTCGCCAGATGCATGGAATGCAACGGCTTGGTCCAGCCGGTCGACAAGGGTGAGGTGGACGGGCTGTTGGAACCACGCACGAGAGAGCATTACGACGAGTTTCACCGGTGCGACTCATGTGGCAGGGTGTATTGGCGTGGTTCCCATTTCGACAAGCTGATGGCAATCGTCGATGAGGTGCGTGTGGCTGGTGGCCTGAGGAGGGGCGTGTCGGTGCCGACCACCGGCAAGCCGGCGGTTGTCGAGCCTCCTCAGTGATGGTGGTCGTTGCGCGCCCACCGCGGCGCCAGCATCTCGCGATCCACGGACGCGAAGGCATCAACGATCTTGGGATCGAACTGACGACCCGACCACCTGGTGAGCTCTTCGCCTGCTGTCTCGATGCTGAGACCGGGGCGGTAGTTGCGGCCGGTTGTCATCACGTCGTAGGCATCCACGACGAAGATGATCCTGCTGAGCAGCGGAATCGACCTGCCGGCCAAGCCGTTCGGATAGCCTGAGCCGTCCCAACGCTCGTGATGGCACAGCACGGCGTCGGCAACGCAAGGATCGACCACATCGGAGATGCTGTCATGGCCGACCTGGGGATGGCTCTTCATGGCAGTGACCTCGGCGTCGGTCAGTTGTGTCGTCTTCGCCAGAATCGCCGGATCGATCTCCGTCTTGCCGAGATCGTGGATGAGCGAGCTGAACCAGAGTTGCTCGACTTCATGCCGCTCCAATCCAAGGTGCTCTGCGGTGGCGACGGCCAACTCGGCGACGCGAGACCCGTGGTCGCCAAAACCCGGCCCGTGATGCAATGCGAGGCTCGCCAACTCGGGATCCACCGCTGCCTCCTATCGAACTCGAATGAAGTCATATCGGCAGCAGCGGCAATATTCTTTAGTAGAGAACTACTTAATTCTGGGTAGTAGTGCGACGGTCGTTTTGTGCCCGGGTAGGGTCCGCCCATCAGCGAATGTTCGTCGCGCTTCTAGAATCCCTTCATGGACAGATTCGTCAGGATGGTGGTCGGGCTGGTGCTCGGCGGTCTCCTCGCCGGGCTTGGTCTAGTGGTGGGTGCGCATACCCGCTCCGAACCGCCCGTCGCCGATTTCACGACAACGACAACGACTCGATCAAGCTCGGCCGAGTCAGTTGTCGTCGAGCCTCCGTGGACGGATGAGGGCGGTGTCCGGTTTGAGTCGACGGTGATCGTGGTCGACGATTTTGTGGTCGACGGAAGCTCGGCTGTTCTCGATTACCGGCTTGTCTCACTGGCCAAGTCGGGAGGATTCTTCTTTGGTGGAGCACAGCTGCCGGCCGTGCTTCCCGAAACATGGGAGCTGGTCACTACCTCAGGGGCCACGATCGTAGAAGCCTCCGATCCTCCGCGGCAGAGCCAATTCAACGAATCGGAGCCCAGCGTGGGCGTCGCCGATTCGATCCGATTTGAGACCGAGGATGGCGGGGATTTGGGTGAGGTGGCCACTGTGCGTGTGACCTCGTGGCGGATCGCGGTCCCCGCCGAGACCGTCATTGAGATGGCGGGCGTCAGCGGCTCGTCGGCCGAGCTGTTCGACGGAACCAGGATCTCTCTACAGACGGTCATCGAGCAAAGCACCGGCGCCATCGTCGATTTCGACCTCGACCGACCGGCCGACCCATGGAGGGTTGTCGCCGACCAGGGCTTCGGGACGAGCACGGAGTTCGTCGGCGAAGGGCCGGGGTGGGGCCGGGCGTCGTCGACTATCGGTGGGATCGGTGGCAGCGGCGGTATCACCGGGTTTCAGTTGGTGTGGAACGAGCCCACGGCGCCGGATATCGTACGGGTCCGAGCCAGTGTGGTCGCGTGGGAACCGTTCGAGGGCGGAGTGACGGTATGGAGCAAGACATGACCGACGAGCAGGCGCCGTTTGATGATCTGCTGCGGTCGCCGTTCGACCCGGCTCCCGGCGAGGTCAGGCCGCCAATGCGTCGTGTTCCGTGGGAGTTGGTCGCCGGGATTGCGATCGGTGCGTTGGCGATCATCGGCGGTTACTTGGTTGCCTCGGGAGACACAACAACCGCCGAGACCACAACCACAACAAGTATCGCCACAACCACAGAAGCTCCATCGACCACCGTGGTCTCCGGGGAGACCGACGTTGCGTTCCCTCCGGGCTTTGTCGAGGTCAACGATATGATGGGGATCAAGCCGGAGTACATCATCGATACCGGCGACCAGCTCATCGTCTCGTTCATCACCGCAAGCCGGCGCGGGTTTGAGGATGCGGCCGGTTTCTACGGAGGTGACTGGGTGCTCGAGACGGCGGCGGGCGAAGAGCTGACCGCTGCCGGTGTCACTACGAGCCCGGTGGTCCCCGGGAGCTTCTCGGTTCAGTTCGCCAAGGATGGTGAAGTCGTGCCGGAGCGCTTGTACCTGGTCAGCAAGTGGGAGGTGGATCACCGCGACGGTTTCATCGAGATCCCGTTTACGGGGACCCCGTTCGAGTCGAGTGACATCTCCGTCGACCTCGGCGGAGGCATCGTCCTCATGCTTGATCAGCTGACGATAGGTGAAACATCGGGGCAGGTTTCGTGGTCGTTCGACGGTGCCGGGGACCGCGGTGGCGCCTTGTCGGGTCTGTTCGTGACCGTGGGGCCATCGAGTGCACCGGCTGCGATCTACTACCAATCCGACGGCGGATTCGATCCATTCGGCGGGTTTGATTCCGCCGACGTAGCCACCAGCGGGACCTCGAACCTGGCACGCCAGGGCGATGCCGGCACTAACGATGACACCCTGTCGATCGAGGTATCGGCCACTCTCATCGGCATCCTCCCCGCAGACTTCTCATTTGACCTGACAGAGGTCCCCGGTCTCGACCGCTGAGGCATTGTGACCGGCCTACCCGGCTTCGAGGAGCCAGCGTGCGCTCTCGACGTGGTTCGGTATCACCTTGCCGGCCTCGAACCCCCAAGCAATCGCCTGGCCGAATGCCCACAGCCTGGCCCGTTCCCGGTCGAGGCCAAGCTCACCGGTCATGCGGTCCAGCCGGTAGAGGACGTCTCGCCGGCTGTGCCCCAACTCATAGGCACGTATGACCGGGCTCAACCCGAACTCTCGTTCACCGGTCAGCGGCTTCGGATCGATCACCAGCCACGGCTCCCGTCGCGCTGCCAGAACGTTGTCACCGTGTAGATCCTGATCCAGGATCATCTGCTCGTCTGAAGACGCTGCGAGGCTTGTCAGTGTCTCGATTGCCGCGTCGAGCAGCCGTCGTTCGAACGGGCGTCCTGCCCGCTCCCACGTACCGGGGAGGTTGCTCACCCAGCGCGACGCCTCCGCCGCCAGGGAACCAATTCCTTCGATCGCCGGGACCCAGAGTCGGGGTAGGACATCGATGATGACGCCGATGGCGTATTCACTGTCCCGGGTTGCCAAATGATCGCCCGGCTCGCATCGCTCCAGCAGCAGGGCGTGGTGGTCCGGGGCCTGGTCGATGAGCCGAACCGCGCCGTTGCCGTTCCACGTCTGTAGCGCCAGCGCCTCGGTTTCGCTCTCCCGATGCGGGAACTGCAGCTTCAAGACGACCCGTTCACCGGTTGGCCTGCTCGCCGGGATGACGAGGGCAACGTGCCCGTCCGGATACGGGGTTTCGAGATTCAGCTCCCATCTCTCCACACATCGGGCAACCAGATCGGGCAAGCTTTCCAGCCAGTCGGGCCCGCCTTCGAATTCTCGGAGATGAGAGAGGCTTCCGGCAAGTGTCACGGGCGCAGAATAGAGCCGGCCGTTGCTCAGCTGTATTTGCCCGACTCGACCAGAGCGTGCGCAGCGAGCGCGATTCCTGCTGCCAGCGCCGGCCCTGAGGTGTGGTTCAACCTGATCAGCCCAACGTGACTCGCCGCTACGTCGCCACGACCGGCGAGAGCACACAGCAGGTCACCGGCGGACTCCACGACCTGGCCGCGCAGGGCCAGTCGTATCAAAGCAGCTGAGAACGTGTTGGTGCGGGCATCAGCGAGCTCAACGAGTGGTGTCGAAACGCCGGCTATCAGGCTGACCAACCGTTCCTTGCCTGCTGCCTCGCCAAGCACCCGGGTAGCGGCGAGCGCTCCAACGAGCAGATCGTCGCCTTCCGGGGTGAACCCCAGTCCCTTGCCCAACAGATACCGTGACGAATGAAGGATGCCGCCTGCCGACATCGCGGCAAGGGCAGACTGCAGCCGGTCGGTCTCGATGCCGGGGATACCGTCGGGGAGGTTTTCGATCCGGCGTTCGAGCTCGTCGGTGTTTACGGCCGGGGGTCTCGGGTGAGGGTCCCACCATTGCGCCGCGGTCACGGACAGCTCTCTGATCACGATCCTGCCGTTGCCGACCACCACCGTCGACTCCTCGTCGATGTGCTCCAGCAAGCCTGCGCCGGTGCCTTCGGGCAGCTGGATGCCGTTAGGGCGGCGAGCGCCACCGATCGTCATCGCGATGATCTCAGGGCCGATTCGGAGCCATACGGTGTTCTCGGCATTGGCGAGGACCGTTGCCTCGGCGGCGGGACCAGTAATCACGCCGTGGATTGCCGTGCTGGCAACTCCCGGCAGGCGTACCGATGTTGGCGAGACCCTTGTCGGAGATGTCCGGCTATCGGTCATTTGCAGCGTGTCCCCTCCCTTCGGTGTTAAGACATTAGGACGGATTGTGGCCGGTTGGGTGCTTTGTGTGCTCGTGGGTGCCAGGATGGGTCAGACATGTTGGTCGCCCTTGTTCTGTTTCTGCTCAGCCTGCTTGGTCTAGTCGGAGTCTTCAACGCCCTGCGGGGACCTGCCACCGACCGGAGAGTGGGTCTGCGACCTCCCTTTCTACCGGTCCTACTCACAGCAGAGGCTGTCCCATTGCGTGTATTGATCCACGCTGTGGCTGTGTTGATGCTCATTCGGGCCGGGGCACTCAACCACCTTTCTGGAACGGTCGGCTTGGCGATGACATTGCTCACCTGGGCCGGCTACGTCGTCATCCAGTGGCGGGCAGCAGGGACGAGGAAAGTCATGGCGGCAGCGCTCGACGAAGTGGAGATCGACCCCGCCGGGTTCTCCCACGTCGACTGGAAGCGAGTGCTCGCAGCCTATCCGTACAAGGTTCCGGTCTCGGTGGAGCGGATCGAGGATCTCGAGTATGCCCCCGGACTGTTCCTCGACCTTTACCGGAAGCGGGGGGCCGTTGAGCCCTGTCCGGTGCTGGTGTATTTACATGGTGGCTCGTGGCGTGGCGGTAATCGCCGTCAGCAGGGACGGCCCTTGCTCCACCGACTGGCGCAGCGCGGTTGGATCGGAGTTTCGGCCTCGTACCCACTGGTGCCCGAGGCAACGTTCCCCGACCAGCTGATAGCGTTGAAGCGGGCCATGGCATGGCTGCGAGACGAAGGCCGGGGCTACGGCGTCGACCCGAGCTTCATTGCGGTGAGCGGTGGGTCTGCAGGCGGGCACCTGGCTGCCCTCGTGGCCCTAACTGCAGGCCGACCGGAGTACCAACCGGGTTTCGCTGATGAAGACACCTCGATCCAGGCAGCTGTTCCGGTGTACGGCATCTACGACTTTCTCAATCGCAATCAGACCCGCGACGAATGGCCGATCATCCCCCGTTGGGTCATGAAGGCCGACAAGGGTCAGGACGAAGGTCGCTTCCGTGAGGCGTCGCCGCTCGATCAGATTCATCCGGAAGCACCGCCGTTCCTCGTCATCCACGGCGCCGGCGACTCGGTTGTACCTGTTGCCGAGGCCCACTACTTCGTCGATGCGCTGCGTCGCACATCGAACCATGTGGTGGCATACGCCGAGATCCCCGGGGCAAATCACGCATTCGATGTGCTCGACTCGCTGAGGACCCACTATGTGATCAGCGGTATCCAGCGATTCCTCGAGGCTGTCCGGGCCAACCAGACGGTCCCCTAGCATGCGGTCGATGAAGGACAACACCTGTGCATGAGCTCGCTCTTGCCGATTCCGTGATCAAGGCGGCGCTGAGCGCAGCAGCAGACGCCGGTATGGATCGCATCGAGCGGATCGTGGTAAAGGTCGGTGAGCTACAGCAGATCGAACGAGACCTCTTCGAGTTTTCTCTCACCAATGTGATCCCGAAATACGAAGCCCGGCTCAGGGACACACTTTTCGATGTGGTCGAGGAGAAGGTCCGCTTCAAGTGCCGGTCGTGTGGCCGTGAGTACGGCCGCGATGACGTCAACATCGACGCCGACGGTGATCAGGGCGAAGCGGTGCACTTCATCCCGGAGCTATCCCATGCCTTTGCCCGTTGCCCGGACTGCGGGAGCCCGGACTTCGACATCACCCAGGGACGCGGGATCACTCTCGAGCGGATCGAGGGCATGGACGATGATGATGGGCCTTGACCTCGACCCGCGTGCGATTGTCATCAGCGATCGTCTGGCGGGGGTCGCCCGGGTCGTGGGCGTCACCGGCAGCAAGGGCGGCATCGGTAAGAGCCTGGTAGCCACAATGATGGCGCTGTCTCTTGCCGACGGAGGAGCCAGGGTCGGACTGTTCGACCTCGACTTCACTTCACCGAGCGACCACGTTGTCCTTGGCGTCGACAAGAGCTTTCCCAATGAGGAGTTCGGGATCGACCCGCATCGTGTCCACGGCATCGAAATGATGTCGGTTGCCTTCTTCTCAGGTGACGCTGCGGTGCCGCTTCGAGGTGAGGCTGCTACCAGCGCCCTGCTGGAGCTGCTGGCGATAACACGTTGGGGTGAGCTTGACGTGCTCATCCTCGACATGCCTCCCGGCCTGGGCGATACCAACCTGGATGTGATCAATCTTCTGCCACAACTCGAGTTCCTACTGGTGGGGAACGGGTCGAAAGTTGTGGTTGAGAGCGTGCGACGGGCCTTACAGCTGTTCGCCGGGCTCAAGGTGCCGATGGTCGGACTGCTGGAGAACATGAAGCGCGGTGAAGGTGCGGCCGTTGCCGACCTCGCCACCCGGTTCGGTGTCCCGTACCTCGGAGCCGTCCCATACGACAAGAGGGTGGAGGAAGCGCTTGGCGACGTGGATGCCCTGCGCAATACCGACATTTATGCGACGCTCCACCATTCGGCCGGTCTGCGCCTGGGGGTGCCAGACCGGTAGGCAGCGTGTGAGTGCTAGTCCCGGGTAGGTCGGTAGAACATGGCCAGCTGGCCTGCGGCGGCGGCGACACCGGCCACCACCAGGGCCAATCCCACCCATGCGTCGAGGTTGTCGGCGACGCCAAGCGCATGGTCCAGGGACCACTCGCCCGGGCCCATTATCGCCAACCCGATAGCAACGACGCTGAGCACGAAGACGTACTCCCATCCCTCGTCGGGTCGGGCAGTGATCCAGAAGCCGGCGTGGCGATGCACGGTCCAGACTGCCACCGTCATCAAGCCGATCAGCCCGGCGACACCGAGCGAAGTAACGAGGCCAAACGCAAGGGATGCGCCGACACCAATCTCGGCAAAGGACATGAAGATCCACTGCAGCACGAGATTCGAGAAGCCCATACCCTCCAACCACTTCATCGTCCCTGCCCGGTTTCTGAAGTGCTTGACCCCGTGTGCGACGAAGACGACACCGAGTGCGATTCTGAGAATGAGAGCTGCTGCGTTGACGGCAGTCATAGAACCTCCTGTCCTCCGCACAACAGCAGTCACGGTCGCCATGTTCCCAATTGGCGGGATCCTGACGATTAGGCCGGCTTCCGATAGATGTAGTGGGCGGCCGCCGTGCGAAGGTCGTCGTCGGTTGCACCTGCAAAATGGAGCGTCAGCTTCTCTTTGGCGATGCCGAAGGAACCATCGCTCATGTCCGATCCGTCGGCGACGTATTGTCGCGACGGCAGCATCATTCGCCGGATGGCGATGCGCTGGAACCCGGCCGTCTCGAACATAATGGCGACTTCGCCCGGCAACAGTCGGTTGTGAAACAGCAGCGGGTTGTCACAGAGGATGCGATAGGAGGGATCGGACATCCCGTAGTGCCTCAGATAGGGCCAGCGTGCATCAGCGTGGTGAAGGTGGTCACGGTGATCGAACACATGTGACATCGTGCCGCCCGGTCGCAGAACCCGCATCGCCTCGTTGAGAAACGCCGTCAACTCGGGGATCCGGTAGTGCTCCAGCGTTCCCCCCGAATGGCAGAGATCCACCGAGGCAGTCTCAATCGGCACGGCTCCCGGGTCGACCTGTTCGTGGAGTGTCCCGCCCAGCCGGGCGACGGCTGTCGCCACAGTCTCCTCCCAGCGCAGTGGTTCCAGGTCACGTCCTCGAGTCTCCAGTGGTAGGTCATCTGGTAGAGCACAGGCAAGGGCGCCGTTGACGGCACGAGCCAGATAGCGGTCGAGCATCCGGCCCTCGTGGTTGGTCACGACCCCGGCCGACCCGGTCACCAGATGGTTGGCAAAGAAGGGGAATGGCGTCCAACCTCCTTCATGGATCCACGTTCGGGCACCGTCCAGCCCGACGCCCGTCTCCCGCCATACCTTCACATAGCCCGGCCACACACGCTGGAGTTTGTCGACGTGAGTTGCCTGGCTTCCCATCCACTCCCTGGTGATGGTTCGATAGAGCGTGGCGGTTCGATTGGTGGCTCCGACGACTCCAAACAATGCCCCTTTGGCCAGGCCTCGAATCATGTTGCCTCCCCTTCTGTCGTCGGCGGCTCGTACATGACCCGCCCCACGTTGTGAGCAATCTCGAGTTCGTTGAGCAGGTCACCCGATGGGGTAGTGACCCTTCGCAGCAGGCGGTTCTCGCGCATCCAGCCCATGTCATCCTTGAAGAACCGGTGGTCTACCTCGTGGACCTCGAAACGGACACCGGGATCTTCGGTGGTCCATAGCTCGCTGATGAAGGATCCGTCTTCGATGCGGGCTCGCATCAGCACCGGCTGCGGGAGAGGGTTCTCGAACCGGAAGTCGGCGTAGTTGTAGACCACAGTTGCTCCGCAGCCGAACGGCACCGTGCGCTCGCGGTCCGGGAATAGATCCAGCCCGTGCCGATGTCGCTCGACGATCCGCATCCCCGATTGCACCGCAACCCAGTAGAAGCTGTTGGACACCTGGCATAGGCCACCTCCTCGGCTTCCGGTCGACTCCTCGTTTTGCAGTTCCATGCCCCGGCGATACCCGCGGCGTCTGGTGGTGCGCCCGACGGCATGATGGTGTGAGAACGTCTGATTGGGTTTGATCACCAATCCGTCGAGTGTGCCTGCGGCGAGGGCGACATTGGCCTCCTTGCCCTGCTGCAGGTCCGTCGGGATCGAACCCGGGCTCCGATTCAGCAGTGAGGAATGTGCGGCGAGCCGCCACGTGTATCGCGACATATCGTCGGGGTTGGCATGCTCGGCTGCGATCGTGTGGCGCTCCACCAGCCAGCGGGGGAGGCGACGCAGGCATACGATCTGGCGGCGCACACGGAAGGGCAGGAGCCTGCGGGCGAGTCGACGTCCCTTCGAAACCATTGCCACAGACGGCAGGTTAACCACGACGCTCAGATATGCGTCGTGGCCAGCGCCGGCTCCACGGGTGAGATCGTTGCCGGGAAGATACCTCTGGGCACGGTATGGCGGTCGGGCTACGGTGGAAGTACATACCAGGGAGGTCTGATGGACGTTTCCGGACGGGAATTGGTCGACCGGTTCGGCAAGTTGATGGCCGACGGTGACACTGGGGCTCTTGCTCACATGTACGCCCAGGACGCCAAGGTCGTGTTGTTCTATGAAGTGGCTTCGGGCCGTGTGGAGATTGAGCGATTGCTGGCCCGATCGGTGCGGTCGCATGGGCGCTACGACGTCCTGTCGATTGACCAGTTTCAGCACGATGGGGATGTCGTTATGTGGGACGCGACGGTGGATACCGAAACGGGGCCACTTCTGACTACACACGTTGTCGTTCTCGACGAGGATGGGCTGATTCGACGCCATGTGCCCGGTGTCCGGGGTTACTGGGGGATGTAGGTCCCTGCGACTCTTCGGGCGTTGCTACTTGGCGTGCCGGGCGCCGCGTCGTCGTGCCGCTAGCGTTCAGCGCTCGGAGGTAGACATGAAAACGATCGGTCTGCTCGGTGGGATGAGCTGGGAATCTTCCATCGAATACGAACGGATCATCAACACCGAGGTACGCAACCGGCTGGGTGGGGTGCACTCGGCCGACCTGGTGCTTCGATCGTATGACTTCGCTTCTATCGAAGCGCTCCAGACGGCAAGTGACTGGGATGCTGCCGCAGCGTTGCTGGCAGCCGACGCCCGCAGGCTCCAGGATGCGGGTGCCGACTTCATAGTGCTGTGCACCAACACGATGCACGTTGCCGCGCCGACGATCGAGGCTGCCATCGAAGTGCCATTTCTCCACCTCGCCGATGCCACCGCCACGCGCGGTCGTCGCGGCGGGTGTCGATATTGTCGCGCTGCTCGGTACCCGTTTCACGATGGAGATGGATTTCTATCGGGGCCGGCTCGAGTCACACGGATTGACGGTGCTCATCCCGGACGCTGACGATCGGACCATTGTCCACGATGTCATCTACCACGAGTTGGTCCAGGGACAGATCATGGATGAGTCCCGGGTTCGCTACCTGGACATCATCGACCGGCTGGTGGCGAGGGGAGCGCAGGGTGTCATCGCCGGCTGCACCGAGATCGAGCTGCTGGTGACACCCGACGATGTCGAGATTCCCTACTTTCCAACGACCCGCCTCCATGCCCTGGCTGCGGTGGACGCAGCGCTCGAGGAGTGATCAGGCCGGGCTGAGGATCACGATCGGTATCTCACGATTGGTGCGGGTCTGGTAGACGCGATACCCGTCGTAGGCATCGAGAACCCGTGGCCACAGGCGTGCTCGTCGTTCTGGATCTGCGGTGGTGGCGGTAACTCTCGAGCGTGTCCCGTTGATCTGCATCGCCGCGGACGGATTCTCCCGCAAATTCAGGTACCACTCGGGGTGAGTGTCCCGCCCGCCCCAAGAGGCGATCACTACCACGTCCTCCTCATCCCGCAGGTAGAGCAGCGGCACTGTGTGCTCCTTGCCGGTATGTCGGCCGGTAGTAGTCAACAAGAGCATGTCATTGTCGACCAGGCGTCGGCCGATGCGGCCTCCCGTCAGACGGTAGAGGGCTGTGTGCATTCTGGACAGATTCTTAGCGGTGTTATCGCGCATCCGCACAGGCTACGCCGGGCCAAAGCCCTGGATGACGCTGTTCAGATCGGTTTTAGCGTCGCAAACGCGGAATATCTTCCGCGTTGCGACGCCAGAGTCGGTCTGTGGGTGGGGTCAGCCGAAGGTTTCCACCAATGTGTGCAGCAGGAGGCCGACCAGGCTGCCCACGACGGTGCCGTTGATGCGGATGAACTGGAGGTCGCGACCGACCTGGAGCTCGAGACGGTGCGAGGTCTCGTCTGCATCCCAGCGCTCAACCGTCGTCGCGATGAGCGAGGCGACCTCGGGCCCGGAGCGCTCGGCGAGATGACGGGCGAGGTTGCTGATCCAGGCGTCAACGCTGTCGCGAACAGCGCTATCGGCAAGGAGCCGCTGTCCTGTTGAAAGCGCAAGTTGCTCGAGGCGTTTGCGCAGATCGGATTCCGGTTGTTCCGCAGCTGTGGTGATGTGCTCCTTGATCGATGTCCAGATCCCGTCCGTCCACTCCTTGAATTCTGGATGCTCCAGCAACTGCCGCTTCAAGTCGTTGCCCCGGGTGGCCAGCTCCGGTGATGTCTGCAGCTGATCGACCCAGGCCACCATTCTCTCATCGAGCAGCTTGCGGATCTCATGCTCCGGGTTCTGGGCAACATCGGCGATGAACTGTTGAAGACTCACGTAGATCTTCTCGAAGACATCTCATTTACGTAGCCTGGTACCCACCTCGGGGCTTCGGCATAGATGCGCTTGCGGATCAGATCCTGGTTGTCTGTGATCGCCTTCCCGATGCCGCGCAGCCCGGCGGTTACCACCATCTCGTGGTGGCCACCGGAGACCGCCCGGCTGAGGACGCTGCCAAGCAAGGGCGCTGCATCGACGGCATCGATCCGATTCGAGATCACCTCACGCAGGCTGTCCTGAATCTCGTCCTCGTTGACCGTCTCGGCGAGCGCAGCGATGATCGCGGCGGCCTGTCGGGAAGCCGCCATTGCGTTGTGCTCGTCTGCCAGCCACTCACCCAGTCGTTTGGAGAGATGGGCATCGCGCACTCGCTCGACGAGTGAATCAGGGCTCATGAAGTTGCGTTGCACGAACTCGCCGAGACCTACGTCCTATGGCGTCCTTGCCGCGCGGGATCAAAGCAGTGTGCGGGATCGGGATTCCCAGCGGATGTCGGAACAATGCTGTCACGGCGAACCAATCGGCGACGCCACCGACCATGCCCGCCTCGGCTGCGGCTCGCACATATCCGCTCCACCCGGCGCCGTCAGTGAAGACGAACGTTGCGATGAATATCGAGCGCGGCCAGCACCAGGAGCCCTGACGCGTTCAGCTTCATGCGACGGAGTCTCCGGGCGCGGAGCTCGTCGAAGCCGGCGAGGAGGTCGGGGGTACTCATCACCGAAAGGGTAGGAGATACGTTGTCACTCGTTTCCGATCCGACGCTTCGGGAGTTTCAGGTGCCACGCCAGTCGGTAAGGTGACCCATTCTCGGGAGCGGGCGTGGCAGAAGGCGTGGACATACGACGGGTCGGGTTCACCGATGGCTTACTGGCGATGGTTCCGCTGCTGCTTGCGATCGTTCCCTTCGGGCTGGTGTTGGGGGTGGCTGCGGCCGGTTCGGTCCTCGGAGGCGGTCTCGGGATAGCCACCTCGCAGATCATCTTTGCCGGAGCCGCTCAGCTGGTGACGGTGCAACTCTTCGACGACGGGGCGGCGGCGATCATCGTCATCATCACCGCGCTTGTGGTCAACATCAGGCATCTCATGTACAGCGCGGCATTGGCCCCTCAGTTTCGGGAGTTCCCCCGGCGATCCCGGCTGTTGCTCCCGTATCTGCTGACAGATCAGGCGTTTGCTCTGTCGGTGCTGCAATTCGAAGACCATGAGGACCCTGTCTACCGGCGCTGGTTCTTCTTCGGGGTCGGTATGGGCCTGTGGGTGCCATGGCAGATTGCCACCATCGTCGGAGTAGTGCTCGGTGCGCAGATTCCCGATTCGCTCGGCCTCGAGTTCGCCATTCCCCTGGTCTTCCTGGTGTTGCTGATACCGGTCATTCAGACCCGTCCGGGTCTGACGGCGGCGCTGGTTGGGGGTTTTGTCGCGGTCGTCGCCAACGGTGCGCCGTTTCATCTCGGTTTGGTAATCGGAGCGGTGGCAGGTGTCGCCGTTGGTGTCGCCCTCGAGAAGGCCGGCGAGCCATGACGATGTGGATCTCGGTCATTGCCATAGGTGTCGGGTACCTATGTGACCAGGCTGTCGTTTATCGCGTTCTTCGGCGAACGAGAGATGCCGGTGTGGATGGAGTTGCCGTTGCGGTATGTCGCTCCAGCGGTCCTCGGCGCGATCGTCCTTCCTGCGATCGTTCAGCCCGATGGGGTCATCGAGCTGCTTCCGGCCGTGAATCCCCGGTTCCTGGCCGGTGTGATCGCCGCCCTGGTCGCATACAAGTGGCGGAACGTTTCGTTGGTGGTCGCCGTCGGCATGAGCTCACTGTGGCTGCTCGACTGGTTGTTCTGAGTCCATGGTGGGACGACGAACACCCTGGCGATTGGTGACCCTGGCGATACTGATTGTCATGGTCAGCACCCAGCCGGTGTTTCTGCTCGGCGCCGCCTTTCTCAGCGTCGGCCCCGAACTCGGCTTCGGAACAACCGGTCTCGGTGTGCTGACCGCCGGCTTCTTCTTGTCCGCATCCCTGGCTTCCGCTCCGTTCGGCCGGGTTGTCCAGCGCATCGGGTGGAAGCAAGCGGTCCGCTTCAATGCCACCGCATCTGGGGCGATTCTCCTGCTGATCGCAGGCGTTGCCCGAAACGTCGTCATCTTGTCGTTGCTCATGGTTCTTGGCGGCCTCGTATACGGGCTTTCGAACCCTGCGGCGAACCTGGCCCTTGCCGAGCATGTCGATCCGCGACGCCGGGCGATGACATTCGGTCTCAAGCATGCGGGCATCCCCGCCTCAACTCTGCTGGCAGGTTTGGCGATACCCGCGGTCATCGTGCACGTGGGTTGGCGCAGTGCGTACGCCTTGGCCGCGTTGGTCAGCGTAGCCGTATGGGCGCTCACCCTCCTGAAAGACGAGCCGTCTGCCCCACCGGCCGATGACGACCCGGTACGGCGGGTTGCCCCATTGACGACCCGCCTACTAATTGGTCTCGCCCTTGGTGCTTCCCTGGCGACTTGGGGAGCGATTGCGTTGAGCACTTACCTGGTGGCGGCCGCGGTCGATCGTGGTCTCACCGAGCCCAGGCCGGCTGGCTGCTCTTCGCAGGGTCGGCAGCCAGCATTACGGCCAGAGTCGGTGTCGGTCACTTCACCGATCGAACCGGGGGCAGAGGTTTTGCGGCAATCGCCGCACTCACCGGGACCGGGGTGTTGGTGTTCCTGCTGTTGGGAGTTGCGTCGGGTGCCGGGTTCGTCGTGCTCGTGCTTGCCGCGTTTGCGACGGGGTGGGGCTGGCCGGGGCTGATGACCTTTACGGTGGTCAATGCCAATACGGGGACCGCCGCCACGTCGTCGGGTATCACCCAGGCGGGTATCTTCTTTGGTGCCGGCGCAGGCCCCATTGTCCTCGGCGTTGTTGTCGACCGATGGGGATTCGACGTGATCTGGCTCGTTGTCGCCGCGACGCTCGCCGTTGCCTCGACAGTTGTTGCCACGGTTGGGCATGTTGCCACCCGCGGGCGACCCGACTTGACCGGAGTGAGCTTGCGCAGTCGGCCTGAGATGCCAAGCTGTGACCGAATTCGATTGGAGTGTGTGTGAAGAAGATCATCGACTGGATCTTCACCGTCCCGTTTCTCATCTTCTTCGGGCTGACGCTTGCGGTCTTTGAGCCGATTGCCCGAATTGCCCGCCTATTCGGGCTTCGGCCGATGGAAGTCACCATGGGGGTGATGCAACAGGCTCTGCTGCGTGTTTTCTGGATCGCAGGAACCCGGCTCGACGTCGAGCGATCAGACGAGATCTTGCCTCGAACCGGGTACATCATCATTTCCAATCACCAGAGTCTGTTTGACGTGCCGATCTTTGGCGGTCTCCTCTTCAGCAACTACCCGAAGTACATCGCCAAAAAGGAGCTCGGGCGATGGCTGCCTGCGGTTTCGTTCAATCTCAGCCACGGCGGCAACGCGGTAATCGACCGCGAAGACCCGAGACAGGCGCTGCGGGCTATCCGGGATCTGGGGCATGCCGCTCAGGAGAGGAACGTTGCCGTCGTCATCTTCCCGGAGGGGACGAGGTCGAGGGATGGCGAGCTCGGGGTCTTTCGACTTGGCGGCCTCAAAGAGCTGCTCAAGGCGGCGCCGGACATGCCGGTCGTGCCCACCACCATCGATGGCGCCTGGAAACTACTCAAATACAAACTGTTTCCCGTCCCGTTTGGCACCAGGGTCAAGGTGCGATTTTCCGATCCGCTGCAACGGATCGGCAGGGGAAGATCCCGTCGAGCTACTCGATCGCGCCCGGCAAACGATCGAGACGACCTTGATGGAGTGGCGAGCTGCCGATGCCTGATCGTTGCGAGTGTCACGATGAGGTGGCCCGTCTGCACCGCTTCTTCCAGGACTGGTTCCGGGGCGATCTCGATGTTGACGAATTCTCGGCATGTGAATTGGCTCTCGCTCCCGGGTTCACGATTGTGACCCCATCGGGTGAGATCATTGACCGTGCCCAGATCGTTGATGCCATTCGCAGCCATCGGGGTGGTGAACCAGATCACTTCGAGATCAGGACCGTGCCGCGCTCATGCCAGCGGGTACGCGGGCTCCACATCTCGACCTATGAAGAGCACCAGATCGGCACACGGTCGACCATCCGTGTGTCGACAGCTGTCATCGATGGGTCACTGCGATGGCACCACGTCCATGAGACGTGGATGACCACCACCGAACTCTGATCTCGCAGAGGCCCGCCGCATCGGTCGCGACGGACCTGCACCGGGGTTGTTCGATTGCTCTAGAGATCGGTCCAGACGTACTGCACGCCGGGGTTGTCGGTGCTGCGTTCGATCTGGAAGTCCATCGATCTCACCAAGTCGAGCATTCTGTTGTTGGCGGTGAGCACCTCGCCCTCCATCATGTCGAGACCGCGGGCGCGGGCGATCTCCATGAGACGGGTAAGCATGCGCTGGCCGATGCCGAGCCCCTGGAACTCATCCGAGATGACCACCGCAAACTCGCAACTCGTCTGATCCGGATTGGTCACGTAGCGGATGACCCCGTGCTCGATCTCCTTGTCATCCTCCCAGGTGACGGCAATGAGCGCCATCTCCCGGTCGTAGTCGATCTGGGTGAACCTGACCAGCATCTCGGGCGTGAGCTCATGCATCGAGTGCATGAACCGGAAATACTTCGCCTCGTCCGACAGGTTCCGCACGAAGTCATCTTCGATTTGGGCATCCTCAGGACGGATCGGGCGGATTGTGACATCGCGCCCATCGGGAAGCTGGAAGACCGACACCAGATCGGTCGGGTACGGGTGAATGGCCATATGTGCGTAGGCGTCGGTGGATGGCTTGGGTACACCAACCACGATCCGGGCGTCCACGGCCATCGCTCCGACCTCATCGAGGATTAGAGGGTTGATGTCCATCTCCTTGAGCCACGGCAGCTCGCATGCCATGTTGGAGACCCGCAGGAGCACGTCGACCAGAGAGTCGACATTTGCCGCAGGCATGTTCCGGAACTCGCCAAGGGCCTTCGACACCTTGGTCTTGCTGATCAGGTTACGAGCCAGACGTTCGTTAATCGGCGGGATTGCTATGGCAGCATCCTCCATAACCTCGACGAAAGTGCCGCCTGCTCCGAAGCTGATTACCGGTCCGAACACCGGATCATTGACGACGCCGAGCATCACCTCGCGACCGTTGGTGGTGCGGTGCATGGCTTCGACGGTTACACCCTCGATCCTGGCTCCGGGGCGCTTTGCCTGAACCCGGTCGATCAACTCCCGGAAGTTGCCTCGCACATCGACTGCGTTGCGAATGTTCAGCTTGACGCCACCCACGTCGGACTTGTGCGAGATGTCCTCCGAGTAGATCTTCATCGCGACCGGGAAGCCCATTGAGGTAGCAAGGATCAGCGCCTCCTCTGCGGATCGGGCGATACCGTTGCGTACAGTCGGGATATTGAACGCCTTGAGCAGGGCGATCGATTCGGGTTCGGTCAACACGGACCGCTTCTCGCTCAACGCCGACTCGATGATCAGCCGGGCAGCCTCGACGTTTGGTTCCTCGTGCTCGATCGGTAGCCGGCCCGGGGTTTGCAGCAGCAACTGCTGGTTGGCTTTGTAGGACGACAGGTAATGGAAGGCGTCAACGGCAGCTTCGGGAGTGTTGAAAGTCGGGATGCGAGCCTGCCGGAACTTCACACGTGCCGGCTCGACCTGCCGGCCACCCATCCAGGAGGTGATGATTGGCTTGCGGTTGTTCTCTGAAGCCTTGACCACGGCCTCGGCGACCTCGACGGGAGCGGTCATCGCCTGCGGCGTGAGTATCACCAGGACCCCGTCAACGCCGGGATCCTTGAGGACCACATCGATCGCTTCCTGGTAGCGCTCAGGTGTTGCATCCCCGATGATGTCCACCGGGTTGCCGTGTGACCACGTCGCGGGGAGCACCTCGTTGAGAGCCTTCAGCGTGTCTTCGCTGAGATGGGGAATCTCCAGGTCCACCAACCTGGCGTGGTCGGTTGCCAGGACAGCAGGCCCGCCGGCATTGGTGATGATGGCCATGCGGTCTCCGACCGACTTGTACTTGGACGAAAGGGTGCTGGCAGCGGCAAAAACCTGGCTGATCGTGTCGACCCGGACAACACCGGACCGGTTGAGGGCCGCGGTGAACGCGGCATCGCCCCCGACCAGCGCACCAGTGTGAGACATCGAAGCTGCGGCACCCTCGGTGGACCGGCCCGCCTTGATCGCAATCACCGGCTTGATGCGCGCGGCAGCACGCAGACCGCTCATGAAGCGCCGAGCGTCGGTGAGGCCCTCCACGTACAGGATGATGCTCTCGGTCTTCGAGTCGGATGCGAGGTAGTCGAGAATGTCGCCAAAGTCGAGGTCGGCAGCGATTCCAGTCGAGACCACAGCGGAGAACCCGACGTCACGTGTTTCCGCCCAGTCGAGAATCGAAGTGCAGAGCGCTCCGGATTGGGACACGAGCGCTATGCCACCCTGGGCCGCGCTGTTGTTGCCAAACGTTGCGTTCAAACCGATGCTCGGACGAATCAGGCCGAGACAGTTGGGTCCCATGAAACGAATGCCGTGAGAGCGGGCCGCGTGTCGCGGACCTTGTCCTCCAGGGCCTTCCCTTGCTCGCCGATCTCGCGAAAGCCGGCGGAGAGGATGATCATCGACTTGATGCCGTATATGCCGCACTGTTCGACGATTGCAGGCACGGTCCTGGCCGGAGTGGCGACGATCGCGAGATCGATGTCCTCGCCGATCTCGTCGAGAGTGTTATACGCCTTTTCCCCCTGCACGGTTTCTCGTTTGGGGTTGATGGCGAAGATCTTTCCATTGAAGCCTGCTTCGAGGAGATTCTTGAAAACAACCTGGCCCACCGAGTCCGGTGTCTCACTGGCACCGAACATCGCCACCGATTTCGGGGCAAATAGAGCACTTAAATAATGGGGACGCATTTAAACCGGCCTCCTGGACCTTTTTGATTCAACCATGGCCTCTACCACCCACGATAACTAGAGTCGGGAGACCCGCGACTCGTGCCACCAGGCCCCGGAGTCCACGGTGCCGTGGTCAAACCGTATCAGGACGTCCGGCGCGATGTGGGCCGTGCCCTTAAGCGCGTGCGATCAAGTGCCGAGTAATCCAATGTGAATTCATCTGGAGGAATGCGCTCCGATCCGGTGCTCGAGTTGGCACGCCGTGGTGCCGTCAGACTCGCCGCCGGTGGTGGTATTGCGCTCTCCATCGCATCTCTCGCCCAGGTCATTGCCGGTGAGCCTGGCGGCATAGTCACACTCTCGGCCGCGGTCCCTACAACGGTCTTAGCGATAGTGATGCTGCGCCAGAAGCGCCCTAACGTCATTGCCCTGCTCTCGATGATCGCGATGTTTGCGGTGATAGCCGAGGTATATGCCGCCGTCAACGGCATGACCGAGTACGTCTCCGGCATCGGCGCTGAAGTGGTTGTCGTCGGTCTCGGCGTGCTGTCGGTATTCATTGCGCGGGAACGCCCCCGCTTGGTGGCGGCCGGATTCATGGGTGCAACGTTGATCGTGGTGGTGGTAGCCCAGGTGGCGCTCAATGGAGTATCGCTCGAGATTGCCACAGATGCCGTGATTGCCATGTCCGTGTTGGGAACCATCATGTATCTAGTAGTCCGGGTAATGGACTCTCTCACGATTTCTCAGAGCCGATATAGCGACCTGGCCAGCGTGATCCCCGTGGCAACCTTCGAGTTTGACGTCTCCGGCGTGATGGCCCGGCTTGGTTCTCTGTCCAGGATCACCCCCGCATCGTCATCCGCCGACGAGGTCTACACCGAGATGATGGGACTGTTCAGGCTGTCCTTCACCAATCGAACCGCCGACTCGATGGCTGAGCTGTTCGGCATTTGGGAGGACTTCATCGCCGGTCCGAATCTCGACAGCGCCCGGGATGTGGCATCGTCGGTGTTGATGTCTCTGCGGCGTGGAGAGATGACCGGGTCCGGTGAGGCCACGTTCATCTGTAACGACGGGCTCAAGCGAGATTTCTTCTTCCAATGGGTGCTTGGGAGCGTTGCGGGCAGGTCTGTGCCGGACCGGCTGGTGCTTGCATCTACAGATGTCACCCGGCTTCGTGATGCCGAGCGGGAGCTGGGTCAGCAGCTCAAGAAGCGTGATCAGTTCGTTGCGAGTGTCAGCCACGAGTTGCGCACTCCGTTGACATCGATCATGGGGCTCACCGAAGAGCTGGTTGGCAGACCGGCCGATTTTGATGCGGATGAGAGGAATGAGCTGCTGCAGATAATCGCCACCGAGACCCGTGACGTGGTCGATATTGTCGAGGATTTGTTGGTCGCCGCCAGGGTTGATTCTGGCCAGCTGGCCGTCAACCCCGAGCCATGCAATTTGGCCGAGGAGGCACGACGGGTAGCCGAGGTGCTGGGCAACGTCGAAGTCCAAGCCGACGCAATCTGGACATACGCCGACCCGGTTCGTCTCCGGCAAGTGCTGCGGAACCTGGTCTCGAATGCACATCGCTATGGAGGATCTGAAATTCGGGCGCGAATCCGCGCCGAGGACGGGTGGGCAGTCGCCGAAGTGCGCGATACCGGGAATCCGCTACCGGATGAGATGCGTCTTCGGATCTTCGAGCCCTATGAAAGCGGTGCCCACGGTCGAGTAACGGGATCAGTGGGCCTGGGCTTGCACGTTGCGCGGACTCTGTCCCGGCTGATGGGCGGGGATCTCAGCTACACCCACGATGGCACCGAGGCGGTGTTCCGTTTGGAGCTACCGCTTGACTCGTCACACGAAGAGTTGGACGTCGGCGCCGGCGGCGAAGTCGAGGAAAGCAGCGGCACCGGCTATGTCGCACCCCTCGATCAGATCTGAGTCTTCGACACCCATGACCCCCATCGTGGTGGCGCATGCGAAGAAGGTGACGTCCAGGCCGCGGGCCATTTCGATGAACTCCTTCAGCTCCGGCATGTTTGCGTTCTTCATCCAGTTCTTCATCATCTTGGTCGCCGCTGCGGTGGCTCCCGGCATCGCTCCGAGCACATTGGGGAGTCGGATCGGGCCGGCGGGATTGGCCAATGAGGCGACTTTCAGGTTCTCCATACGATCCTTGTGCAAGATGTCGAGACCGTAGAACGTGAAGTAGATCCCGACCTCCCAGCCGAGGCTGGCCGCCGTGGTCGCCAGGATCAACGGGGGATAGGCCTGATCGAGGGTTCCTTTGGATGCGACGAGCGCAAGACGCCGTCTCGTCGCCTGCGGATCTGTTTCGGGAGTCATCTCTGCGAGCCCTTCTTTATCCAGAAGACCTGGGTCTTCCCCTCTACGTTGCTGGCGACGATATCGTCACCGCGTTGGCGAGCCATGGCGGGGATGTCCTGGAGTGACCCCGGATCGGTGCAGATCAACCGCAGAACCTGGCCTGCTTCGAGTTTGCCCAGCGCCATCGCTGCTTTGTAGACCGGCAGTGGGCACAGAAGCCCGCTGGTGTCGAGTGTCTCGGTGCTTCTAGGTGTTCTGTTGTCATATCGTCTTCCTTTCAGATCTGGGGGAGCCCGTCATCGCCGAGGATGTCGGTGAAGTAGCTCGAGTACTTGGAGCCGGAGTCGGGGGAGATCCCGACAGCGACTTGGTGATCTACATCGGCAAGCTCGCTCAAGACGGACACGACCGCCCCGGTCGATGGTCCTACGATCAAACCTTCCTCACGGTGTAGTCGCTTGGTCATGCCGTATGCGGAATCGTCATCGACCTTGACTACGTCATCGATGACGCTCCAATCGAGGATCCCCGGTTCCCTGGCTTCGGAGAAGCTCTTGAGACCCGGCAGTCGATGACCGGCGTGTGGCTCGATGGCGATGACCCGAATCGATGGATCCATTTCCTTGAGGTACCGCCCGGTGCCGGTGATCGTCCCCGTGGTGCCAAGACCCGCAACGAAGAAGCGAACGCGGCCTTCAGTCTGACGCCAGATCTCAGGTCCGGTCGTCTCGTAGTGCGCTCGGACGTTGTCCTCGTTCTCGTATTGGTTGGCCATCGCGTAACGGCTGCCACCCTCAGATGCAGCGAGCGAGCGAGCCAGGGCGATGGCGCCGTCCTTCGGGTGATCGATCGGGCACAGATCGTCTGGAGTTTCCCAAACCTCTGCGCCGAGCATCCGTAGCATCACCTTCTTCTCTTCGGGGACTCCGTCGGGAATGGTGACGGTGAGCCGCTTGCCCGCGAGTGCCGCCAGCGCGGCGAGCGCGATGGCCGTGTTGCCCGATGATGCTTCGATGAGGTCCCGGCCCTCGAGCTCGCCCCGTTCGAATAGGCCTGCAAGCAGGTAGGCAGCGGCCCGGTCCTTCACCGATCCGAACGGGTTCATCCATTCGAGCTTCAGGTAGGTGTTTGGGGCGACGTGATTGAGGCGGACGAGTGGAGTCGGGTTGTCGACGTTTGGGAGGAGGTCCCTTATGTCGCTGAATCGTCGCACCTCATTGTCGGTGCCCAGCGCTGTCTCGCTGGATATGGTGGCCGTCATTTGTCCCTCCAAATAGAAAAAACCCGTAACGAGTTGCCGTTACGGGTTGGTGAGTGGTGTGTGTCAGTCGGTGGTTATGGCTCGACCTCTCCGCGCGGCAGGGTGCTGTATGTACAACAGCAACATGCGGCGGCGGCGAGTGTGTAAGTCATCTGCCCGGAAGAATAGCTCAGATGGCGGCCATAGCCAACCAGAATCAGATTCGAGTTTCCTGCGGAAACCGGTCGGGTCGCCCATGCAGTAGCGGCCATATTCAGCGTTGGCGGCGGAGGGGGTTGGTGATTGGTGTAGGTTCTGTATATGAGATTTGGAGCATTCACCCCGCAAGGATGGCGCCTCGATCTAGTTGGAATCGAGACCGCAGAGCAATGGCCGACGATCCTCTCGGTCGCAAAGAAGATCGAGGCCGCCGGCTATGAGTCGGTGTGGGTCTACGACCACTTCCACACTGTCCCGGTGGCCACCCAGGAAGTGACCTACGAGGCGTGGACCTTGATGGCTGCGCTTGCCGCAACCACCGACACCGTTCGTCTCGGTCAGATGTGCACCTGCAACGGCTACAGCTCGCCCGTCGTACCTCGCCAAGGTCGCCGCATCGATCGATGCGATCTCTGGTGGCAGGCTCGAGATGGGGATCGGTGCCGGCTGGTACGAGCATGAGTACGACGGCTACGGCTATCCGTTTCCAAAGCCCTCGGTGCGGATCGGGGAGTTGCGTGAGGCCGTTGAGATCATGCAGACGACTATGGACCGAGGACGAAGTCCACTTCGAAGGTAAGCATTACACGCTCGATGGAGCCATCTGCCGTCCCAAGCCGATCCAGAGCCCGCACATCCCGTTCTGGATCGCAGGCGGCGGGGAAAAACTGACGCTCAATGTCGCAGCCCGTTTTGCTTCCTACACCAACTTTGGGGTGACGGTCGATGAGTTCATCCACAAGTCCGAGGTGTTGAAGGGCACTGCGAGGACATCGGCACAGACTTCGGGGAGATTGTTCGTTCCTCGAACTTCAACGTGGTGTGTGGTGAGACCGAGGCCGAGGTTGAGGACAAACTCGGGTCGATCCTCGATCGTTATCGCCCGTTTGTCGATGATGGCCGGATGGCGGGGCTCGAGAAGATGTTCCGCGTGACCGCGGGGACGCCGGAGCAGCTCGTCGAGAAGCTCCAGCCATGGGTCGATGCCGGGCTCAGCTACGCCATCTTGTACTTCCAGGACGCCGCATACGACTCGTCTGGTTTGGAGTTGTTCGCCCGGGAGGTATTCCCGGCGTTCTCCTAGTCGGGTGCGACGGCCGACTAAGGGGAACCCATCCATCTGATCGGGCGCGCACGAACCACTATCGGAGGTAATTGGATTGCGCTGGCTGAACGCGATGCGACAACGGATGGTTGGGGCCACGACGGGTCTGTTCGCACATGCTCCGGATCCTTTGGAGCATTCACTCGACTACACCGGTGATCCGGGCTTGTTCGGCCCGGATTCGGTCACATGGCGGGTGATTGGTGATGTCTCGGCGTTTGTCGGCGGGATCAGAGCCCTGCTGGTGCAATCGGCTCATCAAGAGGTTGCGGCCGGCGTTGCCGATCACTCTCGCTATCAGGAGGACCCGCTCGGTCGTCTATCGAGGACCTCAGCTTATGTAACCGCAACTGCGTTCGGGTCGATGCCTGAAGTCGAGGAAGCCGTGCGGATCGTGCGCAGAGCCCACCGACCGGTCGAGGGTCAGTCGCACAGGATGAAGCCATACGCCGCAGACAAGCCGGAGCACGCAGCCTGGGTCCACAACGTGTTGACGGATTCGTTCCTCGTCGCGTACCGGCAGTTCGGCAAGGAACACCTGGCCGAAGCGGACGCGGACCGTTTCGTTGTCGAGCAGATGAAGGTCGGCCGGTTGCTCGATTCGAGCCCGATGCCTCGAACCGCCCGAGCGCTTTCGGCGTGGATTGCCGATCATCCCGACGTCGGTGTGTCACCCGGTATGGTCAACGCCGTCGACTTCCTGCGTCGGCCCCCGTTGCCCTGGAATATCCGGATCCCATACGGCGTGCTCTATCGGGCAGCAGCGGCCACGGTCCCGGTATCGATTCGCAGCGTCATCGGGGTCAAGCGCGTGCCCGGTGCGATAGTCATGGGTCACATCGCGGTGGGCATGCTCCGTGCAGTTCTGGGATCGTCACACGCCTGGCACACCGCACTCACGAGGGTGAACGCCCCACTCCCCGAAGGCCACTACTTCCGCACCGTCTGATTATCCGTTCCTGCGTGTACCTGTACGCCATTTCGTACATACGCACGCAAGAACGGGGAGGGTTAGGGGAGCCACCCGAGGTCGGTGTTGCCACCGCTGATGATGACGCCGATGCGTTTGCCCCGAACGTGGTCGCCCATCGCTCGAATCGCCGCAAGACCGGTGGCTCCAGACGGCTCAACGAGGATCTTCATCCGATGCAGGTGGAAGAGGGCAGCTTCGATGATTGCTTTCTCCTCGACCCGCACGATCTCCACCCCTGCCCATCGAAGCGTGGCGAAGGTGAGATCGCCGAGCGCGGTCAACAACCCGTCGGCGATAGTGCTCGGGCTCTGTACCCGGGGCTGGATGACCCCCGTCTCGAGCGAACGGTACGCATCGTCTACTTCGAACGGCTCCGCACCGACGATGGCGGCGTCGGGCAGCATGGCTCTGGTGGTGATCGCTGTGCCCGAGAGAAGGCCTCCACCTCCGACCGGTGCGAGCACCATGTCGAACTGTCCAACATCTTCGATCAGCTCGCGGGCCGCAGTCCCTTGTCCGGCGATCACCGCGGTGTTGTTGAACGGGTGGACCATGGTCGCCCCGGTCTTGTTGATGACCCGCTGACACGCGGTCTCACGCTCGAGCTGTGCACAGAACTCTATCGACGCCCCGTAGCCACGGACGGCCTCGATCTTCACCCGTGGTGCGTCGTCGGGCATGACGACGGTGCACGGAATCCCCCGGATCGATGCGGCATACGCCAGTGCCGCACCGTGATTGCCCGATGAGTGTGTCACAACTCCCAAGGCGGCGCTCTCAGGGCTCAAAGACATGACGGCGTTGACGGCTCCACGCGCCTTGAAGGCGCCGACTTTCTGGAAGTTCTCACACTTGAAGAAGACCTCGGCACCCGTCTCCTCGTTCAGGGTTGCCGATGTTGCTACGGGGGTGCGATGGATGAAGGGGGCGATACGCTCGCTCGCTTCTTCGACGTCTGCAAAAGAAACCGCCGGTTGTGACACTCCGTACTCCATTTCTGGGCGCGGCGCGAGTGTATCAGCGCTGCTTGGCCCGCTTCCGATCGTTGTCGCGGAGTAATCGTTTGCGTACCCGGATCGACTCTGGAGTGATCTCAACCAGTTCATCGGCGGCTATCCACTCGATGGCCGTCTCGAGGGTCAATTCCCGCGGCGGTTTCAGCTTTATAGCTTCGTCGGTGGAGTGGGTACGGATATTGGTCAGCTGTTTGCCCTTGGTGGGGTTAACGACCATGTTCTGTGGCCGCGACGCTTCCCCGATGATCATTCCCTCGTACACGTCAACACCGGGTCCGATAAAGAGCTCGCCGCGTTGCTGGAGGTTGTCGAGGGCGAACCCGGTTGCTTTGCCCTTGCGGTCCGCAATCATCGCCCCGCCGCCCCGTGTCGGCAGGTCCCCCGCCCACGGCATCCATCCGGCATGGTGCTGATGAATCAGGGCCGTACCCCTGGTTGCCGTCATCAGTAGCGACCGGAAGCCGAGCAGACCCCGCGCCGGAGCCTCCAGAGTGACGATGGTGCGGCCGGTGTCCCCCGGCCGGAGATCACTGACCTTGCCCTTGCGTGGCGCCACCGTTTGGGTGACGACTCCGACGTATTCGTCCGGGACATCCACCACCGCCCGCTCCAGCGGCTCATGCGGCTTGCCTTCGATCTCACGAATAATCACCTCGGGCCTGCTCACCTGAAGCTCGTAGCCCTCACGGCGCATCGACTCTATGAGCACTGCGAGCTGGAGCTCACCACGTCCGGCCACCTCGATGATTTCGGGAGACGGTGTTGAACCAATACGGATCGACACATTGCCGAGTACCTCTCGTTCGAGCCGGGCCCGGATCTGGCGCGACGTCAGATATCTTCCTTCCCGACCGGCGACTGGAGAGGTGTTCACGCCGAATGTCATGCGCAGGACAGGCTCATCGACCTCAACCCGGGGGAGGGGCTGCGGGTCGTCCGCATCTGCGAGAGTGTCCCCGATCTCCACCTCGGGGAATCCTGCGACCACGAACAAATCGCCTGCGGTGCGTTCCTCCACCTCGGTTCGGCCGAGCCCGGTGAACCCCATCAAATGGGTCAGTTTCCGCTTGAGGGGCGGCTCCTCTTCGATCGAGTGACAGAGCGCCACCAACTCGCCGCTGCGGAGAGTCCCCTCGATGACCCGGCCGATAGCCAGCCGTCCCAAGTAGTCGGAGGCGTCGAGATTGGTGACGATGGCCTGGAGCGGTGCGTCTGCGTCGCCGAATGAGGTGGGGATCGTCTCGACGATCGCGTCGAGTAGCGGGCTCAGATCTGCATCCGGCTCGGGGATGCCGATTCCCGCCATTGCTATTCCCTGCCGGGCGACGCAAGAGATGATGGGGAAGTCGATGTGGTGATCCGCGGCGTCCAGGTCGAAGAACAGTTGGTATACCTCGTCGACTACTGCCTCGATTCGGGCATCAGGCCGGTCGACCTTGTTGACTACGAGCACTGCGGGCAAACCGAGGGCGAGTGCCTTGGTCAGCACATAGCGGGTTTGCGGCATCGGGCCTTCTGCGGCGTCGACCAACAGAAGCACCCCGTCGACCAGCATCAGAGCCCGTTCCACCTCTCCACCAAAATCGGCGTGACCGGGGGTGTCCACCAGGTTGATCCGGGTACCCTTCCAGTCGATCGAGGCCGCCTTGGCGAGGATCGTTATGCCACGTTCACGTTCCTGGTCGCTCGAGTCCATTACCCGGTCGACCAGTTCCTGATGTGCCTGGAAGACACCGGCGGTGCGCAGCATGGCATCGACCAGGGTGGTCTTGCCATGGTCGACGTGCGCGATCAACGCGATGTTGCGAAAAGTGGGACGGGACATCGCGGGATGGTACCCGACCTTTGGTCTCTACCAAACCGGATGAGCGCCAGTCCCGGTGTTGTACGGTTAGGGAAAGATCAAAGGAGGCCCTGTGGCGAAGTTCCTGAAAGTGATGCTCATTCTGGTTATTGCCGTCGGCATTGGTGTCGGCGTTGCCAAGCTCAACGAGCAGAAGCAGAAGTTCATGGCTATGACAGAAGAAGAGCAGAGGGCATTCCTTGCCGACAAGATCGGGAGCAAGGTCCCGCAGGAAAAGCTCGAAGAGATCCAGAACGCCGTCATCTCAGCGGTGAACGGGCGGGCGGGCTAACCCCGAGCTTTGCCAGAAGGGTGGGTCGCTACGGCGGCTACCCGGCAACGTTCTAGCTCGTGTGCAACTCGAGAATGTCGCCGTCGACGACACAGTGATCCGGGCCGACCTGCTGGCCGTCGAAACTGGCATGGCCCCACACGCGGGCGTAGCGAAGCGTGCGTGCCACGTCCTTGTGGACAAGACGTGCCACATCTTCGACGGTATCGCCGTTGCGCACTGTGAACGGACGGCTCATATCGGGCTCGCGCCCGGGAATCTTCGTATACACACGCACGATGCTCAATTGCTCGATCAACCAATTTCCGAGCTCGTCGAGCCCCTCACCGGTAACGGATGAGACACCAACGAATGGGTATGTGTATCCGGTGAGCTCCTCGAAGACTTCGACGTCCGCCCGGTAGTCACCTTCGAGGTCGATCTTGTTGACCACCAGTAGGGTCGGCAAATAGACCGCAAACGGGTCGGGGTCGTCGATGCGGGCGGTGACCTTGCCCTGGCTCGGCCACCGGTCGACCAGGTGGACTCGACGCTCCGCGAGCAGTTCGTGCAGACCCTGGATCCGGTCGATAGAGCCCGGGTGAGCGAGATCGGCGACGAGCAGACAGCAGTCTGCCGGTTGCAGGGCATTGCCGATCCAGGCGATCGGGTGCTCCGCTGACAAAGAGGGGAGATCGATGAGCTGCAAGTATATGTCGTGCACCGGCATCATCCCCGGTTGCGGATACTGCGTCGCAAACGGATACGGCTCCGATGGAGAGTGTGATCCGGTGAGATGGCTGTGTAGTGCGGATTTGCCGCTGTTGGGTGGTCCCAGCAGCGCGACCTGGGCAGCACCGTCCGGGCGGATGACCGTCGCCGGGCCCGCTCCGTGCCCCGGTCTTCCTTGGCCCGGCGAGGATCTCGTTCAGCTCCTTCATCCGGGTCTTGATGTCGGCACGGATATGCTCGGTGCCCTTGTGCTTGGGGATCGTCCGATACATCTCCCGCAAGCATTCAAGGCGCTCCTCAGGATCACGTGCGTTGCGGAACGCCGCCTCGGCTGCCTTGTACCCGGGAGTCACATTTGCCGGCATGACGACATGATATTGCCCGGGGCGCGGCCGGGTCTCGGTTTTTGCTCGATGGGGTTCTCACGTCGGCTAACGTATCGGTTGCCGACAACTCGGTGGCTCGTACCGCCCCTCATCTACCGTTCGCCCGGGGCATGGTCGAGTCAGTTTTTCGATGTGTGTGAACGGGACAGGGGCAAACGCTCAGCTATGAATATCTATGTAGGAAACCTTTCCTT
>CAVSWM010000009.1:0-197602 GCA_963731695.1 uncultured bacterium | reverse complement strand
TCTGCAACGACACGCCCGGTTACGCCCGGCTGCGGAGCCTCACCGGCCGAGTACACGTCCGTAACGATGGTTTTGTCTGCGGTGGCCAGTGGTTCCCCGAACGCGGGCCCCAATGCTGCGGTGCGCGTGTACCGATGAGGTTGGAAGATCGCCCAGACCCGGCTCCATCCGCCGAGACGGCCCGGCGCTGATCGTCGCCCCGACCTCCGTGGGATGGTGTGCGTAGTCGTCGACGACGGTGATACCACCCAGATGGACCCTGGTCTCGAATCGGCGTCGCACACCTCCAAAAGTACTGATACCTGCGGCAGCCGCATGCGGGTCGTAGCCGAGCTCGGCGAGTAGAGCGATTGTTCCCGCTGCGTTGAGTGCAATGTGCACCCCGGGTCGGGGCACGCTGACCTCGACCATGGTGTCCGGGCCATAGAGACGAAACGACACTTCACCGATACCGTGATCGATGTCCTCCAGCCGCCAGTTGGCAGCCGGGCTTTGCCCATAGGTAACGACTTCTGCTCGCTGCGCCAAACGCTGCACCCCGGGATCGTCGATACAGCCGACGACCGGTCCCTCGGTTCGGTTGGCCACGAGGGCGAACGCTTCCTCGAGCGCATACATCGTCTTGTAGTAGTCCAGGTGGTCGGCCTCGATGTTGGTGACGAGAAGCGCTCGTAGATGGAGGTGACGGAACGTACCAAACGCCTCGTCGGCTTCGAGGACGAACACGTCTTCGTCTCCGATATGGGCGAACGTATTCTCGGTGACCAGCTCACCGCCGACGAGGAATGTCGGGTCTACCCCGATGCCGTGGAGGGCGGCCACGGTCAGCCCCGTAGTCGTCGTCTTGCCGTGTGTGCCGCTGATGCCGATGCCCGGCATTTCGGCCGTGAACGCATCCAGCAGACGCGGGCCGCTCCCAGACCACCGCCCCGTTTGCGGCGGCGGCTTGCAACTCGGGATCCCTGCTGCGGGACCGCAGATGACGCGACCACCAGTTGCGGTTCATTCATACGCTCCGGCCGATGACCCACCCAGGTCTCGATGCCGATGTCCTCGAGTGCGTCCAGAACCCGGTTTGGCTTCAGATCGGACCCGGTTACGTCGTAACCGCGGCCCGCGAGGAGCTTGGCGAGCCCGCTCATCCCTGAGCCGCCGGCCCCGACCATGTGTATTCGTCTGAATCCCTCGAGCGATCTCTTGTCAACCATCGGCAACCTCACGCAGTGCTCCGGCGATCATCTGTGCCGCGGCGGGACGCCCGAGTGCCGCCATGGTTACTCCCATGGCCTCACGCCTCGTCCGGTCCACGATCAGCTGATCAATGACAACTGGAATCTGGTCTATCTGAGCCTGTGACACCTGGATCAAACCTCCTGCCGACTCCAACTCGAGCGCATTCGCCGCCTGATTGGTGCCGAGACCCAATGGAACCACAACCGCCGGAGTACCAGTGGCAGCAAGCTCGTTGATCGTCATCGCCCCCGCCCGCGACAGCACGAGATCGGAAACGGCGTAGAACATCTCCATCCGGTCCTCAAATGCGACAGGTTTCCAGTCGACGCCCGAACGTGCCGCAATTGCCGCGATCTCATCGAAGTGGTCCCGGCCGGTGAGATGCACGATCGACATGTGATCGGGATCCACGGACATGGCCAGCGTCTCGACCGCCTCGTTGAGGGCCTTCGCACCCAAGGCTGCCACCGAGCACGCCGAGCACCGGCAGCGATCGCTGTAACCCGTAGCGAAGGCGGGCTTGATCTCTGAGCTGCTCGCGGTCGAACTCTGCGAACTCCGGACGCAGCGGGTTTCCGGTGACCTCGCCGCGCTTGAGTTGGCGACTGGCATCCGGGAAGCCCAGGAACACACGACGGGCCATTCGAGCAACGAAGCGGTTGGCCAGTCCCGGCTTTGCGTTCTGTTCCTGAACAAAAACCGTTGCGCCGACCCGGCGTGCGGCAAGTGCGGCGGGCACGGAAACGTACCCGCCAAAGACATATGCATGCCTTCGTGTTCCGCATGCGCATCTGGCCCGCCATCTGCCTGGTGGCGTCCCACACGACCTTTGGTATACCCACGTTCTGCGGGTCCAGAGAGCGCTTCAGGCCCCGCAATTCCACAGGAATGAACTCGTAGCCGGCCGCAGGAACCGTATCGGCCTCCATGCGATCACCGCCGAAGAACACAACCTCGCTCGGTGACACCCCGGTGGCGACAAGCGCATCGGCCACGGCGAGAGCCGGGAAGACGTGCCCTCCAGTACCTGCAGCCGCAAACGCATATGTCACGCGGCGTCACCTTCAGCCTGCCGTGCTTTCACGGAGAGCCTGGCGATGTTGACGAGGACGCCGATCACGAACAGATTGGCGATCATGGCGCTACCACCAGCTGAGACGAATGGGAGCGGCACCCCCGTGATCGGGAGAACCTTGATGACCCCGCCGATGTTGACGAGGGCCTGGAACATCAGCCACGAAGTCAACCCTATCGCCATCAATCTCCCGAACTCGTCTTTCGACCGTAGCACGATCGTGACCCCCACCAGCGCAACAACGACGAACAGGGAGATGACGGCAAGTGCACCCGCCAGCCCGGTCTCCTCGCCGATGATGGCGAAGATGAAGTCAGAGTGCGCGTTCGGGAGAAACGACCAGCGCGCCCGGCTCGCACCCAGACCGACCCCGAACCAGCCGCCCGTCCCGAGAGCGACCAAACTCTGGTGGGCGTGGTAGCCGAGCCCGAGTGGGTCGACGTTGGGGTCGAGGAAGCTGGTCAGGCGCTCCAGCCGGTATGGGGCCGCGATGGCCAGAAAGCCACCTGCCGCCGAGCCAAGGAGCATGAGGCCGACGAGATCGCGGATACGGGCGCTCGACACGATCAGGACCATGAACGCTGAAGCAGCAATGAGCATTGTTGTGCCGTAATCGGGCTGGAGCATGAGCAGCACCCCGACCGATCCGAGGGTCGTCGTCACCGGCCAGAAGACATGCCAGAAGCTATTGAGGTATGTCGCCTTTCTCGTCAGGATGGTGGCCAGCATCGTGACGACGGCGAACTTGGCAAACTCGGATGCCTGCAGGGTCGACCGGGCCCAGTTGTATCCAGCGACGGGCGCCGCCCCGGACGTCTCCGATGAACAGCGTGGCGACGAGACCGGCTATGGCGAGCCCGAACAGTACGAGTGCCGCCTTCTGATAGAACCGGTACGGGATACGGGCACCAACCACGAGCGCCACCAGCCCGACCCCGGCAAACGCCGCCTGGCGCTTGAAGTAGTAGAGATTGCTCCATCCCTCCCGAATGGCGAGCACCGAGGAAGCGGACAGCAGGGCACCCAGTCCGATTATCAGCAACACCATCACCGGCAGGAGCAGAAGCACCGAGAGCCTGCCGCCGCGCCCTTCTCTTCTGGACGCAAATGATCGTGCCTGGGTGATCGGCGTGACCCTAGTTGCCATTCCCCTCCCCCTTCTTTGCCAGAACCAGACGGCTGAATTCTCTCCCTCGGGCCGCATATGACTCGAACATGTCGAAGCTGGCGCAACCCGGCGCCAGCAGCACTGTGTCACCGGGCCTGGCAATCTCGTCGGCGATGCCAATTGCTTCGGTGAGGTCAGCGGCGGTCACGAACCGGTCCGGATGGGTCGCCGCAGCGAGCTCAGCCGCCGCCTCCCCCATCCCGATGACCTGGCGGATTCCGGGGACGGCGACAATCGGCGCAAGGTCGAGACCCTTGTTACGACCCCCGGCGATGAGTACAACAGACCGGAACGCCTCCACCGAGGCGATGGCAGCGTGCGGATTGGTGGCCTTGGAATCGTTCACCCAGGTGACTCCATCCCACGTGCCTACGACAGTGCGACGGTGCTCGCCGGGTCGGAACGAAGCAATGATGTTGCCGATTCCGTGGGACGTTGCACCTAGATGCGCGGCTAGCTCGCCCGCCGCCACCAGGTCCATTGTGAATGCACGGTCCAGGTCGGGTCGCGGGTATCGCTCGCCGGCGATCATCAGCTCGTTGCCCTGGGCGCCGCTGCCACCGTCTGGCAGCTGCCCTCCCACTCACCGGGATCAGCCGCGCCGGAGCCAACTCGACCGCCCGCGACGCTCCTGCGTCATCGACGTCGAACACGAGGATGTCATCGGCGGTCTGGTTCTCGAAGATCCGCTGCTTGGCGGCGACGTACTCGCCCATGTCGTGATGCCAGTCGAGGTGGTCGGGTGCGATGTTGAGAATCGTGGCGGCCGCAGGATGGAAGTCGTCGATGAACCGCAGTTGGAAGCTCGATGCCTCGATGACCAGCATCTCCGGCGGGTCGAGAGCCACAGTTCGAGAGGGCGTTGCCGATGTTCCCCGCTGCCGTTGCGTCCCTACCGGAAGCCCGGAGCATCTCAGCAGCGGCCGAGGTCACGGTGGTCTTCCCGTTGGTACCGGTTACGGCGGCATAGGGAAGATCCATGACGGAGACGGCATACTCCATCTCGCTGACAAGTGGTATGCCCAGTGTGAGGACGTCGGGGATCGCCCCCACGTGCTCGGGGAACCCGGGGCTGGTAACTACGAGATCGATCTTGTCGAGAAACCGGGGGCTCCAATCACCACACCGGATGGTGATCTCGTCGCTGGTGACATGACGGCGGTCGTAGATCATCACGTCGTCTCCCCGCGACGCGGCGAGGCGTGCTGCGGCGATCCCGCTTACGGCGGCTCCGAGCACAAGGACCCTCATGGGAGCACACCCCGATGGTCTGAACGACGAAGTCGGCGTAGAAGGCGCCAACACCGACCGCGACGCCGAGCCCTGCGAGGATCCAGAAACGGATGATGATCGTTGTCTCCGGCCAGCCCTTCAGCTCGAAGTGATGGTGGATCGGCGCCATCCTGAAGATTCGCTTTCCCCACACACGGAACGTGAAGACCTGGAGGATCGACCGAGACCGTCGTCATCATGTAGAGCCCACCGATCAGGATCAGCAACAGCTGAGTATTGGTTAGCAGGGCCATGGCGGCAAGGGCACCGCCTATCGCCTGAGATCCGTATCCCCCATGAATGATTGGGCCGGGGCGGCGTTCCACCAGAGAAACCCGAGCACAGCACCGACGACGGCGCCGGAGAGCACGGCAAGATCGACGGCACCGTCGACCTGGTAGAACGCCGGGGTTGCGGGACTGCCAGAACGCGATCAGCACGAATGCGCCGAAAACGAGGCCGCCGCTCCCGGCAACGAGACCGTCCAGACCGTCGGTGAAGTTTACCGCGTTGGCCGCGCGGTGAGCAGGAACAGGACGAGCAAACCGTATAGCCATGGCCCAGGTCGATGCCCGAGACCCCGAACGAATGACAACTCGGTGCTGGTATCGAGCGCGACTGCGCCCCAGGCGAACAGGATCGCCACTACCAGCTGGCCGAGGAACTTCCATCGCTTGGAGAGCCCCATGTTCTGTTTACTGGCGTACTTTGACGAAGTCGTCCAGAAAGCCGATCAGGCCCATGCCAATGAATGCCATCAGAGCGAGCAGTCCCTGACCGGCCAGGCCGACGATTCTCAGGTTGAGACCGACTTCTCCGAATTCCCATATGCGGAGATGGGCGCCGGCGTATCCGACGACGACGGAGAGGATGATCACCACGCCACCCATCGTCGGGACCCCCTTTTTGTGGCAGTGCCCCTCGAGCTCTTCCTGGATGAACTGGCCGATGTTGCGATCACGGAGCATCCGGATGGCAAGTGGAGTGCCAAAGATGGAAACGATGAAGGCGCTAGCGACGGCGATGAGAATCGATATCACCGGTCTACCTCCGCGGCAAGACGGAGAGCCAGTTGCTCGAGCCCGACAGCGCGGGACGCCTTGACAAGGACGACGCGTCCTCGTCGATCAATCTGGCGACGACCTCGTAGGCAGCGTCGGCATCGGCGACGTTCCTGCCGATGGGACCCGCACCGAGGGCGATCCCGGGCTCGTCGCCGACGGTTACCACGTTGGCAAACCCGAGGTCGACGGCGAGCCGACCGATTCGCTCGTGTTCGGTCTGTTCTAGCGGCCCAAGCTCCGCCATCGTTCCCAGGATCGCGATGTGTCGCCCGGGCATTTCTGCCACTGTTCTCATTGCTGCTTCTACCGAATCGGGATTTGCGTTGTAGGCATCATTGACCACCGTGAATCGTCCGCGGTGGATTTCCATGCGCCACTGGGAACCTGTGGCAGAGACAATCCCGGTCACGAGGGTGTCCAAACCGACTCCAACAGCCAGCCCGGCACCCACTGCTGCGGCCGCATTCAGTGCCTGGTGGGCTCCGGCGAGGCGAAGATGAACCCGAGCCGATTCTCCGGCTGCGCTGATCTCGAACGTGGGCAGTCCGTGCTCGTCGACTGTGACGTTGTACACCCGAACGTCCGCAGCAGATTCGGTTCCGAAGCTGATTACGGGGCCGGGGTGGCCACGGTGGAGCCGACGTTCTCCGGCGGGGACCACTGCGGTGCCACTCTCGCCCAGTGCGGCGACCAACTCGTACTTGGCGTCGGCGAGATCGTCGGTTGTCCCAAAGGTCTCTAGATGTACGACACCGAGGTTGGTGACCACCGACACATCGGGTCGGACTGCGGGCATGAGATACTCGATGTGGCCACGGCCCCGTGACCCCACTTCTGCGATCAGGTATCGGGCGTCCGCCGGAGTGCCGAGCACCGTCAACGGAACACCCACTTCGTTGTTGTACGAACGTGGGGATGCCCACGAGCCCTGGAGCGCACCGGCGAGCAGATCCTTCGTCGACGTCTTGCCGGAGGAACCGGTGATCGCAATCACCGGCACGTTGATATCGGCTCTAGCCAATGCGGCGATGTCGCGCAGCGCAGTGAGAGTGTCACCGGTGACTATCCGGGGAATGCCCTCGAGGTCGGATCCGGGATGTGACGACCGCCGTAGCCCCGGAGGCCACCGCACTCTCGACGAACTTGTTGCCATCGAATGCCTCGCCCGATATGGCGACAAAGAGATCTCCCGGCTGGACGTCACGGGAGTCGGTGGTGACCCGAGTCACGGTCACGCCCGGATCGTCGACCACATCGGTGCCGAGCGCGGCGCCGAGCGCCGCCAGGGTACGTGACTTCATTGGCTTGCCCCCAGCCTGGCCAGCTCTTCTCGAGCCACCAGCGAGTCATCAAACGCAATGGTGTGATCTGCGAACTCCTGGCCGGTCTCATGTCCCTTGCCCAGGATCAGCACGGCGTCGCCAGGTTGCGCCCTCTCGAGTGCGAACCTGATAGCCATCCTCCTGTCGGGCTCGACAGTGACGTTGATATCTGCGGGGATTCCCGAAAGAACCTGTTCCAGGATGGAGGCGGGATCCTCAGAGCGGGGGTTGTCGGTGGTGACAATCGGTGTGTCCGCAATAGTGAGCGCCCTTCCCATCAGCGGGCGCTTTTCCCTGTCCCGGTCACCGCCTGCGCCTGCAAGAGCAATGACTTTCCCCGAAATCAGATCCCTGGTCTCGGTGATGACACCGGCGATTGCGTCCGGGGTATGTGCGTAATCGACGACAACCCAGATGCCCATGTTCGTTGGGAATCGTGTTGTAGCGCCCGGGGACCGGCTCCATGGCCGCGAGACGCTCGATCGACCCATCCAGTTCCCACCCCTGCAACTGGGCACAGGTAAGGGCAACGGCTGCATTAGCGACGTTGAACCGTCCCGCAAGAGAAATCGACACGTCAACGGTCCGCCCGGCGATGTCGAGAGTGAAGTCGGTTCGCTCGGGAGCCTCGCGGCCATAGGTGACGTGAACGTCGGCTCCAGGGCTCGCACCTACTGCGACCACCGGCAGCACCGTTTCCCCTGCGAGTCGGTTGCCCCACGGACCGTCGCTCCAGATCACTGCCTGTGGCGCCCACCTTCTGGAGAAGAGCTTTGCCTTGGCCGCAAAGTACTCCTCCATGGTGTGGTGATAGTCGAGGTGATCCTGAGAGAGATTGGTGAACGCGACGATGTCGAATTCTGTGCCGTTGATGCGACCCAGTTCGATGGCGTGTGAAGACACCTCGATCGCCACATCAGAGATCCGGCCACGGTCGACCAGTCACCCGCAGGATTCGTTGCAGATCGCTCGCTTCTGGTGTCGTGCGCCGCGGAGCCACCCAGATCGTCGAGCCCTTTGCTCACCGTACCCGACCACCGCCATCTGACGCCCGCTGCCCGGGGCCATGGCGGCCAGCATGTGTGCCACCGTCGTCTTCCCGTTTGTTCCGGTGATCCCGACGAGACGAAGCTCGCGGGCCGGATGTCGGTGCACCTCGGCCGCAGCCCAGCCCAGTGCGGCGCGGCTGTCATCGACAAGGATGTACGGGATATCGAAATCCGGAACCTCTTCGACGATCACCGCACTTGCACCCTGGCCGACGGCCGCTGCTATGTAGTCGTGACCGTCGGCACGAGCGCCGCGAACGGCCACGTAGAGGCTCCCCGGCGTAGCGGCTCTGCTGTCGAAGTGGACGTCCGACACAATCGCATCCCCGCCCTGGCCGGTGACCTCGACGTGAGCGGATATTGCATCTGCGACTTCGGAGAGGGTGGACCCGGGGTCAATTGCCATTAGGCGCCACCCCGAGTGCCTGGAGTGCAGTCTCAGCTACCCGGGCAAACACCGGAGCTGCCGAGACTCCCCCGAACTTCAGCTCGACCATGTTGCCGTCTTCATCGATCTCGCCCTGCGGCGAGTCCAGGACGACGGCTATGACGATCTGGGGATCGTTGATGGGAGCGATGCCGATGAAGGAAGCAATCCGGTCATCGGGGCTGTAGACACCCTCCTCGTAGAGGAACTTCTCTGTTGTACCGGTCTTGCCCCCGACGGCATACCCGTCGACTGCAGCCCTATGGCCCGTTCCCTGTTCGACGACCGCGTATAGCAACTCTCGCATCTGCGCAGCAGTGTCCTGGCTGAGCACAGGTCGCTGGCTCGGCACCGTCACGTCGATCGACCCGTCGGGATCGATCAGTTCACGCACTACGTGCGGCTCGACCCAAACGCCGTCGTTGGCAATCGTGCCGAACACTGCGGCCATCTGCAGCGCGGTCACGTCGACGCGGTAGCCAATTGCGGTGGATGCGCCTGCAGTGGCCGAGATCCAGTCGCCGAGGGGATGAAGCAGGCCGGGTACCTCACCTGGGATCGAATCTCCTGCCACCTGTCCCAGCCCGAATGCCTGGAGGTACCGGTAGTGAAGCTCGTTGCCCAGCTTCTCCTGGATCTGAATGGTGCCGACATTGGACGAGTTGATCAGAATCTCGGCAACGCTCATGTCGCGGCCTTCGGTTCGACCGACGTCCGTGTATGACTTCTCCTCGATGTTGTATTCCGCCGGCACCCACCAGGTGTCCTGCGGCGTGACGATCCCCTGGTCGAGAGCGCCGGCCACCGTGATCACCTTCAGCGTTGAACCTGGCTCGTATACATCGGTAACGGCCCGATTGCGAACTGCAGCGGCATCGATCGTTGAACGATCGTTGGGGTTGTATCCGGGGGCCGTTGCCATCGCCAGGATCTCACCGTTGTTCGGGTTGAGCACAACAATGGTTGCGGCCTTGGCACCCGTTTGCTCGATCGCATCCTCGGCCGCCTGTTGGGCGATGTGCTGGATCTCACGGTCGATGGTGGTCCGGATGTCATAACCGGCGACCGGAGGTTCGATTTCCACTTCGCCGAGGGGGATGGGCGTACCGTCCGGATCACGCTCGAGTATCTGGGTACCCGGGATGCCGGTTAGGAGGTCGTCGTACTCGGATTCGAGCCCCTCCAGACCTGCCTGGGTGTCCTGCTGTACGAAACCCACTAGCTGGGAGGCGAGATCGCCCGCCGGGTAGACGCGATATGGCTCGCTCTGGATGTAAATGCCCTCGATCTGGTTCTCCTCGATGGCGGCACGGACGTCATCGGCTACCTGGCGCTCGAGATGACGGGCCACATAGGCAAAGCGGGCCTCAGGCTGGTCGAGACGTTTTGTCAGATCCGCTTCGTTCTCTCCTAGCAACGGTGCCAGCACGGCAGCAGTTCCCGCCGGATCAACAACACGGGACGGGTCGGCTACCACCGTGGGTAGATCGACTGTGACGGCCAGCTCCACCCCATCGCTATCGAAGATCGTGCCACGTTTTGATGGGATCTCTTCGACACGGATTCGCTGGTTCTCTCCGTCGGCGACGAACTCAGCAGCCTCAACCACCTGTACCTGAAAGAGCCGGTACCCGATCCCTAGCCAGGACAGGACGAATGCAACGCCGACGATGACAACGCGCATGTCGCGGATGCGCCAGGTCGGGCGCAACACGTCAGCACCCGGGCGGACCTGGGAGCCCGTTGCTTCCCAGGCCGCCAGCGTTCGGCCGTTTCGAGGTCTTCTCCGAGCCACACAGCGTGGGGTTGATTGCTCCCGACTTCATCATGGCTGTGCACTCAGGATCGCCTTGAGTTGTGCCCACCGATAGTCAGGGTCGAGCTCGTCGACGCTGACTACGGGGACGGAAAGGGCCACTCGTTGTGACGGGTATACCATGCCCAGCTCGGCGATCTGTCCGTCAACCACAGCGGGATCCTGGAGTTCTGCCAGCTCGAGGCGGAGTTGGTCGTACAACTGTTGTTGGGTGACGATGTCTTCATCGAGCCTCTGAATCTCAAAGGCCGATTGGTCGAGCGAGATCCGTGAGTAGATCAGCCCGAAGAACGCGATGGTCACCGCAATCGCAAAGATCACCCAATGGCTGATCTTGGTCCGGCGCGGGCGAGCAGCCCCATCGATCACTTCGAATTCGGGACGGGTGGCGCGCCGCGGCTGGGCCAATGTCATAGTTGCACCTTCTCCACCACTCGCATCAGCGCCGAGCGGGCGCGCGGGTTGGCCGCGATCTCGGCCTGGGTGGGCCGAAGTGGATGGCGGACGGGCAGCTGAAGCTCAGCCACCCGTCCACACGTGCACACGGGGAAGTCGGGGGGACATACACAACCGGTAGCACCGGCAGCGAAGCGTCTCTTGACTATGCGGTCCTCGAGGGAGTGATAGGCAATCACCAACACCCTCCCGCCGGGACGCACCCAATGGATCGCTGCCTCAAGACCAAGCTCGAGCGAGCCCAGTTCGTCGTTGACTGCGATCCTGATGGCCTGGAAGGTCTTCTTTGCAGGATGCTTGTGACGCTTGAGCGCAGCTGGGACCGCTCCTGCGACCACGTCGGCAAGCTGTTGTGTATCAGAGATGGGGCGGGCTGCGACGATTGCTCTGGCAATTCGCCGAGCCATGCGCTCCTCGCCGTAGCGCCAGAGAATGTCAGCGATGTCATCCACCGGCCACTCGTTGACGATTGTGTTTGCCCCAGGTTCGGCGTCGCGGTCCATCCGCATGTCGATTGGTCCGCGACGCCGATAGGAGAAGCCACGTCCGGCTTCATCAAACTGATGGGAGGAGACGCCAAGGTCGAATAAGAATCCATCGATGCAGGAACCGTCACCGGCGCCCCCCTTCTGACATATCTCTCGCGCTATCTCGTCGAGAGATGAGAAATTCGCTCTTACCAGACGGACCCTGTCCCCGACCGGGCCCTGTGCTATCGCGTCGGGATCCTGGTCGATCGCTACCACGTGCAGCTCGGGGAACGCGTCGAGCAGCGCCCGAGTGTGCCCCCCTCCTCCGTAGGTCGCGTCCACAACGAGACGTGGCGAGATCGGTCGTAGCATCTCGACGACCTCGTTCGCCATCACTGGCACGTGATATGGGTTCTGATCCATGGTCAGCCCCTCGGAGCGCTGGCGCCAAAGTGGAAGCGGGCGGAGTAAGGGGCCTCCCGATTGGCATCCGAGGGACTGACCATGAGCCAGAACCTTCTGTCGCTGTTTGTTCGGCGGCGGTCATAGCTGATCCTCGCCAAGGCCGAGCACTTCTTCGATACCGGAGTAGTACTCATCGGCTTCCGCCTCCTCGTTCTCCCACACCTCGGTGGACCAGATCTCAATGAGATCGCCGGAGCCGACCACCGTGATGTCCTTGACCATGCCGGCGAAGCTCCGCAGCTTCTCAGGGATCGGGATACGCCCTTGCTTGTCGAGCGATACGTTGTCCGCTCCTGCAAAAAAGGACCGCTTGTACTTGCGGGCCCGACGGTCTGTGGTGGGAAGGTGGCTCACCCGTTCGTACTCCCGTTGCCAGGACTCGGGTGGCCAGACGTAGAGGCAGCGTTCCTGCCCTTTGGTGATAACGCACTCGTCGGTGAGGACTTCCCGGAACTTACGCGGCATAACTAGACGACCTTTTGCGTCCAGTGTGTGCTCGTAGGTCCCTAGAAACATCGAAATCCGTCTCCAACTCTTGCATCATCTCCCACGGTGACCCACCCTATCCCACTACGCGCCACTTTGCAATACCATTCACCCCCTATTCACCCCCAGATGACACAAATAGGACGATCGACCCACCACCGGTGTGTTCTGGGGTCATCCGGAGAACCAGAGCCCACCGGGAGTGCGCGGTAGAGTGCCGAGGCCGGGGGGTGAAGCGTGGCGTTCAATTCGATTCAATACCTGATATTCCTGACCCTGGTTGTCAGTGCATATCCGCTGTTGCGCAAGCGGGGCCAGAACGCACTACTGCTGATCGCCTCCTACGTCTTCTACGGAGCGTGGGACTGGCGCTTCCTGTCACTGCTGTGGATCTCGACCGCCACCGATTACTTCGTCGGCCGTGGGATGGGACGGCGCGACGACCAGCGAGATCGGCGCCGACTACTCCTCATCTCGATGGTGGTCAACCTCGGGATGCTCGGCGTCTTCAAGTACTTCAACTTCTTCGCCGACTCGGCGGCGACCTTGCTCGAGTCGGCGGGCCTCGGTGCGGACTGGCCCACCCTCAACGTGGTGCTACCGGTCGGCATCTCCTTCTACACGTTCCAAACCATGTCCTACACGATCGATGTCTACCGGCGCCGTATCGAACCGAGCCAGGACCCGCTGGCGTTTGCGGTCTTCGTGGCGTTCTTTCCACAGCTCGTGGCGGGACCGATCGAGCGAGCCCGCCACCTCCTCCCCCAGTTCAGTGTGCCGCGACGGATCGCCCGGGGTGACGATCTGGCAACGGCGCTGCATCTGATCGGGCTCGGCTTGTTCAAGAAGGTTGTAATTGCCGACGCCGTCGCTCCCCATGTCGACCGAGCTTTCGCCGGGGCTGCCTCTGCCGGATGGATCACGCTGGTCGTCGGCGTTGTCGGCTTTGCGCTCCAGATCTACGGGGACTTCTCCGGCTATTCGCATATCGCCCGTGGTTCGGCTCGCCTGCTCGGCATCGACCTCATGGTGAATTTCAACCAGCCGTATCTATCCCGCAACATCACGCACTTCTGGAGGACGTGGCACATCTCACTTTCGACGTGGTTGCGTGACTACCTCTACATACCGCTGGGTGGCAACCGCGGCTCGAAGTGGGCGACGTATCGCAACCTGATGCTCACCATGCTGCTCGGCGGCTTGTGGCACGGTGCCGCCTGGACCTTCGTAGCCTGGGGTGCGCTGCACGGGGCGTTTCTTGCGCTCCATCGCCGATTCCGCAGCGGCACGGCTGGCACCGAGTTGGACATGCCACGGCTGCGTGATGTTCCTGCGGTGATAGTCACCTTCGCAGCGGTGACGCTGACCTGGGTGTTCTTCCGTGCTGCGACCTTCAGCGAAGCATGGTCATATCTGTCCGGGATCGTCAGCCTGCGTCCCGGTGCAGTTGAACGCACAGCGGTGTGGATCGTGATCCCGGCATTCGTGGTTGCCGTCGTCATCGATCTGGCTCAACGCCGGGCACGACGTCATGAGGCGATCATGTCATGGCCGCGGCTGGTGCGAGGGTTTGCCTACGGCGCTGCCGCCATCGCGTTCATCGTGTTCTCCGGAAGTGCCCCCGTTCCCTTCCTCTACTTCCAGTTCTGATGCGAAGACTCATCGTGCCGCTCATCGTTCTCACCCTGATCACCGGGGTTGAGTTGGCTGCTCGCAAGGCCGAGGACCGGGTGCCCGAGCCGCTCACCTGGGACACGCAGTTCAGCCAGGACAAGGCCATTCAGATAGCGGAGTGGGGACCACGGCTCGATGTCGTGTTCACCGGCTCATCGGTGGCGCAGGCGAATCTGGACCCTGGCTTGTTCAGTGAGCTGTCCCCGCAATTCGAGAACGGCTACAACGCAGGGCTGCCTTCGATGACGCCGATGGTGTGGCGTCAGTTCCTTCTCGACACCGTGTATCGGGAGCATTGCCCGTCGCTGCTGGTCATCGGCGTCGACATCCGCCAGTTCAACGACAACAAGCCCGGCAGCGACGGCCAGCTCTACCGGTACCTCAACTCACGGGGGCGTCTGGAGGCCGTCGGTGACGACAACATATGGGACGATGCCGAGTCGTGGCTCGAAGAGCACTTTGCGTTGTTCCGAATCCGGGCCCGACTGCGTGAACCGGACAAAGTGGTGGCCAGGGTGTGGCATATCGGCGACATCGGTGACTGGCGCAACACCAACCTCTCCCCGGAGGGTCGCTATATGTCCAACGACGATCGCACGTACGAGGCTTCCGACGAGCGAATCGAAAATCTGCGCAACGGCGCCTTCCTCGACCTCTCGTTTGGGCGCAAGGAAACGACAGCGCTGCGTGGGGTCATCGATGACGCCGAGGAACGCGGGATAGAGGTCGTCGTCGTCGAGATGCCGACCATGGCCGAGCAGCTCGCTAAGGCCCTGCCGCATGGGTCTGAAGATCAGGCGTGGTTCACCGAGACACTCGCAGGAGTCGCCGACGAGTACGGCATCGCGTTGCTTCGTTTCCCCGAGATGGACAACCAGGCGGTCTACTACTCGGACGAATACCACATGAATTGGACCGGGATCGCGATGATCACAACGTCGCTGGCGGAAAAGGTCGCCGGATTGGACCTCGACGTGGAACCCGGCGTGTGCACGAATTGAGCTGCGCCCATGCAGTATCGCCTAGTGCTGCTGAGTCGAGGTCCTCGGATCGAGAACTGGGACGTGTACAAATGGACTCAGCCGTGACATGATTGCCACCGGTGAGGGGAGGAATCTGATGACACGCCAAAATCGTCGATCATGGAGGCTTGAATCATCCGTCGCCATATCGGTGCTGGTAGCTGCGGTTGCCGTGGTTTTGCCGCAATCCCCTGCGGCCGGGTCAATGCCAGGCGCCAATGGTGAGCTGCTGATCCAGGGCTATGTGGACGGGACAAGCGGTCTATTCCTCGTCGATCTCGACACCCTTGCGACGACGAGGCTTCCGATCGAGACCGCCGAGCCGTTTGAGCTGTATGAGGCGGCGTGGTCGCCAAACGGCGCCGAGATTGCATTCACCCGTCGCAACACCGACACCAACGAGGACGGCCTGTGGCTCTACGAAATGGCTACAGGAACCGCCAGCCTATTACGACTGGCCGACGAGGACGACGAGTTCGGCCCGGTCTCGTGGTCGCCATCGGGAACCGAGATTGCCGTAGGCACCTTCCATCACACCGGGAGCGATCATGAAGCGAGCATCACTCGCGTCACGAGCGACGGAGCTCTCGTCGACCGGATCGACCTCGGATCTGATTTTGTGTGGGCAGTCAAGTGGTCTCCTACACGCCCTGAGATCCTCCTTTGGCTGGGATGGAGAGACGAGCGAGTGGGCGAAAGTGTCTGTCTGCTTTCGCTAGATCCTTCACTTGTCGACTGCATGGCAGAGGATGGTCGTGTGCCCGATTGGTCTCCCGGCGGAGAACAAATCGCTCTGGGGTTGAATCCGGGCTCGCTAGTCATCGTTGACCGCACCGGCGGCTTGATCCACGAGTTTGATCCTCCCCTGGACGCGATCGCTCCCACCTGGTCGCCCGATGGTCGCTTCATCGCGAACTTCCATTACATCGGTGAGCCGGAGTTCGGCGCATACTCCGTGGATCTCATCGATCTCGACACACTTCAGAGCCACCGGTACGTCATAGGAATGCCGCACGCGCTGAACATGTGGTGGCGACCCATACGCCCGGCATCCGGATTCCTCGATGTTTCCGACGAGAGTGTCTTCTCCGGCGACGTTGTCTGGCTCAACAACCTTGGATATACACATGGCTGTAACCCGCCCATCGCCTCCCAGTTCTGCCCGAACCAGCCCGCAACCAGGGGGCAACTGGCGGCACTTCTTCATCGTGCCCTTGGAGATTCCTTCATCCCGGCCCACAGCGCAGCCGAGTTCACGGACACAGCAACCTCCGTCTTTGCCGCCGACATCGCCTGGCTGTCGGCCACAGGTATCACCAAGGGATGCAATCCTCCGGCCAACGATCGTTTCTGCCCGGATGGCCTCGTAACCCGTGGCGAGATAGCTGCCTTCCTCGTCAGGGGTCTCGGTCTTACAGACGACGGCGGAGGTGATCTGTTCGTTGACGACGACGGCTCGGTCTTTGAACACCAGATCGATCGGTTGGCGAGCGCCGGAATAACCCGAGGTTGCGGCTCCAATGACAGCCCACCCGAGTTTTGCCCCAATGACTTGGTGACACGTGCCCAGCTAGCGGCGTTCCTCCACCGGGCCCTTGGCTAGCCGATCTACTCGACTGCGACCGCGCTCTACGGCTCTAGGACGAGGTCGCCCCAGTAATACGTCGACGGACCGCAGATATCGCAATCTTCAAACGGGCTGCCACCATCCGTCTCCTCATCGTGTTGGCAATCCGGTTCGGTGCTCACATCGTTGACCTCGAGGGTGTAGAACGCGCCCGGCTCCACCGAAGTGAGGACGAACACTGCCTCTCCCTCGAATGACTGCGGCAGCTCATCAGACCAAGACCCCGGTTCCCCCGGCGCACCGGGCCGCCACGACATGCGCAGCGCACCCTGACTGAAGCTGTCGACACACGCATACTCCCCTGGCGGCACCTGGATATGCAAGCGACGCACTCCGAACTGCGGTACATCGAGCGGCACTTCGGACGGGCCGGTTAGCGGCAGATCCCACGCTTGCGGCTCATACGGCACCGTTCCCGGACCGACATCGCTGACGTTGGCATCCGAAAGGGCGCGCTCGAGATCGTGATAGAACTCGGGCATCCCGGTCGACGTCGCCAGCGCCGACACCAGATCGCCGCCCGCAGGGAAGCCACGCAACATGTCCATGATCCCGTCGGGCCCAATGAAACCGTGCAGATGCTCGAAGAGGATCCAGTTGGTCCAGCTGCGATCCTGAAGCGTGGTAGATAGCTCCTCCTGGGCAAGCCGGGCCGGGAGCTTCCGATGTTCGATGTTGGTAGCCGGATAGACGACGCCGCTCAAGTAGTTGGCCAGCCCATGAACCAACCACCGCACCGGATTCGGGTTTTCGAACAGCTGGGAGTATGCATCGTGAGATATGAAACAGAAAGCTATCTCCCGGGCAAGAATCTGCTTCATCTCGTCCGGATGCTTTCCGACGAGAAAGTCGCCAACCGAAGCACGACAGTCTTTGCCCCGGATATAGCTCGCGTATAAGCGGTCACCCGGGGTAAGCCTCAATTCGGTGACTGGCATCTGGCCGAGACCCTGATATGTGACGGCCGAATCGTGGAGAGCCTCTTTGACAATCTCTATCTCGGCCTCGGTCCACTTGCTGGGCAAAGCGATGTAGAGCGAGTACCTGGCGGAGTCGATGTCCGTGTACTCGTCGAGTGGCACCTTTGCGTAACATGGATTGGCTTCGCTGTCGCCACAGTCGGCACCCTGCCGGGCGGCGAAGAAGGCCGAGGCCACTATCAGGCGGGAAAACGCCGTGGCATCCGGCGGCGCGAGACGGTCGAGTTCCTCCGCGGACGGTAGGAGGTCGTCAAGTTTCGCCTCTATCTCGCCCGCATGCTCTCCGCCGCCGGCGACGTAGCTCTGGGCCGCGGCGATCACCATGCTCCCGGATGTCTCCTCTACATCGGGGGCGACGTCACCTGGTACCCCATCGGCGATCGAGCCGAGGACGGCGACAAGGCCCTCCCCGAGGGACCATCTCCCCGTCGCGATGCCCTCATACAGGGCGTCATCGAGGCCCCACGCGGGAAGGTCGGCCGGCTCGTCCGGAAATGTGATCACCGTGGGCTCGATCGCCGACTTCTCGATCGTCACCCCGGGGAAACGGGGCAGGGCGGCGAGAGCAAGTTGCTGGGCAATTTCGAGCCTGGCCGCTGAATCAAGGTCCGGCCGGCTCAGACGGATGCGATAGATGAGGGCACCCAGATCTGCATCGACCCCGACTGCAAGCACGCCCGCACCGGTATCAGGGTCGTCGAACCAGTTGGCTTGATCGCCAACATCGGTGACCGCCTCACCGACCACCCCACCGAGGCGGGCGCCGTCCGCCAGATCGCTCGGGTCTCCCGGTTCGATTTGGACGAGCTTTCCGCTGTCGTCGTTTGGATCGAAAGTGCACGTCTCCCCGCTGGAGAACGTGAACATCCCGCGGGGGCCGCTGGCGTCGGCGCCGAAGATGGCAGCGTCGGCTTCGTCGTCGGTGATCAACCTGGCACAGGTGAGCTGCGGGACATCGGGGTGCATCTCATCACCCGCCGCCGCCACCGTCGTCGACGTGGCGGCACCCTGTAGCGAAGTCGTCGAAGTGGTGATCGCAAATGCTTCCGGGTCGGGATCCTGACCGTTGAGGCTCGATATGAGGACAGCCAGCAGTGCGAGGATGGCGAGGCCACCCACAATCGTCTGTGCCGGGTGAGCATTTGCCCACGCGACGGAATCCTCGAGCTTGCTGTTCTCTACGGCCATCTCTCCCCTCCCCTTGGGGCCCGCATCCGAGAGTATCAGCGGATTTCGAGGATCGGAGTGGTAATGGTGAAACACAGCGACAGGTCTAGGACCGAGAGTTGAAAGCCGTGACCGACCCGTCCAGGCCGGCGGCAATGAGAACGGACGCACAACGAAGTGGCCGCATACCCGGAGGGGCGGCTGGTTGATGCCCGTAGTTTCGGTTGGTGGTGAGGGGTGCCAGCGCCATAGTTGGGGCGGTGGCTATGGGGATTGGGCGCGGGCGGCCGGTTTACCGCTTGTCCGATATTGATGCCCGAACGGGCTGGTGAACAGGAAGTCGCCACCATCGATCAGGTCATAACTCCACCCGTACTTATGCCGGATCACATGATGATGGCGACACATCGGCCCTAGCTCACAACTACAGGTGACCGGAACCTCGCTGTAGGGAATACGGTGGTCGAGGTCACAGTCGACAGCAGGCATCCGACAACCAGGATGAAGACACGTCGGATGCAACGTCTCGGCCATACGCCGCTGCGCCACGGTGGGCTTGCGGCGAGTGATACCACCGTCGATGGGTTGCCTGGTATCGGGGTCGATCAACGACCATCGCCGCTCGACATGTTCCTGATGCTCCGCCACCTGGCGGGCGATATCAGCCCGGATCGGGCCGTACCCGTTCAACTCAGCCGACTCGTCCGACCGACCGGAAAGGCTCTCGGCTGTCACCTTCATATCCAGGATCCCAAAATCAGCACGGGTGACTTTCTTGCCGCTGTAGCGACGACGCAGCAAATCCAGACCGATGTCAGACCGTAGTTGGTCCATCGTTCTCGAATCGCCAAGGTTCTTGAGCTTGAGGGCCTCGCGATGGATCCACCGCCCTATCGAGTTGGCGACATGCGGCGGGACATCAAGATTGAGAATGTTGGCAGTGCCAGAATCGTTAGCCTCGATGACAAACCGCCGATCGGCAACCGACCACTCATAACGCTCCCGGGCAGCATCCGGGTCGGCATCGATACAAAGCTTACGGAGCCGCACCTTCAGCTGCCCGGTAGTCAAGCCGGGAGCGTCGTCGATGACTGTGTCGATGGCAGCGCGGGCGACGGCTTCCGATACGTGCAGGGTTTCGTCTACGAGGACCCGTGCCCGGCGCATGTCGATACGACCCTGGAGCAGGGCAAGCCAGACCTGCGGCACTCGACGGTTCAGATCGACAGCCATCCCCGTCTCATAGTCAGCCGAGGTGCGAGTCAACGTCAAAGCGGCACCAATCTCGGCTGCGGCACCCTCAACAGCCCATCCCAGATCCTTCGGGTGTTCGAGATCGTCCGGGTTCTGATAGGCGGTGACCAGACGATCCATCGACCAATACGAAGCTGCCTGGTAGTGCGCCACAAGCCGTTGCTGTGCCTGGAGCACCCGCACCAGATCGAACGGAGACAGCCGGTCGTAGTCCAATGCCTCCAGCACCGATGCCAACTCGGCACCGGCCGGAATCTCCCCCAAATCAGAGGGCATATCGTGATACGATCCATCGAACATACGTTCGATTGTATCAAAGGGCAGTGACAAGAACCAGAGGCTCGAACCAAACCACGGGAAGGTCAGCGGCTCTGAGGCTGTGCGGACCTGACCGCTCCTCGATGTGCGTTATCTACGATCGGGATGGTTCAGTCAGCGAAGGTGGGCTGGCCGGAGTTCAGCATCGAGGATGCGGCCAAGACGCACGGTCTCGGACGCGAGCTCATCCATCGTATCTGCCTCGGTCCTGAAGTTCACGATGCACGAGCGCAGCGCGAACCGCCCGTTGATGATCGCATTCGACGGAAACACCTTGCCACCTAGTTGAAGGCTGAACATCAATCGCTCATTCAGCAGATCCAGGTACCCGGCTGTGTCGATGTGACCCGGCAGATCCTCCGGCACAAAGCGGAAGCAGGTGATCGACAGACCGGGATCGCCCATGGCCTCGAGCTCCGGGTGCTCCATCACTACACGGTGGAGGTAATGCGCAAGGTCTACGTCGTGCGCAATCCGCTCCTGGTATGCGTCCCATCCGTGTGCGAGAAGCGAAACCCAGATCTTCAGCGCAGCGAAGGGCCGCGAGAACTGAGGGCTGAGTTCGTAGACGTCGATACCCCATCCTGTCTGATCGTTGTCAGTGACGATGTACGAAGCGTCTACCGCGAACGCCTCGACGAGAACGTCGGGATCGCGCACCAAAACACATGCCCCCGCATGGGGGGTGTAGAGCCACTTGTGGGGGTCAAAGCCCAGCGAGTCGGCGCGGTCGATCCCTTCGAAAAGGTGCTTGAGCGAGTCAGTGAGTGCCGCACCACCGCCGTAGGCAGCATCGACGTGGAACCAGAGCCCATACTCGGAGCACACATCGGCAATATCGGAAAGGGGGTCGATGGCTCCCGTGCCGGTCGTTCCGGCCGCCCCCACCACGGCGATAGGCCGATGTCCGGCAGCAAGGTCGGCGTCGATCGCAGCTCGGAGATCGCTGATATCCATTCGGAGTCGGTCATCGGTCTCGACATGACGAACACCGGCCGCTCCTATGCCGAGCATCTGCGCCGCCCGGTCGACTGTGTCATGCACCTCGGTAGATGCATAGACCGTGAGTTGTGGTCCGCCCCTCATGCCCTCTTCCCGGACATCCCATCCAGCGTGTCTGGTACGTGCCAAGGTGAGCCCGATGAGATTCGTCATCGCGCCACCAGACACGACATACCCCATGGACCCTTCCGGCATGCCGAAACGTCGAGCGAACCACCTCATGAGGTGCTGCTCGATCTCAGTAGCCGCGGGAGACAGACGCCACCCTCCCCGCGTTCTGGTTCAATCCCGCTGCGATCAGGTCGGCGGCTGCCCCGGGCACCGTGCCGGTCCCAGATATATAGGCGAGGAACCCCGGATGACCCGGATACATAGACTCGTCGAAAACGACCTCACGAAGATGCGAGACAAGGCTATCGATGGGCATCGGAGCTGCGGGAATCTCCACCGCCGTCGCTTGGTGTACTTCCGCGGCGGATCGATCCCGAACCACCGGGAGGTCATCATGGAGCCGGTCAAGTAGCTCGGTCCAGATGTCAAGAGCATGGTTGCCGAATGCTCGTGCGTCGGCGGCGGACCAATCGAGAGCGCGAACAGGTGCGGGTCTCTGGGTATTGGCCATGAAGTCCTTTCCTCGCCGGGAACCTAGCATCGAGGGCGGGGGCAACCCCCCGCAGAGGCGACGGTCACCTGCCAGACCGTGAACGCATGGACCGTACGGGGTCCGTCATCCATTCCAGCCGCCCTCAACCCGCCAATCCCGATTGGTCCGGTGCGGGTGGGCGGCAACCTCAACTGTGAACCTGATCGCGATAAGGATTGAACAGGGGTGCTGAGGGTGTGCGGATATCGCTGGCCGATCCAGGCCCGACGACTACCGAAGGTATTCTCACGGGCGTGTCCGACAACAGTTCTGAGAATGCACCCGACAACGCCGGTGGTCGTCGGCGCAAGCTGGGACCGGTATGGCCGGAGCTGATCGAAACAGCAACTGGGCCTATCCGCATATCGGCGTCACCCGAAGAGCCACGATGGGTTGCGTCCCACGCGAGCCTCTATGACATCGATTGGCGGAAGCGTTTCCCGCGGATGCAACGCAGGGCGAGGCTGTCCGGAACTGGCCTGCCTAGCGTGGTGGTCACCCGCCGAGGCATCTCCCTTTGGTACCCGAGCCGAATCCTGCGCGTCCGGAGCGACAACGTCGAATGGCGATGGCGTCGAACCGGCTTTACTCGTCACAGGATCACCTCACTCGACGGTCGAGTGATCGTGGAGTACTCGAAGCGATCCAAGCTGGATATGCAGCTCGCCGCCGACCTGACGCCAACCGAGGCGATCATCGCTGTCGCGTGCATGATGTCTGGCATCGACTGGGTATGGACTACGAACACCCTCGAGCTTGCTTTCGTCCTTCTTCTCGACGGAATCTGACCGCAGATGCCTCCGAACGGCGATCCGAGAAACAGCTTCTCTACGCAGCAACCTCAACTGGGAACCTGATCGCCGATAAGGATTGGACACGGGTGCTGTGGGTGAGCAGACGTCGCCGATGTCCGATTGCCGCTTCAAGGCGCATGGATCAATGGATGGTGAAGTGTTTGACCGTGACCTCTCGATCGATGAGGTATCGGTCGTCCTCGGGATAGAAGACAGCACGGTCGATGTCGTCGCCAGCAAAGGCGACGATAGATTTGCGACTGTCCCATAGGCTGACGGTCAGGAACTCAGTACGGTCGCCGTCTGGTCGGCTCACGATGTAGGCACCCTGGTTCCCTGGAGTTGCCTTGTACTCGACGATGCCGGTCTGGAGGATGTACTCGGCGTATGCGTCGGTGTCCTCAGGACGAGTCCATCCTCGCCAGGTTCGCATGATCACTCATCTCTCCTATTTCTTGGCCGGTGGCAACGCTAGCGGTCAGCCTGGCACCGGCGAAGGACGGGGGTGCATCGACCCATACCGGGGTTGACGAGTATCCGTATGAATGAGCATGAGTTCCCGGATCCCCGGCTACCCGCGAACACCGGTTGATGAGGCGGTTCGCCAAAGGCGTGGGTTTCATAGCCCCGGCTATGTTGACACTCCGCATCATGCTCTGGGTAGCGTTCTACAGCGGTTCCGGGCGGCTGAGGATCACGCGGCCAAGCATCCCGCTGCGACCTCGGGCCTAGGGCTGGATGAGTCCGACGGTTTCGGTATCGTCACATCGCTCAACCGGGTCGCCCGGAGCCGGTTCTGCCACGAGTTCGCCGGCGCTGGACAGAGCAAACACCATGCAGAACATCGACCTGGTATCGGTGGGCACTACCACAATCGCCAGCGAGACGTCCGCGTAACCGTCACCCCGTAACGACTGTACGTGCGTCCCGGAGACGATTCGGAACACCCCCGGCGGCAAGGTGATGTCGTCGAGCGCAGGCTCGACGGCGCTAGTCACGAGATCGGTGTCAATGTCGGTTGCCTCGTCGGCGACTTGCGCCAGGGGTGTAGCCAACCGACCGGCCAGTTCATCGCCGATGGCGGTGGCAGTCTCGGAGCGAAAGGGGTCCGACTCACTACACGCTGCGACCAGCAACAACACGGCGAACGCGCATGCCAGGATCTTCATATCGCCAGTCAATCACCACCGTCACCGCGTCGATAGAGTCCTTCGGCCAGTCCCCCGGGTAATCTTGATCGCGCGTCTTAAGGAGCGATCAATGACAGACAAGACGGACAAGCGAGCCTGGGTTCCGCCGCGGTGGTTCGTTCGCGGTGCCTGGTATACCCACCGCGGCTTGTACCGCGTCACCGGTGGCCGCGTCGGACTGTGGCGCCCCAAGGCCAAACGGTGGGGCACGATGCGCCTGACAACGACGGGGCGTCGCACGGGCCAGGAGCGGAGCGTCATGCTCGGCTACTTCGAGGATGGTCCGAATCTGGTCACCATGGCGATGAACGGCTGGGCCGACCCCGAGCCTGCATGGTGGCTCAACCTCCAGGCACATCCCGAGGCTGTCATCGATCTCGCCGGGGACCGCCGCACGGTCCGGGGGCGAGCGGCAAGCGGAGACGAGCGATCACGACTCTGGGACCGGTGGCGAGAGATCGACAAGAACCTGGATGCATTCGCAGCGCGCCGCTCGCGTGAGACCGCCGTCGTGATCCTCGAGCCATCACCAGCCTCCGGCGAGTAGGAGTCGCGCCACGGCGCGCCGCAGGTCTCTGATCTACCATCCCTCCGATGGGACGGATCCTCCTCGCCGTCGTGCTGCTGAGCACGGCCATCCTCACCGGTTGTGGCTGCGGCGATGATCGCGCTCCGTCCGGCATAGCCATCGAGCTCACCGAAACTCTCGCCGCCGGCACGTACTCGTTCGATGTCTGCGTCGACGAGGACTGCTACAGCTTCGGCGACCTCGCAGCTATCGGCGAGAGCTTGCTTGGCGACGCCGATATCTACATCCGGGCCGACTACATCAGGTTTACCACCTGGAATGCGATAGAGCCCGGGGAGCACCAGGTTGACTTGAACCTGGCCGACGCAAACGGGATCGTGCTCTCGTTCAACGGCGCACTCGATTTCGAGCAAGTGGATCGGTGCCACACCACCGATGCGGAGGCGACCATCGCAGCGAGCAGGCTCACCCGCTGATCGCGACGACACCACCCCTCCGGCGGGTTCCCGTCCGCTACCGTGCCCGCATGAACTATGAGAATCCAGCAGTAATCGTCGGTATGGGAGAAATGGGTGGATCGTTCGCCAGGGGCCTCCTGCGTCTCGGCAACATCGTGGTCCCCGTCCTTCGCAATACCGACGTCACCGAGGTGACCGGCAAGTACCCCGAGCCGCTGCTTGCTCTCGTCACCGTCGGTGAGGCAGACCTCGACAGCAGCCTGGCGAATCTCCCCAGTGCATGGCGACGCACCGCCGGCCTCGTCCAGAACGAGCTGCTCCCCCGCAGCTGGCAACCGCACGACATAGCCGACCCCACGGTCGCTGTTGTCTGGTTCGAGAAGAAGCCGGGGCGCCCCGAGTCTCCAATCATCCCCACCCCGGTAGCGGGTCCCAAAGCCAACCTGCTGGTCGACGCACTCGCCACCATCGACGTCCCCGCCTTCGTGGTCACCGACGAAGACGAGCTGATGTACGAACTGGTCCGCAAGAACGTCTACATCATCGCCATGAATGTCGGCGGCATGATCTCAGGTGGCACGGTCCACGACCTCTGGTACAACCACCGACAGCTCGCCGAGGAGGTCGCCGGGGACGTCATGGATGTGCAGGCATGGCTCACCGGCCGCGATCTCGATCGCGAACGGCTCCTTGCGGGGATGGTGGAAGCCATCGACGCCGACCCCGACCACGGGACGACGGGGCGAAGCGCTCCCGCACGTCTGGCCCGAGCGATCGGCTACGCCGATGATGCGGGGCTCGACGTTCCCCGTCTGCGACAAATCTCGGCAGCCCTGTAGCCGTCATGTTCGCTAGCCTTCGGAACCGAGACACCAAGGGAGAAGCATGCACGTACTGGTCGCCACGGAAGGACATCTCGAACCAGAGGCAGTCGCCACGTTCGTTGGCCCGTTGACTGGGGGCGGGGGGGCTGCAACAGTGCTGACGGTCATTGAGGTGCCACGAGTGATGCTTCAAGACTTGCGTAACCACTTCAACGATCAGTTGCCACCGGAGCTGATGAGGACCGATATCGAGACTGTCACCGCACGACCTCGCATCGACCCTCCCCGCTCTTGGCCCGGCGATGACTCCATCATCCAGCAATACCTGGACAGCAAGAAGGAAGAGATCTGTACCCCATTGGTCGACGCAATGCGCTCCCAAGGCATCGAGGTCGAGAGCATGCTGGTTGAAGGCAAACCCGCCCAGGGGATCCTCGAAACGGCAACAAGCCTCGACGTCGATCTCATCGTCATCGGCTCTCATGGAGCAGGGTTTTTCGAGGGTCTGCTGGGATCGACGGGTACCAAGGTAATCCGAATGGCAAAATGCCCGGTGCTGCTAATCCGCAACCAGGCCACTTCCTAGCCGAGGTATTTCTCCCAGGCCGGATCGGGCTCGGACCCGATCGCTACCAGCACCCATGAGTGGCGACGCGGCGCCCGCGGCTTGTGACGCAACTTCATCCCGGCCTGCTCTGGCGTGCGCCCGCCCTTCTTGGTGTTGCACCGCCGGCAACTCGCCACCACGTTCTCCCACGTGTGAGTACCACCTTGCGCCTTGGGGATCACGTGGTCGATGTTCTCTGCGGCCCGGTTGCAGTACTGGCACTGGTGCAGGTCCCGTAGAAAGACAGCCCGCCGGTTGAGCGGGACCCGGCGGGCGTAGGGAACTTTGACGAATTGGCGGAGCCTGATCACCGATGGCGATGCCATGTCTATTCGCTCGCTGCGCCAGATCTTGCCGTTGGATGCCACCACATCCGCGCGGTTATGCAGCACGAGAACAACCGCCCTCCGCACCGGTACCACCGAGAGCGGCTCGTACGAGGCATTCAGCACCAGCGCTTTCATGAGCGGCAGGCTACCAGTGGTATCGCCAAAAACGATCGGCACGAGAACCCTACTCAACTGCCAACGCTCTCCGTGGGTCGTTGACCACATTGAGTGTCGGTGCCAGACTGTGACCAGAACGCGAAAACCGAGAGGTCGAAAGTGCGAGTCGTTGGCTACATCCGCGAGGGGTCGGCAACCGGAGATCCCGCGTTCGCCCAGACGGAGAAGATCCGTCGCTGGGTGAGCGAGAACGGGCACCGGCTGATCGCGACGTGCCAGGACATTGGGTCCCCCGGTCACCCGGCAGGAAGGGAGGGTCTCCAGTCGATCATCGGGATCATCCTCGCCGGCCAGGTTGACGGGGTTGTGGTGCCTTCGCTCGATACATTCGCCGCCGACAAGATCACTCAAGAGGTGATCATGTCCGCGCTACGCGCAACGGGAGTTGTGCTCCTTTCGGCACACGTGCCCGACGTGGAGCAACTTGCAGAGACCCCCGCCGACCAGATTCGGGCGCTTGTCCGACATGTTCTCGACAAACAGGCCCGCTTCGAAACGATACTCAGCTTGCCGATCACCCACGAGCGCCGGACGGCGGTAACCAGCGAGGAGATGCCGGATGTCGTCATCGAGCTGATGCCGGCAGAGAAAGGCGAAGAGCTCTCGGTCGGCTAGAGCCGGCGCTGGCGTTTCCTCCACTCGAGATAGTGAACGAGCTCTTCGGGGCGCAGCGGGATGCTGGAATCCCCATGCGCCGTCGCCAACCGCCACCCGGCGTAGCCGGAATCCGGTAGAGGCAAGTACGGAGCGCGTCGCCACCATCTCCTCGGTGCGACGGCGACCAAAGTGCGCAGGCTCTCTGCCCACAAATGCGGTCGCTTCAGCACCGCCAGGAACAACTGGGAAGTGATCATGGAACGATCGTACAGCCCGCAGCGTTGTGAACAATGTCTTGCTACGGGGGCCTATGTACGCGCATAACGGCAGTCACTGATAATCTCAGGCCTGCCGCTGCCGGAGGAAGGAGCATAAGTGACGGTATCTTCTGACGACTTGCAATGGTTCGGGAAGAACTTCGGCGCCATCGTTGACAACATCGAAGAGGTGATCCAGGGGAAGCGCCGAACTATCGAGCTCGCCACCATCTGCCTGCTCGCCAAGGGCCATACACTGATCGAGGACGTGCCAGGGGTCGGTAAGACTCTGCTTCCGCGCTCGCTCGCCAGGTCCATCGACTGCAGCTTCCAGCGAATCCAGTTCACCCCCGATCTCCTGCCATCGGACGTGACAGGTGTCTCGGTTTGGGATCGGGAGTCTGCGCATTTTGTGTTCCGCCCCGGGCCGGTATTCGCCAACGTGGTGCTCGGGGATGAGATCAACCGGGCCAGCCCGAAGACCCAATCTGCGCTGCTCGAAGCGATGGAAGAGAGACAGGTGACCGTAGACGCCGTCACCCGGCCACTCGGACCTCCCTTCATGGTCGTCGCTACGCAGAACCCGATCGAACATGAAGGGACCTATCCCCTCCCCGAAGCCCAACTCGATCGCTTCATGATGAGGTTGAGCATGGGCTACCCGGCCAGAGACAAGGAACTCGAGATGCTCGAAGCCCACGGCCAGCACTCGACACTCGACGATCTCGGCCCGGTAGTCGATGCCGCCGATGTCAATCGGATGATCGACATTGCCTCCGGGATTTACGTCGCCGATGCGATTCGCAGCTATCTAGTGGATCTGTCCGATGCCACCAGAAACGAGCCCGACCTCCTGCTTGGGGCGTCGCCGCGAGCCACCCTGTACATGCAGCGTGCCGCCCGCACCAGCGCAGCCACCCTGGGTCGCGACTACGTCACCCCCGACGATGTCAAGGATATGTTGCATCCGGTGCTCAACCATCGCCTCATCCTCCAGCCGGAGGCCCAGATGCGGGGTGCAGGTGTCCAGAGCATCATCGACTCGATCAGCACCAGGGTCGGCGTCCCCGGCGCACGTACCGCTGTCTGATGCCAACGCTACGCGGCTGGGCGGCTCTCGGTGCAGCTTTTGCATTGGGAGTGCTGTGGATTGGCTTCGGCGAGCGTCTTCTGCTTGCCGCTGCCATCTTCTTGCTCGGCTCCGTAGGCGTGGGTGTCCTTTATGTCCGCAGCAGTGCACCAAGGGCCCGGCTGACCAGGCGTATCGCCCCGCTCCAGGTCCACGACGGGGAGCGAGCCATCGTCGAGCTGTCGCTGGTCTCGAGCCGCCGCCTCTATGCGGCCATAGTCGAAGACGTCGTTCACAGCCTGGGTACGGCATCATTCGTGGCGGAACGTGTCGACGAGAGCGAGCCGATGACCGCTCGGTACGAGGTCCTCTGCAAGCCCCGCGGGGTGTACAAGGTGGGGCCTGCCGTCTTACGGGTCCGAGACTCGATGGCTCTCGCTGAGTCCGTCAGCTCGGGTCGCCGCGCCGACCGGCTCGTCGTATACCCCCAGGTCGAGAACCTCAGCGGTCTTCCGGTGGTCAGAGGCCAGGACCCGAATGTCAACTCGGCCCGAGCCAACTTCTCCCACAGTGGCGGCGACGACTTCTTCACATTGCGCGAATACCAGCGAGGTGATGATCTACGTAGGGTCCATTGGCCGGCATCGGCGCACCGCGACGAGCTGATGATCAAGCAACTCGAAATGCCATGGCAATCGCGAGCGCTGGTGCTGCTCGACATCCGCTCCGTGTCGTACCCCACCCCTGAGGCGTTCGAGCACGCCGTCAGCGGTGCCGCCTCGGTGGTTCGCCACCTCTACCGCCACGGGTTCAGCCCGACGGTGTGGAACGGCCAGGCTCGCAGTACCACGATCTCGAACAGCCACGTGTACGACCTGGCGATGGAAGCACTCGCAACCATCCAGCCCAACCCGGAACTCGACTTCGCATCGATGATGAGCAGATTGCGTCGTGAGGGCATGGCGGGCGGAGCGCTGGTGATGGTGACCGGTGTGCTCGACGCCGGCGGGATCTCCGTCTTCAAGACCCTGGGCAGGGACTATCACAAGACGATCGTGATGACCGTATCCGAAAGAGAGAATGAGGCACTGCTGCAGGTCCAGCGCGCAGGGGCAGTTGCCGTTACGTCTGGCCCGGCTTCCAAGTGGGCGCCGGCCTGGCGAGATGCAATGGAGAAAACGTGGTCTACCGCTTCAGCTGGCTAGCAGGAATCTTTGCGATCATCTTCGCCTTCGCCGGCCTGGCGGCTCTGCTTCGCCCCACACCGGAAGGCACGGCCTGGCAATACATTGTGGCGGCGGCGCTGATCCTGGGAGCGACGATCACCTGGACGGCGCTCACCTACCGGGCGCATCCCGTCATCGTGGTCGTGCTCAATCTCGCAGCGCTTGCCGTCGCCATTGGTCGGATCTCCGCTCCCGAGACCACGCGCGGTTTTCTACCGACGGGTGAGACGATCTCTGCCATCTCCTCTCAACTCACCAGAGCCTTCAGCCTGATCCGCACGGGTATCGAGCCGGTGCAGCCGATCACGGGGATCGTGATCGTTCTGGCCGTTGTCTTCTGGCTCACAGGCGTGATGCTCTCTTGGGGTCTTATGCGCGGCCATCCCTACGTTCGCGTTGATCCCGCCTCTGGTGCTTGCTCTCCAATTTGCCACCATGGACCGCAATCGGACGGGGTGGATACGAATCGCCGCCTTTCTCGCCATCGTGGCGGCATCCATCGTCGCAGTGACCATCGATGAACGTGACCAATCCGCAGGCAGGATGTCGGGGAAGACTCTCCGGCCCGCCATGGCGGGCAAGCTAGCCCCATCGGCCGCGGGCCTACTCAGCGTTACATTGTTGGCCAGCGTCCTCTTCACCGGCTACATGAGTGGCCTGGTTCCTTTCGATGGTGTGCTTCCCTGGCGAAGCGCCACCGGCTTGACTTCCGATTTTTACGGTGGTGTCGCCTACAACCCGTTCGTCGGAATCAAGCAATCCCTGGTTTCGCAGTCGAGCACACCGGTTTTCCTTGCCCAGATCACGGGAGATGTTCCCGGTGATCAGGTCTACTTCCGACTGGTGACGATGGAGACGTACAACGGCGGGCAGTTCTTTGCCGACAAGCCGACGGTCGTCGATCTAGCAACACGCCCGTGGGAGGACAGCGCCAACGCTTTTACAGGCCCGGTCAACGAGGTGACCACCACCATCCAGATCGAACGACTGCGGATGGATTGGCTCCCGGCTTCATACGTACCGGTCGCCTTTTCGAGTGATGCCAACATCCTCGACACCATGCGGGTACGACAGGCCGACGGATCACTTCGGCTCGAAGGTGACCTCTCCTACGAGGGGATGACCTATACCGTTGAGTCATCGATCCCGACGCCCGACATTGCCGTCTTGGCAACCGACGAGGACGGGGAACTCTCCCCCGCGTTTGCCTTCGCCGCAACCGAGCACAACGTTCCCGACCCGGTGGTTGTACCGGTTCGTGAAGAACCGGCGAACGTCGATGTCTACCTCGATCTCCCCGATGATCTCGACACGGGTATCGCGCGGGAGGCCCGGCGCCAGACCGATAACCTCAGCACCAACTATGAAATCGGACTCGCCCTCGAGTCCTGGTTCCACTCCGAGGCGTTCGCCTACTCGACCGATATCGACCCCGGCCATGCGGCCAGCGACCTCGCCGCCTGGCTGTTGGATGACACATCCCCCAACTACCACGTCGGGTATTGCGAGAACTTTGCGACGGCCATGGCCGTCATGGCCCGCACTCTGGACGTCCCGTCACGGGTCGTGCTCGGCTTCACACCCGGTGAGCCAACCGAACAGGAGGATGTATACGTCGTCAGAGACCGCAATGCCCACGCCTGGGTGGAGCTCTGGATCCCGTCGCAGGGGTGGGTTCGGTTCGACCCCACCCCGCGCGGCGATGCGATCAATCCCACAACATACGGTGAGGCGGAGACAGAGCTCGGATTCGACCTGACCACATATCTCGACGTCCCGGACCCGGAACCCATCCCGGGCGGCAACGCCCAGCTTCCCCGGCCCCGTCTCGGTGAAGAACCAGATGTACCGCTGTTCGCCGGAGGTGGGGGCGATGCCGACAGCACCGGTGGGTTCAGCATCCCCGGTTGGTTGAGGACGGCTGTTCCAATCGCCCTCCTTCTCATCCTTGCGATCGGTGGGATCCCGACTGTGAAGTGGTGGCAACGCCGCAGACGAATGCGCCGTCTCGAGCACGGCGACATCAGCGCCGCCTGGGAGGATGTCGTGGCTCGCCTCACCGATCTCGGCGACGCCCCATCGCCGGCGTCGACACCGCGGCAGATTGCGGACTCGGTCGATCAGGCAATGGTGCCACTCGCCGTCGTATACGGAAGAGCGATCTACGGACCGGACCAGCCGGTGATGTCGGGTCAGATCGCTACCGCCACAAGCTCGCTGGATGCGACCATGGCGAGGCTTGCCACACGGCACAGCATGCCGCAGCGCATCGTCGCCGCCTACCGACCCGCCAGCATTATCCCTTCCCGGGCGCGGCGAGCCATAGGCAACCTGAAATGGAATAGGCGCAACGGTTCGAACGGATCAGGGTTGAACGACAAGGGTCGGTGAGTTAGCTCTCGACGGCTTCCAGCTCGGATTTCACATCGTCCTCCACCCGGCGGAGCATATCGAGGAAATGCTCACGATCGAGCTCGAATTTCGTGACGTCCTCTTCAACACTCTTGGTGATCTCGTTGATCGCGACAAAGAATGCCAGCTGGCCATCTCGCAGAGCGTCGAGCAGTTCGCTTTCGTCCTGAGCTATGCGAAAGATGGTCTGCCCATCGGTGACGAGCCTGACGGAAGCAAGGTGCTCATCCATCGACGCAGTGCGACGGAGATAGTCCCAGGCACGACGCACCCGCTGAACGGACATCCCGTTGTCGAGCAGACTCTTGACTACCCGGAGTGCGACCAGGTCGCGAAACGAATACAAACGCCGTCGTCCCGGCCGCCCGTCACTGCTCTGGATACTGGGAACGACGAGGTCAACCTTGTCCCAATATCTGAGTTGGTGTGGGGTACACCTCGTTAGTGCCGATGCCTGCTGAGCAGTAAACGAATCCACCTATCTCCTCCCACACCTGTGGTCCACTGGCTCCTGAGGACCAATCAGTCCGCGCGTAGTGTTGTTCTTGCCGATGCCCTTCCCCCGCACAAGGGGAGAGTCACTCTAGCCGTTCCGCGACCACCTCTGTCGAGCTCGTTCAAGCCACTTTCCGATGGCATCAGAACCCCCGTTTGAGCCCCGACGGAACGACATCGTCAGCCAGCCGGCAGATGCGAGCATGAGGATGAAACCGAAGGTTGCCACCCAGACAATCTTGAGAGACACGACCATCACGACGAGACCGATTATGAACCCGACCACCGCCAATCGTCGATGAGGACGGAGTCGGGAGCGCAGTGAAGCGCTGGCGACTGAGTGCGCCAGATCAGGATCTTCCTCATAGAACTGGCGCTCGATTTCCTCGAGAATACGCTGTTCGTCTTCGTTGAGCGGCATCTAGATCGTCTCCGATTTCTGATATCGAGTATACAAGTGTGGAGGCCTATTCATCGCGAGGTTTGTTGCGATTTTGACCAATCAATGACGCACGAACGACCGCATCGTCGCCGAACCTATCCCGAACCTCCTCAACCACATTCGCAGCGGTGTCTCGGGTTCGATCATTGAGCGCAAGCTGACGAGGGGCCGACGACGTGACCAAGCCAGAAACACCGATGCCGAGTAGCCTCACCCCCCTCTCCGACGCATCGACCCTGCCCAACAGCCTGCGCGCCTCATCCCAAATCGCTGTGGTCGCTGCCATCTCCTCACGGACCGTCTCAGAACGGGTAAACGTCGTGAAATCGGCGAATCGAATCTTGAGCGTCACAATCTGACCGGCGTAGCCGGAGCGGTGGAGCCGGGAGGCAAGCCGGTCGCAGAGGCGCAGCAAGGCGTTGTTGATGTCCGCCTCATCGATGAGGTCCACGTCGTACGTCTCCTCGACCGACACCGACTTTGTCCTCCCGTCCGGCTCGACACCGCGAGGATCGTCCGCCCTGGCAAGACGCTCCAGATGGGCCGCCATGCTGGGCCCGACACGCTTGGCGAGTGCGCCTTCCGCAACCGCTGCCAGGTCACCGACCGTGTCGATACCGAGTGCTTCCAGCGTCGCATGCGTAGCAGCGCCGACACCCCACAGCCTTCTTACCGGCATCGGATGTAGGTAGGCCAGTTCGTCTCCAGCAGCCACCAGGAACATGCCGTCGGGCTTGGCGTCCTCCGATGCCAGCTTCGAGATGAACTTCACCGCCGAGATACCAACAGATGCAGGCAAACCGAGCGTGTCTTTGAGGGTCTTGCGCAGATCGTCTGCGACTGCAGTCGGTGATTCGTAGTGCAGTCGCAGCCCGGCGATATCCAGGAATGCTTCGTCCACCGACAGGCCCTCAACAAGCGGGGTGAACCTGTGAAACACATCGAATACCTGAGCCGATGTCTCGCCGTAGACGCCATGTGACGGTGGCACAAAGACGGCGTGCGGGCACAGACGTCTGGCCTGACCGATCGGCATGGCAGAGTGCACTCCTCGTGCTCGCGCCTCGTAGGAGGCCGAAGCAACCACTCCCCTCCTACCGAGGCCGCCCACAACAACCGGCTTGCCGATGAGGCTCGGGTCACGGCGTCGCTCGACCTCCACAAAGAAGGCATCCATGTCGACGTGAAGAAACCGCTCCGCAATGCCCTGCATGAATCACACGGTACCCCGGCTACCGGCACGTGGGATACTCGCCCGATGCAGATTCATCTCGTCCGTCACGGCCAGGTCGAGAATCCGGGTGACTTTGTCTACGCCGACATCCCCGGGTTCCGGTTATCTGAGAAGGGTCGCAACCAGGCGTCCGCAGCTGGTCGATACCTCTCAGCCCACTCGCTGCGCCGAATCGTCTCATCACCCCTCGACCGTGCCGTCGAGACCGCCAATCTCATCGGGGCGGCTACCGGGGCGGAAATGGTCACCGATCCTGGCCTCACTGAATGGCTTCTCGCGGTGCACTGGCGCGGCGCAACATGGGGGCGACTCCCATCGGTGTTTCCCGGTGAGCTGGAGGCCTACCTGTCTCACCCCGACGAACTTCCATTCTCCCCCGAGTCACTCGAACAACTTGCAGACCGTCTCGCCGCAGCAATAGCCGGCTGGATCGAAGACGGTGAAGGGGACAGCGCGTTCGTGTCACATGAGGACCCGCTACACGCCGCATACTTGAAACTGACCGGCGTCACGCCGGACATCTACCACCGGGACAAGCCAGCACATTGCTCGGTGACAACGCTCGTACGCGACAACACGAGATGGACCACTGCCCGGCAATGGGCACCACCAGATTGACGATCCGATCACTCATCCCTGCTGCCGCGTTACAATGCGCCGCCCGACACTTCGAGGAGAATCGTGCGACTTCGCTGGGTCTTTGTGACCGTCATCCTTGCCCTGATACTGGGTGCTTGTGCCAGCGGCCCTTCGGAAAGTGCCCTGGCGGCAGACCGAAAGCCGGTGGTCACGACAACCACGGAACCGCCGCCCGAAGGCATCACCTTCATCACGATCAAGGACGGTCGATTCAGCCCCTCGAATCTGAAGGTCGATCTCGATGAGGCATGGATTGTCGAATGGCGCCAGGAGGACACCGGAGATCGTGAGTATGTCATCGAAGCTCGCGAGGGGGATTTCGAGTCGAGCCCACCGCTCCTTCAGGGTGACACGTTTCAGGTCGACTTCAGCGAGTTCCCGCCGGGCATATACCGGTACTACTCGTATCTCGGCAACAACCGGATTCCCGGCTCGATCGACACCCGTCCGACGCAGTAGCACGTCAACGCAATTCGATCTGGAGGTTTGAGGACCGTGGTTCGTATGCCGTTCGTTGTCGCCGTCCTCGTTATGGCTGCCGGGCTTGCCTGGACAATTCACCTCATCGTCGCTCCTTCGCCTTGGGCAGAAGACTCGGCGATGGCAATCGCCATCGGGACACTCGTGTTCAGTATCGCCGCGATGACCTCGCTCCTGCTCGGCCGGGGCAGATGGACCCGCTTCTTCGCCATCGGCCTACTGATCGCCGAAATGGCCATCGCCGTGGTTGCCGATCTCGAAGGGTGGCTCGTTGCGGCCATTGCGTTGAGTGGATTGGCACTCACCGGTCTCTTCGGTCCATGGCTGAAAGGCTGGCTGCGAGAACGACCTGCTGTCGGCGCACCCGGGATCGAGCCGATCCTGCTGGCCATCGGATCCTTTGCCGTCGTGCCCCTCGTCGGACTGGCGGCCCCTTCCGGTCTCGAACCCGCCCACGGGGCTCTCGGCGCCATCGGCATCCTGCTGAGCTGGGGATATCTACGTGGCGGAACCTGGGCCCTCCTGGGTCTGCGCTTCGGGTTTCCGCTGTTGGTGATCCTCGCCGCCGTCTCCAGCCCAATCGGTGGTGCCATGCTGCTCCTTGCAGCCGGTGCCGCCCTCGCCTACCTTGCCTGGACTGCTCGGGCAAGGATCGCAGTAGACCCTGCTCCTGAGCTACCTTCCCCGAGGAAACGTCGCCCGTGACTGATATCCCACCACCATCAAAATGGAACTGGCTGCCCATCATCGCCGCAACCATCCTCGGCGGCGCGGCCGGCTGGCTGATCAGCCGCTCCGCAACCTGGCTCGCTATCGGAGCCGTGTTCGGGCTTGCCATCGCCGTGATGATCGTGGTGCTCGGGGTGCGGACAATCGTGGCTGCCCCGGTCGGAGTCGGTGCCGGTATCGGTGCTTACGTTGGGGCAACTGTGGTCGGCGTCGTCTGTGAGCCGGCAGGCTGTCCGGCATTCGAGACCACCGCGGGGGTGACAACCGGTATCGGAGCACTGGTCGGCATCGGCCTGGTCGTGGGCCTGGTGGCACGCTCGTTCGACGAGTACCGCGACTCCAGACAACAGGGTGTGCCGCCAGCCACCAGCAGCTGCAGCGTCGATGATCGCCCCCAGCCCGACGAACAGGGCGATCAATCAGACTGACTTGAACAACAGCGACACGTTGTGTCCACCAAAGCCGAATGAGTTGGAAAGCGCGTATTCCACCTGCTGTTTCCGTGCCTCGTTGGGGACGTAATCGAGGTCACATTCGGGATCGGGAATCGTGTAGTTGATCGTCGGGGGTATCACACCCTCGTTGATCACCTTGAGTGAGATCAACGCCTCGACCGCACCCGCGCCACCGAGCATATGCCCGGTCATCGACTTGGTCGATGAGATCGGGATCGTATAGGCATGGTCACCGAAGACCGTCTTTATCGCCAGCGTCTCTGTGACGTCGTTGGCGGGGGTCGAAGTGCCATGGGCGTTGATGTAGCCCACCTCGCCGGGACTCACTCCGGCATCGGCGAGCGCCTGCTCCATAGCCCGGGACGCACCACGGCCGCCGGGGCGGGGCAACGTGATGTGGTAGGCATCTGCCGACATGCCGTAGCCGGCAAACTCGCCGTAGATGTGAGCACCCCTCGCTCGAGCGTGCTCGTAGTCTTCGAGGATCAACGCACCGGCTCCCTCACCGAGCACAAATCCGTCACGGTCCTTGTCAAACGGCCTGCTCGCTGCCTCGGGTGCTTCGTTACGGGTACTAAGCGCCTTCATCGAGTTGAACCCACCCATGGCGAACTCGGTAACCGAGCCCTCCATCCCACCGGCCACCATGACGTCGGCGACACCGCGCCGGATGATCTCGGCGGCATCGCCGATCGCGTTTGCCGATGCGGCGCAAGCGGTAACCGTGCATGTGCTTGGTCCCGCCAGGTGAAACGCTATCGAAACCGCACCGGCGGCCTGATTCCCCATGATCATCGGGATCGCCAGGGGTGAAATCCGATCGGGACCACGCTCGTTGAGCGTCTCGATCTGCGTCTGGGTAGTGCCGATCCCGCCGATCCCGGTACCACAGACAACACCGGCCCGCTCCGCTGCGGGATCGCCATCCTCGTACTCGATACCGGCGTCCGTCATCGCCTGGCTGGCCGCGGCCCACATCAGCAGCGTGCTGCGATCCATCCGCCGTGACTCTTTGCGCGGCATATAGACATCCGGATCAAACTCTTTGACCTCGGCTGCGAAGTGCGTCGCGAGACGCGACGCGTCGAACAATGTCACCACCGCGGCTCCCGATCTGCCATTCAGCAGAGCGTCCCAGGTGCCGGCAACATCGTGGGCAAGCGGATTGACGGTCCCCAGACCGGTCACCACCACGCGACGACGGTCCATCATCAAGCGTTCAGTTTCTGGCTGACCAGATCTGCCGCTTCTCCGACCGTTGTGATCTTCTCAGCTTCCTCATCGGGGATCTTGACATCAAAGTTGTCCTCGAGCGCCATCAAGAGCTCAACAACACCGAGCGAGTCGACATCGAGATCCTCTTCGAATTTCGCTTCCATGGTGATGTTCTCACGTTCGAGCCCAAGCTCGTCTACGAGAAGATCGATCAACTTCGCTTCGATTTCTGATCTTTCCATTCCTGGTGCCTTCCTGCTCAGATGGCCAGCCCACCATCGACAACGATGGTTTGACCGGTGATATATGAAGCGTCCCCGGAGGCAAGATAGCCAACGACGGACGCGACTTCCTCGGGCCGGCCCAACCGGCCCAGGGTGATCTGTTGAATAACTGCACTAGCCGTTTCCTCACCAAGGGCCGCGGTCATGTCCGTTTCGATGAATCCAGGAGCGACCGCGTTGACGGTAATCCCCCTCGACCCAACCTCCTTCGCCAACGACTGCGTGAACCCGATGACGCCGGCTTTGGCGGCTGAGTAATTGGCCTGCCCGGGATTGCCGAAGACGCCCGCGACCGAGGAGATGTTGATGATTCTCCCCCACTTTGCCCGGAGCATGCCCCGCAGCACAGCTTTGCTGCACAGGTAGACCGACTTGAGATTTGTTTCGATGACAGCGTCCCAAGCATCAGCCTTCATCCGCATCAGAAGATCATCGCGGGTGATCCCGGCATTGTTGACCAGAATTTCGACCGGGCCGAGTTGGTCGGCAATCTGCTCGATGAGCGCCGCCACGGAACCTTCGTCGCCGACGTCGCCCTGGACCGAGATGGCGGTGCCGCCCGCCGCTTCGATGGCTGCAACGGTGTCGGAAGCCGCCGCCTCGTTAGCGACATAGTTGACCGCAATCGGGTGACCCCCGGCGGCCAGCCGCACTGCGACGGCACGCCCGATGCCCCGCGAGCCGCCGGTCACCAGCGCCACGTGCCTAGTCGGCTGACTCATTCGATCCCCAGACCCTGGACCCGGGCCGCCAACAGCTCCAGACCGGTCATGTCCGTCCCGGGAATACCGGAATCCGCTTCACCAAGGCGCTCGGTGCGCCCTCCCCAGCGAATTACCGCGGCTCCCCAGGTCAGGCCGCCGCCGAATGCAACCATGGCGACCAGGTCACCCGGCTTGATCACCCCTTGATCGAGCGCCTCTGAGAGCGCGATCGGGATGCTGGCCGCAGACGTGTTCCCGTAGGCGTGGATGTTGGTGTACACGTGGTCGGAGTCCACATTGAGACGCCTGGCCATCGCATCGATGATCCTGATGTTGGCCTGGTGTGATATCAACACGTCGATGTCACCGATGCCGACACCGGCACTCTCGAGAGCAACGACCGCCCCCTCCCCCATACGGGTGACCGCATGCCGAAAGACCTCGCGGCCCTCCATTTCGACCGTCGTCGGCACCGAGGGGTCGAAGATGACTTCGGTACCGGACCCACGTATGGTCAGGATCTCCGTGAGCGAGCCGTCTGAATGAATATTTGAGGAGAGCAGACCTTCCGGCCCTTCTGTGGCCTCAACGACCACAGCGCCCGCACCGTCACCAAACAGCACGGCCGTGGTGCGGTCGTTCAGATCGAGAAACGAAGAAAGTCGCTCGGCACCGATAACGAGGGCCCGGTTGATCGTGCCCGCCGCGATCATCCCGTTGGCCACACTCAGTGAGTACACAAAACCGCTGCACGCCGCATTCAGATCCATGGTGGCGCCGAGCCCGCCCAACCTACGTTGCACATACGCGGCAACGGAAGGCACGGCACGGTCGGGACTACAGGTGGCCACAACAATCAGGTCCATGTCGGCTGCGTCGAGATTGGCCGCCGCCAGCGCTTTACGCGCCGCCGCCGTTGCCATCTCGGCATTGGTCACATGGCTGATACGCCGTTCCTTGATGCCTGTGCGTGTCGTGATCCAGTCGTCGCTTGTTTCAATAACCGACGCAAGATCTTCGTTGCTCAGCACAGCAGGAGGCGTGTAATCGCCCCAGCCGATGATGGCTGCGTGTCGCATCGAGCTCCCTTCCGATTTCATCCCGCGGTCAGCTGATCTACCGCCGCATCGATGTGATCGAGCGCCGACACAGTAATGACCACGGCGTCCTTAACCGTGCGTTTCGCCAGACCTGCGGTCACATCCCCCGGTCCGATATGGACAAAGGTCTTCACTCCGGCCGACCGCATGGCCACAAGCGATTCCGAAAACCGAACCTTGCCTGTGAGCTGTCCGGAGAGAGCAGCGGCAGGATCGGCAGCAGGTGCCGCCTCGAGGTTCGACCATACCGGGAAATCACCGGGGTAGAACTCCGCATTTGCGAGGGCAACATCGAGTTCATCGCGGGCCGTCCCCATCATCGGTGTGTGAAACGCCCCCGCGACATTGATTGGGATCACCCGACGCAGGCCGTATTCCTTGGCGTTCTCGCCGAGTCGGGCCACCGAGCGCACGGAACCACCAACAACCACCTGACCCGGTGCGTTGATGTTGGCAACCCAAATCTCATCTCCGTCCTCTCGCAACCCGGCCAGGACGAGCTCGAGTTCGTCGACCTCCGACCCAATGACTGCAGCCATCGCCCCTGCCGCCAGCGCAGTCGCTCGGGCCATCGCTGCGCCCCGGGCGGCTACCAGACGCAAGCCGTCGAGATAGTCGAACGTGCCGCGCCGCGGCGAGCGCCGCGTACTCTCCAACTGAGTGCCCGGCCGCGGCGACCGGTGGCGTGCCGACCCGCACGGCGAACGCCTCCCACAAGGCGTATGAGACCCCGTACAGCGCCGGCTGTGCCCTGTCAGTACGCACCAACTCCTCATCGGGGCCGCTCAGGCAGACGTCGCGTAGCGACCATCCAAGCACCTCGTCTGCTGCGGAACCAAGCAGATCGGGCCGGGCGTCGAACATGTCTGCGCCCATGCCGACATGCTGGCTGCCTTGTCCTGGAAAGAGTACGGCGTATTGCATCGGGTTTCTGACTCGTCGAGCTACCAAACCGTTACGGGTCTTGTGTTTGGAGGCGCGATCAAGGTGCCAGCGAGCCTGTGACCGCCAGCACCCGATCGACATCGGCGGCATCGATGTTGTGGTGAGTGCAAAAACGGATCACACCGGGAGTGATCAGAGCCGACCGCACACCCGCCTTGCCCAGTTCATCGAGCAGGGTGTCGGCCGACACCGGCAAGCCGCTCTCACGGACAACGACCATGTTGGTATCCACCCCGGCCGGATCAACCGCGCCGGGGTGTTGGGCTGCCAGTCCCTCAGCGAGCCGCCTGGCGTTGGCGTGATCCTCGGCAAGCCGTTCTCTACCGTCGAGAGCCACCCTGGCGGCAGCCGCCAGCACACCTACCTGGCGCATACTCCCGCCAAGCCGGCCGCGAAGCCACCGGGCTTCTGCGATAAAGGCACCGTCACCGACCACGATCGATCCAACCGGTGCCCCGAGACCTTTCGAAAAGCAGAACATGACGCTATCGGCGGGGGCCACGATCTCTGCCACGGCGACATCCGATGCAATCGCCGCGTTCCATAGCCTCGCTCCGTCGATGTGTACCCGCAGACCGATCTCCCTGGCATATTCCGAACCGACCCTGATCACTTCCTGCGGCACGACAGTCCCGCCCGATACGTTGTGGGTGTTCTCCCACGCAAGGAGGCTCACACGCGGGAGGTGATAGGCCGTGCCGGCTGCCGCCCTTTCGATAGCGTCACGAGACATCTCACCGTTGGGACCCGGCACCGTGCGGAAGGCAACTCCGAAGTTCGCTGATGCACCGCCGTGCTCGTAGTTGCGGACATGTGCGGTCTCCACGCAGATGACCTCTTCGCCAGGGTTGGTCTGTGCGCCGATGGCCAGCTGGTTGGCCATCGTCCCGGAGGGCGTGAACAGCGCCGCCTCCTTGCCAAGAAGACCAGCAACCTGTTCTTCGAGAGCGTTGACGGTTGGGTCCTCGCCGTAGACGTCGTCGCCAACCTCGGCACTAGCCATGGCTGTGCGCATGGCCGGTGTCGGGCGACTGACCGTGTCGGATCGGAAGTCGGCAATGCCGTCGGAGAATGGCATTACGCCAGCGGAGACAGGCGGTCGAGAGCCTTGCGGATGCCCCGCACCGCCTGGCTCGTCCTATGCTCATTCTCAACGAGGGCGAAGCGGACATAACCCTCGCCGCTCGGCCCGAACCCCATGCCGGGGCTTACCGCAACTTTCGCCTCGCGAAGCAGATGAATCGTGAAATCGAGCGATTTCATCTCCGAGTACTCCTCGGGAATCTGAGCCCACACGAACATGGTCCCGAGTGGCTTCTCTATCGGCCAACCGGCACGATTCAAACCGTCGACCAGGATGTCACGCCGCTTCTTGTAGATCTTGCGAACCTCGTGGACATGCTCGTCGCCTTCATTGAGGGCGAGAATGGACGCAATCTGGATGGGTTGGAAGGTGCCGTAATCGAGATACGACTTGAGCTTCGCCAGTGCGGCGACCATCTCGGGGTTCCCAACAACGAACCCAACCCGCCAACCTGCCATCGAATGGCCCTTGGTGAGCGTGTACAACTCGACGCCGACCTCTTTCGCTCCAGGCACCTGGAGCATGCTCGGGGCTTCATAGCCGTCGAAGGTTATGTCGGCATATGCAAAGTCGTGGACCAGCATCACCTCGTTCTCGCGGGCAAACCCGACAAGCCGCTGCCAGAACTCTATGCCCACCGTCTTGGTGGTCGGATTGTGCGGGAATGATGTAATGATCACCCGGGGACGTGGCCATGAGTCGAGGAACGCCTCGTGAAGGTGCTCGAAATAGTCGGTACGGTGCAGCACCGGCACTCTGCGCACCTCGGCGCCTGCGAGCGCCGGTGCGTATATGTGGATCGGATACGACGGTTCGGGGACCAGAGCAACATCACCAGGCTGTACCAACGTCCACAGCAGATGGGAGAGCCCCTCCTTAGCGCCGATGGTGTTGATCGCCTCGGTCTCAGGATCGAGTTCGACGCCAAAGCGCCTCTGGTAGCGATCGGCGATGGCCTTCCTCAGGTTGGGGATGCCGCGTGACGCCGAATAGCGGTGATTGCGCTCGTTGTGGGCGGCCTCGGAGAGCTTGTCGACGACAAACCCCGGTGACGGAATGTCGGGATTGCCGAACCCGAGATCGACGATGTCCTCACCGGCACGCCGCGCTTCCTGCTTGAGCTGGTTTACCTCGGCGAAGACATAGGGAGGAAGGTTGTTGATTCTGCGAAAGTCCATACGCGTGGAGAGTAGCGGCGTCACCAAGGGGGTGGCGTCACCCCCATGGTGACGTCTGAGTTTGCCTGAGCGTTGCTCAGGCAAACTCAAGCTGGCTCACAGGCGACCGATGAGACGACGCAGCCTCGCAGGCATCATCTCGACGCCCCAGGCTGCAATCCCACGCACCACTTCGAGACCATCCTCCGACCCGTCCCAGTACTCGGCGACTACCTCTTCCGGCGTCGCATCGATTAGATAGTCGACGGCGAAGGCCAATAGCAATAGATCGTCGACACCTCCAACAACAGGGATCGCATCCGGGATGAGGTCGATGGGCGACGCGATATACAAACCAACGGCACCCATCGCCAACCGTCGACGCATTGGAACTCGCCGATCCTTGAGAAGCCGGAACAGCAGCTTGGCGAGATTGGGTACGAGCAGCACCGCTTCCCTGAGAATCTCCTGACGGCTCCTGACCGGGACCGGGTCCGAAGTGTCGAGCGGGTGTTGGACAATGGCAAGGGTGTTCTCGACAACTTCCGGGCGCTCTGGCTCACGATCCGGCATGGCCCCGACCTCACCTTCCATCTCGGACAAGCCCCTTTGCGGCCAGTAACGCGGCGCCGATGGCGTTCGCCTCGGGTCCGAGCTCGGCAACCACGATCGGCGGCAACGGTCGATATGCACCACCGTGGAGCGCATCTGCCGCCACTCTGCGAGCAGGTCCCAACAGCGACTCACCCACTGATCCGAGCCCGCCACCGACCACAATAAGCTCAGGATCAAACACAGCGATCAAGCTGCACAAACCGTGCCCGAGTGCAGCCCCTACCTGGCTGACAAGCCCGCGCGCCGTCTCGTCACCTGCATCGGCAGCCGCGGTCAGCGTCTCGGCACTGAAATCGTCGGCCTCCAGCACCCTGGCGAGATGGCCACCGGGATTGAGCGAATGAAACTCCCGTCCAAGTCTGGCAAGCGCAGGCCCCGAAGCCACAGTCTCCCAACAGCCTCGCTTGCCGCAGTCACATTGCAGCCCACTGGCTTCGTAGAGCATGTGACCCCATTCGCCGGCAAACGATGAACCCCGGTATACATCGCCATCGGCGATGACGGCCCCACCGATTCCCGTTCCCAGCGTGATCAGGAGCGCGTGGCTCCGCCCAACCGCGGCGCCGGAGTGCAACTCGGCAAGAGCGGCCGTGTTGGCATCGTTGTCGACGGCGGCAGGCACCCCGAATTCTTCTTCGAGGATTTCTCGTATAGGGATGTTCGTCCCGGACACGTGCGGGCCCCAGACAAAGACGCCCTCCGGATACCGCACCAAACCGGCAATACCGGCGCCGACCGCGACAACATCGTCTGTCCACATCTCACGAATGGCAGCAATGGCCGATTCCACAAATTCTTCGTCCGGCGTGGCAAAGAGCTCACGGGCGACTACCTCGCCGTCTTGTACCCGGACCGCCTGGAGCTTGGTGCCGCCCAGGTCGATTCCCACAGTTGCGACCAATGCTGTTCCTCTCAGTCGAGTTCGATGTGAACGGGCCCTTCGTCATTGTGACGGGTGTCGCCCGGTTCACGATCAGCCTTGCGAGCCTCGGTGACCTCGCTGAGCAGCGCACCGACTCCGGCAACGACTTCGTATCCTGCACGAATCCAGTGCAAGGTCGCCCGACGCAGCCCCATAGTCAGGGCGGCCCGGTAATCCCGATCTTCATCCATCTGTTGCCCCATTGTTTGGCCCACCCAGGCTAGTGATGTCGCATGAGATCAGACTTCAAGACTGAAGGTAACCCGCAGCTCGCCTTCGATGAGTTGTGCCCTGCGGACATGACGCCGTGCCAGCGAGTCGGGCAGGACAATTGCCCTGCGATAGGGACCAACCGTCACCACCATCTCGTTGCCGTGCCGGACGACATCCACTTCTGCCTTTTCCGCGTGTGGTACCCCGATCACAAGCACGACGTCCTCGTTGACTTCCTCAACGCGGAACGGGCGCCCCTCCGAGAGCCGTTCCAGCGGATCGTCCTCCCCGTAGAGCGTCTCACCGAGAACCCGCAGCAGATCGATACCGATCATCTCCTCGTCGAACAGAGGCAGGTGCCGGATGTCGACATCGGCAAACCCCTCCTCGACCGCGGCAAGATGCTCTTTCTGGATCTCGAGCCACTTGGCAAAGTACCCATCCCCGACGACATCCGGCAGCACCCGGTTGACGATGGCGGCATCGACTGCGTAGCCGAACAGGCCGAGGTAGGTGTATGTACGGCGAGCTTCTGCGATGACCATTCTCTCCGGGTTCATGACGAGGCGGGCGCTGGTGATCTCGGGATCACTGAGGATCTCCCTGATGCCGTCCAGCCGATCGTAGAAACGCTGGACTGCCTCAAAAACCTTGTCATTTGCGACCGGCATGGATGTCACCTTCGACAGCATGGGTCGGACCACCTTGGCGACCCGGCGCCCGATCGGGAACATCTTTTCCATGTACCAGGACAGAACTTCGGGGAGGCTGAGCAGACGCAGGGTCTCGGCCGTCGGCGCACAGTCGACGACTATTGCGTCGTATTCGCCGGACCGGACATGGTCCCTGACCGTGACGAGAGAAAAGATCTCGTCCATTCCCGGGAACACAGTTAGTTCCTCGGCTTCGATGCCTTTGAGACCGGACCAGTCAAAGAGCTCGGTTAGGGCGTCGCGCACCTCACCCCAGGATTCTTCGAGTCGTTGCTGGGAGTTGATCTGCTGTGCGGCCAGCATTGGCGTCACCTGGGTGGGAGCATCGCCGAAGTCGAGCTGGAAAGCGTCCGCCAGCGAGTGGGCGGGATCTGTGGACATCACCAGCGTGCGATAGCCCATGTCGGCGGCACGCACCGCAGTCGCGGCCGACACCGTTGTCTTTCCGACTCCGCCCTTGCCTGTTACGAGCAGTACACGCATGGGCGGCTCAATCTGGTCACAGGGCTTCGGCCCGCTTCTTCAATCCGCGCAGTGCGTTGCTGACAATCTGCTTTTCGGCCTGGCGGCGCAAAAAGCCGGGGACGGTGAATGCCGGATCGACTTTGAGCGCGTATAGGACCTCTGTGCCGCCCTCCTCGAGGGGGTGGAACCGGTAACTCCCGTCCATGGCCTTGATATCTCGGCCCGGTTCGGCAGTCCACGAGAACCCGTCATCGAGCTCATAGCTGTAGTGGAGGGTGTACGAGATCTCTTTGATCATGGCGTCGGCGACAAATGACACCCGAGCGGGACGACCCTGGTCGTCCTCCTCCTCGATCTCGACTTCCTTCACCCCGGTCGCCCATTCCGGGTACGCCTCCAGGTCAAGAGCTACCTCGTATATCGTTTGGACATCGGCCGAGACCTCGATGCTCTGGACCGTGCCTTCCATAGTCATAGATCTATTCCTTCCAGTGCTCGCAATTGCAAGCGTAGTCGCCATAACGCTTACTATTGCAAGCATAGTTGCTCAACGCCTCGCACGTATCCAGTCGAACGTCATCACATAGTCGACTATCTCGCTCGAATCCGGATGAGCGTCATCAAACGCTATCAGACCTGAGCGGAATTCATCTTCAGGAATCAACTGGAGCGTGCTCACAAAACGTGCCGCGGCCGCACTACGCCACGAGCCTGCGGGCATCTCCCTGTGCTCCACCTCGCGTCCTGTCGTCACCGTCGTGCCACGCTGACTCAGATACGCCGCAACGTCCTCAGGTGGCGGGAAGCGAGCAGCATCGATATCGCCCACCGACGGGAACCATCTGGTCAAGAACGACGCACGATGGTGGTCTTCTCCCATTGTCCAGATCCAGCACTCCCCTCCCGGGTGCAAGACCCGGATTGCCTCATCGATCGCCCGCCGCCAATCGCCGTAATGAATCGATAGGTGGAAGTAGGCAAGTGACGCGATCCCGGGTTTGATGGGGAGATCCTGAGCCGTTGCCCTTATCGCCACAACCCCGGGCGCCCTGGCAGCTTCGCCGGCCATCGCCGCCGACGGATCGACCACCAGCGCTACTGCCCCGGTATCAACCCAGGTGGCAGCATGTCCACCCCGCCCACCGCCGATGTCGATGGCGACCCGCCCCGACCCCAGTTGTGCAGACAAAGCCGCACGTCTAGCCCGAGCGAGCCCCGAAGCGGATGTAGGACGGTGCTCGTAGCCGGCAGCCAGTTCCTCGAGATCAACTCGCATCGTGTACCTGAACCCTTCCGGTGGCGCGGAAGTAGCCGACGTTGACGCAGGTGGTGTCCCCGATCCGCCAGGACACCGCCTGCGGCTGATGGATGTCACCGAAGTAATGGAGCCGTGGCCGATGTCGCAAGATGTACTCCTTGACCGGCACCGACCCTTTGGCGCGACCACCAATCACATCGGCGGCCAGCGGACGAACCGCCGGGGCGACATGGGTGCAAAGCACATCCACAGGGCCGATTGCATCGAGGCGCTGTCGCATCGTCTCGTCGCTGATCTCACCCGGCGAGTTTATGGTCGTGACCCCGCCCCCCACGATCCCGAACACCTCGCCGCCGATCTCGATGCGATCTGCTTCAACGAACTGCATGGACGGCGGCAGAAATCGCTGCATCACGGCGGGGTTGTCGACATTCCCATACGTCACGTAGCCGTCGGTGGCTTGTAGCGGAGCGCAGATTTCGGCATATGCCGCCGCGATTGCCTCGGAATACCGGGTCCGGTATTCATCCTCGCGCCCTCGTGCGTAGTTGCGCCACAGTTCACCGGCACCTGTGTAGTCGCCTACGGAACGGAGACGAACCACGTCAGAAACAAAACCACTCCCGGCAACCTCACTGACGATCCCGGTCTGGTCGCGATAGTCGATGAAGTTGATCAGATCACCGAGGATGAGCAGTGTCCCCGGCTCGGAAACCACGCGGCGCAAGGCGGTGGTGGCACCATGAACGTCGGAGATGATCCGGATCAAGCCGCGTCCCCATCCGAATCTTCCTCAACACCGAGATACCGGCCGACGACGACTGCGGCCGCCCCACCAGCAAGTGCACCCAGCAGACCAAGGAACGTCCCGGCTCCGCCGTAGGAAGCGGACATGCCACCAAGCCCGATGCCGGCCAACCCGGCGACAATGTCCCGGCCGGTGACACCGAACCGGGTCTCCGGATCCAATGCCTCTTTGCCCGGTACGGCCGTAGCAACCATGCCGAGGACCATCCACACGATGATCCCGATCACTCCGAGAAGTGTGGCTATTGCGTAGACAGCTACCAACGCGGGCACTTCCTCTCTGGTCTCCAGATTCTCATCGGCCGTCTTTGCCTCCTGGTGAAGCGTAGACCTCGAGCGCCTGATCGATCTCACTGAGCACCCCCGGCGCTTGCTCGTGCAGTCTCCGATTCTCGAGGCAACGCCGCGCATCGTCACTCCCGATTCGGCCCAAAGCCCACGCGGCGTGAAGGCGCAGGGTCTCTTCAGACCCGGCCAGGTACCCGGCCAATACGGCGACGGCCGCCGACCTGGCCGCGCCACCGGCTCCATCGTGCCAGCTGTTGCCGAGGGCGAGTATCGCGTTCCGCCGCAGAATCCGGGGACGCCGGCCCGGCAGGTAGAAATGGTCGAACCGTGCGAGCAAAGTGTCATCATCCGCAGCCAGCAGCTCGAGCAGATCGACTCTGCCGTGGATCGCGAGTTGCGTTTCCAACTGCTTGTGCCCGGGTGGACAGGCATCGAGGCAATCGTCGCATCCGTACACCCGATCACCGAGCGGTATCCTCAGCTCTCGAGGAAACACCCCCGCGGTTTGCAGCCAGTGGGCAAGACAGCGGTTTGCGTCGAGGACCCCCGGGGCAATGATGGCGCCGGTGGGACAGGCGGGAATACAGGCATCACAGGTCCCACAGTCCCGCACCATCGGCAGGTCGCGCTCAAACTCGGCGTCTGTGACAATCGACCCGAGCAGCAACCACGGTCCGTGCCGTGGATCGAGCGCCATCGTGCTCTTGCCCCACCAGACAATCCCGGCACGCACCGCCGCCGCCCGATCAACCAGCCTGTCGTTGTCGACGAGAACCTCGGCGTGGTGACCGGAGTTGACGAGAACAGTCTGCACTTTTGCGGCGGCAGCACGGAGACCCTCGTAGTGATCTGCGGTTGCGAACCGGGCAACCCGGCCTTCGCCTCCCCCTGCCGGGCCTGGTGACCCGGCCTCGGGGAGATACGCCCACGACAGAGCGATGATTGACCGCGCCCACGGAAACGATCTCCGAACGTCGGCTGCCTGCTCGGGATTCTTGTACGTGAAGCGCCTGCGGCCTGATAGACCGGCGTCGTCTCGCTCACGCAGCGTTGCCGCCACCTCCGCAAACTCGGCAGCAGTGGTAATGCCGAACCCGACGCATCCGGCATCAGTTGCGATATGGCGCAGCTGCTCTTTCATCTGGCAGGGAGCCTATCGTCACTCACCGGCAACCTGGCCCGGATACACTCATGCAACCGCTTCGAGGATGTCAGGTGCTCCCACTACCCACCTTCCGCTTTGGCAGACGCATCGGCCAGCTGCTGCCCGGACTGGCCTTGTTCGGTTTTGGCATTGCATTGATGGTTCGTGCCGAGCTCGGCCTTTCTCCCTGGCAGGTGTTCCACGAGGGACTGGCTTTGCGAACCGGGAATGCCATGGGCACGATCGTGATCCTTACCGGGATCATCGTCTTGCTGCTCTGGATCCCATTGCGCGAGCGGTTCGGGCTCGGCACGCTCCTCAACGTCGCCATCATCGGCAACGTCCTCAATTGGTCGCTCCAGTTGTTGCCGGAGACAATCACACCGCTTCCACTGCGTTGGGGCGCCCTCATCGCAGGGGTGACGCTGATCGGCGTTGCTTCCGGCCTGTACATCGGCGCCGGGATGGGCCCCGGGCCGCGTGACGGGTTGATGACCGGGCTGGCCAGGCGCGGGTGGCACATTGGTGTCGTACGTGCGAGCCTCGAGGCCAGCGTGCTCATCATCGGCTGGCTGCTCGGGGGCACTGTGGGAATCGGTACCGTCGCATTTGCCGGGCTCATCGGGCCGCTCGTCGCCTTCTTCCTGCCCCGGCTGACAGTCGCTCTCGAACCCGCCGATGCCAATGCGTAGCAGGCCGATCCGCTAGCCCGTGGCGGTGGCCTCCCGGTTCGTCACCAGACGCAACGGGGTCACCAGGCCCGCATCGGCGAGATTGCCCAACGCCATCGCCTCATCGGTGCCCAGATCAAACGGGCCTGCCATCTGGTTGAGCAACACCGGGACAATGCACTCGTCGCACGCCGAGGTCCTTTGTAGTTCGCATGTATCGCAGTCGATGATCATCTTCAATGCCTCCTTGGAGCCTCACCACAACTTATCCACAAGGTGTGACACGTTCTGTGGCGTCGGCTGCACACCACTGCCCCGCCGTCGGCAGGTGTCGTCGACATATGCCCCTGCTAGCTTGCACCCGGTCCAACGAGAGAGGGATGACCAGTGAAGCTCGCCATCAACCTTGGCTACTGGGCTGGGGGCACCGGCACCGATCTCACCTTCGTCGAGGACGCCGAGAAGCTCGGCTTCGACTCGGTATGGGTAGCCGAAGCCTGGGGATCTGATGCCGTCACCGTGCTCGCCTGGATCGCCGCCCGAACTAGCACGATCAAGGTCGGCTCCGGCATCATGCAGATGCCCGCGAGGACTCCGGCCATGACGGCAATGACCGCCGTCACTCTCAACGAGCTGAGCGGTGGCCGTTTCCTGCTCGGCCTCGGTCTCTCCGGCCCCCAGGTGGTCGAGGGCTGGCACGGCGTCGCATACGGCAAGCCGCTCGGCAAGACCCGCGAGTATGTCTCGATCGTGCGTGATGCGATTGCTCGCAAAGAGAAGCTGACCCACGATGGCGTCCACTACCAGATCCCATACCGCGGCCCCGACGCCACCGGCCTCGGCAAGCCGCTGCGTCTGATGACGCACCCGACTCATGACGTACCGGTATACCTGGCTGCCATCGGCCCAAAGAACGTGGAGCTGACGGCGGAGATCGCCGATGGGTGGCTCCCCATCTTCTACTCACCGGACCGGGCGGGCGAGATATACGACCCTCTCCTTGCCTCGGGTTTCGTCAATGCCGCCTTTCCCGACAAGGCGAAGCACTTTGACACCGTGGCCACCGTCCCGGCTGTCGAAACCGATGACCTGAGGACCGCGCGGAACCGGATCAAACCCATGCTGGCTCTCTACATCGGGGGTATGGGCGCGAAGGGGCGCAACTTCTACAACGATCTCGCTTGTCGCTACGGCTATGAGCAGAGCGCCAACGCTATCCAGGATCTCTACTTGGAGGGCAAGAAGATGGAAGCAATCGGGGCGGTACCCGACGCCCTGGTGGACGAGTTGAGCCTCATCGGCACTCGCCAGATGATCCGTGATCGTCTCGACGCATGGCGGGAGTCGTCTGTCACCACTCTCGCCCTCATGCCGACAGATCCCGGCACGATGCGCACCATCGCCGAACTGGTTCTCTGACGACCGGTCGCTACATCCGATTCAACCACTCGGCAAGAGCCTCCGACCAGAGCACAACCGCACCGCCATCCTCGGATCCCTCACGGACCTCCCGGTCGCTCGAAATCACAACAACCCGATCCAGATGCTCCACCATGGCGACGATCTCCTCGTCGGCTATCACGTCTTGCTCGGTAAAACGCACTTCGACACCGCCAACCGCAGATCGGGCCACCCGATCGCCCGGCAATGTCGAATCGAACACAACCACGATCCTGTGCTTGACAGCGCCTGCTTTGCGCATCCGTAGCAGGGCGGCAACCAGGTTGCTACGCGCCGCACCCGAGGTGAAGTCACTCCTGTCGATGTGGAACTGGGCGTTGTATCCGTCGACCAGCACGACCACCGGTTCGTCGATGCCGATCAACCAACGGATCGCGTCGGCGGAGTCCGGCCGCACTCCCGGAGCGAGAGCAAGTGTCGCCCCCGGCGTGATCTCCCGAGATGGTGGTGGCTCCGGAGCCCGGCCGAAGGATGCGGTCTGCAGATCCAACAGCCGCGCCAGCTTCACCGGATCGGATGGCAACGATCCCGCAGCTGTGGCACCCGATGGAGTGTCGAGGCGGAATCGACGACCCCTGGCGAATCGGCGGCGCAGGCTGACGAATGCGTCCTGAAGCTCACGGTGCTCCTGTTCCAGCCGTTCGAGCCGGTCGGCCAGAGCTGTCGATCTCTCGCGAACGGTTGCCAGTTCCTCGGCTTCAGCCTGAAATCTTGCCGCGGTGGCCGCCCTGGCGCTCTCCACCAGCTCCTTGGCCCGTCGCTTCTCCGCATCCAGCTCTCTCTTCTGGTCGGCCAGCTTGTCGGCGGCCCGGCGCGATTTTTCTTCGGCCTTTGCCAATTGCTTCTCCAGAGCGGCCAGTTGCGCTCCCCCACGACTCGCTTCGGCATCTGCGGCAGCAGCAGCGAGGTCAATCCACCAGACGTCCGGACGCTCGAGGAACAGGCGCGCAGCCTCATCCGGGTGACCATCCCAGACCTCGAGTACCTTTCCGCGGAACCAATCGTTGGCGTCGATCTCCGACAGCAAACTGGCCGCAAGCGGTGGTGGCAGGCTGCCACCACTGTATGCGGCAACCCGTTGCAAGCCGGCAGGAATCTCGGGCGCATCGAGCTCTCGCATGGCGGCCCGACCCGCGACAACGGCATCTCTGAGAAGTGTGATCCAGATCCCGTGGAAGTTGCTCATGGCCTCGGAACGACGTGTCGATATCTGGTCGAGGCTAGCGGTCGACACCGATTCGACTTGACACCGTCACTGTGACTGGCATACTCGCCATTCACCAGTAGGACCAAAACCATGAGAAACACCAGCCACATCACCCTCGTACTTATTCACTAGGCGCAGACGTCGCCAGACGTCAACATGCGCCGACCACCCTCCAGCCGGAGGGTTTTTTCATATCTGAGACAGGCAATCGGCCCCAGGAGACCGACATGAGTGAAACACTCACCGGAGCACAGGCATTGATACGAGCCCTCGAGCACGAGGGCGTAGACATAGTTTTCGGCATGCCTGGTGGGGCGATCCTTCCGGCATACGACCCGCTGCTCGACAGCCCGATCCGCCACGTCCTGGTTCGCCATGAGCAAGGCGCCGGACACATGGCATCGGGATATGCTCACGCTACGGGTCGTGTCGGCGTGGCCCTGGTCACTTCGGGCCCGGCGGCCACCAATCTGATCACACCACTCCAGGATGCCTATATGGACTCGATCCCGGTTGTGGCGATAACCGGCCAGGTGGCTCAGACCAGCATCGGGATGGACGCCTTTCAGGAAGCGCACACCTGGGGCATCTCGATGCCCTGCACCAAGCACAACTATTTGGTCACCGATGTCGAGCAGATCCCGGATGTGATCCGGGAGGCGTTCCACCTCGCAGCCACCGGCCGTCCCGGCCCGGTTCTCGTCGACATCCCCAAGGACCTGCTGGTCGAGACCATGACGTGGCATCGACCGGGTGAGATCAACCTGCCGGGCTACAAGCCGAGCGTCAAGGGACACCCCAAGCAGGTGCAGACGGCCGTCGAGTTGATCAACGAATCAGAACGGCCCGTCCTCTATGCGGGTGGCGGGATCATCCGGGCAAACGCAGCCGACCGGCTGCGTCGCTTCGCAGAGGTGGCGAACCTGCCGACGGTTACCACGCTGATGGGCCGCGGTGGCATCCCCGATTCACATCCGCTGGCGCTGGGCATGCCGGGCATGCACGGCAACTACACAGCCATCATGGCGATGCAACGATCGGACCTCCTGGTGACGATCGGAGCCCGGTTCGACGATCGTGTTACCGGAAAGGTCGATGCCTTCGCTCCCGATGCCAAGGTCATCCACGTTGACGTCGACCCTGCCGAGATCTCCAAGGTGAGATTCGCCGACGTTCCTATCGTCGGTGATGCCGGGGCGGTGCTCGAGCAACTGGTGTTTGCGATGGAGCATCTCCTTGACACCAAGCCTGCGCCTGAACGCCGCGAGTGGTTCGACACGATCCACACGTGGCAGGAGGAGCACCCGCTCGCCTACGACCAGGATCCCGATGGCCCCATCCAGCAACAGTATGTGATCCAGGAGTTGCACCGGATCACCGGTGGCGACGCAATCGTGGTCGCAGGCGTCGGCCAGCACCAGATGTGGGCTTCGCAATTCTGGGGATTCGAACGGCCTCGAACCTGGATCAACTCGGGTGGCCTCGGCACCATGGGCTACGCCATCCCTGCCGCGGTTGGAGCAAAGGCAGGCGCCCCCGACCAGCTGGTGGTTGCCTTTGACGGCGACGGCTCCTTCCAGATGACGATGCAGGAACTCGTTACGGCTGCAGTCGAGAAGATCAACGTCAAGATCTTCGTGCTCAACAACCAGTGGCTTGGCATGGTCAAACAGTGGCAGAAGCTCTTCTACAACGAGCGCTACAGCGCAACAGACCTCAGCAGCGGTCTCCCCGACTTCGTTGGACTGGCCGAGGCGATGGGCTGCGCAGGGCTCAGGGCGGATCACCCATCAGATGTTGCCCCGACGATCGAGAAGGCGCTTGCGATCAACGACCGCCCGGTCGTAGTCGAATTCAGGTGTGATCCCGATGCCATGGTCTTCCCGATGGTTCCGGCGGGTGGCTCCAACGACGACGTGGTCGAGCGGATGGAGGATCTGGCATGAGACCAACAAGCATCTCACAGCACGTGATAACCGTCCTCGTCGAGGACAAGCCGGGTGTCCTGGCGCGGATCTCCTCGATGTTCGCCAGACGAGGATTCAACATCCACTCCCTGGCGGTCGGGCCAACCGCCGATGCCAGTCTTTCCCGGATGACCGTCGTCGTTGACGGCCCCGAGATGGAGCAGATCATCAAGCAGCTCTACAAGCTGGTGAACACAGTCAAGGTCACAGAACATCCAATGGGATCGGCTGTGGAGCGCGAAGTCCTGCTGGCCAGGATCAACGCAGAGCCATCACGGCGTGGCGAGATCCTCGATGCGGCCCGTATCTTCGAGGCCAGGGCAGTCGACGTTGGCAAGAACACGATCACGTTCGAGCTCTCGGGCGAGCCAGGCAAATTGAGTGACTTCTTGGAGTTAATGGCGCCGTATGGCATTGTCGACCTGGTCAAATCGGGTCGGATCGCTCTGGGCCGTGACCCCAAGAGCAAGAACGGGTTCCGACCGGAGCTGCGAACGGCATAGATCACACTCGTATCGAGAGGAAAACAATGAGCGCGACGATGTACTACGAGAACGATGCCAACCCGGCACTGGTAGCCGGGAGCAAAGTGGCCGTCCTCGGGTTCGGGAGCCAGGGCCACGCCCATGCGCTGAACCTGAAGGATTCCGGCGTCGATGTCACCGTCGGGCTCCGCCCCGGCTCACGTCGTGAGTCAACAGCGTCCGACGCCGGGCTCCGGGTAGCGACGCCCGCAGAAGCTGCTGCGTGGGGCGATCTGATCATGGTGCTTGTCCCCGACCAGTACCAGCAGAGCCTGTACGCCGAGGCCATCAAGCCGAATCTCGCCGAGGGTAACGCCCTCTTCTTCGCTCACGGGTTCAACATCCATTTCGGCTACGTGACTCCTCCTGATTCCGTCGACGTCGCCATGGTCGCCCCGAAGGGCCCCGGTCACCTCGTCCGACGTCAGTATGAGTCCGGGAGTGGTGTCCCTGCACTCGTCGCCGTCCATCAAGATGCCACCGGCAACGCCAAGGATCTGGCTCTTTCTTATGCCCATGGCATCGGCGCCACCCGTGCCGGTGTCATCGAGACCACATTCAAGGCAGAGACCGAGACCGATCTGTTCGGAGAGCAGGTCATCCTGTGCGGTGGAATCGACGAAATGATCCGCGCCGCTTTCGAGACCCTCACCGACGCCGGCTACGAGCCAGAGATGGCCTACTTCGAGGTGCTCCATGAGCTCAAATTGATCGTGGACCTCCTGTTCGAGGGCGGGCTGTCATGGATGCGATTCTCCGTATCGGACACTGCCGAATACGGCGACATCTCCAGGGGGCCCCGGATCGTCACAGAGCAGACTCGTTCTGTCATGCGTGACATCCTCGGGGAGATCCAGTCGGGAGCATTCGCCAAGGAGTGGATGGCTGAGGTCGCAGCCGGTACCCCGAACCTGCTCGCCGCCCGCGCCGCTCTCGCCGAGCATCCGGTCGAGAAGGTGGGACAAACCCTGCGCAACATGATGCCGTTTCTCGTCGCCAAGACCCCCGAGGATGACCAGTGATCATTGCTCCTCATGACTACCCCAGGACCGGCCTGGAGCTTAGGTAGCCGGGCGGCCGCGGTTGCGGTTGACCCGGCATCCTCGAGCCGAACAACCGCACAACCAGGAGCATTCAACAATGGCATCAGCCTCTTCCGACAGACTCATCATCTTCGACACGACCCTGCGCGATGGAGAACAGGCACCCGGCATCGCACTGTCACCAGACGACAAGGTAGCCATCGCCCACCAGCTGGCCCGCCTCAAAGTAGATGTGATCGAAGCCGGCTTTGCGGCATCCTCACCCGGTGACCGGGATGCGGTGGCCCGCATCGCCGGTGAGGTCAAAGGACCTGTGATCGCAAGTCTCGCCCGCACCCACCCCGACGACATCGACATCGCTGCCGATGCCCTGCGCTCTGCCGATCGCAAGCGAATCCACGTCTTCATCTCGACGTCTCAGATCCAGCGTGAAGAGATGCTGCGTATGTCGGAAGACGACGTGCTCAAGGCGATCACCGAGTCGGTGACACGCGCAAAACGCTATGCCGACGATATCGAGTTCTCCCCACAGGACGCCACCCGCACCCACCCCGACTTCGTCATTGCGAGCTGTAGACGGGCAGTCGAAGCGGGGGCAACCACCATAAACATCCCCGACACTGTCGGCTATGCCGTGCCTCATGACTTCGTGGCGCTCATGGAGCGCGTATTCAGCGAGGTCCGTGGCGGCAATGACGATGTAATCATCTCGACTCATTGCCATAACGATCTGGGTCTTGCCGTCGCCAACTCGCTTTCGGCGATTCAGGCGGGCGCCAGACAGATCGAGGGTGCGATCAATGGTCTCGGGGAGCGAGCGGGCAACACCTCGACCGAGGAGATCATCATGGCGGTCAAGACGCGTGAGGACTACTTCGGAGTCGAAGTCGGTGCCGACACAACCGAGATATTCGAGACTTCGCGCCTCGTTTCCCGTCTCACCGGCTATCCGATCCAGTACAACAAGGCGATCGTTGGCCGGAATGCGTTCGCCCACGAATCGGGCATCCACCAGCACGGTGTCCTCCGCAACCGTGAGACGTACGAGATCATGGATCCTGCCTCGATAGGCCACGCGTCCACACTCGTCCTGGGCAAGCACTCCGGAAGGGCAGCGTTCGCCGATGCCCTGTCAAAGATGAGTATTCACCTCGAGGACGACGACTTCAAAGCGGCGTTCGACAGGTTCAAAGAACTGGCTGATCGCAAAGGAGAGATCTCCGAAGAGGGAATCCGTGCGATCGTATCGGAAAAGACAGGGGTGACCCCCGACGTTGTCGAGCTCATCGGCATTCACGTGTCGGGCGGCAACCACGAAACTCCCGTCGCTACCGTGACGCTTCGCCGCAACGGCGAGCAGATAGAGGCCGCGCGCCGAGGGTGACGGCATGGTCAACGCAGCCTTTGCCGCTTTGCGTGGCATTTTCGAGGTCGAGGCCGGGCTTCTCGACTACCGGGTAAGCCCACTGTCATCGGGCGCAGATGCGATGGCAGAGGTGAGCGTGATCATCCAGGTCGGCTCAAACACCTATTCGGGCCGCGGTGTTTCCACCGACGTGGTCGAGGGCTCGGCCCGTGCCTTCACGTCAGCGCTCAACAAAGCGGTAACGGATCGCCGGGCTATGCACCAACAGGACGAAGAGATTCAGGTGGGAGACCAGTGAAAGCATCCTTCGTACTCCTACCCGGGGATGGGATTGGGCCGGAGGTGACCGCAGTTGCCCATCAGGTGCTTCGTGCGGTCGGTTCCCTCTTCGGTCATGAGTTCGAGTTCAATCACCACCCGATCGGCGGCAATGCCATCGACAATTTCGGGGACCCACTCCCCACGTCAACACTCGAGGCGTGCCGGGTTGCCGATGCGGTGATACTTGGTGCGGTCGGCGGCCCGAAGTGGGACGACCCTGATGCCAAGACCCGGCCAGAAGCCGGTTTGCTGTCGCTGCGCAAGGAACTTGGCCTGTTTGCCAATCTCCGTCCGATCACAGCACATCATCAGCTGCTTTCGGCGTCGCCGTTGCGGCGGGATCTCATTGAGGGCGTAGACATCCTGTTCTTTCGCGAGCTCACGGGAGGCATCTATTTCGGCCCTTCTTCACTCAGCCAAGACGGGATGGTGGCCACCAGCGTGATGGAGTACTCGGTACCCGAGATCGAGCGAATCGTTCGCATGGCCGCGCTGGCGGCAAGGAGCCGACGCAACAAGCTGACATCGGTGGACAAAGCGAACGTGCTCGAGGTGTCCCGCCTCTGGCGTCGCGTCGCCGCACGCATAATGGGAGAGGAGTTCCCCGATGTCGAGTTCGAGGTGGTGCTGGTGGATGCCATGGCGATGCATCTCATCTCGCGGCCAGCGCGACTTTGACGTGGTCGTGACCGGCAATCTGTTTGGTGACATCCTCACCGACGAGGGGTCAATGCTCCCGGGCTCTCTCGGGATGCTGCCATCGGCATCGCTCGGCGAAGATCAGCCGGGGCTATACGAGCCGATCCACGGGTCCGCTCCTGATATCGCCGGGAAGGACCAGGCCAATCCGCTGGCGACCATCCTGGCCGCAGCGATGGCGCTACGGCACTCTCTCGGCCTCGATGCGGAGGCCCGGGCAGTTGAGACCGCGGTGGAAAAGGTGCTCGACGCCGGGATGCGGACCAGAGATATTGCATCGGCGGGCGAGTTTGTCGGCACCACAGCTATGGGAGACGCGGTGGCCGGCGCTGTCGAGAGCTGAGCGAGCCAGATGTTGCACCGTCTTGCCCTGTTCCTCACCATTCTCTTGCTAGCGGCGTCGTGCAGCTCAAATGAGAGTGACGACGCCATTGCGACCACGACGAGCGCAAAGCCACCGACCACATCTACGAGCGCCGCAACGACCACCACCACCACCACCCTGGCGAAGGTAATGGGCGACCCAACACCGATCGCCGAGTTGCTGGGCAGCGGGGATAGCCGTTACCCGGATCTCGGCAACCGCGGATACGACGTGGAGCACTACACGGCCGACATCACCTTCGATCCGGAACCCAACACGATCAACGCTCTAGTCACGATCGATGCTGTGGCCACACTCCCTATTGAACTGTTCAGCCTCGATTTCATCGGCTTCGAAGTAACCGGTGTGCGGGTCGACGGCGAGCAGGCAACCTATGAGAGACAGGACGGCAAGCTGATCATCGATACAGGCATGCTCATACCTGCGGGCGAGTCGTTCTCGGTTGCAGTTACCTATTCGGGCCAGCCCGAGCCCCTCCTCTCCCAGGCTCTTCCGTTCTACATCGGATGGCTCACCGATAGCCACGGGACCGCATATGTAGCAGCAGAGCCGGACGGGGCGCGCAGCTGGCTGCCGGTCAACGATCATCCCGGCGACAAGGCAACGTATACCTTTATGATCACAGTGCCGGATCCACTGACAGCCGCCGCCAATGGAGTGCACACCGAGACCATCACCGACCTCGGGTGGTCTACCTGGGTATGGGAGATGGAGCAGCCGATGGCCTCATACCTGGCCACGGTCGTCATCGGTGATCTCGACCTCATCACCGACCCGGGATCCAGCGCCATCGCCGGCGTCGATGTGCGCAACGTCCTCCCCGACGACCTCTCCCCGGGAACATTGGCAACCCTCGATCTGCAAGGCGAAATGATCGACTTCCTTTCCGACACGTACGGCCCATACCCTTTCGCCGCCTACGGGATAGCCGTCGTCGACGACTTCGAAGCAGCCCTCGAGAACCAGACCCTGTCGGTATTCGGGCGCAGCATGGTCGACGTCCCGAGCTTCTTCGAGACGGTGATGATTCACGAGCTCGCTCACCAATGGTTCGGCGATAGCATCAGCCCCGGCGACTGGGGGGACGTCTGGCTAAACGAGGGATTCGCCACGTACGCAGAGTGGCTTTGGATCGAGCACACCCGGGGTAGGGCCGCGATGCTGGCGACGATCTCCGGCAGTCGAGACCAGATGGCGATCGCAGAACTCGCTCCCCCGGGAAACCCTCCCGCCTACGATCTATTCAACGCCAGCGTTTACCTCCGCGGTGGTCTGGTGCTTCATGCTCTGCGTGCCGAGGTTGGTGACGATGCCTTCTTCGAGATCTTGCGCACGTATGCAGACACGTTCTACAACGGCGTCGCGACAACCGGGGACTTCATAGCTGTGGCGCAACAGGTTTCTGGCAAGGATCTCACCGCTTTGTTCGATGATTGGCTCTACGGCGAGCAGGTCCCGCCGCTACCCTGAGTGGTCGCTGAAGTTGCGCGGGATGGTTACGACGGTACTCTGGGCGTCCACGCGAATGAAAGAAGGATTCGATGCGCACACCTCCCCATTTCATGGCAGCGCTGATTACCCCGTTCGACGAGAGCGGGGACATCATCGTCGAGGCCCATCATCACAATCTCCAGATCGAGACCAAGCGCGGAGTATCCGGCTTCGTCCTCGCCGGATCTACCGGTGAAGGACCGTATCTCGAGAATGGTGAGCGGGCACTACTCGTCGCCGAGGCACGGCGAGAGCTCGGTATGGACCCGTTCCTCATGTGCGGTGTGGCGGCACAGTCGGTTCGCCAGGCAATTGGCCAGCTCGACGAGATTGCCACCGCCGGCGCCGATGCTGCTCTGGTGATGACGCCAACCGCTCTCGCCCGTGGTAACCACGAGGCCGTTCGGCGCTTCTACGAAGCCATCGCCGAGTCCGCCCCGTTGCCGATCTTCTTGTACTCCGTGCCCGCCGTGACGGGTTACGACCTCCCTGCAGAGTACGCCGCTGAGTTGTCGGCACATCCCAACATCGTTGGGCTCAAGGACAGCGCCGGTGTCGCCCTACACACCAAGCATGTTGTCGAAGCGTCCGAAGAGAGCTTCCTGGTCTACTCGGGATCTAGCAGTGCGCTCACTCAGGCGATCGCAGGCGGCGCCGTCGGAGCGATCACTGCCTCGGCCAACTACGTGCCCGAATTGGTGTCGGCAGTCGTCAGGACGGCGCTCGAGTCTGTTTCCCGCGCCGAGCCGTTTCAGACCGAACTCACCCTGGCCACCAAGGCGATCGAGGCCTTTGGCGTCGTCGGCACCAAAGCCGCCGCCGGTGCCGCCGGCTTGTGGACCGGCATCCCCCGCAGACCGCTGCATCCGGTACCCCGCGCTCAGCTGGCAAGGGTCAACCAGATCGTTACCGCCGCCAGGGAGAGCATCGCCGCGCTGGTGGCATGACCTGACGTTCCGGCGTATCTCCGTCCGGCATGTCGTACCACGCTACGCAAGAACGGGGGGATCAGATCGCGCTCGTCGACCTCGATCGCCCTGGCGATGAATTCCTCGTTGGGCACGTCGACGTATCTGTCATCACCGACCCGGATCCGGGTCGTGGCCAGCCCTATGTCGACAATCGGGCCCTCGGCGTCGCCCACCCGCACCCGCTCCCCCGGGTCGTACCGGTTAGCGACATGGCGACCCGCCGCAACCTGTTTTGCCAGCGGCACCGACCCGAGACCGGCACCGAGGGCGAGGGCCAGCGCTAGGCCAAAAGCGAGTGCCGCAACCAGGATGAGGATGATGTCGGTTGAGACACCGACTTGCTGCAATGCAATGATCAGGCCGATCCCGAGGATGAGGCTCGACAACGCCAAACGGGCACGACCCGCCATCGTCGCCGAGATCGGGCGCAGTGCGGTCTCGGCAAAGAGGCCGACGATATGGCCCAATGCTCTTGCCACGATGACGACGATGACCGCGATCATCACTCTCGGGACCGAGCCGATCGCCGAATCCGAGAGCATCCGTGCCTGGTCGGGGTCGATGATTACAAGCAACCCGATCACAGCGATCGCAGCCAGCAGCACAGGCACCAATTGGCTCACCAGATCCGCGAACCGTGCGGGGACGCGCTTGGCAAAAAAGCGGCCGACAAGCCATACCAGCAGCATGACACCGGCGACAACCGCCAGGGCGATCAAACGTTGCTGCAAATCGGGATCCATCTCTACTCCTCGTCGTTTTCGCTGGCTTCTTCGTCACGGTCTGCCACGGGCCCGTATGCAAGCATCGCTCTGCCCATCGCGGCCATGACATCGAATGTCAGCCTTCCGGTCTGCCGTACAAACTCATCGAAGCGGATCTGGCGGAGAACCGGCGTTCTCAAGTCAGTCTTCAACTCACCGATCCACAGCTCGGCAAGGAACTCCTGGCACTCGTCACAGGTCGCCACATGCTCCTCGAGCCCGGGCTCAGCGCCGTCGACAAAGGCGAAGAGGACGTCGTCGGGGGTACGGCAGTCCCTCATCGCCATTCCTCCATCTTGTCTCGCAGCGTCCGCCTGGCTCGCAGGATCCTGGTACGCACCGTATTCAGCGGCACACCAAGAACGTCGGAGATCTCCTGGTAGCTGAGCCCATCGAATTCGCGCAGCACCAAAGGCTCCCGCAGCTTATTGGGAAGCCCGGCGATCGCCTCATCTAGCTCCTCACCCATTACGTGATTGACCGCATCAGCAGCCGGGTCGTGGGGCGAAGGCCGATCGGGAAGCACCTCAGTCGGAAACTCCCGGCGGCGCTGCACCGCATTCAGCGCAAGGTTCGTCGAGATCCGGTACAACCAGGAACGTACCTGCGCCTGGTGCCTGAAGCCGGGCACACCGCGATGCGCTCTAACAAACGCCTCCTGGGCGATGTCCTGCGCAATCACCGGATTCCTCACAATCCGCAGCGCAGCTCCATAGACAAAGTCCTGGTGTCGTCGGATCAGCTCACCAAATGCACCCAAATCCACAAGGGAAGCATCGAGCAGCTCTTCATCGGAAAGCGCCGCGTATTCCGTTGTCGTATCGGTTAGACCCATCAGCCCGCCATAGGTTCTGCGGGGAATCTAGTGAGCTGCGCTCCCGGTCTGGCGAACCCATCCCCGGAAGGGAACTCTTTCGACCTCTGTGGGTCATAGCTCACGGACAACCGGTGTGACCTCGACCATTCCGCCGGTTGTCCCGGCGGCCGCAGGGGGATCGTCTGTCTCAACCCCCTCATCGTTCCCCTCGCGGTCGCCGTGATCCCTCGGCGTGAGACCGGCAAATCGACCGATGCAGGATTTTTGGTTAGTTTCACCCGTATGCAACTCGGGATTCTCTCTGAATACGCCCCGGGCGAGCGACGTGTGGCCGCAACACCACAGACCGTCGCCACGTTCATCAAATGGGGCTGGCAAGTAGACATCGAGGGTGGAGCCGGCGACGATGCCGGGTTCCCCGACCGTCTTTACACTGAGGCCGGAGCAAGCGTCGTCGACGGCAAGACCGCCCGCGGCGCCGACATCGTGTTGTGTGTCAACGCTCCCGATAGCCTCACCGATCTCAAATCAGGCGGCATTCTGGTCGGCTTTCTCGACCCATTCGTAAATGCCCCGCTGATCTCGGCACTCCGAGACCAGGGCACCACGGCGCTTGCGGTCGAAGCGATTCCCGCGCACCACGTTGGCGCAGAGCATGGACGCCCTTTCTTCACAGGCAAACATCGGAGGCTATGCCGCAGCACTCCTTGCTGCACAGTCGTCGCCAAAGATGCTGCCGATGATGGTCACCGCTGCCGGCACCAGCCCACCATCGAAGGCGCTTATCCTTGGCGTCGGCGTCGCGGGGCTTCAGGCCATCGCCACGTCCAAGCGACTCGGGGCCGTCGTGCACGCGTACGACATTCGTCCCGAGACCGCCGAGCAGGTCGAGAGCCTCGGCGCCAAGTTCGTGGCCGCACCCACTGAGGAAATGGACGAAGGTGGCTACGCCAAAGAAGTCGGCGCCGATACCCAGGCGCAGCAACACGCGGCATTGCTGCCCTTCGTTGCTGAAGCCGACATCTTGATCACCACTGCCCAGATTCCGGGTCGTCCCGCACCACTGCTGGTGACGGACGAAATGGTGGCCGCGATGCAGCCGGGGTCGATCATCGTCGACATGGCCGCTGGATCGGGTGGCAATGTCGCTCCTTCCAAGCCGGACGAGATAGTCGACGTCGACGGCGTCCACATCTATGGCCCCACCAACCTGCCCGCAACGATCCCCAACGATGCCAGTCGTATGTACGCCCGCAATCTGGTGGCGTTAGTTGGAGAGGCTCAGGAGTGAAGATGGCGTGGTCGTCGACCTCACCGATGAGATCGTCGGCGGCACCACCATCACCCACGCCGGTGAAGTCAATCATCCCAGGAGCCGGGAGATGCTCGGCATCGCTGAGGAAGACCACACCCAGTCCAGAACCGGAACAAGGAGACACCGAATGAGCGCTGCCTTTGTCAGCGGCATCGTGGTGTTCGTGCTCGCCTCCTTCGTGGGGCTCGAGGTCATCTCCAAGGTGCCCCCAACGCTGCACACACCGCTGATGTCCGGGGCCAATGCCATCTCAGGCATCACCATCGTTGGTGCCCTCATCGCCGCGGGCGTCGGCGAGGGCACCTTCGCAGCAATCCTCGGCTTCCTGGCAGTGGCCTCTGCGACCATCAACGTGGTTGGTGGCTTCCTCGTCACCGACCGGATGCTCGAGATGTTCAAGAAGAAGCCGGTGAAACGATGATGAATCTCATGATCCTCGCTCAGGCTGAGTCGAACGAGGGCACCTGGACCCTGCTCCTCTACCTGGGGGCAGCGGTTCTGTTCATCCTCGGTCTGAAGCAGCTTCGTCGCCGCGCACGGCTCGACGAGGCAACATGCTCGCAGGCGCTGGAATGCTAATCGCCATCATCGTGCACCCTGGTTGCCAACGACATTGTCAACTGGGGCACGATCATTGCCGGCCTTGTTGTCGGTGGCGTTATCGGCGGTTTGCTGGCGTTACGAGTGCAGATGACGTCGATGCCGGAGCTCGTGGCCGCATTCAACGGATTCGGAGGTGTCGCTTCGGCTCTCGTCGCTCTCGCCGAGATCGAACGCTTCGACTCGGTCTTTAGCGTGGAGACCGGAGTCGTCGTCGCCCTTTCGCTCGCCATTGGCTCGATCACCTTCTCAGGCAGCTTCGTCGCGTTCGGCAAGCTCAACGGGTCCCTTCCCGGCAAGCCGATCCTGCTTCCGGGCGGGAAAGCGGTCAACGCCATACTTGCGCTCGGAGCGGTTGCGGCCAGCATCTGGGGCATCGCAGGCGATGCCACCATCGCATACTGGATCGTCGTAGCCATTGCCCTGGTCCTCGGCGTACTTGCGGTCATACCGATCGGCGGCGCCGACATGCCGGTCGTCATCTCGTTGTTGAACTCACTCTCGGGTGTCGCAGCGGCGATGGCCGGTTTTGTAATCGGCAACTCGGCCTTGATCATCGGTGGGGCCCTCGTTGGCGCTGCCGGCCTGATCCTGACGCTACAGATGGCAGATGCGATGAATCGCACCATTGCCAACGTGCTGTTCTCCGGATTCGGTGCTGTGGTCGCCAGCACTGCCAACCTGGGTGACAGGCCGGTAAAGAGCGCAACACCCGACGACGTGGCTATCGCGCTCGCCTATGCAGAGAATGTCATCGTGGTCCCGGGCTACGGTCTCGCGGTTGCCCAGGCGCAGCACGCAGTCCGCGATCTGGCCACCATTCTCGAAGCGAAGGGCGTCAACGTCAGCTATGCCATCCACCCGGTTGCGGGTCGGATGCCGGGGCATATGAACGTGCTCCTCGCCGAGGCCGACGTTCCATACGACCAGCTGCTTGATCTGGACCAGTCGAACCCGCGTTTCCCGCATGCCGACGTGGCATTGATCATCGGGGCCAACGACGTCGTCAACCCGGCGGCACGGGATGACGAGACTTGTTCTATCTACGGGATGCCGATTCTGGAGGTAGATCAGGCGGCGACAGTCGTGGTCATCAAGCGAAGCCTCTCCCCTGGCTTCGCCGGTATCGATAACCCCTTGTTCTATATGGACAAGACGATGATGCTCTTTGCCGACGGCAAAGCGGCTGTCGAATCCGTCATATCCGCAATGGACAACGTCTAGGCGATAGCTTCTGAGGGTGGCAAATCGGCCGGCGCAGCCTCGTGCGCCGGCCGATCCTGCTCGAGGGGTTACCATCTGATGCTCTCGCAATCCCATCGGTGTGGTGATGCTCGAAGTAGACAGGTTATTCAAACGCTATGGCGACGTCGTTGCCCTCGATGGCTGCTCTTTTCAAGTACGGCGAGGCCAGCTCCTCGGGTTCCTAGGGCCAAACGGCTCGGGCAAGACCACGACAATGCGGTCGGTGTTTTCGCTGGTCCGTCCCGAGTCGGGGATGGTGCGCTGGGACGGCAAGCAGATAGAAACAGCGGCACGGCTTCGCTTCGGCTACATGCCCGAACAGCGTGGCCTATACCCGAGAATGAAGGTCGCACCACAGCTTGTCTACTTTGCACGTCTGCACGGCATGGAAAAAGCCGCAGCACGTGACGCCGCCAACCGATGGCTCGACCGGCTTGGCCTTGCCGATCGAGCTACCAGCCGCCTCGAACAACTCTCCCACGGCAACCAGCAGCGAATCCAACTCGCAGCGGCTCTCATCCACGACCCTGAGCTGTTGATTCTCGATGAGCCGTTCTCAGGCCTCGATCCGATCGGTGTCGAAGACATGATGGGGATCCTCGTCGAGCGTGCGGACCGTGGCGCCGCCGTTGTCTTCTCGAGCCACCAGCTCGACCTCGTCGAGGATCTGTGCGAAGACGTGGTAATAATCGCCGCCGGCAAGGTCGTCCTAGCGGGCCCGATCCGTGAACTGAGAGCACGCTCATCGCACCGCTACCTGGAAATCGAGGTAGCTACAGGCGGCAGCGCCCTTGGCCATGCCTTTCCGCAATACGAGGTCGTTCACTCGGCAGGTGGCAGGATCCGACTCAGGGTTGACGACGACACCCCGCTCGAGCCACTCGTCCACATAGCCGCCGGGCTGGGCAAGGTCCGCCAGTTCGCATACGCACCTCCGAATCTCAGCGAAGTATTCCGGGAGGTGGTCGGTCAATGAGCACTTTCCATTCGATAATGCTCGTCGCAAGCCGTGACTTCAAGGAGCGCATCTCGAGCCGGGCGTTTCAGATGTCTACCGCGATCACTCTCTTGTTCGTAGCCGGCTGGATCATCATTCCGGCGATCTTCATCAACGACGAGCCGGAGACGTGGAAAATCGGGATCGTGGGGACAGAGCCAGCGGGCCTGACCAGCGCTATCGAAACCGCCTCTGGGCACAATGCAGTTGTCGAGACCACCCCGTACGACTCACGCGACGCCGCAACGACAGCGATGGAAACGGGGGATGTCCAGATGGCGATCGATTCATCTGGCTCAGTGCTCATCGACAATGACACCGGCGATCAGATGCAAGCGGCCGTGATCACCGGGCTGGCGACTCTGCAGATCTCGCAACGTGCCGATGAGCTTGGTATCGAGCTCACCGAGATCACCGACCTGCTGACAGGGGGATATCAGATCGAATCGGTGACTCCTCCCGGGACCGCCGACACCGAGAGCAACCGGGTGTTCGCCTTTTTCGTAACCGTTATCTTGTTCATGTCCATAGTGACGTACGGGTCATGGATTCTCATCGGGGTCATCGAAGAGAAGACCAACCGGGTGGTTGAAGTGGTACTCGGGACACTGCGCCCGCACCATCTACTCGCCGGCAAGGTGCTCGGCATCGGCATTCTCGGGATCGCCCAGATCCTGTCGATAGGGGTCATCGCCCTGATCCTGCTGCCGCTCCAGGATGCCTTCAGCGTTCCATCCGCCGCAGGGTCGGTGCTGGCCTGGGCATTCGTCTGGTACGTGCTTGGATTTGCGTTCTACGCCGTCGCTTACGCCGCAGCCGGATCACTAGTCTCGCGCCAGGAGGAAGCCCAGAATGCAGCGTTCCCGTTGACGATGATGCTGATGGCTGCCTACTTCATCGCAACCTTCTCCATAACAGGGGAAAACCCTGTGCTTATGATTGCCTCACTTTTACCGATGTTTGCACCGATGACGATGCCACTGCGTATCGCGGGCGGCGACGCCGCGACATGGGAGCTGGTGCTGTCGATGTCGCTCATGGTCGTCAGCATCTACGGGCTGGTCCGCCTTGCCGGTCGGGTCTATGCAGGCGGTCTGCTCCAGGGCGCCGGACGTGTGAAGTGGAGGGAAGCCTTCCGGGCATCGGAAACATGAAGAGTATGAAACCACAGTCAACGATGAAGCAGCCAGTGAGGATATATGAAGCTCTCAATCTCAAATAGGGCGCCCTACCACCCATCCGTCGAGTTCGTCGAGCGCAAAGGCCTCGGACATCCCGACACGATTTGCGATCATCTCGCCGAAGAGCTCGCCCGGGAACTGGCCTCCGAATATCGCACCCACACCGGGGCGGTGCAGCACTTCAACGTCGACAAGGCAATCCTGGCGGCCGGTTCTGTCGACGTTCATTTTGGAGGCGGCACACATGTCCGTCCCTCCCGCCTTGTGCTGGTCGGCAAGGCCGACTCGTCAAAGCGATGGCGCCCGGACCCTGAAGACCTCGCGGTGCGCTACAAAGAGAAGCTGCTCGAGCTCCTCCCTGAGGCCACACCGGAAGCGTTTGTCGTCGAGGTGTGGCTCAACCAGTCATCGGTTGATCTGGCGACGGTAGTAAACGCCCGCGGCGATGGTGTCCCGCTCGCCAACGACACGTCCTTTGCGGCGGTGTCACTCCCCCGATCTGCCGTTGAGGCTGCGGTCTATGCCGTAGAACACCGCCTCAACGATGAGGTATTTCGCACAGCTCACCCGATTGGCAGGGACATCAAGGTCATGGGTGCCAGAGTTGATGGCGCCGTCCACATCGTGGTTGCCTGCCCGGTGCTGGCTACCGGTGTCAACAACCGGGCCGAATACGATGAGGTTCTCGATGCCGTGCGCAACGAAGTTGCGGCTGTCGCGGCACCGCATCTCGGCGAGGGTGTTGTCGTCAAGGTGAACCAGGCCGATCAGGATGACAGCCCATATCTGACCCTCACCGGCACCTCGGCCGAGGCAGGCGACGACGGCCAGGTTGGAAGGGGGAACAGGTTTGGTGGCCTAATTACCCCGTATCGGCCGATGAGCCTCGAGGCGGCGGCAGGCAAGAACCCATTTGCCCACGTCGGCAAGACGTATCACGCCTTTGCCTTTGACATCGCCGGAAGGCTGGCGGAGGAGACCGGTGTCACCGAATCGACCATCCGCATGCTGAGCTCGATCGGCCGCTCGGTAACTGATCCCGAAGCAGTTCACATCGAGAAGACCGGCGATGCCGACCCGGTACAGATCGAGCAAATCGTCAAGGAGTGCCTTGCAGACTGGGAAGGTGTCAGGGATCGTCTCATCGACGGTAAGTACGAGCTGTACTAGCGCTGGATTGGATGAGGTCTTCACCGGGTGACCGGCGGAAGCGACCAGTGCCCTAGAAATCCCGACCGATGATGCTCGTGGCTGAGCGCGGCCCATAGCGAGGGGCGTGAATCCCGGACATCTTGAGGAGCAGCAAGGCACGCCTGCGGTGCGGGCGATAGGGTTCCAGCAGCTCTGCCATACGCTCGTCGGTTCCCCTAGGCTCACCGGCCAACGCCCAGGAGACCATGTTGGGCAGATGGAAGTCACCAAATGGGACTGCGTCCCGATCCCCCCAAGCTGCTCCCATTACCTGGGCCGATGTCCACCGACCGACCCCGGACACCGCCTCGAGTCGGGCACGTGCCAATTCACGGTCCATTGTTGTGATCTCCTCGAGCCGTGAGGCGTGACGTGCGATGCCACGGATGACACGGGCCCGGGCGTTCTCGATACCCGCCCGGTGATAGTCCCCCTGGTCGAGTCGCAATACTGCCGCCGGTAACGGCGGCAGCAACAGCCCGGTCTCGCCCGGTGCAGGCTGCCCCGTCATCTCTACAAGTCTGGAGTAGCTGCGTCGTGCTTCGTTGGTGGTCACCCGTTGGCCGACGATCATCCGGAGCATCGCATCAAACACCCGGCCGGTGGAACCAAGCCGAAGCCCGGGACTGCGGCGATGCAGTTCACGGATCGCGCCTGAGGCTGGTTGGAAGCTCTCGGGGCGATCGTCAATGCCAACCGTGCGCGGTACCGATGCCAGCGCTCCTTCTGCCCCCGGCCCGAGCGCGTCCGCTCGCAGCTCGTCGCCTGTGCAGGTGAGCGAGACCGTCGCGGGTCCGGATTCAGTCCACAGTGTGTAGACCGCGGAGTTCCCTTGGACACGAAGCAGCGAACGTTCCCGCGGGACCGTGACTCGGAGGGTCTCCCCGAGTTGGAGAGACCCTTGGATCTGCCAGATTTCTTGTGTCATAGGAGCGATCACAGCCTATCGGCGGGAGAAACTCCACGACGACTGCTAGTTTCGCTGCATTCCGGCACATGAAGCGCCGATAGCAGAGCGTTGAGTAGCCTTCCAAGAACGAGGCGGAACCGTGGACGAGAACAAACAGGACAAACCACTCTCGAGTGAGGAGATGCTGCGTAGGGCGCGTAGCGGCCTCGGCGATGCCACATCGACTCCTGCGGAGCAGGATCCCCGAGAGCCAGCCTCCACCTCGTACGACATGCAGCCGTCGTTCACTCCAGAGTTCGAGGTCGCCCCGCCATCGATGGACACAGCTTCTTTGGACTATTCCGAGGCCGATCTCGGATACGAGGATCCGGTTGATGTCGTGGAGACCACCGATAGCTCCTACGACAGCGGCGGAGACTGGGCGGCTCCCCCGACCAGCCCGATCGAAGATGACAACGTCGCCGGCTGGGCACCACCTTTGCCGACGCCTATCGAAGACACCCCGAGAGTTCCATCGCAGCCGCGCCCACCCAGAAGCACGAACTCGTCGGGGGCCACTGCCGGCAGGGTCATCGCTCTGGTTATCGGCATCGGTCTGATTGGCGCCGTCATGGTCAGCTTCTTCGACAGTTCCAAGAATGTCAACGACATCGCCGCCGGCACCTGTATGAACCTCCCCGAGGACGCCGAATTCAGCACCTACGACCCGATCGATTGCAGCGAGCCTCACGAAGTCGAGGTGTTCGCCATCATCGATATGGCCACAGTATCGAGCGAGTACTCAATCGGGGTCTCCTATCCGGGCGACGACGCCATCTACTACGCCGCGGTGGACGAGTGTGTCGGACAGCCGTTCGAGACATTTGTGGGCATGCCATATGACAGCGTCGAAAACGCCAACACCGTGCTGTGGGTTGACGCATTCACCCCGACGTTGGAAGGATGGGATGAGTACGACGACCGCGAGGTCCAATGCGTTCTCCTCGATCTGGACACGGCCAACGGCGACATCGTGAAAACCACCGGCTCCTACAAGAACAGCGGGCAGTAGGCCACCCTCTGGCTACGGGGTTAGCCTGACTGTCGATGACCCGCACCGCAAACATCGATCGTGTCACCGCCCGGCTGGTGTCGTTGCCGCTAACGGGCAGCTTCCTGTCGGCGCGCACCTCGCTGAAACACCGAGAGACCATCCTCGTGACGGTTCACTCCGATGGGCTCGCCGGTTGGGGCGAGGCGGCACCGGTGCCGGGGCACACCAGGCAACACATCGGCGGGCTCTGGCAGGAGCTCAGCGCCCACACGGACACTCTTTCGATAGTCGAACACTCAGAGGGCCTTCTCGCGGCGGCCTTCGCCGAAGCTTTCGCTGACCTGGACGCTCGTCGAGAGGGGCGACCGCTGGGCCACTCGTCCGGCGCAGATCGCCGTATCCCGGCCAGTGCCGCCATCAGCGTCGATCGCAGCGGCGACCCCGACCGACCCCTGCTCGAGGCCGCTGCGGTCTCCGGGTACAGCTTTGCCAAGCTGAAGATCACCCCGGATACCACACCGGCCGGGGTGGCTGCGGCGATCGCTGATTACCCGCTGATCCGGTTCGGCGTCGATGCCAACGGAAGTCTTGGTCCCGGCCATGGATCGCTGCTCAGTGCACTTGACGCTCTCGGTCTCGAGTACATCGAGCAACCCGGGCCGCACGACGACCTCAACTTCCACCGTCGCTTGCGCGGACAGCTCATCACGCCTATCTCGCTCGACGAATCCGCGGCATCAGTTGACGAAGTCCGACAAATCGTCGATACCGGTGCCGGAGATATCGTCAACCTCAAGGTCGGGCGCTTTGGCCCCGCCATCACCCTGGAGCTTGCAGACGAGATCGTCTCAGCCGGTCTCCGTGCCCGGATCGGCGGTCTCATCGAAACAGGTGTGGGGCGTGCCCACACCGTGGCGATGGCGACTCACCCGCAGTTCTCGGTCGTCGGCGATATAGCCGGGTCGGACCGATACTTCTCAGACGACCTCGTCCGCCCCCAGTGGCGTGTACACAACGGCGAGCTGCCTATCCCGGACGGGCCCGGCATCGGTGTGACCGTCGACGAAGAAGCCGTGGCCGAGCACACAATCGCAACCCTCATCATGCCCTGATCGCGCCACGATCCGGCTACCGTACCGATCATGTCGAAATCTGTTCGCACTCTCGTGCTCGGCCTGTTTCTAGGTGTCCTCCTGGTGGCACCCGCCCAAGCCCAAACAACCACCACCGACGGACCGGCCAATTGCGGGACGTATGAAGGCATTGTCTGTAGCGGGTGGTTCTCCGATAACGCTGACGTCGCTTCTCAAGATGACGCAATCGAGGAAGCCATCGGTGCCGTGGTCGCACACTACGGAAATCAGATCGCCTTCGTCACCGTCCCCGAAAGCCCTCACGGAAGTCCCCTGGAATTCGCCAAGGACCTAGGTGACGCCTGGGGAGTTGGTGATGCCACACGCCAGGACGGCATCGTCATTCTCGTCGACATTGCCAACCGCCGGACCGAGATGGCCGCAGGGCCGGGTGTGCCCCCACTCGACTATTCCCGGGTGACCGGCGCGGCAACATCATTCTTTGGCAGGGGCGACTTCGACAACGGCATCTTCGCCATCATCGGCAGCTTGGAACAGGAGCTGGCCGGTGCCAACGGTGAAGCATCTTCGGGCGGGGCAGCGCCTTCCAGTGGTATTGCCTCGCCATCGGGAAACAACCGATCGGAGGACGGCGGAGCGCCTGCCGGGCTTGTGCTCGGGGCGCTCGCCGCTGCCGCTCTCGCGGGTGGAGGGATCGGGCTGGTCGCTGCCCGGCACCGACGTCGGGAGCGGGTCACCAGGGAGCGGACAGAGCTGATTGACGGAGACGTCGCCAGGCTCGATCCTGCCGGCCAGGAGCTCCCTCTACTAGCCGACTATTCCATCGCCCCGCCCGCCAAACGGCCCGACATTGATACCAGATCTGCTCTGGCCGCTCTCGAACGCATCGCGGCCGGGCTGGATCCGCAGGACGAAACGGCGGTCCGGGCTCTGTGGGGGAATGAGCTCGTGGCTCTCATCGACAGGGAGCGGCTCAAGGTACAAACCGAGATACCCCTAGACCTCCGGATATCGGCCGAGCAGCCTCTGCTGGAGGGAGCCATGCAGGCTGCCTATCGTGATGCCCTGGACGTCGATGCGGCTGCCGACGAAGTCTTTGAGGTCAAGCGTCAGGATCTGCTCCGGATCATCGAGAGCCTCCGACCCCACCGAATCGCCAATACACGTTTCAAGATGGGACAGGCCATCCTCGACCGGACCGTCTCGACTCCGGCAGGTTGGGCCCTCATCAACGACGACGGCGAGCGGTTCCTCGAAGCAGGGCCAGTGCTCGACACGACTGCGCCTCTGCGTAAGTCCATCGAGCAACTCGATTTTGTCTACGCAACTGCGCAACAGAAGGCCCAACGGATGGAGACCCTGTACCAGCAGCTCCCCTCGTCAACGACCAGGCCGGCCGTCGCAGCAGCCCTCGCCGATCTGACCAGCGACCCCGATGCCGCCTACCAGCAGTACGAGGCGCTACGCCAGACGTTGGAGACCAAGGGATCGATGCTCAACCGGGATGGTCTCTCCATTCCCGCAATCACTGCCCTGCTGTTGATGAACAACGATGCGGACGACATAGACGAGTTCCTGGTGGCATACGAAGCCAACCGAAAGCGTGGCATCACGGCGGACACTGCAGTTGAATATGCGCTCGCTGGTCTCACCCTTCCCGAGGAGATAAAGCGAATTCGGGCCGAAGCGGATCGGCTCAGCCTCCCCATATCTCTCACTGCGGCTCTGCTCCGCCGCCGTGACGACGGTCCCGAGATATACCAGCAGCTGGCAGACCAACTGGCATCATCGGGGGTCAAGGGTGACAATCGCAGGACGATCGCCGCGGTGCTCGCCATTTCGCTGGAACCGGCCCAGGCGATCCGCCGCTGGACGGAAGCCAGACAGGCGCTGGCAGCACTCGGCCTGATCGGCGCATACGCCGACGTGGCAGCAGCGTTCGGGGCATCCGATCCGAGAGGCCCACAGACGTTCGCCCTGGCGTACGCAGCCCAACGCCAGGCGCTCAGTCGCAGCAACATCGATGACGCCGATCGTTTCGCTCCTGAGCTGGCACACGAAGGGACCGGACGTCAAACCGACTCCTGGAGCGGGCAGCCGATTCCGCGTGGTCTGTCCAACTTCGACCCATACACCTTGCTCTTCTACCACTGGGTCATCACCAAGGGCAGCCGTGGCGCCTACGGCTGGGAGCCGGTCTACCGGGACAACTCGTGGTCACACGACTCCGGGTCATGGTGGGGCGGCGGAGGTGGATTCCACAGCAGCGGTTCCTGGGGAGGCGGCTCGTCGTGGGGAGGCGGTTCCTGGAGTAGCGGCAGCTTCGGTGGGTTCGGCGGAGGCGGTGGCTTTTCCGGTGGCGGAGGCGGAGGCAGCGGTTGGTGACGATCACGTCTACCGACAACCCTCGCGTCAAGGCGATCGCAAAGCTCAAGTCGGCCCGGGAGAGAAGAAGGACCGGTTTGTTCCTCATCGAGGGCCACCGCGAGCTGCAGCGCGCAGCCTCCGCAGGCATCGCCATCGAGACTCTCGTGGTTTGCGACGACTTGCTCGGTGACGACATCACCCCTGATGTCGATGATGAAGTGTTACATGTCGGCCGTCAGCCCCAATGCGTCGCATGGCAATACGGGAGAATCCGCCCGGCGTCATCGGCATCGCCAAACAGTTCGACACGACCCTGGGCCATCTGGTGCTTCCGGCGAACCCACTGTTGCTGGTAGCCGACGAGCATCGAGAAACCCGGCAACCTGGGAGCGATGTTGCGCACGTGCGATGCGGTCGGTGCTGCTCTGGTGGTGGCCGATCCCGGAACCGACCTGTTCAACCCGAACGTAGTCCGTGCTTCCCAGGGCGCCCTGTTCACCGTACCGGTGGCGACCGGTGCCGCCACGCATGTGATCGATTGGCTCGGCGCTCACGATGTCTCGGTCATCGGTGGTTACCCAAACGCCACCGCAAGATATGTGGGAAGTCGACATGTCCGGGACGACTGCGATCCTGGTGGGAGCGGAGGACGTTGGCCTGTCCGCTCGATGGGATGACATTGCCATCCCGGTGCGAATCCCGATGGCCGGTTCGGCCGATAGCCTCAATGTCTCGGTCTCGGCCGCCGTGTTGCTGTACGAAGCGATGCGACAACGCCGCCACTGACGGCTACCGGCTGGCGAGAACGGCCCCGGATGTGGTCGGCGCCCGCCGGGCGACTTGATCAGCTAGCTTCTCAGTCATGCGCAACTACCTCGATGCGATCGTTACCGAATCGGCCCGCTTTGGCAACATTCTCAGAGACACGCCGGGGATTTCCCGGGTTCCCTCATGCCCTGACTGGTCCCTGTCCGATCTGGGCTGGCACCTTGCCGAGGTCCAATACTTCTGGGCCAGCATCGTCGAGAACCTGTTCCTCTCGCCCGAGGCTGTGCCTGATCTGGAGCGCCCCGAAGACACCGAACTGAGCAGCTTGTTCGACGTTCAATCAGCTCGCCTGGTCGCGGCTCTCCGGGCTGGCAACCCGGATGACGAATGCTGGAGCTGGCACGAGCCGGGCACCAATGTCGGCTGGGTACGACGCCGGCAGGCCCATGAGGCATTGATTCACCGGATTGACGCCGAGCTCACCGCAGGATCCGTCTCCCCCATCGAAGACGACCTCGCTACCGACGGTGTCGATGAGATCCTCACCACGATGCTCGACGCCAGCGACATCCCTGACTGGTCCAGATTCGACCCGGATGGGACATCGGCAGCCATCGTCGCCCCACACAGAACCTGGACCATGGTGCTGGGACGGTTCAGCGGCACCAGCCCGGTCACGGGTACCACTTACGATGATCCGGCCGTGGTGCTGCAGCCGATCGAAGAGATTCCGACAGTGACCATCAGCGGCCCGGCTACCGATCTTGATCTCTGGCTCTGGGGACGTCACACTCCGGTGGGGCTGGGTGTCGAGGGTGATCCCGCCCTCCTCGACGTCATCCGGGCCGCCGCGGCTGTCGCCACCCAGTAGGGAACGCGGCGATCTCTCCGGATGCTCGCCCCGCCGTCAAGGAGAACTCCTACGGTTTGGTCAAAGACCAGATGCCGTCGTCACGGAGCATACGGTTGATCAGATCGAGTCGATACACCGCGTTGCCGTAGTTGGCTGCTGCGGTGGTCTTGATGTGAACCGGCGGTCCGTTGCTCACCACCGCCGGCACGTCGCTCACACCGAGTTTGCGGGCGGCGTCTGTTGATGCGATGAGCAACTCGAGCCCGGGGTCGATGGCACGTGCAATCACCTCATCCGGGTCGATTCCGGCGACGTTGGCGGCGACCGCCAACGTCGAGTCCTTGCGGGGATCGTCCTTCTCCTGGAAGATCAGCGTGAGCAGCGTCAGGTTGAACCGCTGCCAGGCCTCCGGGTGCTCCTCCCGGACCGCGGCGCACGCACCGAGTGCTCTCACCTTCGATGGGATCCGCATTTCCCGGTCGATGTCCTTGACCAGGAATTCCTCCCACGTCACGTTCACCGATACTGTTGCGTCGCGGGAGGCCTTGAGTGCCGTCTGGTAGATGCGCCAGACGTCGAACGACTCAAAGTCGAAGAAGATGCGGCCGGTGAAGTCCATAGACCGGCAGGCTAACGCGTCCGCATCTGGTCCGGTTCTTGACATCGAACACATGTTCGACTTAGCTCAGCGTCATGGCACTTCCCCGCCAGCGCACCTTCGACGATCTCGGAGCCCCACTGCACGAGGTGTCATTCTGCGTCCTCGATCTCGAGACTACCGGTGGCTCGCCGGCAACTTGCGAGATAACCGAGATCGGGGCGGTCAAGTATGTGGGTGGTGAGCTCACTGGCACGTTCGACACGCTGGTGAATCCGGGTGCGCCGATCCCCCCGACGATCACTGTGCTCACCGGGATAACCCAGGCGATGGTGATCGAAGCACCCCGAATCGGCGAAGTGATTCCCTCGCTGCTCGAGTTCGTCGGCACCTCGGTGATCGTTGGCCACAATATCCGCTTCGACATGTCGTTTCTCAACGCCGCCGCGGAACGGCTCGGCTACGGGAAACTCACCAACCTGACAGTCGACACGCTCGGGCTCGCCCGCAGGCTCGTCAACGGGGAGACAAGGCGAATGAACCTCGGCAGCCTCGCCGCTCACTTCCGTTCGCCGATCACCCCCAACCATCGGGCTCTTGCCGATGCCTCAGCAACTGCCCACGTCTTCTGGTCTCTCCTGGAACGGGCAGGCACGATCGGCGTCAGCCACCTGGAGGACCTGTTGCGGCTGCCGACTGCAAAAGGCTCTCCTCACTACTCCAAGATCAGCCTCACCGAAGCCTTGCCACGACGTCCCGGTGTGTACATGTTCCGCGATCACGGACAGGAATGTCATCTACGTCGGGAAGGCGAAGAATCTACGCACCCGTGTTCGCTCCTACTTCTACGGTGACAACAGAAGATCTGTCGCCCAGATGCTGCGTGACCTCACAGCCATCGACTTCATCGTGTGCAACACCGAGATCGAAGCAGAAGTCACCGAGTTGCGGATGATTCACGCCAATGCACCTCGTTACAACCGCAGGTCGCGCCCACCCCGTTCTCCTCAGTACGTCAAGCTGACCGCAGAGGAGTTCCCTCGACTCTCCATTGTCCGCAACCGGCGCGATGACGGCTGTCTCTATCTCGGGCCGTTTCGCTCCAGACGTACTGCCAATGCCGTGGTGAGCGCGCTGTGGGACGCGGTCCCGATTCGCCGCTGCATCACCAGGGCTGGAAACAAGAGCCCGGCCTGCAACTTCGCCCAGCTGGGAGTTGCTTTGTGCCCCTGTGACGGAACCGTGGGCGCAGCCGAGTATCAGCAAGTGGTGGCACAGCTCCGCAACGGAATCGAGTCGGAACCGGGCATCCTCCTCGAGCCGCTCGTCTCTCGAATCCGTGATTACGCCTCGACGGCACGGTTCGAGGAAGCCGCCGAACTCCGCGATAGACACCGCGCACTGAGCCGGGCGCTCGAAGACAGGCGCAACTGGCTGGTCATCCGCGGCGCAGGTCTGCTGTGGGCGGAGGATGGTGCCGGAGACAGCATCCTCATCGAAGACGGGCGTCTGGTCACCTCATGGTCGAACCCCGACCAGCCACCCCTCGGCGCCACCTGCGTAGCCTCGGCGGAGCCATTTGACGTTCCCCGGTCGGTGGTCGACGCTGAAGAAGCGAGACTGCTGTGGCGATGGCTCGATCGTCCCGACGTTCACATAGTCGAGACGTCCCGCCCGCTGGCGACGCCACGGCAACCCGTTCCTGTGCTCACCACCCTGGCGGGCTGATCGCTCCGATTACCCTGCTCCCATGAAGTTCATCGTGCGTAAGGGTGTAGACCCGCTCGGTAAAGCAGATCCGTCGCTCCTCAGTGCGTTGGGGCTCCCGGGCGGCGGAGTCGTGTCTCTGGGCAAAACCCATGTGATGGTCAGTCCCGGCGAAACGACATCACCCACTGCGATCATGCTCGGCGAGCGGGTAATGGCCAATGCCGGCGTTGCAATCGGCGACACCGTCGACGTCAAGCGAGCTCTACTGCCTCCTGCGCGTCGGGTGGTCATATCCAAGATCGACGCCGACATCGATGCCGCGACACCTCGCTCGCTCCCTTCAGGGGATACCGGTTTCAGAGGGTGATCGAGTCATCGTCAAGGTCGGCTATGGCAAAGAGACGACGACGACCACCACCTCACCCATCGAAGTCCAGATCACAGCGGTGACCCCGGGACCCTATGCCATCGTCGGGAGTGCTACGGTCGTGCACGAGATAGGTGAAGACACCGCCGATGTCGTCGCCCAGCCGGCCGGTTCACCTTCCGGCGAGGCCTTGACGACGGCCAGGGCGCTGCTGGCGGGTCTCGAGACCGAGGTCGAGGTAATGACAGGTTGGCTGTCGCTACTCACCTCCGAAAGCGATCTCCCGGACATCTGGGGTCTTCCCAAGGTGGCAGGCGTACTGCTCGAAGGCCCTGCCGGCTGTGGGAAGTCCGAGATAGTCTCTGCTGCCGCACAGGTGGTCGGCACCCCGGTGCGCGAGGTCTCGCTGGAACTGGTCTTCAAGCCGCAGAAGCTGCTCGAATTGCTAGAGAAGGCCGTCAACGACGAGTCTCGACCTGCGGTCATCTTCCTCGACCGGCTCGATGCCATCGTCGGCGACGATGCGCTGTTTCGTAACCAGGTAGCCGCAATCATGCGTTGGTTCCTCGACGCGGTTGCTGATCGGCCCCGTCTCGCCTGTGTTCTGGGCGTCTCCTCGGTTTCACGGCTGCCCGATGCCGTAGCCAAGTCCGTTTTCCTTCCAAGGACTCTCAAGATCCCGCCACCGGACCTGGAACGTCGTGCCCTTCTGTTTGAAGCGGCGCTGGCCCGGGTGCCCAGTGTCGATCTCGACTACAACGCCCTGGCGGCGCGTACTGCGGGCTTCTCGGGTGCCGATGTGCTTGCGGCCGTCGTGCACGCGTCTGCTCTGGTAGCCCAGGACGGCGCCGCGGTCACCGCAGAGTTGCTGATAAGGGCGATCGAGGAGACCACACCCTCGCTGGGGACTGCATCACTCGGAGAGATGCCGAGCTACGGCTTCGAGCGTGTGGCCAACCTCGAGGAAGTCAAACAGCGTCTCACCGAGTCTGTTATCTGGCAGATGAAGGAGCCCGAACGATTCACCAGGCTCGGTATCGAACCGCCCCGCGGGATCCTTCTCTACGGACCACCGGGAACCGGCAAGACGTTTGTCATTCGCGCCCTCGCTCACGAAAGCGGAGCCGCGTTCTTCCCAATCAAAGGGGCCGAGCTGCTCGACAAATACGTTGGCGAGTCGGAGCGCGCCGTACGAGAGGTATTCGCCAGGGCGAGGGCGGTGGCACCGTCCATCCTCTTCTTCGACGAGATCGACGCTCTGGCTCCCGTGCGCGGCAACTCGACCAACTCGGTCACCGACTCGGTCGTAGCCGCTCTACTCACCGAGCTCGACGGCGTCTCCGATCGTGGCGACGTATTCGCCATCGGTGCCACCAACCGGCGAGATCTCGTCGATTCAGCGCTGCTGCGGCCGGGCCGCCTCGAGACGCATCTCTTTCTGGGCCTGCCGGAGGCAGCGTCCCGTCGAGCGTTCTTCGCAATCTCCGATGTCCCTCTGGCCAAGGATGTCGATATCGAAACGGTGATCGAATCCACTGAAGGAATGTCGTTTGCCGACCTGTCCGGTCTGTTGCGAGAGGCGGCGCTGGGTGCGCTCCGGAGGGACTCGAGCGCTCTGGCGGTCACCAGGGCCGACATCGACACCGCAATCGACCACTACCGCAGCAACCTCTAGGGCAGACCAGCGGTGAGCCTACGACTAGGCCTGCTCCCCCGCTGCTGCCTCTGCTTGAGCGAACGTGAACTTCTCGTCATACAGGGCACGTCCGACGATCGCTGCCTCGACGTTGAGCCCGGCTATTGCTCTGATGTCGTCGAGCGTGCCCACCCCTCCTGATGCAACCAGGGCCATCGCTGGTGCCTGGCTGATGACGTTCCGCATCAGATTGAGGTCGGGTCCCGTCAGTGTCCCGTCGGTGGCTATCCCGGTGGCCAGCGCTCGTACCACCCCCGCGGCGGCGAGATCGGATAGAACGACGCCCAGAGCACGGCCCTCATCGAGCCAGCCGGCGCCGGTGGCCATGTCGCCACGGACGTCTATGGCCGCAACCACGCGCTCGGCTCCCACTCCTGTGACGATGCGGCCGACTTCTTCCGGTTCCCACACGGCGGCAGTACCGAGCACGACCCGGGCGGCCCCGGACTCGATCACCGCTTGCGCTGTCTCCAGGTTGCGAATACCGCCACCGATTTGGAAAGGAACTCCGGTCGCACCGAGCCTGCGCCAGGCGGCCCGATCCCCCGTGCCGTCGCGTGCCCCGGCCAGGTCAACGACATGGACGATCCTCGCACCCTGCTCGCCCCAATCCAGCAGTTGCCGGGCGGGATCGTCGCCGTAGACCGTCACGTCGTCGTAGCGACCGCGACGTAGTCGCACCACTTTGCCGTCGAGTATGTCGACTGCGGGGATCACGTACACGATTGTCTCCAGACTTGTTCATGTGTGCTAACGTGCTAAAACACTCAGCGCGTGATGCCACTGATAGAAAGGAGCCGAGCATGGTCACCCAAACCGAAGACTGGCGCAACGAAGCCACGGCGGCTCTATTCGACGCCATCGTCTCCCTGGGGAGCCGTGAGGATGCTGCGCACTTCTTCCGGGATCTGTGTACCCGCCGTGAGCTGGACGAGATGTCACAACGGTGGGCCGTTGTCCGCAAACTTGCCGAGAACTACTCCTATCGCGAGATCGCAGCTCAGACGGGGGTATCAACCGCGACCATCGTGCGCATCAACCAGTGGCTCCAACACGGAACAGGCGGCTATGCGGAGATGCTGAGACGCCTTGAACGCCAGGAGCAGCAATGACCATCCGACTCGCAGTCCCCAACAAGGGACGACTTCAGCAGCCGACGGCAACCATGCTGGAACAGGGAGGCTTCTCATACGAGAAGACAGAGAGGGCGCTGGCCGTCCCAGTTCGCAACATGGACCTCGAGGTTCTCTTTGTACGCACCGACGACGTTGCCGAGTTCGTCGCCGACGGTGTCGCCGATCTGGGCATCACGGGCATCGATCTCCTCGCCGAGAGCGGGATGAAGCTCGAGATCATCGAACGGCTCGGCTTTGGCCATTGCCGGCTCACCGCAGCAGTACCCCGTATGTCGGGAATCGACTCGCTCGAAGGACTCGAGGGGACACGCATTGCCACCTCACACCCTGTCACCACTCAGCGCTTTTTTGACGAACGCGGCATACCTATCACCACAGTCCCTCTGAGCGGGTCGGTCGAGGTCGCCCCCAAGCTCGACATTGCCGATGCCGTGGTCGATCTCGTCTCGAGCGGTTCCACCATGCTGATCAACGGCTTGCGGCCGATATCGGACATCCTCGAGTCCGAGGCGGTATTGGTGGGTAGAGAGGGGATGTCGGAATCAAACGGTACGATCGGGCAGGTGATCCTGACCATCCAATCGGTCGTGGCGGCACGTCGCAAGCGATATGTCTTGATGAACGCCCCCAAAGACGCAGTGGCGACTCTGGAGCGGCTCATCCCTGGTTTCGAAGCACCGACCGTTATCCCCCTGGCTCATGACGGCATGGTCGCCGTGCACTCCGTGGTCGACTCCGCCCGGCTCAGCCAGGTGCTGCCACAGCTCAAAGAAGCCGGGGCCAGTGGAATCCTGGTCCTTCCCATCGATCAACTCATTGCATGACTATGGACATCAAGACGATCAAGCTCTCCGAGCTCAGCCCTGCCGAGAAGAAGACAGTCCTGCAACGCTCTGCCGTCCCCGACCAACAGATGCGACAGACTGCCGCGGCCATTGTCGACGAGGTTCGCACTGGCGGTGACAGGGCCCTCAAAGCCGCCAACGCGAGATACGGAGGGGGTGCAACCGACGACACGCTCCTCGTCGATACGCAGGTGCTCCAGGTAGCTCTCAACGGTCTGCACCCCGACGTCCGTCTCGCCCTGAAGAAGGCCGCCAGGAACATCCGCCACGCACACACCCCGCAACGCCCCGTCGATGACACTGTCGAGACCGTCCCGGGCGTCCGTATCGACCGGCGGTGGACCCCGCTGCGCCGCGTCGGGGTGTACGTGCCGGGCGGCAGGGCCGCGTATCCGTCCAGCCTGTTGATGGGTGTGATTCCGGCGAGGGTTGCGGGCGTATCGGAGATTGTGGTCACCAGCCCCGCCGACGAGGAGGGCAAGGTGTCCCAGGCAATGCTCGCGGCGGCTGCACTCCTCGGTGTCGACGAGGTCTACATCACCGGCGGCGCCCAAGCCGTGGCTGCCCTCGCCTATGGGACGGAGACCATCCGGCCCGTCGACAAGATCGTCGGGCCCGGAAATGCGTGGGTAACCGCAGCCAAGCTGGCGGTATACGGCGACACCGGCGTCGACCTGCCTGCGGGGCCAAGTGAGGCACTCGTCATTGCCGATGAGACCGCCGACGCGAGGATCATCGCCGCGGACATGATGTGTCAGGCCGAGCACGGGCCGGAATCGCCTGTCGCCCTCGTCACTCCGAACGCGGAGTTTGCGACGGAAGTGGTCGGCCAGATCAACGAGCTCCTCCCCCGCCTGGAGCGCAGCGAGATCGTTCGAAGCGCTCTGTCAGATTTCGGCTTGGTAGTGATCACTGATTCTCTGGATGAGGCCATCTCGTTTGCCAATGAGTATGCCCCGGAGCACCTGACCGTCCACACCCGGGACGCAGAGCAAGTCGCATTGAGCACCACAGCGGCCGGGTCGGTGTTCGTCGGGCACTGGGCACCCGAGTCGGCAGGAGATTACGCAACCGGCGCCAACCACGTGCTTCCCACAGGCGGGCTGGCGGCAGCCTACGGCCCGCTGAGCGTCGAGGACTTCGGCTCATGGCGACAGGTGCAGACGCTCACCCGGGAGGGTCTGGCGACGCTGCGCCCCACCATCGCGGCGCTCGCAGCAGCGGAGGGGCTGACGGCACACAAGCTCGCCTCGGAGATCCGGTTTGAGGAGCTGTCGTGAGCGCACCTCGATACAAGTGGCAGCCAACGACCGCCGAGATCGCGGCGACAACGGGGCTTCCCCCGGAGCGGGTCGAGCGATTCGACCACAACACCTCACCGTTCCGGGCCGATTGGGCCGGCGCGGCAGCCGCCAAGGCCATCGCTACGGTCAACGAGTACCCGGGAGCAAGCTACAGGACGTTGCGTCAAGCAGCTGCCGGGCTCTCGGGCCTGGAGCCAGAGCAGATCGTCCCGGGCGCCGGGGCAGACGAGATGATCCTTCTGAGTGCACGGGCTTTCTTGAACAGGGGTGACACCGCCGCCGCGGCAACACCCACCTATCCGCTCTATGAGATTGCCACCGTCCAGGCAGGCGGCGTGTTCCAACAGGTTCCCGCCTCCCCTCCCGACTTCGTGTTTCCGACCGACGAGATGATCCGGGCGGCCCGCGATGCAGACCTGGTGTGGGTATGCGCCCCAGCAACCCGATTGGCAATGCCGTCAGCAACGACACCATCGATGCAGTCGTCGCGGCTACAGACGGTCTCGTCGTAGTCGACGCTGCCTATGCAGAGTTCGCCGACACCGATTGGTCGAGCCGGGTCAATCGCAACCACAACATTATTGTCCTCAGGACATTGTCCAAAGCGTTTGGGATTGCGGGAGCCCGGGTCGGCTACGCCATGGGCCATCGAGACCTGATCGCAGCCATCGACGATGTCCGCCCGCCCGGGAGCATCTCCTCGATATCGACCGAGATCGCCATCGAAGCACTCCATCGGCCCGAGGCAATGGAAGAAACCGTGAGGAAGATCCAATCGCTCGCGCCAACCTGGCCGATTCCCTCGCCTCTCTCGGTTTCCGTGTCCTCCCGTCTGAGACCAATTTCGTCTTGTGCGAGGTCGGGCCCAATGCCCATCAGCTCTGCGAACAACTCATGGCCGAAGGCATGGTCGCCCGGAAATTCCCGGCCGACGGACCACTCGCCGAATACCTGCGATTCACGGTGCGCACGGCCGAAGCCAACTCACGACTGATCACCACATTGGAAAGGTACCTGCCATGAGCAGAACGGCGTCTCTGGAACGCAATACACTGGAAACCGATGTCCGGATCACCCTGAACCTCGACGGAAATGGCGATGTCTCGGTGAGCACAGGTGTCGGTTTCTACGATCACATGCTGACCGCGTTCGGTCACCATGGCCTCTTCGACCTGGTGATCACCACCAAGGGAGACCTGCACGTCGACGAGCACCACACCGTCGAGGACACGGCGCTCGTGCTGGGATCGGCGTTTGCCGATGCGCTCGGAGATCGCACCGGGATCCGTCGCTACGGATCAGCGACGATTCCCATGGATGAGTCGATCGCAACTGCCGTCGTCGACATCGGAGGGCGTCCGTACGCGGTCATCGACCTCCCTTTCACGACTGAGCGGATGGGCACGCTGGGCACCCAGATGATCTCGCATGCGCTCGAGGCATTTGCCAGAACTGCTGGCTGCACGCTCCACGTCACGGCAACCGGCAGCAACGATCACCACATTGCCGAGGCGGCTTTCAAGGCACTCGCCTATGCAGTGCGGACCGCGGTCGAGATCGACCCGCGGCGCAGCGGTCTCGCCTCAACCAAGGGCTCTACATGACCCGGGTAGTGGTCATCGACCACGGCGCAGGCAACCTCGTTTCGATCGCCCAGGGGCTGAGCAGGGCCGGAGCACAGGTCGATGTTGTCGACAACCCGAGCGCCATCGGAGACGCCGCCGGCATCGTGTTGCCGGGTGTCGGTACCACAGGCGCAGCGATGGAGCGTCTCACGTCGGCGGGGCTCGTCGAGCCTCTCCGTCAATGGAACAGGCCACTACTCGGTATCTGTGTTGGACTGCAGCTCTTCTTTGATCACTCCGAGGAAGACGGCACCGACGCCCTCGGCATCATCCCGGGGAGGGTGCAGCTGCTCGAGGGAACGCCGCTTCTCCCCCACATAGGCTGGAATGATGTGACCTTTGAGCCCGATCCATTGTTCTCAGGTGTAGCGCCGGATGCGACCTTCTACTTCGTGCACTCCTTTGCCGGCGTCCCCGACGACGAGAGTGTTGTCATCGCCAGAACTGAATATGGAAAGCCTTCGTCGCGGCAGCCAGGACGGGTAACCGCGTCGGTGTCCAATTCCATCCCGAGCGATCAGGGGCAGCAGGGCTGCAGATGCTGGCCAACTTCGTCTCCGAGTGTGAGGAAACCTCAGATGTTGCGTAAACGAGTTATCCCGTGCCTCGATGTGACTGAAGGAAGGGTGGTCAAGGGGAGTCAACTTCGTCAATCTGACCGACGAAGGCGACCCGGTCGAACTGGCAGAGCGCTACGTGCGGGAGGGAGCCGACGAGATCTGCTTTCTCGACATAACCGCTTCCAGCGACAACCGCGACACCATGCTCGACGTGGTGCGTCGCACCGGCAGAGCATGTCTTCGTGCCGTTGACCGTTGGCGGCGGCATCCGCGCCGTCGCCGACATGAGAGCGGCATTGCGAGCCGGGGCCGACAAGGTTTCCGTCAACACTGCTGCCGTGCTCGATCCGGGGCTGATCGATCAGTGCGCCGCGGCGTTCGGTTCCCAGTGTGTAGTGCTCGCCGTTGACGCCAAGCAGGTCGACGAAGGCAGCTGGGAGGTCTACATCCACGGTGGGCGCACGCCCACCGGCCGGACGCGGTGGAATGGATCACCGAGGCCGTCTCCCGCGGGGCCGGTGAGATCCTGCTCACCTCCATGGACAGAGACGGGACCAAAGACGGATACGACCTGGCGCTGCTCGAGGCGGTGCGGAAAGCTGTGTCGGTGCCGGTGATCGCCTCCGGCGGGGCAGGCACAATCGAGCACTGCGTCGATGCATTGCAGCCGGGCAGGGCCGATGCGGTGCTGGCCGCCTCGATCTTTCATCGCAAGGAGATCGAAATCGAAGACCTCAAGAAGGACTGGTTGCGGCCGGGATCCCGGCGAGGATCACAAGATGAGCCCGCTGCGATTCGATGACAACGGCCTGATCGTCGGTGTGGTTCAGGATGCCGGCACCGGCACCGTGCTGATGGTGGGTTACCTCAACGAGGAGAGCCTCCGCCTCACCACAGAGACCGGCCACGTGCATTTCTGGAGCAGGTCCAGAGGCGAGCTGTGGGAGAAAGGCGCGACCAGTGGCAACTACCTGAACCTCGTCTCGATCCAGGAGGATTGCGATGGCGATGCGCTGCTCATCGAGGCGATCCCTGCGGGACCGACCTGTCACACAGGAGCAACTAGCTGCTTCAGCGATGAGCCTCCCGGCCAGGGCTTTGCCGCACTCGAGAAGCTGTGGGCAACCATCACGGACCGCATCGCCAACCCGATCCCCGGGCTCCTATACGGTGCAGCTGGCCGAGGCCGGACCGGACCTGACCGGCCGCAAGCTGGTGGAGGAAGCAACCGAAACATTGATCGCCGCCAAGAACCATGCTGCGGGCGATATCGCCGAGCGGGTGATCGAAGAAGCCGCCGATGTCGTCTATCACCTGCTGGCACTGCTGGCGGAACGGAATATCCCGGCGTCTGCCGTGGTTGCCGAGTTGGCAAAGCGAGCCAGGTAGTCCCTCCCAACAGATGCGTCGTTTCCTCCCAATCCTCATACTGATGCTGGCTCTCGCCGCCTGTGGTGGCGAGAGTGCAGATCCCTCGGATATCCCTGAGCTACCGGTCGGCACCGCAGCCGAAATCCAGGCGATCCTTGCCGATTCCACCCAGCCGGTGGTTATCAACGTCTGGGCGTCCTGGTGCATCCCGTGCAGGTCGGAGGCACCGCTGCTGGAACGAGCCGCTGCAGCAACCACCGACGTGCGCTTCATCGGCCTCAACGTGCAGGACGAGCAGGAGGGTGCGAGAGGCTTCATCGCCGAGTTCTTCCCCAACGCCCCGATCGAGCACTACATCGATGAATCGGGTGGCATTCCTGTAGCGCTCGGCGGCACCCGCGGCGTGCCGATGACCTTCTTCTACGCCCCGGGCGGAGAACTGGTCGCCCTGCACGCCGGCGTATCGATGAGCGCACCCTCGCCCTGCAACTCGACGAGATCCGCTCCCGCTAATGGAGTTCACACTCTTCGGAGCGATGCTGCTGGCGATGGTGCCCGTCTATCTCGTGCTCTACTGGGAAGCCAGGCGTGGCAACGCTGCCTCGTGCACCCGTGATCTCTGGGACATCGCACTGAGTGCAGCCGCCACCGGCCTCCTCGTCGGCCGACTCGGCGCTATGGTCGCCGGCGGCGTCAACCCGATCACACACCCGGCCGACATCCTCATCGTTCGCGGAGGCGTCGCCACCGGCCCCGCTGTCATAGCCGCTCTGGCGACGGTCGCCTGGCTAGGGCGGTCTCAGCTATGGGTCATCGCCGACGGTCTGTCCGCGGCTGCGCTCGCCGGCCTCGCCGGCTGGCACAGCGGCTGCCTCGTACGCGGCACCTGTCTCGGCACCCCGAGCGATCTGCCGTGGGCCGTGGCCCAGACGGGAGCGCAATCACCAGGCACCCGGTTGAGATCTATGCGGCCATCGCGTTGATTGCGGGCGCTGTGCTGATAACGCGGCTCCGATTCCGTGGAAGACCCGCCGTGGGCTTTGCCACCGGATCGGCCCTGGCATTTGGAGCTGCCGTCCGGTTGAGCGACGAGGCCCATGCGCCCGTCGCTCGGCCCCGGACCAATCGGATGGTATGCGGTCGGGATTGTCGTTGGAACGGCATTGGTCGTGTGGGCGATCCGACGGTCCGCGGCCGACCCGGTACCAGAACCCGGAAACTGACAGCCGCATTTGCGACGGTGATCATCGCCGGTGATGAGACATTACGCCCGTGGCATGCGAGAAATCTGATGTGGTTTCACGGACAGTGCCCCCATTTCCCAGCAAGTTGCTCCGATCCTGGTTAAGTTGGAATCGGCTATCAGGTAGGGACCGAAAATGCTGAGACCCACATGGATGTATCACAACTCTTCGGTCGCGCTCGGATAGGTATCCATGCCAAATGGGAAGGAGACCCAACTTGGATAAACACACAAGCCTCGGTCATCGTTGGACACGACTCATCACGGTCCTCGCCGTCCTCACGGCTATTTCCATACCGGCGGCGGTATTTGCTGCCGGCGGTCATTTCACTGATGACGAGAATTCGATCTTTGAGTCAAGTATCAACTGGATGGCAGACAGCGGTGTCACTCTCGGTTGTAACCCGCCGGCGAATGATCACTACTGCCCGGACGACAATGTCACCCGTGGTCAAATGGCGGCGTTTATGAAACGACTCGCCGAGAACCAGGTGGTCGATGCAGCAACCGCAATCGAGGCGGACCACGCCACCGATGCCGACAATGCGGACAACGCCGACACAGTCGACAACTACGACGCCAATGAGCTGACCCGGATGGCATACACCATTGACGAGAGCGGTGACGGCATCACGCTGTCCGGTCTAGTTGGGGTTGACACACTGATGACCGTGGAGGTGACGGCACCGATCAACGGATGGATAACGGTCAACGGCACGACGGGAATCATCGGAAACGCCACAGTGGGGACCGCGTTCTGCGAGGTCTCCGTCGACGACATTGACGGCAACCCCGGAGCGGACATTCTCGATGGATCGCAGATGTCCAACAGTGTTGTGGACAACGACATCAGAAGCTGTTCGACGACCGCCGGATTCTATGCCGCGGGCGGGACGACCTACACGATCAATCTCGACGTAGCGGTTCTTCTCGCCAACGCCACCTTTGATCAGGGGACTCTTGTTGCCGAGTTCCATCCGATATCAGGCAGTGGCACTGGCCCGTTCGTGATCATCCTGCCGCCAATCATCACATTGGGTCAGATCGCCGACAATCTTGCAGCGGTCGACCCGGACATTGCGGCTCAGCTCCCGGAGATAAAGGCTGCCCTGGGCTCGTAGAAGCCGACGCCAAACAGTAGATGAGGGCCGGGTCCATTGTGACCCGGCCCTCCACTTTGTTCTATCCCGCTAGTCCATCCAGCCGGGCCCGCAGCGCCGACTCGTCGAGCGCTCCATACCAGCTGTCGACGATGGCACCGTCCTTGATCAGTACCGTCGCAGGCTGACCAACGATGTCGTATAGATCCCAGATGGAGTCGTCCAAGCCCCACATGAGATTGTCGGAGAACAGCGTCGGGGCGCGCTCGCTTGTCGCGTCGAGACCTGCACGACCGGCAACTGCAACGAAGACGACGCTGTCCTGGTAATCCGACGCAACTGCGTCGACAACGGGAAGCTCCCGCTGACAGACAGGTCACCACTCGGCCCAGAACACCATGTACACGGGTTTCTCCGCGGCGGACAAAGCAAATGTCGATCCGTCGGCGAGCTCGAGATCGAAGTCGGGTGCAGCAGGGCCAGCAGCGTCGGCGGTCGTCGTTGTGGTCTCGACTTGCGCAATTGTGGTCGTGCTGGCCGGAGTGGACGCTACAGATGTCGTCTCAACGGAGTTGCCCCCGCACGAGGCGGCAGCCAGGGCGAATGTGATCAATACGAAAGACCGGCGCATAGCCCGACAGTATCGGCGAATCACAGCGATTGACAGTGTGCCCAGGCATGTTTCACCGGACGTTCATATCTTGCCGACAGCTCAGCCGCTGTCGGTAGTTGCCTGTTTTTCGACCTCTTGTTGCATCAGCTCGCGTCGGAGGACCTTACCGACGAACGTCTTTGGCAGCTCATCTCGAAACTCGATGGTCCGGGGAACCTTGTACCGGGCCAAACGATCCCGACAGAAATCGATGAGGTCGGCCTCGGAGAGGGTTTTCCCCTCCTCGATAACGACAAACGCCTTGACCCGCTGATCGGGACTGCCAACAGGAACACCGATCACGCCGGCATCCACGACGTCAGGATGCTCGAAGAGCGCATCCTCGACTTCGCGTGGGTACACATTGAAGCCACCGGAAGCGAGGATCATGTCCTTCTTGCGGTCAACGATCGTGAACCGACCGTCCTCGTCGACAACCGCGATATCACCCGTATGCAGCCAAACCTTCCCTTCAGCGTCGGTACGCAGAACGTCTGCGGTCGCATCAGGCATGTTCCAATACCCCCGCATGACCTGCGGACCGCTTACACACAGGACCCCGCGCTCCCCGACGCCCATGACCCTCGTCTCGGAGTCCTCATCGACGATACGCGCATCGGTGCTCGGTATGGGGAATCCGATCGTGCCGGTGTGCGCACTTCCGTCGAGTGGTCCGGCATGGGTCACGGGTGAGGCTTCGCTGAGGCCATACCCCTCGACCAGGAAACCGCCGGTCGCAGCTTCGAAGCTGCGCTTGACCTCCGGGGCGAGGGCTGCTGCGCCGGAGATGCACCAGTTGATGGAGGACACGTCATACTTGCCACTCTTGACGTGTCGGTGTCGGGAAATCGCCGAGTACAGCGTCGGCACACCCGGAAAATACGTTGGCTTGTGCGCATCGATGACCTTGAGCAGGGCGCCCAGATCGCGTGCGTCGGGAATCAGCACCTGCTTGTACCCCGCCGATATCGAGTGGTTCATCGACACGGTAACGGAGTAGCTGTGGGTGAGCGGCAGCGCCGTGAGCATGGTCTCCCTGCCCGGCACCGCCTCGGGTCCCCACGCCCGTGCCTGATGTGCGTTCGCCATCATGTTTCGATGAGTGAGCATTGCGCCCTTTGGCACACCTGTCGTGCCACCCGTGTACATCAACATGGCGAGATCTTCGGCGGTCACCTCAACCGGTGTAGGCGCATGATCTGCGATCACGTCCGACCACTCATAGGTGTCGGTGTCATCACTCACGTCGACACGATGGCCGTCCTTCTTCTCCCTCATGAGTGTGAACAGCAGCTTCAAGGGGCCTTTGAAGTACTCCTTGATGTTGGTCACGATCACGTGCTCCAGCGGGGTTTCCCCGCGAGCGACCTTGACACTCTCGTAATTCATCGAGATCACAATGGCAAAGCGGCTTCCAGCATCACGTGTCTGGTGAGCGAACTCAGCAGCGGTATACAGAGGGTTGGAGGGAACCGCGACGGCTCCACATCGCCACACGGCCTCGTAGGCGATGACGATCTGCGGGCAATTGGGCATGAAAAGCGAGACACGGTCGCCTTTGCGCAATCCGAGATCCTGTAGACCCGCCGCCAACCGGTCTACGAGCTCATCCAACTTCGCGATACGTGATCTCGTGATCGAAGAACACGATGGCGGGCTGGTCCGGGTATTGTCGAACCGCCGATCGCAGGAGGCCATCGAGCGGGCCATCAGGCCACTCGACCTCTGCCGGCACCCCTTCTTGATACATCCGTTGCCAACGTGCTGGCTTAGCCATCAGTGCGGTTCCGCGATGAGAACGCAACTGCATCTTGCAGTATCTGCCGGGCTTTGCCGGAGTCAACCGACTCCACGGCAACCGCCATCGCGTCGACAAACCCCTCTGCGAGCCCGGCTGCCACAATCGCGGGCGCTGCGTTTACCAGCGCAATGTCCCTCTTCGGGCCCGTCTCACCTTCGAGGATTGCCATCGTAATGGCGACGTTCTCAGCGGCGTCACCCCCAAGAAGGTCCTCTGGCCTCGACCGTGGCACCCGGAAATCCTCGGGAGTGAACTCCGCATGGGTGATTTCACCACCCCTGAGGCGGTAGATGAACGTCGGACCCGTGGTCGTGAGCTCGTCGAGCCCATCTTCGCCGTAGAAGACAAATGCGGACTCGGCACCCAGGTTTGCCAGGACCTCGATCATCAGCCCTGCCATCCTCGGATCGGAGACCCCGAGTGCATAACGTCGTGCCCCGGCCGGATTACATAACGGCCCGAGGAAGTTGAAGACCGTTCTGAAGCCGAGCTGGCGACGCACCGGGCCGGCGTGACGCATTGCCGGGTGGTACTGAGGGGCAAAGAAGAAGCCAAACCCGATCTCGTCGATCATTGCCACCGAATCCTCAGGGCTCATCTCGAGATCGATGCCGAGGGCCTCGAGCAGATCGGCCGATCCCGTCTTCGACGATGCCGCTCGATTCCCGTGCTTGGCTATCTTGACTCCGGCGCCGGCCGCGATAAACGCTGCCGTTGTCGAGATGTTGAACGTGCCGGCCCGGTCTCCACCTGTGCCGACCAGATCAACAACAGGGGCATCCACGGTCACAGCTCGCGCCGCTGCCCGCATTGCCTCGACAAACCCGGTCATCTCGGCAGAAGTCTCCCCCTTGAGTCCGGAGCATGGTGAGAAACGCTGCGATCTGGGCTTCGCTGGCTTCACCAGCCATGATCGAGCCCATGACCTCACGAGCTCGGCTTTGGGTCAGATGTTTGCCCTCGAGTAGATCTGCGAACACTTCGGGCCAGGTCACTGTTGACATGGCACGACGGTAGCACCGGGCACCACGCCCGAGAAAGTCGACTTACGGGGAAAGGACTACAGACCTAAGCCTGGTCAGGCGATTCGTCGGTATAGGTTGCGTCGTTGCTTTTCTGTCATCCCGCCCCAAACGCCAAACCGAATCCGTGCCTCGAGCGCAAACTCGAGACAATCGATACTCACCGCACAGCCGCTACAGACGCGAATAGCCTCGGCCTCCTCCTCGGGAGCCACCGGGAAGAACACATCCGGATCACGATCTCGGCAAGCAGCAAAGGCCGCCCACGGCCGTTCTTCGGTGATCGGTACCGTCAGCGCAGAGCGCATCGCTTCAAAGACATCATTCATGTTCAGTCACCTCCGTGAGGTGCGGGCCCCGCCGTATCTCGCCGGGACAATTGTTAAGACGTATTTGTGGCCCAATTGGTTCCCGACTCAGCCGTCTGCTCTCTCCGCAGGCCCACCGCACCGGCACTACAATCTGAGCGCCTATCACGAAAGCACACGGTGGGAGAAGACCCTGCTCTATTTCGCATACAACGCACGGATCTCGCCCGAAGAGATGTTGGAAGTCGCACCGAACGCCCAATTCGAGTTCATCGCCCACTTGCCAGAGTGGGGTCTCGATTTTCCGATCGCCAATGACACCTGGGGTGGCTCGCTGCCGGCGGTAATCCCCGAGTCGGGCTCGACTGTATGGGGTGCCGTTTACGAGATCTCCGACGCCGATCTGGCCAAACTCGATGAGGTCGAGGCCGGTGAGCAACGGGCAGCACAGACCATCGAAGCAATGGATCGCAACGGACGACGCCATCAGGTGATCGTTCATCTTCTCGATGGCGATGCGACGACTAACGGCAACGGCTCGACCCGCCCCTCTGCAGATTATCTTCGACTGATGGTGGACGGATCAAAGCATTGGAGCCTGCCGTTCGGTTGGATCGCCGGCCTCGAGGAGCATCTGGAAAACGCCTAGGTCCGGCATGGCATCAAAGACGATCCCCTCTCCGTGGCCCGCTATTCGCTGGGGGGCAATCGCCGTTGGAGCCATGGCAGGCCTCGTCGTCGGCTTGCTGGCGTATATCTTTCTGGGCGTGACGGGCCTGGTGGCGCCCGGCAGGGGCGAAATCATCCTCCTCTTTGTCCAATTCCTTTCGCTCGTAATCGCCGGTTATGTCGGTGGCAGGCTCTCCGATGCACCTGAGGTACACGGAGGGCTCTCCGCTCTACTCGGAGCGCTCGTCTCAGGCCTCATCTCGATCACCGGCAGCTCCGTTTCCGTGGCCGGTCTGATCACACTGACCGTTGTCGCTGTGGTTCTCGGGTCGTCAGGCGGGGTGCTGGCCCGATGGCACAAACAGACCCTGGCCGACGACGAATCTGCCGGGTAACTCCCGACCCCAACCCTGACAGACCATTTCCCGGCCGCTTGGGGACCTATGGCCCTATTTGCATGTGCATGAGTGGGCATAAGCTGCATAGTGTTCATAGGAGCGCATCACATGCATCAGGCACCACAATGACACTTCTGACGACCAAACAGGTCCAGGAACTCTTTCAGGTAGATCGATCGACCATCTATCGAATGGCCGAAGACGGTCGCCTTCCTGCGGTCAAGGTGGGCAGACAGTGGCGATTCCCATCCGACAACGTTGCCTTGCTCCTCGGCCCACAAGGAGAGGCCGCCCCGGCTCCCAGCCCCGAGTTGATGGCCGATCGCGTCATCCGTCCTCGACCAGGTGCTCCCGCCCGATATCGCTCAGGCAGTAGCCGACCTCGCTGCCGATCTATTCGGCATCATGGCCGTTGTCACAGACATGGACGGGCATGCCCTCACCTCCGTATCCAACCCATGTGGCTATTTCGACGCAGTGTTCAACGCTGTATACACACCGGATCGCTGCTCCGAAGGTTGGCGGAGACTGGGCGAGGAGATCGACCTGGAACCACACTTCGTGCCGAGTCACCTCGGCTTTTTGTGCGCCCGCTCCTTCATCCGAATAGGGAGCACACTCGCCGGCATGGTGATCGTCGGTGGGGTCGCCCCGGTGCTGTGGCCACCGTCTTCCGCTGAGATCCAGGCCGTGGCTGCCGAGACCGGGACCCCGATTGACACGATCAATGCGCACATCAAAGAGGTGTACTGGATCGACAAACCCCATCAGGACTGGATCGTGAGGAACCTTTCCGGAGTGAGCGATCTCATATCGCTGCTGGCCGACGGTCACGGAAAGCTGGTCAACAAGCTCGAAAGAATTGCCGCTCTCGCCAGAGCGGATGCGTAGAAAGCCAAGGAGAGCCAAGTGAAGAGACTGCTAGTACTCGGAGCGGGAACCGCCGGAACCATGGTGGCCAACAAACTCCGCCCCATACTCGACGAGAGAGAATGGAAGATCACGCTCGTCGATCAACACGAGACCCACTACTACCAGCCCGGGTTCCTGTTCCTCCCGTTTGGTGGCTACAAGCGCGAGGAGCTCGAGAAGCCAAAGCGTCGCTTCATCCCGGCGGGCGTCGAGCTGATGATGGGCGAGATCGATCTCGTCGAGCCCGAGAAGAACCAGGTCAAGTTGGTCGACGGCACCGAACTCCCGTACGACTACCTGGTCATCGCTACCGGCACCCACCCGACCCCCGGAGAGACGGCCGGGCTCGGCGATGACGAGTGGTACAAGACGGTGTTCGACTTCTACACCATCGACGGCGCCGAGGCACTGAAGACGAAGCTCGAAACCTGGGAAGGCGGCAAGCTCGTCCTGAACATCGTCGAGATGCCGATCAAGTGCCCGGTGGCGCCGCTCGAGTTCATGTTCCTCGCCGACGCGTTCTTCACGCGAGCGGGGCATGCGCGACGGGTCGAGCTGACCTACGTGACGCCGCTCGACGGCGCCTTCACCAAGCCGGTCGCCGCCAAGCACCTGGGCGGCATGCTCGCGCAGCGCAAGATCTCGCTGGAGCCCGACTTCATGACGATGCAGGTCGACGGCGAACGCAACATGCTCGTCAGCTACGACGAGCGCGAGTGCCTACGACCTGCTGGTCACGATTCCGGTCAACATGGGCGCCGACTTCGTCGACCGGTCCGGCCTCGGCGACGAGCTCCGCCACGTCGAGGTCGACAAGCACACCTTCCTCTCGGTCGACCACGACAACATCTTCGCCCTCGGCGATGCCGTCGAACATCCCGACCTCGAAGGCCGGCTCGGTGGCGCACTTCGCCGTCGACGTCTTCGTCGACAACTTCCTGGAGCACATCGCCGGGCGCCCGATGGACCCGCATTCGACGGGCACGCCAACTGCTTCATCGAGTCCGGGCAACGGCAAGGGGCTGCTCATCGACTTCAACTACGACGTCGAACCGCTGCCCGGCAAGTACCCGCTGCCCGGCATCGGCCCGTTCTCGCTCCTCAAGGAGACCGAAGCGAACCACTGGGGCAAGTTGATGTTCAAGTGGACCTACTGGAACGTGCTGCTCCCCGGACGGGAGCTGCCGCTCGCCGGCGCAGATGTCGATGGCCGGCAAGGACCCGTCGAGGTAGCTGCAATGACGATCACCGACCCCCGTCAACCACTCGACGCGCTCGAGGCCAAGCTCGACCCGCTCACCGACCAGATGGCGGTCCTGACCGCCGACGCCAATCGGCGACGCGTCGTCGCGACGTGTTCGGACCTGCAATCCGACCTGATGCCTGTCCCAGGAGACGTGCTCCAGGGCGTCGACCCGGGAACTCGACGCGCTGTCGCAGACCGCCGACCTCGCCGACACCCTCCGACCTGCTCCGCCGCCTCGTCGAGGTCGCCCCGACGCTCGAGCGGGCGCTCGTCGGCCTGAGATGCAGTCGCCGAGTCTGGTCGACGACGCCGCCCGCTCGGCGACCACGTGATGGACGCTCTGACCGAGCCTCGTCGATGCCCGACCGGAAGGGCTACTTCGGGTTCGCCACGGCCGCTGGCGCTCGCCGACCGCGTCGTCACGAACTTCGACGAAGACGACGTCGAGCACTCGGCGACAACGTCGTCGCCATGCTCGAGGCGCTCGAGAGGTGACGCAGCCCGAGATGCTGGCGTTCCTCGCCCGCATGATCGAGCCGTCAAGAAACAGCAGGCTCGATGGCGACCGAACCGGCCGAACCTCCCAGCCTCTGGTCGCTGGCCCGCCAGGTCCGCGACCCCGACGTACGCCGTGGCATGGCCAGGGCGCTGCACACCCTCGTGCAGTTGCCGCTCGATACCACCCAGACCCGTGCGTTCAACAAGACCAACAACTCGAAGGAGAGAAGGACATGCACAGCAACCATCGCCGGTCATCCGGTCAGCGTCAACGACGAGGGCTTCATGACCGAGTACGACGAAGTGGAACGAAGACATCGGCCAGGAGCTGGCGGCCAATGATCGGCATCGACGATTGACCGACGACCACTGGGCCGCCATCCACTTCCTGCGGAGCGACTTCGCCGAGCAGGGCGAGACGGCGACACTGCGGCGTGTCACCAAGGTCGGGGGGATCCCGACCAAGCAGCTGTTCGTCCTGTTCCCCAAGAAGCCGGCCAAGAAGATGGCCTACATCGCCGGACTGCCCAAGCCCAAGGGCTGCGTCTGAGCGAACCGAGACACGAGGACGTCACGAGGAGAGACCAGCCATCGACCATTCGTCCCCGACTTCGGTGACGACGACAGCGATCGCAAGATCTGCTTCATCTGCTCCAAGGGCAACCTCGACATGGCCTACCCGGCGCTGATCATGGCGAACGGTGCCCTCGGCGAGGGGATCGAGACCCACATCTTCTTCACCTTCTGGGGTCTGGACATGATCAACAAGAAGACGATGGACGACCTGAAGTTCACGCCGCTCGGCAACGCCGCGATGCACATGCCGCCGGCATGGGCAAGCTGTCCGAGAAGCACATGCCGCAGGGCATGGCCGGGCTTCCCGGGATGACGGGGATGGCGACCAAGATGTTGAAGAAGCAGATCGCCGACCTCGACGTGCCCGAGGTACCCGAGTTCCTCCAGATGCTCGCCGACATGGGCGGCCAGCTGTGGGCCTGCAAGATGTCGGTCGACATGATGGGGCTCGACCAAGGACGACCTGTTCGACGAGGTCGACGACATCATCAACGCCAGCGAGTTCATCGAGCTCTCGGAAGGCGCACAGATCATCTTCACCTGAGCGGCAGCACGGTGCGCAGAATCGACCAGACTGGGTGGGGCCCCGCGGGGCCCCACCCTTCGTCTGATTGGAGCTGATCATGGCCAGATACTCGTTCTCGACCACCATTGCCGGACCGCTCGATTCCTGCTCGGGACAAAGTGGCCGCAGCGCTGAGCGCCCAGGGCTTCGGTATCCTCACCGAGATCGACGTCAAGGCAACGCTGAAGACCAAGCTGGGCGTTGATGTGGATCCGTATCTGATCCTCGGCGCCTGCAACCCCCCGTTTGCCCACCAGGCCCTCACGGCCGACCCCAGCATCGGTGTCCTTCTCCCCTGCAATGTTGTCCTCCGTCAGACGGGTGACGATGTGAAGGTCGAGTTCATGGACCCTGAGGCGGTGCTGAATCTGGTCGAGCAGGACGGTATCGCCGACATTGCCGCAGAGGTGCGGGGGCGGTTGGAGAAGGCCAGAGATAGCCTGGGTGGATAATCGGAATTACCATATCTCACGAGCCCGGCGGACGGCCGCGTTCGGCTTCGCCGACCTGTTCGGCGTACCGACCGAGGAAAGTCCGGACTCCACAGGGCATGGTGCTGGGTAACACCCAGGCGGGGTGACCCGACGGACAGTGCAACAGAGAGCAAACCGCCGATGACGTGTGGGTCTATGGCTCACATTGGCGAAGCCTCCGGCTTTGCCAGCGGATCTTCGGATCTGTCGAACAGGCAAGGGTGAAACGGTGGTGTAAGAGACCACCAGCGCTCCGGGTGACCGGGGCGGCTCGGTAAACCCCATCAGGAGCAAGGCCAAGCAGGGAGAGAGCTGCCCGCTCATCAATCCCAGGTGGGCCGCACGAGCCCGTCCAGCAATGGCGGGCCCAGATAGATGGTCGTCGTCGGTCGTCGGTCACATGACCGGCGACCGGATACAGAATCCGGCTTACAACCGGGCTCGAAAGAAAGAGCCCCCGGGATCCCGGGGGCTCTTTCACGTCTCCGCCTGCTTGGAAATCTCCTGCTAGTCGCCCCAGCCGCTAATGACTGCGTATGCGCCAGAGGACGCTGTGCCCTCATCGGAATGATGCTGGAACATGGCGAGGAACGCGGCACGGCACGGTCTGGCCGTCCGACAATGGCTCGAGCGTAATCCCCACCCTGAGCTCGGCTCCGGAGGGATGAACAAATCGGACGACCACTTCCTCGAGATCCTCGTCTTCTTTTTCGATCGCGGTACGCCACCGCTCCATGTCGGCAGGATGACACATAGCAACCAGGGGTACGCCGATGACCTCACTCAAGGGAAGCCCCAGCATGTCGGCCGCAGCCTCTTCAGCAAAGATCACGGCACCATCCCGGTCCAGGATCGCAACCGCAGTCGGCCCCTCGGCCGTGCTGACAACCCCCTCAGTCATTGGGTGCCGTCGAATCGCCCTCGGATTCGCCACCTCCGGACCGATGCTCAGAATGGTGGCGTTGAATCGCCAACTGAACGGAGCGGGCCAGAGCGTCGGCGGTCACGGTGCCTTTTACAAGATAGTCCTGCGCTCCCCGACGTACCGCACGCAATGCGAGGTGATCGTCCTTGTGGGCGCTGAGCACCACGATGGGCACATGAGGGGCGTTCAGCAACAGCGACTCAACAGCCTCCAGCCCATCTGCATCAGGCAACACCAGATCGAGAAGGACACAGTCGGGCGGCGATTCCGCGATCGCCTCGAGCGCCGACTCGAGCCGCTTGACATGCCGAACCGGAGCCTCATCTCCCCACGCCTCGCTGAGCATGGTGAGCACGAGACGCGCATGAAGGGTGTTGTCCTCCACCACCAGCAGATCTGGTGGGCCGCCGTCCGTCTTGTCTTGTTCCATCGTCTGGGCCCTCCGCAGGATATGCGCTTCTCGGTGATTCGGCCGTTTCGGCTCTCCCCTTGAGCAGGTCGTGGGTATTCCATCCTTGCCTGCCACATACCCCCAGGGACGAGGTCCCTCCGCTCGGAGAATACCCCTATGGAGAGTTGTCTCAGTCCGGAGGCACTGAGAACTATCTTCGCCGAGAAGAGCCGGCAGAACGGCCGGCAAGACGCAGAACCGTCCAATTCTGCGAGGATGAGGCAGAACCAAGCCTCATCCTCATTTCCGGAATAGAAAGGAAGGCCGTGACCCAATTCGCATACTTCTGCGGCCATGAGCAATGGCAGCCCGAGGTCCTGGTCGAGCATGCCGTACTCGCCGAACGCGCCGGGTTCGACTTCCTCGTCGTTTCCGAGCACTTCCATCCATGGGTGGACGACACTTCTGCAGCGGGCTACGCGTTTTCGACGATCGGGGCGATGGCGCAGGCAACCGAGCGAGTCAACATTGCCACGGGAGTCACCACCCCGCTGTTTCGCTACCACCCGGCGGTCGTCGCTCAGGCGGCAGCCACGATGGATCGTCTCTCGGGAGGCCGATTCCATCTCGGTGTTGGGACAGGTGAAAACCTGAACGAGGGCCCTCTTGGCTATGACTTCCCCAAGTATGCAGAGCGGTCGGCCCGGATGCGCGAGGCACTCCAGATCATGCGCAGGCTGTTGGACGGAGAGAAGCTCGATTTCGACGGCGAGTACTACAGAACCGTCAAAGCCAAGCTCTACAGCCCTCCGCTCGGCCCCGTGCCGATCTGGATGGCAGCTGGAGGCCCCAAATCGTCCGCTCTCGCCGCCGTACTCGCCGATGGCATCATCACGAGCGTCAAGGATCCGGCAGACACGTTCGACAAGGTGATCTCACCCGCTCGCGTCGCAGCCGAAGAAGCGGGACGTCGGGCGCTCCCCGTCATGGCATCACGCTGGTCGGTCCGTGCCAACACCGATGACGAAGCGTGGGAAGCGCTTTCAGCATGGCGTGGGCTACGGGCGCCGGGTCGGCTCGAAGCCGTCGACCCCAAGGTGCTGCGAGAGCGGGCCGACGAGATGGATCACAGCGAGGTCCTGAGCAAGTACTCGCTTGTGTCCACGCCCGATGACTACATCGAGCAGTACGCGCCTTTGATCACCGATGTCCACGCCGAGATAGTCACCATCCAGACGACATCGCTCGATCAGGTCGGGACGATCGAGATGTTGGGAGCGGAAGTGCTGCCTGCGTTGCGGGATCTCGCCTAGGACCCTGCCAGCTGGCGAATGTACTCGGTCTCGAATGCCAGATTCGTGTTACCCGGATCGAGCGCAAGGGCGGCGTCGAGCGCCGGGACGATTGCCGCGGCATACGCGGCTGCGATCTCCTCGGCATCATCGCCCTCCATTGCAGATGCCAGATAACTGCCGAGCGGGCCGACCAGTGCGGGCCCGACAGTCGCGGCAAAGTCGACCTTCCACCCTGCCTCGGTGCGAAGCAGGATCACCCTGCCCTCAGCTCCGCCGGTGGCAATGGCCACCGCCGTATGGTCGCGACTGTCGGGTATCTGAATCGGGTCGCCAACTGACGTGTCCTCGAGCGACGCTCCCTGGATTGCACCAAAGCCATCGTAAAACGCTGCCCAGTACCTGGTCGCCAGATCCGGGCTCATGCCGCTCTCGAGTAACCCGACCAACTCGTCGGACCTCAGGTTGTTTTCAACGGCTGCGATGATCGCAAGACCCACCGGTTCCACCAGGGAGTCGATCGCAGTGGCATCGGACCCGTTCATCGCGTGGAGCCAGGCCGCGGCAACTTCGGCCGGTCCGGCTTCGCTCACAGTTGTCGTTGTCTCCGCCTCGCCCCCGCCACAGGCAGCCAGGAACGCGACCAGCACAATCAAGGCCAAGCGCTGCATATTCAATAGGCTAATAAACTCTGGGAATAGCGAAACCCCCTACACTCGCCGTGTGTATGTCAGTCCCTACCGGGCCGTAGCCCTCGGAGTGCTCGCCGGAACTCTCGCCGGTCTGCTCGGTATCGGGGGTGGCATCGTCATCATCCCCGGTCTCGTCTTTTGGCTCGGGTTCAACCAACACGAAGCCTCGGGTACTTCTCTGACGGCCGTAATCGCCACCTCAGGGTCTGCCCTCATCTCATTCGCTCTCGATGGATCGGTTGACTGGCAGGCCGCGGTATTGATCGCCGTCGGCGCCATCACCGGGGCTTTGATCGGGACCCGGGTTCTCCACCGCATCCCGGCCAAGGTGCTCTCCCGGGCATTCGCGGTGGTGGTCACCATCGCCGCGATCAGGATGGCCATCTGATGGTTCACGTCACGGCTCTTATCCTGCTCGGGCTCTTTGCGGGATTCGTCGCCTCCACACTCGGCCTCGGCGGAGGGTTCATCTACGTTCCGATGCTGGTGGTCTTCTTCGCTCTGCAACAGCACATAGCTCAAGGCACCTCGCTTGCGGTCATCGTCCCGACCGCAATCGTCGCTTCCTATCTCCACAGCAAGCGGGGCAGAGTGCAGTGGCGCACCGCGCTGCTCCTCGGAGCAGGAGGGATAGTCGGCGGTGTCGTCGGATCGATCTTTGCGCTGAAACTGCCCGCCGACTTGTTGCGCCGGTTGTTCGCCGCTGTGCTCGTGTTCGTCGCGATCAGGATGTTCAACAAGTAGCTTCGCCCTCGATCGGGGCATCTACCCGTCCGGTACGCCACAACGCCGTACGCTTCTCCGGATCCACCAGGTTTGCCGCAAACCAGAGGTAGATGAGGTACACGAGGCCGATCGCTTCACCGAGCCACACTTTCCAGTCGCCCAACGCCGAGCCGATATAGCCGGAGACACTTGTAGGTCCTGCCGGAGAGAAGCTCCAGCCGAATAACGGCCACCACAGCGTCTCGGGATCGAGCCACATAGCGTCGAGAAGCAGGTGAAGCAACAGCCCGATGGCGAGCGGCATCCACATCTTGCGCGGCCTACCGCGCCTGGTCGTCATCACCACAATCACCATCACCGCAGCGGCGAGCAACAGTCCGTGGGTGAACAATCGAACGCTGTGCAACTGACCGTAAAACAGCAAACCGATCGGCGTATCGACAATATCGGGAATCAGTGCTCCGACGAGAAGCATGCGAAGGTCCATCCGGTCATCGCGAAATGTGTACCGAGCAATCGCGATCGTTGCGCCCGCATGCCAAAAGAGCATTGCTGCGCTAGACGATCAGGATCCGCCGACAGTGGATACACCGTGGCGGATCGGAGCGCTTGGCCTCTACGATCTCGGCCGCAGTGAGCTTGAGATGGCATCCCCCACACATGTTATCGATGAGTGCTCCGGCGGCAATGCCTTCTTTTGTCTCTCGCAGATGCTCATACAGATCGATCAGATCTGCGTCGATACGAGGCACGATCTCAGCCTTACGTGCTTCCTTGACGCCAAGTTGTGCGTCGATGCCTGCCCAGGCTCCCTTGATCAGTCCCTCGATCCGGCTCTTGTCGGCTTCGGCTTCCTGCTGGCGTGTCTTCAGATCGGCGACGCCGGCTTCATGCTGTTCCCTGGCCTCCATCAGTTCCAGCACCTTGTCCTCCGCCTCGCTCCGTTTCCTCTGCAGCATCCCAACCTCACGACGGAGATACTCAGCGTCGCGGGCACTCATCCCGCCTGCATAGAGACGATTCTGCTCGGCGTCGAGCCGCTGCCCGGTGATCTCGAGCTCTCCTTCGGTCTTATCCAGGTCAAGAGAAGTGTCGCGCAGGGTCGCCTCAGCGTTGGCCAGCTCGCCCTTGAGGGCTTCGTTGTGCTGGTGTGCCTGGCGGTATTCATCCAACTCCGGAAGGGACTGACGATCGTGGAGCAACCGGTCGATCTGGAGATCCACTTCTTGCAGATCGAGCAGATCGGCCAGACTGCGCAACTCCTCCATGCTCATCGTTCCTTCCACGGGTCGGCGTCGACATCGGTCATGTCGATCGCATCACCTAGCAATTGTGAGACCGCAGCGTACAACGATTGCACGCCGGGACGCTCCGTCGCCGCGTGACCCGGATCGATCACCGCGACCCCCCTGGAGACTGCGTCGCGGGCCTGGTGGTGGCTGACGTCACCGGTCACGACAACATCGGCAGCAACACTATCCAACATGGAGCCGCCAGACCCCGGGATGACGGCGACCGTTTCGACCATTCCAGAACCGGCCACACGGATCACGCCACCTAGCTCATGGTCGACCTTCTGCGCCAGCTCTGCGACGTCGACCGGTGAGACGAGGCGACCAGCCCTACCGATGAATCCCGGGTTCGAGCGAGTCGTGATGACGTCGAATGCGGGCTCCGCATAAGGGTGGGCCGCAACCAGGGCAGCTAGCACATCCTCGACGCTGGACTCGGTGGCCAGCATCTCGAAACGAGTCTCCGGCTCATGGTTGAGCACCTCAGATGATCCCAGATGTGGCTCGGAGTCCGGCGCCCGGGAGGAATGTGCCGACTCCGTCGGCCCGATACGAACAGTTCGTGTATAGACCGATCGTCCCCGCACCGGCCCTCGCCATTGCCGCCGTGATCGTGTCGACCGCGCCCGCAGGGGCAAATGACACGATCTTGACGGTCTCCGGTCCCCAGGCGGGGCCGAAACCACTCACCCCGGTCAGCCCGAGACTCGCGGCGAGTGAGTCTGCGGTGCCCCCTGGAGCCACGTCAAAACCGGTGTGAGTCACGAAGACTGCAATCCCGGCAGCAATGAGCCGGAAAGCCCGTCCTGCGGCGCTCGGCCCTGCTACCAGTGCTCGCGTCGGCCGAAAGAGCAGAGGGTGATAGGTGACAACCGAGTTGCACTCCCGAGTTGACCAACTGGTCGACCACCTCATGGGTGAGTCTCATGGCAAACCGCCACATTCGACACCAGCGCAGATGGGTCGCCCACCTGGAGTCCGACCGGATCCCAGCCGGCCGCCTTGCCCAGATTGAACGCATCCGACCAGACGAGCGGCGATCGCGCCAACGGTCTTCTGAGTTCCCATGTGGGCGATGCTACTGCCGTGTGCCCATCAGTCTGCGACCGACCGCACTGCGTCCGATACGTCCAACCGTCAGGCCAGTTCCTTGGTCACTCTGGCTACGCCGGAGTCAACCGATGGCCCCCCGAATTCACGTTTGCCGAGCACCCGCTCGATTGCGTGGTTGCTGGGAAGATACAGCGCCTCTAACTCGGCGATCCCACGCTCGATGGCCGCCTCCTCCAGGATCTCGAGCATCTCCGTTGCGATGCCCATGCGACGCCATTCGGGCTTGACCGCCAGCGCCACCTCGGCGATACCTCTGCCTGCGGGCTCGAACCGTCCTATGGCAACGGCTTCACCATCGACAAAGGCGACCAGCGCAAACCGTTGCTGGTAGTCGACTTCGGTGAGGAACCTGAGGCGCTTCTCGTCAAGCCTGATCGCCGGATTGAAGAATCGATCGTACAACGTCTCTGAATCAGCGTCGGCTACCTCTTTGGCAAGCACGGCGATATCGCCGGGGACCACCGGGCGGAAGTGAATCGTCCTTCCATCGGGAAGGACTGCCTGTCGCTCGTAGTCAAACGGATAGCCGGTCGGGATTCCAGCTCTTGGCTGGAGGGGGATAGTCATCATGCTCTATCACCATTGTAAGCATATTGCTTGCAATAGCAAGCAATATGCGCTGCGCTCCTAACCCAGAACCTGTCGACCGATGAGCCGCCTCAATAAGCCTCGGGCACAAACGTCTGGTCAGACATCGGAGGCCGCACGTATCCCTCGTTCTCCTGTCGAGGCGGCAGTTCGATCTGCCGCGGGGTGAGATCCTCGTACGGGATCACACTGAGCAAATGACTGATGCAGTTGAGACGCGCTCGCCGCTTGTCATCTGCGTTCACCGCATACCACGGAGCTTGCTTGATGTCGGTGTGGGCGAACATGATGTCCTTGGCCCGGGAATACTCCACCCAGCGGCTACGTGACTCGAGGTCCATCGGACTCAGCTTCCATCGCTTGCGAGGATCCCTGATCCGCTTCCGGAACCGCCGCTCCTGCTCCTCGTCGCTGACGGAGAACCAGTATTTGACCAGGATTATGCCGCTGCGCACCAGCATGCGCTCGAACTCCGGGGCGGTCCTCAGGAACTCCTGGTACTGCTGCTCGGTGCAGAAGCCCATGACCGGCTCGACACAGTGCCCGGTTGTACCAGCTGCGGTCGAACAGCACTATTTCCCCTGCCGCCGGCAGATGGGCCGCGTACCGCTGGAACCACCATTGGGTCTTCTCGCGCTCGGTCGCGGTTCCGAGTGCTGCCACCCGGCACACACGAGGATTGAGCCGCTCGGTGATCCGCTTGATCACACCGCCCTTTCCGGCCGCATCCCGACCCTCGAAGATGACCACGACCCGGAGGCCCTGTGACTTGACCCACTCCTGAAGCTTGACCAGCTCCATCTGGAGGCGATCCAATTCATCCTCGTAGAACTTGCGATTCAGCTTTTTGCGCGGTTCTGCTGCTTCCGTATCTGGGTGTAACACGGAATCGAGAATCGACGATGGAGCTGATGATTCGGCAGGTTCGGTGAGTGAGTGGACCGGCTCCCCTACTTCCGGCTCGACGAGGTCGACCTCGGTCTGCGGTGTTTCCTCCGCCGTCTCCATGGGTTCGTCGGTCATGCTCTCTCCCGGTTGGCAGTGTCCCCAGGATACCCATTTGCTGTTCCCGGAACCGAACCAGCGGAACAGAAGTCTGGTAAACCTCACCGGCTGCTTTGGCGAGTGACTACTCAGAGTGGCAATACAGCTGCAGATCGTTTGAATAGGAGATAGACATGAGACGACGTGAAATCTTCGTCTTCGCCGCCGCCTTTGTTGTCGTGCTGTTGGGCAGTGCAGCGTTGGCTCAAGTTGGGGCCTTTTCAGCCGACGCCACAGCGGAGCCTGCCATGCTCAGCACCGCCGCCGGAGACCAGGCAATATCCACCCGTGTCGGCGATGAGACGACACTCGCCGTGGTGATCGGTGACGCGGACGGCCCGACCACCACGACTACGGACAGTCCCGGGGCCGGTGGGGAGGCCACCGTGGCGGCGCCATCTGATCCTCCAGAAGATGACCAATCGCCGTTGGACGAGATCCCGCCGACAGAGGAGGACACGACTCCACCACCGCTCGAGGTCCTCTTCCCCGAGAGCGGACAGCACTTCGAGAAGGACGTGATCGCATTCGAGGGCACCACCGAGCCGGGAGCAACGGTCTCAGCCGGCAGCTACGAAGCTGACGTCGATCACGACGGGAACTGGCGGATCGTCCTCGTCTTGAGCCCGGGGGGCAATCCGGTGAAGTTCAAGGCCAGTGACGCCGCCGGCAACGTCACCGAGAAGACGCTCGAGGTCTATCTCGACGAGCAAGAAGCCGGTCACGAATTCACCGCCCACCAGAAGTGGGAGACAGTCGACGGCCAACCAGCAAAGAACAAGTACTACGGGACCGGGACGCCCGGTACCACTGTGTGGGTCGGCTCAGAGCACGGCGCAGGCTCGGCAACCATCGGCGAGGGCGGTGAGTGGGCGTTCTACGTTGAGTTCCCAGGGGCGCCGTGCAACGACACCTTCCCGGTTGTGGTGGAAAGTGGTGAGCACCGGGTCGAGTTCTCGATGAAGTACGTTTGCGCAGAGAGCAAGTTCTCCGCGCATCAGGACTACATCGAGAACACAGATCTATGGACCAAGTTCAGCGGCACCGGTGTCCCCGGAGACACAATCTGGGCAGCGTCGGAATACGGCACTGAACAGACGACTGTTGGGAGCGGCGGAGAGTGGGACCTCAAGCTGCACTTCGGCGAAGACACACCAGCCAACGAGAAGATCGCTGTGGTCGTCGAATCATCCAGCGGTGATCGTGCCGAATTCTGGTTCAAGTGGGTTGTCACAGACAAAGAGGTCGGCTTCACCGCCAACCAGAAGAACGGCTCATCCGACGCCGATGTGGCCTGGGACAAGTTCTGGGGAACGGCGAAGCCCGGGGCCACCATTGAGGTTGGTTCACCCTACGGAGGCGGAACCACGCACGCCGACGAGGCCGGCAACTGGCTGATAGAGGTCGAGTTCCCCGATGCTCCTATCGGCGAGGAATTTACTGTCGTCATCGAAACATCCCTTGGCGATCGAGCCACATTTGGATTCGTCCGACTCGGCAAGGAGTAGCCAACCAGCGTGCTGGAGAGAGGGGGCGTCCCCGGGGGGGCGCCCCCTCTCGTTAACAAATAGTTTGCTTGCTTCTCGCTCAGGCTGTGGAAGGATCGTCGAGAACACCCGGTCTCGGTGCGTATCGTTGAACCCACAAACCGGAGGAGACGCCATGTGGCTCAAGAAAGTCGAAATGCCAACACCAGATACCGCCATCCGCGGTCACGAGAACCCCATCCCGGTGAGCGGGGTTCACTACGTCAACGGGAACACAATCGTCCCACCGTTCCCCGAAGGTATCGAACTGGCCTACTTCGGTATGGGTTGCTTCTGGGGGGCCGAGCGCATCTTCTGGCAGACCCCGGCGTCTTCTCCACCGCCGTCGGCTATCAGGGCGGCTTCACACCAAATGCCACATACGAAGAGGTCTGCACCGGGCGCACCGGTCACACCGAGATGGTCATGGTTGCCTATGACCCCGGGCAGGTCACATACGAGGAGCTTCTGCGTGTCTTCTGGGAGGGTCACGACCCCACCCAAGGGATGAAGCAGGGCAATGACGTCGGTACCCAGTACCGGTCTGCGGTCTACACGGTCAATGCCGCGCAACAAGCTGCTGCCGTCGCGGCCAGGGATCAATACTCACGAGAGCTGAGCAATGCCGGCTACGGTCAGATCACAACCGAAATCGAACAAGCCCCGAAGTTCTACTACGCCGAGGAATACCACCAGCAGTACCTCGCAAAGAACCCAAATGGCTATTGCGGAATCGGCGGAACCGGTGTCGCATGCCCCATCGGCCTCGCCACCTGACGAGCCCGGTTCAACCGCCATGTAGAGTCAGCCGTTCACAGGCGAGATGTGGAGCTGCATGATGGCGGACAAGGAAAAGGCGACCGAGGCCGGGGACAAGAAAGAAGAATCGAAGGAGATCCCGCCCCGCCGCATCACGAGGAAATCTCGACCGAGTCGGTTCATACCGTCGAGATCAACGGTGCTGCGTTCGAATACACCGCGACTGCCGGACGGCTCCTGCTCAAGGAGGAGGAGGGAAAGAAGAAGGCATCCTTCTTCTTCGTCTCGTACGCCAAGAAGGACGTGGCCGACCTCTCGCAGCGCCCGATCGTCTTCGCTTTCAACGGCGGCCCCGGCTCCTCGTCGGTATGGCTTCACCTGGGCGTGCTCGGCCCGCGCCGGGTGCTCATGGATGACAACGGTATGCCGTATCCCCCACCGGGCCGTCTTGTCGATAACGAGTTCTCGCTGCTCGATGTTGCCGATCTGGTCTTCATCGACCCGATTGGGACCGGGTTCTCCCGCGCCATTCCCAACGACGAAGCGAAGAGCTTCCATCACTTCAAGAAGGATATTGAAGCCGTTGGTGAGTTCATTCGCCTCTACCTGACCAGGCACAAGCGATGGGGATCACCGAAGTTCCTGGCGGGCGAGTCTTACGGAACCACGCGTTCAGCGGGCCTCGCCGGGCACATGTACGAACGTCACGGGATCACCTTCAACGGGCTGATGCTGATCTCGTCGATCCTGAACTTCCAAACCGCAGGCTTTGATGGCTCCACGGGAACCTTCCGACGTGGGAACGACCTCCCATACATTCTGTTCCTGCCCACGTACGCGGCCACGGCTTGGTATCACAACAAGCTCTCCCCCAAAGATCAGAAGCGCGAGTTGCGCGATCTCCTCGAGGAAGTGGAAGAGTTCGCATCGACCGAGTACTCACTGGCGTTGTTCCAGGGCGCGGCGCTTCCCGACAGTCAATTCAAGAAGATCGCCAGAAAGATCGCCAGGTATACCGGCCTGTCGGAAACCTACGTCACCAGGTACGACCTGCGCGTGGAAATCCTCCGCTTCTGCAAGGAGTTGCTGCGAGAGGAAGGCCGAACAGTCGGCCGAATCGACTCGCGCTACACGGGCATCGATCGATTTGTCGATGGCGACGCATTCGAGTCGGACCCTTCGATGGATGCGACCATGGGTTCCTACACCTCCGCGCTGAATGCCTACATGCACGATGAGCTCGCGTACGAGAGCGATCTGCCGTACGAGATCCTCAGCAGCCAGACGTGGCAGAACTGGGACTATGAGGACTTCAAGAACGCATACGTGGATGTGTCAGAGACGCTGCGCAACACGATGAGTAGGAACCCGTTCATGAAGGTCTTCGTCGCCAACGGCTATCTCGATCTGGCAACGCCGTATTTTGCGACGGAATTCACCTTCAACCATCTCGGTCTCGACCCGAGCCTGCGCGAAAACGTCGCTATGGAGTACTACGAGGCAGGCCACATGATGTATGTCCACATCCCTTCACTGGCGAAGCTTGCAAACGATCTCCGTAACTTCGTCAACGACGCAACGTGAGCTAGCCGTCTGCGTCGTCGAGCTGGAACCACTATCTTCTGGATCGAGCAGACTGAGGGCAAGATGTCTATCGAAAGCGCAGATGCCACCATTCGCCGACGACGGAGTGAGCGACGCATGGCGCGCTCTCTTTGGCACTTTCCGGAACGTCGGAGTGGTTTTGACCGTCGTGAACATCCGGGGTGGCGTGGCCGCTACGAAGCCGACTTGCGTAAGTACGCGGCAAGCCGGCTGACCTTCCCCCTCGTTGTGGCATCCATTGTGGTGTTCAATCTCATCGACTACGTAATGACGATCCGTGTCCTGGGTGCGGGTGGTCTCGAGCTCAATCCCGTCATGCAACGGCTGTTCGAAACGGGATGGGAAACTGCGGCTCTGGTGAAACTGCTCACCGCCGGCACTGTGAGCCTTGTCCTACTTGCTCTCAGACGCTACCGCAGGACGCTCGAGGTATCTCTACTCATCCTGCTCGGATACAGCGCGCTAACGCTCTATCACGTCTATCTGGCCATTCGCTTCCACTAGCGAGATTGCAACTCGGGGTTTCCCCCATGCCCACCAGGGTCACATCAGGGTGAGTTGAGGGTCCTGCCCAATATCGCCGAACCGCACCTGGCCCCACACTGGGGGCATGGAAACAACAAAAACAACCCCAATTGGTCAAAGCCATCGTATGAGACGCCCCATAGCGGGACGTGTCCTCGGTGGTGTCGCCGTCGGTATTGCCGAGCAGACAGGCTTGTCCGTCGGCCTCATCCGTCTCGGCTTCCTGTTCGCTGCGCTGTTCGGCGGGTTTGGTCTCGTCTTGTACGCGGCTGCCTGGTCACTGCTCCCCGGAGAAGGCGAGCAGGACACACCGGCCGAACGGTGGTTTCAGCGTCTGACGACACACGACAGTCGGCTTGGCGCCGTTCTCATTGGCGCCGCTGTGCTGGTTCTCCTAGCCACCGCCGACCGAATGGCACTTGCAGCAGGCGTCGCCCTGATCGGTGCGGCCCTGTTGGTCACCGGCCGGCCCGGCGATGCCACCCACCAAATACCCGCCGGTAGCACCGGCAACGAGAAGGAATAGACATGCGAATCACGAAACTCATCGCCGCTGTTGTCGGCATTGGAATGGTCTTAGTCAGCCTTGCTCTGGCCGTGGGCGGCGTAGCAGCGATTACGTTCCCCGACCGCGATGGCTGGGTATCTGCAGGCCCGGTTCGTCTCCACAGTGATGCGGCTGCGCTCCTCGGCGACGATATCGAGATCGACTTCGGAGGCGACTTCACAAACGGACGGACCTTTGTGAGTTGGGGAGAGATTCCCGCCGAGTTCGACATCAGCAGCAAAAACGGCAAGGAGGTGTTTGTCGGTATCACCACGCCGGCGGAAGCCCGAGCGTATCTCGACGGGGTTGCAGTGGATCGGCTCTCGTCCTTCGACGATGAGCACGACGTCTCCCATGTTGCCGGCACCTACCAGGCCGATCCGCCCACGGAAGCCGACATATGGGTTGCGTCGAGCAACGACGGTCTTCTCGAGTGGGACATCACCTCTGGAGAGTGGGCGATCGTGGCCGTGAATGCGGATGGATCACCTGGGATCGATATCGGAGTGACCAGTGCAGCGAAGGTCCCGTTCCTGCGTCCGCTGGGAGCGGTGCTGGTGTTCTTCGCACTCCTCGGCACCACCGCCGGGGGCTTTCTCACCTACTACGGCGTTCGTCGAGACCGGAATACGACCACGGCGACAACACCCATCTCGCCAACCGAATCGATAGTCACCGGATAACGACCCGGTGCCTTTTCGCCCATCGCGGCGAACGCCAACACCCGGTTCGAGCGACTGTTGCTCGAACCGGGTGTTGGCGCGTCTAGCTATCTACGCAGATTTCCGGGCGGCAGTCTTGCGGGCGGCCTTCTTGGCAGACCCCTCGTGCTGACCAACCAGGTTGGGGCCGTTGACGGCCTTTCCGGCTTGGTCAGTTTGGTCGCAGAATGCTGCTGGCGGGTCTTTGTCGCGCGAACTTTTGATACACCTGGCATGGTTGTCTTTCTGGAGAGGTGCGCCGGGGCATTCGCCCGGGTGCATGAAATGATGTACCGGGACCCAGTCTTCGGTTGCGATGTGTCAGTCGTCGAATCGTTCCCAGCCGTTTCGGTTGCGCCTTGCCCGCTTGTCCTTGCCGTGGTAAGCGGTCTTGCCGCTTGATCGACGCCGCTCGGGACCCTTTGCCTGACTCCTCAAACTCTGTTCGCTATAGCGAAATTGATCCCCACCTTCTACGTCATCGAAGTAGATGAAGTCCACTCTGCGACTCATGCACAGCCTTTCTCTCATGACCGGAACAACGGGCGCACGGCACTGTGCCGAGTGTGATAAAAGGTAGTTGATCAGTAGTTAGCTAGCAAGCCGTTTTAGGCTAGGCATCGCCAAGATTGACGAGGATGACGCGCAATAGATCGGCAAGACCGTCACGATCTGGCTCGAGGATCGGGCCGAGAGCATCACGGTATTCGTCCAGGATGTGTCGATGCACCTCGTCGACAATCGCCACCCCGTCCGGGGTGAGGGTAACGATCGTGGCACGGCCGTCGTCGGGGTGCTGGCTGCGTTCGATCCAGCCCGGGCCCTCGAGCCGATCCAACCGGCCGCTGAGACCAGCAGATGTGAGCAACAGCCGGGACGTCAGCTCCTTCGGCGACAATTGGAAGGGCTCCCCTTCCCGGCGCAGCGTGGCCAATGTGTCAAAGTCGCCTGGATTGCGGATTCCGAAACGGGCGATCACCGCCGCAATCCGCTCATCGATGAGTGCGGCCGCTCTGCGAATCCGTCCTATTACAGCGACCGGAGCCACATCGAGGCCGGGCCGTTCCGACTCCCATGCCTCAATCGATGAGTCGATGTAGTCGCTACGCATGTGGTGACCCTACTAGTGCGGTTCGCACGCTCGATCACAGGAAACTCCCAGAAGGTCGGCAGTGGATTCCCAAGCCGGGATGGTGAGCTGTCGACATGATGACAACTCAAAGGCTCCCCGTTTCGCTGAAGATGACCGTGCTCGTGCTAGCGGTGTGGCTATTGGCTGCTGGTTGTGGAGGCCCAGCCGCAGTATCCGCGGCTGGTGCCACATCGGCCTCTTCGACGACGGCGCCATCCTCGTTCTTCTCTGAAGACACCATCCACGACATCTCGGTCGAGTTCGACCAGGCTGACTACGACGACGCCATCGCTGCCTATAAAGCCGATCAATCCAAAGAGTGGATCACAGCCACGGTGACTGTTGATGAGCGCCGGTCTATGAGAACGTCGGTATCAGACTCAAGGGCAATTCGAGCCTCTTTGCACTTGGCGACAGCAACACCCGACGCGGCCCTGGTGGCAACGCCGACTCATCGAGTCCTGAGACCCTCCCCTGGTTGATTCGTCTCGACAAGTACGTCGACGGCCAAAACCACGATGGGATTTCCGACATCGTGGTTCGATCGAGCAGCTCAACGACCGCGCTCAATGAGGCAGTCGCACTAGACCTTCTCGAAGAGGCCGGCCTGGCTTCTCAGGATTCGGCGTACGCGGCACTCTCGGTAAACGGCAGCGATACGATGCTGCGCCTCGTGATGGAGCTCCCCGAGGACACGTGGATGGCCTCCACTTTCTCAGACGACGGGATTCTGTACAAGGCAGAGGCCACGGGCGACTACAGCTACCGGGGCGAAGACCCCGAGTCCTACACCGACGTCTTCGATGTCGAGGCCGGAGAGGATGACCTTTCTCCACTCATCGAGTTCCTCGACTTCATCAACAACAGCACCGATGAGGCCTTCTACGCTGAGCTCGACCAGCGGCTCGACACAGGCTCATTCGCTACCTATCTAGCGGCTCAACATCTGATAGCGAACTCAGACGATATCAACGGCCGCGGCAATAACTCCTATCTCTACCTCGATGCCAGCACCGGCGAGTTCACCGTTGTTCCGTGGGATCACAATGGTGCCTTTGCGGGGGGAGGCGCAGCCCGTGACGGCGCCCCAATCGACATCGGTCGGCTCGACACCAACGCTGCAAACGCCGTCGCCGGCGTCGGTGATCTCGCCCAGGGTGCCCCACCCCGGGGCCAAATCGGCGGACCGGGTGCGGATCTGCCCGGCGCGGGTGTCGCTGAGGTCTCCAATGCGCTCGTTGACCGCTTCCTTGCCAACGCAGACTACGCGGCGTTGTGCCAATCCGAGCTGGATCGACTGACCACCGAGCTGTACGACAGCGGCACAGCATCTGGCATCCTCGACAAGTGGGTCTCACTTCTCGACGGATCCGAACTCGTCACCGACGATGTCATTTCTACCGAGGCGGCAGCGATCTCCCGGTACTTCGGCTGACAGACATGCGGGTAGATTCGACGACGAGTTCCAGCTCCTCGTCACTGAGCTCGATGCCGGCGGCGACCAATCTCACCGCGATGCCAATCGTGAGCAGATACACCACGTCCATCGGTAACGAGACGAGTATCGCGGCGAACTCGTCGCTCCCCGCTATCTCCATGAGACGGTCCCCCTCGGCCGCCACCATTTGATGTGCAGCGGCGTAGTAGGGCGACTCCTTCGAGTTGGGTTAGAAACCTGGCACGCTGTGGCTCCCGAGAGAGATAGCGATAGACAGCGAGCCACAGCTGCCGATAACGACCCTCGGTCGTAGTCTCCCCGGTCACAGCAGCAGCTACCTCATCTCCCATCTCCCTCTTGATCTCGAGATAGGTGGCAAATACCAGTTCTTCCTTGGAGGCATAGTGAACGTACGCAGTGCCAGTAGCGACACCAGCCGATTTAGCGATTGCGCTCATCGAAGCGCCGTGGAAACCGCGCTCGGCGACCAGATCACGAAGCGCCCGACGGATGGCCGCCGGGCGATCGAACGTCGTCACGCCCTCTCCTCGTCCGCAAGGTTGAGTTCCACGCCGGTTAGGTCCTCCGACACGGCCCAGAGCGTGGCTATCGCCTTCTGCAGACCGATGCGACGCAGGATCGGCCTGCGCACCGGCGGCCCATTGTTTATGAAACGTGGAGCGTAGAACTCACCGCCTCTGGCATCCGCGTCGGTAGCTGCCCGCAGCTGGGGTAATGCGCCATCCGCTGCCTCCATGCCCGTCCTGGCTGCCAGCCATCGCCACATAGGTGCCGTCCACCCACCGCCACCCTCATCAACGGTGTGCACCTGGAGATTGGTGTGCGACAGACCCGGGTGAGCCAGCAAGCTCCTTGCCGGGAGGCCGCGCTTGTCGAATTCTTGGTTGAGGCCGATGGCGAAGAGATAATTGGCAAGCTTGGCCTGCCCGTACGCCTTCCATGGGCCGTAGTTGCCTTCGAGATTCGGGTTGGCCGGATCAACCAGCCTGCCCATGTGATGCGCCGTGCTGGTGACGGTGATCACCCGGGCCGCGTCCGCTGCCAACAGCGCCTCGAGCAAGCCGCTGGTGAAGACCCAGTGCCCCAGGTGGTTGACTCCGAACTGCATCTCGAAACCGTCCGCGGTCCGACGCTCCGGCATCGCCATCAGCCCGGCGTTGTTGAGCAAGATATCGACCTCCGGGTGCTTGGCTACGATCGCTGCCGCTGCTGTGCGAACCGATGCCAGCGCAGCGAGATCAAGCTCAACGATCTCCAGCGATGCGTCCGGGTGTTCGGCCTTGATGTCGTCGAAGGCGCTCCGTGCCTTTTGTTGATCGCGGGCTGCCATGACCACGTGGGCGCCGGCGCCGGCGAGGGCCTTGGCCGATTCGAGCCCGAGCCCGCCGTTGGCTCCGGTAACAACAGCGACCTTTCCGGTGAGATCCGGTATGTCCGATGTGCTCCAGCTCATTCTGTTACTCCTTGGTGAACGAACGTTCATTATGAATGAGTATTCATTCGGTGTCAAAGAGAACTGGAGTGGTACAGGACCTAGAGCAATAGTCGCCCGCATAGAGCGACGCGGCCGTGACCTTGATAAGCCACTCCCGGTTTCAACGACTCGATAACACTACGCCCGGCTGCCTGTGTCCCGCCCTCTTCTCCTCATCGAGGATCCGACCGTAGCGGCGGTTCTTGGTCTCGGCGTCGCCTATGAACGCATAGGCGACATGGAACGCCAGCCCGATGCCCCAGACGACCGTGACCCAGTAGGCCCAATCGAGCCCGTCTTGACGCAGGTCGATGAACCACAGAAATCCGTTGATGATTAGAAACGTGGCGAGATGCCACATGACATCGGTGAACCTCTTCACCCGCCGTCGTGCCCTGTCCTCAGGTGTGTTGCCGGTTGCCTTCGCCATGACTTCTCCTTTCGATGTCTTGCCATTCATGATGTCTCGATCAGATCCACGTGCCTAGCGACCGATAGGTGGTTTTCGTATCCACCGATCGGTGGATACACCGGCTTCGCTTACCATGATGAGGTCACACGAAGAGGAGTTGCGAGTGCCCGATGAAAATGATGCCTGCTGGCTGACATGGGTGATCGGAGCGCCTATCGCGCTCGTGTTGGCGGCGGCGGCGTCGGTCGCCCTGGGGATACGGTTCAAGGTCCCGTTCATCGTCAATACAGTGCGAGGTCTGGTCCGCGACCACCTGAATCCTCGACAGCTGCAATCCGCGGGCAACCCCGGTTCGTATGCGGCGGTGGTCCGTCACGTCGGGAGGAAATCCGGCAAGAATTACGAGACGCCGGTCGTCATGGTTCCCTACGAGGACGGCCTCGTGGTGAGCCTCACCTACGGTCGCGAAACCGATTGGGTGCGTAACCTGATGGCAGCGGGATCGGCCACACTCGTCTTCGAGGGTGAGACCTTCACCGTCGATCAGCTTCGGGTAGTCCCGATCGACACGATCAGCCACGTGTTCGGCTCTGGGGAAAGACGAGCACAACGGCTCGTCGGTGTCACCGATTGCCTGGTGATGCACCGGATGAACTGACCATCACTGATCGGCTGCGGCCTGGCAGAATCGGCCCATGGAAGAAGCACACTTCGAGGTAGACGGTGACGTCGTCAGGGTCACCCATCCCGAGAAGGTCATGTTTCCCACCCAGGGCTGGACCAAGCTCGATCTCGTCGAGCACTATGTGACCTGTGTCGACGGCGCTCTGGCCGGCGTCTTTGGCCGGCCGACGATGCTCAAATGCTTCCCCAAGGGCGTCGGGGAAAAGCCCTACTATCGGAAGCGGGCACCCGAGTCGGCCGGCGAGCGCTACTTCGTGAAGTTCCCCTCCGGTCGAACTGCCGGCTACTTCGTCCCGAGAACGCCGGCCGATGTCGTATGGATGGCACAGTTCAATTGTGTCGACCTCAACCCGTGGCCGTCACGAGTCGAACACGTGGAGTACTCTGACGAGCTCCGTATCGATCTCGACCCCACTCCGCAGGCGACCTGGCCGGATGTGCAAGACGTCGCACTACAGGTGAGAGAAGTACTCGAAGACTTCGAGCTCATCGGTTTTCCCAAGACTTCGGGGTCAAAAGGCATCCACATCTACGTGCGAGTCGAGCCACGCTACTCGTTCCTCGAGATGCGCAAGGCCGCACTGGCGCTTGGGAGGGAAGTCGAGCGGCGCCGACCCGACATAGTCACCACCCAGTGGTGGAAGGAGAATCGCCACGGGGTCTTCATCGACTACAACCAGAACAGCCGTGATCGCACCATTGCCAGCGCCTACTCGGTGCGCCCCACCGGCTGGGTATCGGCGCCGCTGACGTGGGACGAGGTACCCGATGCCGAGCTTTCCGACTTCCCCATGCTTGGCTTCGCCGCTCGCTACGGCGGGAAAGGCGACTTGATGGAAGCAATCGACGATCGTCATTTCAGCCTCGATACCCTGCTGGAGCACGCCGGAAGAGACGAGGCCGGTGACCTGAGCGGTGAGCCGTGGCCGGAGACCTTTGGTAAGCCGCGAGGCCGCCGCAGTTGGTGGCCGTCTGCATAAGGCCATCCGCTGCTCACAATCAGCCTGGCTCTGCCAGCTCTGCTCTCCGTCTTGGGGATCCGGATCGACTGCCGATACCGGCGATTACAGACGGACACGGATCTGGTCGCCGGTCTCCTTGCCCAAGGTGAATCCGCTCCGGCGCTCCCCTGCCGATACCTCGTAGTAACCGAAGAACCCCCGGAACGTCAACTTGCCTTCGTCGTCGGTGCGCATCGTTGTCGGGGCGAGCCACCACTTGCCCTTCACCAGGCCGAGCAGCGCCTCATATGCGGGCTTGGGCGACAGATCGTGCCGGAGGTAGCCCGAGGGAGCGTTGAGCCAGGCGCCGTCGCGCAGCCCCCAGTTTGTGATCGCTTCCACCTGAGGATGGGCGAATAGCGTCGAGTACACCTCGACGACTTCCGCCGCCTGCCGCTCTTCACCCTCCGGTGTCGACGGCCAAGCGTCGACCTGGTAGTCGTTGAGGTCGACGATCTCGGGCGGCATCAGTTCCCCCGAGACGAGCGACAATTCGGTGAAGTGCAACGGAAGCCCGAAGCGGGAGAATCGCTCCAACACATCGTGGAGCTTCTCCAACCCCCAATATCCCTGGTGCATGTGGGATTGAAGCCCGATAGCGTCGATAGCGATGCCCGCATCGAGACAATCCTCGATGACGCGCTCATAGTCCGGGGACATGTCAAAGTCGTTGAGGAGCAGCATCGCCTGCGGGTTGGCCGCCCGAGCCGCGGCAAACATGTCGCGGACGATCCCGGTCCTCCCGAGGTCCTTCGCGATCCGGGTGATTCCGTTGTCGTAGCGGTCGAAGATCGGCATGATCACGACCTCGTTGAGAACATCCCACATGTTGACGACACCGGCGAAGTTGGTCACCTCGCGTTCGATGCGTGCAATCTGCTCGGTGCGGATCTCAGTGTTGGGGAGCTCGAGCAACCAGTCAGCGGTGAGGGTGTGCCAGCACAGCGGGTGGCCCTTCACCTCACAACCAAGCCCACTGAACCATCGTGCTGTGTTCAGGATCCTCCTGGTATCGGGCATGCCCCGTTCCCGCTCAAAACCATCCCAGTAGAACGGGAGAGTCACAAAGTTATACAGCTCGAGGAACCGATCGCGGTACTCCTCATCGACGGCACGCTGCTCGCCATCAACCTCGCCATTGGCAAGCGGGATCAGATCGAAGGCCTGACTTCCCCACAAGAATCGATGGCGCCGCTGCATCACCTCTACTTCCAGGTTCGCCGCGGGCGCCCCATCACGACTGATCTCCAGTTTCACGTCCGCAGTGCGGACGTCTCTGATTTGCTGATCCAGGTTCACGTCGACTCTCCTGTTGTCAGGGCTCAGCGCATCGACAGGATCTGTCCGACGAATCGGTTCGAGTCCACGGAACCCACATCGTCGGCAAGCCGATCAAGCCCATACCTGTCGACGGGATCCGATTCGCCATGACCCGGGAGGTCAACGTTGAGCACCCGGAACACCTCGGAGATATCCCCCACCAACGGGTCCCACGATCTCCTCGACTCGGTAATGCCGTAAACCAGGAGGAGGTCTACCTCCCCATCGCCAACAACTTCGTACGCAACCCGGTTGTCTCCGGATGCAGTCACAAATGGCATACCGATCCTCTCCATGAGGGTGTCGATGAGTCCTCGTGAAGGCTGGCGCCGCCCGTCCATATTCGAACTACGACGCCGAGCCTGAACGCAAGCCATCCAACACACGATTTGCAGTGCAGCCTACCAACGGGCGCGGTGTGATCCGCTTGCCACCGGCTGCACCGAAAGCACGGCGGCGAAGCTAACCCATACGGAACGATCCGCCCACTAGCGCCTGTGATCTGCGACTATGTCGTGGTGCAAACCAGAGTGACACTCGGAAAGATGCAGAACCCGGTGCGCGGCTTTCTCCATGGGAGCGCCGCCGTCGTGGCTGTGGTGGTTACTCCCGTGCTCTTCGCACGGGCATCTTCCTGGCCGGCGCGGTTGAGTGCTCTCGTCTACGGGCTCGGGCTGATTGCCCTGTACACCACGAGTTCTTTGTATCACTCGATCCCCTGGCGAGACGCGTGGAAGAAGCGAATGCAGCGGCTCGATCACGCCATGATCTTTGTGCTCATCGCCAGCTCCTTCACCCCGATCGTTGTCGTCGTCCTCGATGGCTGGGTCCGAGTCGCCAGCCTCGTGATCGCATGGTCGATTGCGATCACAGGAATCACGCGAAGTCTGCTGACACGCAATCAACGATTCAATCTGTCGATCGGTTTGATGGTCACGTTGGGATGGTTGTCCATGCCCCTGATGGTCCCGCTTGCGCGCCGAGCCGGGGTTGGGCTGGTAGCCCTGATCGCCGCCGGCGGAATCATCTACACGATTGGCATGGTGATCGTGGTTACGCAGCGACCACGGCTTTGGCCGAGGGTGTTCTCGTCACACGAGTTGTTTCACGTGCTCGTGGTCACGGCGTCCGTTGTGCACTTCGTCGCCATATACCACTACGTCCTGCCATTCATGGGGTCTTCGGGCGCCGGCGCCTGAGCACCGCCGATCCTGGCTTCCCTCAGCTGTTTATCCTTGCCGCAGATCTGCAACCATGTAGTCGTGAAGAACAAGGTTCCCGCAGCGTTTCGCGGTCTACCGCGCACCGTCATCGCACTTGGCGCCGTCAGCTTCCTCACCGACCTGTCCAGCGAGATGATCTATCCGCTGCTACCTCTCTTCCTGGTAGACGTGCTGGGTGCCGGAGCTATCGCTCTCGGAACCATCGAAGGTATCGCCGAGTCGACTGCCGCGCTGCTCAAGGTCGCATCCGGTTGGTGGACCGATCGGATGCGACGACGCAAGCCGCTGGTCGTCGGTGGCTATACCCTCTCCGGGTCGGTGCGACCCCTGATCGGCCTCGCCACTGCATGGCCGGTCGTGGTGCTGCTCCGGTTCGGCGACCGGGTCGGCAAGGGGTTGAGGACATCGCCTCGGGATGCGCTCATCGCCGATGTCACACCCCCCGTGCGTCTCGGCGCCGCCTATGGATTGCACCGGGCGATGGACCACGCAGGAGCGGTGGCCGGTCCGCTCGTTGCCGCGGGTCTGTTGCTTCTGCCGGGGGTAACGCTCCGCACCGTCTTCCTACTTGCGGCCATACCCGCTGCCCTGGTGGTTGTTGTATTGGTAGCCGGAGTTCGTGAGAGCGAGCGGCCCGAAGCCAAATCCGCCGAGCCGCTTTCACTTCTTGTTGGCTGGAACGCGATGGGGATCCCGATGCGACGCTTGCTTCTCGCCCTCGTGGTCTTCACCCTTGGCAACAGCACGGACGCGTTTCTTACTCTTGCGGCTCGGTGACGCCGGATTCGCAGCAGGATGGATCGCGGTGCTGTGGTCACTGCATCATGTGGTCAAGATGGGCGCCAACCTGTACGGCGGCCAACTCTCCGACCGGTTAGGGCGTAGGAACCTCATCATTGTCGGGTGGCTCGTCTATGCCGCCATCTACGTCGGCTTCGGTCTGACGTCGAGCACCGCGGCACTCGTTGCGTTGTTCCTCGGCTACGGGATCTACTTCGGACTGACCGAGCCGGTGGAAAGAGCATGGGTCGCATCATTGGCGCCGGCGACATCGCGGGGATCTGCATTCGGCTTCTATCACGGTGCCATAGGGCTGACCGCACTGCCCGCGAGCGTCATCTTCGGAGTGATCTACGCCGCCGCGGGCCCGGCTGCCGCGTTTGGGACCGGGGCCGGGCTCGCTCTCGTGGCGACTGCCTTGCTGTTCCGGGTGCCGCGGGCCCAACTGACGTCTCCCTGACCCAGATCTAGGGATGAAAGGACGCCATTAGGCTGGGAGAACATGGCGGTCCATATCGGGACCGCTCTCACAGGAGGTCAGTCATGAAGCGTGTGGTCTCCCTGGTGGTCGGGATGGTTCTGACCGTCGGCGCATGCGGTGGGCAAGCGTCTGATCAAGCAACCACAACCACGGAAACACCCACGACCTCGACCACTACGTCGACCACGACGGCAGCCGGGGCGCAGGTAACTCCGATCACTGTGGACCCCTGCACACTCGTCACCACTGAGGAGGTGGCCGCCGCTGCCGGTCTTGCCGTCACCGAGGTGGGAAACGAATCACCGACTACCTGCATCTTCGACTTCGGTGAGGAAGCGGGAGTTTCGATCTTTCTGAGCGTGGATGATGGGCAGGGTGGCTTCGGGGCACCATCGTCGTTGTTCGAGAACTACGTGGCGCTGGTTGCCGACGGGAGTGCCGAGACAATCTCCGATCTAGGCGCAGCTGCTGTCTTTGCACAGAGTTATCGCGGACTTGCCGTCGATGCCGGAGACGGCCGGTTCTTTGCGCTGGGTGTCAACGGCGGCTACGGACAACTGGCCGAACCACGTGATGCGTTCATCGAGTTAGCGGGAATCGCAGCCGGACGTTTGTGATCCCGAGGCCTGGTGAAGAGAGACTGGCTACTGCCCGGTCGTATGGCCGGCGACGGATTCGATCGCCGCTACCAGCTTCTTGACCGAGAGCAGCCCGTAGTCAAACACGAACTGCTGTCCGTCTTTCATGGCCACAATCGCCTGCTTCATCATGCCGCGCTTACCTGCTCCGACACCGGCGATCTCCTCTACCGGAAGATCGACACGCGCCTGTCTGTCGTCGGAATACCGATACACCGTGTGGCCCCCCGCCGCCGCAAAGGAGCCGACGTCGAGAAAGATGGCCTTCACGATTGTCTTGTTGCTTGACTCATACAACGAGCTAAAGACCACCTTCTCATCGGTGACGGTGAGAGTGCCGGTATAGCGACCACCTTCCTCCGGGAGGTAGTTGACCGTCCACTCGCCGAGTTCACGCACCATGAAGCGTCCTTTCGATAGGAGCACCATAAGACGCTGTTGCCGACAGGCACAACCAAGCCCCGGACGATCAGAGCCTCGCAGCCCTGAAGCTCGGGGCCTGGTGCGACCCAAAGAGCGCCCTAGCCAACCGGGACAAGCGCTGGCTCCGGTTCCGGTTTGGTCGCACTGACCACCATCTCCGGTTCGGGCAGCCCGTTTTCACCCTCGATGTGGACCATTGGAAGTAGCCGGTCGAGCCACTTCGGGATCCACCAGTTGGCATCACCCATCAGCTTCATCGTCGCAGGTACCAGAATCATCCGTACGATCGTCACATCAACGAAGATCGCCGTAGCCAAACCGAGCCCTACCATTTTGATGCTCGGGTCGGATCCAAGGACAAATCCGAGGAATACCGAGATCATGATCAGCGCGGCCGAGGTGATCACGCGAGCCGTGCCGGCTATGCCGTGAATCACTGAGCCCTCGTTGTCTCCGGTGATGACGTATTCCTCACGCACCCGGGAGAGCAGGAAGACCTCGTAGTCCATGGAGAGACCAAAGAGGACCGCAAACATGAACATTGGGATGAACGAGATGATCGGAACCGTCGACTCGAGACCAATCAGGCTCTTGCCCCACCCCCACTGGAACACCATGACGAGCACGCCGTAGGCCGCCCCGATGCTCAGCAGATTGAGGATGGCGGCCTTGAGCGGCACCAGGATCGACCGGAACAACAGGGTCAGCAATAGGAACGACATCAAGACGACGGCACCGATAAATATGGGCAAGCGGCTCTGGACCTGCTCTCCCATCTCGCTGAAGCTCGCCGTCAAGCCACCCAAGTGAGCTTGAGCCGGGCTCCCGTCTAGAACGGCAGGGAGCACCCCGGACCGGAGACGATCGATGGTCTCGACAGTGGCATCGTCCTGGGGTTTGGTGGTTGGGAACGCGACGATGGTCGCCACATCGGCCGCCTCGTTTACATCGGGCGGCGCCACGGCGGCAATGCCGGCATCGGCACCGATCGCTGCCGTCAATGGTTCGACAACCGACGTATCCCCGGACATGTCGACCGCGATCAGCAGCGGCCCATTGACACCCGGACCGAATCCTTCAGCGACCAGATCGTATGCGCGCCGTTGTGTGTTCGATTCCGGCAACGTTCCGTCGTCGGGAAACCCAAGCCGAAGAGCGAGCACAGGCGCGGTCAACGCCACCAATAGGACAGTCGTACCTACTGCATACGACTGCGCGTGATTCGACACATGACGTCCCCAACGCATCCACGCCGAGGGCTTGCCGATGTTTCTCGCTCCCCGTTTGCGTTGCATGTTGAGGTTCTTCATGCGATAGCCGGCGAGCCCCAGAAACGCCGGCAGCAGTGTGATCGAGGCGCCCACCATGATCATCACGATGACAGCGGTGGCGAGACCTGCAGCTGCCATGGCCACAATCCCCGTCAGACCCATGCCGAGGATGGCGATAACCACCGTCCCGCCGGCAAACACGATTGCTTGGCCTGCAGTGGCGTTGGCACGACCGGCCGACTCCACGACCGTCATGCCCCTGGCGAGATGCTCTCGATGGCGTGTGACGAGTAGCAAGGCGTAGTCGATGCCGACACCTAGCCCGATCATGCTCGCCATTTCCGGAGCAAAACTCGGGATCTCGACCAAATGGGTGATGACAGGCATCGCCGCAACACCGACCGTAAGGCCGAACAGCGCCAGCCCGATAGGCAGCCCCATAGCGATCACCGACCCGAACGCAATGAGCAGAATGACAGCAGCGACTGCAATGCCAATCATCTCGGCGGCGTTCGTTTCCCCGGATTCGAATGCCCAGAACAGGTCACCGCTCACCTCCGTCTGAAGTCCGGTGGCCGCGGTGGCCTCCGTGCCGAGGCTCTTGAGATTGGTCAGGTCGTCAGCGCTGAGTTGGTCGACCACCGGGTACTGGACTCGGATCAAGGCAATCCGGCCGTCTGGTGACACGGATCCACTCGCGGCAGCTGTATCCGGCCCCTGGGCCAGCATCGCAGCAGGGTCGGTAAAGCCGATCACATTGGGCAACGCTGCCACCATCTCCTGGACTTCGGCGAGTCCGGCCTGAGCTTCTGGAGAGTCAAAGAAGGAATTCCGGTCGTGTGGTGTGACCACTACCTCTGCCGTCAGGCCTGCGGAATCGGATTGCGCTGCCGTGAGCAGATCTATTGCTTGTTGCGAGTCAGAACCGGGCAGCGCAAAGTCATCGCTCAGTTCCCCCCCAATTGTCTCCGACGCCCCGATCACAACGACAGCAACAATGAGCCACAAGCCGACCACGCGCCAGGGACGGACGGCGGCAAACCGACCCAGGCGATACAACAAGTTTGACATCTCTTCTCCTTCTTTTCTCACATCGTGGCGAGGAAGGGCCCGGCTGCCATCGGGAACATGGCCAGACTCAGCCTGGCCATGAGGTCAGACCGCGGGTTGTACTTTCGGCCGATCCCCCGGCGCCCGCCTTGTTCTACGCTGCAATGTGATGAGAAGAATCCTCCGCACCATTTGGAACGAGCCTGCGGCTCCCCAGCCGCCACCCCCCGTGCGCAGAGATTGGGCAATCACGGGTCTTCTAGTGGTTGGAGCGCTGGTCGAGGCGGCATTGCGAAGCGTGGTATGGAAGCCTGCGAACCTCGTGTTCGTGATCGCGGTGGCGCTGGCCCTGCCCTGGCGACGGACCCATCCGCTCGGTGTGGCCGGCTCCGCGTTCATCGCTTTTGGAGCTCTGAGTATTGCCACGGCCGTCGCGGGTGCCCCCGTAGACGATGGCCTCTACACCGCCGTCTTCATGCTGATGCTCCCGTATTCGCTCGTGCGGTGGGGGTCTGGCCGCGCCGCGATCCTCGGCTTCCCGCTGATGGTCCTTCTTCCGTGGACCAGTCTCCTGAACGGAACCACCGGTTTCGGGGAAGCGATCGGCGGAACAGTCTTCTTTCTGTTCCCGGCGGAGCTCGGAGCCGCGATTCGCTACTGGCATACATCCCAGGAACGCGCGATTGGTCAAGCCAGACTCCACGAACGAGAGATGCTGGCCCGCGAGCTCCATGACACGGTGGCCCACCATGTATCTGCGATCTCGATCCAGGCTCAGGCGGGACGCACGGTGGCTGTGACCGACCCGGATGCTGCAATCCGAGCGCTGAATGCCATTGAGGAGGCGTCCTCGCGAACGCTTGCCGAGATGAGAGCGATGGTTGGTGTGCTACGCAAGGGCGAGCACGCTGATCGCTCCCCACAACCCGGAGTAGCAGACATTGCCCGTCTCGCCCGGTCGGAGGAGGCGTCGCCGTCGGTCAGGGTGAAACTGTTCGGAGATCTCGCGGATCTTCGCCCGTCGGTTGACGCTGCGCTGTATCGACTTGCTCAGGAGTCAATTACCAATGCCCGCCGCCACGCCCGCAATGCCTCAGTCGTGGAGGTGACCGTCACCGGCACCGACGATTCCGTGCAACTCGAGGTACACGACGATGGAGACCTGAGTTCTTCCGTCGACAACTCATCACCCGGCTTCGGACTAGCCGGGATGGCCGAAAGAGCCAAGCTGCTCGGCGGCACGTTCGTGGCCGGCCCTCTCCCCAACCGCGGATGGGGCGTCACAGCTGTCGTCCCCAGACGGGAGACGTCGCATGACCATTCGCGTCCTCGTCGCCGACGATCAGGAGCTGTCGCGTACCGGTCTCAGCATGATCCTCGATGCCCAACCCGACATCGAGGTAGTCGGCCAAGCCGCAGACGGCCTGAAGGCAGTAGCGCTGGCTCGCAGGCTGCGACCCGACGTGTGTCTATTCGACATCCGGATGCCCGAAATGGATGGGATAGAAGCGACCCGGGCGCTTGCGGGTGCAGATGTTGAGGACCCACTGGCAATCGTCATCATCACGACCTTCGACCTCGACGAGTATGTGCATGATGCCCTCAAGGCCGGGGCCCGTGGGTTCCTGCTGAAAGATGCCGGACCGGCGTTATTGGTCCAGGCGATTCACGCAGCGGCAGACGGCGATGCGTTGATCGCCCCCAACATCACTGCCCGACTGCTTTCGACCTTTGCCGAAACGGCCGGCCAAGCCGCTCCCATCGAACCCGCTTGGCCGCTGACCGATCGCGAGGAGGAGGTCCTTCTCACCGTGGCCAAAGGCCTTACCAACAGTGAGATCGCCGACGAGCTCCACATCAGCCTCAGCACGGTCAAAGCTCACCTGTCCAGCCTCATGACCAAGCTCGAGGCTCGTAACCGGGTAGAGCTTGTGATGTGGGCCTACGAGAGCGGGCGCATCTGACTCGCTCCATCCGCCCCGCGGCTCAGATCGTTTCAGATCGAGCGGCGGAAATCGACTCCACCTGTCTTCACGAGACACCGCAGACATGAATGGCGCGCTGAGTACGCTGCAGTTAGTTCTCAGGGACCATGCCCAACGCCGCAGCAACAGGGGCGAGAGTATCGGTTGCACTGGCATCGCTGCCTGCGATGCTGACGAATACCTTCACTGCAGGTGCCTCCTCGGGACCGTCTGCCTGCACCACGATTCGCCAGTCGCCATCCGAGAACGTATCACTCAAGGGATTGTCCACGACCCTCGTGAATCCTGCTGCGAGCATCCTGTCTACCAGCACTCCCTGTCCAACTGCCCAGTCCTCAACGCCGAACGAGACCGATGCGCGAAGGGGGTAGTCGTCCACACCTGCCATCGTCTCGACGTGACCACGCACGGCGGGTAACGAGTTCGGGCTCGGATGGTCGACATTCGAGGTAGGCGGCTACTACGTCCGGACGGGCGACTACGAGAGCGCCTGGCCACCACTGCGACAGGCTATGGAGCTGTTCGGATCGCACGAGGACCTGTCCGCCGTCGTGATGGTCGGCTCGGAACTTGCCGCTGTTGCGCTCGGGCTCGGTGACCGGTCGAGGGCCTACCGGATGGCCGGCATGGTGGACACCCAACGCGTGGCGTCCGGCGTCGACCTCGTGGCGATCGACTTCAACGTTCACGAGGGCTTGGAGCAAGAGACGCTGGGCAGGCTGGACGGAGACGACGGGGTCGCATACGACGAAGGCAAGCGAGCCGACCTCGCCACCCTTGTGGCGTACGCTCTGGCCGGTCCCACCGACGCCGTGCGACACGTCTCATAACCGACAGCAAAGTCGCCCCGGCCCGTCGGCCATCCTGCGGACGGCGACGGATGGTGGACCCGGCATAACAGCTCGCCGAAAGAGACACGGCCGTTTGCGAGCGTATGCAAAGGAACCTCGCTCCGGTGGCGAAGCCTTCGGCGGTGGACCTACCAGGACAGAACGCGAACCATCTCGGTGCGGACCTCGACGTCTGTCGTGTCCTCTAGATGCGGGACCCGAATCGGATGAGGTTGGCATCCCGGTCGAGGCAGGCTCCCTCTCGCAAACCGTAGCTCGTGTCACTCGGCTCGACTAGTCGTCCATCGATTTCGGCCTGGCTCCACTCTTGATGCAGGGCATCGGCGTCGTCAACGTATATGTAGACCGCGCTCATGTTGCGCCTCGGCTCGAGACCATCCACTTGAACCAGGTGGATCTCGATGCCGTCACGCTCTGCAAACGCGTAGGCGTCCGGGCCCTCGTAGAGCCGAACTGCAAAACCGAGCCGTCGATAGTGCTCGACTGCCAGATCGATGTCGCGGACAGGAAACACGGGTGAGAGGCGGTGGAAAGTCATACCCGGATCGTAACGAATTCGACCAAGCCGATGACGCCGCGTCCGGGCTAGAAGCCGGGTGAATCAACACTCAAGAGACCAGGGCATCCTCGCAATCTTTCGACACCCGCTTGGGCCGCTCTCCGGGCACCAGCCACCGCGATCCGCACCGGGCAACTGTCTTCGAGTGCTGACGGGTTGCCGATTTGACGAAATCGCTCGACGGCGATGACTTGGAAGTCAGCGATATCGCACCGAGTTCAGCGGGATGAGCCGGCAGGACGCTAGCGCCAGACCACTCGATCACTCCTGGGAGACAACGCGATTCATTGTCCGACGTTCTGTTGTGGGCCGCGCTTCTCCTGCTGGGGGCTGCCGACGGTCTGTTCTGCTTGGTGGAATCGGACAAGGGCACGTCGAGTGGCGATGACGTCGTTGACCGTGACTAGATGTCCGCTGGGGATGCGGAGCGCGAGTGCTCGGGCGGATGTGCCGGTTGCGAGCAGGGCATTGATGGCGGCAGCTACGGCTCTTGGGTTGGTGTCGAGGATGCCGTAGTCGGTGTGGCGATGGCCCCGCCAGCGGACGATCACAGGGGCGCCGTCGGCGAAGTTGGCGCGCCAGCGGGCGGGGGTTACGACAACTGGTTTGTCGTCGAGTTGGTGCCAGCCGACGACGACGCGGTAACACTTAGCGCTGCGCCGGCCGTTGAACTCGATCAGTGCCAGCGGCGGGATGAACCGCCCCACCGGCGTACAGAGGAGCGCAGCGAGGACGGGGTTGAGCAACCGCAGCAGGAGACTTGGGGGGTGAGCGTCGCGGACCGGTGCCATCACGACGCGGATCCCGCCGCCTGGTCATAGACGAGACGACCGACGGCACCATCGTGGCCACCGTTGCTTGCATCGACTTGCTCGAGATAGAAGCGCGCCCAGCTCAGCCGACCGGCCGTGGTCCCGAAGATAACTACGCCGCGCAGCACTTCGGGGGTGCCGTCTGGGCGCGTGCCGCTCATCTCCCATTCCGACCAGACCGTGTCGCCGTCCTCGACTGTGTCTACAAGGCGGGCCGTGATATCGGGTAAACCAGTAAAGATCCGTTCCCAGTTCCGTCGCACCTGCGAGGTGCCGGTGAAACTGCGCCCGGGGTGTGCAGGAGTCTCGTTTCGGTAGCTCGCGGTAAAGCAGTCGACCAGCTTGTCGAGGTCGTGGGCGTTGACGGCAGCGCACAAGCGATGCACCGTTTCGAGGCCTTCAGTACTAGCCATCACTGTCAACTTTCAATCCATGGGACTAGAATGAATATGAGTATGGACCGCCGCACTACCCCTGTCAAGACGCCCCGCGAGTACGACGCCAGCGGACGAAGAGCGCAGGCCGAACTCACTCGCACCGCCGTACTCGATGTGGCGCTCGCCGGTTCCTCATCCACGGCTATGCCGCCACCACGGTCGAATCGATCGCCGACGACGTCGGCGTGTCTGTGGCGACGATATACAAGGGCTTTGGAGGAAAATCTGGTCTCGTGCGCGCCCTGTGCAAACGGGCGCTGGAAGGGACTGGGCCCGAGCCCGCCGAGCAACGCTCCGACACCCTCCAGGCGACCGAACCCGATCCCTACGCAATCATCGAAGGATGGGGACGCCTCGTAGCCGAGGTCTCACCCCGCGTCGCACCAGTCGTGCTGCTGCTCCGCGACGCGGCGGCGACGAACATTGACGCTGCCGCACTCGCCGCCGAGTTCGACACGAACCGTCTCGATCGTATGGCCCACAACGCACACGCGATCGCAAACAGCGGCCACTTGCAGCCCGGCCTCACCCACTCCGACATACGGGACACGCTCTGGTTCTACAGCGCACCCGAGTTGTACGACCTCCTTGTACAACGCCGTAGATGGGACACCACGAAGTACGCAGAGTTCGTCACAAATGCCATGACTCGCGCCTTGCTTCGCTGACCTTCGGCCACACTCCCGCCGGACCGTCATCCGACCAAGACTGACGCTTCATGACGTGCAACCCGATGCCTCGACCACGTCTGGCACAAGCGACCAGATGGTGATCGTCCGGGTCAATTCCTGACCACCAGTTGAGGGTGGGACCACCACCAGCTTGTCGACTGGCTCTGCCGGGCGCCCTTCCCCAGCTGCTCCTGGAACCGCCGCAAGTCTGACCAGAACAAACCGGACGGCCACTCGAAAGATCGTCTGGCCCCGAAGAACGAGGCTGGCAACCCCAGCCGTCGTCACTTCGGCGGAGGCCCAAATCGCTTCTGACGTCACCGTCGGCGGGATGGCCGCCGAGCAGGAGCGCTTCAGATTCTCGTGATGGAGCTATCGGTCTCGAAGCAGTGAGTCGACGTTGGGCAATTGCTCGAACCGGGAGAACGTCCCCTTGTCGGCAATTTCCCTTGCAGCTTGGAGGAATCCAGCCCATGCGGTGCGAGCCAGCGTGCCCCCACACTGATGCGCCGCACCCCAGGGCCGCTGCATCCGCAACCGTCATGAAGGGGGCGTTGATCAGCAAGTTACCGGTCTGGGCGACACGGCGGCGATGATCGAGGCGACGTGTTCGACGTGTTCGATCCGCGGAGCGTAGAGGCCGTCGGCTCCGGCCTCCCCGTAGGCGCGCAGCATGCGAATAGTCTCGTCGATGTCGGGACGTCCGCATACGAAACCCTCAGAGCGACCTGTGAGCACGATACCCGTGCCGCTCTCGAAATCAGCGTTCACCGGTACGTTCACTGCTGCCACGACAGCGCGAAGATGCTCGAGCGCCTGATCGAGCGTGACTTGATTGTCTGCCCAACCCAACGTCCACGCGAAACCGGCGCTCGTCGTCGCAACGCCTTGAACCCCATCTGTTCCAGGCCATTGCGCTCCCCATAAGGGGATTCTCTCGGTGGGCGTTACCAGACTCGAACTGATGACCTCTTCCTTGTAAGGGAAGCGCTCTAGCCAACTGAGCTAAACGCCCGAAGGATTTGCAACTCTAACCGAATGTGTCGGCCAACCTGCAAGGCACCTGGAGTCGGCATCTATGGGATACTCGTCCCCCTTATGTCGACCCTCGCCGCCCGCAGCCTCGTCTTCTTCTCCTCTGCCGCCGTGCTCATCCTCGAGATCCTCGCCGGTCGGATGATGGCCCCGTTCGTCGGCGACACGCTGGAGACCTGGACCGGCATCATCGGCACCATCCTGTCCGGGATAGCCATCGGCTCGTGGCTGGGTGGCAAGCTGGCCGACCGGCACCCCCCACAGCGGGTATTGCCCATCGTGCTGATCGCAGGCGGCGTCCTCGCCACGTTCACCTACCCGGCCATTCGTTTGGTCGGGCCTTCGGTGAAGTCCGACCCGTTCGGTATCGTCCTACTCGCAGTTGTCAGCTTCTTCGCCCCCGCAGCCGTCCTGTCGGCGGTCACTCCGACAGTCACCAAGGTCCAGCTTCACACGCTCGACGAGACCGGCACCGTGGTCGGCCGTCTCTCAGCCCTGGCGACGGCAGGAGCGATTTTCGGCACGTTCTTCGCCGGCTTCATCCTCGTCGCCGCATGGCCGAGCCGGACCATCTCAATCGTCCTAGGTGTCGTCATCATCCTCATCGGGGTCGCCACCGCCGTTCGGGCCCGCACCTTCACTAGAACCGCCTTGGTACTCACCGTCGTTTTCGCTGGCCTGTCGACGACGATGTCGGTTGCAGCACCACAAACCTGCAAGCACGAGACGGCCTACTACTGCATCAACGTCGACCGGGACCCCGACAGACCGACCGGACGGGTCCTCTGGCTCGACAACCTACGCCACTCCTATGTCGATCTCGCCGACCCCACCTACCTCGAGTTCCGCTATGCCCGGATCTTCGCTGCGGTGCTCGACTCGCAGCTTCCCGAAGGCGCCGTCGATTCACTTTCGATCGGGGGCGGCGGCTTCACCTTCCCCCGCTACATCCAGACCACCCACCCCGGCGGCGCCAACACCGTGCTCGAACTGGACCCGGCGGTGGTTGACATTGCAATCGACGAGCTCGGGCTTGACACCTCCACGCTCGACATCAGGATCGGTGACGCAAGGGTCACCCTGCGGGACACCCCAGGGGAGGCATATGACGTCGTCATCGGGGACGCTTTCGGCGGGCCAGCGGTTCCCTGGCATCTGACCACGCAGGAGTTTGTGGAGGAACTCGCGGTGCGGCTGCGTCCCGGCGGGTTCTACCTGCTCAACCTCATCGACTATCCCCCGCTCGGGTTCGCCAGGGCCGAAACCGCAACCATCGCCGCAGTCTTCGCACACGTTGCAGTCATCGCCCCGCCGGAATACCTCGCAGGAGAACGCGGCGGCAACTTCGTCATCATCGCATCAAACGACATGATCGACCTTGAAGCGATCTCGGCTGCACTCTCAGAACGCAACAGCACGGGTGTCCCCATCGAGAGCCAACGGTTAGTCAGCTTCGTTGGCGATGCCGCCGTGCTCACCGACGATTTTGCACCGGTCGACCAGCTGATAACCAGCTGACCAAAAGCCCCAAACGCGCCTCAGCTTGCACCGGGCGAGAACTCCGCCGCGCCCACAAACTCCGTAACCAGCTTTATGAACTCTTCCGGGGCATCGCGGTGCACTGAGTGCCCGGCCCCGATGACACGAACCACCCGCAGCCGGCCCGCAGCCTGTGCTTCCTGCTCAGCAGATACGAGCGACTCGACCTCCGAATCGGCGGCGATGACGAGGCTAGGCAAGTCGGCGTCCATCATGACGGACCAGATATCACGCGGGACTACGTCGGCAATCGTCCGGGTCTCCACGTCCGGCCTGCACGCATGCAGTGCCTCCACCTTGTATTTCACGTCGTTGAAGTGCCAGGCAGGATGCGCTGCGGCGACGTCTGCAACCGTGGCCAAACCGATCTGACCGTCAGATTCCATGATGAACTCGGATGCCAGCTCCCAATCGGCCGCCGGGTCCTCATACACGACTCGACGGGTGAACCCCGGGTCGGCCTCCACAATCGAACCGGCAATTGCCCCGCCCAGGGAATGTCCCACGAGCAGGTCCCAGCCACCACCCAGCCGCAGCACATCGTCGCGGTACGCCTCGATAGAGAGACTCTCGCCGGCGGGACTGGCGCCGTGGCCACGCAGGTCCGGAGCTGTCACCGTGAAGCCAAGCGTCGCCAGGGCTGGGCCAACACGCCACCAGGTGCTGCTTGCTGACGTCAGCCCGTGGAGCAGGAGGGCGCGGCCATGACCCTCTCCCCACTGTGTCGTCGCCAGTCGCAACGGCCCGCTCATTGCCCGGCGCGGGCCCTGCTCTGAACCATGATGCAGGAGTTTGCCAGGTAGTTGAAGTCGTTCTCGGTCAGATACGCCATCACCTCTGCGCTCTCGGCGCCTGGCTGCACCCATACGTTGCGGTACCCCAACTCCTTGGCCTTCCTGAGCACATTCAGCGTGGCGGCAGGTGGTACGACGATATTGACGATCGTGGGCGCGACAGGAAGGTCCTCGAGGGTCTTATAGGCAGGATCCCCATCGACGGTGTCGCGGCCCGGATTCACCGCAAACACGTCAAATCCCTTGTGCTTCAGGTCCCGGTAGATGACCGAGCCGTATTTGGAAGGGTCGTCGGTGGCTCCCACGATGGCCACAGTCGTATCGTCTCGATGTAAAAGAGTTGCAATGTCGTTCATAATGCGGCCAACGTGGAATATCTGGCTTTTGTTCCCTGGCCATCTGCACGATACTCAGAGAGATGATCGTGACAAGACGGAGAGGAATCGCCGGAGCGGCCGCAGCGACCGGACCGACCATCGTCATCGACGTCTTCCGTGCGTTCTCCGCAGCCGCATACGCTCTGGCTGCGGGTGCCGAGCAAATCGTCCTCACCGAGACCGTCCCTGAGGCAGTGGAGATTGCCCAGTCCACGCCAAAAGCAACCCTGATGGGTGAGGTCGATGGAGTGCAGCCCGACGAGTTCGATCTCGGGAACTCCCCTGGCGAAATACTCGCTGCACCCGAGATGATCGAGGGCAAGACAGTGATCCACCGCAGCACGTCCGGGACCCGGTGCGCCAGGCTGGCGTTCGCCAACGGAGCAGGCCCTCTATACGTTGCCGGCCTCGTCGTTGCATCCGCCACCGCACGAGCCCTGACCCGGGCGGAAGAGGTAACCATCATCGCGTCGGGTATCGCCGGTATCGGTGTTGCCGCCGAGGATGAGATCTGCGGTGACGTGATCACCGAACTCCTCCTCGCCGGACAAGCAGACGTCGCGGCCGCGTCCGAGCGAGTCGCCAACCACGAGCGTGCAGCCACACTTCGTAAAGCGTGGTTCACCCATCCCGATGACGTCCTGCTGTGCACGGTCGGCGACCGTTTCGATTTCGCCATGCAGGCCCGCCGGGTATCGGATCGATTGATAGTCAACCGCGTCTGAGTACCGCCACAATCTCAGGATTGCTCTGCCAGAATGCGACGGGTGCTATTCGAGAAGCGATTCTGGGAACCGATCCAGTCCGGTATTGTCACGATGACGTTTCGTCGATGGAAACGCATGCAGGCGTTGCCGGGCAAGGTATGTCGGTCGCCTGCGGGACGGCTCCACGTGACCAGCATCGACACTGTATCCCCCGACGACATCACAGATGCTGATGCCGTCTCGGCCGGCTACCCGGATGCAGCCAGCCTGGTTGGCGATCTTCGGGGCGAACCCGACTACCCGGTGTATCGGATCGTGTTTCGTTTCCTCGATGAGCCCGACCCGCGGACCGTTGTCGCCAATGACGACGCTCTGAGCGAGTCAGATGTCGATGAGATCAGCAAGCGTCTCGCCCGGCTGGACAAAGCGAGCTCGCACGGGCCATGGACCATGGCGTATCTCGAAGCTATCGAGGCAAACCCGGAACGGAGAGCGCCGGACCTGGCCGCGATGTATGGACGGGAGACTCAGGCCTTCAAGACCGATATCAGAAAGCTGAAGAACCTCGGGCTCACCCTCAGCTTTCGGATTGGATATCGGCTGTCACCTCGTGGCCAGGGTTATCTGGCCCGGGTGCGCCACTGATCAGCTACCGGATCGGGAGACCTTCGTCGTCGTCTCCGTCCTCGCCACCCTTGGGGTCGTTGAGCTGCGAGCTGAGCAAGACGACCAATCCTGCTACCACCAGAAACGCCGGGAACACCCAGTTCTGCTCGAACAGATGGAATCCCGAATCCGACAGGATCAAGGGAACGCCTGCCAGGAGAAAGAACACTCCGAAGATGAAAGAAACCGAGTCGAATGGATGTTTCTTCATTTTCAGTCCTCCACTTCGAAGATATCGATCTTGCCAAACCCGACGTGTGCATCGAGTTCTACTGCTCCATCTCCCCCGAGGATCTGGTTGCTCTCGAGATTGATCCCATCGTCCACTAGGACACCGTTGCGATCAATCTGGCCCGCATCCACCTGCGCCCGGATGTTGACCCCCAGACCGTCGGGAACAAGAATCTCCAGCCGGCCAAATGCGATGCTGGTGTCTATCTGAACGGTCTCTCCGGCGGCGAGGTCAAGCTCGGTGAGGTCAAGGATCATCTCCCCGCCGGCGAGCCGGTACTCCGACGACAGTTCGGTGCTGCTCGTTGGCGTGTAGTGAGGATTGCCAAAACCACCGACCATGGGCACGTCGAGCAATGCGGCACCAATCAGCAGCGGCGCCGTCACCAGACCGACCGCGATCAGCCAACGGGCTCTACCGACGAAGGCGCCGATGACAAGCGCAACCCCGAAGGTCACAATGACCGCACCCGCATAGTGGCGAGGATATGGATCCCACCAGCCCGCCGACTGGCCCACACCCATGACGCCAACAACAATCAGGAGTGTTGCCAACGCCAACCGACCCAACACAGACGACTGCTTCGGCTTCGGCGGACGTGGTTGAAACGCAGGGGCCGGAGGTGGCGCGACAACGGGGGGCTCGGCCGGCAAAGAAACGTGCGGCGTATCATCAAATCCGTACACCGGTGCGTTCTCCGTTGGCTCACTGGGCTCGAAGGGTGCCAGCGGCGGCGGCTCTGACTTTTCGTCCTTCTCGTCGTCTCGCGATGAGCTTCGTCCGAAGTCCCCGAGATCACCGCGATACAGAAGGATGCCGAGGACGATGAGCCCGCCGGCGAAGACAATCTCCCCGTCGACCAACCCGGTGTTGCCAATCAAGATCATCCCGGCGATAGCGATGAGACCTATGCCCACCCAGCTTCCGAGACGCGAATCGGACCGTGTCTTGGTAACAAGCATCGATTCGGACTCTCCCTCCTCGGGCATGGCGATCCAGCCGACGACGTACGCCAGGATGCCGGCGCCACCAAAGAGGGTTACCACGACGAAGGCGATACGGACCCATGCTGTGTCGACTCCGAGATGGCGGGCCATTCCTGAAGCGACACCACCGAGCACCCGGTCGCTGCGGAGGCGCTCCAGGCGGGGCCGCGGCGTGTGCTGTGGTTGTGGCTGTTGAGTTGACTGTGTCGTTTCCATATTCAAAGCATCGCATCGATGCCGATGCGCCGCTATCCGGTAATACCCTGAACCTACCCTGACGACCATCCAGGGCAGCCGGGGACACCCCTAGTTGTCCCGGGACCGGCGCTGTGACAACATTCACACCACATGGAGACGAACGCAACAACCGAAGCGATGCCGCTCGGCACCGTTGACCGCGTCAGACATCTTGTTGTCAGACGCACAGATGATCGAGTCATCATGGGCCTGGCCGGTGGCATTGCGGACAGGATCGGGATCGCCGATGCCTATGTACGAGCCGCCTTCATCTCCCTGTCACTCGCCGGTGGGGCGGGTATCGCGTTGTATTTGCTCGGCGCCACAATCGCCACCGCCGGTGACGATGTCGCACCCGCCGACCCGCCAAACGCACGTCAGGTCATCGGTTTGGTTGTCATGTTCGTCGGCACCATGGCGTTGCTCCGCGGGTTGAGCCTCTGGTTTGGCGACACAGTCGTGTGGGCGGGCACACTGCTCTCCTTCGGTGGTGCGGCGATGTGGGACAAAACCAGCATCTTCGACGCCGACTCCGGTGGCATGGCGCCCAGCAGGACTCGTATCGCCGTTGGTGCGCTGCTGCTCCTCGCCGGGATCGCAAGCTTGTCCACGGCCATAGCTTCGATTCAGTCACTTGGGCCCGCAATAACAGCCGCCGCCCTCACCGGCGCCGGGTTCATGGTCATTTTCGGACCATGGGTGAGCTCGCTCGTTCGCGATCTCGGGGAAGAGAGGCGAAACCGAATCCTGGCCGATGAGCGAACCGAGGTGGCCGCCCATCTTCACGACTCGGTTCTTCAAACGCTTGCGCTCATCCAACGGACCGATGACCCGAAGCGGATGGTGACACTCGCCCGAGCCCAGGAACGCGACCTTCGTAACTGGCTGTACGGGTCGCGGCAGCAACGACGCCGCGATCGGGCTGCGCCAGGCGCTGGAGGCCGTCGCTACCGACGTCGAAGCCAGACACGATGTCCCCGTCGAAGTCGTCGTCGTCGGCGACATGCCTATGACCGAAAGGACCATGTCTCTCATCGCCGCGGCAGGTGAGGCCATAACCAATGCCGCCAAGCACTCCGGGGCACCGAGGGTTTCAGTATTCGCCGAAGTTCGTGACGATGCGATCGAGATCTTCATCACCGACCACGGACGCGGCTTTGACCCCGAAGCGGTTCCTGAAGGCCACCACGGAATCACGCACTCTCTGCGCGGTCGCATGAAGCGACAGGGTGGAGAGTCAGAGATCACGAGCGAGCCCGGCGAAGGCACCGAGGTTCGCCTGAAACTACCCCGAGGACACCATGACTGACACAACGCTCTTTCTCGTTGACGACCACGCTCTCTTTCTTTCGGGGGTGAGAAGCGAGTTGAGCGAGCACTTCCCGATTGTGGGCACTGCAGGCGATGTCGACGAAGCAATTAGCCTCATCCGTGATTCCCGCCCGGACGTGGTCCTCGTCGATGTCCACATGCCCGGCGGCGGCGGGGTGACCGTGATCTCACAGGTGCTGCAAACCCACCCGGACGTCAAATTCCTGGCGCTTTCGGTCTCCGACTCCCCCGAGGACGTCATTGCCATGATCCGGGCAGGCGCACGCGGCTATGTCACTAAGTCCATCTCTCCGAACGAGTTAGCCGAAGCGGTGCGACGCATTGCGGACGGAGACGCGGTGTTCTCTCCGCGTCTTGCCGGTTTTGTGCTGGACGCATTTGGTGGGGCGATATCGCCGGCGGCCGATCCCGAGCTAGATCAGCTCACCCCACGTGAGCAGGAGGTCATGCGTCTTATCGCTAGAGGGCTCGCCTACAAGCAGGTCGCACGCAAGCTTTCGATTTCCATCAAGACGGTTGAGACCCACGTCTCTTCGGTGCTCCGCAAGCTCCAGCTCTCCAGCCGCCACGAGCTGGCCCGCTGGGCGTCGGACCGCAAGATCGTCTGACCACGGCCGAGTGACTAGCTAGGTCGCGAACCGCTTTTTGATTCTGCGGACAATTGCCGATTCTGCCGATCCAAAGACCATGGGATCCACACCGGAGCCGACAATGCCTCACATGCGGATTACGGCGTCGATGATCCTCGTTGTGGGCCTGGTCGCGATCGCCCCGCTGCTGGTCGCAATCGTCGCCGCGCAACCCAAGGGTGGATGGGTAGTAACGGGCGGCGCCTTGGGGTGGATTTTGCTTGTCGGCGCATATCACGCGCTGCTCGTTTCTCGAGCCAGAGACCGGCGGAACCGATTGTCCCACGTCATCAACGAGACCCAGCAAGCCCGATCGGCCGATTGTGACTCCTTTCAGGACCGGCTCGAGGACCAACAAGCCATACTCGGACGCATCATCACCCTCAGCCAACAGATCGTCGCCGACGGCATCACCGACCCAAGAATGACGCTCGACAACGTACGTCACCTCGAAGCACACGCCCGCGACGGCCAGGCTCTAATCGAAGACACTGTCGCCGAGCTACATGTAGAAAACTCCAGCAAACCTGTGGCGCCAACCGACGTCGACGTGCGCGACGCCATCGAAGAAGTTGCCGCCCGCTTCCCACGTGCAGGGATTGTCACCGCGGGAGCTCGGCACTTTGCGCACACCGACCGTGTGCTGCTCCCGGTGGTGCTGCGGAACCTCGTAGCGGCAGCGGTAGAACGCGGAGCCGCACAGATCGACATGTCTGTCGCCAGGGACGGTTCACTCGTGGTGGTTACTGTGTCCGATGATGGACCGGAATGCGTGTCGGTTCCACGTCTGCCGGCGGCGATCGCGGTGGCTTTCGACAGCACGATCGTGGTCGCCCGCCGGATGAACCGGAACCACTTCAGCCTGACGATTCCGGCTGCTGGTCCGCCGCGGCAAACTGTCGAACCTGCACCGCTGGATGTTCTGGGCAGCCGCAGCACCGCACTGCCCCCGACCGAACCAGACGCCAAGGACCGCAAACCCGCCGGCCGGGGACGCATCGCTTTCCCCGAGCCCGTCGCGCGAGACCAAAGCCAAACAGTTGCGGCCCGCAGAAAAGACAACTTCATCGCCCGATAGAATCGACGCGGGAGGCGATATGGACGCAGCATTTCTCGCGCAGCTCGAAGCCAGGACCGGTGAACTCCGTGAAGCGGGGCTCTTCAAACAAGAGAGGACCATCGCATCCCCACAGGAGGCGGTAATCACTCTCGAGGACGGCTCGCGAGTCATCAACATGTGCGCCAACAACTACCTCGGCCTGTCCAACCACCCTGCCCTCGTCGAAGCCGCCGGCAGGGCCCTCGCCGAGCTACGGCTACGGCATGTCTTCGGTGAGGTTCATCTGCGGCACCCAGACGGTTCACAAACAGCTCGAGGCCGAGCTGAGCGACTTTCTCGGCACCGAGGACACCATCTTGTACTCATCGTGCTTCGATGCCAACGGCGGCTTGTTCGAAGCCGTCCTCGGGCCCGACGATGCCATCATCTCGGACTCTCTCAACCATGCTTCAATCATCGACGGGGTCCGTCTGTGCAAGGCACAGCGTCTTCGGTACGCCAACAACGACATGGAGGATCTGGAGGCCAGGCTGAAGGATGCGTCCGGTGCGGATCACACCATCATCGCAACAGACGGCGTGTTCTCGATGGACGGGATTCTCGCCAATTTATCGGCAATCTGCGACCTGGCAGACCGGTACGGCGCCATGGTCATGGTCGACGACTCCCACGCTGTCGGTTTTGTTGGCGACAGCGGGCGCGGGACCCCCGAATTCTGCGACGTAATGGGCCGTGTCGACATCATCACCGGAACACTGGGCAAGGCGTTGGGTGGCGCCTCCGGCGGCTACACCTCCGGCCGCAAGGAGATCATCGCGTGGCTGCGCCAGCGCTCCCGTCCGTATCTATTCTCGAACTCGCTGGCCCCTGTGATTGCAGCAACGTCGATCACCGCACTGGACCTCTTGCGAGGCTCCAACGAGCTACGCACGCAATTACGCCGTAACTCGGAGCGGTTCAGAGCCGGGATGACCGCGGCAGGTTTCACTCTTGCCGGTGCCGACCACCCGATCATCCCCGTGATGCTTGGAGACGCCAGGCTTGCCACCGAGATGGCCGATCGCCTTCTCGCTGAGGGAATCTACGTGATCGGCTTTTCATTCCCCGTGGTACCCCAGGGCGAAGCAAGGATCAGAACCCAGATGTCTGCGGCCCACACCGACGACCACATCGACCAGGCAATAGCGGCATTCAGCCGGGTCGGCCGTGAATTGGGAGTGATCTGATGAAAGCCCTGGTCAAAACCAAGGGCGAGCCGGGTATCTGGATGGAGGACATCCCGATTCCCGACGTCGGCCACAACGACGTCCGCATCAAGATAAACAAGACGGCGGTGTGCGGAACAGACCTTCACATCGTCAATTGGGACGCCTGGGCACAGGAGACCATCCCGATCGGTATGCAGGTCGGCCACGAATTTGTCGGTGAGGTCGACGCTATCGGCTCCGAGGTCAAGGGAATCGACGTCGGGCAGCGGGTTTCCGGCGAAGGTCACATAACCTGTGGTCACTGCCGCAACTGCCGGGCAGGAAACCGCCACTTCTGCCGAAACACCGCGGGGGTAGGCGTCAACCGCCCGGGCGCCTTCGCCGAGTATCTGACGATTCCGGCAGTCAATGCCTTCCCGGTGCCCGACGAGATCCCCGACCGTATCGCCACGATCCTGGACCCGCTCGGCAACGCCACCCACACAGCTCTTTCATTCAATCTGGTCGGCGAGGACGTGCTCATTACCGGGGCAGGGCCCATCGGGATGATGGCGGCTGCGATCGCCCGGCACGCAGGCGCCCGCTACATCGTGATCACCGATATCAACGACTACAGGCTCGAGATCGCAGCCGGCATGGGCGCCGACCGTGCCATCAACACCACCAGATCAAAGCTCCGTGACGCGATGAACGAGCTCGGGATGACCGAAGGGTTTGATATCGGCATGGAGATGACGGGGGCACGGAGCGCTCTCCACGAGATGATGGAGACGATGAATCACGGTTCGTCGGTAGCATTGCTCGGGATACCCCCCGAAGACGCTCCGATGGACTGGAACACCATCATCTTCAAAGGCCTGACCATCAAGGGCATCTACGGTAGGCGCATGTTCGAGACCTGGTACCTGATGACCGCGATGCTGCACACCGGTCTCGACATCTCGCCCGTCATCAGCCACGAGTTCGCCGCAGCCGACTACGACAAAGCATTCGCCACCATGCGCACAGGTCAATGTGGCAAGGTGATCCTCGACTGGGGAGACATCGGCTGAGCCGGGCATCACAATCGAATTGTGTAGCCATCGAGTTATCAATTGTCCTACAATCGACGCCATGAAGATCGTTCCCACCCGTCGCACCGACTACGGCGTTCGCGCCTTGATCACCCTCGCCCAGAGTTACCCGCAAGGTCAGGCCGCACCGGCAATCTCAAAGGACATGGACATCCCCGTCGGCTTCCTACGACAGGTACTCCAAGAACTGGGACGTGCCGACCTCGTCGATTCCCAGCCCGGCCGCACCGGCGGCTACACCCTCGCCAAGGATCCCGGCGATGTCACTCTGCATGACATCATCCAGGCTCTCGAAGGACGCAACGACGAACCTGCTTGCGCACTCGACAGTGGACCGTGTCACTGGGAGCGGGCGTGTGCCATCCACTGGGTCTGGATGGCAGCGAAGGAAGCGTTCACCGGGACGCTACAGAGCGCCACACTCGCCCAGATAGCCGCCGACGACGCCAAGCTTCGCGAAGGCAAGCTGCCCGCACCCATCGTCGAAGAACACCGATAGACGGACCAACGTCTGACCGAAGGCGCACCCCGGAGATGGGATGTGGGGCTTGAGTCGTCACCGTGTCCAAATGGCCTGGCGCAATTCTGCGACAATCGTGAGCGATCCAACGAGGAGACTCATGAGCGAGATCAGCATCGGCACCCCGACAATCGACCCAACTGCTTTCGTCGCGCCGACCGCGGTTCTGTACGGCAACATCACCATCGCGGAACGTGCCGTGATCATGTTCGGGACCGTCATCCGGGCCGAGCTGGACAGTGTCTATGTCGGCCCTGATAGCAACATCCAGGACAACAGTGTCCTCCATGTCGACGAGGGAGTCCCGGTGCGCATTGGCGAACGCGTCACGGTCGGCCACGCCGCCGTTGTCCACGGTGCCACCGTCGGATCGAATTGTCTTGTAGGCATTGGAGCCAGGCTCCTCAACGGAGCCACGATGAGTGAGGGGTCGTGGCTGGCGGCGGGGTCGATATTGACCGAGGGAAAGACGGTTCCCCCGTGGACCCTTGCCATGGGGGTGCCCGCCAAGCCGATACGAGAGCTGACCGAAGCCGAAATCGCCCGGCAGAGAGAAGGCGTCGACATCTACGTCGCCTTCGGTGCCGCATACTCCGCGCTCACTCAATAGGCGGGCGTCTCTCCGACCATGGCATCGCCTGTTCGAGCTGCCCCGCCAGGGACAGCATTCCCTCGTCATCACCAAAACGACCCATGAAGTGAGCACCGATCGGCAGCCCGGCCGGTGTCCAGTACGTCGGCACCGACATTGCGGGTAGCCCTGCAAAGTTGGCGATCGGCGTGAACGCGCACATAGGTGAAGAGCTGCTCGATGAGATCGTTCCAATCAGATTCCTGGTCGATCTCGCCGAGTAGCACCGGCGGACCGCCCAACGCCGGAGTCAGCAGCGCGTCATATGTCCTCGAAGAACTCCGCGACTCTATACGAGACATCCTGCAGCTCGGTCCTGGCTGCAACCAGCCGGGAGGGAGTGTGCTTGCGAGAACGATCCGCCAGGCGCCACGTAAAGGGCTCAAAGGCATCGCGGCCAGATCGCATCTTGTCGATCCTGGCGATCAGCTTCATCGCCCTCCAATCGCCGAAGAGTCTGCGTAACAAACGACCGGCTCTGCGATTGCCGGCCTCGGCGAGGATGATCTCGAAGATGGATTCCGCAAGCGATTCCCAGACGACGATGAATGCCTCAGCCATTGACTGCCCATCGATCTCCGGCCGTGCCTCGACCACCCTGTGACCGAGGTCGGTCAACGCCGTTGCCGTAGCGTTTACCCCGTCCCGACACTCGGGAGCGGTGGCCGTTCCCCGGAAATCGGTGGTAGCGATGGCGATCCGCATCCCATCCGGCTGCCTCCCGACGGCGGAAACGAACGTGCCAGATGGTGCTGGGGCGTGGTACTCAGCTCCCGATACTGAGCCGTGGGTCGCGTCGAGGAGCGTCGCGATGTCCCGTACCGATCTGCTGACGGCCAAATCGACCGACAGGTAGTCGGCGGGCGACGCCGGGTAGCGGGGCATACGCCCTCTCGTCGGTTTGAACCCGAAGACACCGCACGCCGACGCTGGAATGCGTATGGAACCACCACCGTCGCTCGAGTGAGCCATCGGGACCATACGGGCCGCGGTGGCCGCTGCAGATCCACCGCTGGAGCCCCCTGAGGATCTCTCGGTGTCCCAGGGGTTCCTGGTAGGACCGTGAAGCGCCGGTTCGGTCGTGGGCAGGAGGCCGAATTCCGGCGAGTTGGTCCTGCCGATCGATACCAGGCCGGCTCTCTCGGTCCTGAGCTGGTATTCGTCGGTTGTCTCGGGCCTGTAGGAACGGAAGAACACCGAGCCGTAGCTGACCTGATCGCCCGCAACATTGGCGAGGTCCTTGGTCAGGAAGGGAACACCAAAGAACGGCCCTGGGGCCGTTCCCGATGCGGCACGCCGTCTGGCCCGCTCGTAGTGCTTGACGACGACGGCATTCAACTTCGGGTTTAGGGTCTCGACCCGTTCGATGGCAGCCTCGACCAGCTCCACGGATGTCACCTGGCCGGATGTGATCAACCCGGCCAGGCCCACCGCGTCAAATGATTCGTACTCTGCGAATGCGTCCAACGGGCTACAACTCAGCCGGCCAGCGGCCCCGCGGCAGCAAGCTCAGCGCCTGCCATCTCGGCAAACTCCTTGAAGTTCTCCTTGAACAACCCGGCGAGGTTCGCCGCTCGTGCGTCGTACTCGGCCGGATCGCTCCAGGTGTTGCGTGGTGTCAGCAGCTCGGTGGGAAGACCGGGGCACTCCACCGGCACGTCGAAGCCAAAGACCGGGTCGCTCGTGTACTCAACCTGGTGTAGATCACCGCTGAGCGCGGCACGGATCACCGCACGTGAGTGGGCGATCTTGAACCGTTCCCCGACCCCGTATGGGCCACCCGTCCAGCCGGTGTTGACCAGCCATACACGCACATCGTGTTGACGAATCTTCTCACCGAGCAGATCCGCATAGACAGTGGGGTGCAGCGGCATGAACGGAGCGCCAAAGCACGCAGAGAAAGTGGCCTGTGGCTCTTTGACCCCACGTTCGGTGCCCGCCACCTTTGCGGTGTACCCCGAGATGAAGTGGTATTTCGCCTGGGCCTCGTCGAGACGCGCGAATCGGCGGCAACACACCGAATGCGTCCGCGGTGAGCATGAAGATGTGCTTCGGGTGGCCCGCTCGTGAGCCTTCCGCGATGTTGTCGATGTGAGTGATCGGATATGCACCGCGAGTGTTTTCCGTGGACGCTTCCGAAAGGTCGAGTCGTCGGGTGTCGGGGTCGATAGCAACATTCTCGAGGACCGTGCCAAACCGGCGAGTCGTTTGATATATCTCCGGCTCAGACTCATCCGACAAGCGGATCATCTTGGCGTAGCATCCCCCCTCGTAGTTGAAGATGCCCTCGTCACTCCAGCCGAGCTCGTCGTCGCCGATCAGAGCCCGATCCGCCTCGGTCGAGAGCGTCGTCTTGCCGGTTCCGGACAAGCCGAAGAACACAGCAGAATCACCGTCTGCGCCGACATTGGCCGACGAATGGAGGCTGAGCACACCCTGAAGAGGCATGAGGTAGTTCATGACGGTGAAGATCGACTTCTTGATCTCACCGGCATAACTGGTGCCTCCGATGACAACCATCTTGCGGTCGAGATTCAGAAGCACGAAGGCCTCGCTGGCGGTGTGCTCCTGCTCGGGATCGGCCTGGAAGCTCGGGCAGTGGATAACGGTGTAGTCGGGCTGGAAGGACGCGATCACTTCCGGATCGAACTCACGGATGAACATATTCCGCGCAAACAGGCTATGCCAGGCGTGCTCGCTGATCACCCGCACCCTTATCCGGTATTTCGGGTCGGCACCTGCGTAGCCATCCTGGACGAAAATCTCCTTGTTCTGGAGATAGGAACGAAGCCCATACAGCACCTTGTCAAAATCGATCGGGTCAAACGGCTTGTTGATCTTCCCCCACCAGATCATGTCTTCGGTGAACGGTTCCCGCACAACGAACTTGTCGTTGGCAGATCGTCCCGTGTATTTGCCGGTGCTGACAACCAGTGGTCCCAGGTGCCCGAGCATCGCCTCGCCTCTGCGGATCGCCTCCTCATACAGCTGCGGCGTCGAGAGATTGTGATGAACCTCGCCGATGTTGGTCAGATCGATACCATTGAGCTCTAACACCAACTGCTCCTTCAGTCGCTACCCCTAAAACTAGTGCTTCCGGGCAGAGGCTTGGCGACCTTCCCCGCTGCGACCCTAATGTTGTGCCGATGTCAGGCGCTCAAATCCATCGCCCCCCCGGCTGGTACCGCGATGCCGTCATCTACGAGGTCCATGTACGCGCATATGCAGACTCGAACGGTGACGGGATCGGCGACTTCACGGGCCTGACCGGCCGACTCGACTATCTCCAACAACTTGGAGTGACGGCGATCTGGCTGCTTCCGTTTTACCCGTCACCGCTCAGGGATGACGGATATGACATTGCCGACTACTACGACGTACATCCCAGCTACGGGACTCTGGAGGAATTCCGCCACTTCCTCAATGAGGCGCATGCACGTGGCATGTACGTGATCACTGAGCTTGTCATCAACCACACCTCCGACCAGCACCCGTGGTTTCAGCGGGCACGGCGGGCTGAGCCCGATTCACCCGAACGCGACTTCTACGTCTGGAATCCCACGCCCGAGCGCTACCAGGATGTTCGGATCATCTTTCAGGACACCGAGTCGTCCAACTGGGCCTGGGACTCGGTGGCCGATGCGTATTACTGGCATCGGTTCTTCTCCCACCAGCCTGACCTCAACTGGAACAGCCCGGCGGTGAGAGAAGCGGTCATCGATGTTCTCGACTTCTGGCTGGACATGGGCGTCGATGGCCTCAGGCTCGACGCCATCCCGTATCTACACGAGCGTGAAGGCACCAATGGGGAGAACCTGCCGGAGACTCACGACGAGCTCCGCAAGCTGCGAGCGCACATCGACGAGAAGTACGGGGATCGGATGTTGCTGGCCGAGGCCAACCAGTGGCCCGAGGACGCCGTCGCCTACTTTGGCGATGGCGATGAATGCCATATGTCGTTCCATTTCCCTCTCATGCCACGGCTGTACCTATCGCTCGAGCGTGAGTCCCGGCTTCCCATCATCGACATCCTCGAACAGACTCCACCGATTCCGGACGGCGCCCAGTGGGCGATCTTCCTGCGCAACCACGATGAGCTGACACTCGAGATGGTTTCCGAGGAGGAACGCGATCTGATGTGGCGTACATACGCCCCCGACCGCAGAGCCCGACTCAACCTCGGGATTCGGCGCCGCCTCGCCCCCCTGATGGAAAACGATCGCCGCCGGATCGAGCTATTGATGAGCCTCTTGCTTTCCCTGCCCGGGACCCCGGTCATCTACTACGGCGATGAACTCGGAATGGGCGACAACATCTTCCTTGCTGATCGTGACGGGGTACGCACGCCGATGCAGTGGAGCAGCGACCGCAATGCTGGATTCTCTTCGGCGAACCCTCAGTCACTGTATTTGCCTATCGTTGTCGATCCGCAGTACCACTTTGAGACAGTCAACGTCGAAGCAGAGCACTCCAACCCGAACTCACTGTTGTGGTGGACGAGACGGATGATCAGACGTCGACGCCGCCACCCGATATTCGGTCGCGGTTCGATCCGATTCCTCCAGCCGCGGAACGACCGCGTGCTCACCTATGTCCGCGAGGGAGACGACGAGACCCTACTCATCGTCGCCAATCTGAGCCGTCATGCTCAATTCGTCGAGCTCGACCTCAGCGAGTACGCAGGGGCCCGACCGGTGGAACTGCTCGGGCACACCGAATTCCCCAGGATCGGCGAGTTGCCGTATCTGCTCACGCTCAGCCCTTATGGCTACTACTGGTTCTCGATCGTTCACGACGGTGCCGAGAACGGAGACCGGAACAGTTTCGCTGTCGATGGGCCCGTCGAGGAGCTCTTCAGCAGCGATCATCCTTTTGCACGGCATCTCGCACAGTACGCCGAGGAGCAGATCTGGTACGCCGACCGTGGCCGGAGAAGGCTCAGCGCGACAACATTCGACGCGATACCCATCAACACCCACGAGGGCACACGGGCAGGGTGGGTCACTCTGTTGGATATCGAGTTCGTCGACCGGACCGTCACAACGGTATGTGATACCTCTTAGCTTGAAGGCCGCCGGGAAGGACTCTTTGCCAGAAGAGGCGACCGTCGCCCTTGATCGATCACGGTGAAGGACCACATGCGCTTGGTCGATGCGGTCTTTGACCCCGACTTCTGCCACGCCCTATACGAAGCAATCGTAGAGGGGCGCGAGATGCTGGGCAGGACGGGCGCGGTGTGGAGCCATGCCCGTGTTGACGACCTCGACCTGGGTGACGGAACGGCATCGCCGCGGATCCAACAGACGGCTCAGGGTGAGACCTTCATTCAGTACGGTCCGGATCTCACTCTCAAGCTGTTCCGAAATATCGAACCAGGGATACACCCGGATCTCGAGTTGCGCCGCTATCTGACAGACCGCACCAGCTTCGAGAACCTCTCCCCGGTCTACGGGGCATTGGAATACGAGTCACGCGGACACATTCAGTCTCGGGATGATGCAGAAGAATCTCGATCCCAGAGATCACCGCGTGGACATTGTTCCGCGACTTGTGTCTCACCTACCTCGACCAGATTGGAGATACCCCGCCACCACCCCCGGTGTCGGTCGGCAGGTGGCTTACCGAAGACACTCGGACAGCCGCCGACGTCTCGGAAGCGCTCGATACGAGCCTCGCATACGCCACCAGCCTCGGGGTGACGACCGCCGATTTCCATCAGGCCCTCGCCACCCAGACCGAGGAGCCGGAGCTGCGACCGGAGCCGGTGACCACGCTCTACCAGCGCTCGCTGTACCAATCGCTGCGTGCCGGCGTGAAGCAAGCGCTGAGCTCGATACGCAATCACTTCGATGCGGCACCCGAAGAGCTGCGTGACGACCTCGAGAAGCTGCTGGGTGGAGAGTCCGACCATGCTCGCGGTGGCCAGTCGGGTCAGAAGCGTGCCGGCGAGCGGAAGGCGCACGAGAATCCATGGGAACTACCGCCTCGACGAGCTACGTCTTGTCGACAACGAGTTCTACATGCTGGATCTGAGCGGTGATCACACTCGCCCGATCAGCGAGCGAAGGCTCAAGGCCCCGCCCTTGCGAGACGTCGCCGAGATGATCCGGTCAATCCACTATGCGGCGCTGGCCGCCGCCAATAGCTCGGGGCGCCCCGATGCGGTTGCGCACGCCGAGCGGTGGTACCGAATGCTCGGCGAGCGATTCGTGCGCTCGTATGTGGAGGCCGCCACGGGCTCGCCGGTGCTCCCTAACGAAGACGAGACCATCGAGGCTCTCCTCGATGCTTTCGAGCTGTCGAAGGCCCTCCGGGAAGTGGAATGGGAACTGCTGCAACGACCTGATTGGATATGGATCGCGACACGCGGAGCCTTGCAGCTCATCGAGTAGGCGGCCCTGAGTCAGAATGCTTCCAATTCGGCAAGGCAGTCGCCTGCCCACTTGAACACGTCTTCACGCTGCACGGTGCGCCGGAGCCGCTGCATCCTGATCCTTGCCTGTCCGTAGTCCATCTCCGTGGCATCCCGAAGGGAATCGGTGACGCTGTCGACGTCGTATGGGTTGACGATCACCGCCGACTTGAGTTGCTCGGCTGCACCGGCAAACTCGCTCAACACGAGGACCCCGGGAAGCCCGCGGCGGCATGCGACATACTCCTTGGCAACCAGATTCATTCCGTCGCGTAGTGGCGTAACCATCATCACATCGGCAGCGACGTAGTAGGCAATGAGCTCCTCCAACGGGAGGCTCCTGTAGAGATAGGAGACCGGGGACCATCCGGGCTCGCCGTAGTCGCCATTGATCCTCCCCACCAGTTGTTCGATCTCCGACCTCAGGTCCTGATAGGCCGGGACGCTTTCCCTGCTCGGCACGGCCACCTGCACAAATGCGTAGCGGCGAGGGTGATCGAGGGTCTGCTCCAGCAAGCCGGCAAAGGCCTTCAGCCTCAGGTCAATACCCTTGGTGTAGTCGAGCCGGTCGACGCCCAGGATTATGTGCTCGACATCACCCAATTCGTGGCGCAAGTCGCCCGCACGTTCCTGCACAGCGTCGGACCGGGCTATCCGCTCGAAGTGATCGGTATCGATGGCGATCGGCGCTCGCTGTAGCTTGATCAGCCTGCCGTTCCACCTCAGCTCGTTACGTCCGACCGAAGTGGCGCCGCCGAATTTCCTGGCGGCTCGGGCGAAGTTGTGGACGCTCGCCCTGGTCTGGAAGGCAAGGACATCGGCGCCGAGCAGGCCTTCGATGATCTGGGTCCGCCAAGGCAAACGGGAGAAGAGCTCGATTGGTGGGAAGGGAATGTGCAAGTAGAACCCGATCGTCACGTCGTCGCGTAGCTCTCGGAGCATCCCCGGCACGAGCTGTAGCTGATAGTCCTGGACCCATGCGATATCGCCGGAACGCAAGGCCTCGGCCGCGACCCTGGCATATCTGTCGTTGACACGCTGATACGGACGCCAATGGTGCCTGTGGAACTGAGGGGACACTACGGCGTCGTGATAGAGCGGCCAGAGGGCGCTGTTGCAGAACCCGTAGTAGAAGCTGTCCAGCTCGTCGTCGGTGAGCGTGACGGGACGCTGCTCGATGCCGTCGTGTTCGAAGGGCTCGAGAGCGTCTCCCGTGTTTCCCGACCAGCCCACCCATGAGCCCTCTGCCTTCTGCAGTACGGGTTCGAGGGCGCGCACAAGACCACCCGGGCTGGTCACCCATCCCTCTCCGTCCCATGAGACAGGGAGTCTGTTTGCGATTACGACTATTCGACGGGTCACGACACGCCTCCTGTGCGGAGCCTAACCCATCTCCGGGCAGCGGCCGGGTTGCGACCGTCTGCGTTTCGTCTGACGAGGAGTAGGGTGCCGGGACGGCAAAGGAGCGACATGTCTGAGCCAGATGCAGCGGGAATGCCCGACGGCCGCGATGGCTTGAACCGAATGGGTTGGATCTCCCTCCCCTACTCATGTGTCGGTCTCGTCCGCAAGACCGGGGTCGGTGACAGCAAGACAATCTGGTCCTGGTTGATCCTCACGCCTTGGTCATCGGACGCAAAGCCATGGATCGACGGTACCGAGGTCGTCAACGCAACCACCCGTCAGGAGTGGGAGGAACGCGAGGAGATAATCGGCAAGATGCGCGGCATTCTCGACGATCGCTACGGCGAAACAGTGGGCAATGCCGTCGTCGATGACCTCATCCGACGGCTGCAGGAAGAAAGCTGAGCCTCGAACACCGAGAGAATTCAAGAACACTTCACTCAACGTGATTCTTGACCCGGTGATGAATTGCGAAGAGACCAGTCCCGTCCCTTTTCGCGGATCTTGTTCTATTGGGAAGCGCGAGAATGAGACTCCCCGTTCTGGAGAGACCATGAGTGTCATTTCACGGCGCTACGACGCGACTCGAGACTACGAAGCCGTGAGTGAGTTCTTCACCGATACGTACCGGCCGGGCGATCAGATGTTGAACTGGTTGCAGCCGCGTTGGGAATACATGCACCACCACCCTTCGGTCGCACAGGTTCCGCTCGACCTCGTGCTCCTGTTCGAAGATGAGGGCAGGATCGTTGGGCTCGCCAATCTCGAAGACGGCCTCACCTTTGTCTACTTCCAGCGTGCCCCCGGCTACGACTTCATCCTTCCGGAGATGCTCGCACACACCGACAAGTACTTCGGTGGTCCATCGGTGATGCTCCAACGCAAGATCATTGGATTGTTCATCAACGACTTCGATGCCGCATTGGAGGAACTGGCCGGGTCGCATGGTTACGAGCGACACGAGGAGCATCACAATGGCTACTCGAAATACGACCTGACCAGGCCGGTGCCGCCGGCGCCGGTACCGGCGGGCTTCCGTATCCAGAGCCTGGCCGACGACAACGACCACCAGAAGATCAATACCTGTCTCTGGCGTGGCTTCAACCACGAAGGGGAAATCCCCGACGACGACCTGTATCGGGAAGCCGTTGCCCAATCGGCACCGAACTTCCGCAAGGAGCACACCATTGTGGCCGTTGCCCCCGATGAATCGTACGTGTCGTACGCGGGCATCTGGTACGTGCCGCAGAATCGATATGCGTACGTCGAGCCGGTCGCTACCGACCCCGACTACCGCAAGATCGGTCTCGCCCGCGCCTGTCTCCTCGAGTCGCTTCGCCGCGTCCGGGCCGCCGGGGCCGAAGTCGCCTGGGTGGGCTCCGACCAACCGTTCTACAAGGCCATTGGCTTTGAGAAGAAGTTCCAGCGGAATCTATGGATCAAGTGGCTGGATTGACCGGTCCGGGACAGCACCGTATCAACCGTCAATCCCCGCCACCTCAAACAACGCGGCCTCGGCTACGCGCCGATACCCGATCAACTCGTAGATCTTGTTCGATGTTGCGTTGGACAGATCGGTAAACAGAAAACAGAACCGATACCCTTCATCGAGCAATGCCTGTGACTGGGCCGCCACCAGTGCCGAGGCATACCCGTTGCGACGGTGCTCCGGGGGTGTGTATACGGCATTGATCCTGATGCCCGAGCCGGTCGGCCCACTTTGCGTGCTCATCGACACGGTCTCGCCTTCCACCTCCCAGAGCCAGATGCCCGCGCTCTTCTCACCATGCAGACGACGGTTTACCGCTCGTCGCAGCCGGGCATCGTTACTCGGCTCGTCGGGTAGGGCTTCCATCGAAAAGGCTTGTGTCCACTCAAACACCCTGTCCCCGTCAGGCTCGACGGCACGGCGAGCGTGCCCCCGTGTCTCGGGGACGGGGATCACCTCGTCGAGCGCATATACGCCCTGGGCCATGATCAACCGGCTGGTTCCCCCGATCCGGGCCCTCCAGCAGTCCACAAAGGCATCTACCACCGGGCGGACACCGATCACTCTCGGCACATCGATGCCTGCTTGCAGCACCCCATCGGCCAGTGCCGTCAGTTCAGGGCCAGGCTTGCCTGCAGCGATTATCAGGTTCTGTGGCGGCGTTGTGATTAGTGCCGCGGCGACAGCGGCATCGCCATCGTCCACCACCATCACCCGGCAATCCTCATACGCATCCGGGTTGTCGATCACCGTGTTGAGGATCCCGAGCATGAGGTTGTTCCTCGCCTCATCGGCAAGCAGAGGCCGGGTCCTATCTCGAAAGTCGAGCAGATCGGTGAGCAGCTGGAATTCCATCGAGCAAGTCTATCGATGGCTCAATCGGGTATGTAAGGCCCTGACGATTCGAAGACATTACGACCATCGATGTAAGTGGCTTCGACCCCAACCCGAGCGTCCCACGGATCACCGTTCAGAATGACCAGATCTGCATCCTTGCCTGGCTCGAGAGTGCCGACCCTGTCGTCGACACCGAGAATGCGAGCACCGTTGATGGTGATCGTCTCCAGCGCCCGATCTGGATCCAAACCATCGCGGATCGCAAAGATGGCGAGGTCCCGCAGATTGTGAATCGGATTGAAGGGTGAGTCCGTCATGATCGCGACCGTGCAACCGCGCGCGACCATGATGCCCACATTCGCCGGCGTGGCTCGATTGACCTCCCTTTTGGAGCGATCACCGAAGAGTGGCCCGATTGCCAGCATCACATCGTGCGATGCGACCTCGTCGGCAATGCGATACGCCTCAGTGGCGTGCTCGATGACGAGGCGGTACCCGAATTCGTCGGCGAGCCGGATTGCCGTGCGTATGTCGTCCATTCTGTGAGCGTGGTTGCGAACCGGGATTTTGCGGTCGAGCACCTGTAGCAGCATCTCTTTGCCGAGGTCGATCTTTGGCTCGCGCAATGGTCTGCGCTCGGCTTCGTCCTTCAGGCTCTCCGCTGCGGCCAACGCCCGGTGGTGATCCCAATCCTTGCGGTACTCGATCGCCTCGTAGAAGGCCTTCCTGGCCAGATAGGCGACCCCCATTCTGGAATTGGGAGCACGTTTGTAAAGCTCTCCCACACGCTTTGGGTTCTCCCCGAGTGCCATCTTCACACCCGCCGGCTGTTTGATGACCATGTCGTCTGCGACGAGCCCGAAGCTCTTGACAACCGACAGCTGGCCACCGATCGGGTTGGCTGAGCCGTGGGATATGCCGAGGGTCGTCACCCCTCCCCTTCTGGCGTCGGCAAAACCAATGTCTTCGGGATAGATGGCATCGAGTGCCCTGGTGTACGGCGTGATCGCCTCGGATACCTCGTTGCCGTCGTAGTCGTCGCCGCGCCCCTTCGCCCCACACACCGGTGTGTGTGTGAGGGTCGATGAAGCCGGGCAGGAGATGGCGGCCGTCACAATCAACAACAGTCATACCGGATGTGTCGAGGCCGGCACCGACCGCAAGGATCTTGCCTTCCTCGACCACCAATGTCCCGTCGGCTATCTCGGTGCCCGTGCCCGTCCAGATGGTTGCGTGGGTGAATGCTTGCTTCATGCCACCAGGCTAAACCAGGTAAGCAAACTTGCCGCGGCTTCATGTGGTTTAGGATTGACCTGTCTCGAGGATGGGAGACACGAATGGCTGATCAGCTCGGATGTGCCCGGGTGACCGGGGTCGTCGGAGAAGATCCGAGACCTTCAGATGACCAGACTGCTGAACCCCACAAGGAGGTCCGAATGACCGCGACCGTCGGGCAAAAAGCGCCCGATTTCACGGCCCCTGCCTATCACAACGGAGGCTTCACCTCGGTGTCGCTGTCGGATCACTTAGGCAAGTGGGTATTGTTGTGTTTCTATCCGGGTGATTTCACCTTCGTCTGAGCAACCGAAGTGTCGGCGGTCGCCGACAAGCATTCAGAGCTCCAGGACCTCGGTGTCGATGTCATCTCCGTGAGCGTCGACAGCCACTTCGTCCACAAGATGTGGAACGACCACGAGTTGACCAAGATGGTGGACGGCGGTGTCCCCTTCCCCATGGCTTCCGATCAGGCCGGCAATATCGGCCGAGCATACGGCGTCTGGGACGAGAGCCAGGGCATCGAGCTACGCGGCAGGTTCATCATCGACCCCGATGGAGTCATTCAGGGCATGGAAGTGCTGACGCCACCTGTGGGGCGGAAGCTCGCCGAGACCATACGTCAGATCAAGGCATTCCAATTGGTCCGCGACAGCGGCGGGGCCGAAGCCACGCCCGCCGGGTGGGAACCCGGCGAGCTAACCCTCAAACCGGGCCCTGCCCTGGTCGGCAAGGTATGGGAAGTCTGGAACCCGAGCATGGAGCAGTAGGTCAAACGCCGCCCTACTCGCCGATCAAAGCCTCAACGGCCCGGTCGACATCCTCGACCGTGTTGTACAGGTAGAAGGACAGACGAGCCCGCCCGGCGCGTGTCGATGCCTTGATACCCGCCGCAGCAAGAGCGTCGCCGCGACGGGTATCAAGGCTGACGATCGCGCTGTTCGATAGTTCCAACCCCATTCGCTCCCGGAATCTGTTGGCGAGCCCGACGCCGTGCTCGTTGATTGCTTCCACGCCTAGATCGGCGATCAACTCAACTGATCTAGCCGCACCGACAAAATCAAACCAAGCCGGCGAAACATCGAAACGTCGGGCATCTTCGGCAAGGCGCAGCGGTGGGCCATACAGCGAGGACGATGGATCCGGACCGCTGTACCAACCGGCATAAATCGGCTTGAGCCAATCTACGTCAGAGCCAACTGTGATGAACCCAGACCCGCGGGGAGATAGCAACCATTTGTATGCACCGCCCGCCGTGACGTCGAAACGGTGCGCGTCGATCGGTAGCCAGCCAGCGGCCTGGCTGACGTCGACGTACGTTCGGGTTCCGTTCTCCGTGGATATCTCGGCGAGCCGGCTCAGGTCAATGACACGACCATCCGCTGACTGGACGGCGCTCACCGCCACCAGGTCGACACTTGGGTCGATGTGATCGAGGAGCTCGGCGAGCGGAACAAACCGCACATCCAGCCGACCGTCGGCCAGGAACGGAAACAACACAGACGCAAAGTCCTCTTCAGCGCATAGGACAATCGCCCCGTCCGGTAGTGACGACGCGACGAGACCGGAAGCAACCGAGACCTGGCTGACTATTGCTACCGAAGCGGCATCGGTACCTGCAATCCTGGCATAGGCACGACGGGCCCGCTCGATATCAGCATCGAAGTCCGCCGGATCCGACTTCCCGCTGCCCCAGTCTGCAAGCGCAGTCTGTACGGCTTCGATGGCCGCCCGCGGTCCCAGCCCCATGGCTGCCGTGTTCAGATAGCCGCGACTCTCGAGGAACTCGCGCGTGTAGTGATTGGTCAAGCATCATGTCATTGTCGCCCATCACTTCCGGCATAGCCAGAACTGCCCGAGCACCGGCTACGCAGAGAATTCAAGAAGAGTTCATCAAGACCCTAAATTGCCCCTAACGACGCTCCGCCATACGTGCATATCGCCCGTAATCATTGACTGTTTGTGGTATCCGAGACGACCACAGTCACACGAGATAGCTGCAACACAGCGTTGTCGGAGACGCTAGGGTTGATCCACGAGGTAGGAATCAAAGGGGACCTCTTGAGTGCTGAGGCTATGGGGACGGTAGGGACCGCGGGCAAGCGCCCGGTTCCGTCTCGGCATTCCTTGCTCCCTTCACCTGCGTCGCTGTTTTCTCACTGATCCGAGGAGGATGCATTGAAACGCGCACGTTCACGATTGGGTCTAATGCTCGTATTGGGCATGCTGACGGCCCTACTGCCGCTGGGAGCAGTCGCTCCGGCGTCGGCTGTCACAACTCACATCAGTGAGTTCCACTACGACAACGACGGTGCAGACACAGGCGAGTTCATCGAGGTCACCGGGGACGCAGGGACTGACCTCACCGGTTGGACCCTCGTTCTCTACAACGGGAGCAACGGAGCCGTTTACGACACGATCGCGCTCGACGTAGTGATCGACGACGAGGGTTCGGGCGTCGGCGCTGTCGAGTTTACCGCGGCAGGCCTCCAGAATGGCTCGCCCGACGGAATGGCGCTTGTCGACTCCACCAACACGGTCGTGGAGTTCCTCTCCTACGAAGGATCATTCGATGCCGTGGGTGGACCAGCTGACGGATTGACAAGTGCCGACGTGGGTGTGAGCGAACCAAGCTCATCCCCCATCGGCGATTCTCTCCAGTTGATCGACGGCGTTTGGGTCGCTGGCCCACAAAGCCCGGGCGATGTGAACGTCCCGACATCAACAGACCCGACCGGCACCGGCGCCGCAACGCCAGCAGCCGTCGATCCGGGTGAGACCACAACACTCGAGGTGACTGTTGTCCCGGGCACCAATCCGGACAGCACTGGGATCACCGTCACCGCAGATCTGACCGCCATTGGTGGAAGCGCTACGCAGGATCTCACCAACGCTGGTGGCACTGTCTTCTCCTACCTGGCGACCGTTGACGCCGGAACTACACCCGGCCCGGTGTCGCTACCGGTCACCATTTCCGATGCCGAAGGCCGTTCTGGCAGCACGAGCATCGCGTCTGACCGTGACCGACCCGACCGCGCCGCCGGCACAGATTCTGCTGACGCAGTATGTGGAGGGTTCGAGTTTCAACAAGGCGATCGAGATCGCCAACCTGGGAACAAGCGACATTGATCTGTCCGCCTATACCCTGGAGCTGTACTCCAATGGCTCCCCAACTGTCAGCCAGAGCACGACACTTTCCGGCACCCTCGCCGGTGGTGACGTTTATGTCATGGCCAACTCCGGTGCGGCAGCTGCGATCCTGGCGGTAGCCGACGATCACCAACAACTCGGTCATCAACTGGAACGGCAACGACGCGATCGTGCTTCGTGGCCCAGCCGGTGTTGTCGACTCAATTGGCCAGGTTGGTGTTGACCCGGGATCAGAGTGGGGCGATGCCACAGTCGGAACCCAGAACGACACCATGTGCCGACTCGACACCGTCACCTCAGGCGACACCGATCCCGAGCGATGCATTCGACCCATCACTCGAATGGACCGGACTCGGCGAGGACGTCTTAGACGGGCTAGGCAACATCGGCTGCGAACCGCTGCCATTGCTGACCCAATACGTCGAAGGCTCGAGCTACAACAAGGCGATCGAGATCGCCAACCTGGGGACAGGACCGATTGACCTGTCCAACTACACGCTCGAGCTGTACTCGAACGGTTCCGCAACAGTCGACCAGAACGCAGACGCTCTCCGGAACACTCGCCGCCGGCGACGTCTACGTCATGGCCAATGCCGAGCGCCAGCGCCAGCGATCCTCGCTGTCGCCGACGCCGACCAACAGCTCCGTGATCAACTGGAACGGCAACGACGCGATCGTGCTTCGTGGCCCAGCCGGTGTTGTCGACTCAATTGGCCAGGTTGGTGTTGACCCGGGATCAGAGTGGGGCGATGCCACAGTCGGAACCCAGAACGACACCATGTGCCGACTCGACACCGTCACCTCAGGCGACACCGATCCCAGCGATGCATTCGACCCATCACTCGAATGGACCGGACTCGGCAACGACGTGATCTGGGGTCTTGGAGAAATCGGCTGTGAACCACCGGTCACCGGGCCGACGTTCATCCATGACATCCAGGGCAGCGGTGAGACCAGCCCGCTCGACGGGCAGACTGTGGCCATCGAAGGCATTGTCACCGGCGATTTCCAGGATGGCGCCGCAGGCACCAATGGTGATCTGAACGGTTTCTACGTCCAAGAGGAAGATGCAGATGCCGACGCGGATCCTGCCACCTCGGAAGGGATCTTCGTCTACGACGGATACACCCCGAGTGTCGATGTTGCGATTGGCGATCTAGTGCAGGTCACGGGAACTGTCACTGACTACGGGTCATCGGGAAGTCTCGAGACCGAGCTCACCAGCCTCACCGAGGTGACCGTCGTCAGCAGCGGCAATGCCCTGCCGGCAGCGACCGAGGTGACCCTGCCCTATACCGATGTCGCCGATCTGGAACAGTATGAAGGCATGTACGTGGTCTTTGGCGCCAGCCAGAACATGTACATCACCGAGTACTTCAACTTCGATCGATACGGTGAGATAGTCATCACCAACGATCCTCGTCCTGCGCAGCCAACCGCTGTGTACGAGCCGGGATCACCTGAAGCGGCAGCTCTGGCAGATCTGAATGCCCGTTCGCGCATCACGCTTGACGATGGTCTGACCACTCAGAACACCGTCCCGGCTCGGCATCCAGACGGGACCGACTTCACTGCATCTCACTACTTCCGTGGTGGAGATCAGCTGAACGACGTGGTCGGCGTTCTATCCGACTCGTTCGGTCTGTATCGGATCCAGCCGACCGGCGGTGCGACCTATACGGCAACAAACCCACGGACTTCCGCTCCGGACAGTGTGGGCGGGACGCTCCAGGTCGCCAGCTTCAACGTGCTGAACTACTTCACGACAATCGACGAAGGCGTGGATATCTGCGGCCCGGCGCAGGATCAAGAGTGTCGTGGCGCAGACAGCGTTGAAGAGTTGGATCGACAGCGGACCAAGATCGTCGCGGCTCTCACTGCAATCGATGCCGATATCTTCGGCTTGATTGAGATCGAGAACCATGTAGCGACGACCGTGGATGAGCCGCTCGACAATCTCGTTGCCAGCCTGAACGCAGTGGTCGGCGCCGGGACTTATGACTATGTCCATACCGGCTCGATCGGGACGGATGCCATCAAGGTGGCGCTGGTCTACAAGACGGCTTCGGTCACGCCTTCCGGGGCATATGCGATCCTGGACTCGAGCGTTGACCCGCTGTTCGACGACACGCGCAATCGACCGGCCCTTGCTCAGACTTTCACTGAGAACGGCACGGATAACGAGGTGACCGTCGTAGTCAATCACCTGAAGTCCAAGGGCTCATCCTGCGGTGCTGGTGACGACGATCCGGAGCAGGGCAACTGCAACCTGACCCGTACCAATGCGGCAACGGCTCTGGTCAACTGGCTGAGCGGTTTCGACGGGAATGTCCTGGCTATAGGCGATATGAACTCGTACGACAAGGAAGATCCGATCGACGTGTTCATCGCCAACGGCTATGCCGACCTAGCGCTGAACTTCATCGGTGAGGACGCCTACTCGTACGTGTTCAGCGGACAGTGGGGTTATCTCGACTACGCATTGGCAAACTCGTCGGTGCAGCCGTTCGTGACGGGCACGACGATTTGGCACATCAACTCCGATGAAGCGGATCTGCTCGATTACGACACGTCGTTCAACGATCCGATGTTCTATTCACCCGATGCATATCGTTCATCGGATCACGACCCGGTAGTCATCGGGCTCGACCTGACGCCTCCGGACACGACGGCACCCGTGGTGACCGCCGAGTTCGACAAGCTCCTGGTCGGTTTCACGACCGGCCTCTTCAAGGTCGACTTCAGCTGCGTCGATGATGTTGACCCGGACCCGACCTGTATCGGTGACATCAATGGCATCTCCGTTAATGACGGCCAGAAGGTGTTCCTGCTCCAGGTACCGTACGGACGTAGCTGGCACCGCAAGATCGGCTCGGTCCTCTATATCAAGGACTCCTCGTTCACGCTGACCGTGACCGGAACCGACGAGGCGGGCAATACAGCGACTGGGACGGCGGAGCCCGAGTTCCGTACCTGGCATTGGTCGCACCACATCTGGTAGTGCACGATACGATCGAGAGAGAGGGCGGGCGCACAGCCCGCCCTCTCATCTTTCTAGGCCTCGGAGATCGCCCCCACACCGCGAGCCGCGAGGCACGGGAAGTCGGGAAGAACCCACCACGCGCCGATGGCCCTCAAACACCACGACTCGGGACTCCTCGGGACTTTCGCCCCTATCCCCCGCAACCTCTTAGGACGCATGTTGAAGGGTACGGAACAAACCCCAAATGCCGAAGGGGAAACGGCACCTAATCGGGGAGCAGAACCTGAGCTCGCGCGAGGAGGAGCATATGCGCACGCTTTCCAAGCGGCTGATGATGATCGCCGTCGCAATGGCAACGATCATCCCGGCCACCGCCTCTGCATCGGAGACATCGTCCTGGTGGAAGAAACCACCAAGCAATACCGCTGAGATAACGCTCGTCCACACCAACGACTTCCACGGCAGGCTGGAAGCGGATAGCAGTGGACGGGGCGGCTCGGCCAACGTCGCCGGTGTGATCGACTACATACGGGGCGAGGTTGGCAAGAAGGATGTGGTGCTGCTGGATGCAGGCGATGTCTACTTCGCTGCGCCGGCAATATCACAGCTCTTGATGGGCGAGAGCACCATCGACATATACAACCGGATGGGCTATCAGCTCGCCGTGTTTGGCAACCACGAGTTCGACAAGGGACAAGAAGAGCTAGCGACGCGTGTCGCCCAGTCCGATTTCCCATGGCTTGGAGCAAATGTGGTTGTCGAGGGAACTGACTGGGACCTGCCCGATTGGGCTGAGCCATACACAATCCTCAACGTGGGAACCGGCCACAACAAGGTGAAGCTGGGCGTCCTGGGCCTGGCGGGTGAAGAGACTCCGGAAGTCACCTTGCTCGGCACCACTGCCGGTATCGAGTTCAAGGACCTAACGGAGACAATCCTGCACTATCGGGATGAGATCCTCGCTCAGGCTGATGCGCTGGTCGTGGTTGTCCACATGGGCACAGAGGACAGCGGGCCGTACAAAGGCCTGGAGACCGTGGCCCAAGAACTTATTGACGCAGGCAAGCCGGTAGATCTGATGATCGGCGGGCACCAACACCAGTTACTCACAGAGCCCGTCTACGTGGGCGATACGGCAATCGTCTCAGCCGGCTACTACGGACGGTGGGTCGGCCAGGTCGATGTCACAGTCGATAAGACGGCCAAGCGGCTCACCATCGACCAGTACCAGGTGCATACGATCCTGAACCCCGAGACCAAGTTCGCCAATCTGAACGCCAGTCTCGACGCCTTCCACACAGACGGCGCCATCGACAGTGAGTTCGTATACACGTATCTTTCGAAACTGCTCGAGTTCGCCCAGACGGCGTACGAGAACGATAAGACCCGGATCGCAGACCGTTGGCTACGGACGTTCACCTGGACGGTGCGACGCCAGAGTGGCAGACATGTCACGCAAGAGGCCGCCGAATCTCTTATGGAGGACGCAAGGTGGATCTCCAACACGTGGCCCGATGAGAAGATCGCCGATCGCGTCGCCTACTGGGCAGAGGTGGTTGCTCCGATCGTCGACGAGCCCGTTGGCGCTACAAACATCAGCCTCGCCCGCGACTACAACAATGAGTCGCTGATCGGCGACATCGTCACCGATTCCATGCTGTGGAAGGCTGACATGTACGACGACGGTGAGCTGAACGGAAGCGTTGACGCCGCATTCACCAACCCGGGTGGGCTGCGGGCAGACATCGTCATTCCCGACGGGGCGACACTCCCCTATACGCTCACATGGGGCGAGACGTTCGATGTGCTGCCATTTGGCAACACGCTGTATCTGATGGACCTCACAGGGGCCCAGATTCAGGAACTGCTCGACCAATCGGCCAAGCTGTACAAGGGGATCTTGCAGACGTCGGGGGCTGACTACTACTGGTACAACGACACCGGCACGGATTCACCGACGACCTGGGGCGCCTACGGCATCGAGATCGGCGGCGAGCCGCTCGTCCGCGATCAGGTATACACGATTGTCACCAACGACTTCCTCGCCGGCGGGCAGGATGGATGGGCGACCTTCGCTGAAGGCACCGAACGGTGGAACACCTACTACGACATGCAGCAGGCGCTTGTCGAGTACATCGGAGAGCTCGGTGTCATCGACGCTGGGGACATTCCCGGAGACCGTATCGTCGAGCTCGACAATGTCGTGACCATTCTGCACACCAACGACACCCACGGGACATGGCCGGAGACCTGGTACTACGACACACCGGAGGGGTTTGTCTTCCTGGCGGATCTGATCGCCAAGGAGCGGGCGCACAACCCGAATGCCCTCCTGCTCGATGCAGGCGACACATTCCAGGGAAATGCGTTTGCGCAGTACTTCCGGAATGCCGCAACCAACCCGATCGCCGAGGGACTCAACCTGCTCGACTACGACGTGTTCGTGATCGGCAATCACGAGTTCAATTTCGGGCCTGCCACGTTCGCAAGCATGCTCGGCCAGCTGGATATGCCCATTCTGGGAACGATCAACCTGGACGACGACGGGTCGTACGGCTTCATCAACGGCAACGTTGACGACTACGTCAACCTGGATGTGGACGGGTTGAAGGTCACGGTCTTCGGGCTCACCAATCCCCGTGTGTACCGCTATGAGCTGCCAACGAATATCCCCGGCCTGACGTTCTATTCGGGTCTGGACACGGGGTTCGCTGCGGTGCCGCAGATCCTCGCCGACGAGAGTCCCGACATCATGGTCGGGCTCACCCACATGGGGTACTCACCCTACGGGGACGAGATCGATAGCGACGTGCTGCTCGCCGAGGGCGTGGCCGGGATCGACGTGATCATTGGCGGCCACAGTCACACGTTCCTCGACCCGGCGGTCATGGTGACATCGGACACAAATCCCGACGGCACCCTGGTGGCACAGACCGGACGCTACGCGATCAATCTCGGCAAGGTGAACATCGGATTCATCGATGGCGAGATAGCTCTGCGTGAGGGCTATCTGATCCCGGCAGCTGAGGCCGACGTCGATACGGGAATGGCTTCGTTCCTCAGCCCCTTCGTTGATGAGCTCGAGACGTACACGAGCACTGTGATCGGCAACACCACGACGCCGATCGATGCGCTCTCGGCGTATACGGAGGAGACCAGCGGCGCAAACCTCCAGGCCGACTCGGCCATCTTCGAGTTGGAAGACAACGGGATCGCCGTCGACCTGCATCTGTCGGGTGCAATGTCGAATCGGGCAGTCGCCACCGATGCGACCGCCTCTAGCCCGGTGACTCTCACCGTCGACGACATGTACACATTGATGCCGTACGAGAACTCGCTCCTGGTGCTCTCGATGAACGGCCCCCAGCTCAAGGAGGTGCTCGAACGGGCGTACCGGAACTACTGGTACTACAACTACGACGTCGACAACGCCGGTTCCCATTACACAACGTGTATGTTGACGACTGATGCCGGCAACACGATCACGTATAGCGACGCCGGAGCTACGACACCGCCTGATGGCAACAACGTCGTCTCGCTCACGATCAATGGCACACCGGTGGATTTCACCAACGCCGACACCTACTACAACGTGTCGACGGTCAATTACCTGGCCGCCGGGTCGTGCAACTTCAACAACGCCGGCGAAACGATCTGGCCGCTGGACCAGATCGTCGCCGACACGCAGTTCTACGTCCGTGATTCGGTAATCGACTACATAGAGGCAACGAGCACGGTCGCTCCCGCAGTCGAGGGACGTCTCGTGTTCAACACCCCGTAGGCGACACGCGCGTGGAAATGGGGAGCCCTGTTGGTGACGGGGCTCCCCTTCCGATGCCTCCCAACCTGGTCCACTGAAGAGCCAACTCGCAACTCTCTGCTTCCGAACCGACACATCCTGCCGACAGGCTCATCGACGTAGGTGCGGACGATGGTCGAGAGGAAGTCCCGTGGTCAACTGGACAAAGCATGTCGAAAAGGCGGCCAAAGGGTTGTTACGCCCGAACGAAAAGGTCCTCGCCGGAGTGAAGCTGACTCAGGATCAATTCCATGTCACCGGTGGTGCCACTACCGGCGGCCTGGTAGCTGGAGGAGCCGTCGGCGCCGTAGTGGGCGCCGCGTGGGACAAGAAGCTCGACGCGAAACACGCGGCGGCGACCGCAGCGCAGCCGGCAACCGCCGGCAGCGATCTACCAGCCCGCTCCATCGAGTTTCCGAGAACCGGCGCGATTGCGGGCGTAACCAATCATCGCCTCCTGTTCTTCAGAGCTTCCGAATTCGGCAAACCGAAAGAGCTCTTCTATGAGGTCGAGACAGCAACTATTGCGGCGCTGCACGAACGCGACTTCGAGAAGAAGCTGCTCCAAGGGACTCCTCCCTCGCGGCAGGTGACCATCCATTTCAGCGATGAGACCACACTGACCGTGTGGGGACTGACCGGACCAGGAAACGCCAAGTGGCTGAATGCGTATACCGCTGCCATTCGGGCGTCGGCCCACATTGCCTAGACCTTCTCGGCGTGGCCCCCAAACTCGCTCCGCATTGCAGATAGGACACGATCGGCAAACACGTCTGCGTCCCGTGACGCAAACCGTTCCTGGAGCGCGGTGGTGATCACCGGTGCCGGGATCCCCTCTTCTATCGCAGCGATCGCCGTCCACCGGCCCTCACCGGAATCGGAAACACGGCCCGTAAAGCTAGACAACTCGGGATCTCTCGCCATCGCGTCGGCCGTGAGGTCGACGAGCCATGAGGCAATCACTGTGCCGCGTCGCCAGACTTCGGCAACCTCGGCAACATCTATCTCGTATTGGTAGGCCCGGGGATCCCGTAGCGGCGTGGTCTCGGCATCATGAACTCGATCCTGCAAACCGATGTCTGCACCCTTGATGATCGACAAACCCTCTGCGATGGCTGCCATCATTCCGTACTCGACGCCGTTGTGAACCATCTTGACAAAGTGCCCGGCCCCGGTGGGCCCACAGTGGTGATACCCATCCGGAGCGGTGCCATCGTCACGAGTGCGACCCGGTGTCAACACGGCTGAGTCTCGGCCAGGTGCAATCGAGGCAAAGATCGGATCCAACCGCTCGACGTGGTCGTGGTCGCCACCGATCATGAGACCGTAGCCACGATCGAGACCCCAGACACCACCGCTGGTGCCGCAATCGACGAACCCGATACCGAGCTTTGCGAGACTGTCGTGGCGATCGATGTCATCGCGATAATTGCTATTGCCGCCATCGACAATTACGTCTCCAGGCTCCAGAAGCTCCGCCAACTCGTCAACGACGGACTGCACATATGCGGCAGGGATCATCACCCAGATCGCTCGTGGCGCAGTCAGCGCAGCCACTAGCTCTTGCAGCGTCTCCGCACCTTCCACGCCTTCGTCTTGGAGTTCGGCGACGGACTCGGGGTTAACGTCGTATGCGACGCAGCGGTGCCCGGAGCGGACCAAACGGCGGGCAAGATTCGAGCCCATCCGTCCCAGCCCGACCATGCCGATCTCCATGGGTCGGTCGGTCTTCTGATTGTTGCTATCTGTCATATGCCAGCCTCCTGTGCTGATGCTCCTCCGGGCTGATGCCGGCAGCAGCCGCATCGAGTCGGCGAAGCGCTTGATCTACGAGAGGTCGCTCGATGACCCCTATATTCTTGCCATCCTGGGTGACGAGTACTGCTGTGCCCCTATCGAGGGCCGCGATCACTTCGAAAATCGACGCATCGGCATCAACCGTATTGGTTACGTCCGATGCCGGTAAGTCCTTGGCCATCATGTCACTGGCGCGAACCGCGTCTATCCCCGCTGCCCGTAGGCCGGTCGGGACCCACCGCCCCCTTCGCACCAGTTTGTTGGTATAGATGGAAGCCGGGAAGAGACGCCGGCGGATCGTCAAGGCAACTACTGAGGCGAGCAACAACGGGACTGCTGCACCGTAGTCACCCGTCATCTCCGTGACCATAACCACCGCAGTCAACACAGCGCCTGTCGTGCCGGCGACGGTTGCGGCCATGCCCGCCAATGCCAGCAGGATCGGGTCAACGGAGAGACCGGCGGCAACCAGGATCTGCCCGACAAGGCCACCAAAAGTGGCACCGACAAACAGCGCGGGAGAGAACACGCCCCCAGAGGCCCCCGAGCCCAGTGTCAGGAATGTTGCGAGTACCTTGCCCGCAAACAGCGCGAGCAGAACCCACGGGTTGGTGAGAGCCCCTCTGAGGACGTCGAGGATCCCTGCATAGCCGACACCCTCAACCGCATAGACACCGCGCCAGTAGTAGAAGCCGGCGATCAATAGACCAACGACCCCCATGCCTATCGCATGCGCCACATAGGGATTGCGGAACCTCTTTGCGAATAGATCCTCCGTCGAGTAGAGGCCCCGTATGAAATACGCCGAGACCACGCCAACCAGCAACCCGAGGCCGAGCACAGCGACAAGCACGATCCAGTTCGTGTTGAGGGGGGTCACGTGCTGCAGATCGAGAACAGTGAACGACAACCCTGAACCGATGAGGCTGCGAGCGACCGAAACGGCGGATGCCACTGCGACGCCTACTACGAGTAGCGTGCGCGACGTCACTGAGGAAAGCAAGAGCTCGATGGCGAAGAGCACGCCTCCTATAGGGGCGTTGAAGGTCGCAGCGATCCCCGCGGCAGATCCGGCGGCGATCAGCAGGCTGGTATCAGCAACCGAGAGACGCCGCAACTGCCCGATGGTTGATCCAAAAGCCGATCCAATCTGAACGATGGGGCCTTCCCGACCGACCGAACCGCCGGTCCCAATCGATACCGCGGACGCCACCGCTTTGACTGCAGCAACCACCGGGCGGATGAGACCGGATTGGTAGTACAGCGCGTTCATTACCTCAGGGACTCCATGCCCTTTTGCCTCAGGTGCATAGTGCCGCACCAGATATACGACAACCAAGCTTCCGACTATCGGTACCAACACAATGGCGATACCCCAGGGCGACGTTGGGGTGTGTTGGTTGGCGTCGTAGATCAGGCTGAAGCGTCCCAAAAAGCTCACATTGTGGATGGCACCAATCATCAGTCGAAATACCCACGCCCCGACTCCACCTACGAGGCCGACGAGAGCGCCGAGCAGCGTTATCGTCAGCAGTGGGCGGTCCTGGTTAACGCGGGTGCCGACCTGCCGATCAGTCATTCTGCACGTACCCGCTGATCGCTTTTCGGAAGCGCAACTGCGGCACCCAAGGCAACGGCAAACCCGGCGAGGGCTACCAACATTGAACGTTGAACGGCAACGGCAAACCCGTCATCGAGCGAACCGATCACGGGCGCCAGTTGCGGGTTGTTGCGGATGCCGGCCAGCGCGGTACCGCCGCTGGCCGCTAGCGATTCTGTGACATGAGTAGCCTGAGCCTGAGGCACTGCAGGCACCGCCGCAAATGCCTCGGTGGCTCGCGCCGTCAGAGTTAACGTCAACACGGTGCCGATGAGCGCCACCCCGAAAGTGGCGCCCAGCTGCCGGAATGTGCTCTGGGTCCCCGAAGCTTGCCCGGCGTCTTGTTCTGACACACCATCGAGGATTATGTTCGACAACTGCGCTTGCACCGCCCCGATTCCGATGCCGGCGAGCCCGAGCCAGGGTGCCAGGCCTGCGCCGGTGATAGTCGGCTTGATCACACGGGCTGCTCCGCCAATGGCCACCATCAGAATGATGATGCCGCTGAGCACCACAAACCGCTCTCCTCGCCGCCTTGCGATCTCACCGGCAATCGGACCACCGATGAATGCGCCTCCGGCCACCGCCGCCAAGACGAGCCCGGTATCCCATGCACTCAAACCGAGCACAGCCTGTAGAAACAGTGGCAGTATGAACACAAGGCCAACCTCGCCGAAATTGACCCCGGCACCTGCGATATTGCCGTATCTGAATCCCCGCAATTCGAAGAGATGCCACGCAAGGTACGTGTGATCCCCTGCAGCCCGTTTCTTGCTTTCGCGCAACCAGAAGGTCCCTCCGCAAGCCACAGCAGCGATGAACCCGACGGCACTCTCAGATAGCGTTCCAGTGGCCCAGTTGATCGAGCCCAGTTGTGTCGCCCGGATCGAGACCAGCCATCCGAATCGCTCACCCTGGACAAGCGCAAAGGTGACAGCGGCAAGCGTCAACGCCACCAGAACGGCTCCGCCCACGTCGAACGGCGCAGAGACGGGTCGCCGATCTCGGGATGGCATCACTAGGAGGGCTGCAACCACCAGGCCGCCCGCAATCGGCAGGTTGACGAAGAAGACCCAGCGCCAACCAACATTGGTTGTGAGCCATCCCCCGACCAGCGGGCCGAACGCGGCCATGCCACCGATGACGGCCCCCCAGATCCCGAAGGCCGCAGGTCGGAACCGATCGGAAAACAATGCGGTCAATGTCGCCAGCGATGCCGGCAGGATCATTGCCCCTGCCATACCTTGCACCAAACGGGCAAAGAGCAGCTCACCGCCACCATGCGCAATCCCCGCCAATGCAGAGCCAACCAGAAAGAGAGTGATTCCCAACATCAGCAGACGACGAGCTCCAACCCGATCTACCATCTGACCCGTGGGGATCAGCAGAGCAGCGAATGTGACCGTATAGATCGTGGTCACCCACTCAGCCGTCGTGATGTTTAGTGACAGGCTGCCGATAATTGTGGGAAGCGCCACAGCTACCACGGTTGAGTCGAGAATGATCATCGCCGTTGCAAAGGCAACCACCACAAGCGCGGCCCAACGACTACGACCGCCGGTATCGTCCGGATTCGACAGGGGATCGAGCTGTGTCTGCATTTCATGACTCCGTTCAGTTTCTCTGGTGAACATAGAAAGCGGGTGCTGAGAGAACGATGAGAGCCCCTCTCATCGGAACCTCATCTCCGCTGGCTCACAATCATGGAAGCTCGTGTAGAGCCAGTAGACAGGACAATGAGATGAGACACCTGGAACCGGAGCGCTTGCGGCAGATGCGTCGTCAGAGCCAGGAGAGCCAGCACTCCAGCAAATGCCCCGAGGAGCGACAATGAGTCAAGCGACAACGAGTACCGCATCAGGCGATGCTCCCGGAAAGCCAGGTATCGCCGCACGGTGGACGTCGAGCGCTAAAGATGGAGTCGGCACCGCACATTCGGCGGCGAGCCCGCTCTGGTTCACACTCAGCCACGGGATCCTCAATGAGATCTACTACCCGCGGATCGATCAGGCTGTGATTCGTGACGCCCAATTCCTGATGATCACCCCCGACGGGAGGTTCGTCGACGAGAAGAGAGACTGCCAACAACACACCCGCCCCATCGAGCCCGGCATCCCGGCATTCGATGTCGAACTATCAGACCCGGGTGGGACCTTCGAGATCAGCCAGCGCTATGTCAGCGACCCGATCCGCCCCGTCATGTTGATTGATGTCACCTACGACGCTATCGAGTCGGCAGCCGGGGATCACAGCGTTGTCTTCCTGGCAGCCCCTCATCTCGGCAACCAGGGCGATGGCAACTCGGCCTGGGTCGGTGACCACAAAGGAACGCCGATGGTATTCGCCCGACGCGGCGACGTCGCAGTCGCTTGTGCCGTCGACACACCTGTGCTCGCCCGCTCTGTTGGCTACGTCGGCAGTTCGGATGCGTGGCAAGACCTCGAGAAAAACGTTTCGCTGTCCTGGCATTGGGAACACGCAGACGACGGCAACGTTGCCATTGCCCTCCAGCCCGACCTCGCCGCCTGTGACGGCTTGTTCACCATAGCCATGGGCTTCGGAAGGACCCCGGAAGAGGCTGCCCACCACGTCACAGCGGCACTCGGGGATGGCTTTTCGGCGGCACTGGATCTATATCGCCGACAATGGAGCGCTTGGCAGCAGAACATCGCTCTCCCGGAAGAACGCTCATTGGCGCGCACAAGCGCCATGGTGATCGCCGCACACGAAGCAACTACCTTTCCCGGCGGACTCATCGCCTCTCTGTCGATTCCCTGGGGCGACTCAAAGGGCGATCGAGATCTCGGTGGCTATCACCTGGTATGGCCACGTGATCACGTCGAGACGGCGGGCGCCCTGTTTGCAATAGGTGCTCACGAAGACGGTCTCCGCGCACTCTCCTACCTACGAGCCACTCAGGAGGAGGATGGCCACTGGTCGCAGAATATGTGGCTGGACGGCACGCCGTATTGGGATGGGGTCCAGATCGACGAAACAGCCTTGCCGATTCTGCTCGTAGACCTCGCGAGGGCAAGCGGGGCTCTCGACGCACCCGAAGCCCGGGATGGCTATTGGCCGATGGTCCGCGCCGCTGCCTCATACATCGTCGCCAACGGGCCTGTGACCGGGCAGGACCGATGGGAGGAGGATGGCGGATACGCACCATTCACCCTCGCCACCGAAATCGCCGCCCTGTTGGTGACAGCCGAAATGGCCGAGAATCGCGGCGAGTTCCAAGCTGCAGAGTATCTCCGCGATACCGCCGACTGCTGGGATGCACACATCGAGACGTGGTGTTATGCCGCCGATACCGAGCTGGCCCAAGAGGTAGGAGTCGCCGGCTATTACGTCAGGATCGGCGCCACCGACAACGTTGAGGCGCCGGTGGGTGGCTCGATCACTATCAAGAACCGGCCCGCCGGATACAACGTGGCGGCGGCCTCATCGGTGGTGAGCCCGGATGCTCTCGCTCTGGTCAGATTCGGCGTACGCAAGGCCGACGATCCACGGATTCTCGACACCATCGCCGTCATCGACGCGACCCTGCGTCAGGACTTCTCCTACGGCCCTGGCTGGCGACGTTACACAGGGGACGGCTACGGCGAACACGACGATGGTCGACCGTTCGACGGTACCGGCCGCGGCCGGGTGTGGCCGCTGCTCACCGGAGAACGGGCCCACTACGAGATCGCGGCAGGCAACGCAGCAGAGGCCAAGGCCCTGGTCGAGACGATCGAGGCAATGGCCGAGCCCAGCGGGCTGATCCCGGAACAGATATGGGATGGTCCCGATATCCCGAAACGTGAACTGGTCTACGGCCGATCTTCCGGTTCCGCCCGTCCGCTGTTGTGGGCACATGCCGAATACCTGAAACTGCTTCGGTCGGCTGCGGACGGAGAAGTCTTTGACCTGTCCGGTGCCTTGACCAGACATCAGCACAACCCGGTAGCGACGAAGCGACGTTTCTGGCGTCCTAACCACAAGATCACTCATATCGACGCCGGCAAGCCGCTGCGCTTCGAAATCCCGGAGCCGGCGTTGATACGCTGGTCCATCGACGATTGGAAGACAAGCATCGAGACGGAGGCGGCCGATAGCGGCATCGGCATGTACTTCGCAGACATCGCCACAGAATCACTTCCCGCAGAAGGAACGATCGTCTTCACGATTCAGCGACGATCCGGCTGGGAAGGAACCGACTACAGGATCTCCATAGGAGGAGAAGACGATGACCGAAATTGACACGATCGTCCTGTTTGGCGCCAGCGGCGACCTGGCCCGCAAGTTGCTCATTCCTGCCCTGTACCGACTCGAAGAGCGACACTGCCTCGACCAGCGGATCATCGGCGTTGCTCTCGACAATTGGACCAAAGAGCACTTCGCAGAGCATGTCGAAGAGTCCGTCCGTAACGTTATCGAGGATGTTGACTCTGATGTCATCCGGATGCTCCGCTCCAGGGTCAGCTACATCGCAGGCGACTACAACGACCGGGCGACGTTCGACCGGCTCGCCGAATCGGTCGGAAGCGGAACGTGTCTTCACTACATGGCAATCGCACCGACGTTCTTCCAGAAGGTCATCGGAAGTCTGGCCGCCGCCGGTTTGTTGCAGCGATCGCGGCTGCTGGTCGAGAAGCCATTCGGCCGCGATCTCGAATCAGCTCGATTGCTCAATAGCTTCCTGCATGGCGTCATCGATGAAGAAGGACATCTTTCGCATCGACCACTTCCTCGGCAAGGAGCCGGTCGAGAACCTGCTCACCTTTCGCTACGCCAACCCGATCATCGACGCCATTTGGAGTCGCCACCACATCGAGAGGATCGACATCACGATGGCCGAGTCGTTCGGCGTAGATGGCCGGGGGGCACTGTACGACTCGCTCGGCGTTGTCCGTGATGTTGTCCAGAACCACATCCTCCAGATCGTCTCACTGCTAGCGATGGAGGCACCGGTGACAGCCCACGCGGATGCATACGCCGACGAGCGGGTCAAAGTTCTGCGAGCGATGAAGACTGTGGCTCCGGATGACGTCCTCTACGGGCAATACGCCGGCTACAAGGATGTCAAGCACGTTGCCGGCGATTCGAAGGCACCCACTTATGTCTCGTTCAAGACGGAGATCAACTCACCACGCTGGTATGGCGTGCCGTTCTCGATAACTGCCGGGAAGGCGCTTGATAGGACCATCACACAGGCGGAGGTAGTGTTCCGGCCGTCTCCACCACTGCCGTTCGATCCGGACCCAGAGTCGCCGGACGCCAACCGTCTGGTGTTCCGGATCAGCCCGAGCGACGGCGTCGATCTCGTCCTCCAGACCAAGCTTCCCGGCCCCGGGCTGAAACTGGCGACCACGCCTTTGACGGTCGACTATGACCAGATCTTCGGCCGGATCCCGCTCGCATATGAGCGGGTGCTACACGACGCGCTCGCGGGTGATCGATCACAGTTCGCCCGTGAGGACTCAGTGGAAGAAGCGTGGCGTATTGTCGATGCCATCACCGACCCCACCGACCAGCCGGTCGGCTACCCCATCGGGAGCGCTGGCCCCGATAGAGTGACGGGGTGACGCGAGAGAGATCAGTAGGCCTGTGGGGCGCCGTCGCCATCGGGATCGGCGGCATGGTGGGTGGCGGCATCTTCGCGGTGCTGGGTGTCGTTGCTACCAAGGCATCCGGAGGTGCTCCCCTCGCCTTCCTCATCGCAGGCGTCATCGCCCTGCTCACTGCTGTTTCGTATGCGCGGCTGTCGGTGGCATATCCGAGCCGCGGCGGGAGCGTCGTCTTCGTAGACAAGGCGTTCGGCGTTGGGACGCTCACCGGTGCCCTCAACAATCTGCTGTGGTTCGGATACCTGGTGACGCTTTCACTATATGCAGTCGCATTCGCCAGCTATGCAGCGACGTTCTTCTCGTCAGGAGGTGATGTCTCTCCCTGGTTGCGCCATGGGCTCATCTGCGCCGCCATCATCATCCCAACCGGGCTCAATCTCTTGAGCGCCGAGATAGTTGCCAGAACCGAGACGGCGATTGTGGCGCTGAAACTCACAATGCTGCTATTCGTCGGCGTTGTCGGGACGACGACCGTGGACGGCGCCCGGCTCTCGGTAGAGCACTTGGCCCTCGCTTCCGGCGATCGCCGGTGCCGGGCTCCTCGTCTTCGTCGCCTACGAGGGCTTCGAATTGATCGCCAACACCGCCGAGGACATCCGGGAGCCGCGGCGGACATTGCCCCGCGCGTTCTACATCGCCGTTGGCTCGGTGATTGTCCTCTACGTCGCCATTGCCACTATCACCGTTGGCTCGCTCGCCCCGGACCAGATCAAGCAGGCAGCCGATTTCGCCCTTGCGGAGGCGGCGAAGCCCGGCCTCGGCAACTTCGGCTTTCTCATCGTGGCCGGCGCGGCCGTGCTGGCCACGTTCTCGGCAATCAACGCCACGCTATATGGATCGGCACGGCTCAGCTATCAGATCGCTCGTGAGGGTGAGCTACCGCCCGCTCTGGAGCGCAACGTGTGGTCCGAGCCGGTCGGGTTGCTCTTCACTGCAGGAGTGTCGCTCCTGGTCGCCAATACTCTCAATATCACCGAAATCTCAGCATTGGCCAGCTCCGTATTCCTCATCGTGTTCGGCGCCACCAACGCTGCCGGCCTCAAGCAGTGGAGAGACATCAAAGCGAGCCGGATCATCAGTGGCCTTGGTGTCGCGGGCTGCCTGACTGCCCTCCTCGTTCTGGTCATCAACACCACACATGACCAACCGGTAGCGGTTGTGTTGCTCGGGTTTGCGGTCGTCCTCGCCATAGGCGCCGAAGCCCTGTGGCTGCGGCACCGTCGCGAGGTCAGTCTCACCGACCGTCAGGCACGCGGCTAGAGACCCATTCTCGGACCTGGAGATTCGACAACTCTTCCCCGGCACTCATCTTTCCCTCATCTTCACCTTGAGATGATTGCAAGAGCAACGGACGGGACGTAGATCACTCGAGGAGGCATCATGAACAGCAACCGCGAAACCACCAGCACCAAGCACGAAGGAAGCTTCGGTCGGGGGCCCGCTGCTGGTGGGTGTCGACTCGTCGGATCAAGCCCAGCATGCACTCTCGTGGTCTGCCGACCTTGCGGCCAGGCTCGGAGAATCAATCGTCCTCGCTCATGCCAGCTCACCGTGGCTGGGAATGGGCATGTCTGTGCCGCCGTTCGACTACGACGCCTACAAGGAGACCGTCAAACAGACCGTCGACGGCTGGGCCAAGGGTATCGGCAAGGTTCTCAAAGAAACGCGCATCATCGAGGACGATGCAGCTGAAGGCCTGCTGCTGCTCGCGGGCGAAATCGAGCCCTCATTCCTGGTCCTCGGTGCTCACCCCCGGCGTCACTGGACGCCGAACTTGCTGGGCTCGACCACTGCCAAGGTGCTGCACTCGGCCGAGATCCCTACCGCGGTTGTCCCCGACTCTGCAATCGCCGAAACCGCGGGGAGAAGCCTGATCGTAGGTGTAGATGGGTCTCCGGCATCGTTGCGTGCACTCCGCTGGGCTGCGGGTCTCGCCGGTGAGCTGCGTACATCTGTGTATGCCCTCTGTGCGTTCCCGCTCGAGGCGTACGCCGAGAAGCCAAGATTGGCCGACGATGACAGCGACAATCCCGTCGGCCACACCCTCGAATCCCTGCGACTCCTCGCTGCTCAGGTGGGTCGTGAATCAGGAACGGAAATCGAGAGCGACGTCGTGATCGGTCATCCCGCAAAGCGTCTAATCAGCGCTGCCGGCGACGGCTACGCACTCATTCTCGGGAAGGTCGGGCACGGATCCTATGCCGACGTCACCGTAGGCTCAATCGCCCGCGCATCCGCGACGCACTCCGAAGTCCCTGTATTCCTCGTCCCGTAGTCCCTACACGACAACGCAGGCCGATCATCGACTACTGACGTCCGGGCTCCTTGGGAAACCGGATCGTCACCACTGCACCTCGCTCGGGACCGTTCTCCGCTGTGACGGTCCCACCGTGGTGGCGGACGACCTCGGCAGCGATCGCAGTCCCGAGTCCGGTGCTGTGAGCCCCTAGATCGCGACCCCGGGCAAATCGTCAAAGAGATTGTCGATCAAGTGGTCCGGGATACCGAGCCCGTCGTCGGTGACGGTGACCACCAGAGCATCGGTCGAGTCCGTCACATCGATCTCCACCGATCGTTCACAGTGCTGGGCGGCATTTGCGATGAGATTCAGGAGCGCCCGCTCCAGCGACGCCGGATCGCCGATCATCACGCCGCTACCCCGAATCTCCATGTGAACGGGCGTTTGACGTGGATCACGCTGCACCGCATCGACTGCGTTGTGAGCGATCTCGATCAGGTCCACCGAAACACGACCACCGGTGCCGGCCGCTCTCTCTCTGGCCAACACGAGCAGATCCGACGCCATCCCGTCGAGCCGGCTCAGTTCCTCGAGAGATGAGTCCAGGGCAGCTCTGGTACCAGCATCCGACGCCACCCGCCGGGCGAGATCCAGCTCGGCTCGAGCGATCGCGATGGGAGTACGCAACTCGTGGCTGGCGTCGTCGAGGAACTGCTGCTCCCTATCGAATGACAGCCGGATTCTCTCCAGGAGATGATCGAGATGACTCGAAAGCTCTTTGAGCTCGGCCGTGTCGGCAGGAACGTTGAGCGGCTCCGGCCTCCCGCTGTCTGCGAACGGAAGCGGCTCGCTCCGATATCTGACGCACCGGGCCGAGCGCCGCTCCAACCGACCAGAAGACACCGAGCCCGACCAGGAAAGCGATGCCGACCGCGCCGATGGGGGCGATACGAAACATGATAAAACTGGCCGTGTCGAGCTCACGGAGACTGCTAACCGCCTCTATCACAAACGTCGCCTGTGAAGTGTCGAAAGCCTCCGCTCGCACCAGAGCATTCCCGTAGCCACCTATCTCCTTCTCTCGTTCGGTAAAACCGGATGCCACGACCTCTTCGATCGGGATGAGCGGCGTTTCCATGAGATTCTCAGAGATCGCTAGCGGCTCGCCCTGTGCGGAGAGGATCTGGAGCCCGATCTCGGGTGTCACCAGGAAGAACACACGTCCTTCGGCGAAGGGGTCGAAGCCACCATCGATGTCTATCTCGATGCTGGTCTCAACCGTTGAGATATGAGCGTCGAGGGCCTCCCGGGTGGTGTCCATAAGGCGACCCCTCCAATAGAGGCCCGTTCCGATGGTCGTCGTGACGAGGATGAGGAGAGTCAGCCAAAAAGCCCTCCGCCCAAAACGAGACCCGAGTCGGGAACCGGCAAACATCCCTCGATCATGCCCCTTCGTGGCGAAGACGGTACCCCTGCCCTCGCACGGTCTCGATGGTGTCCCGCGAGAAGGGGCGGTCGATCTTGTTGCGCAGGTATCGAACGTAGACATCGACAACATTCGACGTTCCGTCGTAGGCGAAATCCCACACGTGGTCGATGATCTCGGTCCGGCTGGTCACAACCTCGCCATTGGCCATCAGAAGCTCGAGCAGGGCGAATTCTTTCGGGCTCAGGTCGATCTCGCCGGAGCCCCGGGTCACTGTTTTCGTCGCCGGGTCGAGCCTCAAATCGTCCCACCCCATGACGGTCGGCCTCGGAATGGGTCGGCGCCGCGTCAAAGCCCGCACCCGCGCCAGCAGCTCTTCGAACTCGAACGGTTTTGTCAGGTAGTCGTCTGCCCCCGCGTCCAGACCTTCGACACGATCATCGAGGCTGTCGCGTACTGTGAGCATCAAGACGGGGGCCCAACGCTCCCGCTCCCGCAGCAGGCGTGCCACGTCGAAGCCATCACGATACGGCAGCCCGACATCGAGAATGATGGCATCGTATTCCCATTCAGTGCCGTACCAGAGTGCCTCTTCCCCATCTGCCGCCACATCGACCGCATACCCGTCCGACTCGAGCCCTCGCTTGAGTAATGATGCCATCTTCGGCTGGTCCTCTGCCACGAGAATCCGCATCTGGTCCTCCAGTGTCCCGATCTCACCCCTAAGCATATGACGGTTGCTCGCTGCGCCCGCCGACCGTCCTCTTATGCGGGAGACGCACGCGTTGCCGGGGATTCCAGGCATGATCCAAGACCGAGCCCTCACGCAACATTCGGCTACGGGCTCGGTCGAGGAGGGGGGACGTCGGACGACGGGGTGTCCCGCCGAGAACGGAGATGCTCAACCTCGCAAGTAGACCTCGACACCGGCTTCGCCGACGATCATGAGCCATGGCGAGTTCGATCCATACGCTATGCCCAGGTGACTGGGGCTCCCGGGGTCTGCGGACGTGAACGGGTTGACCATGGGCTCCATCGGCATCACGGTCCCATCGGCTGCGATCGAGGCGTATCCAGCAAGTTGCTCCGATTCGTCCGATTCGCTTATTCCGAGAAACAACAAATGCGTGACACCGTCCGATCCGACGGCCACCTCGATCGATGGATGGATTTCGCCGGGGCCGTTGGATGCAGCCAGTGAAACAGTCTGTTCCACTCCGATGTCGGGAAGCTCGATTACCACGCCACCGGCGATCAAGCCGATCATGAACGGTTTGCCGTCCTGGCCCACGAACCAGTCTGTCCGGTGAGCTTCGGCGGTGGCGGGGTCAATGGACCATAGAGCCCCATCCGGATCGAACCCGTAAACGTCGCTCCCATCATCGACGCGCGGAAGCAAGGTCCCCGTAAGAGATGCCAGGCGAGCCTGGCCGGACGCAACGGTGAGGAAGTCGGTTGTGTCCTCGTCGAATCTGGTAGCGACGAGGGTCCCCTCGGAGAGGACGCGAGGAAGTTGATACTGGAAATACACGCCGGATCTGAGAAACTCGTCGGCTAGTACGACCGAATCGAGGTATTCGCCATCACTGTCGTAGTGGGCGAGACGCCGCTTCGCCCCATCGAGAAACCACCAGGTTCCGTCGGGAGCCTGGGCACCGTAGTTCGGTCCCAGCATGAGGCCCTCCCCGCCGGGTGCCGTCCCCAACATCGACTCATTCTCTCCGTATCCGATCGTGAAGGCCAACTGCCAGGCGGACGGAAGTGAGGCCACAGCCGGTTCCAGAATCCATGGCGTCCGGCTCGGGGGGAACGGTCGACGTCGTTGTGGTGGTTGCGACCGTGGTTGTCGTGGTAGCCGGATCCGACGTGGCGGTTGTCGGAGATCCCGTTGTCGTCTGGGGTACCGATGTCGTCGTCACCTGCGATGTAGCGCTCGGGACGGCGGTCGTCTGTGACGATGTTGTCTGCCCGCCGCCGCATGAGCCCACCAGCAGCGCCAGGCACACCACTGCCCGACCCATCGGGACCTGAATCGGGTAGAAACGGCTCACTCGGTTCTGCATACCGCTCAATGGTCCTCCAGATCGTCTTGCGGAATAGTGCTCATGCGCAACCTTGGGCGCCAACCGGTCGTCTGGCGTATCCGCGGTACGGGTTACTTGCATCGCGACGCCGCCACTTCCATGTTCTCGTCGTCCGTCGCAGCGCAGATGTACCAGAAACCCGAATACCCACACACCGGTTGCCCGGCTTGTACCCGGTCGGTGCGTTGCGAAGCATGACCATGATGTCCCGAAGCTCCTCCGTAGAGCCGAAGCCGCCGATGGTTCGCTCCCCGTTGTTCTCATACCGGCTGGTAGTAGGACTCTGTCTTGCGTCGGCTGGAGTGTTGCTGCTCCTCGTTTTCGAGCAGGCGCTGCTTGGGTTCCATGAAGATCTCGTCTCACTTCAGGAGGCGCTCCCGGCCTGGGTGTCGGCAACGATCGAGGTCGCCACCGGAACCGCCATCGGCATCACGATCCTCGTAACAAACGTCGGACTGCTCGTGCGTCGCCGGATCGGGCGTTGGGTTCGGGTGAATGCCGCCGCATTCCTTGCGGTGATCCTCTCCTCGCTCACCGCCCACCTGGTCACTGCCCTTGCAACATCGGACGTTCTCTTGCGAGCCGTGGGCCAATCGGGCGATTACGCGACCTTGGGGAATCGCGGCCTTGCCTCTCTGGTCGCAGTCCTTACGCTGGCGAGCCCCTGGATCAGCCGACGTCTGCGACCTTGGGTCCTGGGTGTCATGGCGGCCGGGGTGTCTCTGTCGTTCGTCGGCGGGGCTATTGCATCGATCACGCTCCCTCTGGACATCGGCGTCGGCATGGTCGGCGGTGCGCTAGTAGCGCTTGTGCTCAAGACCCGAGATCTGACGCCTTCGGCCGAGGAGGTGGCGAGAACACTGGAGAGAATGGCATCAGCGTGGCCGCAATCATCCGGGCGTCCGTTGACGCCCGGGGCTCCATTCCATGGTTCGTCACCACTGCCGACGGGTCTGAGCTCTTCGTCAAGACGCTAGGAAGCAACCATCGCGCCGCCGACCTGCTATTCCGGGCATACCGTTGGACACGCCTCCGCCGAACGGGAGACAGGCGCCCTTTCACCTCGCTCCGCCGAGCCGTTGAACATGAGGCGCTGCTTTCCCTCGCAGCCCGTGCACGAGATATCAGAACACCACGTCTTGTGACAATCGCCGAAGTCGGTACCGATGGCATGCTGCTGGCATACGAGCGTATCTCGGGTCGGTCGCTCGATTCAGTGCCTGCGGACGCCTTCAGCCCCGAGTTGCTGCAGGCGATTTGGCGACTCGTTGCCGACCTCGACCGGGCGAGCATTGCTCACCGCGACCTCCGCCTGGCCAATCTATTGCTGGCAGATGGTGGAGTCCCGTGGATGATCGACTTCGGCTTTGCAGAGCTTGCCGCTCCACGCGATCTGGTCCTGAGAGACGTTGCCGAGCTGTTGGCTTCTACCGCAGCGGTAGTTGGACCCGAGCGCGCAGCGCGGGCAGCGATCGATGTGCTCGGACGCGAGCATGTCGCAGAAGCTCTCCAGTGGATCCAGCCACTTGGCCTCTCGACTGCAACGCGGACATCGCTGGGCCGATCCAAGGACTTCAAGGCCATCCGTGCCGCGGTTGCCGCCGCCGTCGGAGTCGACGAAGTAGCACCGGTGCGCCTGGAGCGGATCAGCGGACGGACTGTTTTTGTGTTACTGAGCGTTGCGCTTGCTATCTATGTCCTCGTTCCCCAATTTGCTGAGGCGAACGGGTTCCTCGATGAGGTCCGCCGTGCCGATATCGGATGGACCGCCATCACCGTCGTCTTCTCGATACTCACCTACGTCGGCGCAGCGATCGGCATAATGGGGGCGGTACGGGTGCGGCTTCCGCTCGGTCCCGTCATCTCAGCCCAGGTCGCTTCTTCGTTCGCCAGCAGGATCACACCGGCGAAGGTCGGCGGATTGGCAACCAACGTGCGGTTCTTGCAACGCCGCTCGATTCCCAGCGCAGATGCCGTGTCCGCTGTCGGCCTGAATACCATCGCCGGGTTTGTGGTGCACGTGACACTGCTGTTGCTCGTGAGCCTGGTCGCAGGCACTTCCAATTCGGCGAGCATCCCGCACCCGTCGGGTAGAAGTGCAATCCTGGTGCTTGCGGCGGTAATGGTGGTGTCCGCGCTCACCGCGGCTCTCCCCCTGGGAAGGCGACTCTTCACGCGGAATCTCGCACCTGCATTGCGCTCGGCCTGGCAAACGGTGGCGTCCGTCGCCAAGACCCCGTCCAAATTGGCGACGCTCTTTCTTGGCTCGCTTCTTGTGACCTCGAGCTACACGCTTGCCATGGTCGCCTCCCTCAATGCGATGCAGGCCGACCTCCCCGTTGCCACCGCGGCCGTCGTTTATCTCGTCGGAGCCGCCATCGCTACAGCCGCGCCGACGCCCGGCGGCATCGGGGCTACAGAGGCGGCGCTGATTGCAGGGTATGCCGCCGTCGGCGTCGACCCCTCGGCTGCTTTCGCGGCCGTACTTCTGTTTCGCCTTGTGACTTTCTGGCTTCCTATCGTCCCCGGTTGGGTGGCATTGGTTGCCCTCCAACGCCGCGGGCAACTCTGAGGTCTCGCCCGGGCCCGTCCGCAGACACGACGTCGATCGCTTCAACCCCGCAAATAGAGAAGGACCGCGAGTACACGCTTGGAGTCGCTTCCTGTGGACGGCATATCGAGTTTCGAGAAGATGTTGGATACGTACTTCTCGACGGCTCGCAGTGTGATGACGAACTCATCGGCGATGCCCTGATTCGATCGTCCCTGTGCCATTAGCTCCAGCACCCCTCGCTCGCGAGGGGTCAGCCGGTCGATGGGATCGCGATGCCGCTGTTTCGCGATCAGAGCGGACACGATGCTGGCATCGATGGCAGAGCCGCCGTTGGCAACCCGGTGCACCGCATCGATGAACTCATTGACGTTTGCGACCCGGTCCTTCAGCAGGTACCCGGCGCCGTCCGCGGAGTCTCCGAGCAGCTGCATAGCCAGGCCAACCTCGACATACTGAGATAAGACGAGTACACCGACTTCGGGATGTGCGGCCCGTATCTCGACGGCCGCCCTCATCCCTTCGTCGGTGTGAGTGGGCGGTAGCCTTATGTCGACAATGACCACATCGGGCTCGTCACCATCGACGAGTACGAGCAGCTTGTCGGCGGTACCGGCCGTACCCGTGACTTCGATGCCGTGCTCAGTTAGTAGGCGGGCCAGACCTTCTCTCAGCAGGACGCTGTCCTCGGCGATCATTACACGCATGGGATCATCGCGCTCAAACGGGTACCTTCACCCGGCGGGCTCCAGACCTGTAGATGCCCCCCGAGGGTCTCAACGCGATCGGCCAGACCGCGAATCCCCGTGCCACCGGCACGGTTAGCACCACCGACACCATCGTCGGTCACGTCCACCAGCAAGTTTGACCCTTCCCGCTTCACCTCGATGACGGCCGATGTGGCCCCGGCATGCCTTGCGATGTTGGCCAACCCCTCGCACACGAGAAAGTAAGCAGCCAACTCAACGTGCTCCGGCAGGCGCTCATCGGTAACGCCGACGATCCGCACCGGCACCGAAGCACGTGTCGCCAGCGATTCGAGCGCAACGGCCAAACCGTGATCACTGACACCGGCCGGGTGAATACCCCGGGCGAGATCTCGCAGCTCGGCGAGAGCTGGCAGCAACTTCCGAGCTCGCTGCGTCGACCCTGGTTCGCAACACCTCATCGGATGAGACCAATTCTCCAAGAGTGCTCAGTTCCAATGCGAGGGCGACCAGTCTCTGCTGCGCACCATCGTGGAGGTTGCGTTCCAGGCGGCGACGCTCCCGATCCTCGGCTTCGACAATTCGTGCCCTCGAGCCGCGCAATTCCTCGAGCCGTGACCGTAGTTCGACCTGCAACGCGGCGTTGTGGATGACCATCCCGGCTGCGGCAGCCACAGCTCCTACCAATGCCGGCTCATCTTCAAGATCCGCGGAGTAGTGCAGCATTGCGACCGGCACCCCCCGCCGCATTATCGGCGTTTCGGACCGCCCGACTCCAGGGTGAGCCTCCACTAAACGCCCGTCGACATCCGAGTACGACCCGACCTCAGGAAGCCAGTACGCCAGCCGGGCCGATGGGTCACGCAGCGCCCTGGCAACCGCTTCCTGCAACTCGACTGGGCCGGGCTCAGTGTCCGGGCTAACCAGAAGCTCTCCCACCCATGCCCTGCCGAGATGGGCTTGCAGCAGGCCGATCAGGAATACGATCGGCGCTAGACCGACCACCGAGAACGTCGTGTGTCTCGAGCGGATCGAGGAAGGCGCTCCGCTCGAGCCACCCTGCCATGAGGAGCGCAGCAACCATCAGGAGGCCCAGCGAGAACGCGTCCACAAGCAGCGTCATTGAGACCCGCAGCGGTGGCCCGTTGCGTCGGCGTGTCCTGATAAGCAGCCCGATACCGAAAAGCATGAGTCCACTCAACACGAGAAGCTGGAGACTCTGTAGGAAGTCGGCCCAGAATGGCACGGCAGCGAGCGCCAGCAAGTTGCGGGGAGCCCCGAGCCCAAGCAGGATCGCAGGAACCGCGAGGGCTGCGGCACCATATGCCGCCCAGACGACACCACGGTCCAGACGACTGCCAAGACGCCCGGACGGGAAAGAGAGGAATACGTGCAGGAATAGCACCGGTGGCAGGAACTGCGTAGCCATACCGATGGTAAAGAGCAGGTCGTTGGCAGACCAGACCAGGAAGTTGGGAAAGGTAGCGAAACCAGCGATAACCATCAGCAGACCCAGCTTGCTGGCCGGTTTCCGCTTCCAGGCCACGATGCCTGCGGCAATATAGGGAATGGTGATCCAGCACGCGAGCATTGCTCGCATGCCCGGCTGGTGTAGCTCCGGGTTGGTCATCGCCATCGCCACGATGACGAGGCCGGCCAACACTCCGCATGTGGCAATGACCACAACCGCAGACGCACTGGGAGCTGTGTCGGTCCACGCCGGTGCGGCCATCGACGGCCTATTCCTGATCATGCGCCAATTCGATCCTTGCGTGGTCGCCTCTGCGCTAAATGGCGGAGTCAAGTATGCCCTACTTCGTTCGCGACTGCGTTGGCATCGGCTGTCACAATCCTCTCCCTTCGTAGACGATCGGGCGATCGATCGGCGGGGCTTGACGGTTCACAGTCCCAGATCCGTCCCTATTGCGGAACCTGGTGCACTCACCAATCAGGGACCGGGTTTCTTGCGTATGTAAATGAGCATCTCCGGCGTCTGCCGCCAGTCGCTGACGAGAGGGAGTGTTCCGTATTCGACGAAGACCGCCATCCAATCCATCTGACACCTCGGCCGGACCTGATCTTCTAGGTCTCAGCAGGGACTCGCCCGTCAACGTGTGACAACGATGGGATACCCTGTGATGCACAAGCGCTTGCCACACCGCCACGCGTGCCGGCGTAGAAATCGGCGGGGTCGCCTTGTCGTCTCACCGCCCACACCAGGGGAAGCGCCAACAAGGTGACTGCACCACCGATGATGTAGCCCGCCGAGAAACCTCTGCGGTCGGATAGGGCACCAAGACCCGTTTGCCCGGCCGCACCTCCGACACCGGAGATCATCGACCCGAATGAGACAACCGTCGCCCGCTTCTCACTTGGCACGACCTGGTGGATGAATGCCTGGCTCACCGGCATCTGGACACCCATCGCAACCCCGCCAACCAACAACAGAGCCAGGGCAGGCAAGAAGGCATCGACAAGACCAACACCGATCAGTGCAACCGTGTATATCGCGCCCGTCCACAGAAACAACGTGGTACGCCGACCGCACCAACGCACCGCCACCTCCACGATGGCATTGCCGATCATCATGGAGATGGCTAGGAGAGCCGCGACAACTCCGGCGACCCAAACCTTGTCACTACCGAGCAGTTCGAGAAAGTAGGGCTGCCAGGCGTACCAGGCCCAGAAGAAGAAGCCTCCCTGAATCGCCCCACCGACCATCAGAAGTCGCAAAGATCGGTGCCCCCAGCCGAAACGGACACCGTCCAACCCGATCCTCGAGGCAGCGGCCGGCACGTCGCGCAACTTCACCCGCTGCGGTTGGAACCCCACGTCACGCATGCCGAAGTACGCGAGCCCGAGCAAGATGACGAGAAGCCCGGAGCGAATCATGAAGGGAAGAGCAAGGTTGATCTGTCCGACAATGCCCCCGCCGACAGTTCCGGTCAGCATCGCCGCCCCGCTGATGAACTGGCCGCGCGAGAACACGTGGTCGAGATCTCCGAGGTACCCGTGATATCGAACACCGTCTACCAGCCATGCCTCCATGGCACCCGAGTAGAACGTGAAGCCGAGTCCCATGAACACCGATGCAACGGAGAACGAAATGACACCCGCCCCCGTCTGAGCGAGCCCGACATAGAGCACCGTGGAGACCGCAAGTACCACGAGCGATGCGAGGAATGAGACCCGTCGGCCCACGGTGTCGGCGACAACCCCGGTCGGTATCTCGAAGAGAACTGTTCCGACCGAGAACGCCGAATTGACGATGAACACCCCGGTGACAGAAAGACCGGCATCCAGGAGGAATAGGGTGTTGATTCCCCAGATCACAGATGCCGCGAGTGTGTAGATGGCGGCATACGCGTAGTAGCGGCGGATGAGGCTCACCGCCGCTTCAGGTATGGCCGCCGGCTGCTGCATTTCTCACATCTCCTGCCCCGCAATGGAGGATCGCCCCCGGGCTCTATTCCCCTAGCCAAGCTACACACCCACAACGGCACTGTGCGGCGGGCCACCGACACCTCGCAAAGAAACTGGTTGCGGTTGGCGGGTTCGGACGCGTACTATCAAAAGTGAACACTGAATCAGTATTCGGTTTTTCCGGATCCAGTGTGGAGGGAGTACAGCGGGATGTCTGATGAGGGTGTGGCCCGTCTAGCGGTGCCGCCGACCCCAAAGGGGCGAGCCACGAGGCAGGCGATTCTCGACGCCGCAGAGGACGTCTTTGGCGAGAGCAGCTACGAGCGAGCCTCGATCGCCGAGATCACCCAGCGCGCCGGCGTCGCCCAGGGAACGTTCTATGTCTACTTCCCGGACAAGAAGGCTGCGTTCATAGAGCTGGTCCACGTGCTCAACCACAACCTGCGACGCGCCATATCGGAGGCGGTCGCTGATCTCGATGACCGCGTCGAAGTCGAGCTGGTTGGTTTCAAGACTTTCTTCGAGTTCGTGGTCAGACATCGGCCGCTGTACCGGATTGTGCGCGAGTCGGAGTTCGTTGATCCGGATTCGCACCGCTGGCACTACCAAACCCTCGCGGAAGGTTATGCGCGTGGTCTCGAAAAGGCCCAGGGCGAAGGTCAGATCACAACCGACGTGTCTGCTGAGACCCTCGCCTGGGTGCTGATGGGCGTCGCCGAGCTCATCGGCGCCCGCTACGTGCAATGGGAAAGGCGGATGCCACCCGAAGAAGTGCTCGACGAGATCATGACCTTCCTGGCGTGTGCCCTCAGCCCGGGGAGGAAACGATGAGCGACGACCTGAGGATGGGGATCGTCTCTACCGGGATGTACCTGCCCGACACGGTGATGTCTGCCGAAGAGATCGCCGAGCAGAGTGGGATGCCTCTCTGGGTGGTCAGAGAGAAGCTGGGCATCAACCAGAAGCACATCTCCAAGCCGGGTGTCCACCCCAACATGATGGCCGCAGCAGCCGCACGGCAGGCCATCGAAAACGCCGGCATCGACCCCCAAGAGATCGATGTCGTCCTTTGCACAACCGAGGAGTGGAAGGAATACAACCTGTGGACCGCCGGCATCGATCTCGCCTACCAGGTCGGCGCCACCCGGGCGTGGGGCATGGATATGCACATGCGATGTGCAACGACGATCGCCGCATTGAAGCTCGCCCGGTCGCTCATGCTCGAGGACCCCGGGATCAACACGATCCTGATCGGGGGCGGCTACGTCATCGGAGACTTCATCGATCTCACCAACGTTCGCACGTCGTTCCTGTTCAACATCGGCGCTGGAGCCGGCGCGATGATCGTCAAGCGCGACTGGCCGGAGAACCACGTTCTCGGCACCCACCTGATGTCGGACGGGTCTATGAGCCGCCACGTCATCGTGCCCGCCAGCGGAACCATGCAGCATCCAACTGACGCCGCGGTCGCCGCCGGGTTGTTCAAATTCGATCTGGTCGAGCCGGAGGCGATGAAGAGCCGGCTCAACGAGGTGTCCATCGACAACTGGATGCACTGTGTTGACGAGGCACTACGCAAATCCGGGCCCAAGGCCGACGGTTCTCCGTATACCCGCGACGACCTCGACTACCTCAACATGCTGCTCGTCAAACCATCGGCGCACCGGGAGATACTCGGATTGCTCGGTCTCACCGAGGAACAGTCGTGCTACCTCGGTGACATCGGGCACATCGGGGAGCAGGACTCGATCATCTCGATGATCGAGGGGCAGCGAACCGGCAAGCTGAAGCCCGGTGATCTGATGGTCATTGTCGGCGCCGGGATCGGCTACGTGTGGGGAGCCGGCGTCGTCAAATGGGGGGCTGCGCAATGAGCGGCGCAATGAGCGGCGCAATGAGCGGCGCAATGAGCTACACACAGACCTCCCACTACACAACGGACTGGCTGGACAAGAGGTCCCGCCTCACCCCGGACCGGGTGGGTTTGATCGAAGGTCTTGGTGGCCAGGGGATCACCTACCGGATGTGGAACGAACGGGTCAATCGGACCGCCAACTATCTGCGCTCTCTTGGTGTAACCAAGGGCGACCGGGTATCGGTCTACGCATCGAACTGCCCCGAATATGTAGACCTGTTCTGGGCTGCGGGCAAGATCGGGTGCATACTGCACAACCTCAACTGGCGGCTCACGGTCCACGAGTTGCGACAGATCGTGGGCGACGCCGAGCCGACTGTTTTCGTATACGGGGAGGATTGGAGAGCCCAGACCAGCGAGCTGCGTTCCTCCCTCACCGCCGACGCCCACGTTGTGGCACTGGGAGAGCCCGCTCCAGGCGATCGGTCATTCGCTGAGCGTGACACCATGTCTACCGTCCTCGACGATCGGCCCGAGCTCGAGCTCGACGACATCTGGGGCATCTATTACACCGGGGGCACGACCGGTCTCCCCAAGGGGGCCATCCTCACCCATGGCAACGTCACCTGGAACTCGGTCAATACCATCACTTCCTGGGGAATCACCGCCGACCATGTCGCCCCGATACAACTCCCCTTCTTCCACATCGGCGGCCCCAACATCTTCATGGTGCCACTCGTGCACGTTGGTGGAGTCTCGATCCTGTGCCAGGGATTCGACATCGACGAGAGCTTCGACCTCATCGAGGAAGGTGGGATCACTCACTACGTCGCTGTGCCCACGATGTATCAAATGATGCAGGCCCATCCCCGCTGGGAGACGGCCGACTTCTCGAATATGGCGTTGGTCATCTCGGGCGGGGCTCCATGCCCGCTGCCGATCATGGAGAAGTTCTGGGCCAAGGGCGTCGACTTCAAGATGGGCTACGGGCTCACCGAAGCGGCGGGCAACAACTTCTGGCTGCCCAAGGAGAGGATCCGGGAGAAGCCGACCTCAGTTGGCTACCCGATCTTCCACATCGATATGAAGGTCGTAGGCGAAGACGGGAACCGGGTTCCCCGCAACGAGGCGGGCGAGCTATTGATCCGCGGCCCACACGTGACACCCGGCTACTGGCGGCGACCGGAAGCCACCGCCGAGACGATCAAAGACGGCTGGCTGTGGACGGGTGATCTTGCCGTCGAGGACGACGAAGGCCTCTTCTTCATCAAGGGCCGCTCCAAGGACATGTTCATCACCGGTGGGGAGAACGTTTACCCCGCAGAGGTGGAGTCGGTGATGCTCGCATACCCGGGTATTGCCGAAGCTGCCCTGGTCGGAGCTCCCCACGAGGTGTGGGGTGAAGTAGGGAAAGCGTTTCTCGTGCTCAAAGGCGGATCGGAATTCGACGAGCCCGCGTTTCTTCGCGTTCCTTGGGGAGCGTCTTGCCAAATACAAGCTTCCGCGGACCGTGGTCGTACTCCCCGAGATCCCCAAGACCGCGATCGGAAAGATCGACAAGAAGCTGCTGGCGGAGGAGAGACGACATGACAAAGATCCCAACCATCGCTGGCGTCACTGCCACAACCGTAACCACCCCACGCATCACAACCAGGGTGCTCACTGCCGGACCGGACGACGGCGTACCGGTGGTCTTTCTGCACGGCAATCATTCATCGGCCACCTGGTGGGAGGACAACATGGTCACCCTCCCATCCGGGTTCCGGGCGATCGCTCCCGACCTGCGTGGATTCGGCGAGGCCGATACGTCGGCGAAGATCGACGCAACCCGGGGAATGGGAGACTGGGGTGATGACCTGATCGCCCTACTCGATAACTACGGCTACGACCGGGCCCACATCGTCGGCAGCTCGCTGGGAGGTAACGTCGCCTGGTGGCTGATCGCCAACTACCCGGACCGGCTCAGCAAGGTGGCTCAGGTGTGCCCCGGTTCACCGTACGGCTTCGGCGGTACCAAGGACGTCGCCGGGACACCCTGCTACGACGATTACGCAGGAGGAGGAGGCGGGTTGATCCACCCCAACTTCGTCGAGGCGATCCGGGAAGGCGACTCGACCGTGGACACCCAGTTCTCGCCCAGGGCGGTGTTCCGGGCACGTACGTGGGCTGAGCCGCCTCGACGCGAGGACGAATACGTCGCCAGCCTTCTACAGATCCACCTTGGCGACGACGCCTACCCGGGTGACGTGACGCCGTCACCGAACTGGCCGTATGTGGCACCCGGTGTCTGGGGGCCCAACAACGCCATCTAGCAATACGTAACTTGAGTCAAGGAAAAATGACACAACCATTGCTTACCTGCATCAATCTAGGCGATGCCGATGAAAGAAGGGAATGTCTTGAGGGGACGAAAGAAACTCGCTTGGAGGATAGAAAAGGCTGCACCGATCAGCACGAGGCGCGAAAAGCGGCTTGCGACCTGCTGGGGGAGAATCGGTATGATCCGGAGGGCTTACTGGATACCCACAATTTCGTTACAGAGCCAGATGGTTCGAATCCGTATTTCTCTCTTGCTCCTGGACAGACCTATGTTGCGCGTGCCGGCGAGAATTTCGAGGAGACCAATATCGTCACCGTGACAGACGAAGTACGAGAAGTGCTAGGAGTCAATTGCCGTCGTGTGGCCGATGTTGTCCTGGTAAAAGAAGATGACGAATTTGTCGCGACAGAGGTTACCGACGACTACTATGCCCAAGCGCTTAACGGCGACGTGCATTATTGCGGCGAAGTCGCGCGTAATTTCGAAGAGGGTATCTTGGTCAATCTTGATGGGTCATTCGAGGCGGGACGCGACCTTGCCAAGTCAGGAATAATCATCAAGGCGCAGCCCATCGTAGGCGACGCACATCGGCAAGAGTACCTTCTCGGCGAAGCTGAGGACTTGGTCCGATACGTCGCTGGGATGGATAAGCCAACCTCTGCGGGAAAAGGTGAAGGTGGTGAAAACCCCAACTTTCCCTGTGAAGGAAACTGCGTTAAGACAGAGGAATTTAACCCAACGGAACCTGGTGCGGGTGAGTTCAAGTACTATTTGCCGGGAACCGGATTCGTGCTCGCCGTTGGCCTGGAAGATGGAAAATCGACTGGCGAACGTGATGAAGTGCTGTGCACCGGTGATTCACTGAATGTTTTGAGTGACCCGAGTTGCGGCATTAAGGATCCTTCCGCGCTACTGGATCAGTTGTGTGAATTGTCGCCGGCTGCGTTTTGTGATTAAGTAAGAATAACTAGGTCGACTGCGCGAGCCCAGCCTCCTTCGGAGGGCTGGGCTGCTCGTCTTAGCGGAGACCGCCGACCACTTGGTGGATCGCGTTATCCTCCGCATGCCGGTGCGCCAAAGAGTGTGGTCACAGTTACCGTCTGCTAAGGCTATGGCCCCTCTGCAATCGGCAGGGTTATGAAAGACTGTGATCCGGAGGGCAACAGGATCAACTTTTTACTGCTTGAGCATGTCAGTCCCATCGGATGGGAAAATGTCGTGCGCTACGGTGAGTATGCACTTTACCGAAACCTGATCCGTAAAACTATAATCGCTTAGCGTGTGCCGTTACATCGATCTGGACAGTAGCCGGTATATAATCACACGGTACTGAACAATTGGGCCTAGCTGGATATACTGTAGTCCCTCGGTCTTACGCTAAGGAGCGCCGACATGGATATTAACCATATGGGGGTGTAAGCCCAAACCCCAGAAAATTCTGTGAGACACCTTTTTATGTGTTTTTCGCCAAAACTTTCCATAATTGGCCCGAAAAACGGGAAGTTTTTGATATCAATCACAGTCAAGTCAGGGTTGGATGGACACAAATTCGGCTATCCAAAGCATCGTAAAACAGGAAAGTTTACTGTGCCGGAAAAATCGGCGGTTTGGGCTTACACCCCCATTCCGCCTTGCCGATGACCGAACGTGGCGCGAAAATCAGGTTTTCACACATTGTGGCGAGGCTGAGTATACGAATCTATTCAACCGTGATACTACGGCGTTTCGATGCTTCGGTTTTGGACATTTTAAGTTCCAAAATGCCATCCTTGAAGGTCGCTTGTATCCCCTACTCATTGACGTTATCCGGTAATGCCAAGGTTCGTTGAAATTCTCCACGACTCATTTCCCGGCGATGATATTCGCCTTTCTCTTCTTTTTGCTCGTGGCTTGTAGTGGCGCGGATTGTCACCGACTTCTCCGCCATTGTCACATCCAGATCTTCTTTTTTTACCCCCGGTAGCTCCATGCGAATAACAATTTCCGCTTCCCGATCGATAACATCGACTTTGGGATAGCGGCTTTGGAAAACCGAAGGCAACTCTGGAAATTCGAGAAAACCCCATCTAAATGGCCGCATCCACCGGCGGGTGAACATTTCATCGAACCAACGCTCCATGTCTTCAAAGCCTGCCAAACCACTAGGGCTGCGTCGGAGCAAACCTTTTTGCTCTTCTTGTTGCTTTTCTTGCTTGGATTCTTTCGACATGATATTGCCTCGCTACGTATTCTGCTAAACCACTAGATATTGCCAACCATTATTAGACTAATTGCATCATGGCCGGAGTTCCTTGACTCGCGTCAACGTAGGCGTTCACTCCCCTACCAAGCAAAAGAGCCCTGATTCACGCAGTGGCAGGGATTGAAGGCAATGGAGGTTCATCCAGTTGGACTGTAGGCGACTATTTACCCGATGCTGCGGCCCTTTCATGCCCCTAGATTCACCTGGTGACACAGGTGGTTTCCACCGCTTTCGGGGAAACAACTCCTTGAAGCGACCTCGTGTCGCAAAGCTTCGGTGTAACTACCCCTAGAAGGTGGCCAAGTGACAGGACATTCAGAACATCTTTTCAACGATGACCACTGAAGATGCTGTCTCACTTTAATTCTAGATGAGGCCAAAGGAAGCTGTTCCAAGATTCTTTATAGAAGAGAGGATATCATCATGCGCACTTTTTGGCATTTCTTATTGCGCTAACCGGTCTGTTGGTCCTGTAGGGTTGTGCCGACATGTCCGATACCTAGCGGTAAACACTGGAGGGGGGGCTCCGGGCGCGGCGGGCAGCGCACTCATAGGCTCATTCAGCGCCGATGCCGGTAAAGGCGCCCTGATCGGCGCCGGTGTAGGCGCGCTCGGCGGCTACATTTCGGACCAGCACAAGAAAGGTGAGGAAGAGGCGTACGAGCGAGGCTATCGTGACGCCCAGGCGCGTTAGCGTCGAGAGCGGACACGCTTTGCACAGTCTACCGCTGCGGCTGCCTGTGGTTCGGTATGACTCGGTGGAAGCGCTGCGGCGGCGGTTATCGGGGTAGGGGCTTGCCCGTCGCTGACAAGCTTCTTGAGAATTTTGTGGGTTTAGTTATTTCAAAGGGGAGATTGGGTCATGAAAATCGGGCCATTCACATGTCTAGGTGGTGGGCAAGATGGTTTCGCCGCTGTAATGCCAGTAGCCGTCTTGCTCGGTAGTCTAACGCTGCCCGGCCTTGTCCAGGCGGACGACGTGGCCCAATGTATGGCCGATAGGCTGCACCAAGCCGACGATGGGATGACGGTTGGCGAGCTGCGCTTGCAGTGTCAAGAACAACTGCGCCACGGCGAATATGTCTCACGGGAAAGCCAGCCGGCCGTGGCCTCGGAGCGTCTGCGCCAGGACAAGGAGCACGTGCTTGCGCCGTTTACGCTGATGTCTCATAAGCCGAACTACGTCTTGGTAGCGGCGTATAACAGCCGTGGCTACGATCCCACCCTGTATCGCGAGCAATACGACGATCCGGATATAAACCTGGATGACACCGAGGCACAGTTCCAGGTCAGCATCAAGACGCCGCTCACTGTTGGTCTGTTCGACACTCTCGACCTTTATGCCGGGTAAACCAACCGATCGTTCTGGCAGGTCTACAATTCGGATGTCTCCAGGCCCTTCAGGGAGACCAATCATGAGCCGGAGATCTGGGCGCTATTCCGTCCTCATTGGGAGTTTTGGGGCTTTAAGAATACGGCGGACTCTATTGGACTCGTGCACCAGTCGAACGGGCAGGGCGGGGTTTTATCGCGCAGCTGGAACCGCATCTATGCCGACTTTGTGGTGGAGAAAGAGAACTTCGCCCTGTCTTTCAAGCCGTGGTACCGCATTCCGGAGGATGACGAAGACGATGACAACCCGGACATCACCGATTATCTCGGGCATTACGAGCTGCGGGTGGCCTACAAGTGGGGTGAACATGTATTCAGCGCGATGTCACGCAACAACCTCGAATCCGGGTTCGACAAGGGTGCCGTAGAACTGGGCTGGAGCTTCCCGCTCGGTAACTATCCGTACCTGAAGGGCTATGTACAATACTTCAACGGTTACGGAGAAAGCCTGATCGATTACAACAGGCGCACGAATCGCATCGGGATCGGCTTCGCCCTGACCGACTGGCTGTAGCGAGTGAGTTACCCTTGCGGCGGAGGCAGCCACCGGTGACCGCCGCCGCTCGACAGGTCGACAATTTTCTGACTGCTGTGTTGTGTATTTTGATACGGACTTCTTTCGCAAAGTGGCCATGCCAGACGGCACGTTGGTGGGGCAGTTCGTATGCTACGGCGCATTTTTCTTAGCCCCCTGGTTGGGGTACTGCCGCTTGGCGGCTGCATCTCCTTGCAGCGTAGTTAAGAACGTCCCTGGGCCGATCGCAGGAAACAAGCAGGGTTATTCAATGTACTCGCACCGAATGCCCGGCTTCGCTCTGCTATCATTGCGCAGACTTTGGAAAATACCCATGACACCCCGGATAATCCTAAAGCGCCGCCCCACCGCACCCCTCCATGCCGCCATCACGATACATTTTCAGGTACTGAGTGACGCTGTCCTTACCGACAGGCGACAGAGCTGGCTGATCTCCTTATGCTTGAGCCCTTGTCTTTTCAAGTAAACCACAGCCATTCGTTTTCGGATCGCCGGGTGAGGGTGTTGAAAACGCTCGTGATACAAGCTGGCAATAGCTTCCTCGGAAAATTCTAGTTTTATCATCAGTCGGTTTTCAGTAACCAAATGGGGACTGTATGATATCTAAAAATCCAGCATTTTACCCATTGGAAGTATAACGAGACGTCCTGCCTTAAGTTTTCGCGCACTTTGCCGATGTTTACTCTAACCTTTAGAAGTTGCGGAAGTCTCCTGTGCCCACGATTACTGTCAATGACTTGCGGCCCGGCATGGTCCTCGAGAGCGATGCCGTCCACAATAGCGGCCGCGTGCTGTTGCGCGGCGGCAGCATCCTCGAAGACAAACATATCAAGCTCTTCAAAATGTGGGGACTGATCAGTGCTGAAATTGAGGATCTTACGCAGGAGCAGGTGGAGTCCGAGGCACTGAATGACCTAGACCCATCGATCCTTGAAGCGGTTCAGGATGAACTGTCTTCGCAGTTTCGTCACACGGATCTTTCACATCCCATGATCGCTGAATTACACCGGTTATTGGTGCAGCTGAGGGTTCGACAGAAAACCTAAGGATTGGGGCAGTGAAGTGGACAATTGAGAAATTGATTAGGGCAACCCCGGCCATCTCTTCTTTGCCAAATGTCTACACCCATCTGAGTCAAGCGGTCAATAGCCCCATAACTTCCTGTCACGACATTGCGAAGATCATCAGCGAGGATACGGGACTCGCAGCACGGCTATTGCGAATTGCTAACAGTGCCTTTTATGGGTTCCCTTCTAAGATCGATACCATTTCACGGGCAGTGACGCTGGTCGGGA
>CAVSWM010000008.1:0-242991 GCA_963731695.1 uncultured bacterium | reverse complement strand
GATCGCCGACGGTTACGTCGCAGTCGGGTGCTGCCGGGTCGGTGACGGTGACACCGGTGAGTGCCGCGTCCCCCCGTGTTCTCCACCGTGATGGTGAATGTGGCGTCCTGGCCGACCAGCACCGGGCTGTTATCTGCGGTCTTGGTGATTGTGATCGCAGGGGCGATGACGTTGACATCGGCGCTGCCCTCGTCGGTGACGGTGCCGCCGAGCGGGTGTATGCCGGTGACAAGCGCAGTGTTGGTGACGTCTGCTGTTAGTGCCGGGAGCGTGCACGAGTATGTGGTCGATGCACCGGAAGCGATGTCGCCGATGGTTGCATCACAGTCCGGGGCAAGGGCGTCGGTGACGGTGACATCGGTCAGAAGCTCGGTCCCCACGTTGGTGACCGTGATGCTGAACGTGGCGTCGGCGCCGCTGACGATCACCGGCGTATCGGCGGTCTTGGTGATCTCGATGGCGGGGGCGCTGACGATGACGACGGCGTCGTCGCTATCTGCCCGACCGGATTGCCGAGCGGGTCGGTGCCGATGACATCGGCAACGTTGGTGAAGCCGGTGGCAACACCCGTCGCCGTGCAGTCGTAGCTGACCGTCTCACCGGCGGTGAGAGTGCCGATGGTGTTTCGCAGCTAGCAGTTGCTGCATCGGTGACCGCAACACCGTCAGGTCAACGTCGCCGGTGTTGGTACGGTGATCGTGAAGGTGACGTCGTCGCCGGTCAGCACGGTCCGGGTGTCCGGGGTCTTGGCGATGGTTATCGCCGGGTCGATGACGTCGACGATGGCGTCGTCGCTGTCGGTGACTGTGCCACCTGCCGGCTCGTCGGCGATGACGTCGGCGACGTTGGTGAAGTCGGCGGTAACCCCGGTGACGGTGAAGTCATGTCTCGACGGCGCCCATCGGCAGCGAGGCGAAGGTGGCATCGCATGCAGGTGCCAGGGCATCGGTGACAACCACGTTGGCGAGATCGGCATCACCGTGTTGGTGACGGTGATCGTGAACGTGACGTCTGAGCCGGTGACGACCGTCTGGGTGTCAGGGGTCTTCTGAATATCGATCTCAGGTGCGATCACCTCGACATCGGCGACATCCGAGTCGGTGACCGTCCGGTGATGCCGGATGCTCGGCGGAGACAACCGCCACGTTGGTGAAGTCGCCGGTGACGTTGTCGAGTTGCAGCTGTAGGTGACACTTTCGCCTGCCGCCAGCGACGGGTAGGTGGCGTCGCAATTCGGTGCCGCGGCGTCGGTGACGACCACGTTGTCGAGCGGGACGTTGCCGGTGTTGGTGCAGTATGTTGAACGTCGCCGTCGCCCCGCCGAGGATGGTCTGGGTGGCCGGGTTCTTCTGGATGTCGATGGCCGGGTTACCACGTCGACGTCGGCGGTGTCGCTGTAGGTGGACCGTGTTGCCGAGCGGATCGTCACCGGTCACCGAGGCCGTGTTGGTGAAGTCGTCGGCGCCAACAGTCATCGTGCAGCTGTAGCTGGTCGATGCACCCCCAGCGAGTGTGCCGATGGTGGCGTCGCAATCGGGGGCAACGGGGTCGGTGACGGTGACCCCATCCAGGGCGACGTCGCCGGTGTTGGTGACGGTGATGCCAAAGGTGGCGGTGCCACCGGCGACCACCTGCTGGGTGTCCGGAGTCTTCTGGATGTCGATAGCCGGGTCGATCACATCCACAGGGAGGTGTCGTTGTCGGTGACCGGGTTCCCAAGCGGGTCGGTGGCGGTGACGTTTGCAGTGTTGGTGAAGTCGGTGGCACCGGTCGTCATCGTGCAGGAGTATGTCTCGGATGCGCCGACGGCGAGGCTGGCGAATGTGTTGTCGCAGTCAGGGGCCAGGGTGTCGGTGACGGCAATGTCGGTGAGAGCGACGTCGCCGGTATTGGTGACCGTGATGTCGAAGGGGACGGTGTCACCAGCGACCACCTGCTGGCCATCGGGGCCCTTGGAGATGGTGATGGCCGGGTTGATGACGTCCACGTCGGCGGTGTCACTGTCGGTGACCGGGTTGCCGAGCGGATCGTCACCGGTCACGTTGGCGGTGTTGGTGAAGTCGTCTACCGGTCACCATCGTGCATGAGTAGCTGGTCGAGGCACCTGCGGCGAGGTTGCCGATGGTGGAGTCACAGTCGGAAGCCGGCGCGTCGCTGACTGCCACGTTGCTGAGGGCCACGTCACCGGTGTTGGTGACCGTGATGCCAAACGTCACCGTGTCGCCGGCTGCTGCCTGCTGGTTGTCCGGGGTCTTCGAGATGGTGATCGCCGGGCCGATCACGTCGACATCTGCGGTGTCACTGTCGGTAACGGTGCTGCCGGTGGGGCCAGTTGCTTCGACCGATGCAGTGTTGGTGAAGTCGGCAGTGACCCCGGCCAACGTGCAGCTGTAGGTCTCGGATGCGCCGACGGCGAGCGAGGCGAATGTGGCGTCACAGTCGGGGGCCAGGGCGTCGGTGACCGCCACACCGGAGAGGTCGACATCACCGGTGTTAGTGACATCGATGGAGAAGGTGACGTCGTTGCCGCCGACCACCGTCTGAGTGTCCGGGGTCTTTGAGATGGTGATCGCCGGGTTGATGACATCAACATCGGCGGTGTCGGAATCGGTCACCGGGTTGCCGAGCAGATCATCACCCGTCACGTTGGCCCTGTTGGTGAAGTCGGTCGCACCGGCCACCATCGAGCAGCTGTAAGTCTCGCTGGCACCCGCAGCGATTGAAGCGAAGGTGTTGTCACAATCGGGGGCAACCGCATCAGACACGGCCACGTTGCTCAGAGCGACATCGCCGGTGTTGGCCGCAGTGATGTCAAACGTCACCGTGTCGCCCGCCAAAGCCTGCTGGGTATCAGGGGTCTTCGAGATCGTGATCGCCGGGTTGATGACATCAACGTCAGCGGTGTCGGAATCGGTGACCGGATTGCCGAGCGGGTCATCACCGGTCACGTTGGCGGTATTGGTGAAGTCATCGGCACCGGCCACCATCGTGCACGAATAGCTCTCGCTGGCACCCGCAGCGATAGAAGCAAAGGAGTTGTCGCAGCCAGAAGCGAGAGCGTCAGACACTGCGACGTTGCTCAGAGCGACATCACCGGTGTTGGTGACCGTGATATCGAACGTCACCGTATCCCCCGCCAAAGCCTGCTGGGTATCCGGGGTCTTCGAGATGGTGACCGCCGGGTTGATCACATCAACATCAGCCGTATCCGAGTCGGTCACCGGGCTACCGAGCGGATCATCACCCGTCACGTTGGCCGTGTTGGTGAAATCGTCGGTGCCGGCAACCATCGAGCACGAATAGCTGGTCGAGGCACCGGAGGCGAGAGCACCGACGGTGGCATCACAATCGGGGGCGAGAGCATCGGAAACAGCCACGCTGCTGAGGTCGACGTCACCGATATTGGTGACCGTGATGGTGAAGGTGACCGTGTCCCCGGCGAGTGCTTGCTGGGTATCCGGGGTCTTCTGGATGTCGATGGCCGGGTTGATGACATCAACATCGGCGGTGTCGGAATCGGTGACCGGGTTGCCCAGCGGGTCATCACCCGTCACATTGGCGGTATTGGTGAAGTCGGTCGCACCGGCCGCCATCGTGCAGCTGTAGCTCTCACTGGCACCGGCAGCGATAGAAGCAAACGTGGCGTCACAGTCCGAAGCGAGAGCATCGCCGACGGTCACATCGGTGAGGACAACGTCACCGGTGTTGGTGACAGTGATGTCGAAGGTGACCGTGTCCCCCGCCAAAGCCTGCTGGCTATCCGGGGTCTTGGAGATCGTGACCGCCGGGTTGATGACGTCGACATCAGCTGTATCGGAGTTGGTGACAGGATTGCCCAGCGGGTCATCACCGGTCACGTTGGCAGTGTTGGTGAAGTCGGCGGTGACCCCGGTCAGGCTACAGCTGTATGACGCGTTGGCACCTGCGGCCAGGGTTGCGAAGGTGGCATCACAATCGGGTGCCAGCGCATCGCCCACCGTCACATCGGTGAGAGCGACATCACCGGTGTTAGTGACCGTGATGGTAAAGGTGGCATCGTCACCCGAGACGACCGTCTGCGTGTGGGGGGTCTTGGAGATAGTGATCGCCGGATTGATCACATCAACATCAGCAGTATCCGAGTCGATCACCGGGTTACCGAGTGGATCGTCACCGGTCACTGAGGCAGTGTTGGTGAAGTCGGCGGTGACACCGGTCAGCGTGCAACTGTAAGACTCGTTGGTGCCGACGGCGAGCGAGGCGAATGTGCTGCCGCAGTTGGGGGCGAGGGCGTCGGTGATGGCCACATTGGCGAGATCCACGTCACCGGTATTGGTGACCGTGATGGTGAAGGTGGCATCGTCACCGGAGAGAATGGTCTGAGCATCCGGAGTCTTGGAGATGGTGATCGCCGGGTTGATCACATCCACGTCGGCGGTGTCGCTGTCGGTGACCGGATTTCCTAGCGGATCATCACCGCTCACGGACGCGATGTTGGTGAAGTCGGCGACACCAGCGGTCATCGTGCACGAGTAGCTGGTGGAAGCGCCTACGGCCAGTATGCCAATGGCGCTGTCACATGCGGAGTCGAGGAGATCCGAGACCGTGACATTGGCGAGGGCGACGTCACCGGTGTTGGTCACCGTGATATCGAACGTCACCGTATCCCCAGCGAGTGCTTGCTGGGCATCAGGGGTCTTCGAGATCGTGATCGCCGGGTTGGTCACATCAACATCAGCAGTATCACTGTCGGTCACCGGGTTGCCGAGAGGATCGTCACCCAACACCGAGGCGGTGTTGGTGAAGTCATCGGCACCAGCCACCATCGAGCACGAGTAGTTGCTAGAGGCACCCGCAGCCAGGGCACCGATCGTGCTGTCACAGCCGGGAGCGAGAAGGTCAGACACTGCAACGTTGCTGAGATCAACGTCACCGGTGTTGGTGACCGTGATATCGAACGTCACCGTGTCCCCGGCCAGCGCCTGCTGGCTGTCAGGGGTCTTCGAGATCGTGATCGCCGGGTTGATCACATCAACATCAGCCGTATCACTGTCGGTCACCGGGTTGCCAAGAGGATCATCACCCGACACCGAAGCGGTGTTGGTGAAGTCATCGGCACCGGCCACCATCGAGCACGAATAGCTCTCACTGGCACCGGCAGCGATAGAAGCGAAGGTGCTGTCACAGTCGGGAGCGAGAGCATCACCGACGATCACATCGGTGAGAGCGACGTCACCGGTGTTGGTGACCGTGATATCGAACGTCACCGTATCCCCAGCGAGTGCTTGCTGGGCATCAGGGGTCTTCGAGATCGTGATCGCCGGGTTGATCACATCAACATCAGCCGTATCACTGTCCGTGACCGGGCTACCGAGCGGGTCATAACCCGACACGGAGGCGGTGTTGGTGAAGTCAGCGGCACCAGCAGTCATCGAGCACGAGAAGGTCTCACTGGCACCAGCCGCAAGAGAAGCGAACGTGGCATCACAATCGGCGGCCGCAGCGTCGGTCACGGCAACATCGGCGAGAGCAACGTCACCGGTGTTGGTCACAGTGATGCCAAAGGTCACCGTGTCCCCGGCGAGTGCTTGTTGGGTATCCGGGGTCTTCTGGATGTCGACGGCCGGGTTGATGACATCGACGTCGGCGGTATCACTATCGGTCACCGGGTTGCCCAGCGGGTCATCACCCGACACGTCGGCCGTGTTGGTGAAGTCAACGGCACCAGCAACCATCGAGCACGAGAAGGTCTCACTGGCACCAGCCGCAAGAGAAGCGAACGTGGCATCACAATCGGCGGCCGCAGCGTCGGTCACGGCAACACCGGCGAGAGCAACGTCACCGGTGTTAGTAACCGTGATATCAAAGGTCACCGTATCCCCGGCGAGTGCTTGTTGGGTATCCGGGGTCTTCTGGATGTCGACGGCCGGGTTGATGACATCAACATCAGCGGTATCACTGTCCGTGACCGGATTGCCGAGCGGGTCATCACCCGACACGTCGGCCGTGTTGGTGAAATCGGCAGTGACACCGGCCAGGGTGCAGCTATACGACTCGACCGCACCCGCGGCCAGAGTTGCAAACGTGGCGTCACAATCAGGAGCCAGCGCATCGGAGACGACCACGTCGGTGAGAGTGACATCACCGGTGTTGGTGACCGTGATGGTGAACGAGGCATCGTCACCGGAGACGATCGTCTGGGTGTCGGGCGTCTTCTGGATGTCGATTGCGGGGTTGATGACATCAACATCGGCGGTGTCGCTGTGGGTGATGGGATTACCCAGCGGATCATCGGCCGACACCGAAGCGGTGTTGGTGAAGTCGGCGGTAACACCGGTGACCGTGCAGCTGTACACCCTGCTGAACCCGGGCGAGAGGAGGGCGAAGCTGTTGTCACAGTCAGGGGCGAGGGCATCGGTGACGGCCACATCGGTCAGATCCACGTCGCCGGAGTTGGTGACCGTGATGGTGAACGTGGCATCGTCACCGGAGAGGATGGTCTGCAGGTCCGGGGTCTTCTCGATGGTGATGGCGGGACCGATGACGTCCACGTCGGCGGTGTCACTGTCGCCAACGGTATTGCCAACCTCGTCGGTGGCCGAGACGGAAGCGGTATTGGTGAAGTCTGCGGTGACTCCGGTGAGCGAGCAGCTGTACGTTGTCGATGCGCCTGCGACCAGCGAGCCGATGGTGTTGTCGCACCCGGGTGCGGCCGGGTCGGTGACCACGACGTTGCTGAGATCTTGCGGGCCGGGGTTGGTAACTGTGATGTCAAAGGTGGCCGTGCCCCCACCGACGACCTGCTGAGTGGCGGGGTTCTTGGTGATGGTCACGCTACCGGGGTTGGCATAGCCGAAGTCGACACCGGTCACGGGGGCACCGGCGACGGTGACGGGATCAGGGTTGTTGCCGGTAGTCGATGACATGCCTGCAGGAACCGTGGTCTCGTCAACCGACACTGTGTAGTCACCGTCGGGGACGGGCGGGAAGCTGTAGGAACCGTCGGGCTGGGTGGCGGTGGTTGCGATCACGGTGCCGAGGTCGTCGAGGAGGTCGACGGTGACTCCGTCAAGCGAAGGCTCGGCCGCATCGATGACACCGTCTGCGTTCTCGTCGTTCCAGACAGTGCCGCTGATCGGGTAGGTCGGAAGTAGCGCTCCAAAATCGGCTGTGGAGAAGGTGTCGCCCGATTGGAGCGATCCGGTGTTGAGCGTGGTCGGGGTGGTCGGCACGTAGCCGGCCGGGAACGTCCCCGGGTCGACAGTGACGTTGTAGCTGCCCGGGGTGACACCAATGCTGTAGGAGCCGTCGGCTGCAGTGACGGCGGTGCCGACCACATTGCCGAGACCGTCACGAACGGTGACAGTGACACCACCGAGACCCGGCTCGCCGGGATCCTGGGTGCCGTCACCATTGAGATCGTCCCAGACGAAGTCGCCGATGGTCGCCGGGGCATAACCTCCGGCATCGACCGTGGCGTCGGCTTCGCCCGAGGTGACAGTGAACGGGGAGGAGAACCCTGTTACCGGATCGGCGTCGGAATCGACCGCGTCGTCCGCACCAACATCCATCGGGGAGAATTCATAGACACCGGGAAGGACAAACTCGACGACGTAGTCACCGGGCGCCAGGCTGGCGCTCCACGATCCGTCGGCTGCGGTGGTGTCGGTAGCGACCGGGGTGGTGAGATCGCCGGTGGCGTAGACATTGACCGTGGCACCTGTGATGCCGGGCTCGCCGGCGTCCTGGACACCGTCGCCGTTGAGATCATTCCAGACGAGGTCGCCGACAGTGGCGGGCTGGTAGTAGCCGAAGTCGGCGTCGGTGTTGTCTTCATCCTCGGCAAGCGTCACCGAGTACGGCTCGTTTCCTGTGGTGAGCACCGGGCCGGTGAGCGGGAGGGTGGTTTCGTCGACATCGACGGTGTAATCGCCGGGGGCGAGATCGGTGAAGCTGTAGGAACCATCAGTGGTGACGGTGGTTGCCACGATGGTGCCGAACTCGTCGCGCAGATTGACGGTGACCCCGTCGAGGCCCGGCTCGCCCGGATCCTGGGTGCCATCACCATTGAGGTCGTCCCAGACGAAATCGCCGACCGAAGCGAGCTGGATCACCTCGGTGCTGTGGGTGTCGGTGTCGCTCGTCGGGTCGCCGTCCTCGTCGTCACCGGTGACGGTGACGGTGTTGACGAGCGGATCCGCGTCGGTGGCCTGAATGGTGTAGTCGGCGGTGAAGACCCACGACTCGCCCGACTCGAGCAAACCATCGCCGTCATCGCCGCTCACATAGGTGGCGGAACCGGCAACATCGTCGGCGACGGCGACATTGGCGACCGGGCTCCCGTCGGACGTCGCGTCATGCGATACGGTGAAGGTATAGGTGACCGTCGCCCCAATTAGGGCCGAGGCAGGGCCCGTCTTGTCGACGACGATCACGGGCAGGTGGTCGATGTCGATGGAGTGGGTATCGGTCGCATCCGGCACCGGGTCACCATCGGGGTCGGTGGAGGTAACGGTGACGGTGTTGACCAGCGGATCAGGGTCGGTGGCCTGAATGGTGTAGTCGGCGGTGAAGACCCACGACTCGCCCGACTCGAGCAAACCATCGCCGTCATCGCCGCTCACGTAGCTAGCGGAACCGGCAACATCGTCGGTGACGGTGACAGCGCCGACCGGGCTCCCGTCGGACGTTGCATCGTGCGAAACCGTGAACGTGTAGGTGACCGTCTCACCGATGGTGGCGACCGCGGGTCCGGCCTTCTGGACCTGGAGCCGTGGCGCCCAGTCGATGTCGATCGACTCGGAATCGGTTGCTTGCGGGATCGGGTCGCCGTCGGGATCGGTGCCGTCGACAGTGACATCGTTGGTGAGCGGATCGGGCGTTGCCGCGCTCACGGCCTCGGTGGCTGTGTAGATCCAGGTCTCGTCGCCCTCGAGCAGCCCGTTGGCGTTGTCGTCACCCGTGGGACCGCTCAGCGCCAGGCCACGTGAGTCGACGACTGAGACACCGGAGACGGGCGACAGATCGGAGGTTGCGGCGTGGGAGACCGTGTAGGTATAGGTGACGGTATCGCCGACGACTGCCGGTGCCGGGCCACCGACCTTGGTGACGGTGAGCTCGGGTTGGAAGTCGACGTCGACGCTGTGGTCGTCGGTGACATCGGTGATGGGATCATCGTTGCCATCGGTGCCGGTGACGGTGACCACGTTGACCAGCGGATCGGCGGCATCGAGCGGGATGGTGTAGTCGACGGTGTAGACCCAGGTCTCGTTGCCATCGAGCAGGCCGTCCCCATCGATGTCGCCGGTGAGGGTGGCGCTGGTGAGGTCGACAACGTCGTCGCTGATGGTGATGTCGACCGGGGAGCCGTCGGATGCGGCGGTGTGGGTGACGGTATAGGTATAGGTGACTGTTTCACCAACGGCGACCGGTCCGGCAGGCCCATCCTTGACCACCTGGAGCTCAGGCTGGAAGTCGATCGGATCATCTACGTAGCCGGTGGTCGGAGGCAGCGTCTCACTGAAGGCCATGGCCTCGTTGAGGATCTCGGTGATCGAGCCATCGAAGGTGTCGTCGACCTGCACCTGGTAGGTGATGGTCATCGTCTCGCCGACCGGGAGATCGAAGTTGTCTGTGGTGTCGACCAGCACCGGAGGGACCCCGTCGACCAAATCGGCCGTCGCTCCACCCGGGACGTTGTCCTTGACCTGTGCCGCCGTGGTGGAGCTGACCCCGTCTATGAACAGAGTCGCCTGATGGAAGGTGCCGGTCGACCAGAACGGGTTGGTGTCGCAAACGTTGAGCGTCCAGGTGCCTGCACCCGGCTCGCCTGCCAGTGATTCCAGAGCAGCAACGCCAACCGACCGTTCGTAGTCGGCAGGGCTGACACCGTCTGCGCTGTTGTCGTCCAATGGGCCAGAAGAGTCGCCGTCGAAGAGGACGTCATAGTTGTTGTCACGGTCGCCGGAGTCTCCCGACGCGAGTACTACCTCTGTTCCCGATGGAGACACGAGAGCGATCCGGACCTGGCCCCGGTCGCCGTGGCTCGCCGTGAAACCGAGATTGACGTCGGAGATCTCCGAAGCATCCGGCATGGCGAAGGTCACCGTTATCGGTGCGTCGCAGTTCTCAGAGATGGTGAGGTCCTGGTCGACGAGATCGGTCCATGATCCTGTAGCCGAGCCTCCGGTCCAGCCATCGACGGTGGTGGACTGGTCGACGTAGCTGGTGCCTGCTGGGAGCGGGTCAACCACCGAGATGTCTTCGATGGGGAAGACACCGGTGTTGTCGACGGTGAGGGTGTATGTGATGAGCTGGCCGGCCACGACTGGCCCGGTAGCGTCGGAGGTCTTGGTAACAACGACTTCGGGCTGTGCAACGACAACGATCTCAGACGCAGTGTCGCTGACTGTTGCGCCCGACGGTGCGTTGCCGACCACAGATGCAACGTTGGTGATGCTGCCGTTCTGCTGGTCGGCTGCGGTGACCGTGTATGTGGCCGCACAGGTGAGTGTCTCTCCGGAGCTGAGCCCAGCAGGCATCGGCTCGGAGCACGACAGGCTGCTCATCCCGGGACGGGGATCGGTGATGGTGACACCGGTGAGCACAACGTTGCCGGTGTTGGTGGCGGTGAACTGGTAGGTGAGGGTGTCTCCGGTGGTGACGGTTGCCGAACCGTCTTCGTCGGCGTTTGCGATCATGGCCTTGCCGAGATCTACGTCGGCAAGCTCGGGCGGGACACAGAATGAACCGGACAGGTCGTAGAACCCGATACCGATGGCGTGGCCGGTGAAGGTGAACTGCCCGGTGGCCTGGTTCACCGAGTAGAGGTCGCCCGTTGCCGAGGTGCCCCAGGTGTTGCCATTGAGATCGGTGCCGAGCTGAACGTGGTTCGGGTTGTTCTCCTGGGCGATGTAGGTGAATGCCCCGCTGTTGATGTTGTAGCTCCACCAATAGCCGGTGCCGGCGCCCGAGTAGCCGTCGACCGTTGAGCCGAACATGACCGGCTCACCGTTGACGGTGAGCACCGTGAGATCACCGTAGTCGGGACGCATGTCGCGTCCAAAGATGGCTTCGAGGCCATCCTCGGGCTGGTTGGGGGCAAGCTGCTCGAGCGAACCGGCCACCACCGAGGTGCCGCCGTTGGGGTTGATTGCGATGCGGTAGATGCCGTTGGCGTTGCCGCTGATCTCGGTTGAGAAGTAGTAGTAGCCACCGTGGTAGGTGGCACCCGCAGATTCGAGCGTCCCGTTTATCTGACCGGTCAGGTCGACAAGGACGCCCTCGGTGTCGTCGATGGGATTCCACCAGTAGACAATCGAGCCGGAGCCCCAGTAGACCATCCCGAGGTCACGGTTGGAGGCGAGGGCGTTGCGGTTGCCGGTGTTGAACGCGGTCTGGAACTCGGCAGTAGCGACACCGGTCTGGGTGTTGATCGAGTAGATGGTGTCACCGGATATGCCGATGATGTCGTTGGTGTCGCAAACCGCGGGCGGGACCGTGACGATGTTGACTGCTGCACTGGCACTGTTGTTACCCGGGTTCAGGTCCGTCTGGTCTGAGGAGCTGATCGTGGCGGTGTTCGTGACAAAGGCGACGCTATCGGCCCTGGCGGTGATCTTCAGGGTGCTGGTCGAGCCGAAAGACATCGAGCCGATCGACCAAACGCCGGTGGCCGAGGCATAGGAACCGGAGGTTGTAGACGCGGAGAGAAACGAGAGCTCGGAGGGAAGAACGTCGGTGACGGTGACGCCTGTTGTGTCACCAGGGCCGGAATTGGTGACAGTGATGGTGAACTCGACTGCGGTATCCACGAGAGCCGAGCCGCTGTTGGCGACCTTGCTGATGACCAGGTCGGCATCGCCGGGGGCGGCTGTTGCTGGCACAGCTCCTGCGACCACGGAGGTGATAGAAATGACAAAAGCGGCCATGGCAGCCGCAGTCTTTTTCCATTGAGTCCCAAAGCGGGACACGCCGCTCCGTCTCGGGGAAGTACTCATCAGTTGTGGTTCCGTTTCTCGGTCTTCCGTGACCCGCCTCGGTTCCGGCCTCGACAGATCCGAGCAAGCTGCTCGCGTTTTCTCTGTTGTCTATTCGGCCAAAACTGCAGCGACTGGAGACGGATTTCTCCAGGTGCCTGGTTAACTAGTCACCGCCCCTGGTCACATACGCCGGCCAAATTGACCGGATTCTATGACCCTCAACCTCAACTTGAAGGTTTATACATGAGGTTTCACAGGTATTTGCCCGGACCGTACGCCGCTGCGCCTCTGCCAACCCACACAGCGGCCCGCCGATCCGATAGTTTGTTCCTCGGTTGCTGAGCTTGCAACCGAGCCGAAACCGTCAAGGACGCCCGGTGATCGACCGATGCCAGCCACTGGCAACTGGCGAGCCGACGCCAAGGGAGAAGCCGTGGATACCAGTGCACACACATCGGTCAAGCCGTGGCGGCTAGTGGCCCTCAGTTCTCTGATGCTGTTCGTGGAGTTGGGTCTGATCAGATGGCTGGGCGAGAACGTTGTGTACCTCTCGTACTTCACCAACTTCGTGCTGCTGGGCAGCTTCCTCGGGATCGGGCTCGGATTCCTAGCGGGCAAGAAGCCATCTCTGTTCCACTGGGCGCCCGGACTCATTCTTGGGCTCGTGTGCACCATCGTTGTGTTTCCCGTGAAGGTCGATCGAGTTGGCTCTGACGTGGTCTACTTTGGGGGCCTGCATGTCAGTGGGCTTCCGCTGTGGGTCATCCTCCCGCTGATCTTCCTGGCGGTGGCGGCCATCCTCTTCACCATCGGCCAGGAGGTCGCTCGCGAGTTCTCGCGGTACCAACCCCTTACTGCCTACCGATTCGACATTATCGGGTCGCTGCTCGGGATCATCGGCTTCACCCTGCTTTCGTGGGCGGGAATTCCCCCGGTCGCCTGGGGAATCGTCGTCGCGATCATGGTGGTGCGATTGCTGCCTTCGAAGTTGGACGCGCGACAGGCGGTCATCCTGGTGGGGCTGGTGGTGGTGCTCGGTGGCCAGTCGCTCAACCCCAACCTGTTTTGGACGCCCTACTACAGAGTCCAGACAGTTGAAGCTGGGGGCATAACCGCCGTCAGTGTCAACGGAATCCCACACCAGACGATCACATCCATCGACCGTCGGCGGCAGGACGAACCTCTGTACTTCATGCCGTATCAGATCGCCGGGGAGACGCCGGAGCGCGTTCTCATCATCGGGGCCGGTACTGGCACGGACGTGGCGATTGCCCTCGACCAGGGTGCGTCTTCTGTCGATGCGGTCGAGATCGACCCGGGTCTGTACCGGCTGGGAGAAGCCCGCCACCCGAACGCACCGTATGACGACGACCGCGTTGCCGTTCACATCGACGATGGCCGTGCCTTCATGGAACGGAGCGCCGGTGGATACGATCTGGTGTTGTTCGCTCTCCCCGACTCGCTGACGTTGGTGTCCGGCCAATCGAGCCTTCGCCTCGAGAGCTTTCTCTTCACCCAACAGGCCATTGATACGGCGGCCGGCCTTCTCGACGAAGGCGGCACCTTTGCGATGTACAACTACTACCGACAGGACTGGCTCGTCGACCGCCTTGCCAACACCGTCGCCGGCCCGTTCGGCAGTGACATCTGCGTCGTCGCCCCGGAGGGCGGTGCAGGTATGGCCGTGGTGGCTGGTGGCGGCGGGGCGGCGGACAACTGCCCGGCCGAAGTCCGAGATCTGAGCACGGCACCAGAACCCGTGTCGGACAACTATCCATTCCTCTACATCCGCCATCCCGGCATACCAGTGATGTACCTCGCAGCGATGGCATCGATCCTGATCGTCTCGATGCTCCTGCTTCGCGCCGTCGGCATTCGCGGATCTGCTGTGCGTTCCAACCTGGACCTGTTTCTGATGGGTGGGGCGTTCCTGTTGCTCGAGACCAAGAGCATCGTGCAGTTCGCCCTGTGGTTCGGGACCACCTGGGTTGTCAACTCGTTGGTTTTCCTCGCTGTATTGGCCTCGGTGCTGGCGGCAATCGAAGTCGCCCAGCGGGTGAAGCTACCGAAACCGGCCGCGCTATACGCATTGCTGGTGGTCTCGATCGGAGCGTCGTGGGCGATACGGCCCGGCCTACTGCTGGAGCTGGGTGGCACCTGGAGGTTCCTCGCCGCCGCGATCTTGACGTTCACTCCGATCTTCGTGGCAAATCTGGTATTCGCCCAGAGGTTCGCCGAGACCGAGGATTCAACCGGCGCGTTCGGAGCGAATCTGCTTGGAGCGATGGTCGGCGGCGTATTGGAGTATGCATCGTTGCTGTTGGGCTATCGGTCTCTGGCAGTCATCGTGGGTCTGCTGTACATCGGCGCCTACATTGCCTGGCGACGGATCGGCTTGCGCCCGTCACTGCCGAGAGAGCGCAGCAGGTATCTGAGAGACACCCTCGGGTCTCTGCTGGCTACGATCGGTCCATGGACGAGCGTCTTGCCGACAACCGGGCCAATTGGAACGATCGTGTCCCCATTCACTGGGGTGGCTACGACGCTGAGGGGTTCATTGACGATCCCGGCCGCATCAGCGACGTCGTCCGATATGACTCCGCGGTGCTCGGTGACGTCACAGCACGCCGTCTCGTGCATCTGCAATGCCATTTTGGGATGGACACGCTGTCGTGGGCGCGGCTCGGCGCCGAGGTAACCGGGGTCGACTTCTCCGAGTCGGCGATCGCAGCTGCTACCGAGCTGAGCAGCCGGAGTGGCACCCCGGGGCGGTTTGTTATAGCCAATGTCTACGACGCCGCCGACGTTCTCCAAGATCAGTACGACATCGTCTATACCGGCGTAGGTGCCATCTGCTGGATCCCCGACATCGACGGATTGGGCTCGGGTGGTGGCAGCGCTGCTGAAACCTGGCGGAACCTTCTACATGCGGGAAGGTCACCCGGTGCTGTGGTCGCTTGATTGGCGAGACGACGGTCAGTTGCTACTGGTCTATCCGTACTTCGAGGCGCCCGAGTCGGTACGATTTGATGATGTCGACACAACGTATGCCGGCGAGGGCAAGATGGCGAACACGACCACCCACGAGTGGAACCACGGCATCGCCGAAACCTACACCGCCCTCGTTGAGGCCGGGCTGACCATTACCTCGATGAAGGAGCACCGTGAGCTCGAGTGGCAGGGCCTGCCGACGATGACGCTCGGCGACGACGGCCTGTGGCGTCTCCCCGAGCATCAGCGGAACCTCGCTCCCCTGATGTGGACCATCACCGCCACCAAACCCACCGGCTGACCACGCCGTCTTTCTGGCGTCGGAAACCGGAATATGTTCCGGTTTGCGACGCCAGAAGCCGATCGGAAGCCATCTAGACCTCGAAGCCGTTGGATCGCATCCAGTCGTCGTTGTAGATCTTCGATACGTAGTTGCGTCCCGAGTCGGGGAGGATGACGACCACCAGATCGTCGGGACGGCGCCGGGCCACCCGGAGCGCACCGGCGACTGCCAGGCCTCCCGAACCGCCGGCGAACACGCCTTCCACCCTGACCAGTCGCCGGGTCATCTCAAACGTCTCGGCGTCGGTGACCATCTCATACTCATCGACAATGCCCGGATCGAACGTCTCCGGCCAGAAGTCCTCCCCTACTCCTTCAGTCAGGTACGAGGTGACCTCATTTTCGGTTTTGGCTGTGTAGATCGACCCTTCCGGGTCGGCGCCAACCACCGCAGTTCCGGCTTGCGTTCCTTCAGGTACTTGCCCGTGCCGGAGATGGTGCCGCCGGTGCCGACACCGACGACCAGCACACCGATCTCACCATCGGTCTGCTCCCAGATTTCGGGCCCGGTGTGGTCGTAGTGGGTCTGCGCGTTCATCGGGTTCGAGTACTGGTCCGGCCGGTAGGCGTTCGGGGTCTCCTCGGTGAGCCGGTCGGCCACCGAGTAGTAGGAGGTTGGATCGTCCGGCTCGACATCCGTGGGACACACGACGACCTCGGCACCGTAGGCCCGCAACAATGCCCGCTTCTCCTCGGACTGCTTGTCGGCCATCACCGCGATCAGCTTGTAGCCGCGCAACGCCGCCACCATCGCCAACCCGACCCCGGTGTTGCCGCTGGTCGGCTCGACGATCGTCCCACCCGGTTTCAGCCAACCGTGCTGCTCGGCGCGAAGGATCATGCCGAGCGCGATGCGGTCCTTGATGGACCCGCCCGGGTTCATGTATTCGATCTTGGCGACCAGATTTCCAGGAGAATGCAACCGGCTCAACCTGACAAGAGGCGTCGCCCCGATGGCGTCGATGATGTCGTCACGAATGTCCATGCGGCAACACTAGGCGGGCTGGAAGCACTCCGAGAACTGTGCGGTTATCGTTTCCTGGCAGGAGGCAAGGCAATCGTGAATATCCGTCGTGCGGTCGCAGCCGCCATTGTGTCGATGGCATTGCTCTCTTCGTGTACCAGCGACACAGCCACCGAGCAGCCCACCACGGCACCCAGCCACATCGACCACGGCTCCGCATCCACGACCGGTGCCCGACCACCACAACGACAACCACGACACACACGCTCACCGACAACGAGCGCTGTCTGCGCCGAGCGGGATTCGACGATCCTGCCGATTCTCCCTACGTGCTCCCCTACCCGATCGGCGAGGGATACTCGATCATCCAGTCCTACTGCAACAACGATGGAAGCCACGAGCAACAGCTTGCATATGACTTTGCCATGCCGCTTGGCTCGACGGTCGTCGCTGCTCGGGATGGCGTAGTGGTGGAGATCAAGGAGGACGTCCCCGACGATGAGAATTCTCGTTTCTTCAACTACGTCCTGATCAGACACGAGGATGGCACTACCGCGTTCTACGCACACCTTCAAAGCGATGGTGCGATGATCGACGTTGGCGACGAGGTACGGGCCGGCGATCCGATCGCTCTGAGCGGGGCCACCGGCCGCACCGGCGGGCCGGTCCTTCACTTCGGCGTCTATTTCTCGTATCCCCCAATCGAGGGACGAGATGAGCCGGTCGTCTTCAACAACACCGACGGACCGCTAGACGCTCGGGGCGGTCTTCGCGAGGGATCCTTCTACGAAGCTCTGGAATAGTCGCGCCCTCCCTCACCCAGGAGTCTTACCCAGTCAGCCCCTGGATTTCGCAAGGGATCGCCCGGCACCATCACCCTGGAGTTTCGCCCTTGCGAAACTCACAGGGATCGCCCAGCACCATCAGGAGTTCGCCCTTGGCCGAAACTCCAACCTGTCCGGCAGAGCCGGACAGGCCCCCACCCGGGGTGGGGTCGTGCTATGATGAAGATATGAAGCCAGAGCACAAGAAGTCGGCGCTGAATCGGCTCAAGACAGTCCGCGGCCATGTTGACGCCGTCATCTCGATGGTCGAAGACGAGCGATACTGTCCAGAGGTGATGAAGCAGGTCTCTGCGGTCCAGGGCTCACTCGAGAAGGTAAATCGAGTCCTCCTCCAGAACCATATCGAGACATGTGTGATGCATGCGGTCGAAGAAGGCCGCACCGAGCAGATCGTCGACGAACTACTGGAATCGCTCCGGTACGCACCCGGTGTAACCGGACCGTAGGCCCACTCCCCAAGGAGCAGACAATGACACAGATAACTCTCAACGTCCCCGACATCTCCTGCAACCACTGCAAGATGTCCATCGAGGGCGCAGTCAACCAACTCGACGGGATCGACTCGGCTGAGGTCAACATCGAGGGCCGCACCGTCGCCGTCTCCTATGACGACGCCGCCCTGAAGCTCGACGCCATCGTCAAAGCGATCGAAGAGCAAGGCTACGAAGTAGCGGATAACTGATGGCCAACGACACCCAAACCGTCACCCTCGATGTTGAGGGCATGACCTGCGCGTCCTGTGCGTTGCGTATAGAGCGCGTCCTCGGCAAGCAAGACGGCGTGTCAAATGCAGTCGTCAACTTCGCCGGACAGGAAGCCCGCCTCACCGTCGCACCCGGTGTCCAGATTCAGGCGCTGTCGGACGCGGTCTCCAAGCTCGGCTACTCCGTGCACGAGATCGTCGAAGGCGAGGAACGCGAATCAGTTGTGGTGCGCTACTCCCGTGAAGTCATCTACCAACGGCGCAACTTCCTCCTATCAGCGCTGATCACCCTGCCGTTGATGGTCATCGCCATGTTTGGCAGCAACACCGACGCCCAGCGCATCATCCAGGGTGCTCTGGCAGTCCCTGTCGTGCTCGTCTTCGGGGCCCAGTTTCACAAGATCGCCTGGAAGAGAGCGCTGACGCTCGACGCCACGATGGATACCCTGGTGTCCGTCGGCACGCTCACCGCGTTCCTGTATTCGGTGTGGGCGCTGTTTACCGACCATGCGGTCTTCTTCGACTCAGCGGCCATGATCATCACGCTGATCCTGCTCGGTCGTTTTTTCGAGGCACGGGCCAAGGGCCGGGCGTCGCAAGCAGTCACCAAGTTGCTCGAGCTGAGCGCTCGTGAAGCCAGGGTCATCCGTAACGGTGAGACGGTCATGGTCGATCCACTGGATCTGCGGCCGGGCGAGATCATGGTGGTACTTCCGGGCGAGAAGATTCCCACCGATGGTGTGGTCACCGCCGGGACGTCATCTGTCGATGAAAGCATGCTGACGGGGGAATCGGTGCCGGCGACACGCAAGGTCGGTGACAACGTCTTCGGTGCTACGGTCAATCAGCAGGGCCGTCTCGAGGTCGAGGTCCTCAACGTCGGCCCCAACACCGCTCTGGCGCAAATCGTCCGCCTGGTCGAGGACGCCCAGGCCACCAAGGCGCCGGTACAGCATTTCGCCGACAAGATCGCCGGTGTATTCGTCCCAACCGTGATTCTCATCGCCGTCACCGTGTTCATCGGTTGGATGATCGGTACCGGCGAGATCGAGACCGCGCTCCGCAACAGCATTGCCGTGATGATCATTGCCTGCCCGTGTGCTCTCGGGCTTGCCACCCCTACCGCGATCATGGTCGGCTCGGGGCGAGGCGCCGAGCTAGGCATCCTGTTCAAAGACGCTGAGGTCTTTGAGAGGGCGCGCAGCGTCGACGTCGTCATGTTCGACAAGACCGGCACGCTCACCCGGGGGGCGATGACTCTCAGTGAGATCACCACCTCCGAGGACGAGAGCACGTTCCTACGTCGCATTGGCAGCATCGAGGCTGCCAGCGGGCACCCCATCGGCATGGCGGTCGCCCTCGGCGCCGAGGAGCGTGGTATCGACCTGACCGACCCGGCAGAGATCAATGTCGAGTCCGGCTCCGGCGTGACAGGCGAGGTAGACGGTGTCAAAGTCGTCGTCGGCAAGCCTTCGCTGCTGCAAGCGAACGGCCTCACCGTTTCTGATGATCTTGCCGCCGCGCTCGCGACTCTCGAGCAGGAAGGCAAGACAGCCTTCATGGCCGGCTGGGAGGGCAAGGCACGTGGTGTTGTTGCCGTCGCCGACACGATCCGGTCCACCGCGATCAGCACCATAGAGAACCTGTCGTCGCTCGGTGTCCGCACCGCCATGATCACCGGCGACAACAAGATGACGGCAAAGGCCATCGGAGATCAGCTCGGCATAGACAACATCATCGCCGAGGTACTCCCCGGAGATAAGTCGGCCGAGGTGGCCAGGGTGCAGAGCTCGGGTGCCAGTGTCGCCTTCGTTGGTGACGGTATCAATGACGCTCCGGCGCTTACCCAGGCCGACCTGGGCATGGCAGTCGGAAGCGGAACCGATGTCGCTATCGAAGCCGGTGACCTAGTGCTGGTGTCGGGCGACCCGCAACTCGCCGCCATCGCACTCAAACTGGCCAGGGCAACGTTCCGCACCATCCGGCAGAATCTCGGCTGGGCATTTGGCTACAACATCGCCGCCATCCCGCTGGCCGCCGCCGGCTTGCTCAACCCGATGATTGCTGCCGCCGCCATGGCTTTCTCCAGCGTGTCGGTAGTCAGCAACTCCCTCCGGTTGAGGCGCTTCGGTCGGTAAGCGCCTCAGCTTCGCTGAGGTTTGAGATCGGGCCCAAGCCCGATCTCAGCCTCGGCCAGAACAACCCCCACCAAAGACGCCTCAGCTTCGCTGAGGTTTGAGATCGGGCCCAAGCCCGATCTCAGCCTCGGCCAAACAACCCCCACCAAAGACGCCTCAGCTTCGCTGAGGTTTGAGATCGGGCCCAAGCCCGATCTCAGCCGAGGTTCCCTTCCACGGATCGCTACCGTAGGGGTATGACTTCTTCTTATGCAGACCGCACGCGTGAGCGTGTCATCAAGCAATTCGAGTCCGACCCGAGGGTCGGAAAGGGCAAGGTGCTCTCCGTCGCTCCGCTGATCCGGGGCAGCTTTGTGATGTTGGTGCTGGCCGGTGTCATCGGGGCCATTGCGGCACAGCTGATCCTCGGTAACGGTGGCCTCCAGTTCGGGCTCGGCCTCCTCGTTGGATACGCCCTGTATATCGGGTACAAGTTGTGGACCATGGGTGAACCGAGAATGATCGGTGCGATGGCGGTGCTCACCAAGAACAAGCTAATGCTGATCGGGTCACGCAGAGTCGGAGTCGCCGCTGAGTGGCCGCTGAAACAGATCGAGGCTATTGAGGTGCTACGTCGCGGCAATCTGCTGGTCATGGGCAAGATCGCCATCAAGCCGGTGGACGAAGAGGCGAACCTCTTCTTCCTGTCCAACCGGTCCATGGGCCATCACTTCATCGACACGTTCAACGGGCTACGTGGAGACTGAATGAAGAACCGGGCCATGCACAGAGCACGCCGGTTCTATCAGCTTCCGCTCCGCCACGATGAGGTGATCCGGGAAACCCGCACCGGCTACGCAGGCGGCACCGGTCGGCTCATACTCAACGGCCTGGTCGTGGGCACAGCTGCCGGTTCGCTGTATGCAGCCGCTCTCGATGGAGCCTCGCTGCCGTCGCTGGTACTCGGCGCATTCGCCGGAATCATCGTTGGCTACGTCCTGGCAGAGCGGGCCGCCCGCCGCTCGGACGCACCCGGTGGCACCACCCTGGTGGTCGTGCTCACCTCACAACGGCTGCTCACCATGACCAGCCCTGCATTGGTTCGCTCCCGGGTGCTCCGCTCCATTGATCTCGATGCAATCGAGGCCGTGAATACTCGCCGCTACCCGATCGGTCAATACCACCGCTACGAGATCACCACGGCCGGCCGAGCCGTCCTACCTCTGGTTATTGCAGGAAGGCTCTCCATCGAACCCGTGAACGCAGTCACAACTTCGGGGTAGATTGAACATATGGATGCGATTCATCGCTTCACAAAACCGACATTGCGCCGACCCCGCGCCGTCATTGCATTCGAAGGCTGGGGAGACGCATGCGAAGCAGCGACAGGAGCTGCGACCTACCTGATGGGCGCCTTCGATGTCGATGAGCCCTTTGCCGTCATCGAGCCAGAGGAGTTCTTCGACTTCCAGGCGCACCGGCCGGTCGTCTCCGTCGATGAAGGCGAGACCAGAAGACTGGTGTGGCCGGTGACTCGCTTCCACCAGATCCCGATGCCGACGGAGGATCGGGATCTCATCATTGTCGTCGGCGATGAGCCGTCATATCGCTGGAAAACCTTCGCCAGACACGTCACACAGGTGCTGTGTGAGAACGACGTCGAGGAGGTAGTTCTGCTGGGCGCCTTCATCGGCCAGGTGGCACACACCCAGCCCGTACCGGTGATCGGTGTCGCCACTGATCCATCGCTCGTCACACGTAATGGGTTGATGACGTCCGAGTACGAGGGCCCCACCGGCATCTCGAGTGTCATGCTGGAAGCCTGCCGTGAAGCCGGCATCCAGGCGCTGGCACTGTGGGCGGCGACACCGCACTATCTGGCTGCAAATCCGAATCCTAAGGCGATGCTCGCCCTGGCGGCACGCACGGCTTCGATCCTGCGGTTCGAGGTGGATCTCAGTGAATTGGAGACGGTCACCGACGAGTATCTGGGACGAGTCAATGCGGCGCTGGCTTCCTCCGATGAGTTCTCGACCTATGTCGCCGAACTCGAAGAGGCCGAGAGCATCGACGACGGGATCAACCCGGACCAGGCCGCAGGCTTGCTCAACGAGATCGAAGACTACCTCCGCAGGAGCTGAGACGCTTCGTTCTTGCGTAGCTCGGTACGAAATGTCGACGGAGCTACGCCGGAACCGGCTTACTCCTTGACGTATGCGGTGTAGTCGCTGGGTGGGCGGCTCCTGCCGACCAGACCCGCGACCACGACGATGGTCACCAGGTACGGGGCCATGCCGAGGAACTCGGATGGGATCGGCGTGTCGAGGATGCCCAGCTTCACCTGGAGAGAGTCGGCGAACCCGAACACCAGAGCCGCGGATCAGCGCGCCGAGCGGATGCCAGCGCCCAAAGATCATCGCGGCCAGGCCGATAAAGCCTCGTCCGGCAGTCATGTTCTCGTCGAAGCGCCCGACCGATCCGATGGTGAAGTAGGCGCCGCCGAAGCCGGCAACCAGGCCGCCGAGCAGCACGTTGATGTACTTCGTCCGGTAGACCTTGATGCCCACGGTGTCGGCCGCCTTCGGCTTCTCCCCGACCGCCCGGGTACGAAGTCCCCAGCGGGTGCGGAACAACCCGAACAATGTCACCGCCACCAGGACGTACATGCCGTATACGAAGATGTTCTGGTCGAACAGCACCGACCCGATGACCGGGATATCGGACAGCAGCGGAATACCAACGGCGCTCATGATCGGGGCATTGTTCAACTGCGGGTTGGAGACCAGGATTTGGGACGTATAGAACGAGGTGAGTCCCAGAACGAAGATGTTGATCACCACACCGGCGATGATCTGATCGACCCGATAGCGCACGGTGAGCACCGCAAGCACCAGCGCCAGCAGTCCGCCGACCAACGTCGCCGCGACCATACCGGCAACAGCACCGAGCGTCGACCCGACGATGGCACCCGCAAAGGCTCCCGCCAGAAGCATCCCCTCGATCCCGATATTGATAATGCCGGTGCGCTCACATAGAAGACCCGACACCGCTCCGAAGGTGATGGGAACAGCACGTTTCATCGTCTCCTGGAGCATGCCCACAAGGCTGAAGGACGACCCTGCGGCAGCCCAGGTGAGGAACGAGAACACAAACAGAGCCAGGCCAATTGCAAGCACCAGGTTTGTCCTGGAGCCGTAGCCCCGTACCCACTGCATGGCGCCGAGGAATGCCAGCACCGCTGAAGCCAGGTAGCCCAAGCCGGCAGCGGACACGGACAGATCTCCTACCTGGATGGCGTCCCCGGGACGGCCCAATACAAAGGTTGCTGAACCCTCGGAGCCAAGGCCAAACGCCCACAGCGCAACGAGCGCTAGGACCAGGTAGACCATGGCAAGGACGCGTGCCCTACGGATCTCCGCAGGCACCCGGAAGTCGGTTGTCGTCGAAGTAGTCTGCGTCATGTTCCCCACCCCCTGGCGACCTGTGCAGCCTTGGTCTCGGCCTTGACTCTATAGACGGCCTTGATAAGAGCGGGAGCCGCGATGAAGACGATGATCAACGCCTGGATGACCCCGACGATGTCGACCCCCACGTCAGTGGCAGCCTGCATGGCCTGACCCCCGGCGGCTAGACCCCCAAATAGCAATCCGGCAAAGACAACCCCAACGGGATGAGATCTCCCGAGCAGCGCCAGCGCGATCGCGTCGAAGCCGATCGCGGCCGCGAACCCGGGCGTGGCCCTGCCGAGTGTGCCGAGCACCTGGTCGGCCCCGCCGAGACCAGCCATCGCACCCGCAACTGCCATGACGCCGATATACAGAAGCACAACGTTCATCCCGGCGTAGCGAGCACCGTCCGGGTTGGCACCGACGGCGCGGAACTCGAAACCGATCGTCGACCGGTACAGCAGCCACCAAATGAACCACGCAGCAAGCAAAGCGATAATGATGCCGATATGGACCCGGTACCTGGAGTTGAGGAAGTCAATCAACTTCGGGTAGCGGGCGGTGGTTGCGACGCTCTTTGAAACCGGGTCCGACCGTCCCTCGAGTTGGAAAAACCTCACGGTGAGCAGGTAGTCGACCAGCCGCAGAGCAACGTAGTTGAGCATGATCGTCGTGATGACCTCGTGCGCCCCCGTCTTGGCACGCAGGTAGCCGGGTATCCCACCCCAGATCGCACCCCCAATGAGCGCCGCGATGATCGCAAGCGGGATGTGGATGATCGTCGGCAAGTTGAATTGGAACCCGACGACGAGGGCGGCCATACCGCCCATGAGGATCTGGCCGTTGGCGCCGATGTTGAACAGACCGGCCTGGAAGCCGACTGCAACCGCAAGCCCTGCCAGGATGAGCGGTGCCGCCCTGGTGAGGGTCTCAGAGATAGGGCCAAGACCCCAGAAAGCACCCTTGAAGAGTGCCAGGTAGGCGTTGCCGATTCGGGAGAAGGTCTCCGAGGCCGCCTGGCCTGGTGCGGACCCCCATAACTTGAGGGTGTCGAGATCGCCAAGCGCAATGATCACAGCGCCCACGATCAAGGCGCTGAGGATCGCCAGTCCGGGGATGACCACATTTGCTTGCCAGTTGACGCGCTGGCCTACACCGGTGACCTCCTCGAAGAGCTTGGATCGCTTCTTCGCTTCCGGTGCGGGCGTCTTTGTCTCTTGGCTCTCGTCACTCATGATTCGCTGACTGCTCCAGCCATGTACAGACCCAACTCGGTATTGGTCGTTTGCTCGGGACGCTTCTCCGCCACGATCTTGCCGTCGAACATCACGAGGATCCGGTCGGAGAGGGCCATCACCTCATCTAGTTCGGTCGAGATTATCAACACCGCCGCGCCGCGGTCTCTCTCCTCGACGATGCGCTCGTGGATGAACTCGATAGACCCGACGTCGATACCCCTGGTTGGCTGTGCCGCAATGACAAGGGACACGTCACGGCCAAACTCGCGGGCCACGATCACCTTCTGCTGGTTGCCACCGGACAAGTTGCCTGCTTCCACCTCCGTCGATGGCGTCCTCACATCAAACTCTTCAACCAGCCGTTCCGCCTCGGCGCGGCTGCGAGGCCAATCCATTCTGACGCCGTGGCTGAAGGGCTCCTTGTAGTAGGAATCCAGCACGAAATTCTCAGTGAGGCTGAAGGTGAGTACCAGCCCGCTGCGTTGCCGGTCCTCAGGAACGTGGGCGACACTCGCTTCGTGAATCTGACGCGGACTGGCGTTTGTCATGTCCCGGCCACTGATCTTCACCGTACCTGCGACCGTGTCGCGTAGGCCGGTCAGTGCTTCGATCAACTCCGTCTGGCCATTGCCCTGGACGCCGGCAATACCGACAATCTCGCCTTTGCGGACCTCGAAGGTCACGCCGTTGACGGCGAGCTGCTCATTGACGTCTAGAACCTTGAGGCCATCGACCTGAAGAACAGCATCGCTGGGGTTGGCCTCACCCTTGGACACTGTGAGCTCAACGGGCCGCCCCACCATCATCTCCGCCAGCTCACTCTCGGTTGCGGTGGCCGGGTCGGCTTCTCCTACGACCGCTCCCCGGCGCAGCACTGCAATACGGTCGGAGATCTCCAGCACCTCTTTGAGCTTGTGGGTGATGAAGATGATGGCCTTGCCATCGTCCTTGAGTTTGCGGACGATGCCGAAGAACTCCTTGACCTCCTGTGGTGTCAACACCGCGGTGGGCTCATCGAAGACCAGCACCTCAGCGTCCCGGAAGAGAATCTTGATGATCTCGACACGCTGCTGGATGCCGACAGGCAGTTCCTCAATGACGGCGTCAGGATCAACCTCGAGGTTGTACTGCGCCGAAATCTCGCTGACATCTTTCCGGGCTTGAGCGATGTCGAGCACGCCACCGGCTCTTGTCGGCTCGACCCCGAGCACGACGTTCTCCGCAACGGTGAACACCGGTACGAGCATGAAGTGCTGATGGACCATCCCAATCCCGGCGGCAATCGCCTCACCAGGAGATGCGAGCTCCCGAACCTCACCGTTGATCAGGATGTCGCCCTCATCGGCAGAGTAGAGACCGTAGAGAATGTTCATCAGCGTGGATTTGCCGGCGCCGTTCTCGCCGAGCAGACAGAGGATCTCGCCCGTCCTGACGGTGAGATTCACGTTGTCGTTGGCCAGGACACCTGGGAATCGCTTGGTGATCCCTCTCAGCTCTAGCTCCACGCAGCCCTCCGGAAATGCGGCAAAAACCGTGAAATCAGCCTAGTTGACCGCGCCACCCTGGTGCCATTCCAATCATGCTCCGTTGAAGATACGCCAACACGAGAGAAGCCCCCTCGATCGAGGGGGCTTCTCTGATAGTTGGCGTGGTGTCCGGGATCAGCCCGAAACGCTCACATTGCCGTCAATGATGTCCTGACGCAGCTGAACGATCTCGTCCTTGAGCGCCTGTGGCACCTTGCTGTCCCAGTCGTGATACGGAGCAATGCTGACACCCTCGTTGGAAAGGGTGCCGACATAGAGATCACTGGTGTATGTGCCGTTGAGCGCTTCATCGGAAGCCGCATACACAGCATTGTCCATGCCCTTCATCACCGAAGTGAGGTAGACACCGGCGTTCCCGGAATCCGAAACCGTCTGGTCCACATCGACACCAACGATCGAGAAGGTGCCAAGCTCAGACGCAAGCTGCGCCGAGCCGAGACCCACGGGGCCAGCAACCGGCATGATGATGTCGGCGCCCTCATCGACAAGGCTCTGGGCAAATGCCCGGCCATCGTCGAGGCTCTCGAAGTTGTTGGTGAACGAGCCCTCTTGGGTCGCCGGGTCCCAACCAAGGACCTCGACGCTCGTGCCCTTCTGTGCGTTGTAATACGCAACACCGTTGGCGAAGCCGTTCATGAAGATTGTCACCGTCGGGATGTTGACACCACCAAACGTGCCGACCTTGCCGCTCTCACTCATGCCTGCAGCCAGATAGCCGGCCAGGAACGCTGCCTCGTCGGTGTTGAACACCAGACCCTTCAGGTTCGAAGGCGCAGCTTCGTAGGCATAGTCGACGATGGCGAAGTTGGAATCCGGGTTGGCGTTGGCCGCAGCCTCGGTGGCGTCACCGAGCAGGAACCCGACCGTGACGATGATGTCACAGCCCTGGTCGACGAACGAGTTGATATTCACCTCGTAGTCGGTCTCTGCCTGAGACTCGAGCACCTTGGCTTCTGCGCCGAAGTCATCGGCGGCGCGCTGAGCGCCCGCCCAAGCCGCGGCATTGAAGCTCTTGTCGTCGACACCACCGGTATCGGTTACCTCGCAAACCAGCTTGCCGTCACCGGAGCCGTCATCCGAGCTGCCACACGCAGCAACGAAAAGAGCCAGCGCCATGACAAGCACGAGAAGAGATTTGCTTCTCTTCAACATAGGGAAAACCTCCTGAGATCATTGGATAAGAGAGAGACCGTACTCGGGCCTCTCAATCATTCTAACTGCGATGTTCCCCGGCATCACTATCCAAATCGCGCTGAGGAACCAAATATATCCAAGGCAAGGAGACCACAGTGATGATTCCCTTGAAGATCACATTCAGCCAGAAGATCTGCCACAACGCCGATCCAGGCAAATCGCCGGCAAAGGCGATAACAACAAACAATGCCGAGTCGATGGGGAGAGCGACCGTATTGGAAGACAGCACCCGTCCCCACTGCAGGCGGGTCCCGAAGAAATCCACCCAGCGCTGATACACCTCAGTGTCGATCAGCTCTGAAATGATTTCGGCGATGATGGAGGCGAGCACGATTCTCCAAACCGGGGCGAGAACCTCGGCAAACGCCGCCTGGGTACCAACGCTGGAGGCACCGTGCCACTGAGCGACGAGCCAGAACAGCCCTGCCATCAGGATGTTGATGATGGCGGCGGTGAAGATGAGAGCACGGGCAACTTGCTTGCCTGCGATCTTGTGCACCAAATCGCGGAGCGTGAAGGTGAACGGATAGATGAGTGTGCCTGCATCGACCGCTTGGCCAAAGACACTGATGATCTTGAGGCTGGCGATGTCCGACAACATCTGAGCAGCGATGTAGGCCCCGCCCAGAACGGCGAGAAGGACGGGGGCGGACAACGCGCGAGCCGGTCTTCACAGAGGTCATAGAAGTGGCAGCGTAGCGCCGGCACTACCCGTGGCGGGCGCCTCCGGGATTAGCCCCCGCGGTTACGATGCGACAGGCTTTGGAACCATCTAGCGATGCCCGGGGTCATACCCGTGGCACGAACAACTAACGACATGCGCCGACGGCGGGCAAACCCGATCTCAGCGCTGGAGACAACCATGAACAGAAAACTGCTGGTCTTCGGACTGGCGCTGACCCTACTGGTGGCCGGTTGCGGCGGCGGAGAGTCCACAGATGAGCCTATCAAGATTGGGGTCATTGCCGACCTGACCGGAGCATTCACCACATACGGCACAAGTCTCTCGCGTAGTACGCAACTGGCGGCAAAGGAGATCAACGCAGCCGGTGGCATCGACGGCAGACAAATCGAGGTTGTCGTCGAGGACATTCAGACCGATGTGACGGCCACGGTCGACAAGGGGCGCAAGCTCGTCGATAGTGACAAAGTCGACCTCGTGATCGGACCGATCGGGTCGGACGCCAACGACGCAGCCTACAAGACAGTGGTCCAGGACGGCGGCAAACTGCTGTTCTACACCGAGACCTACGAGGGGGGAAAGTGCGACCCTCTCTACTTCTCTTTTGGGGCAGTCCCGGCACAGCAGATCCGTCCGATGATCCCGCTTCTCCAGGACCAGTACGGGCCGAACGTGATGCTTTTTGGCGCCGACTATGTATGGCCAAGGCGTAGCTTCGAGATCGCCAAGCCGATCATCGAGGAGAACGGCGGCAATGTTGTCTCTGAGCTGTACCTGCCACTGGTGGCTGACGATTTCTCCGAACTGGTACAGGAGGTCAGGGAAAGCAGCCTGACTACATCTTTGCCCTGTATCCTGCCGTTTGGGGATCTGCCCTCAAAGCGCTTGATGACGCCGGTCTGCTCGACTCGGTCGGGATCGGGACCACTTTCCTCGGCGACCCGGATTTTGCGGGCATCGCAGACCTTGCGGAAGGCGACTACACAGCGCTCCCCTTCTTCACCGTTGCCGACGGTCCCGGAGTTGCCGGCTTTCTGGACGCGTTCGCAGCCGAATACGGTGCAGGCGAGATCCCATCAGGCGGTGAAGGGGTCGGTGCGTACAACGCCGTCGTACATGTACAAGGCAGCGGTCGAGAAGGCGGGCTCAACGGACCCCACCGCGGTAGCCGAGGCCCTGGTCGGCTTGTCGTTCGATGGGCCAACCGGGACGGTGACCATGACATCCGACCACCACCTAGCCCAGACCATCTACCTCGTGCAGGCGGTGAATGGCGAATACCGGCTGGTCGACAGCTTCGCCAACCGGGATCCGGAGGAATCCTGCAACCTGTGAAAGCACCTGCCGAACCTTGCGGAGTCCTGCCGCCTGGCTTGGAGACAACCGCGAGACCTGCCCTTCGGGCCAGCCCCCCTACCCCAGCGGCTGCCAGTCACGCGTGACGCCGTTCTTCCCCCACCGGAGGTGGGGGGACTGACAGTCGAGACACCCGTACAAACACCGCAGCGGCCCGATGAGTGTCGGGGAGGTAACGGCTGCCGGGCCGATCCCACAATCGGTGCGGGGACGCACTCGCCGGGCTGAGCTGATCATGCTTTCGCTGATGGTGTTGCTGCCACTCATTAGCAACGACACGGCCCTCGTTGAGCGATTCGGCGGCTATTTCCTCCTCGCTGTGTTTGCAATCTCGGTAGACCTCATCTGGGGCTACGGCGGGATGTTCACATTCGGCCACGCCGCGTTCTTTGGCGGCGGTGGATATCTGATTGGAATGCTGACAACGAGGGCAGGATGGTTCCTGCCGATACCCTTCTGGCTGGCGCTCGTGGCCGCTGTCGCCGGAGCGGCCCTGCTTGCCCTGGCGATGTCCTACTTCGTTTTCTCGGGAAGGCTGGCGCTGCGAGGGGTCGAGTTCGCCGTCGTGACTCTGGCGGTCGCGGTCATCGCCGAGAGGTTGGCCAATGCCAGCGGATCTGTGAGCGGCGGCCAGAACGGGATACTACTGGACTCCAGATTGGGCATCCCCGGAGTCATCTCCTTCAACAAGGGGTACGGCTTTTATGTCCTCGCTGCCCTGATCCTCATCGTCTCGTATGTCTCGTTGCAGCGGTTCATCGCATCGAGGTCCGGTTTGATCCTGCGAGGAATCCGCAGCAACGAAGACCGCATCGACTTGCTCGGCTACGACGTTGCCAGAGCGAAACGGCGGACCTTTGTGCTCTCCGGTTCGCTGGCGGCGTTCGCCGGTGCGATCTACTACACCCAGTTCGGCATCGTCGCTCCCGGATCGGTCGGAGTGTCGCTGTCGACACTCGTTCTCCTATGGGTCGTTCTCGGTGGAAGAGGAACACTGATCGGCCCCGTGGCAGGTGCAATCCTCCTCCCGTTCCTCACGAACAGCCTCTCCCGCGGCAACCTGCTCGACATCTGGCTGGTGATCGTCGGGGTCATCCTCGTTGTCGTCATCCTCGTATTGCCCGCCGGGATATTCGGATGGCTGGAGCGCGACCGATGACTGCAGTCCTTTCCGCTCGTGGATTGACCCGCACTTTCTCCGGGTTGCTCGCCGTCGACGACGTCAGCGTCGACATCGAGGCCGGCGAGGTCCGGGGCCTCATCGGCTCCAACGGCGCGGGCAAGAGCACCTTGCTCTCGTTGATCTACGGCCAACTGGAGCCCGATGCCGGGACCATCCACTTCGCCGGCAGCGACATCACGCGGATACCTGCAGGAAAACGCGCCCGGCTCGGAATGGGCCTGGTTCCACAGGTGACCAGTCTGTTTGAGGACCTCACTGTCGAACAGAACCTGGTCCTCGGCGGACTACCCAAAGAGCCTCACACCCCACTTTCGCTTGACCGCGCCGAGGTCAACCGGATCGTTGAATTGCTCGACCTGCACGACTTGCGATTTATCCGGGCCGGGCACCTCAGCCATGGAGAGCAACGCTGGTTGGAGATCGGGATGGTGCTGCTGAGCAAACCGCGCCTGTTTCTTCTCGACGAGCCCACTTCCGGAATGACTATGGCCGAGAGCCGCAAGACCGCCTCGCTGCTGCGCGGTCTACAGGCGAGCGAAGCGGTGCAGTCCATGATCATTGTTGAGCACAACATCGAGTTCATCCGACTGGTCAGCGACAGGGTCACCGTCATGCACAGGGGCGCGGTGCTCGCAGCCGGCACAATCGACGAGGTCAAGGCGAACCCGCAGGTTCAAGCCTCCTACCTGGGGAGGTTGCGTTGACGATGGTGCTCCACGTCGCCGATCTCAATGCCGGGTACGGATCATCCCGCGGTACTGCGAAACGTCTCCCTGGAGATCACGCCCGGACAGGTCGTGTGCGTCATGGGGCGTAACGGAGCCGGAAAGACAACGTTGCTCAAGGCGCTGATGGGGGTCATCCCCAAGCAGGGGTCGGTGGTGTTGCACGGATCGGACATATCCCGCTGGAGCAGCCACCGGATCAGCCGCGCCGGCATGGTCTGGGTGCCACAGGAGGATTCGGTGTATCCGGGCCTCACGGTGCGCGAGCACCTAACCGTTGCCTGCCGCCATCAGGAGGTCGACGCCGCCATCACAGCAGCGGCGACACTCTTCCCGGTACTCGGCGACCGGCTCGACCAGGAAGCGCAGACACTGTCGGGTGGCGAGCGAAAGATGCTGGCAATCGCACAGGCGCTCGAAGCGAATCCGAATCTGATCTTGATGGATGAGCCGACAGAAGGAGTCGCCCCGGTGGTGATCCAGGATCTCATCGCTGCCATTCGGATGGCCGCCCGCAACGCCGCCATCTTGCTGGTCGAGCAGAACGTCGACACGGCAGTCGCAGTCGGCTCCTTCGCATACATCCTCGAGAGGGGCCAGATCGTTGAGTCGGGGTCAATCAAGGAGCTCCATGAGGACGGGGTACTCGAAGGAAGACTGGGGCTATGAGCATCATCGCCACATTGCTGCCGGTCGATTCTTTCAACATCATCGTGCTGGCAGCCGTATTCGTGCTCATCGCCCTCGGCCTTCACATCACATTTGGAATGCTCGGCGTACTCAACCTGGCGCACGGCGAGTTCCTCCTCATCGGTGCCTACACCGCGTTTCAGATCCAGGAGACAACCGGGAGCGTGGTGCTCGGCATGGCACTTGCCCCGATAGTGGCAGGGATTGTCGGGGTGATCGTCGAGCGAAGCATCCTCCGGTTCCTCTACCAACGTCCGCTCGACTCCCTGCTGGCAACATTCGGGGTATCGCTCATCATCCGGCAGACGATCCAGCTCCGCTACAGCGCCAACCCGCGGACGGTGACAGACCCGATCGGGGGATCGTTCGTCATCGCCGGCTACAACATCCCCTGGTGGCGGTTCGTCATCGTCATCGCCACCATCGCTCTGGTCACGGCAACGCTGGCTCTGATCAACCGAACCCGGTTCGGTCTCAACGCACGTGCGACCATCCGCAATCCGGTCCTTGCCGACACGATGGGGATCAACACTGCAACCGTTCGCACAGCGCTGTTCGCCCTAGGGGCCGCCATGGCCGGGATCGCCGGTGCGCTGATCGCCCCCATCAATACGCTCAATCCGAGCTTCGGCGTGCTGTTCCTGGTCAATTCGTTCCTGGTCGTGATCATCGGGGGTCAGGGATCGCTGCGGGGGCTGGTGACGGCAGCTGTGCTCCTCGGGGGTTCGCTCGCAATCCTGCAATTCCTGATATCGACCGTGTTCGCACAGATACTCGTGCTGGTTATCGCCATCATCGGCGTCAGGACGCGGCCACTCATCGTCGATGCGGTGAACAGGAGAAAGGACCGCCTGGCATTCCTGCGCAGCCGGAGGAGGAGAACACCGGTGTCATGACCGGGCCGCACCGCGCCGCACCGCAGTGTGAGCCCAGCCGGCTACTACCACCAGAGCGACCGCAGCGGCCACTGCCGATAGCAGCCACATGAGATCGTACGATCCGGTGCGATCGACCAGCGCTCCGAAGGTCACGGGGCCGATGCCAAGTCCGGTCAGAAAGCCGAGCAGGACAAAGCCCGACGCTCGCCCTGTCGACCCGGTCCCGGCCTCGCTCATCACCGCGAGCATCCCAACCGAGTTCCACGAGCTCGAGCCCATCGCAACCATCACCGCGGCGGGCCACAGCAACCACCCGGCGAATTGGCTCGACGAATAGAACAAACCGGCAGCCAGCACTGATAGCACGGTCATGACCCCGAGGGAGAGACGGAAGGCGTCCGAGCGCTCGGCGTACCGACTCCATGCGATTCTCCCGAAAACCGCGACCAGTGCAATGGTCGCCGCCGCCAGCCCACCCGCCACGGGGCCCCGGCCCAGTGCTTCCTCGGTGAACAGAGGCACCAGGAACGTGACCGATCCGGAGAAGCCCATCAGAACCCCGTATCCCATCAGCCACCAGATTGCGGGAGGGAGACCGGCCGGCGCCAGCTCGTGTGTTTCGACCTCACCGGGGCCGTTCGCCGCGGGGATCAACTTCATGGTGAGGGCAGCCAGTAGCAGAGGGGCGGCGGCGACTATCAGGTAGGCCACCCGCCAGCCAAGAGCGATCGCCAGCGTGGGAACAGTGACGCCGCCCAGGAAGATGCCGGCCTGTACGCCGGACTGCTTGACGCCGGTGATCACACCGCGCCGACCCGCCGGCACTACCTCGGTTATCAGCTTGTTGGTCGCCGGGTTGGCCGACGCCTGAGAGAAGGCACCGGCGACTGCTCCCACGAGAAGCATCGGGTAAGCCACGGCAGTGCCCAGGATGAGAAACGTGGCCGCGGCCGTGACGAACAGCACCACCAGAGCAGCCCGCCCGCCGATGCGGTCGGTGACTCTGCCGGCTACCGGGGATAGCGCAGCGGCGGCGACGTTGACAACGGCGACCGCGATACCAAGTTGGGTTCGGGTGATCCCAAGATCATCGATGACAAACGAGGCAAGGATCCCGAGTGAGGCTGCGGTGAATGTCGCCATCCCCATGGCAGTGAATAGCAGCGAGCCGAAGAAATGATGACGTTGGCTGTCCATACTCCTCGATCGCTGGGCCGGCCACACATTACGTGATCGAATAGGGCGACGGCGCCGACAAAGGAAAACCCCGGTCTAACGACCGGGGCTCCGAGGGTTCGTGACCCGAGTTCGATTGCATCGAACTCGATGGTGATTTCATCACCCAACAACAAAGGAAAACCCCGGTCTAACGACCGGGGCTCCGAGGGTTCGTGACCCGAGTTCGATTGCATCGAACTCGATGGTGATTTCATCACCCAATCACTTCTTCTTGTGCCGGTTGGCTTTCTGCCGTTTGCGATACTTGTGCTTCGACATCTTCTTCCGGCGTTTCTTGATCAAAGAACCCAATTCAAACCTCAGTACGGAGTTGCAGCGAAAACAGCCGCGGGCGATCCCGACGGCCACCAGTAAGTATAGGTTGGCAAATCGCGCAGCGAATCGCAAGCCGCGCTCAAACCGACCATATCCTAGAATCCATCGATCATGCGCCCAATCATCGGGATCACCTCACGGCAGCCCTTCATCGAGACTTCGGGGGGACGGCTGCGCGCCCACGTCGTCAACGAGGTGTACACGGCAGCTGTTATCCGCTCCGGCGGCACTCCGATCCTGCTGCCTCCGGTCGATCCAGACGAGGCGCCCCGCCTCCTCGATCGCCTCGACGGGCTGGTCCTGTCTGGAGGCGGCGATATTGATCCGAGGCTGTACCAGGGCAAATACCACGACGATATGTACATGATCGACGACTCCAGGGATCTGTTCGAGTTCGCCCTCGTCAAAGAGGCCCAGTCGCGCAAGATGCCGGCATTGGCGATCTGTCGTGGCCTGCAGGTGGTGAACGTCGCTCTCGGCGGGAGTCTCATCGAGGACATCCCATCGGAAATCGGCAGCACTGACCACGCCGTGCGTGGGCCCGGTGTGGTCGACTGTCATCAGACGGTGACGATTGCAGCCGGCACGCTGGTAGCTGAGGCGATCGGGAGCACCAAGGTCTGCGTCAACTCGATCCATCACCAGGCAGTGCGGAAGGTGGCCTCCGGCCTACGGGCAGCAGGCACCACCCCCGACGGCGTCGTCGAAGTGCTCGACCCTGAGGACCACACCTGGCCACTACTGGCTGTGCAGTGGCACCCAGAATATCTCGCCGTGAAGGACGACCCCTCATCGCTCGCCCTGTTCGGAGCGCTTGTCGAGAACGCTACGGCACGGGCAACGAGCTAGGCCGGGACTCAGACGGCAATCTGCCGCCGCTTTGAATGACTGGCGTACATCGGCTAGGTCCAGCCGGTGGTGGCTATCTCTATGGCCGTGGCAATGCCACTGTCGCCCAGAGTCTCCTTCATGGCCGCGACCACCGGCTCCGGGTCCACCGCAACTGCCATTGCGGTTGGCCCGGCGCCGCTCCAGGCTGTGTGCAACGCTCCTGCATCCCGAGCGGCCTGCATCAACTCGCCGGTAATGGGAGACAGCTGATCCCGGTATTGCTCGTGGATCTCATCGCCGCCCGCCATCAGCAGAGCGGCCGGGTCGCCGGTGCGGAGACCTTCGATCAGAAAGGCCACCCTCGCCACATTGCGGGCGGCACCGCTCCGAGAAATCTGGTCGGGCAGGGCCAGCCGCGCCTTGGCGGTCTTCAATGATTGGCTCGGGATCCCAAAAACAAACGAGAGACGCGGCGAGAGCTCGAGATGACGCCACACATCACCCGTCACAGCCACCAGCCCGCCGTACACAGCTGCCGCCGCATTATCGCCATGACCCTCGATCCCGGCGACCAGGTCGTAGAGTCGCTCCGATTCGGGTTCCTCGCCCATCGCCCGCAAGGATGCTGCGGCGGCGGCCACCATCACCGCCGAGCTCGACCCGAGCCCACGAGATCTGGGCACCTCGTTCTGAATGGTGAGCCGCATCGGGCGGCCGACGGCTTCCGCAACCGCAAGCCTCACAAAATCAACAGGCTTGGGTTGGAAGCTGGTCCCGAGCTCCTCGACGATCCAGTCATCAGACGGGACGGCGGTGACATGGCAACGTAATTCGACGGCAAGGCCCAGGCAATCGAAGCCGGGACCGAGATTCGCCGAAGAGCCGGGGGCGGTAGCTGTTGCGCCAGTCACCATCGAGATTCTAAGCGGACCGGAGCCCGCGACCCCGGCAGGGCCAACGCTGCCTACAACGAGGTAGCCTGACCACGCAATGCCACCGGCGATAACCCTCGACAATCTCACCAAGTACTACGGACCGACTCTCGGCGTCGAGGAGTTGACCCTCGAAGTCAACGAAGGTGAGATCTTTGGGTTCCTCGGGCCCAACGGTGCCGGCAAGAGCACAACTATCTCGACAATTCTCGACTTCATCCGGCCGACCAGCGGGCGGGCCACGGTGCTAGGGCTCGACAGCAGACGAGACTGTGTCGCTATTCACCGTCAGGTCGGCTATCTGGCGGGAGAGCCGGCAATGTACGACCGGATGACCGGGCGAGAACTGCTCGGCTACCTCGCATCGTTGCGTGGCCTCGATGCCGCCGGTGAGATCGCCGCTCTCGCCGACAGGCTTGATCTCGACCTCGACAGGAGAATCCGTAGCTACAGCAGTGGCAACCGCCAGAAGGTCGGGCTCGTGCAGGCCTTCATGCACGAGCCCCGCCTGTTGATCCTCGACGAGCCGACCAACGGTCTCGACCCGATCGTCCAGCACGTTTTCTACGCGATGCTCGAGGAGGTCAGGGCCGAGGGGCGCACCGTTTTCCTGTCGTCGCACATCCTTCCCGAGGTCGAACGTATCGCCGACCGCGCCGCCATCATTCGCAAGGGTCGCTTGATGGTGGTCGCCGAAATCGAGCAGCTCAAGCAGCGTGCGCAGCGGCGAATCTCTCTCACCTTTGCCGAGCCGGTACACCCGGCGGTGTTTCTGTCTATCGAGTCGGTTCAGACCGTCGAGCAGGTAGACCGATCCCTCATCGTCACGTTCACCGGCTCGGCCGATCCTGTGATCAAGACCGCCTCCCGCCACGAGGTCGAGACCGTGGTCAGCCATGAAGGCGACCTCGAATCCGCCTTCATGTCCTACTACCGGGAAGGAGGCAGTGATGCTGCGTAGCGCATACGGTGAGACCATCTGGAGCCGCCGCAACAGCCTTCTGCTCTATGCCATTGGTCTCGGCCTTCTCGTCGCAATCACAATCGGGGTGTACCCGACGGTGCGACAAGACAGTGCGACGTTCACACAACTGCTCGAGTCGATGCCGCAGGGGATGATGTCCTTCCTCGGAAGCTCCGATGTTGCCGAGTTGCTTTCCCCATCCGGGTTCATCAACAGCCGGGTCAATGCTTCGATCGGCGCGGTCGTGCTCGCCGTGTTCGCCATCAGCCTGGGCACCACCGCGATCGCCGGGGAGGAGGATCGACACACGATGGACCTCATCCTGGCAACACCGATCCCGCGTCGTCGCCTGGTGGTGGAGCGCTTCGCCGCCATGGCCACGCTGGTCGGCATCGTTGCCGTGGTCATTGCCGTGGTCATGGCGGTCGCCAACCCGATTGCCAGTCTGGAGATTCCAATCCTGCATATCGTTGCTTCCAACTTCGAGCTGGCACTGCTGGCTCTTGTGTTCGGGACGCTGGCATTGACCATCGGTGCTCTCACCGGACGTCGCGGCCTCACCATCGGAGTGGCTGCCGGTCTCACCGTGGCGACCTTCTTCATCAACGGGCTCGCTCAGCTGGTGAGCTGGCTGCAAGGGCCGCAGAAATTAACGCCGTTCTACTGGCTCCAACGCTCGGACCCACTCGGCAATGGGCTGTCCGTCGAGGACACCGTCATCATGCTGGCCGTGATCGGCGTTCTCCTGGCCGTCGCCATCTGGGGCTTCGAACGCCGGGACATCTCGGTCTAGTCCTGACGTTCTGTCAGACCGGGCCATGGAGCACCGATTGGTCAGGTCTCAGAAATCCCAGTCGGGTTTTGGGGTGGGGAGACGCAGCAATCGGTCCAGTGAGGACAGCAGATCGGGTGAACCCACGAGCTCATCGGTGACCGCCAGACCCGAAGCGGGGCGCACCCCCAGCCACATCCTGGTGAAGGCACCGACGCCCGCAGTGAGTGTCGGCAGACCCGGCTCGCTACCCGCGGACACCTCCGACTCGGGACCAAGCGTCACTACGTACTCGCCCCCGACCCCACGCCACGGAGAATCGTCGTCTACCAGCGGCTCGATCGGGTCGGTCAATTCCAGATTGAACCGCACTGCCTCGCCGGCGAGATGGGTTGCGGCAATGCATGCATCGAGATCGCATATACGCATCTGCCAGTACGCCGTAGCCCTGGTCCGGTTCTCGTAGTCCGACTTCTCGGTCATCCTCCGCTTCCGGAACGGGCGGTCGATGAGATCCTGGATCTGAATTCCCGCGGGCTCTCGCAAACGTACCAGTTGCACGTTGTCACCGAGATGCACCAGCAGAGCCATCAGCTCGAGAAACTGCCCGGTGGTTTGATAGGCCATCCACCACACCGTGAGCGGGCCAAACTCCATGGACTTGGCACTGAACCACAAGTGATGGGTGATCTCGCCGTTTGGGCCGTCGGCGTAGCCGAGACCAAACCCCTTATCGGCCCAAAACATCTCGGCACGCGTTGCAGCCTGCGCATCGAAGTTGACCGCTCCGTGGCCGTGGGCACGGTTCCGGCGAGAGGTGTGGACCGCCTCCCAGTCGTCTCGAGTTAGCCGCTTCGGGACGCGAGGCGATACCGGCACGCGTAGCGCCGAAGGATCAAGAGAATGCCAGTATTCGTAGGGCCCGGTGCCATACCCGAGACGGTTGTAGTAACCCTGGTCGAACATGCCGAGCCCGCTGACGGCAGCACCGGCGGCGGCCTCACGTGCCACCGACTGCGCTGCGAGGCGTCTGGCGAGACCCTGTCGCCGGACGAGGTGGCTGGTCGTGACGGCCATGACACCCGAGAATGGCAGCTCATCGGCCAGGTGCAGTATCGATCCGTTCCCGGTAGCCACGTAGCACTCAGGCGACCCGTCCAGCTCTGCGACGACCCCATCAAAATCGTTGGCAAAGAGCTTGAGAGCCTCTTCCTGATCATCGTTGCCGGCGTCGATCCAGCCGATTTCACGCCAGATTCGGGCCACGCCCTCAAAGTCGGTCTCACGGTTGTAGGGGCGGATATCCAAGATGTCTCCTCGCGTTCGAGGGGATACTACGTGGAGAACCAGGTCCTGGCTCATCAGGGGTGCACAGAAAGCCTCTGGTGGCTACTGCGTCGATAAGACATGATGGGAGTGACGAACATGGAGGACGCATGGCGGCGGACAGACTGGCAGAGATCGCTCGACACCGCTCACAGTTGGCGGCGGCTATGAACCATGTGGAGGCTGCAGCGGCAGCGCCGGTTGGGAAGGAGTCCTGGGTCATCGACCTGCGTCACAGCCTGCGACAGCTGGAGGTTGCGTGGAACCATCACCTGGTGGAGATGCACAACCCAAATGGTCTTCTCGACCAAATCGTCGAGGAGGCCCCCCGGCTGCAACGATCCGTCGACGAAATGCGCGGTGCCCAGACGGAAGTGGCCGCGGTTATTGGCGCCGCGATGGAACTCATGGCCGAAGCCGACGAAGGTGCCGACCCCAAGGAGTTCCGTGAGGCGGCTATTGCGGCGTTGGTTGAGGTGACCCGTCACCGGCAGCGGGGTGCCGACCTCATTTACGACGCATACGACATCGACATCGGCGGGTATTGAGCGCCTGATTCTCGCGCAGACGTAGCGGGCGCACCGCCACGGCATTTCTGCGGTCTATAGTGCGCGCAGCCAACCTTTAAGCCCGGTCCAGTGAGGCCGGAAAGGACGGTACAACATGGCACGCCAATCAGTTCGCGGCGCACTGGTACTCGCCGACGGAACATTCTTCTCCGGCACCGCGTTGGGTGCCGCGGGCACCGGCATCGGGGAAGTTGTCTTCAACACGTCGATGACCGGCTATCAGGAGATCCTCACCGATCCCTCATACGCCCGCCAGATCGTCACCCTGACATCACCTCATATAGGCAACTACGGGATGGCAACCGCAGACGAGCAAGCCACCCGCCCGCGCTGTTCCGGGTTGATCGTCCGGTCTGCGACCAGCCGCCCCTCGAACTGGCGGTCCCAGGGAGGGCTCAACGATTGGCTCGATGAGAAAGGGGTCGTGGCCCTCTCCGACGTAGACACGAGACGGCTCACCAGGCACTTGCGCGACCACGGTGCAATGCCCGGGGTCATCGCCAGCGACGGCACGTCCACCGAACTGCGGGAGATGGCAGCACATGCCCCCCACATGTCCGGTCTCGACCTAGCCACATCCGTCAGCACCACCAAGAGATACGTCGTTCGCGTCGACCGTTGCGAAGAAGGGCACTGTGGTCGCCATCGACCTCGGCATCAAACGACGGATTCTGGAGGAACTCGCCGGTCGGGGTCTGGAGGCCCACGTCGTCCCCGCCTCGACCACCGCCGTTGAGATCCTCGACATGAGCCCGGACGGTGTATTCGTTTCAAACGGCCCCGGTGACCCCGAGCCGCTAACCGGTGTCACCACCACCCTCCGGGGTCTGCTCGGCAAGACACCGCTTTTTGGCATCTGTCTCGGTCATCAGGTGCTCGGACTGGCTCTTGGAGCGAACACCTACAAACTGCCGTTCGGCCATCACGGCGGGAACCATCCGGTGCGTCGACAATCCGACGGGGCGGTTCACATCACCGCCCAGAACCACGGGTTCGCCGTCGATCTGGCACCGGGAGAGGTATTCGAGAGCCGATATGGGCCGGTCGATGTCACTCACGTCAATCTCAACGACGGCACCGTCGAAGGGCTGGCGTGTCGCGATGTCGATGCGTTCTCAGTGCAGTACCACCCTGAGGCAGCGCCCGGCCCCAACGACGCCAGGCATCTCTTCGACCAGTTCGCCGCTCTCATCGCCAGGGGCCTGCACTGATGCCCCGTCGTGACGACATCGAGTCCATTCTCATCATCGGCTCCGGTCCCATCATCATCGGCCAGGGATGTGAATTCGACTACTCGGGCACCCAGGCCGTGCGGGTGCTGCGAGAGGACGGGTACCGGGTCATCCTGGTGAATTCGAACCCGGCGACGATCATGACGGACCCGGAGTTTGCCGATGCCACGTACATCGAGCCGATCACACCCGACGTGGTGGCCTCAGTCATCGAGCGGGAGCGCCCGGACGCCATCCTCCCCACGCTCGGCGGACAGACCGCACTCAACACAGTGATGGAGCTGGTGAAAGAAGGCGTGCTCGATAAGTTCGGCGTCGAGATGATCGGAGCTACCCCCGATGCCATCGATGCTGCCGAGGATCGGGGTCGTTTCAAGGCACTGATGGACGAAATCGGGCTGGAGACGACCCGCGCCCGCTACATCACCAGTGTCGACCAGGCGGTGGAGGCCGCCGCCGACCTCGGCTACCCGGTGATGATCCGGCCCAGCTTCATCCTCGGCGGCGGCGGCACCGGCATCGCCTACAACGAAGCTGAGCTGCACGGCGTCGTCAAAACCGGGCTCGAGACATCACCCGTCGGCGAGGTGCTGATCGAGGAATCGATTCTGGGGTGGAAAGAATACGAGCTAGAGGTCATGCGGGATCGGGCTGACAACGCGGTGATTGTCTGCTCGATCGAGAACGTCGACCCGATCGGAGTACATACCGGCGATTCGATCACAGTTGCCCCGGCAATGACCCTCTCGGACGTTGAGTACCAGGAGATGCGCGACGAGGCGCTCGCCTGTCTCCGCACCATCGGCGTTGACACCGGTGGGTCTAACGTCCAGTTCGCCGTCGACCCGAAGACCGGCCGACGCATCATCATCGAGATGAACCCACGGGTGTCGCGCTCGTCGGCGCTGGCATCAAAGGCAACGGGGTTCCCCATCGCCAAGATCGCAGCCAAGCTCGCCGTCGGCTACACCCTCGACGAGATCACCAATGACATCACCGCGGCCACGCCGGCGTCGTTCGAACCGGTCCTCGACTATGTGGTCGTCAAGATCCCCCGCTTCGATTTCGCCAAGTTCCAGTCCATCCCACCCGCTGTTGGGTACATCTATGCAGAGCGTCGGCGAGGCGATGGCCATCGGCCGTACCTTCCCCGAGGCATTGCAGAAGGCAATCCGCAGCCTCGAGATCGGGAGGGCGGGTCTCAACGCCGATTCCGGAGAGCTGCCGCTGCGGACAACCTCGACCGACGAGCTGCTCGGGGCGATTCGCAGGCCGACTCCACAGCGCATCTTCGAAGTCGCCGAGCTGATCCGTCGCGGGCTCCACCCGGACGAGCTCGCCGGAAGCGCCATCGATCCATGGTTCCTCGACCAGTTGGCCGACATCGTTGCCCTGCGAGGTGAGCTGGAGGCGTCTGAACCGCAGCCCGACCTGGCACTCGACGCTCGCCGCTATGGCTTCAGCGCCGAGCAGCTCGCCTATCTCTGGAACATGTCAGAGCCCGCGGTGCGGGATCAGTTTGCCGGGTGGGGGCTCGAACCGACCTTCAAGACCGTCGACACGTGTGCCGCCGAGTTCGAGGCGGTCACCCCCTACTTCTACAGCACGTGGGAGGAAGAAGACGAGAGCGTGCCAAGCGGGAACCCCACCGTCATCGTGCTCGGATCGGGCCCGAACCGGATCGGGCAGGGGATCGAGTTCGACTATTGCTGTGTTCACGCCTCGATGGCGCTCCAGGAGACCGGGTACGAGGCGGTGATGATCAACTGCAACCCGGAGACGGTCTCCACCGACTACGACACATCGACCCGCCTCTACTTCGAGCCGCTCACCGTCGACGATGTCCTGGCGGTCATACAGAAGGAGAATCCTGAGGCGGTGATCGTCCAACTCGGCGGCCAGACCCCGTTGAGGCTGTCGCACGCTCTTCAGGATGCGGGCGTGACCATTGCAGGCACATCTCCTGACGCCATCGACCTCGCCGAGGATCGCAAGCGCTTCTCAGAGCTTTGCACCCGGCTCGACGTATTGCAGCCTCCGAACGGCACCGCCACCTCCCGGGGCGAAGCGCACCAGGTTGCAGACGAAATAGGCTTCCCGGTCCTGGTGCGGCCGTCGTATGTGCTCGGCGGCAGGGCAATGCGCATCGTCTACACCACCGGGGAGCTCGACACCTACCTCGACGAGATCACTGCCCCCGCTCACGGCGAGCCGATCGATCTCGCCACCGCTCCGTTACTGATTGACTCGTTTCTCGAGAGCGCTATCGAGGTCGATGTCGACGCCGTGTACGACGGGGTCGACTTCTACATCGGCGGCATCATGGAGCACGTCGAGGAGGCGGGGGTGCACTCCAGGCGACTCGGCCTGTGTGATTCCGCCACCGACACTCGGCCCCGTGGCCTACCGCCGGATCATCGAGTACACCGCCACCCTGGCTCGCGGCCTCGATGTGCGCGGACTGCTCAACATCCAGTTCGCGGTGAAAGGCGACACCGTCTACGTGCTGGAGGCCAACCCGCGGGCGTCCCGCACAGTGCCGTTTGTCTCCAAGGCGATGGGGGTGCCGCTGGCGAAGATCGCCACCCGGGTGATGATGGGCGAGACCATCGAGGAATTGAAGGTGCATGGCCTGATCCCGACCGGGTCCCAGTACGAGCCCCCGTACTCATCGGTGAAGGAGGCGGTGCTCCCCTGGAATCGGTTCCCCGCCGAGGACGTCATCCTCGGGCCGGAGATGAGGTCGACCGGCGAGGTCATGGGCATCGCCACGGCCACCGGTGCCGCCTATGCCAAGGCGCTTTTGGCCTCCGGGGCACGCATTCCCTCGGGGGGAACGTTGTTCCTCTCGGTCAACGACCGGGACAAGGAGATGGGTGTCGCCACCGGGCGCATCTTCTCCGACCTTGGCTTCCGCATCGTTGCCACCCAGGGCACGGCCGCCGCCCTTACCGCCGCCGGGGTACCTGCAAGCCACGTCGACAAGATCGGCGAAGGGGCATGGGACCCGATCCGGCTACTCGAAGACGGCCTTATCGACATCGTCATCAACACGCCACGCGGGCAGCGGGCCCGTGGCGACGGTGCCCTGATCCGGCGTGCCGCCACCCGCAACCACATTCCGTGCGTCACCACCATCCGGGGCGGCCACGCCGTCGCCCGCAGCCTCCGCTCCGGCCAGGACATGATCCTCGACGTCCAACCCCTCCAGGAGCACCACCAACGACTCCGCGCCTAGCGCACCCGGCCGCCGCCGGTTTCCCCGTTCCGGCGCCGCCACGTACGACATGTCGTACGGAGCTACGCAAGAACGGGGGGGTCGGGCTACATGCCGCCCATTTCGTAGACGCGGATGCCGGTGATGGATGGGCAGGTGGCTGCCAGCGTTGTGGCCTCATCGAGGTCGGCGGCGTTGATGATCGTGTACCCGGTGATCGAATCGATTCCCAGCGGCAGCTCTCTCGTGCCGTCCCTTGTGATCTCGCGACCAATCGAAAACGGGTTGCCGCCATCAACAATGTGCTCTGCAATCGACTCAAACCACTTGCCCCACGCCTCGCCGATCTCAGCGGTCGGTGTGACAAACCCGTAGTGCAGGAACATGTACTTCTTCATTGGCTCTCCCTCTCTCCCTCGTCCAGGTGCCGGACGTAGTTCTCCAGGGTCTCAGCGTCGCTCCCCCAGTAGGGATTGAACTCCATGACCCACGACTGCAGATAACGCAACGGTTGGCGGCCCAGCGCCAGGAAGTTCGTCCTCCCGACCTTCTTCCGTAGCACCATGCCGGCGGCCTCGAGCACCTTGATGTGCTTGTGGATCGCCGGCAGGGACAGCTGTCGCATCTCCGCCAGCTCGCTTATGGAGCGTGGCTGAAGCGCAAGAGCAGAAATGATCTCTCGACGATGCTCGTGAGCGAGTGCCGCAAACACCACATCGAGGTCGTCCATGCTGGAATGCCTCCATATAGTTAACCTATGAGTTAACTATAGCCGATCCCGCCACTGGTTTTCCCGTTCCGGCGCCGCCAGGTACGACATGTCGTACGGAGCTACGCAAGAACGGGGAGGTCGCGCTCCGGGGCGGCCAGCTAGGCGGTGCCTCCGGCCTTGCTCTCCCGCCGTCGGTGGATCAGCTTCTCGATCTCGGCCGCCCAGAGCACGATCGATGAGATCGCAAGTGCGATGGCGAGCTCGACCATCGACAGCGGCTGAGTGCCGAACACGTGCTGGAGCGGACCCCAGTAGATGACGAGCATCTGGAGGGCGAACGTCAGCAGGACCGCACCGAGCAGCGGGTTGTTGCTGCGCAACCCCTGTTTGAACAGCGACTGGCGCTCGGAGCGGATGGCCATCGCCTGGCCCATCTGCGAGAGAGTCAGCACCGTGAAGATCATCGTCTGCCAGGCAACGTTGTCGGCCTCGTAGTAGAAGTACCCCGGCAGTAGCGAGACGATGCCCATCAATAGGCCTGCCCACAGTATGTAGCGCCCCATGCCCCGGCCGAAGATGTTCTCGTTGGCGGCGAACGGCTTTCGTTTCATCACGTCTGGCTCGGACGGCTCGAACGACATGGCGAGCCCGGGCAGCCCGTCGGTGACGAGGTTCACCCAGAGAATCTGAATGGCAGTCAGCGGCAACGGCAAGCCGAGGAACGGGGCGAGCAGCATCGTCCAGATCTCGCCGCTGTTGCTGGTCATCGTGTACTTGATGAACTTGCGGATGTTGTCGTAAATGGTGCGGCCTTCGCGGACTGCCTTGACGATGGTGGCAAAGTTGTCGTCGAGGAGAACCATGCCACCCGCCTCCTTGGAGACATCGGTGCCGGTGATGCCCATAGCGACACCGATGTCCGCTTTACGCAGCGCGGGAGCGTCGTTGACGCCATCGCCGGTCATGGCGACTACTTCACCCTGGTGCTGGAGGGCGGCGACGATGCGGAGCTTGTGCTCCGGGGAGACCCTTGCGTAGACGGACACATCGCGGACGACTTCTCGCAGCTCCTCGTCATCGATAGTGTTTAGCTCGGCCCCGCTCAACACCCCGGCCTCGGTGTTGATGCCAACGTCACTGGCGATGCGCTTGGCGGTGAGCGGATGATCACCGGTGATCATCACCGGGCGGATCCCGGCACGCCGGCACGCCGCAACCGCAGGCGGGACCTCGTCGCGGGGCGGGTCGACCATCGTGATCATCCCGAGCAGGGTCAGATTCTCTTCGAGCCCCTCTACCTCGCCGTCGTTCGGCGTTTGGCTCAGCGGGCGGATGGCGACTCCGAGCACCCTCCTTCCCTCTGAGGCGAGCCCGGCGTTGATCTCACGGCTCCTCGCCCGCTTCTCGTCTGTCATGGGAACCGGCCCGGTTTCCTCCCACAGCGTGTCGGCGAGATCGACCAGACCATCCGGCGCACCCTTGACCATCATCACCAGAGGCGCACCGATGGCGTCCCGGAACTCATCCGGAACCTCGTGAACCGTCGCCATTCGCTTCCGCTCGGAGGTGAATGGCGCCTCAGCGACCCGCGGCCACCGTGCTTCGATGTCCACCGGATCGAGCCCTACCCGCAACGAGGCGGCAGCCAGTGCAATCTCAGTGGGATCGCCCACGTGCTCTCCGTCCTCGGACAGATCGAGCTTCGCATCGTTGCACAACAGGGCGGTGAGGAGAGCCAGTCGGGTGGCGGTGGCGGGACCATCACCGTCGACGGTCACATCGGCGAGCGCCCTCACGCCCTGGTCGTCTGCGATCTCGGTGGCAACCATCCGGTTCTGGGTGATCGTCCCCGTCTTGTCCGAGCAGATGACCGTCACCGAGCCGAGGGTCTCCACGGCGGGCAGCTTGCGAATGAGTACCTCCCGCTTCAGCATCCGCTGCGCTCCCAGGGAGAGGGCGATCGTCACCACCGCAGGCAGGCCCTCGGGCACCGCCGCCACGGCGAGGGCGATTGCGGTGAGGAACATGTCCCGCACGTTCTCGCCGCGAATCAAGCCGAGCACAAACACAACCGCGACGATGCCTGCGGCTGCTACAGCAAGCCCCTTGCCTAGCTGCGCCATACGACGCTGGAGTGGGGTCTGGGATCGATCGATGCTCTGCAGCAGGGTGGCGATGTGACCGAGCTCCGTGCTCATCCCTGTGCCGACGACCACGGCCGCGCCCTTGCCATGGGTGACCGCGGTGCCCATGAACACCATGTTGCGGCGGTCACCCAGGTTGACATCCCCCGATTCCATCGTTCGAATGGACTTCTCCGACGGGTACGACTCCCCCGTCAGAGCCGCCTCAGCCACCTGGAGGCTGTGCGCTTCGATCAGCCTGCCGTCGGCCGGGACCGCAGAACCGGCTTCGAGCAGGACGATGTCGCCGGGGACGACCTCGACGGCAGGAACGTCGACGAGCGAGCCGCCGTCACGCCGCACCCGCACCGTCGGCACCGCCATCATCTTCAGCGCCTGGATGGCACGTTCCGCACGGTATTCCTGCACAAACCCGAGGATGGCGTTGAGGACGACGATGACGAGGATGACGATCGCGTCGTTGGTATCCCCGATGGCAGCTGCGATCACCGCGGCAATGATGAGCACGATCACCATCGTGTCTTTGAACTGGCTGAGGATGATCTGGAGCGGGTTGATCCCCTCCTTGTCAACGAGCTCGTTCGGGCCGTGATGCTCGAGACGCCGCCCGGCTTCATCACCCGACAGCCCCGCGTCGGCCACGACGCCGAGTTCGTCAAGCACGTCGGCAACGTCGCGGTCGTGAAAAATGGGCCGTTCGCTGCGATCGGACAACTCGTGAGACGTCATGGTAGGGACGTTACCTCAGGGCATCTTCAGTTCACCAGATCGAAAGCGTCCGGATAGGTGACCGGCCCGATCGGAGCGGTAGCCGGATCGCCGAGGACGAGCGCCATGAAATGAGGTCCGCTCTGGCGACCCGGGTAGCGTTTGCCTGCCGAGGACGTGAACCCAAAACGCTGGTAGTAGGACGGATTGCCTACAACCAGTACCACCTGCTCGTCCTGCTCGGAGAGCATCTCTATCCCGGAGCGGATCAAGCTGGAGCCGACACCACGGTTCTGGTAATCCGGATGAACCCCAATCGGGGCAAGCGCTACCGCCCCCACCGGTCCGTTCGCTGTGTCGACTACGAGACGGGAGAACGCAATGTGACCAACTATCGAGCCGTCGACGATCGCCACCAGCGACAACAGCAGATCACGATCCTGGCGAAGTGCATCAACGAGCTCGGCCTCCTCTGTCCGCCCTTCGAATGCAGACACGTTCATCCGGTAGATGTCCTCGACGTGCTCGGGCCGTTCGAGCGCGATGTCGACCGTCACCAGGAGAGCTCCAGCGGCTCGTCGACCGCAACCGATCCGCCGATGGAAGCCATCGTCCCCTCCCAATGCAGCTGGATACGGCTGGGATGGCCGATCTCTTCGCCCTGGTCGATGGATGCCGTACCGTTGGTCTCGCCGGCCGCGGCAAAGCGGGTGGCTAGAGCCACCGCGGCACTACCGGTAGCTGGATCCTCTTCGATCCCCGCCTCGGGTATGAAGAACCGCATCCGGATATCCCGGCCGGAGCGTGCATACACCGTGACGCCGTGAGCGACGCCAAACGCGGTCGTATCGGGAGCCGCTCTGGCCACATCATTAGCTGTGCCCAGCTCGACCAGCCGATAATCCAGCGGCATGTCCACTCGCCACGTGCTCACCGGGTCATTCAACCCGATGGCCCTCGCGAATGCGCCACCGTCGCGGTAGGCGTTTTCGAGAATCATCGGCGCATCAACCCACACATCCTCCTGGTCTCTCCTGATCCGGACCTCACCGATGTCGCAGCGGATCTTGCTGGCAGGGCTGCCCGATTCGAGAATGTGAAAAGCGGCACCAACTAACGGATGGCCCGCAAAGGGCATCTCCATCTCCGGGGTGAAGATCCGGACCGACGGTGTGTCACCGTTATCGATGAACACGGTCTCGCTGAATCCCAGCTCCGCGGCAATCCGCTGCATGGCCGGCCCATCGAGACCATCGAGCTTGTCGACTACACCGAGATGGTTACCGCCTTCGCCATCCCGGGTGAAGACACGAAGAACAAAACAGGGGCGTGACATGGCATCCAGACTACTGGATGGGAAGCCTCAACCACCGGCTATCGGCACTCGCCTACGGGGCATTTGTGGGATCCCAGCCTGTTGCCAAGCCTTCGTCCAGGGCGTCGAGGCGAGCGATGTCGGCCTCCCCGAGCGAGAAGTCGAACACGTCGTAGTTCTCCGCAATGCGGGCCGGGTTGACCGACTTGGGTAGCACGACGATACCTTTGTCCAACGCCCATCGGATAAGCACCTGCGCCGGGGTCTTGCCATAGGCAGAACCCACTTCAGCCAGCACGGGATCGGCGAGCTTCCGACCTTTGGTGAGAGGGCTGTACGCCTCGACGACAATACCTAGCTCCCGACATCGATCAATGGTCTCCAGTCGGCTCCGGTAGTTGTAGGGAGACAACTCGATCTGGTTGACAGCGGGCACCACCGCCCCATGCTCGACGATTTCTTCGAGATGCCTTGCCATGAAATTGCTGACACCGATATCCCGGACCCTGCCGTCCAGCGTCAGTCGTTCCATGGCTCGCCAGGTGTCGAGCCGCAGACCTTCAACCGGCCAGTGCATCAGGTACAGATCGACATAATCGATGCCGAGCGCCTCGAGGGAGAGCTCGAATGCGGCGAGCGTGTTGTCATACCCCTGGTCGTCGTTCCACAGCTTGGTCGTTACGAAGATCTCGCCTCTGTCCAGATCGCTGGCTGCAATCGCCGCCCCAACGTCTGCCTCATTGTTGTAAATCGATGCCGTATCGATGTGCCGGTAACCAACCCGCAGCGCTTCCCGGACCGCGTTCTCAGTAACCGGCCCCGGCTCACTCTTGTATACACCGAGCCCTATTGAGGGGATCGTCCGCCTGGTCCGCATGGTCAATGTCGCCATGTCATACCTCGATTGATTGTGCCTCCATCCCCGACTCTAGATTCGGCGAACCGGGGTGGTAGCGTCCCTCTGCCATGACCCTCACGGAACTGCTCGGCCTCGACACACTGCTCGCTCAACTGATCCTCGCCGTCGGCGCCGCGATGGTGATAGGAAACGGCTTCGCCATCTATCAACACTCACGAGGCAGACAGCCCAAAGGCGAGGTTGGTGAATTCCGCAGGGCACGGGCATGGTGGCTGCTCGGGGTCGGCTTGCTGATCTCGCTGTGGGGTGTCGGCAGCCTCCTCGCCCCATGATGCGGATTACAATGTTGCCTCCTGCGGGTGTAGTTCAATGGCAGAACATCAGCTTCCCAAGCTGAATACGGGGGTTCGATTCCCCTCACCCGCTCCAGGTGAGAGCCGACCCGCCCACGACGGCGGGTCGTTCTGCAAGTGCCGTCAACGGAGGGACTCATGAAGACCATCGCCACCGTTCGCCATGTAGAGGACGGCAGGTTCGATGCCACCACCGCATCTGGCCACACCGTTCGGCTCGAGGGTGGTGCCCACGAGACCGGCGGCAGTCCCATGGAGATGGTCCTCGCGGCACTGGGCGGCTGCAGCACGGTGACCGTCGTCGAATTCCTCGAGAAGATGCGTCAGCCGTTTACTTCTCTTGAAGTGGAGCTGTCGGCAGAACGTGCCGAGAGCCCGCCCCGGGTCTACACCAAGATCCATGCGCACTACCGGGTGGGCGGGGACGTCGACGAGAGCCGGGTTGCACATGCGATCGCGCTCACCGAGAACAAGTACTGCTCGGTTCATACGATGCTCGAGAAGACCGCCGAGATGAGCCATACCATCGAGTTCGTGTAGCCATGGTCTTCTCTGATCGCACCATCAAGGAAGCCATTGCAGGTGGGCGAATCCAAATAGACCCTTTCGATGTCGAGATGGTGCAGCCATCGAGCGTCGATCTGCGCTGTGGCGCGACTTTCCGTGTCTTTGAGAACCACCGTTATGCGCTGATAGATCCAAAGGCACCCCAAGAAGACCTGACCAAAGCAATCGAGGCGTCTGAGGACGACCCCTTCATCCTGCACCCCGGCGAGTTTGTGCTCGGATCAACGCTCGAGGTCGTTGGGTTGGCCGACGACGTGGTTGCCCGGCTCGAGGGCAAGTCGAGCCTTGGCAGGATCGGGCTGCTCATCCACTCAACGGCGGGCTTTATCGACCCCGGCTTCCGTGGCCAGGTGACCCTGGAACTATCGAACGTCGCCAACCTCCCCATTGCCATCTACCCGAACATGAAGATCGGGCAGATCTCGTTCTACGAGCTCACCACCCCGGCTGAGAACCCGTACGGCTCACCGGGTACAGGCTCCAAGTATCAGGGCCAGACCGGGCCCACCCCGTCCCGCATCCACCGCGATTTCAGCTGCACCGGTCGAAACACCACGTGGTCAACCACACCCAACCTCCACCCCCAAGCGTCACTGCCCACCAGCACGCCCCACCACCTTCACCCTCCCAGCGGGAGGGTCGGTCGAATCACCAGATTCGACCGGGGGGAGAAACACAGTAGTCAACCACACCCAACCTCCACCCCCAAGCGTCACTGCCCACCAGCCACGCCCCACCACCTTCACCCTCCCAGCGGGAGGGTCGGTCGAATCGACCAGATTCGACCGGGGAGGGAGAAACACCAACGTGGTCAACCACACCCAACCTCCACCCCCAAGCGTCACTGCGCACCGGATGCGCCGGTCCGCCGCTCCTTCGTCCTCCCTCGAGGGAGGACGAAGGAAGGTTCGGCAAACTCAAACGTGATTGATGCCGGAGGCATCAATCACGCATCATCAGAGGCCAACAGCTCGCTGCGACCGTACGTCCACGGGCGATCGGGATCGGTGAGGAGAAGTTGGTACACGCTGATGGCGGCCCGATCGAAAGCAACTGCCGAGCCTGCCATGTACAGACGCCAAATGCGATATGTCACCTCAGAGGTCGCCGCAACCGCAGCCTCCCGATTGTCTTCGAGGTTCTGCACCCAACGCTGCAAAGTCAACGCGTAACTGGCACGCAACGATTCGACGTCGCGCAACTCAAAACCAGAATCCTCGGCAGCGGCGATCACCTCATCGATGTTGGCGAGCTCACCATCCGGGAACACATAGGTGTTGACAAAGGTCGGCTTGGTGCGCCGGCTGCGCTTGCGATCGCGGCTTGTGATTCCGTGATTGAGCAATTGGCCGCCCGGGGCAAGTGACTTGCGCAGAATCTTGAAATAGCTGTGAAGCTCTTTTCGGCCGACATGCTCGACCATTCCGATAGAAGCGACGGCGTCGTATTCGCCCTTGATATCTCGATAGTCACGAACCTCGATGCGCACCCGATCCTCGAGCCCTGCCGCGGCGACTCGATCTCTTGCCGCTCTCGCCTGCTCCTCGCTGAGCGTGATCCCGGTTGCAGTCACTCCGTAGTCGCGGGCGGCATGGATGACCAGCGAGCCCCAGCCACAGCCGACATCGAGAAACTCCATACCCGGCGAGAGCCGGAGTTTGCGACAGATCAGATCGACCTTGCGATGTTGCGCCTGATCGAGCGTGTCGGTTGGACTGAGGAAGTCGGCGCTCGAATACACCATCTCCTTGCCGAGGAACAACGCAAAGAATTCATTGCCGGTGTCGTAATGATGGGTGACGGCAGCCCGATCGCGGCGCTGCGAGTGCAATAGGCCGGTGAAGCGCGGTTGATCGGCATCGACACGGTTGACTTCCTCGGGCAGCTGTCGCAACAACCGGAGTAGTCGAGATACTGTCAGCGGCCCGTGCCGAGATTCCCCCAATGCCGCCCCGAAACGCAACAGTTTGTAGAGGTCGCCTTCGAATTCGACATCTCCGTAGATGTAGGCCTCCGCAGCGGACAAGTCGTTTGGTGGCAACAACATTGCACGTAGGGCCCCGGGGCGATTGAGCACGATCGTGGCGGCGGCATCCGCCGGCCCCCACTCTTCGCCCGTCCAGGCTCGCATCTTCGGCAGCGGTGGCCCGGCGAGCTTGGCGAGCAGGTCGTAGACCCGACGCGAGATCTCAACAGCATCCATCGTCCCGCAATCATATCGCCCTCGACGAGGCCTCTTTCCGGTCTCGATCGAGGCAACGCTGCCACCCGGTAGCATGTGCCGCCGCAGCGGCTCTCCCAACGATCGGACCTCATGACTCACCGAGCCGGCGCCGCCGTGGGCGCCACACTTTCTCCGAGGTCGTCCCGATGATCTGGCTGATTCCGCTTGCCTGCCTGCTTCTCGGCTTCAACAAGGCAGGGGTTGCCGGGACCATGGGACCCTTTGTCACCGTCATCATGGTCCTTGCCCTCGGCGCCGATGAGGCCGTAGGCATCCTGCTGCCAATGTTGATCGTGGCAGACAGCTTTGCGGTCGCCGCCTACTGGCGAAAGTGGGAAACCAAGCTGCTGTGGCCACTGCTATCTGCCGCAGTCATCGGCATCATCGGCGGCACGTTCGTCATCTCCCACATCAGTGAGACCGCACTGCAGCGCCTCATCGCTATTGCCCTGCTGGTGTTCGCCGTCATCTATGTGGCACAGCGAGGAGTGCGCATCCCCAAGAACCACCACCGGCGGTGGGCCATGGTCGCGGGAACAACAGCCGGGTTCACCTCATCGGTGGCGCATGCAGGCGGCCCTCCGATCATCGTCTATCTAATGGGGGTGGGCCTCGAGCCAAAGCGGTTTGTCGGCACCACCGTCGGCCTCTTTGCCATGATCAACATCCTCAAGCTGCCCGGCTATCTGCTCACCGGGCTGACAAACGGGCATCTGATCCTCTCCAGCATATGGGGCTGGCCGTTCATCCCGATCGGTGTTGTGCTGGGGCGCATACTGATCAACCGGATCAACCGGGCCATCTTCGAGCGCATACTGATGGGTCTGCTCGTCGCCGGTGCACTGGCATTGCTCATCATCTGAGCCTTCACACGATCTCCACGGAACTATACGAGGACCTGATCGCACAGGGATCACAGTCCGTCACCGACGCCCTTATCGTTGGTGCCACCATCGAGGACCTCGACATCGCCGATCTCCAGCAACGGATTGCCACGACGGACAACGACGACATCGAGCTCATCTTCAACAGCCTCCTGGCCGGGTCCTCCAATCACCTTCGAATGTTCACCCGGCAGCTCGACCGATACGACGTTGGGTACGAGCCGGCCCACATCAGCACCGCCGACTACGAGTCGATCGTTTCCACATCACCGGGAAACAGCCCGGGCCACTCCGGCTAGCCATCTGCCGCGGCCTACCGATATCACATGATTGAGCGGGCCGGAGGCCGAGCGCGGCTGCTGGTCAAGTCTGTCAAGGGACCACAAGAAGGCGTCGATACGACAGGAGCATGACTGAGTACCCGATGATCGCGGAAGTCGACCTGATCGTCTCGGCGATCCCGGTCCCTGTGCTCATCTCCGACTACACCCCGATCCTCGAACGGTTCGCCGGTATGGACGGAGAACGGCTCCGGGAGATGCTGCTCAACGACGAGTCCCTGTTCTCGGAGGTGCTTCACCTGCCCAGGACCGTGGCCGCCAGCCCGGAGTGGGTTCGGCTCTATGGATCACCCTTCTCGGCGGATCTTCCCGAGCTTCCCGACCGCCACTTCACACCATCCGCGTATCCAGACCTACATCAGACACTGGCAACGCAGTTCACTGCCCCATTCCGCAACGTCTCTTCGATCGTGCGAGAGCACACGGCACCAACCCTGGTCGGCGATGTCATAGTCCGATCCCACTGGCAGGCCACGGGCGGTAACACCGCTCCCCGTTGGGACAAGGTCGTCATCGTCGATCTCGATGTCACCGATCTGCGGGCCGCGCAACGCGACCTGGAGGCCATCCTCGACACCAAGGAGCAATTGGTGCAGTCGAAGGATCAGCTCATTGCTTCGGTATCCCACGAGATAAGGACTCCCCTCGCTGCCATCGTCGGCTTTGCTGAGTTGCTCCGTGACACAACAGACCTGTCGGCCACGGAACGAACCGAGATGGTCGGGCTTTTGGTGCAACAGAGTGCCGATCTGACGAACATCGTCGACGATCTCCTCGTCTCCGCCAAAGCCGATCTGGGCCAACTCGAACTCGTTCAAGTCACCGTTGACCTCGGTGCCCAGGCCGCACAGGCGATAGAGGGCCTCGACACACTGAAACGTCGTGCCGTCACTCTTCCCAAAGCAACTGCACGCGGTATCGGCGACCCCGGCCGCGTCCGTCAGATCATCCGTAACCTGGTCTCCAACGCATTTCGGTACGGTGGGCCAAAGGTTGTCATCGAGGTTGCCGAAGGCGCCAGGACCGTCGCACTCCGGGTCAAGGACAACGGCGCCGGTATCGCGCCGGGGTCCGCCGACTCGATGTTCGAGCCCTACAAACGGAGCGGCCAATCCGCCGGTCCTGTGCCCGCGCTCGGCCTGGGATTGCATATATCTCGCACCCTCGCTCGAAGGATGAAAGGTGATCTCACCTATCGCTATGAGGACGGCGAGAGCGTGTTCGAGCTGACGCTGCGGCGCACCCCGGAGGCGTGGGGAGCCGATCATTTGCCGGACGCCTCGATCGGCGATCTCACCTGAGTAGGCTCGTTCGGAGGAGATCCGATGAGCGCCACACACAACGCAGACAAAACCGGGACGCCTGTGCCTGAGTCGAGCATCACCTCTGAGAGTGAGGAGATGTTTCTGATCACGGTGGCGCGCGCCTTGGAAGACGGCCATGAGAGTCCGGTCCCGGTCCCGCTGCTGGCAGAGAATCTGTCTATCTCACGCGTTTCGGCAAACGAGATGACCAAGAAGCTCGTGGGACGTGGATTTGTCGAGTACGCACCATATCGGGGTGTCACGCTCACTCAAGAGGGCACCGCGATCGCCAATCGGGTGCTGCGGCGACGCAGGCTCTGGGCGTTGTTCCTCGCAGAGCACCTCGGCCTCTCACCGGCGGCGGCAGACACCGTAGCGTGCGAGTTCGAGCACATAACACCGGCAGAAGTGGCGGGCCGTCTTGCCGACTTCCTCGGAGACCCGATCCTTGATCCCGAGGGCAAACCGATACCCGCGGCAAGCGGTTCGACCCCGACCGGCCCTCATGAGCTGCCGCTGGCCGATCTCGGGGTAGGTCAGAAGAGCATCGTGACTCGAATCGCCGGCGACTCGGCGACGAGATCGTTTCTCGAGGACGAGGGCGTTACCGAGGGCACCATGGTCACCCTGCTCGCAATCGGCTCGGACCACGGGTGTCTCGTCGATGCTGGCGATGGCCACATCCACATGTCCCCCGGCGTGGCGGCGCACGTCCTGGTCACCCCACAAGCAGGCTGAGCCAAACGACCCGGGTTGACAACAGCTGTCTCTCACCTAGATTAGGGTGCCTTAATCATTCACGTTAACCATGGCTAATCTTTGTGAGGGACATGTTTGCCAACTTTCTAATCGGCCTGCGCGAGGGGCTAGAAGCCGCGCTGGTCGTCAGCATCCTCATCGCGTATCTGGTCAAGTCCGGCCACCGCGACCAGCTGACCAGGGTATGGATCGGCGTCGGCTTGGCGGTCGCCGCATCCGTGGCGACAGGTGCCATCCTCACGTTCGGTCCACGCGGTCTCAGCTTCGAAGCACAAGAGGCCATCGGAGGGTTCCTCTCGCTGATTGCGGTCGGCTTCATCACCTGGATGATCTTCTGGATGGCTCGCACAGCTCGGAACATGAAGGGCGAACTCGAAGGGCGTGCCGATGCAGCCGTCGTTGCTGGTGGGTGGAGCCTCGCCGTCGTCGCGGCATTCGCCGTCGGCCGGGAGGGGCTGGAAACAGCGCTGTTCCTCTGGACCGCGACCAAAGCGGCGGGTTCGACGCTCGAACCCCTCGCCGGCGCCACCTTTGGACTAATAACTGCCACAGCGCTCGCGTTGCTCATTCACCGCGGCGCAGTGCGTATCGATCTACGGCGATTCTTCTTTGTGACGGGGGCCTTGCTGATTCTCGTCGCCGCCGGGGTGCTCTCCTACGGAATTCATGACCTTCAGGAGGCCAGAATCCTTCCCGGTCTCAATGCCATCGCGTTTGATGTTTCCGATACCATCGCTCCGTCATCGTGGTACGGCACTCTGCTCAAAGGAACACTCAACTTCTCACCACGCACGACCTGGCTCGAGATGATGGTGTGGCTCGGGTATACGATCCCCGTGCTCACGGCGTTTGTTCGCAGGATGAGGCCCGGACCGATCTCGTCAGCACGGTCGGCAGTTCCGGCCGGCACTTCCCGGACACTGTCATGAGGCGACTGATTCTCGTTCCCATGCTCGCATATCTTGCTTGTCGGGGCCGGCTGCACCGCAAACAATGGCGACGACGCCGCTTCGACAACGATCAACGTGACGAGCACGGACACGACGTGCGAATTGAGCGCCACCGAGACGCCGACGGGCAGCGTCACCTTCGCAGTGACGAACGACGGAAGTGATACAACCGAGTTCTACCTCTACGACGAGGATGGCACACGAGTCGTCGGCGAGGTCGAGGACATCGGTCCGGGTCTCACCCGCTCGCTGATGGTGCAGCCGGAGCCCGGCTCCTATGTGACCGCCTGCAAGCCCGGCATGACCGGTGACGGTATCCGGGGCGAATTCGTCGTCACCGCCAGCGGCTAGCACTTAGCCCCCCATGGCCGTGTTCACAGATTGTTCTGTGCGATTCCGTTGGTAATGATGCGACGAACTGTCAGGATGCGGCCATGAGAATTGTCGCAACATTCCTTGTCGCAGTGCTGGTCACTGCATGCGGCTCCGCTTCAGATGGGGCCACAGAAACTGAGACTACGTCAGATGTCCAGGAGCGAATCGACGAAATCTCCGCATACGTGTCCACGTGGCACAGCGCCGGCGATCTAGCGACGGCGACCGTGGCGGCCGAGGCCGCCGCCAATCTGGTAGTCGGTCCCGACGGTCCCGGATACGGCGACCGGAACGGCGATGGCAAGGTCAGTGGCGCCACCGAAACAGGATTGTTGCCCGGTCTCGATGGGACACCGATTGGTCTTGTTCGGAGTGCTCTGGGTGACGCCGAGTGCGTATTACGCGACGTGCTCGGCGGCTCATGGGATGACCCGGGGAACCGTTGGATGGAGATGACCTCCGCAATCGCCGAATGGACCCCGAGCAACAACACATTCCCTTCGCTGGTGTCGCACCCGATGCGTATCGTTGGCTGGGCCACCCTCTCTCAAACCACCGATCTCGACAGTGCCCACGAGTACGCCGGCCATGCGGCCCTTCACGTCAGCGTGAGCAGCCAGGCGCTTGCCGGGTGTTGACCGCCCGGTCGGACGCTCGAGCTACGACCGGGCAGAAGTGAGCGGCAACCTCGGATCGATCGACTGGTCTTCCCAGGTGTTGCGCACCCAGGCATGAACCGGGTCATCGCAGATCCGCCAGGCTCGCTGGGCGCCCGGCCCCGCCATCACGTTCAGGTAGTAGAGGTTATAGCCGGGAGCAGCCATTGCCGGCCCATGCCAACCGTGCGGGATGAGGATCGTGTCGCCAGTCCTGACTTCCTCGAGAACGTCGATTTCAAAGCCCGGATGCCCATAGACACGTTGGTACGCAAAGCCCGGGTCGGAGGGGCCATCGGCCACTTCGAAGTAGTAGACCTCCTCGAGTGCCGTCTCGTCTTCCTTCTCTTCATCGTGTTTGTGCGGTGGATACGACGACCAATTGCCTGCCGGCGTGAGAACCTCGACCGCGATGAGGCGGTCTGCCTCGAAGGTCTCAGGGGTGCAGAAGTTGACGACTTGCCGCGAGCACTGGCCGGCGCCTCGGAGCTCAACCGATACGTCTTTGGCCGCGCGGTAGCGAAACGGATAACGCTTGGTAGCTGCGGCTCCTGAGATCGAGAACCGACCGCCCGCTGCACTGCTGACGGTGACGTGAGCCCCAATTGGTATGTATGCGAAGTCGGATACCCCCGAAAACACGCCGTCTCGTCCCTGTAGCTCATAGTGTTCATCGTCACACTCGACGACACAGGACCCCGAAAGCGGTAATACCACCAACTCCTCGCCGCCGGAATCGAACGTCTTTGATCCGCCTGGATCGAGTCGAAGCACACGAAAGCTCGAATACCCCCATCCGGCAACCCGCGGCGTCACCTCGAGCTCGAATCCGTTTGCGGCAAGCTCACCGGCGGGGTAGTAATAACGTCGTTCGGCACCCATCATTCACTCGGCTTCCGTCATAATGTAATGTTGACTGTACAATAGTATGGCACGCCATATGTAGACTGGGCGGCACGAGCCTGACTACGAAGTGCTTGCGGCCGAAGGGGAATGAGACGTGGCAGCGATGGCAATCGATGAATTGGGCGTGACGCTAAACCCGACCAGCCCGGTTCCGCTGTACCACCAGATTTCCGATCAACTTCAGAAGGCGATCGAGACGGGCAGGCTGAACAAGGGCGACTTCTTGCCGAGCGAAGTCGATCTCGCCGAACGCTGGAGCGTCTCGAGGCCGACGGCACGCCGGGCAATCCAGCAGTTGGTCGACCACGGCATGTTGGTGCGCAAGCGTGGTGTCGGAACGCAAGTGGTCGCGTCCCACGTGCGTCGAGGAGTACGGCTCTCGAGCCTCTACGACGATCTGGCCAGTACCGGACGTCGGCCTGCCACCACTGTGGTGCATCTCGGCTCCGATGCGGCCGATGAGGAGATTGCACAGCATCTCGAAATCCCCGCAGGTACGACGGTGACGCGGATCGAACGGGTGCGTTATGCCGACGATCGGGCGCTGGCGATCATGCACAACTGGCTTCCCGCCGACATCGGCGACAACCTGACCGCTGAGGCGCTGGCGAGCGACGGGCTGTATGCGCTGATGCGTGCTGCGGGTGTCCGTCCGCACGAGGCTACCCAGATGATCGAGGCTCGCATCGCGACCCCCGGGGAAGCCGAAACGCTTCGTCTCGAACCGGGCGCTCCCCTACTCACCATCCAACGGGTACTCCAGGACGAATCGGGTCGCAAAGTCGAGTTCGCCCGCCATGCATACGACGCCACCCAATACTCGATAGAGACAACAGTGGTGGAAAGCGGCTGAGCCGTCCAGGCCAACTCGGTCAGCGATCGGTGCGGATCGCCGTTCCGTCGGTCAGCCACAGCGAGAGCTCATCCCGACTCGGAGCGTGCAGCGTCCCGTCGCTGACGAACAGCGCCCGATCGACGAACTTGATCGCCGCCGGGTCGTGAGATGCCATGAGCACGGTAGTACCGCCGGCCGCCACCTCTCGCAGCAGTCCGAGAATGGCTGCTCCGGTCGACGAATCAAGCTCACCGGTTGGCTCATCGGCAAGCAGATAGCCGGGTTCGTGCACCAGCGCCCGCGCAATTGAGACACGTTGTTGCTCACCACCCGAGAGCTCGTCGGGACGATGGTTGGCTCGACCGGCCACACCGACGGACTCGAGGGCAGCGTTGACCCGCTCCCGCGCCTTGCGACCTCCAACGCCGAGCAGACGTAGCGAGACATCGACGTTCTCGGCGGCCGACAACAACGGCAGCAAACTGGCGCTCTGAAACACAAAGCCGAGCCTGGATCGACGTAGGAGCGCGGTACCTGCCTCCGACTTGTCGTCGACCCGATCCCCATCGATGAGAACCTCCCCCGAGTCCGGGCGAAGCAGCAATCCCGATATGTGGAGCAATGACGTCTTGCCCGACCCGGACGGACCGAACAATGCAACGAACTCGCCGGGCTCGGTAACGAGATCGACGTCGATCGCACCGACCGCACCGTTGGGATAGCGCTTGGAGATGCCTCTTAGCTCAATCGCCATCATGGCCTCCCGATGGCTCAAGCAGGATGCCTTCATCAACCACCCTGGCCTGCACCTCATTGTCAATCCCGGCCGCGATCAGCAGCTCCCGAGGTATCTGGACCATGCCTCGCCGGTCGATCGCAAGCAGTTCGTGGGTCTCGAACCTTCCCTGCGTTGCCATTCGCCCATCGGCCAGACGAACCACACGGTCCGTTCGCTGCGCAAGGGCGACATCGTGAGTGACAACAAGAACGCTGAGCCCACCCTCGTGTGACATCCTGCGCAACAGCTCGTATATGCCAAGCGACGTCTCCGTGTCCAGCTCACCGGTCGGCTCATCAGCGAGCAACAACTGGGGACCAAGCGACAGCGCGACACAGAGGGCCAACCGCTGCTGCTCACCGCCCGACAACGTATGGACACGCGAGTACGCGCTGCTGCGCATACCGACAGCCTCCAGCAGCGCCAGCGCCCGTTTCTTACGGCGGCGTGTGGGAACCCCGGCAAGCAACATCGGCAGCTCTATGTTCTGAATCGCCTTCAGATATGGCAACAGATTCCGGGTGAAGTCTTGCCAAAGGAAGCCAACGCCGCGGCGGTAGTAGTTGACTCGCTGTTTCGGGGTCAGGTCTGTCAGATCGACACCGGCCACTTCTACCTGGCCGGCAGAAGGTGTCTCCAGACCGGCGAGGATCTGCAGCAGCGTGGACTTGCCGGCTCCGGATTTCCCGACAATCGAGATGAAGTCTCCCTTTTTCATCGAGAAGTCGAGACCCTGGAGAGCGACAACCTCCAGGTTTCCCTGCTTGTGAATCTTGATGAGATTGTCACATTCGATGATGAGAGTCATCAGCGATTCACCTCCCGTAGCACCTCGCTCATACGGCGGGTAGACACCCGTCGGGTGGCCCAGATGACCGAGAACACAAGCATCACGCTCACCACACCGATGTAGGCGAGAAGAACTCCCCAATGCACGGAGATGAGTATCGGCGGCTCGATGTCGGTCGCCGTCTCACCCAACTGGAGGAAAGGCAGCATCGCCCACATGAGGGCAATCCCACCGTAGGTTCCGATGACGGCACCAAGACCGAGCACGGCGATCTGCTCGACCGTGAATGTTGCCGCAACGCCGCGACGTGGGAAGCCAAGCGCACGCAGCACCCCCATTTCCCGGGCTCGCCTGGCCACTGCCAGCAGGACATATCCGGTGACACCGGCAAGCGCAAGCGCCACCGAGACCGCGGCGCCGACGAACAGAACTGCAACCAGACCCACCTGCACCGGACGGCTCGAGAACTCTCCTTCCGACTCCTTGAGTGTGATGATCTCGTCGGCCTCGTCTCCCGGCTTGAACTGTGCGTTGATGAGCCGCACCGTCGCGTCGGTGTCTGACGTCTTGACCCACATCTCCTGAGGAGCCTGCACCCGGGCAAGGGCGCTTTCGAAACTCCAGGTCGGAGTGCCGTTGATCCATCCGTTGAGGGCATCCAGGTCCACGATCATGCGACCCTCGCGTCGCTTGTCCACCATGGCCGGGACACGGCCTAGGAAACCAACCACTTCACCGTTGTATAGCTCTGATCCGATCGAGAATGGCGACTCGTCACCGACCTCGAGACCGGCAATGGATGCCAATTCGTGGTCGATGAGCACCTCGAGATCGTCCAATGGAGCACGAAGCGCCGGGACGTCCCGATCGAGACTGGTACGGACCCCGGGACCGGCCCATAGGGTCGCCGTCCCGTCTGCGTAGAGCGAAGACCGTTCGATAGTTGCGCTGTCTGGTTCCTCTACGCCATCAGGCACTTCGTCGTAGTAGGCATCAGCAGCGTAGGACGCCGGCACGTCGGGTCGAACCACGAGATCGTTGGTGACCTCGAGATCATCGAGACTGATCGGGCTCTCGGTATCCCCGACGACCCGGTAGTTGCGAATCAACATGGACTCGCCGTTGAGCACGGTGTTACCGAATGGATGGGAGCGCTCGACCCAGAGCGCATGAATCGTAAGCGGCGGAACCGGGTCTGACACGTAGTCGTTGAGGCCCTTGGTGAGATCGAATTCGACGGTCGACCACTCCGAATCGGTGAAATCCTTGTCGGCTTGGATCGTCCAGGCACGTCCGTCTGCGTCAAACGCCCTCATCATCATGCGCAAGCTGGCGTCGGGCTTGTCTGTGTCCAGTTTGTCCTGCTCCTGCCAACTCAGGGGGACAACAACACCGTCGATCAGCAGCCGTGTGGCGTCTGCCGGAAGCTCGATACCGAGGTCGGGGGCAACACCGCCTGGTCGCAACGGAGAGAAGACCTCTTGGGGGTCGTCGGCCCCGAAGTCCGATCTCCATTTCACTACCGACGAGAAGTCATCAGGTCGAATCGCCAGGACCTCGGCACGGCGGTTGCTTTGCCGGGGGGCGCCGTCGGTTCGGAATACTGCAGCCCCGATGTCACCCTCGGGGACCTGGAGGTATCCGGCTTCTTCGGCAATGACCCGGACGTCGCTACCGGAGACAAACGCGGCCCGGTCCTGGAACGACTGGTCCAGAGTCCCGGCGTAGGTGAGGGCGAATGCTCCGAGCCCGGTCGTCAGCCACACCAACAGCGCCAGACGGCCGTAAGGGATCGGGTTACGTCCCAGGTGCCAGCCGGGAAGTGCCAGCGACAATCCGCGAGCCTTGGTCATAGCCCACCCGACCGCTCGCAACAGCCACGGCAGGATCCGCAACAGGACAAGCGCCCCGGTGAACAGCAACAACACCGGGAATACCACGGCCAGGGCATCGAGCTTGACCTCACCGCCGGTGGTGTTGATAAATCCTCGCTGCACCAACTGGAAGAGAATCACAAGCGAGAGAGCAATGGCAAAAAGATCGAGGTTGTAGCGCTGCCACACCGAGTTCCCCGCCGGCCTCGCTTCGAGCGACCGCAACTCCAGGACCGGACGTCGAGCAAATGAGACAATCGCAAGTCCCATCGACAGGAAGGTGGCAATGGCGCCGCCAATCACATAGGGCGTAATGGACGCCACCTGCGATACCTGGAGCGGCTCGCCACCGGTGAGGTCGGACAGAGGTGGCACTCTCCCGGTGATCCCTACTAGCAATCGTGCGACGGACGGGGCTGCAAGAGCAGCAATGGCAGCTACAACCGCAGATTGCGCCAGGTGAATGCCGGTGGTCTGCCAGGTGCTGGCACCACGGGTCTTCAGCAGGGCTATCTCGGGTCCTTCCCGCTCCAGAGTCAGCGCCGACGTGTAGATGAGGAAGTAGAGCGCCCCGCCGACGACCAGGGCCAGGATCGCCAGAATCGGACCACCGACAGTGACCGAGCGCACGTCAAACTCGTCGAGCAGGATGCCCAGCTGGGTTTGTGCGGCGAGCCTGCCGTCGCTGTCCTGGCTCATCTGAGCCCGGAACGCTCCTATCGCACCCCGTACCGCCGCCACGTCCTCGAACTCGAGGGTGCTCGGGTCGAAGTCGATGACCCAACGCTGAGACGTAGTCAGATTGGGGAGGCCGCGCGTACTGCGTAGCCATGGATCTTGCACGGCAGCAATCGGGACCGGCGACGTCCACGCGTCGAAGTTCTCCTGAGAGAGGTACACCATCCGCATCGGATCATCCAGTCCCCAGATCTTCTCGCCGCCGTCGACAGGGGCAACGATCCCCGCGATCTCTACGAGTTCAAACACGCTCGGCACACCCGAGAACGGCTTCATCACAAAGACGTCGCCGACGCCGAGTTGGGTGAGGGTGGCCACATCCTGTCCGACGACGATCGGTAGCGGTGCCGCGCTGTCCCCCTCAGGAGCCTCCAGCAGCGTGCCGGGCCACTCCCCGTCGATTAGTTCGAGGTGCTCCTCGACTTCGGGGCTGGTGAATAGCCGAACCTGTAGTGCCTCTTGCGGTGGCGTTGGGTATGGCGGGCTGGGCACCTCCTCGGGTTCCTCGGTCGGGTCGAGCTTGGAGTTGGCCAACTCGATGGCGGCTTTCTCCTCCTTCCACTGTTCCCCGCGACCTATCCAATCAACCGCCCCACCTGTGGGGATGACAACGAACTCGCGGGTCTGGGTGCGCTCAACGTAGGTCGGGTACCAGCTGGAGATGATCGAGGACTGGAGATCAGCGACCAGGTCGCGATTGGCCGTTGCCTCGGCGGCCATATAGTTGTTGGTCTGGACTGCGACGTTGAAGTCGACCTCGTCGGCGAGGGCACTCTGCATCGAAAACCGCAGATCGACGGCCTTTACTGAGTCCTGGTAAAGAGGTACTACGACGAGCAAAGCGATAACGAGCGTCGAACCCAGCAGCGAGCCAAGCAGGATGCCCCGCTTGGCCCATAGGCGACGCCCAACGAGCCCCATATAGGTGACGAGCTTCACAACTCAGTGTCCCTTGCCTCCGGACGAGGCTTCACCTTAGTCATCACATCGGCATCTCTGATCTGGCTCAGACACCCTGGAGCTCGAGCTCGGATGCACGAATGCATGCAACCTCACCCGTCGATGAAGCCATCAATGGTGGCATCTGATCCGAACACCCTGGTACCGCGTACGGGCAGCGGGGGACAAGAGGGCACGTGTTCGCGGGGACGTCGGTGATCTTGGGCACATCGCCTTCGATCGGGCGGAGACGGGACATCCCCGGCCGCGGCAAGGCCCCGAGCAGACCCTCTGTGTATGGATGCTGTGGTGAGCGGAACACTCTGTCGACGGGGCCGATCTCGACGATTCGGCCTCCATACATGATCGCCACGCGTGAGGCCATCGAGGCGACCTGAGCGAGGTCGTGGGTAACGAAGATCATTGCCATGCCCCGCTTCTGCTGCATGTCGCGAATGAGGCTCGAGATCGACGCCGCCACACCGGCATCAAGACCCGTCAGCGGCTCGTCGGCTACCAGCAGGCGCGGTGCCTTGACGAGAGCGGCTGCGAGCATGGCCCGCTGCGCCTGGCCGCGGCTCAGCTGATTGGGGAACGAGAGGTATTTCGACTCCCGCGGTAACTTCACCTCCCCGAGTGCATCGAGAACCCGCTCCTGGATCTCGTGCAAAGACAGGTCGGTGTGCTCATCGAGTGCTTCGCCGGCTTGTTCCCCGATGATCTCGACCGGGTTCCAACCACCGATGGCGTTTTGGAAGAGAACACCCACCTCGGTTCCCATGATGTGGCGCCAGTCGTCATCGAGTAGCTCTTCCAGGAAGCGCTCTCGCTTGGGGCGTCTGCGCCTGGGGCGACGCTTGGCATCACGGCGTTCCTCGGTGGCGGTAGGGCGGATACGGGTCCCGTCGAAATAGACCTCTCCCCTGGTCACCCGTGCCCCGGCGGCAAGCAGGCCGAGACCGCCCATCACCGACAGTGTCTTGCCGGATCCCGACTCACCGACGATCGCCAGCACTTCTCCCGGAGAGACCGAGAAGCTCACGTCTGCGATGGCTTCCACCCAACCGTAGGGAAGCACAGGGCCGTACGGCTCCACGGAGACCCGCATTTCGGGACGCAGCCTGGCGGCCTCGAGATCGTTCACTGCGATACCGAGATTGCAAACCTCAAAGATTGGCTGGAGCACCAAGCACCTCCTCCTCAGCGCCGTCACGAGCAGCCAGCAGACCCCCGGCGATGACCAACCCTATCCCGAGCCACTGCCAAATGACGGGATTCTCATCGAGAAACAGAAGAGCGAGCACAACAGCCGAGGCGGGCTCGATGTGCATGAGGACACTGACAACTGCCAGGGGAAGCTCCCTCATCGAGCTCCAGTACACGAGGAATCCGAACCCGGTGATCACAACGCCGAGTGTCAGCATCGAGACCGGATGGTCAATGGTGGCGCGGGCGGCGCCGGGGAGCCAGGGAGAGAGAACTAGAGCGGCCACCATCAGCTCTCCGGTCGTGACCGCCAGGGGTCCGACCACGCCCACCACGATCTTGGACACCAGCATCAACCCGGCAACGGTCGCCGCCGAAACCAGAGCGATCCCCAGCCCCGCAATCGAGGTTGCCGCACCTCCCGGCTCAACGCGATCGAACGCCACGACGATGACCACGCCGGCAAACGCGGTTCCCAGCGCTCCGTATACGCGAGGGGACACCGTCTCGCCGAGAACCCGGGGAGCGAGGACGGCAGCACCGACCATGCCCAGATAGACGACGGAGAGCACCACGGCGACGGTGACCAGTTTGATTGCCCAGAAGAACGTTGCCCAATGAACGGCAAGCAACACACCCGCGATCACTACCTGGCGACGGTGAGTCGCGGGAAGCCGTAGCCGCCCGGATACTGCCATGACGGTCAGCATCGTCAGCGCTCCCAGCCATACCCTCCCGGCGACGAGGCTCTGCCAGGTGATGTCCCCACGCACGATCAGCGGTATGGCGCCCCATGCGGTGGCGAGGGTCACCAGAGAGAGGACGGCGATCGTACGACGTGCCGACATAGGCTCAACCGGGTCGCACCAGGGGCGCGGCCGCTTCCCTTCCCAATCACGTCGCACGGCCAACCGAACAACATCCAGGAGCCATTTCTAGCACGCCCCATACGCTCCCGAGCCGAGTAGTGCCTGCTCTCGCGCACGAGGTGATCGGGGCGTTACGCGCTCAGGCCGGACCATAGGGGTTAGCCTCGACATGGCGTGGAGGTATCGTGACTGACCCGCTCAGGACTCTGCCCGAAGATGATGTCACCGCTCGGCGTCCGATGCCCAGATGGCTGTGGCCCGTCGTCATCGGCGTGATAGCGCTGGTCATCGGCTTTGGCGTCGTGTGGTGGTTCGCAGGCGGAGGCGATTCCGATGCGGCTTCGACCACCGCTACATCGTCCACGACGACCACGGCCGCACCTAACGTGGCCCTGGTTCCTTTCGTCACCGAACCTGAGCTGCTGAACCTGCCGACTCTCGCACCTGAGGGCTTCGAGGTGTGCGCTTCTGATGAAGATGTCGTGTTGTGCAATCCCAGCTCCGCCACGCCGACCATCACTGTCAGCCGACCCGACGAACCGATCTGGGGAACTACCTCGACTGGCACGGCCGGTGTCCGTTGGATGGAGGGCAGCGGCCACTCCGTTGCCATCCTTTTCGACGGCACAGGGATCGTCTACACCAGCACGGGCCTCAACGACTCCAGACTGGTCGAAATCGTCGCCTCGGTCCCGATCGCGTCCAACGACTCGATTGTCATCCCCGACGAACCACTGTTGAACGCACCGCTCGAACAGGCATTCATTGCCGACCTGCTCGACATCCCGATCGACGACGTCGAAAACCGCGGGCAAGGCCATTGTGGAGTCAACACCGACGATTTCACCTTCGGATATGCCGACAATGCGAGCGTCCTCGGCGGCGACACACAGATCAAAATGATGATGCGCGGCGCGGCAGCGCAGTGGGATGAGCCGGCCTCAATCTCGGTTGATCGATCCCTCATCGAGGGCTACGTACCACGCGCTTCGCAGTGGGCTGCCCAATGGGTCCAGCGAGGCTACATGTGGCGGCTCTACGCTGTCCACTCGAGCGCGGTCGAGAGCCGAGCCCGCTTCGAGGCACTCGTAACAGAGGTAGAGACCGCCATTGGCGACCTCCCCTAGCAGCGCGGACTATCGGCCAGATGCACAGCTCGGAAGCCGGGATGGAGCCTGTTGGGATGGGCCGGTGCCGGCAACTTCGATTGTGGTCACACCTGGCGATAGCTGAGCGAAGCTAGGTGACATTCGGGTGCCGGGAAGCGTCCGGCAAGCCTGACTCCGGACCTATCGACCCCCTCACACCCGCCCCGCCCGTTATCGTCAGCAGTCGGCCATCGCGGCGAGGGTTCGGCAGATCTCCTGGCGGGGAAACGGCAGCGACCCGATCCGGTCGGTGAGGAAGGTCCTGCGGATCGGCTGGAGGTTGTCGAACGATGCCGCGCACGGCACGTCGACACCGTGCTCTTGATCGAGCGGTATCTCCGTGGGGATCCCCCGAATGCTTCGGCTGATCGGTGCCACCAGGATCCAGTTGAGCACCGGGACCGCCTCGGAGCGAGTCACAACCAGGACGGGCCGGCGTTTGTCCTCTGCTTCGGCCCACCAGATGTCACCCTGGCGCGGCGTTACCACGGCTCTTCGGCAATCATCTGCACGGTGGCCCGGTCAGCCCAAGCCACTTCGGTTTCACCCTGGGGGTGGAGGGTGTAGCCGGAGACGATCGCTTCGGCCGTACGACGACGGCGGGTCTGTTCGATCAGCGCTTGGAGGCCCTTGCGGACGGCGTCGGAACGGGACTCAACGACTCCCTCGGCGACGAGCTGGTCGATGCTCTTGGCGAGGTCGGTGTCGATACGGGCAACAAGCTGTGTCATGCAATAAGCATAGCGTAATGCAATGCAGTCGGGAAGGGAGTTCCCGAGCACACCCATGCGGCCAACCTGCCACCTCACTAGCCACTAGCACCATTCTCAATATGGTCCTTTTCTAACAGGGCATATGTGCCGATATAGCAAGTACATAACCTGGACGGTCAGTTCCACTCCACCGGAACGACCAAACGGAGGTCCCCTTCCCTCCGACTCCTCCTCAGAGCGACTGTCCGGGGTATTGCGCAAATGCAGCCCCCCTCGGGGGGCTGCATTTTGTTCCTGCCTATGCTCCGAGAGAAGCCCCGCCCACATCCCGCCAGACCACCGAGCCGCAGTTTCCAAGGAAACTGCGTCCTTGTTCGCCGTCGGCGAACAAGCCTTCACCCCCAAACCACGCCGAGCTCACCACTCAAGACCATGGCGCCGGCGCCGAGCACCACAGCGGATGCGCCGAGTCTGGTGGCCGTGACCTCGGGCGACCATCCTGCCTGCGCCTCAATCCCCCTGGCGACATGACCGATCACCGACACCCACTCTCCCATCTGCCCTCCGATAATCACCTGGTCTGCATCAAACCCGGCCACGAGCGGCGCTATCGCCCGCCCGAGGTATTCGGCGGCTTTGTCTATTCGCGGTGCCGTCTCAACTGCCAGGTGGGTTCTGCCTTCAGTGCTCATATCGAGATAGTCGGGACCCAGTATCTTGATCATGGATACGCGGGTACTGAGACAACCTCTCTCGCCACACTCGCATAGGTCTCTCCATCCCGGCACGCGGCAGATGGGTGAGATCACCACCATGGTTGGGAGTCCGATTGAGATGGTCGCTAGTGATCATCCCAACCGCTATGCGGTCATCGACCTTCACATACACCACCCGGCCAGCCGGGTCTGTGCCGGTTCGGCCGACCTCGCCGAGGACTGCCGCCTCGGCGTCGCCGACGATGTACGCCGGAATCCCATAGATGTCTTCGAGCTCGCCACGCAATGGAGTATCGAACCAATCGAGCTGAGGCGCAGCAACGATCAGACCCCCGACATCTACCGTCCCCGGCACCCCGATGCCCAGGCCGAGCGCAGGCGAACGCGATCTGCCCATCAGCTCTGCGATGAGACGATGAACCTCCTGCAACGCCACCCTGCCCGTCGGGGCCAGCGTCTTCCCGGATGCCCTTGCGACAATCCGGCCGCGCAGATCCAGTAGTACCGCTTCGGCGGGATGGCGGGAAAGATCAACGGCCATAGTGACACGGCCTGCAGGGTCCAGCTCGATCATGGTTGGTGGCTTTCCACCAGTCGACTGCCCGGTCCCGGATTCGGCTACGAGACCCTGTGCGATCAGATCGCCGGCGATCTCAGAGACCGTTGCCCGGCCGAGACCGGTGGTACGCGCTAACTCAGCCCGGCTGACCGGACCGATATCAAAGATGGTCTGCAGCAGCAATCGCCGATTATTGCGCCGGGTCTCTTGATGCAGGGTCTTGCCGCGTTGGCGCAGACCCGGGTTGGAAGCCATCGATGGCCCTTCCACAAGGAAACGGCGCCCGAGGATCGGGCGCCGTTTCGCGTGCTATTTGCTTGCTAGGACTTTGCGCCGACCCTCGTCCCGGTGCTTGGATCGAAGAAATGCATCTTTGCAGAGTCGACTGTCACTGTGATCTCTTGTCCCAGTGACACCTGTACATCTGAGCTGACCCGTGCGGTGAACTTGGTCGTGTTGCCAAGCGATTCGACACCGGCACCGGTGTCAGCGAGCAACTCCTCGATGTCGGGAGTCACGACCGGTGCCAACGGAAGCTCGAAGTGCACATATGTCTCGGAACCCAGAATCTCGGCAACCGTGACCGTGGCAGTGATCGTGCGATCGGGAGCGGGCCCTGTAATCGACGTCGCCTCGAAGTTGCCGGGCCGGATTCCCATGACGAGCGGTTTGCCCATCCAGTCCTGGATACCGGGATGGCGTTCGATGGCAACGGGATCGACAAGGAGTCGCTCCGGGCCAAACTTGACGTACATCCCGGTGGCATCAGACTCGAGCGTCGCATTGACCATGTTCATGGCAGGGCTGCCGATGAAACCGGCAACAAACATGTTGACCGGATTCGAGTAGAGCTCCGTCGGAGAGGCAACCTGCTGAAGGTTGTCGGGACGTGCTGCGCTCACCGGCTTGAGCACCGCGACACGGTGACCGAGAGTCATAGCTTCGATCTGGTCGTGAGTCACATAGACCGTGGTCGTCTTGAGACGGCTGTGCAGCTCACTCAGTTCGGTGCGCATCTGCACACGCAACTTGGCGTCCAGGTTCGATAGCGGCTCATCCATGAGGAAGGCCTTCGGCTCCCGGACAATGGCACGACCCATGGCGACACGCTGCCGCTGGCCACCCGAAAGTGCCTTCGGCTTGCGATCGAGGAACTCGGTATCTCGAGGACCGCCGCGGCTTCCTTGACGCGCCGATCGATGTCTTCCTTGTCCATCTTGCGCAGTTTCAGACCGAATGCCATGTTGTCGTACACCGTCATGTGCGGATACAGGGCATAGTTCTGGAACACCATCGCGATGTCGCGGTCCTTCGGCTGGACGTCATTGACGAGCGTCTCGCCGATGTACATCTCACCTTCGGAGATCTCTTCGAGACCGGCAATCATCCGCAGGATGGTGGACTTACCGCAACCGGACGGACCCACGAGGACGAGGAACTCGCCATCCTTGATGTCGAGGTCAACATCACCGACGGCGCGGGTCCGTCCGGGTAGATCTTGCCCAGGTCCTTCATCGTGATATTTGCCATAACCCCTCTCTAGGTCGACGGCTTTGATCGGGTTCCATACTAAGTCCCTACACCGCAATGTGCAATTGTGCTCAATCCCCAACGCGTGGGGCCGACAGGGAACCGATAGCAGCAGGCGGGACCGGTGCCCTACACGATCAAGTCCGACAACGGCGAACAGACATACTCCGGGCGGGCGCTCCTCATGGCGTTGCTCGACAGAATCCCGGTGTCGATCTACTTCAAGGATCGCGACGGGAGGTTTCTCCTGGCAAGTCGCGGTCTCTACGAACGTCTTGGCTGCACCAGCCTCGATGAGATCGTCGGTCGTCACGACCGCGATTTCTTCGATGTGAGTCACGCCACAAAGGCCGCCGCTGACGAGACCCGCATGCTCGAAGCCGCCGTCGACATGATCGACTGTGTCGAAGAAGAGGTTTGGGCCAACGGCAGAAGAGCTTGGGTCTCGACCGTGAAACTGCCACTGCATGCCGATGACGGAGACATCATCGGCACCTTTGGCATTTCGATGGACGTCACTGCGCAGAAACGGACCGAAGAAGCACTACGTGCCGCCCGCAACGACGCTGAAAGGGCTGGTCAGGAGCTCGAGGCAACTCTGGAGGACCTGGTCAGCACCCAGGATCGACTGTTGCAATCCCAGAAGCTAGAAGCGATCGGGCAGCTCGCCGCCGGGGTCGCCCACGAGATCAACACACCGATCCAGTTTGTCACCGACAACACCACCTACCTCGCAGAGAGCCTGGGGCTGGTGTCCCGGGCCTACCGTGCGGCACAAGCTGCCATCGATGAAATCCGCGGGTCCGACGTGGCGACCACAGCCATCGCCGCGTTCGATGAGTTCCACCAGCTTCATGCCATTGAGGAGTTGCTGGACGACCTCCCCGATGCGGCCGGCGAATCGCTCGAGGGAACAGCGCGCGTCGCGGAAATCGTCCGGGCCCTCAAGGCGTTTGCCCACCCGGGCTCGGAGACCATGGACACGGTCGATCTGAACGAAATCGTGGAATCGACGCTGACTGTGTCCCGCAATGAATGGAAGTACGTGGCCGATGTAATCACCGAGCTGTCGCCAGACCTCCCTCCCATCGTCGCCAACCGTGGCCAGCTGCAACAGACGCTGCTGATCTTGCTCGTCAACGCGGCACAAGCGATCGGTGCGCAGGGACACGCCGATAAGGGCGAAGTCAAGGTGGGCACACAGATCGCTGACGGAGAGGCAGAGATCTGGGTCGAGGACAGTGGCGGCGGCATCCCCGAAGAGATCCAGGAGAAGGTGTTCGATCCCTTCTTCACCACGAAGGAGGTCGGGGTGGGTTCCGGCCAGGGTCTCACCATGGCTCATCAGATAATCGTCGAACAACATAACGGCGCTCTCGACTTCGTCTCAGCTCCCGGTCGCGGTACACGGTTCTCGATCCGGCTTCCCATCAACCGGGAGAAGTGACGAACGGCCTCTAGCTTCGGCCCCGAAACGGCCGCATTCTCGTAGGACATGGCACGACCGTTCTCTGATTGTCACACTCACCTATTCCCCGACGACCGCATGGGCGGCTTGATGCGCTGGATTCACCGGGCAGTCCTCGACTTCAAAGTGCCCGTAGACATCACCGCCGAACAGGCCGTCGCCGATCTCCGTAGAGCCGGAGCGGTTCGCTGGGCGAACCTGCTCTTTCCCCTCAGTCCAGGCGAAGCTCGCCATCTTCACTCGTGGGGCCAGGCCCTGGCCAGACGTGTCCCAGAGATCACACCGTTTGGTGGAGTCCACGTCGACGATCGCGACCCGCTGGGCGTTGTCCAGGAAGCCGTCGAGGGATACGAGATGGCCGGGCTCAAGTTCCACCCAATGGTGCAGAGCTTCTATCCGTGGGCACCGCGCCTTGCCGGCGTTCTTTCGTATTTGAACGACCGGGAAATGCCCATCTATGTGCACACCGGCTACGACGAGTGGTACGGCGAGGACTTTGACCGTGCAGGATTGGAAACAATGCTGGCTGAGTACCCGAAGCTCCCCGTGGTGCTTACTCACGTTGGGTTCCCCAACCTGGAGTGGGGCTTCTCGCTTGCCGAACGGTTCTCACAAGTCTGGCTGGACCTGACCAACATCCCGGGGTCGCTCGCCTGGATGCAATCCGATCCAGAGTTGACCGCGCTGTTCATCGATGCTCTCGGCAAACATCGTGACCGATCGCTGATGGGGACCGACTACCCGGCCGGAATGGGGAACCTCGACGAGATCCTTGACCAGTTCAACTCTCTGGGAATCGACGAGGCCCTGCTCGAACACGTGATGATGGTGAGCACGGCCGACTATTTCGACCGATACGGTCGCCCCCGTCCCTGAGCACGCTGCCAATCTAGGCCAACCCCGGTACAGTCAAGGTATGTCGCTGCACACCCTTGCCCTCGGGGGCATCGCATGGAACACGATGGTCTATCTGGATCGGTTTCCCGATCCCCGACCACAGACCGTATTTGCCAGCGGAAGCCACACCACCGTTGGCTCGAGCGGCGCAGGCAAGGCACTGAACTTCAAGAGCCTGGGGGCGCAGTCCTCACTCTGGGGGCTGCTCGGCGCCGATGAGCCTGGAGACAGAATCCGCACCTATATGGCGGAACATGGCGTCGACCTGCTCACCGAGCTCGATCCGAGAGGGACGATGAGACACGTCAACCTGATGGATGCCCAGGGCGAGCGGATCTCCATCTTTGCCAATCCCGGTTCCGACGAGATCGCCATCGACGTTGAAGCGGTACGGCCGGTCGCCAGAAAGGCCGACGTGATTGCGGTGACCATCATGAACCATTGTCGTCAGTTCCTCCCTCTCCTTGCCGATCTGGGTCGGCCGATCTGGGTCGATATTCACGATTACGACGGAGTGGATCCGCATCATGCAGAATTCATCGAAGCCGCCGACTTTCTGTTCATGAGCTCACATGCTCATCCCGATTGGCGTGGCTTCCTCGAAAGCCGAATCGCAGCGGGAGCCACCGTCGCTGTAGCCACACATGGAACGAACGGCGCCAGCGGTATCAGTGCCGATGCCGGTTGGGTCAACGTCGACGCAGCGCCCACTCCGCAACTTGTCGACACCAATGGCGCCGGTGATGCCTTTCTCGCCGGCTTCGCTGCGACGTGGGTCTCGAGTGGCGATCTTCGCGACGCACTCCTGGCGGGAGCCAAACAGGCAGCAGCCGCGGTTGCCTCGCCTGAGTTGGCCCCTCTTGCGGATGCATGACACGTTGTAGCCAACACGCTCGGGTTCGGATCCCATTCCAGCGGTCAAACCTCACCCGCGACGCTGGGTCAACTCCAGTGAGCTACCAGCCGGTCGAGGACTTGGCTCCAGGCTTCCTCGAAGTAGTTCAGGTAGTCGTCCCAGTCGGGGCCGGTGAGAAAACCGGTATGCACGAGACGAACCCGCGTGCCGTGCTCGATTTCCGTGAATGTCAACACCACCCATGTGTTCGTCTCACGCAGAGCGAGATTCGGTGGTGCGTTCCATGTGAATGAGAAAGACTCGCCGGGCACATAGGCCAACACGCGACATCCTTCGGAGCCTCGCAATCCTTCCGGCGCCTCCATGAGGAAAAACAACTCGAATGGTCCACCGATCCGTAGGTCGATGTTGCACTGTGGTGGGCCCCACCACGAGGCGATGCCCTCGTTGGAGGTCCACGCCTTCCACACCGCCATGCGGGGCGCGGCCACATCCGCCTCCTTAGCCAGTGATCTGATGTCCGCACCGACGGCGGCGATAGTAGAAGTGTCGAATGTCATCGCTCGCTCCGGCTAGTCCGATAGAACGCAGCAGCTCCGGCAATGGCGACGGCGAGCCCGGTGAGCCACACGGGCAAGCTGTCCCCGAGTAGCACCACTGCGCTGAGAGGAACCACTTCGAGGAGCAAGAGCCCACCGAGCACTGCGAATGTCCTGGATACCCAACCGTCGGTCCACCGCGCCACCATCCACTGGACGGGCAGGAGGCCGGAAGCGACCACTAACTGTCCACCAAAGGACACCAGCATGATGAGACTAAAACCGGCCAGGACGACAAGCCCCACCTGAGCGATGAGTGCCGGCCATCCACCGGTGCTGTTGACAGTGCTGAGTTCCACACCGCAACAATACGCGACGCGTGTGACAGATTGAGAGTGGATCGTCGACGAGCCGCCAGACGACTGGGGAGCTCGACAAGTGACAGATGGCCGGTTGCCGGCGGCAGCCCTGCCGGTAGCCTGGGGTCAGGTTCGTTTCTGGAGGTCACCGGTGAAACTGCATCGAATTCTCCCACTTGCCCTGCTCCTCGTTCTCCTGCTCAGCGCCTGCTCGGCAGGCGCCAACCCCGAAGTCGGGATGCCTGGTGTGGACGGAGATCTTGCGGGGTTCTGGCTGGGGTTATGGCACGGTTTGATCGCCCCGGTCACCTTCGTCTTCTCGCTATTCAAAGACACTGTGAGTGTCTACGAGGTTCACAACAGCGGGAACTGGTATGACTTTGGCTTCGTGCTGGGATTGAGCACCGCATTCGGTGGATCATGCCGGGGTGCGCGACGACGCCGCTAGCCGGTCAGATGACCGGGGTGTCCCGCCCCATATCCGAGAACAGCGTGAACTCGGGGAGGAAGGTCAGATCAACCCTCCCCACAGAACCCTGCCGATGCTTGGCTATAGCCACCTCGGCAATGCCCTTGGTCTCGACCGCCTCGGGGTGGTAGTACTCGTTGCGATAGATGAACAGGACAATGTCGGCATCCTGTTCGATGGAGCCGCTCTCGCGAAGATCTCCAAGCCTCGGACGCTTGTCCTCGCGCTGCTCCAGTGAGCGGTTTAGCTGGGAGGCACCGATCACGGGGACGTCGAGCTCCCTGGCCAGGTTCTTCAGGCTGCGACTGATGATGGCGATCTCCTGCTGGCGATTCTCACCACCAGACCCATGCATCAACTGGAGATAATCGACAACAACCAGACCCAGCCCACTACGACGTTTGAGTCTGCGGCATTTCGCCCGGATCTCGGTCACGGTGAGGCCCGCCGAGTCGTCGACATAGATGGGCTTTTTGTAGAGAACGTTGGCCGCACTCGACAGCTTGGAGAAATCGCCCTCGGTGAGCCTTCCGGTACGGAGCCGCTGTGAGTCGATTCTGCCTTGGGAGCAGAGCATCCTGGAGACGATCTCCTCGCGACTCATCTCGAGGGTGAAGATCGCGATGGGATCGCCTTGCACCGCCACATGCTGTGCGATGTTGATTGCCAGCGTCGACTTACCCATACCGGGCCGACCGGCGATGATGATCAGGTTTCCCGGGTGTAGACCGGCAAGCTTGCGATCGAGATCACGAAGCCCGGTTGACAACCCGGTGATCTCCATGCCGTTGCGGTGCAACTCCTCTGCCCGCTCGATGGCCGGACCAAGCAAAGGGTCGATGGGCGCCAGACCCTCGCCCACTCTCTTTTCCGATACCGCGTATACCGACTGCTCGGCCTTGTCGATGACCTCAATGATCGGCCTATCGACCTCGGTCGCCAGCTTGCCGATGTCACCGCCGACTCGGAGCAGCTTCCGCCGCAACGAATGCTCCTCGACAATCGCGGCGTAGTGCTCGATATTCGAGGTTGCCGGGACGGTGTCTATCAGTTGGGTCAGGTAGTTCAGGCCGCCGATGCGCTCGAGCATGTCGGACCGCCGTAGCCCTTCGGCAACGGTGACGGCATCAACCGGCTCATTCCGATTGAACAATTCCAGCACGGCGTCGAAGATCGCCTGATGTGCCGGACGGTAGAAGTCCTGCGACTGAAGCTTCTCGATAGCAACGTTGGCCGCGTCGCTATCGAGCAAAACAGCGCCGAGGACCGATTCCTCGGCCTCGACGCTGTTGGGTGGCACGCGGAGGGAACCGGATCGAGGATCGTCGATTCCCACTGCCATGCGTCTTTCCTATCTGCCCCGTGGGACGCTACGCGGGGATCACGTCGAGCGTGACGCTGAACTCCACTTCTTCGTGGGGCTTGATGGTCACCTCGTGCAACCCGATCTCCTTGATCGCTACCGGTATCTCGATATACGAATTCGGGATCTCGATCCCACTGAACTTCTTGACTGCTTCGGCCACGTCGTGGTTTCCGACAGAACCGAACAGCTTGCCTTCATCTCCGGAGCGAGCAGCGATGACGATCCGGGAACCAACGAGGTTCCTGGCCAGGTCCTCGGCCTCACCCTTGAGCTTGGCCGCCATTTCGATCCTCTGCCGGCGAACTCTGGCAGCCTGCTTGATAGCCCCGGAAGTTGCCTTCGTCGCCAGCTTCTTGGGCAGCAGGTAGTTTCGTGCGTATCCGTCGGCGACATCAACGATGTCGCCCTTGCCGCCGAGCTCGGCGACGTCCTTGGTCAGTATGACGTTCATTAGCCCCTCTGTGAGATATAGGGCAGCAGCGCCATTTCGCGAGCATTCTTGATCGCCACCGCGAGTGCACGCTGATGCTTGGGGCATGCCCCGGTCACCCTGCGGGCGCGGATCTTGCCACGGTCGGACATGTACTTACGGAGCACCGCAACATCTTTGTAGTCGATGTGATGGATCTTCTCTTTGCAGAAATAGCAGACCTTGGGGCGGCGTCTGGCGTCGGCTGCTGAGAGACGACGCCGCTTCTTACGTGTATTTGGGGGCATATTGTTTTTGTCCTCCTGGGGAAGTTGGAAGGGAGATTAGAAAGGGGCCTCATCGGGGCCGTAGTCGTCGCGGGCAACCGGGGCAGGGGGAACAGCCGCGCCACCGCCACTGCCACCGCCGCTCCAATCACCGCTGCCACCGCTACGCGGTGTTCTGGTGACCGACGCTGTCGCCCAGCGAACGGAGGGGCCAATGTCATCGATGCGGATTTCGATGGTGGACCGCTTCTCGCCATCCTGGTTCTCCCAGGTACGCTGCTCGAGGCTTCCGACCACAATGATCCGCATCCCCTTCTGAAGGGACTCGGCGACATTCTCGGCCATATCCCGCCAGCAGGTTCCGCCAAAGAAGCTGGTCTCTTCCTGCCACTCGTTGTTGCGATCCTGGTAGCGCCGGCTCACGGCAAAGCGCACCTTTGCCATCGCCACACCGTTTGGCGTAAAACGAAGCTCGGGATCATCGACCAGGTTGCCGACAAGGGTCACACTGTTATCTCTCATGACTTATCTCTCTACTTTCCGCGCACTCGTTCCCAGTGTGCAGTGCGGGTGTGACAGGTTCTCCCGCTATTTCGAACTGGTTTTCGTGATCTTGTGACGCACGACTGCATCGTGCAGGCCAAGGGCGCGGTCGAGTGTCTCAACGATCTCGGTTTCCGATTCAAATTCGATCACTGAGTAGAAACCCTCGTGAATGTGGTCGATCTCATAGGCGAAGCGACGCTTGCCCCAGAAATCGGTGCCGGTTACCGAGCCGGCGCTCGAGATCACGCCCTCGACTTCACCGACGAGAGTCCGTACGTCGGGCTCCGTCAACTCGGGACGATGGATCATCATCAACTCATACGAACGCAATATATGACCTCCTGTGGACAGTTGCCGTGCAACAGGCCCCCGGACTCTCCGGGAGCAGGGGTTGTGCGAAAGGCGAGTGTAACGAAGGCGACAGGGTTTGACCACATCGCGAAAGCTGGCTGTGCCGGGCGATGGTGTTATCGCCCGGCACAGTGGGAGGAGCCGGACGACCCATTCCCCCTACCCGCTGCGCCATCCGGTACCTACTACAGGAGGGATCCGGTCGGTGTTTGATACATCCTTGTTGTCTAGCCGCAAGACGACCCGGCCACGGGAAACCCTCAGATTTCCGCCGGTGCGCACCCTTCGCCGGACTGTCCGACAACGCGTTCCCGCTGCCGCATCAGAAAACGACGTTCGGTGGGGTTGGCGGAGAGCTCGATGGCTCGCTCGTACGCCGCAAGCGCCTCGTCGGTCAGTCCCGTTCGAGCAAGCAGATCGGCCCGTGCCGCGTGGAACGGCTGATAGCCATCGAGCAAACCGGCTTCGATCTCATCCAACGCTTCGAGCCCGGCGGCCGCTCCCTGGTGCTCGCCGACCGCTATTGCCCTATTCATCGCGACAACGGCGTTGGGCCGGAAGGCATAGAACTGGTCGTAGAGCGCCACAACCTGTGCCCAATCTGTCGATTCAGCCGTCGTGGCGTCGGCATGGACGGCCGCAATGGCCGCCTGGAGCTGGAACTGCCCGGGTTGATTACGACGTAGGCAGACACGAACAAGCCGATGACCTTCTGTGATGAGCTCCCGATTCCATAGGGTGCGGTCTTGATCAGAGAGCCTGATCATCGCACCGTCGGCAGCAATCCGGGCGGGCCGGCGTGCATCGGAGAGCAACATCAGCGCCAATAGCCCCACTGCCTCCGGCTCGTCGGGCATCAGCTCGACCAGCACCCGCCCCAGGCGGATGGCCTCTTCTGAGAGATCCAGACGAATCAGCTCGGCGGACGCCGTCGCAGTGTGTCCCTCCGTGAAGATGAGATAGATGGCGGCAAGGACCGCACCGAGCCGGTCCGCGAGATGACGCGCCGAAGGTATCCGGTACGGGGCCCGGTTGTCGCGCAGCTTGCGCTTGGCCCTGACGATGCGCTGTGCCATCGTCGCCTCGGGGACAAGAAACGCCCGGGCGATCTCGAGTGTTGACAGCCCGCCCACCAGACGCAGGGTGAGCGCAACCTGTGCATCGGCCCCAAGAGAGGGATGGCAGCAGAGGAACATAAGTCGGAGCAGATCGTCGGGGACGACCTCGACAAACTCATCTAGCTCGATCTGCTCCGGGGGTTCTTCGTGTTCCATGTCTGCACTGAGTCGGTGAGCTGCGATGTAGTGGTCGGTCCTCGTGGATTCCCTCCGCAGCCGATCGATGGCACGGTTGCGAGCGGTCGTAGTGATCCAGCCACCGGGGTTTGGCGGAAACCCGCTCACCGGCCACTTCTCGGCCGCGACCACGAAGGCATCCGCAACCGCATCCTCGGCGAGATCGATGTCACCGAGGATGCGGATCAGCGTGGCGGTGCAGCGGCCTGCCTCCCGCCGGAAGATTGCCTCTAGGTCACTCACTCTCGAACGGGCGCACCTCTACCGGGCCTTCGCAGGCGGCCGCACCCCTCCGTGCCCACTCGAGTGCAGCATCGAGATCCGGTGCTTCTATGACCCAGAAACCACCCATTTGCTCCTTCGACTCGGCAAAGGGGCCATCGGTCATCGATACATCATCGCCGCTCGCTCGCACAACGGTTGCCGAGGCGGCCGAATGCAGTCCACCGGCGAACACGAACGCACCTGCGCTCTGGAGATCGTTGTTGAACGTATCGACCTGGGGGACTATGCGTTGCATGTCCTCGCCGCTGAAATCGACCACATAGTCATCGTCATGCCATACCGAGAGCAGATACTGGGCCATTACTTTCCCTCCTTCTGGGACATTTTCTGAAGCCGGAAGGTCTCCGACACCATGTCTACGAAGTCGTTCACTGAAATCGACAGGAATCGTCTGAATTTCTCCGCGTAGCGCCTTCCGTTGTTCCTGAACACACCAATGGGAAGAAGCCTCCTAGCTCGGAGTAATCACAGGTTGAGGCTCTTCAGAGACACCTTCGCCAAGACGCTCCACCCGGTATGCCATGGCGTCGCCGTCAACCGAGACGGCGGTATGCAACTCCGTACCGACAAAGTGCAACGCTGCCCCATCCTCACATGCGTACCCGGAAGGAAGAACACCTCCGGCGACCATGCTCAAGTACTCCGGTCGCCGCGATGGCTCCGATGAGTAGTGGGGACAGAAGCTGCCCGGAACGAAGCCGAGGCCGTCATGCAACGGATCAGCCCGGCCGACGAGGTAGGAATCCGTGGTTGACGACTGAAACCAGCAATTGGCGCCGGCGCTGAGGCCACTGAGCACGACTCCTTCGTGCCACGCCTCTTCCAGCGCCTTGGCGACGCCGTGCAGCCTCCAGACAGCCAGCATGTTCGCCGTGTTACCCCCACCAACGTAGACCATGTCCATCCCCGACAGGAAGGCGCCGATGTCCTCGATCTCACGCTGGAATAGGTTCAGCACAAAGGGGTCACAGCCGTAGCCCGAGTACGCCTTGTAGAACATGAGGGTATAGCCCATGTCGTCGCCACTCGCAGTCGGGATGAAACAGACCCTGGGACGATCGGCCTTCACGAGCGAGAGGGCATACCGATCAAGCATCGAGTTCCCGGAGCTGAACCCGCCCCCACCCATCGCCACGATGTTGCGTTCTGACACAGTCATCTCCTACTGATCGATCTCGATGCGTGTAACCGACACGGGCATTGTGCCCGCAGGCATCTCCAGTGCATAGCGGTACGAACCACCCGGCCGGTAGGTGGGGCACGGATCGGCGGTGCATGGCTCCATTCGGAATCCGTCGACGAAGACACCTTCGGCGTTGAAGAAGGCAATGTCGAGCGGGATCAGCGTGTTCTTCATCCAGAATCCCGACTCTGTGTCACCGCCGAAGACAAACAGCATCCCATCGAGATCTCCAAGGTCCTCCAGGCCCATCAGCCCTTGCCGGCGCTCATCGCTGTCGTCGGCAACCGCCACCAGCAGGTTGGTGCCGTCGAGTGCAAGTGTGGCGGTACCGAAGCTCGCGACTGCCTCTGGGACATCAGGCAGTGGAACGGATGTCGATGGCGCCGTACGGGTTGGTGTCGTTTCCACAGTGGTGACGAACGTGGCGTCTTCAGCGATCGAATCGAACGTAGACGCCCCAGCGCCGGGCCCGCACCCGGTCAGCGCCAGGGTGAGGAGGGTGCATGCGAGAAGGTAGCGGAACATCGCAGCGAGCGTAGTGGGGACGGTCGGCGGTGACTGCCGGTTGCCTGTGGTCAACCGGTCCGCGGTGGCCCGGTCGTGGACCGCAAGACCAGATACGGCGGCACTACAACTCGTCGAGGTGCTCGACGCCCATCCCGCAGCCGCTCCAGAACCAGCTGCACCGCCTGCTCGCCGAGCTCCTCTTTTGGTTGACCCACCGTGGTCAGTGAGATCCGGGGCAAACCGGCGATAGTGAGATTGTCGTACCCGAGGAGCGAAATGTCACCCGGGATCTGGAGCCCTGCCGAATCGATCGCATCCATCGCTCCAAGCGCGGAAAAGTCGTTGGGAGCGAACACCGCGGTGGGGGTATCCCCACTCCCGAGGATCTCGATCATGGCTTTCCGCCCACCGGCCTCTGTGAAGTCACCACGTACGGAGCGGATGTTGCGTTCCAGGCCGTGCTTGGTCATCGCCTGCTCATATCCCATCCGGCGGCGTGGCGCCCCTGCATGACTCCCTGCGTGAATATGAACGATTTGGGAGTGACCGAGACCTATCAGGAAGTCGACTGCTTCCTCGGCGCCGGCGGCATCATCAACGCCGACCGTGTCGATCAACCCGGATTCGCAGTGACGGCCGACCAGGGTAACTGGAACGGACCCGGCAACTTCCTCCAGGTCAGCGATTTCGAGCATCGAGCCCATCACGATGAGGGCATCCACCCTCAGCTCGAGCAACGTGTTGAGGGATGCCCTTTCCCGCTCAGGATCGAGATATCCGGACGACAACATCGTTTGATATCCGGCGCCACGGGCGGCCGATTCGATGCCTTCGGCCACGTCTGCAAAGAACGGGTTGTGCAGATCCGACAGCACCACCCCGACCACATGAGACCGCTGCTGAACCAGACTTCTCGCCGCAGCGTTCGGCCGATATCCGAGCTCCTCCGCCGCCTCCATGACCGCAACAAGGCTGGCCTCGCTGACCCGATCGGGCTCCCGCATGGCGAGTGAGACCAGGGACTTCGATACCCCGGCTCTCTCGGCTACATCGAGGATTGTTGGTGGTTTCATGATTGGCGCTCCAAGATGCTGACCATAGTAATCCTTGGAACGTTCCATAGGCTAGGCTCAAACTTCATGGGAGAATCTCGGCTCGGCTGGGGAATACTCGGAACTGCGCTCATTGCGCGCCAGCACATGATCCCGGCGCTCCAAGAGGCAGAAGCCGTCAATCTTCTTGCCGTTGCCTCCCGTCACAAAGACAATGCGGTCCGCTGCGCCACCGACTTCTCCATCCCGACCGCATATAGCCCGTACGAAGCCCTTCTCGCCGATGACCGCATCGACTGTGTGTACCTGCCTCTCCCCAACCAGCTACACGCATCGTGGATCACGCAAGCGGCTGATGCCGGCAAGCACATCCTGTGTGAAAAGCCCCTCGCCCTGACCGTTGGGGAGGCAGAGGAGCTTGCGGATCACTGCGCCGATCGCGGAGTCATCGTGATGGAGGCCTTCATGTATCGCTTCCACCCGGCCTGGGTTCAGGCCCGTGACATCATTGCCAGCGGCCGCATCGGCCGTATCACCGACGTGGCCGTATGGTTCTCGTTCCGATCGACCCGTCCAACCGACTTCCGCCATACCGAGCCTTCCGGAGGTGGAGCACTGTACGACGTGGGTTGCTACGCCGTAGATGTCATCCGCACCTTCCTGGGCGATAATCCCGAGCATGTGCTGGCAGCGGCACGGCTCGACCCGACCAGCGGGGTCGACCTGACATTCAGTGGAATTCTCGACTACGGCACGGCCACCGGGACATTCACGTGCTCAATGGAACAAGAGCCGCGCCACTCAGTCATAGTGCACGGTACCGACGGATGGATCTCCGTCGCTGATCCGTTCAACTGCCCGGCCGACTTCGAGACAACCATCAGCATTGGATCAGGCGGCAGCCATCACCCGCACGCCTCGAGTGTCGAGACGATCTCGATACCAGCAGCCAATCAGTACACGCTACAGACAACCGCAATGAGCAGAGCCATCCTTGCCGGGGAACCGTCGCCTCACCCCATTCAGGAGACGATTCACAACACACGAATCATCGAGCGGCTATTTGAAGCTGCCCGGATCAATAGGTCGTGAACCATCGCTCGTCCGGGTCCGGCATCTGATACCGGCTCGCCCAGTCCCGCCCGTACTCCGAGGCAAGCTCCGCCAGCTCGGTGAATCGTGGGAGAACGTTCTCCTCCATGAGACGAGCACGATCGGCCCGCTCTGCCAGGACGTAATCTCCCCACAGGGCGCGACCTGCCAGGAAACCTGACGCACCCGACTGACATGCGACGTGCACCTGATCGCGAAATAGCACATAGGGGTCACCCGCAGACAGCAGCACCCATGGCACCGGTGCGGCATCGTCCAGTTCGGCGCACGCATCCCTCCATACCGCACGATCCTGCTGGCGCTGAGTATCCACTGGAAACTGAATCTTGAGTATGTCGGGACCGAGGGCCCCCAGCCTGCGGACGCTGTCGATCACAATACGGCGTCGTCTCTCCGCCGCAGCGTCTGTGTCGTCCTCCCCGTCCGCAGCGAGGGGGTATGCGAGCGGCTCCAGGAAGATCGCGATGTCGTGCCGGGCACAGGCATCGATGACTTGCTTGATCACCTCATCCTGAGTGTCGGTTATTGCCCCGGCGTCCGGTCGGTAGAGGACCAGCAGCTTGACCGCATCGGCGCCTGTCCGCTTCGCCTTCTCCACAGACCAGTCGTCGAGCAGGAACGTCTGGACCGCAGCCGGGTCGCCGAGGTAACCCTGTGCCTCCAGCGCCGCGATGAAGCCCACACGCCCGGACAGAGACCGGGTCGCGATCGCTTGCGCAACGCTGTACTCGGGGTCGAGCATGACCGCGGTCGCGGACTCCCCGATCTCGCGGATCAAATCAAGCTTGACGGCGGTGAGCGCGGCTGCCGGGATGGAATCGGGACGTTCGGGGTCGATCGCGACGCGCAGAGAATCACGATGATCGACGGCCAGCACGTAGAAGACACCCCGTGACGACGACGTCGCCGACAGTCCTCGGATCTTGCCCGGTGTAATCGACGGGAGAGTCATGGCCTGCCTGATTCTCTAGGGGGTCTCACTGCCGGCAGCTCCATCGCATCCTGATCCCAGTTCCCGTCTATCCATCGGTACTCCGGTTGGAAGAAAGGAGGGATGGCCCGCTCGTCACCCACCGGGTCACCGGCCAGGTAGTTGAGGAAGTACATGTGACTTCCAGGGCACGCAACGCTGGAATGAAAGCCCTCGGTCACCATCACCACATCCTGGTCGGCCACGGCAAACGTCTCGTCGAACTCGGTGTCGACCCGGTAATTGCGGTGCATCCCCCATCCGTCGGGAGGATCGAACCTGAAGTAGTAGGTCTCCTCCAGATACGGTGACCCCTCGTAACCGTCGTGACAGTGTGGCGGCCATCCCGACCACTTGCCCCGCGGCACATACACCTCGTAGAGGATGAGTCGCTCGGCAGGGAGCGGGTGCGCCAGAATGTGATTCACCTGACGGGTGGCACCCCCACCACCGCGCACTTCGGTTTTCATCTCATCCGGGTTGATTAGGCGGAGCGGGTAAACCCCATCGGCGGGTGCGCCACCGACGGCGAACTCAGCGCGATCGGGTGTTCTGACCGTGAACGCAGACCCGGGGGGGATGTAGAGAACCGGAGCCATCTCGGTAAAGACGCTCGACCGTCCCAACTCATACGTCTCGCCGCCCACAACGACGGTGAATGCCCCCTGTTGAGGGACGATCGCCACTTCCCGGTTTCCCGTGTCCACGCTCCATATGTCGCCACCGGCAAGGGAGACAACCGAGAAGTCGAGCACCCGCCAACCCGCCAGCTCGGGTGTGACTTCTAGCAACGAGCCGGTCCCGGACCGCGAGCCGAGGTGATGAACCATTACCAGCCCCCTGTCGACTCAACGAACTCAGCGACTTCGCCCATCGTCGGGAAGGACACCGAGCATCCGTGTCTCGTGACCACGATCGCCCCGCAGGCGTTGGCGAACCGGCATGCCTCATACCAATCGTCGCCCGTGGCGTGTCTGGCAATGAGGCCGGAGGCAAACGCATCTCCGGCACCAACCGTATTCACCGGCTCGACTTTGAAGCCGGGAACTTCGACTCTCCCCGAGGTGGTGAGCACCGTCGCTCCGGCAGCGCCGCGTTTGACGACGACTGTTTCCACGGTCCTTGTCTCCAGCAAAACGGATATGAGCTTCTCGAGCAAGTCGCGATCGACACTGGTGACCTTCGCCCCGGTGGCGACGGGACCGGGATCGGGGGCGAGCAACGCAAAGAACTCCTCTTCTGTGCCGATCAGCACGTCGACCCACGGGAGGACCGGGCGCACGGTCATCCCAAAGGCGTGCGGGTGCGACCAGTCGGAGGGCCGTAGGTCCAGGTCCATGTAGGTGATCAACTCATGGTGCGCTGCGGTCTCGGCGACACGTCGCGCCGCGTCGGCACAGGTGCCCCGGCTGAAGGCGTTGCCCGACAGCAGTACGGCGTCCGTATCGGCGAAGGGAAGCCCCACTGCATCGTCGATGGTTAGGTAGATGTCGGCGGGATCGTCGCGATAGAACGTGAGCGGGAACTTATCCGGAGGTTGTACCCCGACCAGCGCCAGCGACGTGCGCTTGCCCTTCTTGGTAGCGACGAAGTCGGTCACCACCCCCTGATCCCGGAGATACCGCATAACGAAATCGCCGACTGTGTCGTCGCCTACGGCGGTGAACGCGACTGTGGAGAGACCGAGCCGACTGGTCCCGATGGCGATGTTGGTAGGGCTGCCTCCGACCGCAGCGTCGAAGCCGGTGATATCGGCGAACTCGACCCCGATGTCCCTGGAGAACAGGTCCATATTTACCCGGCCGACGGTGATCAGGTCGTAGGTCAAGGTGTGTCCTCACGTGTGGGAACGGGAGAGTCGCCTGCACCGACGATGGACTGGTCATAGTCCACCACCGAGCCGTTCATCACCCCGGACTCGTCCGAGGCCATGAAGGCGATCGCCGCAGCGATCTCGTCTGTCTTGATGAGTTGGCCCGACGGCATGAATGCCTCGGCCTTCTCCAGCCAATCGTCTCCTCCGCCTTCAAAGCGTCGCTGGGTGTCGTCCTCGCCCGGGGTGTCCATCCAGCCGGGGTTGATGCAGTTGACTCGGATGCCATTCCAGGCCACCGAGTACGCGATGTTCCTGGTCATCGCCGCAAGACCTGCTTTCGAGACCGAATATGGCATCAGGTTGGGAGGGCCGCCGTGAGAGACAATCGACCCAACGTTGACAATCGATCCGCCGTTACCCCTCGCGACGCATGATGGCGATGGCCCCTTGCATGAGGAGAAACGGGGCTCGCAGGTTGACACCCATCATGGTGTCCCAGAGATCGACGGACGTGTCAACAATCGAGCCACGCAGGGTGAGTGCAGCGGCGTTGACCAGAACGTCGAGACGGCCAAATCTCTCGTCGGTCGCCGCAAGCAAGGCAGCGCAGCTTCCGGCATCACCGAGTTCGACGGGGACGAAGAGCGCATCCGTACCTGCCGCCTCCAGAGCTGCGGCCACGGCTTGACCACGGTGTTGGTTGCGACCACAGACAACGATTCCGACGGCACCCTCGGCGGCGAACCTGCACGCGCCACTGCCTCGCCGACCCCCTGGGTACTCCCGGTGATCAAAGCGACCTTGTTCTCGAATCGGCCCATGGTCCCTCCAGAGGTGTCAGCTCAAGCAGTATATCGAACAGTGGAACGTTCCAACCACCCTGCAGTGGCGTAGATTCGGGACGACCGTAGGATTGCGAGATGACCCGTAGGCTCTTGGTCGCGATTGCCCTCGCCATGCTGCTGGCTTCGTGCGGTGGTGATTCGATCACAACCCCCGGCTGGGCGGAAGGGGCGTCGGGTCCGACGGTCATCGACGAATCGGGGCTGGTTGCCGGCTGGGAGTACATCGGATACCCCGACGAGAGTGACACCTTCCTCCAGCGACCGGGCCGCTACACGGGAGATTTCGGCGTGGACACGACCACTCCGGGCTCAACCGAACTCGTTGTCACGTGGGGTGGGATGCCGTGCCAGGACGCACCTGTTTCCCGGGTCACCGCGGACGAGACCTCCATCCACGTCGACGTCACACCAGGCCCCAACCCCGTTGCACACTGTCCGGCCATGCAGGTCCGGTACGGGTTACGCCTCACCCTTGCCGGGCCACTGAGGGACCGCGAGGTCGCCGCCTCCCTCGTCGACCCCGTCAACCAGGTCCAGCACGAATACCCGTAGCACCACGGTCTACCAAATCGGCGCCGCCTGACCGGCAACCGCTGCGACTACACGCTCCTCGAGTCGCGCCACGTCTCGATGGACCGCAGCCACCGACTCGAACTGCAGTACATGCACATAGAGAATGAGCGGATCCTGCGTCAATTCGATAGAGAGCGAGCCGGGTGCGTAGCTGATTGCGTTGGCGATCAACAGCGCCGCTGCGATCGAGTCGGTGCGCAATGGGACCGCAACGATTGCTTCCCTGATCTGATCGTTGTTCGGTGTGATCACCTCCCGGGCAACCCGGATGTTCGACACCAGCACCGTCCACACGTAGTGAGACAAGAAGGAGGCGAGACCACGAAAGGTAACCCTCGTCGGCAACCCGGGAAAGCGACGAATCGATTCGACGACGGATGCAACCCCAAAGCCCGCCAACCATACGCCCGGGCTCGAGTCACGCCAGAGCAACAACCAGACCGCTGCCAACAAGGCAAGGCGCCGAATCGATGACCGTGGCCTGCCCCCCGACGCAATCTGCAAGGAGTGTCCGGGGCCGGCGGCGAGGTCGTCATGAACCAGGCCCGTCACCTGCCCGGCGGCATAGGCGGATCTCCCCAGCATGTGCCCCGATATCGGAGCGGTCATGAACATGAAGACGGCGACCAGGGCACCAATGCCGATCAAGCCCGGCGACCCGGCCGCCAGGCCGGCACCAAGGGCGAGCAGAGCCAACCCGAGCGACGCCGACTTCGTAGCCGCGTGCATACGGGCCAGGGCGGTAGGAAAACCGACAACCCCCAACACGGCCAGGAAGGACAGCGCGGCACCAGCCAGCATCAAGCTCGCCCCGAGAATGTCGGCGATGGTCATGGCACGTCCCTCCACTCGATGAACCTGGCGACAAGGACCGTCCCCGCAAACCCAACCAGCGCGACGACCACCAGAACCGGGACATACAACTCAGAACCGGTGCGTGCTCCGTGCGCCGCGATGCCCCCCGCAAGCAACAACACAACAAGGTCGAGTGCCACGATCCGATCCACTAGGTTGGGTCCGCGGACCGCACGAAACAGTGCAAGCAGACCAGCTAGAGCGAGCAGTATCTGCACGAGTGATATCACCGTTTCCATCAGCGATCCCCCAGTACTAGACCGCTGTAGACAGCCGGGTCGAGGAGATCTGAAGCAGCGCGCTCTGCAAGCCCGGCGATTGGGCCGGCGAAGAGAGCGACCGAAACACTGAGAACAACGACCAGCGCGGTTGCTCCCACCATGCCGCCGGAGGCGTGACCCTGAGCCTCGGTACGCTCACCCCAAAACACGCCACCCCAGATCTTCGTCATCGAGAACAGGGTCAGCAGGCCGACGACGAGGCTCACCGCAACGATCAGCCACCGGTCCAATGCAATCCCCTCCTGGAGCAGCGACAGCTTGGCAACGAACCCGGAGAACGGAGGAATCCCGGCAAGACTCAAGGCAAGAGGCAAGAACAGCGCCGCAATCACCGGCCTGCGATGCAGCACCCCTCCGATACGGTCGAGCGCCCCGGTGCCGTGCTCGGCCTCGACCAACCCTCCGACGAGAAACAGCCCGGTCTTGACGACTATGTGATGGGTGATGTAGAGAATCGCCGCTGCCAAACCGGCAACGGAGAGGAAGCCGAGGCCCATGATCATGTAGCCGATCTGGCTGACGATATGGAAACTGAGAATGCGCTTGATGTCGTTCTGTGCGATAGCCCCGAGCACACCCACCAGCATCGTTGCACCCGCTACAAACAGCAGCAGATCTGATGGGCCTTCTTGACTGAAGAGGAGTGTTTGAGTCCGGATAACCACGAAGACACCGACCTTGGTCAGCAGACCTGCGAACACCGCGGTGACCGGCGTCGGCGCCGTTGGGTAGGAATCGGGCAGCCACATGAAGAGAGGGAAGATCGCAGCCTTGATGCCAAAGACCACCAGCATCAGCAGCCCGAGGCCCGAGCGAACCGCAGGTTCGACGTCGGCCAACTCGCGAGACAGATCGGCAAGGTTGAGGGTTCCGGTTGTGGTGTAGACGAAGGCAATGGCGACCAGGAACAACGACGAGGCCACCAGGTTGATGACGACGTAGCTCATGGTCGCCCTGACCTCGTCCTGCTGCGCCCTGACCGTCAACAGCACGTAGCTGGCGATGAGCATGATCTCAAAGCCGACAAAGAGGTTGAACAGGTCGCCCGTGACCAACGACAGCGCCACACCTGCCGTGAGGACGAGGTACTTGGCGTGGAACCACCAGTCAAGAGCGTCTCTCCCCAGCTGCGACATTGCGTACACGAGGACGACAACGAGCATGGCCGCCGACACCGTGAGCACGATGGCCGCAAATCGATCTGCGACGAGCGTGATCCCGGCCGGCGCCGTCCAGCCGCCGATCTGTGCCACCTGGGGAGACCCGGAGTCGGCAGAGATCAGCAGCAACACCGCGGCCACTAATACGAACCCGACACTGGCGACGGTGATCAGTCGTTGTAGCAGCAGACGCCGCCCGACCAGGACGGTGAGACCGGCGCCAAGCACCGGGATGGCAACTACTGCTGGAAGCAACCAACTCATGAGGTCACTCCCGCGGAAGCTTCCGCCGACTCATCCCCATCAGGCCTGTGAGCGCGGCTCACCCTCCGATCTTCGATGTCGTCTTCAACCGCATCGCTGCCCGTCAGCAAATAGCTGCGCAGCGCCAGCGCCAGCAGGAATGCTGTGATGCCGAACGTAATGACGATGGCGGTCAGCACCATCGCCTGCGGCAGCGGGTCGGCGATGGAACCGGCTGAGGATCCGACCCCCAACACCGGAGGTTCCGCAGGGCCAGATCCGGCGAGCATGATGAGCAGGTTGGCACCGTGGGAGAGCAGGCCAAGCCCGATGATGACCCGTGACAACATGCGCTGCAGGATCAAATAGGTTCCGACTGCAAACAGAACGGCAGCGACCGCGAGGGTTATCAAGCTCATATTCCTGAGTCCTCGACTCTTCCCTCATCGCCAAGCGACCGGACCAGGCCGAGCGCCATCCCAACAACGACCAGGTACACGCCGATGTCGAAGAAGAGCGCCGATACGAGCTTGACCTTGCCAAGAGCGGGGATGGTGAACTCGACATATCCGGACTCGAGAAAACCGAGACCCGGCAGGAGCGAAGCAAAGCCCGTGGCTGCCGCGATCAGCAAGCCAAGGCCGAGCAGAGCGCTCGAACGCACAGGCAAGACTCTCCTCACCGTCTCCAAGCCGCCTGCGGACCAGACGAGAAGAACAGCGACACCGGCAACCAGGCCACCGGCGAACCCGCCACCCGGCTGGTTGTGGCCGGCGAAGAGCAGATAGATCGAGAACACCAGCAGCGGGCCGAAAACGGCAACGACCCCGGCTTCGAGGATTCCAGACGGACGGTGCGGGTTCATGCCTGCCTCCTCGCCCGGATGACGGGCAGCACGAGCCCGGCCACACCCAGTGTCGCCGCCACCAGCACTGTGATCTCACCCAGCGTGTCAAAGCCTCTGAAGTCAACGAGAATGACGTTGACCACGTTGCTGCCACCGGCTTCGGGAAGAGCCTCTGCCAGGTACGTTGTGGAGACGGTCTCCGATGTCCTGGCGGCATTGACCAGGAGCCCGGCGCCAAAGATGAACGCGCCGACGAGCATGGCTACACCAAGCCGTGGCAACCGCGCCGTCGCCGGTTTTGCGAAGACCGCGGGTAGTTGTCGGAGCACGAAGGCAAAGAGGGCAATGGTGAGCGTCTCGACAAGGAGTTGAGTGAGCGTCAGATCGGGGCCACCCAGCACGGAATAGAGCCCGGCGATCCCATACCCGACTCCTCCGAGCAGGATCACAACCGCAAACCGACGACGAATGAAAGCCAGCGAGACGGCAAACCCGACGATCAGCAATCCCAAGAGCCACTCGAGGAGACTTCCGGCTCGCGGTATCTCGAATTGGGGTTGATTGGCAAGGACCGCAACCGTCGGAGCCCCAATAGCAACCAACAGAATCGTGCCCAGGTAGGTGGGCAAGGATCCGTTCTGAAGGATGCCGCTCGACTTGTCGGCAAACGTGACCATCGCCGGGATCGAGCGCCGGTAGGCGCCCTCGGCGGTCGGGAAGCGTCTGGCAGCCACGCCTACGGCCGCCGTGGCTTTGTCGAGAATGGTGGACCGCCACGCCAGGAGCCCGCCGACGGTGAGCGACGCCATCGACCAGCCGAGAGCGGGAACCCAACCCGGCCATAGCGCGAGCTTTCCCGCACCGATGGCACCGGACACGGATCGGGTCGCTTCATCGATAATCGCAAAGAGTGTGCCCGGCATCAGCCCCAGGAGCACGGATACCACCGCCAGCGAGGCTGGGGCCCACAACAACATGTTGCGTGGTGTCGCGACGTTGGCTCGGACCGGCTCGGCACCATGGTCATGTCTCCCGAATGCTCCGATCAGGAACCGTGCGGTGTAGGCAACGGTGAGCACGGAAGCGACAGCAGCAGCCGCGACTAAAGGCCAGCTCTGCTTCAGCAGACCATAAAACGCAGCCTCCTTGGCGGCGAAGCCAAGAGTTAGCGGCAAGGCGGCCATCGACAGCGAAACCGCCAGCGCTGTCACGAAGAGAATCGGCATCGATTGCGACAGTCCGGAGAGATGGCGCAGGTCACGGGTGCCCACCTCGTGGTCGATCGTTCCGACCACGAGAAACAGGGTTGCCTTGAAGAGCGCATGGCCGACGAGAACAACAAGACCACCAAACACCATCTCAGGGATTCCTGAGCCCACCAGCAGAAAGATGAACCCAAGCTGGGAAAGCGTACCGAAGGCAAGCAGCAGCTTCAGATCGTTCTGCCGCAGGGCACGCCACCCTCCGAGCACCATCGTCGTAAAGCCGATTGCGAGGACCGCCGGCTGCCACCAATCTGTCGTGGCCGAAGCCGCTCCGCCGAGCCGGCCTACGAGAAAGATCCCGGCCTTGACCATGGTGGCCGAGTGCAGAAAGGCGCTGGCCGGGGTTGGAGCCGCCATGGCACCGGGAAGCCATGCATGGAAGGGGAACTGGGCCGACTTGGTCACGGCGCCGAGCAGGACCAGCGCCCACGCCAGCGTGACGGCTCCGGACTGAGACGGCGGGCTGCCGATGATCTCCGAGAGCGAATAGGTGCCTGCTTCGGCAGCCAACAGCACCAATCCGCCGAGCATCGCCAGCCCACCGGCACCGGTTACCAGCGCTGCGTGGAGCGCAGCCGATCTGGCGGCCGCCTTCTGATCGTCAAAGCCGATGAGAAGGTACGAGGCGATCGTGGTCAGCTCCCAGAAAACGAAGAGGGAGAGCAGGTGGTCGGATCCGACCAGACCAATCATCGCACCGGCAAACAGGGTCATTGTGGCTGCGAACGTTGTCGCCCGTGGCGACGGGGAGAAGTAGCGACTCGAGTAGAGGAAGATCGGCAACCCTGCGCCGGCGACGACGAGCAAGAAGACCAATGCGTACCCGTCGACACGAAAACTGAGAGCCAGATCGAGGCTTGGGACCCATGAGACCGATTCCTCGACAGGGGTACCACCGACGATGCCCCGAGCGTTGGCAGCCGCCCAATACAAGACTGCCATCGGGCCTACTGCGCCCAGCAGGAACGCCCACCGCCCCAACGGACGACGGAACACCGTCAGGCACAGGGCGACGGCAAGATGAATTAGGAGCAGAGCGCGCATGTTGGAAGCCGTTTGAGCTGGAGAAGGCCAGGAACTATGGCCATAAGAGGTTCGGAGGTGGGAGCAAAACGGATGCTTCCACTAGCAGAAGGGGACATGCATCGACTCGTCGCTCCAACAGTGGTCAACCGGGCACCCGTCCCGTCCACGGATCGCGCGGGGTCAGACAGTATGGAAGACCCACCGGGTCCTCCATGGTCACCCAATACTTCCTGCGACCCAGACTGACGGCACCCAGTTGCTCATGCAACACGGCGACTTCGTCGATACGATCGCCGCATGCGATGTCGAGATGAGCCCGCGCGATGGTGCCCGGTTCGTCCGCTCCGAGCCGCTGCAACAAGACCCGGTACGGGATCCCGGCGGGTCGGGGCAGGTAGGCGAATTCGTCGAGCGACCCCGGGCGCACCCCCCAACCGGTGAGATCACCCCAGAATCGACATTCGCTTTCGAACCGGGCCCGGGGAACATCAATACTCAACTGATCGAGGAGGTGGGGCGGATCCGGGCGCGGCAAGGCCCGTACCGACTCACCACGATGGGTCACGAGGCAGAAGGTCAGACCCGCAGGCGACGACATGACCGCGTATCCGTAGTCGGCGACGAGCGCAGCGCCGAGCTGCAACGCACGCTCTCGTGCCACCGGTATCGACGCTACGTGCAGGTCCAGGTGGACGCGGGCAGTCCCGGTTTCGATGCGTTGTACCAGGAGGTAGGGGTCGCCGTCCGGTGGGAGAAGCGTGGCGAACTCGTCGTGCGAGCCGCGAAACGGGGACAACTCCGAGCCGGTGACGTCAACCCAGAACCGGGTTCCGGCGTCGAACCCGGACGCGGGCATATCGATGAACGCCGTCAGCCACCCAATCTCCATACCGGCGATGCTACCGGCTGAAGGCCTCGCGGAAGCGTTCGACGGCAACCTCCCAATCCGCGGATGCCCACGCCTCCATGGCGACGACACCGCGGTAGCCCGCGTCGTACATCGCTGCGGCGACACCCGGGTAGTTGATCTCGCCGGTGCCCGGCTCACACCGACCGGGGACGTCAGCCACCTGCACCTCGCCGATCAGATCGACACAGCCACGCACCAATTCGATGAGGTTCCCTTCACCGATCTGGGCGTGATAGAGATCCAGGTTGAGCCGGAGTGCAGACGAGTCGACCGCCGACACCAGGGCGATGGTGTCTGCAGCTTTGGCGAAAGGAACCCCGGGGTGATCGACGGCGAGATTGAGGTTCTCGAGACAGAACGTGACGCCCTCCCGCTCCCCCAGCTCTGCGATCCTGCCCAGAGTGTCCCGAGCTTTCAGCCACATCTCGCCGGTAACGATGTCGGTGGGCTGCACCGGGAGGCCACCCTCGCCGAGCCCGGTCCCGTGCAGGTTGAGCCGGGGGCATTCGAGCTCCACCGCCACAGGGATCGACTCCGCCGCGGTACGCAACAGCTCATCGGCGCCGTCGTCGTCGGCGAGGGTCCCCCTTATGTATCCGGTCATCGAAGAGAACGTCGCCCCGGTTGCCTTCAGCGCGGCAATGTCCTTGACCGTCCAATCCCAGATCTCGACCAGGAATCCGAGCTCATCGAGCCGACGGATCCTCTCTTCGATGGGGCGGTCGAGAAAGACCATCTCACTACAAACCGCCAAATCGAACAACGACTCACTCATTCGTGTCTCCTATCCCGTTTTGGCGCTGAATCCAGCCAAATACTCCGCATATCGACGCCAGAACGGATCAAGTATCAGGTGTAGGGGTACTTCTCAAACGCCTGACCCATCGCTTCGGGCCCGACCGAGTCGTAGCCACAGTCGACGGCCATGTCGGCACCGGTCATTGCCGACGATCGATCCGAGCACAGGAAGACGACTGCGTCGCCTGCTTCCTCCGGATCCACCATGCGTCCCATCAGCTGGAACTCGGCAGCGAACGCATCGGCTGCGTCGCGGGTACCACGACGCCGCTCGATATTCCTGCTCCAGGTCCAGCCGAGGGTGATCAGGTTCACCCGGATGTTGTCCGGGGCAAGAGCGTGCGCCATGTTCCTGGTCAGACCCAGCAACGCCGCCTTCGTTGTCGGATAGACAATCCGATTCGGCTGCGAGTGTTTACCGGAGATCGACCCGACGATGACAACCGATCCTCCGCCACGCTCACGCATGTGGGGGATCGCCTTCTCGATCAACATGGCGTTACCGATGACATTGACATCGAATGAGCGCCGCCAATTCTCCCTGGTCGTCTCCAACATGCCACAGTCGAAAACGGCCGCCGCGGTAACCACGTGGTCAATACCGCCGAAACGGGAAACGGCTGTGTCAACCATCTCATCGAGGTCATCGTCGCTAGTCACATCCGAGCGAACGAAGACGGCCGCATCTCCCAGCGGTGCAACCGCCTCTGCGCCGTTCTGCTCGCTACGCCCGCCGAGGACAACCCGCGCTCCTGCTTCGACGAGCTTGGCGGCGATGGCGGCGCCGACATAGCTGCCGGCGCCGGTCAACAGCGCAACCTTGCCTTCGAGCTCAGCGGCCACTACACGCCTACTCGCTGGTGCTTCTTCTCAGCGTCCGACGAGGCCCGGGCCACCCGCACCTGTTCCCTATCGCTGACCTCGGGGACACCAACTTCCCACCAGGCTCCGCCTTCGGTCCACGTGTACTCGTCGATATCGACAACGATCACGTAGCTGCGATCGGCGGCCTTGGCCCTGGCGAAGGCCGCAGGCAGGTCTTCGAGCTTCTCGACCTTCTCGGCAATGGCACCCATCGACTCCGCGTGCTTGACGAAGTCGATCTGCACATGCCGCACCTGCTTGGTGTCCCGAAGCAGGCAGTTGAACTCCACACCGCCGACGTTCATCTGGAGCCGGTTGATGACGGCAAATCCGCCGTTGTCGCACACCATGAAGATGACCTTGTCACCCGTCATCACCGTCGAATAGATGTCCGAGTTCATCATCATGTAGGAACCGTCGCCGGTCCAGGCAATGACGTCGCCGTCGCCCCTGGCGATCTTGGCACCCCAGGCACCTGCGATCTCGTAGCCCATCGTCGAATAGCCGTATTCCGAGTCGAACGACCCGACCGACCTCGACCGCCAGCCCATCACCAGCTCGCCGGGAAGACCACCGGCCGCCGACAAGCAGTAGTCGTCTTCGTCGCAGACTTCATTGATGACCTGGATCACCTGGGCATATGCAGGCTTGCCATCCTGCGGCTTGCTCTTCCACGAGTCGAGGTACTCGTGCCATTCTGCGATGCGGTTCTGGGCAAAGGCCAGCCAGTCCCCGGGTGCCTTGTAGTCGCCGATGGCGGCGTCGAGGGCTTCGATGCCGGCCCTGGCGTCGGCGATCACCGGCAGTGACTGTTGCTTGTAGGCATCCCACCGTGTCGTGTTGATGGCGACGAACCTGGTGTCGGGGTTTTTGAATACGGTCCACGACCCGGTGGTGAAGTCCTGGAGACGGGTACCGACGGCGAGCACCAGATCTGCGTCCTCGGCGACCGCGTTGGCAGCCTCCGATCCAGTGACTCCGATCGGGCCCGCATAATTGGGGTGATCGTGGACGAACGCCGCCTTCCCGGCGACAGTCTCGACGACGGGGATTCCCCTTCTGACTGCAAAATCGGTGAGCTCGGCAACAGCGTCCGAATAGTGCACGCCACCACCGGAGATGATCATCGGCTTCTCTGCCTTCATCAACAGATCAGCCGCGGACGCAATATCCCGCGGGTCGGGCCCCGGCCGCCGCACGTAGTGGACCTTCTTCTCGAAGAACTTCGCCGGGTAGTCGTATGCCTCGGCCTGGATGTCCTGAGGCAGGGCGAAGAACACCGGGCCGCGAGTCGCCGGGTCGAGCATCACTGCCAGTGCCTGCGGGAAGGACTGGATGACCTGCTCGGGGCGGCTGATCCGATCCCAATAGCGGGTCACCGGCTTGAAAGAGTCCGCCGCGGTGACCGTCGGGTCTTCGAAATTCTCGACCTGCTGCAGGACGGGATCGACGATGCGATGCTGAAAGGTGTCGCCGGAGAAGAGCAACACGGGAATGCGGTTGGCGTGGGCAGCTGCGGCTGCGGTGACCATGTTGGTGCTTCCCGGACCGATCGAGGAGCTGGCAATCATGATGCGTCGTCCTCGCATCGCCTTGCCATAGGCGACGGCGGCGAGAGCCATGGACTGCTCGTTGTGGCCGCGGTAGGTAGGCAATTGCTCCTGTACGGGCTCGAGAGCCTCAGCCAGGCAAGTCACATTGCCATGACCAAAGATGCCGAAGAGACCGGCGAATACACAGACCTCTTCGCCATCGACAATGGTCCGCTGCGCCAGCAGCCACTTGACGATGGCCTGGGCGGTGGTCAGACGAATTGTTTCCACGAGTATCTCCTTCTCAGCCGCGCACCGCGGACAAATAGGCTTGCATTCCTTGCTTGATAAACCCCTCGACACCCGACGTGAAATAGCGGGCACCCTTGTCGTACCACTCGGCAGCGAACTCGGGCGTTCCCGCATAGATGCCGAGGGTCTTGTCCGACTTCGTAACCACATCCGCCACCCGCTCCATGGCCTCCCTCACCTCAGGATGTCCCGGGTTGCCGGGATGACCCAGCGAGTGGGAGAGGTCGGTCGGTCCGATAAACAGCACATCTACCCCGCCGATCGTCGTGTAATCCTCGACTGCGGCGACCGCGTCGGTGGTTTCGATGTGAATGACCACCATCGTCTCCCGGTTGGCGCGTGCAGTGAAGTCGGCCAACGACTCGGTGTTACCCCAGCCACCTTGTCTGCTACCTGCGAGACCGCGAAGACCACGAGGCCCATACTTTGCGGAGCGGACTACCTGCTCGACGGCTTCTGCTGTGTTCACCCATGGCACCTGGACGCCGTGCGCCCCCGCATCGAGGAAACGCAGGATCGTGGATGGCTCGTTGGTGGTGACACGGGCTAGCGGGGTCACCCCGTGTAGCTCGGCAGCGCGGGAGAGCCCCTCGATATCACGGGCTTCGAGCGAACCGTGCTCGCCATCGAAGATCATGAAGTCCCAGCCCTGCATGGCGACGTGCTCGGCCAGCGATGGCTCGGCGTATCGGAAGAACAAGCCATAGACGGCCTCTCCGTCGCGGAGCTTCTTCTTGGTTGTGTTGGTTGTGAGCATGTGCTTCCTCAGTCGATACGCAAGCTGACGACGTCTTCCCATTTTCCGGACTCGAATGACCGGATCATGGCGGCCATCACCGAGGCTACGTTGAGCGCGTCGTTGAAGTTGGGATAGTTCGTGCCGCCCGCCGCTACGGCCGTCATGAACTCCAGCGCCTCGATCACCTTCAAGTCCTCGTAGCCGATGGAGTTGCCGCCGCCGGGGACGAAGCTGCCGTGATGAGGGAATTGGTCCCCGGACAAGACCTCGATGAAGCCGTCCGCCGGCTGCTCTTCGGGGAGATACAGCTGGAGCTGGTTGAGCTTCTCGTGGTCCCACATCGCGGCACCCTTGGCTCCGTTGACCTCAAAGCGCATCTGACTCTGCGGTCCGAAGATCGATCGGTCTGCTTCGAGCGTGCCACGGGCTCCGTTTTCGAACTCGACCAAGGCGCCGACGTAGTCTTCGTTGGTGACCTCCCCCGTCGGGTCACCCGGTTTGCCGCGGTCGTAGTGGGTGCCTTTGCCCGGTGTCGGCAGGGGACGCTGCTTGACAAAGATCTCCTTGGTGGCCACGACTCTCCTGATCGGCCCGCTGATGTAATGAGCCATGTCGAGGGCGTGGGACATGATGTCCGCAAGCACGCCGTATCCGGCCTCCTCCTGCTTGAAGCGCCAGGAAAGGAGACCGAGCCGATCACGCCCGTACATCGAGAAGAAACGGCCCCGATAGTGCGTCAGGTCGCCGAGCCTGCCCTCGTCGATGAGCTGGCGGGTGTATTGCACGAGCGGCGTCTGGCGGTAGTTGTAGCCACAGCCGGTGACCACGCCGGCGTCCCGTGCCGCCTTCTCGATGACGGCCGTAGCCTGAGGAGAGATGCCGACGGGCTTCTCACACGTGATGTGCTTGCCCGCGGCTGCGGCGGCAACCGCAAGCTCTTCATGCATGCTGGTAGGGGCGGTGATGTCGATGACATCGATGTCGTCCCGTTCGAGCAGCTCATGCCAATCGGCGGTTCCGGACTCGAACCCGAAGTTGTTGATGGCCAGATCGACCCGTTCCGGGACGTTATCGGCGATGGCAACGAGCTTGGGAGCTAGGCCTCGCTCCGGGAAGTAGGCGGGAATGTTGCGATAGGCGCGGCTGTGCGACTGTCCCATCCATCCGAACCCGATGACACCGACACCGATGGTCTTGCTCACTGTTTCTCCTATCTAGCCCACACCTCAGGGTTGACGAGATGTGGTGGTCTTTGTCCGTTCACGACCTGGATGACCTGGTCGAAAGCTGAGTTGAAGATGCGCCGCTTGGCACCCGCCGTCCCGGCGGCCACGTGTGCGGTGACGACGACGTCAAGGCGGTGCAGCAGCGGATGATCGGGGGGCAGCGGCTCCGGGTCGGTGACGTCCAGCCCCGCCCCAAAGAGGTGGCCGGAGTCGAGAGCCGCTTCCAGCGCTTGCGCATCCACCAATCCCCCGCCGCGCCGTGTTGACGAGAATGGCACCCGGCTTCATCGCGGCAAGCAGTTCATCACCAATCAGCCCTGCACTCGCCTCGGTGAGTGGTATGTGCAACGACAGCACATCTGAGATTCCGGCAAGCTCCTCGACGGTGTCACTTCTGGTAACCCCATCGAACCGATCTGGATCGAGATAGGGGTCGTAGGCCGCGATGTTCATGCCGAGGCCAGCAGCGATGTCTGCGACCCGCCGGGCAATCCTGCCGTAGCCGACTAGACCAAGCGTCAGCCCGGCAAGCTCGATTCCGACATGGCGTGCGTAGAAATCCGAGCCGCCTGCCCGCAGTTCGCTCTCCGAGCGTTTGACGTTCTTGGCGATCATCATCATGAGCGTGATGGCGTGTTCTGCGGTGGAGATGGTGGGACCTTCTGGGGTGTTGGTGACCACGATCCCGCGCTCCGTAGCGGCTGAAATATCCACTTTGTCGTAGCCGATCCCGGTGCGGGCGATGACTTTGAGACCAGGGGCAAGATCCATCAGCGCGCCGTCGTAGACGTGTTGGGAAGCAACGACGCCGGCGGCGGCCGGGAGTGCGGCATATGGGTCGTCGGGGGTGGCGGATGCTGGTCCGAGAATGGTGGCGCGCTCGGCAACCCGGGCGCGCAAATCGGGCAGGATCTCTCGTTCAAACCATACGAACGGCAACGTCGCGACCAAACAGTCCTCCGTCTATCCGGGCAATACTAACCCGTCCCGTTGGAACGTTCCAAGTGCTTTCCTGTTGTCGATGACAACCAAGCTGACAGCAGCAGCGCCCGTCGGGTTGAAAGCAACCGACTCGCAACCAGCACTAGGCTCCGTCGCCCATGGCTCAACCAACCGACGGGATCCGCGATCGAATGCGGGCGGCGTTGCCGGCCGCCATGAAGCGACGCGACATCACCACAGTCACAGCGCTTCGGTCGGCACTGTCGGCCATCGAGAACGCCGAAGCGGTGTCGACTCCCGAGACTGGCGTACCGATCATCGGTGACGGCGAGATCGCAGGTGCGGCGGTAGGTCTCGGTGCCGGTGACGTGCCCCGCAGGGACCTGAGTGAGACAGAGGTTGCCGAAATCGTGCTCAGGAGATCTCGGACCGTCACCAGGCAGCCGGTCTATATGAGCGAGCGGAGCGAAGCGACCATGCTCGTCAGCTTCGTGACGAAGCCGATGTTCTCATCGGCCACCTGGGCCGGTGACGTCGCCCCTGTATGGATCGTGTACAACCACCTGGCTTCATCGTCACGTAGGGTTGTTGTTCCGAGCCGAGAAGGGAGGCCGCCAATGGCGGGGAGTGCCAGACGTGAGGACCCGTACGGAGCTTTCAACTTCCTGGTGGAGATCGACGGTGTGGATGTGGCTGCCTTCAGCGAGGTGTCGGGATTGGACAGCAGCGTCGACGTCATCGAGTACCGCAACGGCAGTGACGACTTCACCGTGAGGAAACTCCCGGGATTGAAGAAGTACACCAACCTCGTGTTGAAGCGCGGGCTCACCGGCGACAGATCATTGTGGGAATGGCACAAGACAGTCCTGGACGGGCAGATGGAGCAGCGGACAGTGACGGTCAAGGTTCTCGACGAGTCCAGGCAGACTGCCGCCGTGTTCACGTTCCAAAGTGCCTGGCCGTGCCGTTGGTCGGGTCCCCACTTCGACGCGGGCATATCGGCGGTCGCCATAGAGACGCTCGAGATATGCCACGAGGGCATCGAGTTCGAGTAGTGGGCGAGCATCCCGCACCAGCGCCCGAGGTCCTGCTCGATCTCGACTACACCAACGCAGCATTCGAGTTGGTACTGATCAACATCGGCGACGACCCGGTATTCGACGTTGGTGTCTCGTTCTCGCGAGAGCTGATCGGTATCGGTGGCAGCAAAGCAATCTCCAATCTGCCGCTTTGGAAGCATCTCCATCTATTGCGACCCGGGAGAGCGATTCGTGTCTTCTTCGACTCGGGACCGAACGTGTTCAGATCCGGGCTGCCGGAGCCATTCACGGCGACCGTGGCCTGGCACAGCTTCGACGGCGAGCGCCATACCGCCACCTACAAACACGATTTCAACGCCTACCGCGACATGCCGGAGATCACCGGCCACAGTTGAGGCGACGCTCCCCCTCCGTTCGTGCGTAGCGAGGTACGCCATGGCGTACAGAGATACGCACGAACGTTGGGCCGGCTGCTCAGCCGGCGAATACCGGCTCTGGTATTCCCCTCACGCCGGGGTTGAAGGCGAAGATGCCGCCGTGATCCCCGGGGCCGTCTTTCTCCGGGTCCCGCACACCAATGGTCGTGATGAAAATCGTGTCGAGATCCGGACCACCAAACGCAGGCATCGTTGGCCGTGGCACCGGAACCTCAACTACCTGGTCGACATCGCCGTTCGGAGTGATGCGCGCCACAGCCGAGCCGCCAACACACGCCACCCAGTAGCACCCGGTCTCGTCAACACAGGCCCCGTCGGGCTTGCCGGGGAGATCCGAACCGAAGTCGAGAAACACGCGCTCGTTGTGTCGTTCCCCCGTGTCGACGTCGTAGTCGTACGCAAACACCGTCCTATCCAGAGTCTCCGCCCAGTACATCGTCTCGCCATCGGGTGAGAACGCGGTGCCATTGGCACAACCAACGTGATCACGAACCGTCTCGAAAGTGCCGTCGGGCTCGACGCGGTGCAGGTACGACACGTACTGCATCGCAGAAGTCGGGTCGTAGATGCCGCCGACCCAGAAGCGGCCGGCGGGGTCAGACCGCCCGTCGTTGAGACGCACATTCGGCTGCGCTTCCTCGAGGGTGATCCAGGGAGTCAACGCTCCCGTGTCGAGGTTCAGCCATGCCATGGCAAGGTCAACGGCCACCAGCAAACGAGATGGATCGGATGTCATACCGAGCGCGGTCGGTTTGCCGTCCAGGTCCCACTTCCGGTCGGTCCCGGTGTCCGGGGAAAAGGCATGTACGGCGCGGCCGTCGATGTCGACCCAATAGAGGACGCCCCCATCGGGACTCCATACCGGGCTCTCACCCAGCTCGGCTTCTGCCGCAAACACACACTCAACTGATCTCGACACGACCGCCTCCATTCATCAACAGTATCCTCGCCGGGTGATGCGAAGCCTGCTTGCACTCTATCTCGTGGCTTCACTCGGACTCTCCGCCTGTGGTGGTGCATCTCCGCGACTGCTCCACGATGACACGGTCCCGAACGACTTGCGGGAGTTGGCCGACACGGCCTGGGCCGACTTTCTCGCAGTAATCCCGGAACGCCAGTCTTGTGTTGCTCCGGTCACCCTGCACGCCGCGTGGGAGTTGGACAGCCGTGGCGAATACCGGCCGGACACCGCCACCATCGTCGTCAGGGTCCCGGGGACACCGGCGACGTTGCGTAGCGAACTGATTCACGAATTCGCCCACCACATCGAATTCACCTGCCCTCAGCAAGAAGAGATGCGAACGGCATTTCTCTCGGCGCAGGGCTTCCCGGAAGAGACCGATTGGTTCTCCGGTGATGCGTGGGCCACAACACCGTCGGAGCAGTATGCCGAAGCGATGGTGGAACTGGTCGACGGCACCAGGAGCCATAACGGCGGGATCCTGCTCAGCATCGACGCAACCGCCGTTGTGGAACAGTGGGGAAATGGTGAGCTGTGACCGGAACCCCGGTCACAGCTCAAAACACCATCGCCCGCTAGGAGCCTCCACCAATCTCGTCAAGCTCCGACTTGATGGTCTTTGCCGTGTCAGCAAGCACCTCGGCGCTTTCACTGCCGTTCTCGCTGGAAGCCTGCTCGAGCTCGTGCTGAAGCACCTCGAGGTCGGCCCCACCGGCCATCATCTGCACCAGCTGCTCGAGCGGCAGCTCGGCCTTGCTGAAGTCGCCATACACCTGACCGCGGCGAAGGATCACAAAGTGATCGCCAACGGGATAGGCGTGATGGGGGTTGTGGGTGATGAAGATCACACCGATGCCCCGGCTCTTCGCCTGCAAGATGTACTTGAGAACCACGCCGGCCTGCTTGACCCCGAGCGCTGCGGTTGGCTCGTCGAGAATGAGCACCTTGGCGCCGAAGTAAACCGCCCGGGCGATGGCCACGGACTGACGCTCGCCACCGGAGAGCGTCCCCACGGTCTGATCGGGATTGCGGATATCGATACCCATCTTGTGCAGCTCTTCCAACGCCGTCTTCTTGGCGAACTCGACATCGAAACGCCGCAGCGGACCCCAACCCTTGGTGGGCTCAGCGCCGAGAAAGAAGTTGCGCCACACCGCCATCAGCGGGATCATCGCCAGGTCCTGATACACGGTGGCAATGCCTTTGTCGAGGGCGTCGCGAGGTGAATCGAACGATTGTTCCTCGCCGTCGAAGAAGTAGTGGCCCGATGTCGGCTGGTGCACACCGGCCAACACCTTGATGAGCGTCGACTTGCCGGCGCCGTTGTCCCCGAGCAGACAAGTCACCTCACCGGCACGGACAAACGCCGAGACATCCTCGAGCGCAATAACGCTGCCAAAGTACTTTGAGATGTTCCTGATTTCCAGAAGCGGGGTGCCGTTGCCACTCATCGCTGGGCCGCCTTCTGTCGCACAAAGTTGTTGAAGATCACAGCTACCACCAACACCGTGCCCACAAACACCCGGAACCAGTCACCGTCGACACCCGTAATGATGATGCCCTGCTGCACCATGGCAAAGATGAGGGCGCCAAAGAAGGCGCCGATTGCCGATCCGTAGCCACCGGTCAGCAGTGTTCCTCCGATGACCACGGCGATGATCGCGTAGAACTCCGACAGTGTCCCTCGCAGCGTGTCTGCACCGTTGAACTGCACCACCTGAACCACTGCGACGAGCCACGCCGCTATCGCGGTCGTGATGAACAGCATGATCTTCGTCTGGGTAACCGGCACGCCCTGATTTCGGGCAGAATCGGCGTCCCCACCAGATCCGAAGATCCAGTTCCCCGACTTTGTCCGCAGTAGCACCCAGGTTGCAAGTGCAGTGAGGGCTATCCACCAGACTATCGAGATCCGGAAACTGGCGCCGAAGAGGTGGATCTCGTGCGCAAACAGTTTGTCGGCAAGCGAAAAGCCGGATGTCTCATCGAGATTGCCGAGCTGAGTCCTGTTGGTGCGGAGCCGGGTCAAGGCGATGGTCAGCCCGCGGAATATGAACAGAGTCGCCAGGGTGATGATGAATGAAGGCAGCTTGGTTGCCATCACCAGGCTTCCGTTGAAGAACCCGCTGACGATGGCAATCAGGAGAGCGACGAAGACTGCAGGCCACAGCGACCAACCGAACCCACCGCCATCGACGGGAAAGACGAGCACCATGATCGACATCCCGGTGAAGCCAACCAGCGAGCCGACCGAGAGGTCGAATTCTCCGCCGATCATCAGCAGAGACACGGCAACCGCAAGGAGTCCGAGGGGAGCCGCACGATTGAGGATTGATGCCAGAGTCAGCCAACTGATGAAGTTGTTGTCATATGCAATGACGGCAAAGAAGGCGTATACCAGGATCGCACCGGCTACGGCTCCAAGCTCCGGCCGACTTAAGAGTTTGCTGAGGCTACCGACCTCCCTGATTCGCTCGTCGGAAACAGGTACAGGTGGTGGCGCATTATCGCTAGCCACGCGGTTCTCCTCCTCCATCGCGTAATACGAATATAGCTGGGGCCCGTCCGACAGGACGGGCCCCAGTCTGGTGTTGCTAGCGGAGGCCTTCCTCCGAGTACTTGATTACGTCGGCGGCAACATCGGCCGTCACGATCTGCGGACCGGTCAAGATGACACGATCGACGCTACCAAGAGGTAGTGCCCCGGTCTCGAGATACTTGGTCAACAGGACGATCGGCAGGTAGCCCTGCATGTACTGTGCCTGGTCGATGGCAAACAGCATGTTGCCATCGATAATGGCCTGCAGTACGTCCGGCGACATGTCGAATGTTGCGAACTTGACCTGGCCGAGAAGCCCGGCTTCGTCCAGGGCGGCCAATGTCGGGGCTGCGCCGGTGGGACCGAGGGTCAGGATGCCATCAACCGGGTTTGCCTGGATTGCGCCTGCAACCGTCTGCTGGGCACCGGTCGGATCGGCGAGCTCGACAGGGACGACCGGCACATCGACGCCGAGACCATCCTCGAAGCCCTGACACCTGAGGTCGAGAGCAACGTTGCCAACTTCCTGGTTCACACAGATGGCGCTGGTGACGCCCTCAGCTGCAAACTTCTGCCCGGCGATGAGGCCGGCTTCGTACTCGGTCTGCCCGACGTGGACGAGAACGCCCAGACCGGCAAACACGTCGCTGCCCGAGTTCATCGAGATGACCGGGATCCCCGCAGCTACCGCGGCACGGATCGAGTCACCAAGAGCGTCGGCGTCCGGGATTGTCACAACGAGGCCGTCCGGCTGCGAGGCGACTGCGGCGTCGATGATCTGGCTCATCTCAACCATGTCGAATGTGCCAGGGGCCTGGTACTCGACAGTGACGCCCATGTCATCGGCGGCTGCCTGCACACCGTTGGCGGCTACCGACCAGAACGGGTCGGATGCCTGACCGTGTGATACCACGACGAACCGAAAGCTGCGCTGCGTGACCGCGTCGCCGCCATTGTCGCCGCCGCTTGTGTCGCTCGTTGCCGTTGTCGTTGTGCCGTCGCCGGCAGCCGCGGTGGTCGATGACGAGTCGTCATTCCCCCCGCATGCTCCAACAATGAGGGCAAAGGCCAGCAATAGCACCAGCCATACACTCCGTTTCATTACTTCTCCTCCGTATTGCTTTGTGTGCCCACGATGTGGGCCCTCCTGCGTGGATCTGAGTTGACCAACGCAAATCGCTTGGTGTTCGAAACGGGATTGCTGCGATCAGCTGAGAGGCTCCACCCAAATGACTCCCGCAGCATTTGTGTCCCTTCAACTGTGTCGATGACAGTTCTTCCGGTGTCCAGTAGCCTTGCCTCTGGAACGTTCCAAGAATAGACGCTATACACTGGGGTAGCCAGATGTCAAGCAGGACGACAACTGCTTGAACGACATTCAGATCCGGCACTAGAGAGGGAGCGAGCAACACAATGCAAGATCTCACGTTCGTTGTAGGAGAGGACCGTGCCGTCGCCGAGATCTGGGAGACGCTCGGCGAGGCGGGAATCCAAATGGAGACTGCGTGTACCTTCCCCCGGTTGGATGGACGCATAGTGCACGTCGTTGTATCGGACGACAATGCCACACCGGCGCACGATGCGCTTCGGGCCAAGCACTTCATACCGCTCGACCGCAGAGAGGTAGTGCTCGCCAACATCACTCCCCGACCCGGAGAACTGGGTCGGATAGCCAGGAAGATCGCCGACGCAGGCGCCAAGCTGTTCATCCTGTTCATGGCTTCCGACAACCGCGTTGTCATTGGTGCCAGCGATCTCACCAGCGTCGCCGAGGTACTCGACTCTGCGCCCGACTGATCCAACACCGGCGTAGGCTCGAAGGATGGAAGTCGAGACCGGGTCGACCGTCCCCACCACCTACTGGCACAAGTGCGACGATGGCAGGATCCAGTGTGACCTGTGTCCCCGGGCCTGCAAGTTGCGGGAAGGCCAGCGCGGTCTTTGCTACGTGCGCGCCAGGGAAGACGACGGCATCGTCCTGACCACCTACGGACGATCCAGCGGCTTCTGTATCGACCCGATCGAGAAGAAGCCGCTGAACCACTTCCTGCCGGGTACCCCGGTGCTGTCGTTCGGAACGGCGGGCTGCAATCTTGCATGCCGCTTCTGCCAGAACTGGGACATATCCAAGGCAAGGGAGTTTGACGTCCTCAGCGACCAGGCGTCACCGGAACAGATCGCCACAACCGCCCGGGAAACGGGGTGCCGCAGTGTTGCCTTCACGTACAACGATCCGGTGATTTTCCATGAGTACGCCATCGACGTAGCAATCGCAGCCGAGAAGGTGGGAATCAACACGGTGGCTGTAAGCGCCGGCTACGTCTGCGCCGCGCCGCGCCGCGAGTTCTACGCCCACATCGATGCCGCCAATATCGACCTCAAGGCCTTCACCGACGAGTTCTATCACCGTAAATGCGGAGCATCGCTGCAACCCGTGCTCGAGACGCTCGAATACCTCATCAACGAAACCGATGTCTGGTTGGAGCTCACCACGCTACTGATACCCGGACACAACGACTCCTCGCAGGAAATCGATGAAATGACTCGCTGGGTAGTCGCCAATCTGGGCCGCGACGTTCCCCATCACTTCACGGCGTTTCACCCCGACTTCAGAATGCTGGATGTTCCCCCAACCCCGGTGGCGACTCTGAGCAGGGCACGGCAGATCGCCCGCGACAACGGTGAGCGGTATGTCTACACCGGTAATGTCTCGGACCCTACCGGCCAATCGACCTACTGTCACAATTGCGAAGCCGTCCTCATCGAGCGCGACCGGTACCGGCTCGGCCATTGGAGTCTCGACAGCCAGGGAAATTGTTCGGAGTGTGGCATTCGATGCGCCGGGGTCTTCGAGCCGGAGCCGGGGAGTTGGGGAGCTCAGAGACGGCCGATTCGTATCGCCGGGCTAGCAACCTGAAAGGATATTGACCCCGGCGAGTTGCGCCCGGCGGACCGCCATCGACGGCTCCCCACCAGGTGACTCTGAACAGAGGCGACGGGTGACAAGCGTTCAGCCGACACCCAGAGCAAACGCTCCGTAGCCGACAACCCGGTCCGGCGGGCCTGCAGTGTCACCTGAGTTCCTCATGTCGAGCGTCACAACCCGGTATCCGGACCGCTTCGCCAACTCGAGTGCGATCTGGATGGCCGTGCGGCCACACGCAGACTCGCGATCGAGAGAGGCTCCGTCGAGCCTGCCAATGGCCGCAGCCGTATCGGCGTCGAGACGGCGCGCGGTGGCGGAGTCGTAGTAGTGCGAGAGATCCGAAGAGATGAGGAGCAGAGTCTCCTCGTCGAGAAGTGCCTGAACACAGTCGGCTCCCTGAGCCGGGGTGATCGCCCCGGTCAACAACGGGACCACCGACACCGTGGGAGCCACCAACTGGAGGAAGGGGAGTTGCACCTCGAGCGAGTGCTCGCGGCGGTGAGCTTCCACTGATTCAACAACAACGGAGTCTCCCCGCAACATCTCGCTCCCGAGGGGGTCAACGGGAACAGTGCCGAGCGGGGTCTCCAGCGCATCAGCGCCGGGCAAAGCCAGCCCGGCAAAGGGGACATAGTGAGATGGCCCTAGCATGACCACCCGTGCCAGCCTCGTTCCCTCGAGATATCGGTATGCATACGCCGCGGTCGGGCCCGAGTAGATGTACCCGGCGTGCGGGACAATGAGCATCCGAACCGACAAACCCGGATCCGGGGCGGGGGCCCGCTCGAGGTAGGTACGCACTGCGGTTTCGAGACTCTCGCGATCGGCGGGATAGAAGGTACCGGCAACCGCTGGCTTGCGAATCTCCATTGCGCTCCTCCTATACCCAAGTTACCTCACCGTCCACGTTGGGACCACAAGACTGCCGACGACCCCGGCAAAGGCGGTTCGGCCCATTGGCGGACGGGCAACTGTCGGATACATTGGGTACATGGATGAAGGTGCGCACCCATACGTGATCCTGGCGCGGCGCGCCATCGAGCACTTCGTACAGAACAACGAGTTGCTCCATCCTCGACCCGAGCCCGACGATCCCCCACCCGTCGGGCTATTCGTTTCGATCCATGAGCCGCCCAAGCATGGCGAACAAGAGGGTCGCCTGCGCGGGTGCATCGGCTCAACTGTCCCCACGGAGCCAACACTGCGAGGTGAGATCGCACATATCGCCGTGTCCGCGGCAGTATCGGATCCCCGGTTCCCTCCACTCACGCCCCAAGAGTTGGATGGTCTCGACATCACGGTGTACCTACTCGATGAGCCGGAGCCAATCTCGGACATCTCGGAGTTGGACCCCGCACGCTATGGGCTGGTACTCAAAGAGCGCCACGGGCGCACCGGTCTTCTGCTGCCGGGCATACCCGGTATTTCCACCCCCGAGCAACAGGTGGTAATCGCCAGGCAGAAAGGTGGATTCCACCCCAGCGAGGACGTCACGATGTACCGATTCGAGGCCACGATTCTGCGCTAGAGCTTCCCAACGTGATTCTGCCCGGCATCACCGATATAGGCTTGCAGCGGCCGTATTCGAAGAGGAGATGAAATGGCAGTTGAATCAACGATGCTCTCGCTGGGCACCCGTGCACCCGATTTCGAGCTGACAGACACGGTCAGTGGAGACCTGGTCAACCTCGACAACCTCTCCTCCAAGGCCCTCGTCGTCATGTTCATCTGCAACCACTGCCCATACGTCAAGCACGTACAGAAAGGCTTGGTTCAATTCGGCCGCGACTATGCGAATGCAGATGTCGACATCGTTGCGATCAGCTCCAACGACGCGACCGCATACCCCGACGACAGTCCCGAGGAGCTCGCAGCCACGGCAACGAAGTTGGGCTACACGTTCCCGGTGTTGTACGACGAGACGCAGGAAGTAGCCACGGCCTATACGGCTGCCTGCACACCGGACTTCTTCCTATTCGGACCCGACCGCCTGCTTGTCTACCGGGGCCGCCTCGACGGGTCACGTCCCAATTCGGACCTGCCAGTAACCGGCGCCGACCTCCGCGCCGCGGTCGACGCAGTCCTGGCAGGGATGCCGGTGGCGGAAACCCAGTACCCGTCGATGGGCTGCAGCATCAAATGGAAAGAGGGCAACGAGCCGGGATGACCACCTGACGTAGCCCACGGCACACGCCGCTGGACGAGCTACGGTGTCAGTTCGTGAGTACTCAGTCCTTGATACCGAGGTACTTGTTGGTGGTTGCGACTGCTTCCTCACCAGTCGCCTGCATCTCCATAGCCGCACGGATTGCATCGATCGTCTCGGGGATAGTCACAGACTCCTGGGGGATGTTGATGGCCCACACCAGATCGTCGCCGGAGTGACCGACCATCTCTTCCCACAGACCGATCTCATACATATCGGCACGTGGATTCTCGAGGTAGCGGGCCCATTGGAAGAGTGATGCGTTCGAGTTGAACCCGTCGGCAATCCTGACAACCTTGATACGTGGATACGCATTGAACGCCTCCACCGCATCCGCCACCGAGATCTTGGTCTTCGGGGTCGCACACAGGGTGATGATGTGGCCGTGGGTGACGGGGGTGTGCACCAGGAGACCGGTGGCATCGACGCCTTCCATGATGTTCATCAGGTCGACGGCCTGGTGATTGGGAATCGGCTCCACCTCGAGCACGTTGGTCAGACCACGGTGGGTATCACCGGGATCGGCAACACGGCGGATGATGGTGATGAAGACCTTCTCTACACCGACCGCCTTGTGAACTGCGTCCACTGCCCGGATTAGGCCCGTCGTATTGCACGAGGTCAGCTTCAGGTAGTTCTTGCCGAGACCCTTTTCATAGTTGACCGTGCCGTGGAAGAAGAGGTCGGCAACGGAGCCTGCTTCACCACCCTGGAAGACGGCCTTCACCCCGGCGGCGACATACCTCTCCTTGTTCTTGGCACCGATGCCACCCGGGGCGGCATCGAGCATGATGTCGACCTCGCCGAGCAAGTCGCCAAAGCCTCCTGAGACCGGGATACCCGCTGCCTCGAGAGCTGTCTCCGCACCGTCGGCGGCGGTGAACAGCTTGTACGGCATGCCACGCTCTTTGAGTGCCCGAACCGGCAAGGTCGGGGCTATGTCGGCAACACCGACGAGCTCCATATCCTCCTGTCGCGCCACACCGGCTGCCAGCCGATTGCCGATGACGCCGTAGCCGGCTACGCCGACCTTCACCTTGCTCATTGTTGCTCCCTTTCTCGGGTCGCCTCATGCGATGGATTCTCTCTACCCAAATGAGAGATTGTCTTTACATACTACTGAACGTTATCCAAAGCGGAGAAACGGCTGGTCGGTGACGCCCAACTACATCCAGGCGCGCCGTGTCAGCGCCGCGGCGCCTCGGACCGGCTCCCTATAGACTCACCAGTGGTACATCCGCCCGGAGGGAGTGAACAAGTGATCCGACCGTCGACACGGTGGATCGCGGCCTCGTCCCTCGTGGTCGGTGGGCTCGTCGCCCTCCTGGTCCTGGTCGCCACCCGGGCAGCGCCGAGCGACCCGGAAGAGGCCACCCTCGCTGAAGCGGTGGCCGGCGGCGACCACGACCTCGCCCGCTCGTTGCTACGTGCTGGTGCCGACCCCGACGAGCCACGTGTACTCACCATGACTCCGCTGATACGCGTGGCCATTCGTGACGACAGCGAGATGGTGGAGATCCTCGTCTCCGCGGGTGCCGACATTGGAGCGTCCGACGCTGTCGGGACAACAGCACTCCAGGCCGCTGCCCAAGCGGACGCAGGAGCCAGCCTCGAGGCATTGATCGCCGCCGGTGCGTCGCTGGACGCTCGATCCCGTTCCGGCATGACGGCGTTTGAGCACGCTGCATCCCGGGGCAGCCTCCACGCACTGCGAATACTGGCACCACTCGTTGACATCGATGCACCCTCGGAAGCGATCGCTCAGGGTCACGGTCCACCGCGCGACATCGGATCGACCGCAATGGGGCTCGCCGTGCGATCCGGCCACGACGAAGCGGTGCAGCTCCTCCTTGACCTCGGGGCGGACGTCAACGCCCCTTCTACTGCAGGCTTCACGCCGCTGCTGATCGCCGTCTTCACAGGGCAGAGCCCCGATCTGGTCGAGACGCTACTCGCGGCCGGGGCAGACCCGACTGAGGTTGCGAGCTGCAACATGGGCTGCGCACCGTTCACCGGCGATTCGCTCGGATGGGCAATCGAACTCGGTCGCTCCGATCTGATACCACTGCTCGAAGACATTGCCGGAGGGTCGTGATCAGACCGCGGTGGACGCTTTCCTGGTGTGATCCCAGCTGGCGTACTCGTCGGCGAACCCGATCAGAAGCAGCGGGATCAACCCGCCGGTGAAGACCCCCGCCGGGGTAGCCACCACCAGCAGGAGCAGCGTGTAGACAGTCGCCAGGACCGTCGCCCACCATCTCCATTTGTACGGTTGCAGAACGTTCAGGGGGTTGAGACAAAGGGTTGCCCCTGCGGCAAAACCCGCCGTTGCCCCGAGCACCGGGGACAACAAGCCGACGGCAGGCCCGAGCAGAAGCAGCATACCCATAGACTGGAGGACCCTTTTTGGAGCCCTCGGGTTACGAGAGACAAAGCCAAGGGCAACGAAGACGAACGGCGCCACAACGAGACCGACCCCGACTAGTGCGGGGTCGATCTGCTGGGTTTCCCCCTCCGCGACGGTGAACGCCGCCGCGTAGGGGAAATAGCTGAACATCATCACGACCGTGCTGATCGCGATCGCAAGCCAGTTGCGTCGCCTCAGCTCGTCCGCTGAGCGCCGTGCCGGATCCTCCAAATGCTCCTAGCCCTTCACAGAACCTGCGGTGAGACCCCGCACGAAGAACCGTTGCAAGCCGAAGAACACGGCCATAGGGAGAATCATCGTCACAAATGCCGCAGCCGGGAGCAGGTTCAGAGCACCCTCGCCACGACCTGCGAGCCGCGCCAGCTCCTGGGTCAGAACCGAAACACGCGGCTCCTGACCGAGGAAGACCAGAGCCACCAGGTAGTCATTCCACACCCAGAGGAACTGGAAGATCGCAAACGAAGCCAGCACAGGCACCGAGAGCGGAACCACCAATCGCCAGAAGATGGTGAAATGATCCGCACCATCGATGTTGGCGGACTCCATGATCGACGACGGCAGCGAGCCCATATAGTTTCTCAACAGGTACACCGCCAGCGGTAACCCGAAGCCGGCATGGGCTAGCCATACCGCCGGATACGTGCCGGTCACGTTGAAGCTGGTGTAGATCCGCAGGATCGGGATCAGCGCCATCTGCAACGGCACCACCATCAGCCCGACCACAACCGCAAACATGGTGTTTCGGCCGGGGAACTTCATCCACGAAAACGCATATGCCGCAAACGCGGCGATGGTGATCGGGATCACGACTGCGGGGATGCTCACCGCCAGTGAATTGGCAAAAGCGTTGCTGAAGCCTCCGTCGAGCACGTCACGGTAGTTGCCGAGCGTCCAGGTAGCGCTGTTGAACAGCGTCGCCGGGTTGAACACATGCCACCAGCCTGATGCCCTGACCGAGCGGGCCTCGCGAAACGAGTTGATGAGCAACCCGAGCGAGGGGATCGTCCAGAGAAGGGCAATCAGCGAAACGGCCAGATAGATCGGTCCCTTGGTCCACCGGGATTCCGACTCTGTCGAAGCCTCAACAGCTGTTGGGGTTTCTGTATCAGTGGTCATCGCATCGCCTCCTCGGCCCGGAACCTCTTGATGTTGATCACGAGTACCGGAATGACGGCGACAAACAGCACGACTGCGAGAGCCGCACCGATGCCCGCATTCCGGTTCCTGAAGAATTCCTGGACCATCTGCTGGGCGACTACCTGCGTTCCTTCACGGCCACCGGTCATGACCCAGACGATATCGAAGACCTTCCAAACCGTAATCACGACGGTGGTCCAGACAACGACGATGGTCGAGGCAATCGACGGGAATGTCACCCGCCAGAATGCCTGCCATTCGCTGGCCCCATCAATCCGTGCCGCTTCCAACAGCACGACGGGTACACCCTTGATGGCTGATGACAGAATCACCATTGAGAACCCCGTTTGGAGCCACACAAGGATGATCATCAGGAACAGATTGTTCCACGGCTGTACCGACAGCCACTGAACCGGGCTTCCGCCGAGACCAGACCAAATGGCGTTCAGGATGCCGATCTGCTCACCAAACCCTTCGGGCCGGTAGCTGTAGACGAACGTCCAGACCACAGATGCGCCGACAAACGAGATCGCCATTGGCAGGAAGATAAGTGACTTCGATATCGACTCGCCGCGTCTCCCCAACTTGTCGGACAAAGTGGCGAAGGCAAGCCCGATGGCAACTGCGAGGAACGGTACAACCAACACCCAGATGATGCTGTTACGGATCGATACCAAGTACGTGTTCTCTGTGAACAGGGTCACGTAATTGTCGAACCCGATGAAGTTGTCGCTCCCCGCATCCTTGAAGCTGAGGATCGTGGTGTTGACTGCCGGGTACACGAGATAGAAAGTCAACAGCACCATGGCAGGGCCTACGAACACGAACGGGCGAACCCCTCGTGATGCCCGTTCTGGAAGCATGCTGACTAGCTTGTCCATACCCCAATAGAGCGCCCATACGCCGATGATGCCGACGATGAGAGCGATGACTACTTGAACTATCTTGTTTGCGTCTTCGGACTTCAGGAAGTTGAAGGCAAAGAAGAAGACCACAAGCACGACCGGCACAACCACTGCCGAAGCGATTCTCAGCAACCAAACACCAATGCTGTTGGATTCCTCGCCACCGCCCGGTGGGCTCGTGTCACCCCCGCTCAACTCTGTTTCGATCAACGGTGGTGTGCTCATCTTCCCTCCCGTCAGCTACCTCTCAACCTTACTTGTGGTCTGTGGAGGGGTGGTGGTGAGACCACCCCTCCACAATTGACTACTCAATTATTGCCGAATCGGCTTACGGCCAACTCGACTCGACCGTGTCAGCGACCTCCTGTGCAGGCGTGCCACGTGACCAGTCGACCATAGCCTCCCAGAAGCTGCCCTGCCCAACCGCTGCCGGCATGAGGTCAGATGCGTCGAACACGAACGTGTTGGCACCCAATGCCTCAGTAACCGACTTTGCAAATGCCTTGGAGGCATCTGTCTCGTAGCAGTCGACGTTGACATTCTTGTTACCCGGAAGACGCTCGACACCGGCGACCCCATGGCCACCGTATGGTGCGACACCGCCACCACCGGGGGAAGCCAATGTGCACTCCCAATCCGGGGTGATCCAGTCCTTGACGGCCTGGATGGACGCGTCCTGTGCGCCCTTGAAGACGATGATCGTGTCACCGCCACCCATGGCGCCGACGTTGCCGTCGATGGTCGGGAACGAGAACACGGAGATCTCGGACTCTTCACCGTCGGTATAGCCCGGAGCCTGCGAGAACACGTTCTGGATGAACGAGCCCTGCTTGAGCATCAGACAGCCGGGGCCGTCACCGTTCGGGCCCTTGTCGTCGTCGAACAACGGGGCGGGCGAGTCGTTGAAGTTGATACCTGCAACAGCATCGGGTCCGCCAAGAACGAATCCGTCGCCGAAGAAGATCTCACCGAACTTGTCAAACGCTGCAACGACCGAAGGATCGTTGAACGGGATCTCGTGCTTGAACCATTGCGAGTACATGTCACCACCGGACTGACGGACGTAGATGTCCTCAATCCAGTCGGTGCCCGGCCAACCGGTAGCCCCGCCACTCTCAAAGCCGAAGCACCACGGGGTGTACCCGTCGTCGACCATCTTCTGAGAGAGCGCGACCATGTCCGCATATGTCTCGGGCACGGCGTACCCCATGGCATCGAAGGTCGGCTGATGGTAGAAGACGATTGACTTGAAGTTCGGGAACCACGGGATCCCGTAGTGATTGCCATCGGCGCAAACACCCAGGTCCATCCAGAACTTCGAAGAGTCGGCTTCCATCGTTGCGATGTCGAAACCCATCTCCTCGAGCGACAGGAGCACGCCCGAGTCGGCGAACTCACAGATCGATGCAGGCTGTGGCGTGAAGGCCACCTCAGGCGGGTTGCCGCCGTCGACCTGAATCCGGAGCTCGTCTTCGAAACCATCCGAACCGACGAACACTACGTTCGAACCGGTCTGTTCGTTGTAGACATCCAGGAAACCGGAGAGCGCATCACCCTCGACACCCGTGGGGGCGCCGAGAAGTGTGAAATCAGCGCCGACCTGAGCAGCAGTCATCTCTGTCTCGCCGCTCGTGGTCTCCGTGGTTCCACCGTCGCCACTTGTCGTCTCAGTTGTATCCTCGTCGCCACCGCCGCATGCGGCGACAACGAGAGCAAAGACAACAAGTAGCAGCAGCCACTTGGCTCTATGCATACTTTTACTTCCTCCTTGGTATCGGCCGAACCTGCCTTGATGCAAGATCCGGCACGTCGGATACCGTATTTACCGAGTCGCCGTCCCTTTCGGGCAGCGACAAGGACCTATTGGGCTTCGAGGCCGTGGCACTTGTTGTGTTCCGCACCACCACCTCCATGTCCGGCAATGGTGGGACAACGTCGTCCATCTTGTGGGCAACCGCCCCGAGCAGCCGGAGCCCGGCGCGCTCACCTGAAAGTCTCAGGGGCTGCCGGACTGTAGTCAAGCCGATGAATTCGGCCAGGGATATGTCGTCAAAACCTATGACCGAGAGCTCACCGGGAACCGAGATGCCGAGGTTGCGAGCCGCGGCCAGGACACCAAATGCCTGGACGTCGGACGCGGCGAATATCCCGGTCGGGCGTGAATCAAGAGTCAGCATTTCCTCAGCCGCCACACGCGCCGGGTCGGTGCCGTGAGGGGCGGTAGCTATGAACTCCGGGCGAATCTCGAGACCCGCAGCCCTGAGCGCATCTTGATAACCATGACGACGATCGGCACTGGCGGGGGCCCCGATAGCGGTCTCTTCGTCGTCACCTACAAAACCGATATCGGTGTGGCCCAGCCCGATGAGGTGGTTGGTGGCCATTTCACCGCCGGCGACGTCGTCGATGATGTCCGTCAGAAACTCGTCCGAAGGCACGTCGATCATGACGATGGGGATCCGCGAAGCGCGGAAGCGGCGTAAGTCGTCATCGTCCGGCCGGAGAGAAATGATGATGACGCCTGCCGGGCGGTTCTGCGAGATGATGTCACGGAGAGGTCGGAGCCGCTTCTGGATGGGGTGCTCGACGTCGACGATGTGCAACTCGTACTGGGTGTCACTGAGCACGCTGATGAGGCCCGTGAGCCGCATCGTGATTGAGGGCTCGGCGATGTGAGGAAGGATCACGAGCACCGAGTCGGATCGCCCGCGTGACAGCCCCCGGGCCATCGGGTTCGGGTGATAACCGAGACGAGCTATGGATCCCAATACTGCTCCGCGTGTGCTCTCGGCAACCGGTCCGGATGCGTTGATTACTCGCGACACAGTCGGGATCGACACTCCCGCGTCCGTGGCCACCTCAGCCATGGTCGCAGGACGCCAGTCCTGATCTTGCACTAACTCCTCCTCCTCGAGTGTCAACAGCAATGAAACCGCTTTCACTCACAAAGGGGATGTTAGACACGCCATCGCCGAGTGCCCAAACCAGAACCATGAAATGTCACGATGCGCCGCTCTACACGACGCTCCCGGACCGTAGTTAGGGCACGCTGCTCGACTCGAGTGGGGGCTACTTCTCCATAGCCTCGTCGGCAAGAAAGCTATCGGCAGTGATCCCGGCACCGCGCAGACCACCGGTAGATTCACTCATCTCGCGCAGAATCTCGGCCGACTCCGCCGGCATGTGATACGTCTCATCGTCCGACGGGAAACTACCACTGCGCACGTCTGCGACGTACTGCTCGAGCGCCGCGACGGCGGTGTCGGCGAGTTGTGCATATTGCCGAACGAACTTGGCAGTACGTCGATCGTGAAGACCGAGAACGTCATGGAAGACCAGCACCTGGCCGTCACATCCCGCACCGGCGCCGATGCCGATGGTCGGGACCGCTATCTCGTCGGTGATCATTGATCCAACAACGTCGGGGACGCCTTCGAGCACGATTGCAAACACGCCTGCGTCTGCGAGGAGTTTTGCTTCCGTCACCAACTCGTAGGCGGCAGCAGCCTGTTTACCCTGGACCCGGAAGCCACCCATGGTGTTCACGGACTGCGGAGTCAGCCCGAGATGCCCCATGACGGGGATCTCGGCATCGATGACCGCCCTGACCACCTCAATACGCTTGCGACCGCCTTCTAGCTTGACGGCTCCAGCACCGCCTTCGCGCACCAGCAGTCCTGCGTTGTGCACCGCTTCCTGGGTTGTGGTGTGGTAGCTGAGCCAGGGCATGTCGCCAACGACTAGCGCATTGGGGTCTGCCGCTGAAACCGCCCGTGTGTGATAGGCCATCTCTTCGATAGTCACGGCGAGAGTGTCGGTGCGGCCCAGCACAACATTGGCGACGGAGTCGCCTACGAGAATGATGTCCACACCGGCGCGATCCGCGATCCGCGCAGAGGGCTCGTCGTAGGCGGTGACCATGGTGATCTTCTCGCCACCCTTGCGAGCCCGGATATCCGGTACGGTGATCTTGCTTCTCATGGCATTTCCCTTCTCCCCACCGGCTCCACGGCCGGTTGAGGGATGGTGCCTCGTCTTTCGGCGAGGTTCGAGATTTCACCTTCGGTGAAACTCTGCGCCCTTCTGTTCCTTTTGGTCTCCACGAGTATCGGCCGCCGCAACGGTCGCCCGTGCATATGAAACGTTACCTAACCATCGCACGGTCTGCGACGGTCCACTAAGTTTCGCTCATGGCACGCAAAGACATAACCATGACCCCGGACGAGGTCCTCGGGTTTCTCGATCACCAACACAACCCTCGAAGTGGCGACGATGGGCGGCGACGGGTGGCCTCACCTCGCCCCTATGTGGTACGTCGTCGACGACGGCAGGGTGGTGTTCCGCTCGTTCTCCAAGTCTCAGAAGATTGTCAACCTTCGGCGCAATCCCAACCTCACTGTTCTCGTGGAGACCGGCGACGAGTACTCCCGGCTGCAGGGAGTCATGATCAAAGGCACTGCCCGGTTGATCACCGACCGGGACTATGTGCTGTCGATCTACAGGAGCTTGGCCGCAAAGTACCCGATGATCAACGACACTCCGATGGACCTCGATGAGGCATCGCTCGAGGAGGCTTTCGGCAGATTCGCCGAGAAGAACACCGCCGTCATTGTCGACCCGGTGAGCACGATCAGCTGGGATCACACCAAGATCGGTGGAGGCTATTGAGAAGCACGGCGCCCGGGTGAACGTGACATACTCCTGGCATGTTGTTCCCGATAATCGTCATTGGCATCCTCGTTCTGATCGGGGTGGCCGCAAATCAGCAGCACAAGCGAATAGTTGCTTCCTGGGGTGAAGCAGCGCGGCGCCTCGGCCTTCAGCTCGAAGCAGGATCGCGCTTCTCCAACCCGATGATCACGGGGAATCTCAACGGCATCCCGGTTCGTGTCGACAGCTACACCCGCCGCCACAACAACAACTCGACCACATACACTCGTTACCAGGTTCGATACCCATCGACGGGTTTCGACTTCGAGCTCAAGCGCGAGGGAGGGCTGACCAAGATCGTCCGCTTCTTCGGCGTCAAGGATGTCGAAATGGGTGATGCGGCATTCGACGAGGCATTCAAGATCACAACCGACGATCCGTCGCGTCTACAGCAATTGCTGACACCGTCGGTGCGCTCCGGGCTCTTCCGGCTGATGGCATCGTTCCCTTCAGTCGTCATATCTGAGGATCACATTGGGATGACTCCCACCGGCCTGGAGAAGAACCCCGATCGGCTCGAATCCGTGGTCCGCCGTCTGGTGGGGACCGCACAGCTACTTGCTTCTCCATCTGGTGGGGTCAACGACCAGGCCGTGGTGGACCGACAGCAAGGCATGGTCGCCGAGCTGGCCGAACGGTTACGACAAGCCGTTGAGGCACACCCGGACGATGTCGATCAGAGGATCTTCGAGGTTGAAACGCTGGCCGCCGCGGGTGACGATGAGCAGGCAGGTCGGCGGCTCGGCGAGCTGGAGAGAATTGCTCCCGCCGACCCGGATGTCGTTGGATGGCGGAAGACTCTCGAAACCCACAATGAGCCGTCCGTCGGCCGGGAGGTCGGTGTCGAGGAGATCGCCAAGGACCTGTTCGGCGGCTCCGACCTGAGTTTCGAGACACGGACGAAGTTCAACAGCAAATACGCCGGTGCCCCCGTCAACTGGGAGGGCACCGTCAAAGAGGTCAGAGACTCGGGCGCAGATGCGAAGGCGACGATCACCGTGGCGACGGTGGCGAACGATCTCTACGGCAACACGGATGTCGACGTTGTCGTCGAGACCACAGGGTCCGCGCCTGCCAGGGGGACAAAGGTAACGGTCTCGGGGATGCTCGACCGGATCGATCCTCTCATGCGGAATCTGTATCTGGCGAACGCTTCAATCAGCTAGCGGGCTGGCTGGTCTGTCATCGTCGAAGCCGGGCGGGTTCTACAACCGGTCCCAGGGTATAGCGGCGACGATCAGCACAAGTGCCGCCAGCGAACTGCCCGACATGATCAACCAGGATCGCTTGTCGGCGCGCCTGGCTGGCGACAAGCGATGCGATGTGGAGTGTGGCGAGAGCAGTCAGCATCAGCCCCGGATGCAACACCGAGAAGAAGGACCCGCGTCGCCATCCATCGAAGAAGATCCAGATCGACGCCCCGATGGCCACCTGGATGTCAACAACCATCACCTCAACCTGAAGGACATATGGCCTCCAGACGGCCGTGGCCCGATAGCGTGTGAAGCCGAACACCGCACCGGTGATCAGACCCACGAGCACCAACCAGCGGACCCATGAGTGGATCGTGACCAGTGTTTCGAGCACGGCCTCTCCTATTCCTCTTCCCGCGCCCGCGTATGGTGATCTCGACACGGCGAATGCGTCGCCTCGTCACTGCAACCACCCGAATTCGGAATTGATCGGCCTTCACCTCGGAGCCGACGACGGGAAGATCTCCGGCAAGACCCATGACCATGCCCGCCACCGTGGTCCAATCTCCCCTGGGTAGCTTGACATCGAGGACAGCCTCGAGATCCTCCGTGAGCATGCCCCCGTCAACGATCCAGCGTCGTCTGCCGACCTGACGAGCGGGCGGGACAACCACGGTCTTCTCCTCGCTGACTATGCCGAAAAGCTCCTCGACGATGTCTTCTATGGTCACCATGCCCGATGTCCCGCCGTGCTCGTCGATGACTATCGCCACGTGCGTGCCCCCGCTTTGCATTTCCCCGAGCAACTCCAAAACACGTTTACGTTCAGCGACGAGCAGCGGTGGGTATGCGATCTCACCAACGGGATGATCCGGGCTCACCACGAGATCACGCTGGCGCACCACCCCGATGATGTTGTCGATGCTGCCGTCGTATACGGGGAGACGACGATGACCGCTTCCAAGGGCAATCTCGAGAGCCTCGTCCGCCGGTGCCGAAGCCGGCACCGCAACCATGTCCACTCGCGGCACCATGACCTCCTCGGCGACCCTGTCACCCAACCGGAAAGCCCCTTCGATGAGGGTGAGGTCCGCGTCGGTGATCTCACCCTCGGTGGCCGCGGCTGCGGCAAGACTGCGTAGCTCCCGCTCGGTGACGGTCGGGGTCGTTGCGATCCCGCGTCCCGGGGCGTGCAGGTCTGCGAACTTGACGAGCACGGTGACGACCGGTCTCAGCAGTGTGGTCAGCCAACCGATGGGATACGCCAGTGCCATCACAACCGATGGCGCCGCCCTGTAGGCGAAGGTCTTTGGGATGGCCTCGGAGTACACGAACAGGAAGAGGGTCAGCACAAATGAGGCGATGGTGACTCCAACACCACCGAACCAGCGACCGGCGAGGATGCCGGTTACCGTCGCTGCGCCGATCTGAACCAGAAGAACCACCAGCAGGATCGTGTTCAGCACGAGGGGCAGATCGTCGAGCAGCTTAAGGGTGCGGCGGGCGCGATGTCCCCCCTCTTCGGCAGCAGCGGTGATACGGACGCGCGATACCCGCACCAGGGCGGTCTCTGCCGCAGCGAGCACCACCGCTATCAAGAAGAGGAAGACAAACAGGACGATCAGGCCGCCGTCGCGGTTCCATTCCATGGTCCGGAGTCTGGCACACCCGGGCGGTCGCGCTGCGGTCAGCCTCCGGGACGAACGCCTTGCCAGCCCACCTGTCGCAACCAGCGCTTGGTGCGCTTCGCCACGTAGTCGGCTGGAATGGTCTCGTTGAGCACCACCCGCTTGTAGAAAACCGCACCAGCAAGTTCGGCTACCGCTTCATTGGCATCGAGATCTGCGGGCAGCTCTTCCCTCGTCTTTGCCCGCTCGATGATCCGCACCAGGTGATCCCGCCGGGCTCGCGTCGCGTTGGTGTGTAGCTTGCCCATCTCCGCGTCGTGATGTGCCGCTGCCAGGAGAGACAGGGCAATTGTGACAACGTCGTCGTCGGCAAACCATCCGACCAACTCACCAAGGAACATCTCGATATCACCTGCAACCGAGCCTGTGTCGATTTCAGGATCGAGGGTCAGTCGATTCTTGACGGCCTCGATGACCAACCGCTGTTTGTCCGGCCAGTGCCTGTAGATGGTGGAACGAGCCACACCGCAGCGTTCGCTTATCCCTTCGATGGTGGTGTTGTCGTAGCCCATTGTGGCAACCAGGTCGGCCGCCGCGGCAAGCACCACGCGCCGGGTACGCTCAATCCGCGGGTCGACTTCACCTGTGGTTCGCTTGGCCATGAGACCCGATTCTATCAGACATACTTGTAGCGCTCTACTACATATGTGTTGCACAATACACCGGAAGTGTCCTATAGTGCAACACTCATGTTGCATACAGTAGGAGACGGGTGATGAGAATCACGGCAGAAAAGAAGTACCAGCGACGATGGCTCACCCTCGCTGTCCTGTCGCTCAGCCTGGTGATCATCGGGCTCGACAACACAATACTCAATATCGCGCTGCCGACACTGCAGCGGGACCTCGGTGCCTCGGCGTCCGAGCTGCAGTGGATGGTCGATGGCTATGTCCTGGTTTTCGCCGGCCTGCTCCTCACGATGGGGGCGCTCGGGGACAGATTCGGCCGGGGTGGAGCGCTGACGGCCGGGCTGGTCATCTTTGGCGGCGCCAGCCTGATTGCATCTGAGACGGCCACCGCCGGCCAGTTGATCGCCGCCCGGTCGATGATGGGCATCGGTGGTGCCCTGATCATGCCGGCAACCCTTTCGATCATCACCGATGTCTTCCCCCGCGAGGAACGAGGAAAGGCGATCGGAATCTGGGCGGGTGTCGCAGGCGCCGGAATCGGGCTTGGGCCCATCGTCGGGGGCTTCCTGCTCGAGTACTTCTGGTGGGGATCAGTCTTCCTGGTCAACCTCCCGATCGTCCTCACCGCCCTCATCGCCGGCTATTTCCTGGTACCGACCAGTCGTGACCCCGAAGCAACACCACTCGACATCCCCGGCGCCGTTCTATCGATGGTCGCCATCGCTTCGCTGGTGTACGCCATCATCGAGGGCCCGAGTGAAGGATGGACCTCTGGGCTTGTACTCGGTGGGTTTGCGATCGCAGCCGTCTTTGGCATTGCCTTCCTCGTCGTCGAGCTACGGACGCGATACCCGATGCTCAACCTGTCCTTCTTTGCCAACCGCCGCTTCTCTGGCGGCGCGACGGCCATCGGCATCGCTTTCTTCTCCCTGTTCGGTGTTGTGTTCGTACTGACGCAGTACCTGCAGTTTGTTCAGGGCTATACGGCGCTCGAGGCGGGCATTCGAACAGCGCCGATCGCTATCGGGATGATCATCGGGTCATCGCAGGCACCACGTGTCGTCGAGAAGATCGGCACTACCCGGGTGGTCTCGGCAGGTCTTGTTGTCCTGGCATTGACCCTCGCCTCTTACTCGACTACTGACACCCGATACGAGCTACTGGTTCGTCGGCACGGCGTTGATCATTCAAGCGACGGCGATGGGAACCATCATGGCTCCATCGACGGACGCGGTTATGGGAGCTGTTCCCCGAGCCAAGGCCGGTGTCGCTTCTGCCACAAACGACGTAGCCCGTCAGGTTGCAGGCGCCATGGGTGTGGCCATTGTGGGATCAGCCCTCAACTCGGCGTACTCGGGACGGATGGTCGATGCCGTCGCCCAGCTTCCGGGCGACGCTGCAGCAGCAGCCGGCAATTCGATCGGAGCTGCAATCGGTGTCGCCGGAAGGATGCCTGCCGAGTCGGGAACACAACTCGCGACGGCGGCACGCCATGCCTTCGTCGACTCGATGGGTCTCGCCGTCTTCATCGGCTCGGGAGCGGCGCTGCTCGGTGCCTTCCTGGTTGCCCGCTACATGCCGGCGCAGCACCTACCCGAAATGGAAGAACCGGGCGCCGGTCGAGAGGCGGAGTCGACGGCACTGGTCACCGAGTAGGTGAGCGACGCGACCAACCCCATGGACCCGGAGAACGCAGTCAACGCACTGTGCGCTCGCGGTATGGAAGCCGAAGGTAGAGGAGATCCGGACGCGGCCCGGGATCTCTTCTACCAGGCATGGGAGGAGCGCTCCAACCACATCGAAGCAGCAATCGCCGCACACTACGTTGCCCGCCATCAGGCCGGCGACAACGAGACGCTTGCCTGGAACCAGACGGCTCTGGACGAGGCAATGGCCGGAGATCCGTCCGCGGTCTCCGGCCTCATGCCTTCGCTTCATCTCAACCTGGGCAAGAGCTTCGAGGACACGGGAGACATGACTTCAGCTCGCGTTCAATACCTGCTCGCCGAGAGATCCGTGGAGGCTCTCGACGATGACGGCTACGGGCACATGATCCGGGGCGGGATCGTCGCGGCGCTCAAACGCACCGAATACGTCGAAGGCTGAAGATCTCGAAACCAGTCACCAGAGCGCCCATCGCCGCCTGCTTGCACCGAGCGTTCTCTGGCTAACGCAGACCGATTCGGCTACGGCCGTGGCGTGGGGTTCCCGGCACAATCGAGACCTTCGCCGGGCCGATAGCGGGCCATCACCGAGTCTTCGACGGTCTCGCCATCGGGGCTGGTGCGGGAGCGGAACGTCTCAACCGAGGTGCATGCGCCCGACCGCCAGCTGTCCTGACCGGTCTGTTCAACCTCCCAGTACTTCGTCGAGAACATCTGCACCGTGATCGAAGTGGCCGTGTACTCGGGCCAGATCAGGATTGCATAGGGGGTGTTGTTGGTGAAGGCGAGATCAACATCCGGGTAGTTGAGCGTCGCCTCACGCCCGTATGGATAGCGACTGATGTAAATGGTGTGCGACTGGTAGTCGTTGAACTCCAGACCGGCGAAGAACGCTGCATTGAATAGCGTCGTGGCGAACTGGGAGATGCCACCGCCAACATCGTCTTTGAAGTGGCCCTGTTGAATGGTCCCCGCCGGGACGAAACCCTTCTCGACCGTTCGCTGCCCGACATAGTCGTTCACCGAGAACCGCTCCCCCGGCTGGATCACATAACCGCGGACGATGTCCGCGATCGTATGAATGTTCTCCGACGCGGTTCTGGCAGCAGGCGTGGTTGGTGGTGAACTCACTAACCAGCTCGGTGACTCCGAGCGACTTGATGCGAGCAAGCCCGAAATCGTCCTCGATCAACCGTGTCGGCAGGAAGACCAGCGAATTGCCGCTCTGCTGCGCTTCTCGATACAGCGCCGCCGCAGCTCCCTCGCCGCAACAGCCTCGGGCGGGATCGCCATCGAGCGCATACGTCACAACACCATTGGCCACCAGGTACTTGGGTTGCGGCAGCGGCGTGGCATACCCGTCAAGTAGTCGCTGTAATGAATCGTTGACCCGATCCTCGGCGAAGATGGGTATCAGACCGTCGTCTGTGACCGTTGATTCGACCCAGCGACGAATCGTCGTTCTCCCGATGACGGCCGACCTGCCGTTGATTCGCACGGTCAGGTCGCTGTCGATGAGGTTCTGTGCCGCGGCGACGGCCGCTTCCACATCTGATTGGTCGAATCGAGGGTGCATCGGGGTCCACGGAACAGTGACGACAAAAGGCCGCGTACCAAACTCGACCTCGCCGGCAAGAGCGTCTGCGGCCTCGACCGGATCCAGGTACACACCATCCGCACCCTCGGTCAGTACCAGCTCTCCGCTGGCCATGGTGAAACCCGGCTCGACCGGAGCGAGCTTCACCTGGCCCGGCGTGGCTTCGACCATCGAGACGGTCTTGGCGACATCGATGGTGAAGATCGGATCGACGTCTACCGGCTCTGACATGCCGGTCACCCAGCCGGCAAACGAAGAGATCGGATTGCTCTCCCGTCCGGTGGCGAACACCGCCTTCTTGATCGCATCGATATCCGGAGTGATCCCCGCTTCCTCGTGGGTAAGCACGATGTCCAGACCCGGGGCAGAGATCGTGGCCAGGTCGTCGGCGGTGTCTGCAGCAATCCTGGCGATGACGGTATCGAGCTCAGCCGCGGTCATCCCTCCGACAGGGACACCCGCCAGCGACACATTGCGGTTGACCTGGTCGGCGTGGACGACCTTGTCAACACCCCAGGCAGCGACAGTGCCAACGAGGACTGTGGGAATTGCAATAGCAGCGAGGAGAAGGGCACGGGCCAACCAGCGTGGCATAGCTCCGGGAGGATAGGCGATGACTCATCCATGTCTACCACCGACCCTCGCTATATCGATTCGATACATCTATATCGATTCGATATACTTGTCGACATGATCGAACTCGCCATCCTCGGAATGCTGCGCGGCCGACCTCAACACGGCTATGAGCTGAAGACCCGCCTGCTGGATCTCGGGTTCTCCAGGATCTCCTTTGGGACGCTATACCCGGCATTGCGACGGTTGGAGAAGCGGGATCTCATCGAGGCACTCAGACAAACCGGGCGACGCAAGGCCTATGCGCTGACGGACATGGGAGAGGCGGAGCTGGATCGCATCCTCAATTCGGCCGACGGCGACGAAGACCGCAGCTTCAACATGAAACTTGCGTTCCTGAGCTACCTCGATGCGGCAGCCCGGCTGCGGACGCTGAAACGTCGTCGTCGCCAGCTAGTGGCTCGACTACAGACGGCACAGGACGCGGTGCATCGGTCGATCAGCGAGGGACAGGACGATCACTACACGATTGCTCTGTTGCGCCACAACATCGCGACGACCGAGTCCGACATCGAGTGGCTCGACCAGTTGATCGCATTCGCACGCACAGAACAGGAAACACAGATTCCGAAGACACTCCGAGGAGGACGACAATGAGCAAGGTAAAAGTGGCGATTGCGGGAATCGGCAACTGCGCCAACTCCCTCATTCAGGGCGTCGAGTACTACCGCAACGCAGATTCGACCACCAGGGTCCCCGGGTTGATGCACATCGACTTCGGCGGCTATCACGTAGGTGACATCGAGTTCGTTGCGGCTTTCGATGTTGATATCACCAAGGTCGGTCAGGATCTCTCCAAGGCGATGTGGTCGGGTGAGAACAACACCATCAAGTTCGCCGACGTTGATCAGGTTGGCGTGGAGGTGCAGCGCGGCCCAACCCTCGATGGGCTCGGCAAGTATTACGTCAAGACGATCGAGGAGTCCCCCGAGGAGGCCGTCGATGTCGTACAAGTCCTCAGGGACTGCGGAGCCGATGTACTCGTCTCGTATCTCCCCGTCGGGTCGGAGCAGGCACAGAAGTTCTATGCCCAGGCGGCGATCGATGCCGGTGTGGGGTTTGTCAACGCTATCCCGGTGTTTATCGCATCCGATCCGGAATGGGCGCGCAGGTTCCGCGACGCCAACCTGCCGATAGTGGGTGACGACATCAAATCACAGGTAGGTGCAACGATCCTGCATCGCAATCTGGCCCGTCTCTTTGAAGACCGTGGCGTTGTCGTTGAGCGCACTTTTCAGCTAAACGTTGGCGGCAACATGGACTTTATGAACATGCTGGAGCGGGAGCGGCTCGAGTCGAAGAAGATCTCGAAGACCCAGTCGGTCACCTCACAGCTCGACAATGGCATCGCCGCCGGCGATGTCCACATCGGCCCTTCCGATCACGTGCCGTGGCTGACCGATCGCAAGTGGGCATACATCCGGGTCGAGGGAAAGGCGTTTGGTGACGTACCGCTCAACGCCGAGGTCAAGCTCGAAGTGTGGGACTCTCCCAACTCGGCCGGAGTCATCATCGACGCCGTGAGAGCGGCCAAGATCGCACTCGACCGCGGTATTGGCGGACCGCTGCTGGCTGCGTCCTCGTACTTCATGAAGAGCCCGCCGATCCAATACCGGGATGCGGTTGCCGTTGCGAACCTCGAAGCGTTCATCGCAGGGGAAGATCGCACCGCGACCGAGTTCGAGGAATACCTGTCCCGGTAACATCGAGATTCGATCTCAGAGAGGGGCGCGGTCATGCGCCCCTCTCTTCTGATCCACAACGGATCCGAATCAGTCGCCATGCTCTGCGACTACCCGAAAACCCGCACGCATAAATAGCTTCTCAGAAGGCGTGTTGCCCACCGTGATGAAGGCACGCAGATGATTGTGGCCGTCGTTCCACGTCGCTGAAGCTGCCTCATCAACCAGAACGCTTGCCAATCCCCTGTTCTTGACGGCGGCCCTGGTCATCACATATCCCACCATCGGTAGCCCGGCGATCCTGCTCAGCAATACACCCGACTGGATCGCACCGTCTTGCTCCACAACCCGTGACGCCGGCAAGTAGGCCTCAGCAGCCAGGTAGCGATCCACCTCTCCCCCGGCATCGTCTAGGTCCTCACCCTCATAGTCGATCGTCCCGAGGTAGGCGTCGAGCATCAGCGAAGCCAATAGATCCCGATCATCGCGCAAAGGAACCCGCACCAGCATCGTTTCGGCGAGTTCACGACCCGACGGTCGGTATTGATCTCGCGTCACCACGTACTCGAGTTTGGCCAAAACGATCTCCCTTCGACAGCCACCCTAGAGGTGGCGGGATGCGCCGTCTGTAGACATCCCGGAATCGCGATCACTAAAGTGAACAAGAGTTCAATAGATCGAAGCGGAGGGGAGATTGGCCGCAAAGAAGCCCAATGAATCTGTGCACGCGCACGTCGCCGACCTCGGCCAAAGGCTGCGTGTAGCCCGCTCCGGTCGGTTCACCGTCAAGGAGTTAGCCGCCGCTGCCGGTGTCAGCGCCGGAATCATCAGTGAGGTTGAACGCGGCCAGGGAAACCCGTCTTTCCGCACTCTCTACCGTATCAGCCAGGCTCTGGGGCTCCGCGTCGGTGACCTGCTCTCCGACAAGAGCAGCCGTCAGATGGAATCTGCGCAGATGGTGCGCCGTAGCCAACGCAAACATCTACAGCTTGGAGACAACGGGCTGCAATGGCAGCTACTCACCCCAAACCTCCAGGGCAAGCTCGAGGTACTGAAGACCGCCGTACCGCCCGGCTTCACCAACGAAGAGGCCCCTTTCCTGCACGAGGGCGAGGAGTGTGTCTACCTGCTGCGCGGCCAGGCTCTCCAGATCAACGTCTCCGGAACGACCTACACACTCGAACAGGGTGATGCCATCACCTACGACTCGGCACTCACCCACTGGTACAGGAACCCTACCGATGGGGAGGCGATTGTTCTGGGCGTCGTTACCCCACCGAGCTTCTAAAACAAGCTAGCCCGAGGAGGAAAAATGAAACACACGAGATCGAAGTGGCGAATCTCAATCTTGCTGCTCGCATTGGCACTGGCCGTTGCGGCTTGCGGCGAAGGCGAGAGCGTAGATGTCGGTGACGCCACCACCACAACAACCGAGGCAGCCACACAGACCACGCAGGGCTCAGACACCGAGACAACACAGACACCATCTGAGACCACGGAAGCCATGACAGACGGTGGGGACAACATCCTCGTCGCGGCACAAGGATCGGAACCGGATCAGCTGGACCCACACATGACCAGTGCGTATGCCAGCTTTCAGGTACTCGAGAACGTGTACGACACGCTGGTCCAGCCGGGTGCGGACCTGTCCATGGAACCTGCTCTGGCAGAGAGCTGGGACATCAGCGACGACAACCTGACCTGGACATTCCATCTTCGTGATGGAGTCAAATTCCACAACGGTCGAGCCCTGGTTGCCGACGATGTCGTCTACAGCTTCCACGAATGATCGACGAGGGCCTCAACGGATACCGCTTTGGCGCCGTCGAATGTATGGACGCCCTCGACGACTCAACCGTTGTAATCACCCTCACACAGCCGAGCCCGAACCTGCTGGTTTCCATCGCAGGCTTCAAGGGTATGGCGATCATCCCCAAGGAGATCGTCGACGACGGCACGATTGCCACCCACCCGGTCGGGACCGGCCCTTTCCGTTTCGTATCGAGTCGCCCGATCAAGGCATCTGCTCGAGAAGAACCCGGACTACTGGCGAGCCGACGAGGGTCTTCCCAAGCTGGACGGCATCCGCTTCGTCCAGATCCCCGACGCCAGACGCCAAGCTGACCGCGCTGCGGACCGGTGAGGTCCAGTGGATCGACTCCGTCCCGCCGCAGGAATCGAATCGCTATCGGCCGAGGACGGGGTCACTGTTGAGCAAGTCGCCGGAGGCGACTACCACTACTTCGCCCTCAACGAGAACCGTGCGCCCTTCGACGACGTACGCGTGCGTCAGGCGATCGCCATGGCGATCAACCGCGACGAGATCGCAGAAGCCGCCCAATTCGGTGCTGCCACCGCCAACGAGACCGCCATCCCGGCATCAAATGAGGCCTGGTACTACGACTACGCGCCGTTCGCGTCGGGCGACATTGCCGGAGCCCAGGCACTGCTCGACGAAGCGGGCGTGAGGATCTCACGATCGAGTTCCTGGTCACAAGCGACTACCCCGAGACCGTGACCCAGGCCGCAGGTCATTGCCGCCGAGCTTGCGCCGACATCGGCGATCAACGGTGACGATCAACGATGTCGACTTCTCCACCTGGCTCGACCTGGAGGGCAGCGGCGACTTCGATGCCTTCATGCTGAGCTGGATCGGCAACATCGACCCGGACGACTTCTACTACGCCCAGCATCATAGCGACGGTGGCTTCAACTTCCAGGGCTACTCCAACCCCGAAGTTGACAACTGCTCGACGAAGCGCGAGTGGAGACCGACCAGGCGGCACGCAAGAGCCTGTACGACCAAGCCGCCGAGATCATCGTCGACGAGGCTTCGTACATCTACCTCTACAACCCGGACAACATCCAGGGCCTGGCGCAGCGAAGTCGCGGGCTACTCCGTGCGTGGTGACAACGCCGTCGCTTCGTCGAGGCATCACTCAACTAGGCACCTGCACCCACCCGGTGGGGACGGTCCATACCTCCGCGCACCGGCATCCCCCGAGCAAAACTGGAATGACCGGTTTCGTGATCAGACGCACCCTGCAGATGCTCGCTCGCCCTGCTGGGCGTGAGCATCGTGGTGTTCGCGCTGATCCACCTGGTGCCGGGTGACCCGGTCAGGGTTGCCCTCGGCACCCGATTCGACCAGGACCTCTACGACGCACTCGTGGAGCGGGCCGGGCTCGACCAGCCATGATCGACCAGTACTTCTCGTGGCTCAGCAACGCCCTCACCGGTGACCTGGGGGTCAGCTTCCGCAGTGGCCGACCGGTGACCGCATCGTCCTCGAGCGCCTGCCCGCCACGATCACCCTGGCCGGGGTCGCGCTGTTCATCGCGCTTGTATCGTCGCATTGCCGCGCAGGCATCATCTCTGCGGTCCGCTCCGGCAGCCAGCTCGACTGCGCCGTCTCGGCCGCCAGCCAGATCGGCATCTCGATGCCCGACTTCTGGGCCGGGGTCATGTACATCTTGTTGTTCTCGCTCACCTTGGGTTTGCTCCCGTCGTCGGGCTACACCCCGTTCAGGAGGGTGCCGTCGACTTGGCTCAGCCACTTGATGTTGCCGGCCCTGACCGTCGGCCTGATCTCGGGGTCGATCATCACCAGATTCGTCCGATCGGCGGTGCTCGAGGCCCTCGAACCAGGACTACGTGCGCACAGCACGAGCCAAGGGTCGTCACTGAATGGCAGATCGTGCGTCAGACACGTCCTGCCCAACGCCTGGATCCCGATCGTCACTGTCGTCGGGCTTCAACTCGGGTTCCTGCTTGGTGGAGTGGTCGTCGTCGAGTTGATCTTCGCCTGGCCGGGGCTCGGGCGGCTGGCGCTGCTCGCCGTCAAGGACCGTGACTACACCGTGCTCCAGGGGGCCGTGCTCTACATCGCCTTCATGTTCCTGTTCGTCAACCTCGCCGTCGACATCATCTACGCCAGACTCGATCCGAGGGTGCGAGTGTCATGAGTGAAGCGACAGAGGCCGACGTCCTGGCCACCAAGCCGGTCTCCCGCTTCCGGGAGACGATGTCAGACGCTGGTTGCCAACAGGCTGGCAGTCGCCGGGCTCGTCATCCTCGGCCTCCTCGTGATCATTGGGATCTTCGGTAAGGCGATCGCTCCATACGGGCTGAACGAACATCGATGTCCCCAACCGTCTCAGCGGTCCTTCCGCCATGCACTGGTTCGGCACCGACAACCTGGGCCGTGACACGTTCAGCCGCGTCCTCATTGCAGCGCGAGTCTCACTACAGGTGGGCTTTATCGCGGTCGGTTTCGCCGTCGTCGTCGGAGTACCGATCGGACTGGTTGCCGGCTACTACCGCGGCGTCGTCGACGCGGTGCTGATGCGGACGATGGACGTGCTCTTCTCTTTCCCCGCCATCCTGCTCGCCATTGCCATCGTCGCGGTACTGGGCCCCGGCATTCGCAACGCCATGGTCGCAATCGGCCTCGTCTACACGCCGATATTCGCCCGGATCACCCGCGGCAGCGTGCTGGTCGTCTCCGAAGAGGTGTACGTCCGGGCGGCCCGATCTCTCGGAGCAGGAGATGGTCGCATCATCTTCCGGCACATCCTGCCCAACGTGCTCGCGCCGATCATCGTGCAAACCACGCTGTCGCTTGCCTTCGCCATCCTCTCGGAGGCCGCCCTCTCCTATCTCGGGCTCGGGGTACAACCACCAAACCCGGCATGGGGGAGCATGCTCGCCGACGGCCAGGACTACTTCCAGCAGACCCATGGATGGGGTCTTCCCCGGGCTGGCGATCCTGGTGACGGTGATGGCCTTCAACTTCGTCGGCGACGGGTTGCGTGATGCGCTCGACCCGAAGCAGAAGTCGGTCATCGAATCGACGGGGGCAGTCCGTATGAGCGAACGGGTCCTCGAGGTGCGGGACCTCACCGTCCGCTTCGGCACCAAGCGCGGGGTTGCCGAAGTCGTCAACGGCATCTCGTACGACCTGCACGCAGGGGAGACGCTCGCCATCGTTGGTGAGTCCGGGTCGGGCAAGGCGTCGGCGTCCTGGCTCTCATGGGCCTCCTGCGCGGAGCCTCCCGCTGCGGTCCGCGGATCGATCAACTACCGCGGCCGGGAGTTGGTGGGGATCAGCTCCAGAGAGTGGCGTGGTATCAGGGGCAGACGCATGGCAATGATCTTCCAGGATCCGATGACCTCGCTCAACCCTGTGAGGACAGTCGGCTATCAGTTGGTCGAGCCAATGGCGCTACACCTCGACCTGCAAGGGGACGCCGCCAGGAAGCGGGCCATCGAGTTGTTGGAGCTGGTCGGGATCCCGTCCCCCGAAGCACGCTTTGACGACTATCCCCATCAGCTCTCCGGCGGAATGCGCCAGCGGGTGATGATCGCCATGGGGTTGTCGTGCGACCCGGACATCCTCATCGCCGACGAGGCGACGACCGCGCTCGACGTCACCACGCAGGCGCAGATAACCGAGCTCGTCGCCGGGCTTCAGAAGCGCATCGGTATGGCGGTCATCTGGATCACCCACGACCTCGGGGTCGTTGCCAGCATCGCCGACCGGGTCCACGTCATGTACGGCGGCCGGTTCATGGAGCAGTCCGGCGTGGATGAACTCTATGAACATCCCCGTCATCCCTACACCGAGGGTCTGCTCGGGTCACTGCCGATGCCGGGAACCGATCGCCCCGAGCGGCTAGTGACGATCGCTGGCTTGCCGCCCGACCCGGTGGCAATGCCACGAGGATGCCCGTTCTCTCCCCGGTGCCCGTATTCGGACAAGGAGAGGTGTGTCGGCGACCCTTCCCGACATAGTGGAGCTGGCACCCGGTCACGAGGCAGCATGCCATTACCCCCTGGGGGCAGACAATGGGTGATGTTCTCCTCGACGTTGCCGATCTCCAGGTGTACTTCCCGGTATACGACACCGGTGTGATGCACCGCCACATCAACGATGTCAAAGCCGTGGATGGGGTCAGTTTTCAGGTTCGCCGCGGGGAGACACTCGGGCTTGTCGGCGAATCCGGTTGTGGCAAGACCACCACCGGGCTGGCGCTACTGCGACTCATCCAGCCAACCGGTGGCACCGTCACCTTCGACGGTGTGGAGATGTCCGGTCTGAATGCCCGGGAGCTACGAGCCATCCGCAAACGAATGGCGATGATCTTCCAGGATCCTTACGCCTCACTCGATCCTCGCATGTCGATCGGCAAGATCGTTGCCGAGCCGCTGGAGATCCACGGCCTCGTCGCCAGCCGCGCCGCAAAGCACCGACGGGTGGGTGACCTGTTGGAGTTGGTCGGGCTGAGCCCCGACTATCGGAACCGCTACCCGCACGAGTTCTCCGGCGGCCAGCGCCAGCGTGTCGGTATCGCCAGAGCCCTCGCCACCGAGCCGGACTTCATCGTGTGTGACGAACCCATCGCCGCGCTCGATGTCTCCATCCAGGCCGGCGTGATGAATCTGCTCGAGGATCTCCAGCGAGAACTGGGGCTGACCTATCTGTTCATCGCCCACGATCTGTCGGCCGTGCAGCATTTCAGCAAGCGTGTTGCCGTCATGTATCTGGGGAGAATCGTGGAGATTGCAGACAGGGTTGCCCTGTATCAATCGACCCGGCACCCGTATTCCAGGGCGCTGCTCTCGGCCGTCCCGGTCCCGAATCCGGAGGTAGAGCGCTCACGATCGCGGGTCATCCTCCAGGGTGACGTGCCCAGCCCGATCGACCCGCCTCTCGGGTGTAACTTCCACCCGCGATGCCCGCAAGCCTTTGCGCGGTGCTCGGTAGAGGATCCATTCCTGACTGCCGACGGCGACCATCACGTCGCCTGCCATCTCTACAACTGAACAACAGAAGAGCCTCCACCCGGTGTACCGGATGGAGGCTCTCGTGTTACCAACGGGCCGGAGGTCGGGGTCCAACCCGTGTGGCGGTGCTACACGCCTGCGGTCGACAGTTCTTTGTCGAGCTCACGATCGGTAGCAAGGCTGATCTCACGCTTCGTGGCGCCACTTGCTGCCCACGCAAGTCCCGCACCTGTGATGATCACGACCAGGCCGATGCCTGCAAAGAGAGCGGACAGCGCCAGGGCCAGCTTGAGAGCCGAGTGGGTGACTGTACCGACACCGAGCTCGCTGACGATGCCGTGTGCGGTTCCAGTCCATGCCTGTTCACGAACCGCGGCGTCGACAGGGTTGCTGCGATCGAAGTCGGTCCAGTAGCGGCCGTCGACGGGAACGTCGATGGGCTCACCTGCGGCGTACTGCACACCGTCGTACTCGACCGGCTCAGTCGAGCCCGACGGTCTGGGTGCCATTCAGAGTGTGGTAGTTGATGGTGGCCATCTGGAACATGTACTCGCTTGCCGTGTTGACGAGCGGATCGTTCGGGTCCATCTCACCGGGGACAACGGTGTATCCCCAATCATTGGTGAGCAGGTCCATGATCCCTTGGGCGCCCTCAACGGTGCCTCGATCGACCAACTGGCCCTCGTCGTTGTAGCTCAGCTCGACGCCTTGGGCTTCGCTGAACTTCTGCAGCGACTTGTATCCATTCTGAGTCTGGGCGTAGCCGACACCACCCGCGACAACAAATCCGAGCCCCACGACGATAAGTACGTAGCCGAGCTTCTTGAGACGGTCCTTCATTTTCTGGGTCTTCCTCTCGATTCCGACCTGACAATTGATTCCGACGATTGTGTATTTGTTTACCCAACGTCTCGGCAATTGTGTCCGAAGGAAGGACTAGGGCCTATCGGCCATAGCGATGTACCGGAGGTCCCAAATGGCCCGGGCCGAAAGTCCCCCCTCAAGAGCCGAAGGACCCGGTCGACACGCCAATCGGGCCAGTCTGACGGTCGGGGCCAAACGGCCCGAGGGGATTCGAGTAGAACGAGACAGGCCCCCAGGGGGGACGAGGGGCCTGTCATTCACAGGGTGATGATGAGTCACCCGTGTTCCAACACTATATGGATACCACCCGGGGCCAACCACGTCTAGACCCCAAGACCGGCTACTACCAGCAGCCCTATATCCGATCCCGGAGCCAGACGATGTCCTTCTTCTGGCCATCGTCGTCACTCGGGGTTTCGACAACGACCGGCGCGCCCGCCGCCATGACGGTACCGATGATCAACCGCTCGGGGATCTCGCCCTCACCCAGGTTGGCGTGGCGGTCACGCCTACTGTCGAAAGGGTCTCGTGAATCGTTGCAGTGAACCAGAGCCACGTTGCCGGTGATGGCGATAATACGATCGACGGCGGTCTCCAGCGCCTCTCCCGAAGCCCAGGCGTGACAGGTATCGAGGCAAACGCCGACGTTGTAGCCACCGATCTCCTCCCACAACGGGCCGTAGTTGTCGAGCTCGCGCACCACCGCATTGCCGCCGCCTGCCGTGTTCTCGATGAGCACAGGAACCGGCGACTCGAACGTGTCGAGCGCTTTACGCCATCGTTCGAAACCGATGGCAACGTCCTCATCGTCACCCACGTGCCCACCGTGGACGATAACACCGCTTGCACCAATTGCCCCGGCGGCTTCCATCGTCTGGGCCAATGTCTTCCGGCTGGGAATCCGAATCCGATTGTTGGGTGACGCCGGATTCATGATGTATGGCGCATGCACGTAGATGGGCATCCCCGAGGCGATCAAATCCGCAGCGTCCTCCCGGGGAACCGGCTTCTTATACGACTGCGGGTTGGAGATGAACATCTGGATGACGTCGGCATTCCTCTCCTTCGCCTCACCCAGCGGATCGGCGGCGCCGACGTGAGCACCTATCAGAGTCACTGGTACTCACCCTCCCGTGGAACGCCCAGCTGCAGTTCGGCACGGATCACCACGTCTGTGACGGTCGTCTCCCAACCGTCCGCATCGACCTGCAGTGTGTTGCCCTTCCACACCGCTCCCCAAAGCCCATCGGGATACCTGGTCCGATCCTGCACTTCAACGAGGAACACCGGCACCGGGATATCCGCGCCGTCCTCGTAATCTCTCCCCGAACGAACCGCGACGACATCGTCCCAGGGGATGTCGAGCATCGAAAGCGGCCCGGCAACGCGTAGTCGTATCGATTCGTCGGTGAGCTCCACCAGCGGGCGGGCCGTCACCAGGCCCCCAAGCCCCACCACAATGAGGGATGCTCCCACTGCGGTAAAGAGAGATCCCCAGGCCAGATCGGTGCGGCGTTCCGTCTGTCCCTTGGAAGTCAACACTCCGTCATCGTTTGTTGTCGGTGGATCAGAGAGACGGTGGAAGCCGACGATGTCGAGGGCGGCAACGAGAAGGAGAATGCCGGCGACGGTCATCAGCAACTGGCGCGTCGCCGATCGCTTCGAGGCAAACACAGTGGTCATGAGCCAACTCCCAGATCCTGAGCCGAGAGCAGTGAAACCAGCGGGACACCGAGCTCCCCCAGCAGATCTCCCGGCTTCACCGTCACTACGATCGACGAGGACGATCGCCTGAATGACTTCCACACCCTCCTCTTGCAATGCCGCTATCGCCGCAGCCATCGAGCCGCCTGTGGTCACGGTGTCCTCAACAACGGCTGCTCGATCCCCGGCCACAATCGGGCCAACAAGCCTTCCCCCTGTGCCATGCGCCTTGGCTTCCTTGCGCACGCTGAAAGCCCGCAACGGGCGATCGGACAGGACTGCGGTGGCAACCGCGATCGGATCGGCGCCCATCGTCATCCCGCCTATGGCATCTGCGGTCTCATCGAGTACCTCGAGGACACAACCAGCAACGATGCGGGCCCCGGCACCATCAAACGTGGTCTGTCGGCCGTCGAGATACCAGCTCGACTCCTGTCCGGAGCTGAGCCGATAAGGCCCTTCCGTGTACAGACCGTTGGCCTGGAGATGGGCGACTAACTCATTCTGGTTCGGAGTGAGATTCATGTAGGAAATAACCCCTAAAGGTTTCGGCAACCCGGACCGATATGGTACCCAGACTGGATGCCTTCCTACCTCCCGTCTAAAAAGCCCAGAAAGGGACCGCCATCAGGCGGTCTCTTTCTTTGTGGGCTCTGACCGCTCGCTCGGCCCTGTTTGCTGCGGTTCACGGCCTTGAGGATCTCGGGTTCAGAGCAACAAAGCCCAAAACCCCTCAAGTTGTCGGGAGTCTTGGCCGAGGCAATAGAAAGGGAAGACTCCTTCTCCTTCCGTACTCACACCGGGGGCCGCCATGAGGCGGCCTCCAGTGTTTGTGTATCTCCGAATCTCAGATCGCAGCGGGTGAGGACACGATCGGGTTGCGATGCCGGGCAGCGCCATTTGCCGCGATCACAAACCCCACTCCAAAGAACGTGAGCAGGGCACCCCACAGCGCAAGTATGTCGACGTCGAATCCGGTGAGGGGAAGCCCGGCCTGGAACCCGAAGTCGGCGTCCAGAACATGCACACCACCGGTGAGGTCGATTGCGGTCTCCAGGTCGGCGACGCCATCCCGGTCCCAGCTGGGACGGTAACTGTCGGGTATCGACCGAGCGTCCAGCTGCACCAGATACTCCCCCGGATAGAGCGTTGTGAAGTGGTAGGAGCCGTTGGCGTCCGTCTCGGTTATCGCGACCAGGCCACCGATCTCGTCATACAGGTTGACCAGCACATTGGCGATACCCTGTTCGCTCTCGTCGACCGTCCCGTTGCCGTTGTTGTCCAACCACACCTGCGAGCCGACATCAAGGAATAGCGCTATACCAAAATCGGCATTCTCCAGCCCTGCCGGATCGAGGACGACGGGCACACTGGCGGAAGTTGTCGGATTCATCCCGAGGGGAAGCGACAACCCGTCTATTGCCGTCCCATAGAGCCCGGGGGGAAGATCGCTCAGTTCCCAGTTTCCGAACGCATCCGATTCGGCGGTGAGGGTCACATCGCCAGAAGGCGGCTGCCAGACAACGCTGATCCCGACGCCTGCTATGCCTACCTCAGCCGCGTCCGGGAGTTGGTTCCCATCACGATCATTCCACGTCAGACCCCTGAGGGTCCCCGTACCAACCGTTCTGAAGGCGATGTCGGGAACGGTCGCTGCCGCCCCGAGGGTGAGCGAGAGGACCGGGGCGACACCATCGCCGAGCTCAATCCCGACGGGCAGGCTGGTGGCATCCAGCCCAACCTCGAAGAAACCGGACGGTAGCCCCGGCACCGAGTATTCCCCGGTCGGTCCGGTTAGAACCTCAAAGGTGACGTCGGTACCGACCGGTTCGTCCGGGCCCAAATAGGCAATGTCCACGACGCCGCCACCCACGCCCGGTTCCTGGGTGCTTCTGACGCCGTCGTTGTCGACGTCAATCCATATGGAACCGCCGACGGTGCCATCGCCGCGGAAGCCGAAGTCCTGATCAACATCGGACGAGTACGGATCGAGCGTCAATGCCGAGGTCGCGTTGGGGACCGGATCGGGGTCTACCGATGGAGCGACACCCGGAGGGAGGCTGCTCTCATCAACGGACACCTCGTACAGACCGGCGGGTAGATCGGTGAAGAAGTACGTGCCGTTGGAGTCGGTGGTCGTGTTCCATGTCGAATCGTCCCCGGTTGCCATCTCGCCGTCGAGACCCGCCCAGGTGAGGGTCAGCTCGATACCGGTGACACCCGGCTCACGGGTCGATTGAGTTCCGTCGGCATCGAGATCCCACCAGACGGTGTCGCCGATCAGTCCCTCCCCGGCGTATCCAAAATCAACGTCGTCCACTACCTCGCCACCACCGGCTGAAACGACGGCCACACCGTCGCCACCTCCATCCACGTCTGAGGTGTTCCCGAGACCAACGGGGACGTCCGCGGTCACGGCGATTTCGTTGTATCCCGACGGCAGCCCAGCCGCCATATACGTTCCCGCCGCATCGGTGGTAGTCACCAGGACGGGGACATCGTCGCCACCTCCGGTGGCTCCATCGCCACCCAGCCAGGTCACCGTCACCTCGACACCGGGCAACCCGGGCTCGGCGGCGTCTGGGTTCCCATCTGCATCGAGGTCGAGCCACACCAGGTCGCCGATTTGAGCGGACCCGCGGTAGCCGAAGTCCGTGATGCCGTGGCCGATCCCGTCTCCAAGAGCGATCTCCACATACGAGTCCAGGTCGCCGTCTTCGTCACTGGTGTTGCCTGCGGCGGTGACGATGTCTCCCGTCACGGCGACTGAGTAATCCCCGGGTGGCAGGTTGGCAAACGTGTAACCGCCATTCGGTCCGGTCACCGCGAGATACTCCTCGTCGTCGGCAGTTCCCAATACCCCATCGACCCCGGCCGCGGTCAGTTCGATCTCCTGGTCGGGGATCCCCGGCTCGTCGATGCCGACAGATCCGTCACCGTCTCGATCAAACCAGACCAGGTCGCCGATCCAACCGGCGCCGTAGTAGCCAAAGTCCGCCTCGAGGTGTACCTCTCCCTCGGCGAGGGTGAACAGGGTCTGGTCGTCAAGCACTCCGTCCTCGTCGGAAACGGCCGTCATCCCTGTAGGCAACGAGAGAGTATCGATGACCACCGCGTACGCACCGCGAGGCAGGTTCACCAATTGATAGCTGCCATCGACTTCTGTGGTCCTGGTGAAGGTCTCATCATCTGCGGTTGCGTGAATGCCGTCCGGGCCCGCCCAGATCACTTCGACGGTGACCCCGGCGATACCGTATTCATCCGCACCGCGTTCGCCGTCGCCGTCCCTGTCAAACCAGACCATATCTCCGACGACGGCTCCACCGTTGTATCCGAAGTCCTGGGACGTATCGTCGGCGCCACCGGCAAGGCTCATCGACGATTGGTTTGGGGTGGAGACGCCATCAAAGTCGTAGGTGGCAACGACACCGGTCGGCAGCGAGGTCGGGTCCACAACCACCCCATAGTCCCCGGCGGGCAGGTCCGTCACGAGGTAGTTGCCGTCGATATCGGTGGTGGTGGCGAGGGTGTAGTCGTCTGCCGAGGCCAGCAGCCCATCGACACCGGACCATGTCACCTCGACAGTTACCGCCGGGAGGCCGGGCTCGACCGAGCCCTGGATGCCGTTCGAGTCGAGATCGAGCCAGACGTAGTCGCCGATCGATCCGGTGCCTACATAACCGAAGTCGGCGGTGAGGTGAATCTCGTCGACGGTCAGCCCGGCAACGAGACTGGTGGCATCAAGACCTCCGGTTTCGTCATAGGTCTGATTCATGCCATCAGGGATTCCGTCGACCAGGGACACCTGGTAGTCGCCTGCCGGCAGATCAGTGAATAGGAATCCCCCACTGCTGTCGGTCGTCGCAGTGAACGCTAGGTCATCGCCGTTGCCGGGAATCCCGTCGAGGCCGGCGTATCTGAGCGAGATGCCCACGCCCGCAATTCCCGGCTCTCCTGCATCGAGAGAGCCGTTGCCGTCGACATCCCACCACACCATGTCCCCGATAGACGCAGTGCCGTGAAAGCCGAAGTCGGCAGTGAGACGGATCTCTCCGTCACCGAGATTCAGGACCGTGGTCGCATCATTCCCGCCGTCTTCGTCAAAGGTGCCGGGCGCAGCCGTGGGAAGGCCGCCGAGGATGGTTACCTGATACTCACCGGGGGGCATGTTGGCGAACGTGTAGAGACCATCACCGTCGGTGGTAGCCAGGAAGAGCTCGTCGTCACCGCCGCCCAGTACACCGTCTTCACCCGGCCAGGTCAGCTCTACCGGCACACCGGTGATACCGGGCTCGGTCGGATCCTGGGAACCGTCGCCGTTCCGGTCGAGCCATACGAAGTCGCCGATGGTGCCCGACCCTGCATAGCCGAAGTTCTGGGTGAGCTCAGTTCCCGCAGCGGAGAGGCTGAAGGCAGCCGTCCCTGGTGTCGCAGACCCGTCGGGATCGTAGGTGGGATTCAGCCCGCTGGGCACAGATGAATCGTCGATGGTGATTGTGTAGTTCCCGGCCGGCAGCCGTGGAACGAGGAACGCCCCGTCGGCATCTGTGGTCAGCAGATAGGTCACGTCGTCCCCGCTGCCGATACCGTCGACGCCCAGCCAGACGAGCGTGAGTTGCACACCCCCGAGCCCGTACTCGGCACCGCCGACAGATTGGTCGCCGTCGCTGTCAAACCACACCGCGCCGCCAACGCTCCCGGTACCGGTGTAGCCGAAGTCGACGTTCAGCTTGTCCTCGTTCTCGGCAAGCGTTCCGGGTCCCCAGGCACCGTCCGGGGTCAGAGTGCCACCGTCGAGGTCACTGGAAGGCACGAAGCCACCCGGCAGGTCTGCTGCATCGACCACAACTCTGTAGCTACCCCCGGGGAGGCGATCTACGAGAACGGAGCCATCCGAGGCAGTTGTTGCCGGATGGTTTTCGTCGTCACCGCTCACAACTCCATCGGGCCCGAGGTAGGTGACGGCGAGATCGACACCGGCGAACGGCGGCTCACCCGCCTCACGCACGCCATCGGCGTCGACATCGAACCACACGGTGCCTCCGATTGAGGCAAGGTCGAATTCGACCTGAACGGTGTCAGCGGGGACGTTGTCGTAGTCACGATAGGTATAAGTGGGATGTGCGACACGGTCTGTAGCAGATACGCCGAAGTAGGACGTGATGTCCGCGGTGTTCGCTGCCTCACGGTCTCCGGTGTCCTCGTCTCCTGAGTCGAGAGTGGGGTCAATCGTCACCTCATATGACCGGATGAGCGTATTCCCGGGAGCAACCGGACCCGGAACGGTCCAGGTGATGGTTCCACCGACACCGTCGCCGGGTGTGCCGTCCGGCGCCCACACGCCGCTGTCTGCGACGGGCAGCGTGACGATCAGGCCCTCGGGCAGGGTATCAACGATGACGATGTCATAGGCAGCCGAAGCGTTTGCGGCACCCGAGTTCGCCGCAACAATCGTGTAGGTGAGGATCTCCCCCGGCACCGCCCGCCGGCTGTCGGCATCCCCGACCTGACCAACGACGTCCTTGTCTATCGACATCGCCGGCTCGACCACCGTCACCGTGTCATTTGCCGGCCCCACCGTCACATCGAACGAAGACGGTAGCGGGGGCGTCACCGGTGTCCCCGTAATCTGATCGGTCTGGTTGCCGTAGATCGCAGCGGAGCTGACCCGGGTGTTGCCCGCCGAGCCGGAGTCGGTCAGGTGCACCTCATAATCGATAGAGACAACCCGGGCCTCCCCAGTCGTGCTCGACATGTCGATGTCGCCGAGGAAGAAGGCGGCGGTGTTGGTCCCGACCAGCCCGATCTCGGTGACGTTGATCGCCGGGTCACATGGAGCCCCCTCCATGTCGCAACTGGATGAGACGATCCCATCGAAGACCATGCCGGCCGGAACCGCGTCGATCACGGTGGCGTCGTACATGATCGTGCCGGCCGGCATAGTGAGATACAGGGTGTTGACTACTACATCACCAATGGTGGCCTTGTCGGGGTCGAGATCCCGCGAAATGCCGGCGAGTGGCGTGTTGAGTATGTGGCTCGCGGAAGCGTGGTAGCCGGTGCCCGCGGACCGCTCGACGGCGGGCGTACCGTCCATCGAGGATCCATCAACGGCCACGCTATTGACAAAGGTGGTGTTGACCACGACAGGGTCGTCGACCGTTACCTGGTAGCTGCGAACCAGGGAAGTGCCTGCTGCAAGCGAAGTGACCGCCCACGTGATGGTTCCGGCAATGCCGTCACCCGGTGTGGGGTCCGCAGCCCAAACGCCACCGTCCGGCACCGGCAGCGTCAGAGTCACTCCTTCCGGGAGCGTGTCGACAATCTCGAGCTCGTGGGCGGTCGAGACATTGGAGGTGCCCGGATTTGTCACGGTGATCGTGTAGTCAACGACCTCGTTCCCGATCACCATCGAGTTGTTGCCGATACTGTCGACGCTTGTCTTGGCAATGCCCAGCGTCGGTTCCACGACGGTGGTGGTGACCGAGGATGACTTGCTATGTCCGGTCGCGTCTTGATCGAGCCATGTGAAGTTCGCGGAGTTGCCGATCGAGGTCCCCCGGCTGTTTGCCGGAACATCGATTACCCGGGCAACAATGGTCAGAGTCAGTGTGTCGTCCCCGGTGCCGGGCGCATTTTGGTAGTAGGGATCGGGGAAGTCGACAGTAACGACGTCGTTTGCGGTGTCTTCCGCCCTGACCAGGATCTCCTCCCCGTCAAAGACGTGAATGGAGGACACCAGATCGAGATTGGCCGGCAAATCATCGGTTACCCGGCCATCCCACACCGTCGTGCCTTCAGGGATGACCAGCGTGACGGTGTAGGTGATCAACTCGCCGATCGTCGCCTGACTGGATGCGTTGTTGCCCGTTTCGGTAACACCGGTGACGCGGGTGCTAGTGATGGAAGCGGCGGGAGTCTTGACGTTCGAAGCGTCATCGGCCGACGCCGTGTTGGCCGTGCCTGCACCGGTGTCGACGTTGCTCGACGGGACGTACGTGAAAGTGTTGTTGTTGGTACTGGAGGTATAAGACACAACACCTGCGTGGTTGGCGAGAGTGATCTCGGGGGCGATGCCGGATGGCACGGTGGCTTCGTATGTGACAGTTGCGGTCGTCCCTGCCGCGACGGCAAGTGCATCTGGTCCGGTCCACTCGAGACGGTCGGAAGCATCTACGCAGACACCTCCATCGCTGATCGCTGCTACTTGAGATGTGCACGAGCCAAGCAAAGATGGGAGCAGATCCCAGACGATGACATCGGCTGCGTCTACATCTCCGGTATTGACGACGGATAGCTGATAAGTGACAACGTCACTCTCGCTTGCGGCCGCCCCGTCGATGCTGCCTCCGGTGCTCACACCGTTGATCGCAGTCACGCCCTTTGTCAACTTGATCTCGGCCTCCAGGACCTGAGCAATTGCAGTATCGGAGTTGTTGATGGAGTTGCCGCTCGTGGTGCGATGCACGTGGCCGGCAAGCCCGGTAACGCTCTGGCCAGACGTGGTGGTCGTCGGGTTGGTGATCGTCGTTGAGAATACGAGTTCGAGATAGTCGCCTGATGCCACATATCCCTCGGCGTCGCCGATACCAAAGGCGAGCGAGGTCGCACCGGTAACCACCGCAGCTGCCGTCGACATCTCCAAGGGGAACCGAGTTGTTTGCACCGACCGCCCATGTGTCGGAAGATGTGTATGCCTGCCCGCTCGGCACATTGAAATGGACCACCGACTCAGCCGTGACCAAACCGACGGGGTAGTCAATCGACAGCCTCCAGCACACCTGGTCGCCGATCCTGTAGCCGGAAGCAGCGCCATCGTTCCAGGTGTAGGTGGCTCCGTCGCCGCACACCGCAGGTTGCGACAGAGAGATCGGACGTGTGGCAATCTCGGCGACAAGCGTGACCCCGGCGGCGGCCTGACCGACCGTGGACACGTCGACGGCACTCAGCCCGTCGACATCACCGGTGACCTGTGCGCTGTTCACCCACGCGTCTCGAGCCAGGACGGGTGTGTCGTCGGCAAATCCCTCCTGATAGTGGCTTCTCGTCACCGTCGAATAGGTGATGGTGGTCTGGCTCATAGCGACCATGTCTGGCAAGTACCAGACGAGAGTCCATGACCCGTCCGGGTTCTCGGTGGCCTCGTCATAAGCTGGTACGGGCGAGGCCCCTCCAACGCAGTCCGCATCACCTGCCCCATACGGGCAGAGACCGTCCGGGATCGTGTCGGTGACCACGATGCCGGAGGCGAGGGTCACGTCTGCCGAGGTGTCTACGGTGAGCGTCCAGTTGCTTACGACCCCATCCGCGATACTCGAGTTGTCGACGCTCGCCTGGATCGTCAGATCATCGGAAGCGGCCTCTGCTTTCGGAGCACCCGGGATCAGCACGACTGAGCTGAGTAGCGCAAAGAAAGCAAGGATCAAGCGCAGGGAACGCGCCCGGAACTGGTGTTGCGTTGTCACCGTCACCTCACCGCGAACAGCATTGCGGTCTATCGAAATTGCGATCTATCGAACAGCCATACCTGTCGGCACAAACCGCCGAGGGATAACGGCACTGAGACAGCGGGAGTTGTCGAGAAGACCCGGGCAGGATGGCTCGACGCCAACCCCGAGAGATCCGCCGGCTACCAGCGCGTTCTTGATGATTGCGGTCCGGTCAGGCCGACAAGCCCCGGATCAGGAAATCGACCGTAATGTCGGCAATCTCATGCACCCGTGCCTTGGGGTCGTCGGAATCCATGATGGTTCGCCCCGCAGCCATGACGGTCTGAAACATCAACTGCCCGGCGATCCGGTGCGGCATTTCCCGAAAGACCCCGGCGGTCACGCCCTCGCTGTACACCTCGGCGAATGCTCTAACCAGGCCGGCGTGGGCGTTTGCGACGCGACGCTGGGCGGCAGATGAAAGCTGCATCGCTTCGGTGTGGAGAATGAGGCCGAGGTGATCGAGACCGACAAACTCGACGGTGTGCGACCCGAGTTCCCTCATCTTCAAAACGGGATCGGAGTCACCGGGGATGGCGCCAACTATCTCGTCAACCAGGACCGGCAACCGTTCTTCGACGAGCTGGACCAGTAGATCTTCGGTGCTTTCGAAGTACTCGTAGAACGTGGTCCGCCCGATTCCCACCGCAGCGGCGATATCGGCATGGGTAGTTTGGCGAAAGCCGTAAATTGGCAAAGGACTCGAGCGCCGAATCGAACAGTGCGGTGCGGGTCTCTTCACGGGTGCGGCGGACAGACATCAGTCACTCATCATTTCCCGTAGCGCCTATTGCTGTGGCTGAAGTCTCGAAGCGCACGTAGGAAATCGACACGCCGGAATTCGGGCCAATAAACGTCGACGAAGGAGAACTCGGCGTAGGCCGCCTGCCACAACAAGAAACCCGACAGCCTGGTTTCCCCACTGGTTCGGATGACGAGATCAGGGTCGGGAAGATCGGCGCTGTACATGTAAGAGCCAAGGGCGGCAGCATCAATGTGGCTCGCCATCCCATCTGCATCAACCCCTTCGGCGGCAAGATTGGACACCAGTTCCTTCGCAGCGTCAACGATCTCCTGGCGACCGCCGTAGGCAAGGGCGATCGTGACGCGGCGGCTCCCGGTGTTGCAGGTTGTGGCAAGACGCTTGGCGGCGTCTGTCAGCCGCTGCGGGAGCAGATCCAGGCTGCCGACGAACCGGACCGAGACGTCGTGGCCCTCGATCCGCTCCGGAATCGAGTCGAACAAATCGATCAGAACCTCGTAATAGGGCTCGAGCTCCTCTGCGGGACGAGTCAGGTTCTCGGTTGACAGCAACCAGCAAGTGATGGCATGAATCTCTAGATCATTAGCCCAGCCAAGGAACTCGACGAACTTCTTCATACCTTCGCGATAGCTGGCCGCATAATCCGGCAGGCCCTCGGCACGGGCGTACCGCCGGTGCCCGTCGTGGATAACGCCGATGTGCTTCGGCAGTTTGCTCCGGTCGAGGAATTTCAAGATGCGCGACTCATAGACGCGATAGAGTGGCTTCTTGACAACTCTTTTGACCTTGTTGAGATTCAACACCCGCAAAGTCTACGCACGATTGGGCGTACCCATCCACAGAACACGCCCTAGCGCCGGTCGAGGTGCCTCACGATGGTCGCCGCAGCTACCGATTGGCTCAATTGAGATGTAGCCTCTCGGTCATGTACCTCAATGAGAATTTCAAACGGTGGACGCTCGGCAAGATGCAGAATCCGGTCCGCGGCTTCCTACACGGTGGGGCGGCTGTGGTTTCGCTGGTGGGAACGGTTTTCCTGGTCCTGCGAGCCACCAGCTGGCCGGCAAGGGTGGCATCGGTTGTATTCGGGCTCGGACTGATCTCCCTCTTCACCACTAGTTCGTTGTACCACTCCGTCCCGTGGCGTGATTCCTGGAAGCGACGGATGCAGCGTCTTGACCACTCGATGATATTTGTCCTGATCGCGGCCACATACACCCCGATAGCCGTTGTCATCCTCGAAGGCCCCTGGCGATGGCTGGCGCTCACGATGGCGTGGGGGATCGCGATCGCCGGCATCCTTCAGCGCATGATCGGGTCGATGGAACGTCACGCACTGTCGTTCAGCCTGATGGTCATCCTCGGATGGCTCTCCGTGCCACTCATGTTCCCACTAGCGAGTCGGGCCGGCACGGGAGCAGTGGTGCTGATCGGTATAGGTGGCGGCCTCTACACGGTCGGGATGATCTTCAAGGTGACGCACTGGCCGCGTCTCTGGCCGAGAGTGTTCTCCGCCCACGAACTATTCCACGTCTTCGTAGTTGCGGCATCCGTCCTGCACTGGACCGCAACCTACCGATACGTGCTCCCGTCCTGACCGTCGACTACTCGTCGACGGATTGTTCCCGAGCGGCCCGCAATTCCCGGCCAGGACGTTGCATCACAAGCAGCCTCGCCGGCTCGTAGCCACCGTTGTGGTAGGAGTACTGCTCCCCATCCTCGAAGACCAGAACGTCACCGGGATGAAGCAGCGCGGTCTCTCCGGCCGACGTGAATTGGACCACGCCGCGCAGACCGACATAGACCTTTTCCTTGCGCTGCTCGGCAAACGGCGGGTGCTCACCACCGATCGGGATCTCGACGACTCCCATCGACAGCTCCGTAAAGGACCCCGGGGTCATATCGCGAACGCTCAGTGTCCCGAACGGGAACGAGCCTTGCTCGTCGTAGCTCTTGAACTCCACGTCACCACCTCCATTGAACGACTCTACGGAGGAGCAGACTTCTTGAGAAATCTGCTCGGAAAACGCTCGGTCGCAAAACCGCACCTAGTCTGATCATGACAACCGCAGGAGACTCTCCCCGGGGGATGCTCAATGACTTCCATCAAAGCTCAACGAACGAGACCAACGGTGACCTCGCGCACGGTCTGGCTGTTGGTCGCTGTGGTGTGCTTCGTCGTACCTCTCGTCGTCGACATCCCGGATCTATCGGCTGCTGGACAGCGGATGCTTGCGATATTCCTGGTCGCCATCGTCTTGTGGGTTGCCGAGCCCATCCCCCTCTACGGCACTGCCGCTTTGATCATCTTCCTCGAGATCGTGATGATCAGCGACCAATCCATCATCGCGCTGCCCGGCCGGCTTTGAGCCCGGCAGCTACCGCAACTACTACTTCGCCCTTGCCGACCCGGTGCTGATGCTGGTGCTCGGTGGCTTCTTCCTGGCGATGGGGGCGTCGCGGTTCCAACTCGACAGAGCAATCGGCAGGATCATGCTCCGACCGTTCGGGGACAGCCCGACCAGAATCATGCTCGGACTGATGCTCATCACCGCCACGTTCTCGATGTTTATGTCCAACACAGCGACGACGGCAACGATGATGGCGGTTGTTCTTCCCGTAGCCGCGTCTCTGCCTGAAGCCGATCGGCTGCGGGCCGGAATGATCCTCTCGATACCGTTTGCCGCCAACATCGGGGGCATCGGCACCCCGGTGGGGACACCGCCAAACGCAATTGCCATCGGCCAGTTGGCCGGAGCCGGGATAACGGTCAGCTTCGGGAAATGGATGCTGATGGCGGTGCCGGGCGTCATCGTGATCATCCTCATCGCCTGGTGGCTGCTGCGCCTGTTCTTTCCGTCCGATACGAAATCGATCCCTGTCAAGATCGAAGGAGAAGTTTGTCCACTCCCGCGATGCCCACATCTTCTACGGCGTGTTCATCGTCACCGTGCTTTTGTGGATGACCGAGTCGTTCCACGGCATCACCTCGAGTGTCGTCGGGTTTGTACCGGTGGTGGTCCTGCTGGTCACCGGCGTGCTCACAGAAAGGGATCTGCAGAAGGTGCAGTGGCACGTGTTGTGGCTGATCGCCGGTGGCATCGCTCTGGGCCGGGGCATTGTGGATTCCGGGTTGGATCGCTGGGTGATCGATCTGATCTCGTGGGAAACATTCGGCAGCGCAATCATCATTGCCGCCTTCGCCCTCGCCGCGCTTGCCCTCGCGTCCGTAATGTCTCACAGCGCCAGCGCCAACCTGATCGTCCCGATCGGGATCTCCCTGGCGGCATCGCCTTCGCTCGACCTCGACCCCCTCATGGTCGGGTTCATGATCGCCATCGGCGCCTCTCTCGCCATGGCGCTGCCGATTTCGACACCTCCCAATGCCATCGCCTACAGCTCCGGGTTCATCAAGACGGCCGATATGGCGAAGACCGGCATACTCATCGGGGTCGTCGGTCTGCTCATCTATCTCGTTGTGTCTCCGCTCCTCTGGTCGGCAATGGGTCTGACATGACGACCGACGGCGCTCACGACGTGGTGTTCTGCGCATCGAGCGATATGACAACACGCTCTGAGCTGGAACGCGACCTGGCGGCATTGTCCGAGGGTGCATTTGCAGTCATGCCCGTTGCGTCTACAGAACGAGTTGCTGATCGAGGCAAGAACCGCGATCGAACACGATGCCATCGTTCCTCTGGTGTTTGCCGATGAGTACCTGAGCGATGGTCGCGGAATCGAAGCCATGCAGAAGTTGCGAGAGATCCCGGGGCTCGAGACCGTACGCGGGATTCTGCTTTCGGACAACCCACCGGATTGCGATGACGTCTGCGATGGGGTGTTGACCGTACCGTGGGACGAGACGCAGCTGAAATCCCTCGTATCCCGACTCGTAACCGAGTACTTCATCACGGAGGCACCGCGGGCGGTAGAAGAAGTCACAGAGGTTGTTGACGTTGATGTGCTCTCCCGGGCATTTGTCGAGGTGGAGGAACGAGCCCAGGTTGCAACCAAGCGCCTGGCTCTCTTACAGCGATCATTTCTCGAGGACAGGGCGTTGTCGGATGACGAAGTCGAGTCCGAGATGATCGCCGAGATAGACCGGGCCCTCGACAATCCCGAGCGAATCACCGTGCCTGCCGGGACGCGGGTCCTCACCGCCGGAGAGCCCGTGGATGGACTGAAGGTGGTTGTCGATGGGCGCGTACAACTGACGCTTGACGTCGACAACCGATCAATTGTCTTTCACGCACGCACTGCGGGCCGGGTCATCGGTTTGAACGCCATGGCTCTCTCCAAGACCAACGCTTTCTTCAACGCCGATACCATCGAAGAGACCACCTTCATCCCACTCACCCTGGAACAGTTCGATGACGCCTTGCGTCACAGCCCGACACTTGCGATTCACTTCGTGTCGGTCGCGCTACGGGCAATGGCTCGCCGCAATCAGAGATCGATCGAGCTGCGAACGACGGTGGATCGCCTCGCACACGATCTGGAAAAAGAGCGTGATGAGTTGGCCGATGCGTTGGAGCGCCTCAATGCGACCCACGCACGGCTGGTCGAGTCCGAGAAGCTGGCTACTCTGGGCCAACTCGCTGCCGGTGTCGGGCACGAACTGAATAACCCGGCCGCGGTGATCAGCCGGGCCGCGGACTTCCTCACAGAGGACATAGAAGCCCTTACCGCCACGGTGCCCGGCGCAGGGAGGTTCGTGGACGCAGTGAGTGTCGCCCGAAAGACCCAACCTGTGTCCACACGGGTGATCCGCCAGCACACCAGAGAGCTTGGAGAGGATCTTGGTGATCGAACGTTGGCCAGACGTCTGGTTCAGATTGGGATCACAAGCCGGGAGAAGTACGACGAAATCTTCTCCGAAGTCCCCGACCCCGACGTCCAACTGGAACGGATGGAGCGGTTTCATCGTATCGGGACGGCTATCCGCAACATCGATGCTGCTGCTGATCGTATCGTTCGTTTGGTGGGGGCGGTCCGCTCATACGTCCGGGGAAACCAGGAAATGATCGAGGCTTTCGATATCCGGCCGGGTATCGAGGAGACCTTGCTCCTCCTCGGCCATGAGTTGGAGAACGTCAGCGTCGAGGCGTCGTATCCCGACGAGATCCCGTGTGTCGACGGGTACCCCGGTGATCTCAATCAGGTGTGGACCAATCTCATAACCAACGCGATCCAAGCGATGGAGGGGCTCGATGCCCGACTCTCGATCGATGTGTCGGCCACCGACTCCGGAGAGATCCGGGTTGCGATAACAGACACCGGTGCCGGCATACCTCACGAGCATTTGGACCGCATCTTCGAACCGGCGTTCACCACAAAGTCGGGAAGGGTCGAGTTCGGTCTAGGTCTTGGCCTGCAAATCGTCAAGGACATCGTGGTGCGCCACAATGGCTCAATCTCGGTGAAGTCCGAACCCGGGAACACATGTTTCACGGTGGTGTTGCCGCCATCCCGGGAGCCCTGTGATAGCAATGGAGAAACAACATGAGTCGTCTGGTCATTCTCTGCATCGAAGATGAGGACGAAGTTCGGGACGCGGTCGTCCGTGACCTCGAAGTGTTCGAGCCGGCGTTTCTGATCGAGATGGCCGAGGATGCCGACGATGCCAGGCAGGTTCTCAACGAGGTCGCCGGTGCCGGTGACACAATCGCCCTGGTCATCGCCGATCATCGGTTACCGGGGATGCAGGGGACCGACTTCCTCATCGAGTTACACAACACCCCTGCAACTGCGCCTGCCCGCAAAGTACTGCTGACGGGACAAGCCGGTCACGAGGATACGATCCGCGCCATCAACGAGGCCGGTCTCGACCATTACCTCTCGAAGCCATGGACCGAAGCCGAGCTGCATTCGGTGGTCCGGGACCAACTAACCGAGTTCGTACTGGAGAACGTCGATGACGTACTGCCGTATCTCTCAGCCCTAGACGCCCCCCGCCTCCTACAAAAGCTCGCCGACCAATCGATTTGAGAGGGTGGCTGGGTAGTCGCCGTGAAGGCTCGCCTGCCGACCAACACTGAACAGTCGACCAAACCACCGAGCCTGAACCGGCGATACACAACACACTCTCAAGAAGGGTGGCTGGGTAGTCGCCGTGAAGGCTCGCCTGCCGACCAACACTGAACAGTCGACCAAACCACCGAGCCTGAGCCGGAGCTACCCGACGGCGTGTCTTGGCACGGGGTGCTCTACCCGGCTGAGGATGCCGTTAACGGCGACGTCTATCGCCTGGTCGAAACTGTCGTCGATGTTCTCGAGCATTCCAAAGCCGTCCTTCATCTCCAGATCGACAAAACCGTGGATCACCGAGCGTAACGCCCGGATCAGGTGAACCGTCTCATCCGACGGAACCCCTATTGCGTCAGAAGATCCCGAAGGCTGACAACCGGTGCGGCCATCGCGGCATACAGTTCATCGTCTTCTCCGGGCCGCGGGGCGGGGAGAAGCGCCTGGTAGAGACCCGGATGCTCGAGCGCAAAGCGACGGTATTCGCCGGCCAATCGCCGCAGTGATTCCGAAGCGGTTTCGTCCGGCACCTTTGTCGAGAAGATGATGCCGACCTCCCTGGCCGCGTGAAACGCCAACTCCCGACGCAACCCGGCCAGTCCGGCGACGTGGTTGTACAGCGACGGCGTCTTTATGCCGAGCTCGTCGGCGACCTGCCTCAGCGACATCTCCTCGATTCCATTGCGGTCGGCGATGTCCACGGCCGTCTCGACGACCCGATCCAATGTGAGCCCGACCTTTCGCCCCATTACTCTCTCCTGACCGACTTTGCCTCTGCCCGCTCCTTGAGTGCCTGATTCGATCGCCTCGAATCCGAGGACGGGTACCACCGTTCAGGAATCGGCTCATTAGCGGCACGAGAATCCCTGTGAATTCCTCGCTCTGAGTCAACCTAGTACCGCTGGAAGTGGGCTCGATCCTGAATTGGTGACGACCATCGAATACCCCTCTGATCCCGAGCTTGCCGAGCCATTCGAAGTAGCTGCCGGCTTCGAGTCCGGTGACCGTCGGCTTGAAGGTCATCGGCTTTCCCCCAGGAGGTTGCAGCCGTACTTCGAGTGTCTCCCCGATCCTGGCCTCGCCGACAAGCGACACGGCAAATGGGTTCCACACGGGGTATGCCTCAAAATCCATGAGGATCGCCCAGACCGTATCCGGACTTGCTTCGATCTCGATCTCTGTAGACAGTTTCTTCATGACGCCTCTCCTTGTCTAAGGTTGTTAGTCATAATATAACTAAGGTCTTAGTCTTGTCAAGGATCTGTGAGAGACAGGACCTGCGATCGCTTGCCCACCTCGGTCGGCGGCCCGAGTTAGTCGATCTCGTAGGCGGGCTTCGAGGTCACGGTGCGGAGAGCGAAGCTGGATCGCAGCCTGGTGACACCAGGGAGTCGCGACAGGTAGGTGCGATGTATCTGCTCGAAGTCCGCAACGTCGGCGCAGAGGATCTGGACCACATAGTCAGCGTCACCCGCCATTAGATGACACGACATGACCCCCGGGACCTCTTTGACCGCTGCCTCAAACTCGTCAAAGAGATCTTCGCGCTGGCTCGAGAGCGAGATATCGACAAATACCGAAGTTGCCTTCCCGATCTTGGCAGGATCGATGACGGCAGCATACCTCTCAATCACCCCGGCCTCTTCAAGCCGCCGTACCCGGCGCAAGCAGGCCGATGGGGACAAGTGCACCTCCTCGGCCAGGGCCACATTGCTGATCCGGCCGTCGACCCCCAATGTCGACAGAATGGAGCGGTCGGTCTCGTCCAAATTGATTGCCACAATAAATCTCCGCTATTTCGATCACTCCCGCATGATTATTGCGCATATTGGCAAACAGACGCGTCAGATCACAACCAAATCTGTGTTGGTACCCGATATGTTTATCACATCGACTCACCAGGAGCGGATGTTGTGATCGTTGGTGTGCCCAGGGAAATCAAGGTCGCCGAGCGGCGAGTCGGAATGAAGCCGCCGTCGGTCCGGGAGTTGGTTCACCACGGTCAGGAAGTGATCGTGGAGTCCGGTGCCGGTTTTGGTGTCGGCGCCTCCGATGCCGACTACGAGGCTGCCGGGGCACAGATCGTGCCAACCGCCGCAGACGTATTCGGCGCCGCAGACATGGTGGTCAAAGTGAAGGAGCCGCAGCCGCAGGAACGCTCTATGTTGCGTGAGGGTCAGATCCTGTTCACATACCTGCATCTGGCACCCGACCCGCAGCAAGCTGCCGACTTGGTGGACACCAAGGCGTGCTGTATCGCATACGAGACCGTCACAGACAACAACGGCGGTCTCCCCCTGCTGGCACCCATGTCCCGAGTAGCCGGTCGTCTCTCTATCCAGGCAGGCGCAACTGCCCTCGAGAGCGTCAACGGCGGCTCGGGAATCTTGCTCGGGGGCATCCCCGGAGTCGCCCCGGCGAGAGTTGTCGTGATCGGAGGCGGTGTTGTCGGGGTCAACGCGATCGATGTGGCGCTGGGCATGGGCGCCAACGTCACCGTCCTCGACAACAACGTCGATGTCCTCGACCGGCTCGGACGACATTTCGGCCCTGCGCTCACCACCATCTATTCAACGTCTACGGCGCTCGAAGAGCAGGTCATCAGCTCCGATCTCGTGATAGGTGCCGTCTTAGTCAAGGGAGCCAGGGCACCCAAGCTCGTAACCGCAGACATGGTCTCTCAGATGCAGCCGGGGTCTGTACTCGTCGACGTGGCGATCGATCAGGGTGGTTGTTTTGAGACTTCACATCCAACCACGCACACTGAACCAACATTCATCGTCGACGAGACGGTCCACTACTGCGTCGCCAATATGCCGGGCGCGGTACCCAGGACCGCCACCGCAGCGTTGAACACTGTGACTCTCCCCCGGGCTTTGGCGTTGGCGACCAAGGGCGTCAGACAAGCACTGCTCGACGATCCTCACCTACGCAACGGGCTCAATGTCTGTGCCGGTATGGTCACCGACCGGGCCGTTGCCCGGGAGCTCGGCTACGAGTATGTGGACCCGCTGGACAGCGCTGGCGGCGCTATAGCCTCGCTGATAGAGTTGATCCGAGACAGATAGCCATCCACCGATAGCTCAACGGGTCAGTGGGGAGACCCGGCGCAGCTCGATGGCGCACGGTATGTGAGAGGCTCGTGGATTACACGATCGCACCATCCGACGACGGGGACTACATCGTGATTTCGGCTGTCGGTGAAATGACCAGAGAGTCGGCCGCAGAAATCTCCGTCGCCGCATTCACACTCGGTGAGCGCCTCGGCATCCGCTGCTACCTAAACGATGTGACCCGCTGCCGCAACGTCGAAAGCGTCACCGAGAACACTCGCTTCACGTTGAAGGACATTCCGAAAACAGAGCCTCGGGACCCCGACGCTGTTGCCGCCGTACTCGTCGATCCCGCCGATCGCTCCCACGATTTCTACGTAGCGTTGGCGAGGAGCCGGGGCATAGACATGACCCTATTCTGGGAGCGTGAGAAGGCAATCCGCCATCTAAAAGCGGCTGCTGCCCGCTTCAACGCCGACCATAGGGCGTAGCGGTATTGCTCGGTACGGTCTGCGCGCTGCCGGGCAGCGAACGGTGCCGTCGACGTTGGCTTTCACCACCACCGGGCGAGATTCGATACTCGACAACGCGCTCCGTGAACGCTCCGGCTATGTCCTCATGACGACGATACGGTCGCTGATCTTCCAGAGAGCCCATCCAATCAGGATCAGCACTACACCGAGCCCCATTGCCATCGCGGCAATCCCGAAGGCGACCACTGATGTAAACAGCGAGGCACGCAGGAAAGATCCAGTCATCGCTGTGTCGCGCAACGGATCGTCACGGCCGAGCTGCGCATAGGTCAGCCCGCCCGTAGCCTCGAGGGCGTGCCTTTGGATCGTCAGAGCCTGCTCGTATGCAGTGAATGGACCGTCGACCTTCTGATCGCCAAAGTGATTGGCGTCGGCCGAGACGGTTATCTGCTCATCCCCCAAATGGTGCTTTACGTTGAACCAGGTAAATACCCCTGTGGCAGCCAGGATCAATCCAGCGATCATCACGAGCATTGCGATCATCCGAAGGGGTGATCCCTTATCCGAGGTCCGGGCCGACGTCGATTCTTCTGTAACTGTCATTGCAGACGCTCCTATCGATAGGTCTACCGGGACGAGGGTACACACGTAGAGACGTCGACTTGACGATTCATCAACTTTTTTGCGCCGTCGGATGTGAGGTGAGCTAACCGACGAGGTCGCGAAGAGCGATGATCTGGGCCTGGACCGACTGCATCGATCCACCACCCGGGCTGAGCCGTGCCGCGACCGATGCTGCCGGAGTGAGCTCGTCGAGATCCTCGGGAATGAGCTGCACGTGTGCGGCTTCCAGCTCCCCCGCCGTTGCCTCCCCGAGCGTACGGCCTGCCGCCGCGAGCTCGGCAACCAGCCTGCCGACGGCCTCGTGCGCTTCTCGAAACGGCACTCCACGCCCTACGAGGATCTCGGCCAGGTCGAGGGCAGTCACCATCGACGACGGCGTCGGCGGATGGAAATCTGCGCTGGCGATCATGCCACCGACCGCGGCAACGGTCAGCGAAAGCGTGTCGTCGGCGTGGAAAACCGCTCGTTTGTCCTCCTGCAGGTCACGGTTGTACGTCAGCGGCAATCCCTTCTGCAGGGAGAGGAGAGCGGTCAGATCGCCTATGACCGTCGCCGTCTTGCCGCGGGCGAGCTCGGCGATGTCGGGGTTCTTCTTGTGTGGCATGGCCGAGGACCCTGTAGTGAATGAGTCTCCGTAGGTCGCCCAGCCGTACTCCTCGCTAGCCCACAAGATCATCTCCTCGGCGAGGCGCGACACAGTCACCATCGCCTGCGCACAGCAGAACGCGTACTCGGCCACGAAGTCCCGCGAAGCCACGGCATCCATCGAGTTCGCAAACACGCTTTGGAACCCGAGGCTGGCAGCGGTCTGCGCCGGATCGAGCGCCAGTCGACTGCCGGCAGAGGCACCCGCCCCCAGTGGGGACACGTCCAGCCGAGGATACGCATCGAGGAACCGATCGCGATCACGCAATAGCATCCACGCGTATGCCAGCAGATGATGAGCCAGGGGAACCGCCTGCGCTTGTTGCACGTGCGTGTACGAAGCGACCACCGTGTCCCCTGCTTCCTCTGCGAGATCGATGAGTCACGCGGATCAGATCGGTGATCTGGACGGCCCTCTCCCCAGCCGCCCGGCGCAGGTAGAGACGAAGATCCAGGCAAATCTGATCGTTGCGAGACCGGCCGGTGTGAAGCTTGCCGGCTCCGCCACCAATCAGCTCATAGAGCCTCCGCTCTACCGCCGAGTGCACATCCTCGTCTCCATCCGACCAGCCGAACTCTCCCGATTGCGCTTCAGCAAGCACCGTGGACAGCCCGAGCTGGATCTGATCGCCTTCTTCGACGGAGAGTATCCCGACCTCTGTGAGCATCGCGGCATGGGCCTGCGAGCCCACGATGTCGTCGACCAGCAGTCTTCTGTCCGAGTGATCGACTGTGAACCGCCACAGGAGCTCGTCGGGGCCTTCGGCGAACCTGCCACCCCAGAGAGTCATCAGCTACTCGCCTCCTCCAAGCCGCTTCTCCGCAAACGTTCGCAGCCGCAGCGACTGGAGCCTGATGAAGCCCGCAGCGTCTGCCTGGTCGTAAACGTCGTCCGCTTCGAATGTAACGGTCTTCTCGTCGTACAAGCTGTCCGAGTCTGACCGACGACCGTCGACGATCACATTGCCCTTGTACAGCGTGAGCCGGGCCTCACCGTTGACTCGTTGCTGGATCTCGTCGTTGAACTTCTGGAGCGCTTCCCGCTCCGGGGAGAACCAGAACCCGTTGTACACCATCTCGGCGTAGCGAGGCGCCAACTCGTCGCGAAGGTGCGTGACCTCACGATCCAGCGTGAGGGATTCAACGGCGCGGTGGGCGTGATGCAGGATCGTGCCGCCCGGTGTCTCGTAGACACCGCGCGATTTCATGCCGACGAAACGGTTCTCCACCAGGTCCACCCGACCGACGCCGTGGGCGCCGCCGACGGCGTTGAGCCGGGTGAGGATATCGACCGGGCTCATCCGCACACCATTGATGGCGACCGCGTCGCCTTTCTCGAACTCGATCGACAACGTCTCCATCATGTCCGGTGCTTCCCACGGATCGGTCGTCATCCGGAACATGCCCTTCGGCGGCGCTACCCACGGGTCCTCGAGCACGCCGCCCTCATACGAGATGTGGAGCAGGTTGGCGTCCATCGAGTAGGGCTTCTCGGGTGTAACCGGCACCGGGATGTTGCGCTCCTCGGCGTATGCCACGCAGTCGGCGCGACCCTTGAGGTCCCATTCGCGCCATGGGGCGATCACCTTGATGGTGGGGTCCATGGCATATGCCGAGAGCTCGAAGCGAACCTGATCATTGCCCTTGCCGGTAGCTCCGTGAGCAATTGCGTCTGCACCCGTGGCCTTGGCCGCCTCATCATGCCCTTCGCGGATGACGGGGCGCGCCAGCGATGTGCCGAGCAGGTAGTAGCCCTCATAAATCGCATTGGCACGGATGGCCGGAAACACGTAGTCGGCGACGAATTCCGCACGTAGATCATCGACAATGGCTTCACTCGCACCGGTCGCCAGAGCCTTCTCCTCTGCCTCGCCGACCTCTTCGCCCTGGCCGACATCGGCGGTGTACGCAACAACCTCCGCTCCGTACTCGTCTTTGATCCACTGCAGGATCACCGACGTGTCGAGACCGCCGCTGTAGGCGAGGACGACCTTCTTGATGTCTTTCATTTCCTTGCTCCCATTTCTTCGATTCTGGCGGCGATCGTGTCCCCTCCCACTTCGGGAGCGGTCACAACCATCAGAGTGTCATCACCAGCGATGGTGCCCAATACGCCTTGCACCACTGCCCTGTCGATTGCCCCTGCCACCAGGTGGGCGGCTCCCGGGGGTGTGTGCAGGACGATCAAGTTCTCGGATACGGATATCTCCTCGACAAAATCATTGACTGCCCTACTGAGCCGGATTTCGGCATCCGTCAACTGCTCTGCATTCGGGGTCAGGCTGTAGTGCACAGATCCGCGGTCGTCCCTGATCTTGATTGCGCCGAGTGCATCGAGGTCACGGGACACAGTCGCCTGAGTCACCGGGTACCCCTGTTCTTCGAGTAGCTCCACCAGTTGGGCCTGACTCGTGATCTGACCCTCGGCAAGCATCTTGCGGATCAGCCGTCGTCTACCTGCGGTTGCAGGGCTCACGGCACCGGCTCCATCGTGATCATGGTTCCTATCCCTTCTGGGGTGAACACCTCGAGAAGTAGAGCGTGTTGCATCCGGCCATCGAGGATGTGGGCTCGTTCGACCCCGCCCTCGACAGCTGCGATGCACGATCTCAGTTTCGGGATCATCCCGGCGGAGGCCGATCCGGATTGGATCAGCTTGTTCAGATCGGAGACGATGATCCTGGCGATGAGCGAGTCCTTGTCACCGAGGTCCCGATACAGCCCTTCGACATCGGTGAGATAGATGACCTTGAGCGCTCCCAGCGCCTCGGCAAGGGCCCCGGCTGCGGTATCGGCGTTGAGGTTGTAGGTGTTGCCGTCTTCACCGCGCGCCAGTGGCGCCACCACCGGCACATATCCTTCGCTCTGGAGGCTGAGGATCAGCCCGGGATTGACCTCGGTTATCTCCCCCACGAAGCCGAGCTTCTCGTCTTTGGGTCGGGCAATGAAGGTGTTGCCGTCCAGACCGTTCACGCCTGTCGCCACCGCTCCATGAGCGTTGATGAGTCGGACTATGTCGGGGTTGATCTCGCCGGCGAGAGTTGACTGCACCACCCGGATCGTCTCCCTATCTGTGACACGCAGCCCTTCGTGCCAAACGGGCTCGATCCCCAACTGGCCCATCGCACGGGAGATGTGTGGCCCCCCGCCGTGGACGATTACCGGGTTGATCCCGACGTAGTGCAGCATTGCGACGTCGTCGGCGAATGTGCTGCGCAGGTTCTCGTCGACCATCGCCGATCCGCCGTATTTGATGACGACAGTTTTGCCACGAAAGTCTTTGATGAACGGCAGTGCCTCGGAGAAGATCCGCGCCTTGCCCATGGTCTTGGCGATGCGCGGCTTCGCTTCGTGCGGTGTGGAGTGTCCTGTGTTGCTCATCAGCTGTACTCCGCGTTGAATGTGACGTACTCGGGGGTCAAGTCGGTTGTGATAACTCGGGCGGCACCAGGGCCGGTGCCGATAGTCATGGTGACCGTGAAGTCACCGGTGATGATTGCCTCGTGGAGCGCTTGTCCGTCGTGGTCCACCGCAACGCCGTTTCGGGCTATGTCGATGCCTTCATAGGCGATGCCGAACCGGTCCGGGTCAAAGTCGAAATCAGTGGCGCCGAGGGCTCCGAGCAATCTCCCCCAGTTGGGGTCCCCACCAAAGAACGCTGATCTCACCAATGCCGAGTCGGCCACCAGGCGACCTGCTGCTCTGGCCAGAGCATCGGTATGGGCTCCGATCACCTCAATGGTCACAACCCGGCTGGCACCCTCTGCATCCGCGGCAAGCTGGTTGGCTAGGTCCCAACAAACGCGAGTCATTGCATCGGTCAGCGCCGCCGGTTGCGGCGTGATTCCGCTTGCCCCCGAAGCCAGAGCGATAACTGTGTCATTGGTCGACGGGCATCCGTCGATGTTCAATGCGTGAAACGACTCATCGACCGCATCGCGCAACACACTATCGAGCGTCTCCGCGGCGACGACGGCGTCGGTTGTGATGACTACCAGCATCGTCGCAAGGTCGGGTCGCACCATCCCGGCACCCTTGGCCATCCCGCCGACGGTGAACCCTTCTGCCTTCCAGACACTCTCCTTTGGAACGGTGTCGGTGGTCATTATTGCTCTAGCTGCAGATGTCCCGCCGGCGGAATCACCGGCGAGCTGTCTACCGGCATCAGAGATACCCTCGATGACTTTCTTGACGGGCAGGTATTTTCCGATGCCTCCCGTGGAGCAGACCAGGACCTCTTCATGGCTGCATTCGAGGGAGCTGGCCGCCGCGTTGATCATCGCCCTGGCGTCCGCAATACCCCGCTGCCCGGTTGCGGCGTTGGCGCAACCCGAGTTCAGAACGACGCCCCGCATGGCCTTGCCCCTGGCGAGTTGCTCCCTGCTCACCTGCACCGGGGCCGCCTGCGCCCGATTGCGGGTAAACACGCCGGCAGCGGTCACAGGTGCGATGCCGGCGACGAGGGCAACGTCGTACACGCCTGACGCCTTGATACCAGCCGGGACACCCGCCGCCACGAATCCTTTCGCTGCAGTGACGCTCATGGCATCCACCCTGCCATCGGCAGCCCGGCTGTCTCGTCGAGACCCAGCGCGATATTGACGGACTGAATGGCGGCACCCGCCGTTCCCTTGGTCAGGTTGTCGATCGCTACCAGTACAACCGCAGTCTGCGTCCGGGGATCAAAATGCGGCTTGACGAGGACCCGGTTGGAGTTGGTCACCCAACGCGTGTTCGGCGACACCTCGCTCAACGACACGAACGGAGTCCCGCGGTAGGCGTCGGAAAAGACCTCTGTGACCGCAGTTGCATCCACCCCATCCACCAGCGGCACGTAGCACGTTGACAGGATTCCTCGCTGCATCGGGATCAAATGGGGGGTGAAGATGACCGTCGGCTCGAAGGTCCCCACCTCACCAAGTACCTGCTCGATCTCGGGCTGATGTCGGTGGGTCAGAACCCCGTAGGCGGCTGCACCCTCATCGACAGCTCCGAACATGAGATGTTCCTTGGCGCCACGTCCCGCCCCGGAGACTCCCGAGACCGAGTCCACAATCACGGTCCCTGTGGCCAGAGCGGCCACGTGAAGGGGGGCGACGCCGAGTACTGCCGAGGTCGGGTAGCACCCTGGTACCGCGATCCGGTCGGCATCGGCCAGCTCTGCCGAGTAGAGCTCCGGGAGCCCGTACACCCATTGACCGAGCTGCTCGGGATGCGGATGAGCAGAGCCGTACGCTGCGAGGTAGCGCTCCGGTGTATCGAGGCGAAAGTCGCTGCCGAGGTCGACAACAATCCTGGCTCCCGACTCACGCATTCTCATCGCAGGCTCTGCGGACGCCCCGTGTGGCAAAGCAAAGAAGGCAACGTCCACCTCGGGCAACTCTTGTGGATCGTTGCTCAGGAGTACGCGGTCCCCTCCACCGAGGTGCGGGTGAACCGCGCCGAGAGTAGCTCCCTCCTTCGTATGGGCTCCCAGATAGACGGCTTCCAGGTCCGGGTGAGCATCGATCAACCTGATCAACTCACCTCCGCCATGACCGGAGGCACCAAATATGGCTGTGCGGATCATCGTTCCTTCCAAACAAAGAGAGATGACTATACGCATATGCACATAGAGGGTCAAGGCGACTCGCCGTTTCCCTGGAGCGGATACCGGGCGCCCACGGCCACAGTATTGTCGCGAGCATGATCTGGTTCTTCGCCCACCAGGGCGGCTGGGACGAGGCGCTTCTGTTCGCCGGCCCGCTCGTACTCGCCTTCCTAGCCATCGGTGCATTCGAACGAAAAGGGAGACGTCAACAACGCTCTCTCATCGAAGAGGATGATCCGGTCGAAGATGACAACGTCGAGCAGGGCCCAGTCACGACCGCATGACCCCGGGCAACTGGGGATCTCAGAGAGAGGACGGCTCGCAGAACAGCTGCCCGTAGTGGTTCTGTGCGGCATCATCCAGATATGCCGCGACCAGCTTCATCTTGCGTAGCTCATTGTCGTTGACGGCCAGGTCACGCAACCCGTCGACAGTCGCACATCGTTCGGTATTGGCAGATGAGTCGAAGTCGACGAGTTGCCAGCCCGCCTGAATATGAAGAGATCCTTCCGCGTCGAGACCGACGCGCCGCATGTCCTCACTATTGATCACCGTCGTCGCCGTGATCGTCAAGACGAACAGGACCGATCCTATCAACAGCCACATTCTTGATCGCAGCACCTCCGTCACCACGGCTAACCCGACCGAGATCAACACCGCCCAGGCAATCCAGCCGAAGCCGGTCTCCCGCCACGGCGCCGGGTTCAGTCCTTTTTCCTGGAGACCCGTGCTGGCAGCCGACAGCACGGCACCGAGCAGGATCACGACGCTGTAGTAGACGGCGATCGGGCCCACCGTGCGCATGCTGGCAGGCGGCCCGCTACGGTCCCGCTCCCCCGGCACCGTGCGCCATGCGATCACCAACAAGCCGACCGCTATCACCGCGATTCCAAACGAGATCAACAGCGCACCGGACGGACGCGTCATCAATCGGAGCACCTCTCGGAACTGGGCCACCAGGCCGACCGGCGCAAACGCCGAGCCGATCCGCAACGGCAAGAGAGCAAAGAAGCCTCCCCCAAACGAGGGAACAGCCGCGTCGTAGCAACCTCCCGCTGCGCAGTAGCGGGCAATGAAGAACCGTGCCGGCAGGAATACCACCCCGAACCCTGCCGTCATGAATACCCACATCCGGAACGCGTACTCATGCCTCAATCCCGCTAGAGATCTCCAACTGCTCCAGCCTCGTCGCTGTGTTTGAAGCAAGATCATGTGGGTAAGAGCGAGCGGCAACCCGAGCCAGGCGAGTTCGATCATGGATGCCAGCACAGCGCCGTACAGTGCGATTGCGGCGTAGCGGACCCACAGTCCCCACCCGACCAGCTTCTCGTCCCGTAACAGCACGGCTCCCACCCAGACAGGTGCCAGCAGTGCGATAGACGCGGTTCCCAAATAGAGACCGGGGAAAAGGGTGAGAGGGTGCACCGCCGGGTTGATCAGTACCAGGGACCCTGCGAACACTATGGGTAGCAGTATCAACACTCTCGACCAGATCCGCTCTCCTCCCGAGCCGACGCTCCGATATTGATCGATCGTCCTCAAGCCGGTGTAGAGCAGCAGGGCGATCATCGCAATCTTCACTATGGACATCACGACATTGGGTGCGACACCGACGAGGATCCCGGTCCGGACCACGAACCAGTGCTCGAGATAGAACGCCAACCGGGACATCGGCCGGAACACCCCGACATCGATGAATGCGGTGACCTCACGCATCACCTGGCTCCATAAGGCAAGCGGATTGCCCCCAACCAGCGCCTCCGGCATATACATCACGAACCGCTCATCCGCCCAGGGTCGGGCAAAGAGGGCGGGCAAGGCAACCAGAGCGGCGAGCAAGGTTCCGGTCAGGAGAGGGCGTCGAATCGACCGCATAGATCCAGCAAGGCTAGTCCCGAAAGACGCTTTCTCCATCTACGGCCAAACCGTCGTTTGCGTCCCGGGTTGCTCTATATCATCGCGATGACCATCTATGAAGGAGCGCGGGACACGCCATCGACCTCTTGCGGTCAGGCTGGGCATCCCGGGTGGTGAAGTCCGTATGGAACAGAATCGTCAAATGGGTCGTACCTTGAAAGTTGCCCAAGGACATATAAACGATGTAACACGATTCAGTTCGGTGGATGGGCCGGGCAATCGTTTTGTCATTTCGCTACAGGGATGCAACTTCAACTGCATCTCGTGCGCTCAGCCATATCTGATCAACGAATGCAGCAGCTGTGGGCAGTGTGTTGAGCCATGCCCGGAGACGGCTTTGTACTTCGACGGCCATCACCGTGTAGTCGCCGACGAACAAGAGTGCACCAGTTGCAACATGTGTGTGGATATATGTCCGTCAGACAGCACCCCGCTCAGCGAGATGCTCCGTCTCGACAGCCTCACCAAGAGGATCGCCGACGTCGCCCACTTTATTTCAGGGATAACCGTATCCGGCGGCGAACCGACGATGCAGAACGATTTTGTCGCCGGCCTCTTCTGTGCCCTCAAGTGCGACGACAAGTTATCCGGGCTCACCACCTTCGTTGACTCGAACGGGCATGCAACCCGTCAGGCCTGGGAGCGGCTGCTCCCGGTCATGGACGGGGCAATGATCACCCTGAGAGGGCTCGACCCGGAGACACACATCGCAATTACCGGAGAGACCAACGCTCGCGTTCTCGACACGATCCGCTACCTGGCCGACTGGGACAGACTGTGGGAGGTTCGTCTGCTGATGGTTCCCGGCATGAACGATGATGCCGCCGTAGTAGCCCGGACCGCAGCCTGGCTGCACGACATCGACCCGTCCATGCGGATCAAGCTGATCGGATTCCGCAGCGCCGGGGTGAGGAGTCAGTACTCGTCGCTGCGCGATGCCGAACCCGAGCACGTGGCAGCCCTTGCCGATATCGTCCGGGGGGCCGGCTTCGACCGTGTCGCCGTCACCTAACCGCTCAAGGTCGTATCGCGGAGTTCCGATTCCAATCTGTGCATGAATTCACCGGAACTACGTATCTCCTCAACGAACCGGACACCGTTCTCGACGCCCGCGTCAAGGTCGACCTGACGGCGATCACCGTTCTCGCCGACGGGACGGAAGTCGGTAATTGGAAGCACGACGAGGTGAAGGCTTCAAGAGTGGACAAAGCCGTTCATCTGACGGCGAACGGCGAGACCCTCGTGCTCAATCTGGAGGATCCCGGGTTCCTGCTCGACCTGCTGGGTGTTGATGATCCCGGACCGGCAACCAAGAAACGCAAACGCAGCAAGCCCGCTTTCGGATCCGATAGCAAACGCACACCTTTCAGCCTGGCCGACCTGAAGACCGAAGTGCTCGAAGAGAGTTCGAGCAGGATCGACCGCAGGCTTGCAATTGTCATGGGGGCGGCAGCTGCCCTGGTTCTGCTCGGTGCAGCACTCAGCTGGGGCCCGTTCCGGATCCTCGATCCCGGCAGCTTCCCGCTCGGGAGGCTCCTGGCCGGCTTCGGGGGCCTCGGAGGATTGCTCGCTCTTTATCTTGCGTACTTCGATCGCAGCCGTGTTACCGGCTCGGCGGCGGCCATTGCCGCAGGGGTCGTGACCTTTGTAGTCGTATACCTCTATGCACGTTCCGCCCGCATTGGCATCGGCTTCGTACTCGCTTTGCTGGGCTCACAAGCCCTGGTTGCCGTCGGTGTCCTCGGGATGATGCGTCGACCCATCGAGGATGAACCGGACGAGTGACTCCGATAGCGGGCCGTCCACTTCGTGCGAATCTTGGCCCTGCGCAGAAGCGGGGCAGCGTCGCTCCAGCTGCTGGTGCACTCTTCGACACCTACACAAGCGGTGAGCCGGTGCCGCTATTGGTGGCTACCCGGTGGTGCGCTTCGCCCACCACTCGTCGAGGAGCCGAAATGCCTCGTCCGGGTCGTAGGGCCCATGATCGATGCGGTACTCGAGCAACATTCTCATGGCACGGCCCACATCGGGCCCCGGCTGCAGACCGAGGTGACGCATCACGTCGTTGCCGTCGATCGGGGGACGCAATGCATCGATCTCTTCCCGCTTGCGTAGATCGGCGATGCGATACTCCATGTCGTCGATGCGCCGGGAAATTTCGTTCGCCCGTCTCTTGTTGCGAGTGGTCACGTCGCACCGCACCAACTCGTTGAGCCTCTCCAACAGCGGCCCGGCATCTCGGACGTAGCGGCGCAAAGCGGAGTCGGTCCAACCCATCTTGTAGGTGTGGGGACGCATATGCAGGTAGACGAGTTGTGAGACGTCCTTGATCATCTCCTTGGGATAGCGCAGCTCACGCATCCTCTGGCGCGCCAGACGTGCACCAACTACCTCATGATGATGAAAGGTCACCACCCGGTCCGTGAACTCGCGTGTGTTCGGCTTACCGACATCATGAAAGAGTGCAGCAAGCCGCAGCGTCAGATCCGGCGATGTCTTGCCTACAACCGCGATGGAATGCGCAAGCACGTCCTTGTGATGATGAAGCGGATCCTGCTCGAGCTCGAGAGCAGCCAATTCCGGGAGGAACTGTGCTGCGAGACCCGATCTCACCAATCCCCAGAGACCGGCCTCCACATGGTCGCCAACCATCAACTTGCTCAGCTCGTCGCGAATCCTCTCTGCCGAGACAATCGACAGGCGGTCCCTCATGCGCTCGACGGCTTCGACCGCCGTCTCATCCGGGGTGAAACCAAGAGTGCCAACAAATCGAAAGAGGCGCAGCATACGGAGCGGATCGTCTCCAAAAGACACCTCGGGATCGACGGGGGTACGAAGCGACCGGGTCGCCAGATCGGCCAGGCCCCCGTGTAGATCGATCATCTCGGGCGCTCCGTCTCCTGTCAGCCGGACCGCCATGGCATTGACCGTGAAATCCCGCCGCGACAGGTCGGTGCCGATGTCGTTGGAGAACTCGACCCGCGGTTTGCGGCTCTCTTCCCGGTAGACGTCGCTACGGAACGTCGTCACCTCGTAGAGCTCTCCTCCGCGCATAGCTGCAATGGTGCCGAACGCCTCCCCTACCCGGAATACGTTGTCTGCCCAGCCGGTGAGCAAATCGACGATCTCGGCCGGGCGGGCATCAGTAGCGAAATCCAGGTCGCTGGTACCTGCGTCGAGGAAAGCATCACGCACGCTTCCGCCAACCAGGTACAGCTCTCTCCCGACAGCAGCGAACCGCTCCCCCAGTAGCCGGGTCGCCGAGCCTGCCGCAAACAGGGGTTCGAGTCGCGGCGGAATCACGATTCGCGCCACCGTGATGCCAACTCATCGGCGTATTCGTTCCATCTGAACCCGACGTGTGCCTTGATCCACTTCAACTCGAGCTCGGGTCGCCTCCGGTAGCCGAGATAAGCCTTCTTGACGAGATCGAGGTTCTCCACCGGCCCCGCCTTGCGCTTCCAACCCCGCTTCTCCCAACCGGCTGCCCATTCGTTGATCGTGCGGACGGCCAGGTTGGAATCCGAGTAGACGGTCATGCCCGTCCCCTCTGGAATAACGTCGAGCGCTTCCACCAGGGCGGTCAACTCCATGCGGTTGTTGGTGGTATCAGGGTCGTGACCACTCCGCTCAGCAACGATCTCGTTGTCGATAACGTAGACGACTCCCCAGCCACCGGGTCCCGGATTCGGTACGGCGCTCCCGTCGGTGAAGATGCCGGTGTGCGGATCCACAGATGGGGTGGATCTGCCGGCAGGCGCCTGTGTTCCCGACCCTTTTCCGCGACACGAGCGGCACTGCCGGGGCACCCATCCCGGGTACTGATCCAGCACGCGATCAGGCAACGAAAAGGCGGCGCCGCAGTCGCGGCAGGTGAACTCGGGCATGACAGAAGCGTAACGCCTCTAGAGATACCGGGGACGAGCCGGATCCAGGACTCTCGGAAAACCCTGCCGTTGCTTCCTGCGCGTCCTGGATCCTGGCATTTGTTTCAGGCTGTTCGCAACCCTGTCTTCTGGGCGGCCATCCTGAAGTCTGTGGGGTGTGAGGCGTGGTTGAGTGCTTCTTCGAAGGTGATCGTTCCGTCGCGGAACATCGCGAGGAGAGACTGATCAAATGTCCTCATGCCGTAGTAGGCGCCCTCGGTCATCACTTCTTCCATCCTGTGGGTACGCTCTGGATCGAGTATGTAGTCGAACGTACGATCCGTATACGTGAGTACCTCGACGGCAGGTACCCGGCCCGCGTCGTCGGCCGTCGCCACCAGCCGCTGGCTGATGACCGTCTTGAGATTGCGGCCAAATCGCAGCCGCATCTGGTGATGCCGGTGTGGCTCGAAAACCTCAACGAGCCTTGTCACCGTCTCGGTGGCGTCGTTGGTGTACATCGCCGCCAGGACGAGGTGACCAGTCTCTGCTGCGTAAAGGGCCGACTCGATGGTCTCAGCGTCCCGCAACTCGCTGACCATAATGACGTTTGGATCCTGACGCAGAACACGCCGCAGCCCGTCGGGGAAATTGATGGCGTCGACACCCACCTCACGCTGGCTGACAATGGCCATCTTGTCCCGGTGCAACATCTCGATCGGATCCTCGAGAGTGACGATGCTGACCCGCCTCGTCGAATTGATCTCGTCGATCATGGCGTTGAGGCTCGTGGTCTTGCCCGATCCTGAGGAACCGGTCACCAGGACAAGTCCCCTGTCTTGTTTGCAAGCACGGCCCACGGCCTCAGGGAGACCGAGTTCGACAAACCCCTTGCTCCCTGCGACAACCGATCTGACCACGAGGGCGATAGATCCGCGCTGACGGTACACGTTCACCCGGAATCGGCCAATGCTGGCGGTTCCATAGCCGAAGTCGACCTCACCCTCCTCGGCAAAGATGCCCCGTGTCTTCTCGTCAAGCAGGCTCTGGGCCCACTCTTCGGTATCGGGGGGGTTGATCTTGGGTAGCTCGGAGAAGTGCAAGTGGCCGTCGATTCGATATGCCGGGGGCGAACCCACCTTGAGATGCAAATCGGAAGCACCTATCTCAGCGAGTTTCCCCAGCAAGACGTCGAGCGTCGGCAGTCGTTCCATGGCGATCCTTGATAACTATCGGTGACATTCCCCGCCACCCTCCGTGGTTTCCAACCACCGTATCGGTCGTCGGCGACGTGCACTTGAACGTTGCCTGGCACCTTTTGAGATACTCTGGCCGACATGTCCCCAAATACCGTTAACGTGTTTGGTGAAATCGCCCGGAGGAGCGGCGCACCGACACCGATCGCCGAGGATCGACACGGATGGCTCTAACCGATCAGCCCTCAACCGTCTCTCAGCGGGGAACCTGGCCTGGACGCATAACCCTTCGTCGCGGCTGGGCGCACGCCGAGGCCCGACCATGGAACGACGAAGAACCACAGGCTTCGCTTCGGCTACTGCGGGGTGGCTCGTCGTTTCTTCAGGCATGCTCGGAACGCCTCATTGAGCTAGACGTAGACGCCGTGATCTCGCCGCCATTGCCGCTGTCGTCGCAGCGCGCCTGGCTTCAGGCCGGATTCGGGCCATTCATCGATCTCGCTCTAATGCGGAAGACACTCGACGCTGACCTGGGCTCGCCAAACCATCTGGTTGTCGAGAAGCCGCAAGTGGATCTCGACTCCCTGCTCGAGATTGATGCTGCTGCGTTTTCTCCATTCTGGAGGTTCAACCTGGGGGCTCTCGAAGAAGCGATTGCGGCAACGGCGCGCTCGACAATCCTCACGATCCTTGGCAGCTCCGGGACCCCCATTGCATATGCTGTCGTCGGTTTTGGGAGTGCCATCGCATATCTGCAACGAGTAGCGGTACAGCCGGAGTGGCAGGGTCAAGGGATGGGCCGGTCGTTGGTGCGGGTGGTTGCCCGCAAGTCCCGTGCGTCGGGTGCGAGGGTGTTGCTCCTCAACACTCAGATAGACAATCTCTCAGCAATCGGGCTCTACGAGGACGAAGGGTTCGTCCGCCTTCCGGAGCCCCTATCGCTTCTTCGTTCGCCGGCGTAGGCGTCGGTTTCCGTGGCACCGCAACTCCCAGATCGTTACCAGACTCAAGTCAGGCTCGGCCGTGACGGGGACATCGACGAATGGCTGGCAACCGACACCGCTCTCGATCGACCAGTTCTGATCCGTGTCCTCGATGCCGATGCAAGCCGTGCCCGGGTCAATGAGTTCGTCTCGGTGACGAGAGCGGCGGCGACCGTCGAGCACGTCCACCTGGCCGGGGTGTACGAGGTCGCGGAATCGTCGGCAGGCGGAGCGCATGCTGCCATCGAGTGGAACGGCGGCGTCTCGATCGCCGACCGGCTCGCCGCCGGCGAGACGTTGCCCGTCTCGGAGTTCCTGCCCAACGCGGCCGGGCTCGCTGAAGGTCTCGCCAAGCTCCACGCGGCGGGTGTGGTGCACGGGGCGATAGACCCGGCCGCCATTGTTTTCTCAGCTGCTCATCCGGCAAAGCTCAGCTCATACGGCCGCCACCGGCTCTCCATGCGGCCCGAGCACGACACTGCGGCTCTGGCCAGGGCGCTGCGTATTGCAGTCACCGGATCGGCAAGCCCGCAAATCCGGCCTTCTCACCTCGTGGAAGGCTTGCCATCCACCGTCGACGATGCCATCAAGAAGGCGGAGTCCGGTGAATATGACGCCCGCGACCTCGGTGCGGCTTTGCGGGCGATCCCCTCCACGCTGCCCCCGTCCAAACGACAGGGATGGTCATGGCGATGGGTCGTGCCCGCCACCATGCTGCTCGTGAGCGCGGTCGTCATCGCCGGCATCGGACTCGCCATAGACGTCGACCCGAACTCGCCGTTTCTCTTCCCCGCCACTCCCCCCGTTGACCGCGCCGTCAACACCACCACCACACTCCCGAGCACAACGACCAGCGCAGGGCCGACTGCGCAGACCATTGCGGCACAGCCGGGCGTGTACGACCCATTTGGGGATCAGGCCGAGCGGGAACGAGACCTTCCCAACGTTGTCGACGGTGACTTTGCTACTTCCTGGCGCACCGAGCGGTACTTTGACCCACTTCCCCTGATCAAGCCCGGGGTCGGGATAACCTTCCGGGTGAGTGGGGCTCCCAGTTCGGTCGAGTTGCGAGCGAGTTCCAACACCTCCTATTCGGTACTTTGGGCTGAAACCGTCCCGGCGGCGTTCGATGGCTGGGAGCCGATAGGGTCCGGGACCGTGTTCGACGCTCCGGCAACAATGCAACTACCCGACCGTGATGGTGGCGTCTGGCTCCTATGGCTCACGGACGTGCCCGAGCAGGGCGTCGACGAGTATTACGCGGAGGTCTTTGAAGTCACTTTCGGCCCATGATGCGAACAGTCCAGCCCAGAACATGACACGCCGCCCGATATCCGCCACAATTCCACGATGACCAGTCGGGCCGACGCGGACATCGCTCTCATCGATCGCTTTCTCGGAGGCGAGACGGCCGCATTCGACGAGTTGGTGCGCGCCCACGAGGACCGCGTATTTAGTATTTGCCTGCGAATGATGCGCGACCGCGAGGCTGCGCTGGACGCCGTACAAGAGACCTTCCTCACTGTATTTCGCAAGGCCGACCGCTTCCAGGCAAAGGCCGCGTTCAGCACCTGGCTTTACCGGGTTGCCGTAAACACCTGCTACGACCTGCTCCGCAAAGCCAAGCGCAATCGTGCTGAGCCGCTGCCCGAGACAGCAGACCCCACGGACCCCACGACGGAAGACGAACTCACCGCCGTCGAGCTACGACCCGAGATCGAAGCTGCGCTGCTCGACATCGCAGTGGAGTTCCGCTCGGCGGTTGTACTCGTTGATCTCCAGGGGTTGTCACTAGAACAGGCATCCGAGATCCTCGACGTACCTATCGGGACCATCAAATCGCGAGTGTTTCGCGGAAGAAGACAGCTTGCAACAAGCCTTGGGAACCTCAGAGCAGGTTCGCGACATCCAAGAGACGAATGACTATGCACGAACACGACCAGGATTTGATCATGGCCCTCGCCGAGGGAGCCCTCGACGAGGCCGCGGCGGCTGCGGCCACCTCGGCAATCGGCGCCTGCTCCGAGTGCAGCCGTGACCTCGAGCTGCAGCGCATCGCCCTCTCAGCCCTCGATGATCTCCCCGAGGTCTACCTCACCGCAACCGAATCCTCCCGTCTCCATGCCAACTTGCATCGCGATCTAAAACTTGCAGACCCTTCCGCAAGGCCACATCGACGCACCGGGTTCGCCTGGGGACGGTGGCTCCCTGCGGTCGGTATCGCAGCAGTGCTACTCGTTGTCGTCGTGTCCCTCCCGTTTCTGACCGGCGGTGACAGCGGCGACACGACAGCGATGGACATGACGACAGTGGCGGCGTCGACAGAGACCACGTCAGCAGCCTTTGTGCCGCGTGCAGCCAACGACGCAGGGGGTAGTGCCGAGTCCCTCGAAGTCGCGGGCGACAGCGCTACAGCCGCTCAGGAGATGGCGGAGACGACAACGACAGCGGCCGCAGAAACGACCGTAACCACCAACAGTGGGCAGAAGAATGCCTTCGACATGCTCGCCTTCCTCGGGATGATCGGCGATCTCGACCGGGCGTCTCTTGTCGATCGTTTGGTCGGCGATATCGACATGGTCCAAGAAATGTCGCTGGCCGCCAGGGAGGCTGATTCCATCGTCAATGAGTGTCTGGTGACCAACGCGTCACCCGATGTGGCAGCGCAACTCGGGCTGCCGGACGAGAGCGAACCGATTCTGCTGGGAGTTGTTGCGGATGCTGCCACCGGAGAGGAATTCCTGCTGGTTGCCTATGTTGCCGGTGACCCGAACGAGACGGTCTTTGTCACCCAGCGCGGTCGCAGCTGTGCCATTGTGGCGACGTTGTTCCAGTAGCTTGCCTGGCCTGTCGTTGAGTTGACTAATCTCAGAGGCGATGAACGACTATCCAACCCAGATCGCCGACTTTCTCGAATCCATAGCCAGCAAAGTGCGTGCGATGACCGTCGACCGTGTCGCCCGTTGGGCCAAATGGACCGGTGTCGGCATATTCGCCGCTCTTCTTGGCCTGGTTCTCGCCATCTTTCTGGTGGTCGGATTGGTCCGCCTCTTGGCCGGACTTGTAGGCATGCAATGGGCATACACCATCATCGGGGGATTATTTGTGGTCGTCGGGATGTTCTTATGGAGACTTCGCCTACCGCGCGACGCATCACAAGACTGAACCTCTCGACGCACAAAGGACTGAATGATGACTGAGAAGGTCGTGATCATCGGATCTGGCCCTGCCGGCCTGACCGCTGCTATCTACAACGCCCGTGCCGATCTCGATCCGCTGATGATCGAGGGTATGGAACGCGGCGGGCAACTCATGCTCACCACCGATGTCGAAAACTTCCCTGGCTTCCCGGACGGGATCATGGGCCCGGAGCTGATGGAGGGTGTCCGCAAGCAGGCAGAGCGCTTCGGGACGCGGATCATGAGCTCCGATGTCACCAGGGTCGATTTCTCCGAGCGGCCGTTCAAGATCTGGGTCGAGAAGGATCTATACGAAGCGGAATCGGTCGTCATCACGACCGGCGCCTCCGCACGGTGGATGGGTCTCGAGAGCGAGACCCGATTGCGCGGACACGGTGTTTCCGCATGCGCTACCTGTGACGGGTTCTTCTTCCGCGGCAAAGAGATCGCCGTGATCGGAGGAGGCGACAGCGCCGCCGAGGAGGCTCTATTCCTGACAAAGTTCGCTTCCAAGGTCTACGTCATCCACCGTCGTGACGAGCTGAGGGCTTCAAAGATCATGGCCACACGAGTCCTCGAGCATGAGAAGATCGAGATGGTCTGGGACAGCGTCGTCGAAGAAGTGATCGGCCAGGATGTCGTAACCGGGTTGAAGGTACGCAATGTCAAGACGGACGAAGTCACCGAGCTTCCCGTTGAGGGCATGTTCCTCGCGATAGGTCACACGCCCAACACCAAGGTCTTCCAGGGCCAGATCGATCTCGACGAGAAGGGCTACATTCTCCTCCCCGGCGAGAATACGATGACCTCGGTTCCAGGAGTGTTTGCGGCGGGAGACGTCACTGATCATGTGTACCGTCAGGCCATAACGGCCGCCGGCCAGGGATGCCAGGCTGCTATTGATGCCGAGCGGTGGCTCGACGAACAGGAAGGTTGAGGTCGAATGGCAAGCACGACAGTTAGTACAAATGATTCAGGGTTCTCCGATCTGATCGGCAGCGACACCCCGACGCTGGTCGACTTCTGGGCCGAATGGTGCGGTCCGTGCAAGATGATGGAAGGCCCGTTGTCGGAGCTGGCCGGCGAACTGTCCGACAAGCTCACCGTCGCCAAACTCAACGTCGACGAAAACCCGGGCACGGCCATGAACTATGAGGTCATGAGCATTCCCACGATGATCCTGTTCAAGAATGGCCAGGAGCAGAAGCGTTTCATCGGCGCCCGTTCCAAGGGCCAGCTCGAAACAGAGCTCCGCAATTTCATCGATTGATCCCGCTTTGTGAGACGATGGGGCCGTGAGGCTCTATCGCCAGGGTGATGATGGAGAGGCGGTCCGGGATATCCAGGACCGTCTCGTCGCGCTCGGCTTCGATTCTTCCGACGACCCTACCGGTAGTTTTGGCACCGCTACCAGTGCTGCCGTGTCTGCCTTTCAGGCCAGACGGGGCCTGTGGATCGACGGCATAGTCGGACCGGACACGTGGCGAGCTCTGGTAAGTGCCGGCTACAAGCTCGGTAGCCGCATCCTCTATCACCGTGTGCCGATGATGGCCGGTGACGACGTCGCTGAGTTGCAGCGCAGGCTGAACTCGCTCGGGTTTGACTGCGGCCTGGTCGACGGCATCTTTGGGCCCGACACCCTGCACGGCCTGCTCGAGTTCCAATCAAACCGCGGTTTGGCTGAGGACGGTCTCACCGGAACCGAGGTGATTGACGAATTAACGCTCATGTCGCGCGCCACCGAGAAACATGGAAGAGAGATTGTCCGTGGCCACCAATGGCTGGATAATCTTCCCAGATCGATAGCCGGTCAGCGTGTCTACGTCGATGCGTTCTGCCGTGACGATGTCGAGGCTCAGTCGACCTGGGGCCCCGGCGTGCTGTTGGCCTCGATCATTCAATCTCACGGTGCCGTCGTGATAAGGTCCCGCAGCGTCGACACCGCTCCGGCTGAGCGCGTCAGGGCTCTACGAGCGAACCGGCTCGGTGTGGACCTAATCGTGTCGATCTGCACCGTGCCCGAGGGTGAAGGTGCGGTGCATTATTTCGCTTCGGAAATGAGCAAGTCCAGCGCTGGCGAAGCCCTCGCTTCGAGTATCGGCCACCGGCTCGGACTCCAGACCAGCGGTCGCGCAATACCTATTCTCAAGAACACCCGCTCCCCCGCCGCGGTAGTGGCTCTCCCGCGGTTTGATGCGGCCGCAACGACTCTGATCGCACAGGGGCTACTCGATCTCTACTCCGAAGATCGATCCGAGCACAATCCCACGTGACTGCCCGGGATCAGTTCAGCAGTCGGTAGATCCGTTCGAGGTCGTCAAGCGACGAATACTTGATGGATACCTTCCCACCACGCTTGCCGTGGTCGATCTTGACTGCGGTCCCGAGCCGTTCTCCAAGCCGATCCTCGAGTTCGATAATGGCGGCCGGGCGTGGCCGCGGGATCGAGGTACGTCGAGGTGCAGCCTGGCCCACTCGTGACTTCACAGCGTCTTCGACCTGGCGAACCGACCAGCCTTCGGCCACCACTCGCTCGGCAATGTGTATTGCGTACGCGGTGTCGTCGAGTCCCAGGAGAGCTCGCGCATGGCCCGCACTCAGGTCGCCACGGCCGACCATTCCCTGGATACGGGTTGGCAGTTGGAGCAGCCGAAGTGTATTGGTAACCGAACTCCGACTCTTGCCTACCCGGTCCGCTACCGCCTCGTGGGTCAACCCAAAATCTGCCATGAGTTGCTGGTATGCTCCTGCCTCCTCCAGAGGCGACAGGTCCTCTCGCTGGACGTTCTCGATTAGGGCCTCAGCAAGGCTTGCTGCCGCGTCGATACCTTCCGCCCTGATCAAAGCGGGGATCTCCTTGAGGCCGGCAAGCTCGGCTGCCCGGCACCGGCGTTCGCCTGCAATGAGTACGTATCCTTCTTCGTCATGCCGCACCACTATCGGCTGTAGCAAGCCAACTTCGCGGATGGAGGCTGCCAGCGACTCGAGTGCTTGCTCGTCAAAGGTCTGTCTTGGTTGCTGTGGATTTGGCCGAATCAGCTCTAGTGGTAGGTCGGCGAGACCGTTGGTTGGTCTTTCGACCGGGAGGAGTGAGTCAAGACCTCTCCCCAACCCGCCCTTACGTGTGGCCATGGCGTCTCCTGAATTTCGCGAGCTAGTTCCCTATAGGCGATAGCTCCACGCGACATTGGATCGAATGCTTCAATGGGCTCGCCGTATGACGGCGCCTCGGAGAGACGGACGGTGCGAGGGATCACCGTCCTGTACGTAGTCTCGCCAAAATGCTCGCGCACTTGGGAAACCACGTCTGCCGACAGCGTCGTGCGGCCGTCGTACATAGTGAGGACAACACCTTCAACCTCAAGTTGAGGGTTGAGGCTTTGCTGGACACGACCAACGTTGGTCTTCAACTGGCTCACCCCTTCCAGGGCGTAATACTCACACTGGATCGGAATCAGGACTTCGTCGGCAGCGGCTAACCCGTTGATGGTGAGAAGCCCCAGGGAGGGCGGACAGTCGATGAGGATAAAGTCGTAGTCGTCCACCAGGGGCTTTAGCGCCTGTTCTAGACGCTTTTCCCGAGAGAATAGCGATACGAGCTCGATCTCGGCACCGGCGAGCTCGATGGTCGCCGGAACCAAATAGAGATCTCGGACCGAAGTCGGCTCGACGACGTCCTCGATCGGAACGTCTCCGATAAGAATGTCGTAGGTTGAGTATTGAAGGCTGGTGCGGTCAATACCGAGACCGGATGTGGTATTCCCCTGCGGATCGAGGTCGACAAGGAGTATTCGCTCGCCCTGCATCGCCAGGCCGGCGCCGAGATTGATCGCGGTCGTTGACTTCCCGACACCGCCCTTCTGGTTCGCAATCGCAACGATCGTTGCGTCCGCCATTTGAGATCTCCTCGGCTAAGTTGCCTCAATCCTAAGAAGACTTGGGGTGGTGTCAAGGACCTCACCGGGAATTCTCAGGATGTGGGTGCGGAAATTGGTGGCCTCTTTAGCCTCTAGAGGTGTCGTCGCACCGTGAGACAAACCGATTATCGCAATGCCGTCGGGTCCTCGGAGAAGATGTTTCACGTGAATCATCAGCCGTTCTGGTGATAGTGAAGCTCGCGAGACAATCCGGTGGTACTTCTGGTCAAGGTCGGCGACGTCAGCCTGAACGACCCTGCTGTTGTCGAGTTTGAGGATCGAGCATGCCCGTCGCGCCAAATCTGCCCTCCGGCCGGCTCGGTCAAGCAGGGTGAATTCGGTATCGGGTAAGAGGATGGCGAGAGGAATGCCGGGCAGACCCACACCGGTGCCTATATCGAGACAGTCATCCGCCGGACCGAAATCCAAGCCAAATACGACGGCGTCCGCAATGTGTCGCCGCCAGAGACGTGTGCCCTCGTTCGGACCGATGCCACCAGCCGCAATAGCCTCATCGTGTAGAAAGGCGTGGAAGAGCTCAAATTGCTCTAGCTGTCTCTGCTCCAGGTCGATCCCCACATATCCAGCGACCTTCAGTACCGCCAGCAACGAATCATCCCCCATGTTTCACGTGAAACATGGGGGATGATTGCAACTGAACATGGCGGAGGCTCAGTCCTCGGGGGCAACCACAACCGATCGGTTTGGTTCCTCACCCTCGGAATACGACCGGACACCGTCGATTTCCGCAATAGCGTCGTGAACAACCTTGCGATCCGCTGCGTTCATCGGCTCGAGCATCGCCTCACGACCATCGTCCTTTACGGTTTCGGCCAATCCGGTGGCGTATATCTTTAGCGCCTCACGGCGTCGCGCCGCATAACCTGCGATATCCAGCCTCATCCGGGGAGCGCCATAGGTCTTGCGTTGGATCACCGTGCGGGTGAGTTCGTGAACTGCCTGGACGACGGCGCCTTTACGCCCCACCAGCGCCTCTGTTTGTTCACCGTCGATGTCGACATAGAGGACATCATCTTCGATGCGCGTGGTCACGCGACCCTCTAGCCCGAATGCCTTCAACAAACCCTCGGCAAACTCGCGGGCTACGTCCGCCTGTTCCTCGATACTTGCGTTCTCATCCGGTTTCTTCTCCACGACAACCTTCTTCGTTCGACCGGCGGTCTGCTTTGCGTTAGCCCGGGATTCTCTCCCTTTGCTGGCGGCTGGACGACGATTGTTGTCCCGTGACTTGCCGCCGGCATCTTCCCGCTTCTTGCTCGTGCTATCGGCGTTCGAGCTAGTCTTCCGCCCCTTGCCACGCCGCCGCTTCTTCTTTGCCGGCCGTACCGTGACCTTCACTTTGGCATCTCGACCACCTAGACCGAGAATACCCTTCTTGCCCTCGTCAATGACCTCGATATCGACCTTGTCTCTCGAGGTCTGGCCGAGGGCGCTTAGCGCTGCATCGACCGCTTCATCGACAGTCTTTCCGACCGCCTCGACCCACTCCATACCTACTTCCTCCTGCGCCGACTGCGCTTCTTGCTGGCGTTTGGTGACGGACCACTCGGTTTCGGGTCCTCCGGGGGATCGATGACGGCCTTTCCCTTCGAGCCGTCACCACCGTCACCATCCATCCGGAAGATGACGGCCTGTTGTCCCACACGGAACAGATTCGATACCGCAAAGTAGAGAACGAGACCCATCGGGAATCCCCACGAGATGAAGCCCATAAACAGCGGCATGATCCGTGACACCATCTGCATCTGTTGACCCTGCTTGCTATCTACAGGCTGAGTGGTGTTCTTTGTGCGTCGGTTCGTCTGATATATCTGGTAGAAACTGGATGCTACCACGATAAGGATCAACAGAATTGCGGGTATTGCCGTCCCTACACCCTGAGAGACTGCCTGGGAGGGTGACTGCAGCATGTCGAGGGACAGAAACGAGGTGCTCGAATTCGTGTGATCCAGCAGCGCCTTGGCAAGATCGGAATTGGCGGGAATGATGGTAGAGGGGTTCAGAACAGTTGGGTCGTCAACGCTGGGAGCGACACGGAACACTCGGTAAAGCGCAAACCAGATCGGCATCTGCAGGATCAGCGGCAAACATCCTGCGGCCGGGTTGATTCCTCGCTCCTGGTACAGAGCCATCATCTGTTTGTTGAGTTCTTCCCGGTCGTTCTTGTATTCCTTTTGGAGTCGCTTGATCTCGGGTTGGATCTCCTGCATTGCCTTCATCGAGCGGGTCTGTTTGAGCGTGAGCGGGAAAAGCACCAGACTCACCAGAAGAGTCAGAATGATGATCGCCAGGCCATAGTTGTGCGGCCAAACGTCGTAGAGGATCGAAAGTAGATTCCCGAGTGGGGGAGCGAGGATAGTGAAAGGGTTCACGAGAGATTGCCTTGTGCCGTTGAGGTTTCTTCTGAAGATCTACGCGGTGGTACCGGATCGTAGCCGCCGTCGTGCCATGGATGACATCGAGCAATGCGCCTGGCAGCAAACCACGTCCCACGCAACAAGCCGTGCGCCCGCAGCGACTCCTGTGCATATGCCGAGCATGTCGGATAATACCGGCAATTACTGCCAAGCAACGGCGAGATGAGTCTACGATATAGCCCGATCAGCTTGATCACCCAGAATGAGGGCTTGTAGGGCTTCGGATTCATCGTTTCTCTCCGGCCAACGGCAGTTCTTCTACACAGCGGTTGATCCAACCAACCAGTCGATCGAACGGCGCGTCCAAAACGCCCCGATCGGCAATGAGCACATACACGGTATCGCTTTTCAGTCGGCTATGCGTCGCGGCCTCCCTCAATCTGCGTTTTGCGAGATTGCGTTTGACCGCTGAACCGACCTTCTTGCCGGCGACAAAGCCGATGGTTGCAGCACCAGCCGTGCCGGGCATAGCGATGACGGTGATCCCGCCACACCGGCGCCGCTGTCCCATGCGGTAGGCCGTTGCAAACTGATGATTCTTAGTCAGCGAGCGATATGGGCGACCCAGAGCCTTCTCCAGATCAGGCTGAGACGCGATGACGGCCCTTGACCCGACGACGCTTGATGACCGCGCGCCCGGCGCGGGTACGCATGCGAGACCGAAAGCCGTGCTTGCGCTTACGGCGTCGGACGTTTGGCTGGTACGTGCGTTTCATGAGAAAGATCCCGTTCGGAAGAGTTGGAAGTAGCCCTATAGGTTATGAACGGCCAACGTCGGTTGTCAAAGGGGGACCCGTATATCACGTCTGTTCGCAGCACCCGTGGGAGACGGTCGCGAAAAGAACCCTATTCCCGCGAAAGAAAGAAATTGCGCACATCCGCCCCCGGAAGGCCGATTTTGACACGTTGTCTCGAACTTTTGGATCCCTGATATTCCTTATGGCACAGCGTATTTGGAGATGGACCGAATCGCGGCCCACGGACGGTGAGGCGCCGTTTTTGCCGGTCTTGATTGCGGTCTATGGCCGTTCATATACTCCCTCGGCAGGGTGGATCACTCCAGCCTGTTACTTCCCTGGGTTTTTTAGATGGCTGCGCCCTGCGTGTTTTCCACAACCTGTGGATAGACATGTGGATGGCGCTCTGTAAGAGGACGGCATCACCTGACTATGACAGTTGGACATCACCAACCGCTGCCCACGCAGTGGGATAGCTTCAAGCAGGCAGTCCAGGAGGACGTTCCGGCGGGGGCCTGGAAGACGTGGATTGCACCGCTGCACGTGGAACAGACCGAGACTGCCATCACTTTGCAGGCCCCGAGCGAATTCCACCGTTCCTGGGTACGTGATAGATACCTCTCGGCGTTACGCCGTGCGACCAAGATCGTTTACGGGCCCGACATCGACATTCACCTAACGGTCGCCGACCCCAAACGACTACCGATGCAGGAGAATCACGACCGGGCCCAACCGACCAAAGAGGTTTCCCATCAGCCGAGACTGCCCATCAACGGTGAGTCCCGTCTCGTTGAGAAATACACTTTTGACAACTTCGTCGTCGGTTCCTCCAATCGCTTCGCCCACGCCGCGGCTATGGCGGTAGCGGAACAACCCGGGAGCCAGTACAACCCGTTGTTCATATACGCCAACTCCGGGTTGGGCAAGACCCACCTGCTTCACGCCGTTGGACACCAGCGGAGCGAGATAGCCCCCGGCTCGGTCGTCAGGTACGTCACCTCGGAGACCTTCTTCAATGAGTTCATCAACGGCATTCGTCGCAAGCGTATGGATGAGTTCAAGGCGCGCTACCGGACGATCGACCTGTTGCTGCTCGACGACGTTCAGTTCTTCGACGGCAAAGAACAGATCCTCGAAGAGTTCTTCCACACGTTCAACAGCCTGTACGAAGCCGGCAAGCAACTCGTCATCACTTCCGACAGGCATCCCAAACACCTCACGACACTGGAGGATCGCCTCCGGAGCCGGTTTGAGTGGGGCTTGCTCACAGATATCCAGACGCCCGATGTGGAGACCCGTCTTGCCATCCTTCGCAGCAATGCCGAGTACGCACCAACACCCGTACCTCAGGATGTTCTCCAATTCATCGCTGAGAGCGTCTCAACCAATGTCAGAGAGCTCGAAGGTGCGCTCACTCGTGTTACCGCTTTCGCCGCTCTAACACATGAGCGAATCACGCTCTCAATGGCTGAAGAGGTCCTCCGTGACCTTGTGCCCACCGCGGAGACCACGCCTCTGATGGCAGATGACATCATCAGTCAGGTCGCCACCTACTCAGGAAACAGCCTGAACGAGTTGATCGGCCCCAGTCGTCGTCAGCCTCTCGCACGGTACCGTCAGATCGCCATGTATCTGTGTCGCGAATACACCGATCTTTCTCTGCCCAAGATCGGCAAGGCGTTTGGGGGACGCGATCACACCACGGTCCTGCACGCCGTCGACAAGATTCGCACGCTAATGCGCAGCGATGCTGAGGTGTACAAAGATGTCACATCCCTGTCGCATGATCTGAGGACAAGTTGATTCTGTCCACACCCGTCACTGCCCCGCTGGACACCCCTGTGCAAAGACCTGATCTTGTCAACATGGCTTGTGGATGTGGATCTTCAATGAGAGTGGGCCCTGCCGACGCTTATACACAATCCACAGCTACTACTACTACGACTACTCTTTTATATCTATAAGAGCCGAAGAAGAGGGACAACAACTGTGCGTATCCGAGCTGAAAGAGACGACCTGGCCGATGTGCTCACAAGAGCCGGTCGAGCAGTAGGGACCCGATCTGCCCTACCCATCCTTCAAGGGCTGCTCTGTGAAGTATCCGGAGGCAAGCTGCGGGTAACCGGCACCGACACCGAGATCACAATTCAGACTTCGCTTGAAGTCGAAGTCCTCGAGGAGGGACGGACGGTCGTGCCTGCGAAGCTCGTCGCCGAAGCGGTTCGGAAGCTGCCGGCGGGTGCGGTGGCCTTCTCAGCGAGCGAGGGCGAGGTCGAGATCACGGGAAACGGCCCCAGGTTCAACCTGCGCGAGTTTGATGCAAACGACTTTCCGGATGTCGCCAACCACGTGGACGACAGCGGCGTGCAACTCGATGGTGATGCGCTGACTGCGGCGCTCAATCAGGTTGGTGTGGCTGCCTCGAGCGATGATGGTCGCCCCACGCTGACCGGGGTCTTGTTCGAGACTGAGAGTGATCATCTTCGGCTGGTTGCGACGGACTCGTACCGGCTGGCTGTGAAAGACGTGCCCGGCGTTGCCGGAGTCGACACCACGCTGATCCCATACCGGGCACTGAAAGAAATCGGAAGGGCCATCGGCGCCGACAAGGTGAACATGGCCATTGCCGACCGGGAAGGAACCTTCTCCTCGGACCGGGGGCGGATGACCGCACGGGTCATTGAAAGCTCTTTTCCCAACTACCGTCAGCTGCTACCGAGCGAGTATCCGAGCCGGCTGACGATCCGTCGTGACGCCCTTCTCGAAGCGGTTGGTCGTGCATCTCTCGTGGCTGAGGATCACATCCCGGTGAGGCTGAGCCTCGGTTCCGGGGGAGTGGAACTGAGCGTCAGTAGACAAGACGTCGGTGGCGAGACCGAGTACATCGAAGCCATTTACGAGGGCGACGACATGGTTATCGCGTTCAACACGCGCTATCTCACCGATGGTGTGGCTGCGATGAAATGCGAGAATCTCATCCTCGAGACGATCAACCCGCTCAAGCCAGGGCTGCTGACGGCCGCCGACGATGATTCTTTCCGCTATCTGCTGATGCCGGTGCGGCTCTGAGCTTCCGAATCGTCCCGTGCACGTAGCGTGGCTGGAGCTCCATCATTTCCGCAGCTATGAGCAGCTGCGCTTCGAGCCGGACCCGGGGCCGAACGTGTTCATCGGCCGCAACGGCGCCGGCAAGACCAACATTCTCGAGGCAATCGGATATCTGTCTTTTCAGAAGTCGTTTCGGCGGACACCCGACGCTGCGTTGATTCGCACCGGTGAGCCGAGTGCCGTGATCAGAGGCGGAATCGAGGACAGCGCGGGAATCGTGGACGTCGCTGTTGAGATTCCCGAGCAGGGTCGCCGTCAGGTTCTGGTCAATGGCAAGCGACCGAAGCGATTGAGTGACGTTGCCAGCACAGTGCCGATGGTGGCATTTCTGCCGGACGATCTCGACCTGGTCAAGCGCGGACCTTCTCTTCGGCGTGAGTATCTCGATGACCTGGGCGCTCAGCTCGTTCCCACCGTCGGCGCCGATCAGGATGAATACGAGAAGGCGTTGCGCCAACGCAATTCCCTCCTCCGCCAGGACGGACGCTACGTCGACAAGATGACGCTTGACGTCTGGGACGTTCGTGTCGCCGAGGCTGGAGGGCGCGTAGTCGCAAACCGCCTCATGCTGCTGGCAAGGTTGCGAGACCGGATCGACGAGGCCTACCGGACCGTTGGCGGTGCTCCGGTCGAGTCACTGGTCCCTTCGTACAGTTCCGCATGGTTTGAGGTCGGGTCGATGGGCGAGGTGGTGGATCGCGACTTTGAGAGATTCTCGTCGTCTCTTCTGCGTGCGCTCGAGGATCGCAGGGGGCGAGACATGGAGATGCGCACTACGAGCGTCGGACCACACCGCGACGATCCGGGGTTTCTTCTCGATGGCCGCGATGTAAGGGTGCAGGCAAGCCAGGGGGAGCAACGCTCGGTCGCGCTCGAGTCTGCGGATCGCGGCATATCAGCTCCTCGAGGAACGGCACGGGCGTCCACCGGTCCTGCTCCTCGACGATGTCTTCTCGGAGCTCGACCCGGGCCGGGCGGAGGGCGTCTCCGCCCTTCTACCGTGTGGCCAGGTTTTTGTCACCAGCGCGCGCGATGATGAGGTTCCTGAGATGGGAAAGCGGTGGCGTGTCGCAGATGGGGTCCTGACATGAAGGCTCGGCAATGATCAATCCATGGACAGGTGAAGACACCGACCGGGGGTTGCTGCTGCTCAACACGACGCTCGAGAACGTCCTCGAGCGGGTGACCGAGGGAAAGCTGGCGGCGTTTGAGGTGGTCAAGAACGTCTGGGACGAAGTGGTATCCGAGACCTGGCGAACACGTTCGCAACCGGTTCGGCTCGAGAAGGGGGTACTCACAGTCGAGGTTTCCGATGGTGGCGTGGCATCACGATTGCGTCTCGAGCAACACAAGATCAAGGCCGCACTCGAGGAGCGTCTCGGCCCCGGAGAGATAGCTCAGGTCAGACTGAGAGTCAACCTTTCGCGAGACTGGCCACAAGACCCTTGAGCAGCCCGAAAAAGCCCGATTATGTTGGGTTTTCGACTAGAATGACATCCCTGTCAGTTGACATCACAAACCACGGCCGATTCGGCCTCTAGGAGTCCCGTTGAGTAAGCCACGATTGTCGTCCAGCGCGTCATACGGCGCCAAGGACATCACCGTTTTGGAGGGTCTGGAAGCAGTACGCAAACGTCCCGCGATGTACATAGGATCCACCGGTCCCAAGGGTCTTCACCACCTTGTTTGGGAGGTGCTCGACAACGCCGTCGACGAAGCGATGGCCGGTTTTTGTGACAGGATTGACCTCACCCTCCATGAGGATGGCTCTGCTGAAGTCAGGGACAATGGGCGTGGTGTTCCCGTAGACAAGCATGAGAAGACGAAGCTTCCCGCACTGACGACGGTGCTGACGGTGCTCCATGCCGGCGGCAAGTTTGAGCAGGGTGCGTACACGGTGTCCGGTGGTCTACACGGGGTCGGCGTTTCTGTAGTCAATGCGCTTGTCTACCCGTCTCGATGTCGAGGTGACCCGTGACGGATTCCATTGGAGCCAGTCGTTTGCATACGGGTCACCGACCTCACAAGCTGAAGAAGGGCAAGCCGGAAAGCGCACCGGGAGCACCTTCCGGTTCTGGGCCGACCCCGACATCTTCGAGGAGACGACCGAGTTCGACATCAAGGTGATCCAGAGCCGGGTTCGCGAGATGGCATTCCTCAACAAGGGCGTCGAATTCCGAATCCATGACCTTCGCGGAGACGACCCTGTCGAAGTCACGTTCAAGTACAGCGGCGGCATCATCGACTTTGTCAAGCATCTCAACGCCAAACGTGAGCCCATTCATAGCCAGGTGGCGTTCTTCGAGCACGTCGCTGATGAAGCTGAGATCGAAGTGGCCATGCAGTGGACGAGCGGCTACACCGAGACGGTCCTCAGCTTCGCCAACAACATCAACACTCATGAGGGCGGGACACACGAAGAGGGCTTTCGCAAGGCCATCACCAGGGCGATCAACGACTTCGCTCGTGTCCGCAACGTTCTCAAGGAGAAGGACGACAACCTCACGGGCGACGATGTTCGTGAAGGTCTCACGGCCGTCATCTCGGCGAAGGTGAGGCAACCGCAGTTCGAGGGTCAGACCAAGACGAAGCTGGGCAACACCGAGATCCGATCCTTTGTAGAGCGGGCGCTCAATCAGATGATCCCGGAGTGGCTGGAACGTCATCCGGGCGATGCCAGAAGGATCATCGAGAAGGCCTCGACTGCAGCCAAGGCCAGGATGGCGGCGCGACAGGCTCGTGATCTCACCCGGCGCAAGAGCCTCCTCGAGTCTTCTGGTCTACCCGGCAAGCTCGCCGACTGCTCATCACGAGATCCGGTTGTGAGTGAGCTGTTCATCGTGGAGGGCAACTCGGCTGGAGGTTCCGCTAAACAGGCGCGCAACTCCGACTTCCAGGCGATCCTTCCCATTCGAGGCAAGATCATCAACGTTGAGAAGAACCGGCTCACCCGGGTACTTCAGAACACGGAGATCCAGTCGCTGATCACCGGTGTCGGCACCGGAATCGGTGAGGAGATGGACATAACCAAGGCCCGCTATCACAAGGTCGTCATCCTCACCGACGCAGACGTTGATGGTGCCCACATCCGCACCCTTTTGTTGACGTTCTTCTTCCGCCACATGCCGGAGCTCATCGAAGCAGGCTACGTCTACATCGCCCAGCCGCCGCTCTTCTCGGTCAAGGCCGGGACCAAGCTGAGGTGGGCATACAACGACGAGCATCTCGACGTGGTCAAGCACGAGTTTGAGGGGCGAAAGCTCAATATCCAGCGTTTCAAGGGCCTTGGCGAGATGAATGCCGACCAGCTGTGGGACACAACCATGGATCCGACGAAGAGGCAACTGCTCCAGATTCAGTTGGAGGATCAGTTCCGCGCCGAGGAGGTCTTTGAGACGCTCATGGGCTCCGACGTGAGTGCCCGGCGGACGTTCATCCAGCAGAACGCCAAGGATGTTCGCTTCCTCGATATCTGACAAACAGGACCGATAAATGCCGAACGAAGACCAATACGCGCGAATCAGACCAATCGAGATCGAGAAGGAGATGGAGGACTCGTTTCTCGAGTACGCCATGTCCGTCATTGTGCTCGCGCGCCCTCCCGGATGTGCGCGATGGCCTGAAGCCGGTACACCGGCGCATTCTCTTTTCGATGTACGACTCCGGTATCCGCCCGGGGACTCCTTTCCGTAAGTGCGCCCGTGTTGTCGGCGACGTCATGGGTTGGTTCCATCCGCACTCCAACGACGCCATCTACGACGCGTTGGTGCGTCTCGGCCAGGACTTCTCGCAGCGGTACCCGCTGGTCGAGCCGCAGGGCAACTTCGGGTCTGTCGATGATCCGCCTGCACAGATGCGATACACCGAGACCCGGATGGCGCCAGATTGCCATGCATCTCCTCGAGAGCATCGATGAGGAAACGGTCGACTTTGTCGACAACTACTCGGGGGAGCGGCAGGAGCCGTCGGTGCTGCCGTCGCGGTTCCCCAATCTGCTGGTAAACGGGTCGACGGGTATCGCCGTCGGCATGGCGACGAACATCCCGCCGCATAACCTGACCGAGATCATCGACGCCACACTTCACAAGATCGACGTCCCGGAAGCCACGGCTCATCGACCTACTGCAGTATGTGAAGGGCCCGGACTTCCCGACCGGCGCATACATCGTGCGCACTCCCGGGATCCGGGATGCGCTGCTCACCGGGCGCGGCTCGGTGAGAATGCGTGCCGTCACCGAAATCGTCGAGACAAAGCGCAACCGCCTCGCAATCGTCGTTACCGAGATCCCGTACCAGGTGTCCATCGACCGGGTGATGACGAAGATCGCCGACCTCGTCAAAGACAAGACCGTCCAGGGTATCGCTGATCTCCGCAATGAGACCAACAAAGACGGCATCCGCATGGTCATCGAGTTGAAGAGGGATGCCAATCCGCAGGTGGTGCTCAACCTTCTCTACAAGCACACCCAACTCGAGGACTCGTTCGGTGTCAACGCGGTGGCACTGGTCGACGGTGTACCCCGCACGCTCAACATCGCTGAGATGGTCGGCTACTACATCGACCATCAGCTAGAGGTCATCGAGCGGCGCAGCATCTACCGGCTGAAGAAGGCCGAAGCCCGCGCCCACATCGTCGAGGGTCTCCTCATTGCTCTGGACAACATCGATGAAGTCGTCCGCATAATCCGCGGCTCGGCTGATGTGGATACAGCACGACGAACCCTGATGGAGAGGTTTGCACTCAGCGAGATTCAGGCAAATCACATTCTCGACATGCCACTGCGCCGTCTCACCGCACTCGAGACCGACAAACTTCGGCAGGAATACGACGACTTGCAGGCGGTTATCGCAGACCTGAAGAGCATCCTCGACTCGGAGGAGCGCAGGCGCTCGATCCTCTCTGAGGAGCTGCGTGCGATCCAGGACAAGTTCGGCGACAAGCGGCGCAGCCGCATCATCGCCGATGAGGGCGACCTGTCGCTCGAGGATTTGATCGCTGATGAAGAGCTTGTTGTCACTGCCTCCGAGGCCGGCTACGTCAAGGCGGTCCTGGCCGACACGTACCGACGGCAGGGGAGGGGTGGCCGGGGGGTCAAGGGCGCCAACCTCAGGGAAGAAGACGTGATCACTCACGTCCTCCACACTTCGGCGCATGCCTATTTGTTGTTCTTCACCAACCGGGGCAAGGTCTATCAGAATCCGAGCCCACCAGCTTCCGCGCAAGGAGCGCACCGCCAAGGGTGTCCTGGTGCAGTCGGTGCTGCCGCTCGATCCTGACGAGAGGATCGAAGCGATCATCGATACACGGGACTACGAGTCGCACAAGTATTTGGTCTGTTTCACGAGGAAGGGTCAGGTCAAGAAGACGAAGTTCAGCGACTACGACTCCCGCAATCAGGTGCTCGTTGCGATCAGCCTTGCCGACGACGACGAGGTCGTTGCTGTGCGGGCAACATCGGGCGAAACCGACCTCGTGATGGTGACGCGTAACGCCATGGCGATTTGTTTCTCCGAAGAGGATGCACGACCGATGGGAAGGGACACCAGGGGTGTCCGGGGCATCAAGCTCCGTGATGGCGATGAGGTGGTCTCGGCGGCGACGGTCACCGAAGGTGAGGAGATACTCATCCTCACCAGTGGCGGCTACGGCAAGAGGACGGCCATGTCCCAGTTCCCGAAGCAGAAGAGGGGCGGCATCGGTGTCAAGGCGATGAAACTGACGCGGGTGCGTGGCGGTCTCGTTGCGGCCCTGGCTCTCAATCGTGAGGACCAGATCTTTATCACCTCATCGGACGGAATCGTCATCAGACAGTCGGCGGGCGAGATCAGCCGGCAGAAGCGGGCTAGCACCGGGGTCAAGGTAATGAGCCTGAGTGAGGGCACGGTCCTTGCCGCCGCGGCGCTGGTACCGAGAGATGACGAAGAAGAGGAAGGCTGAGCAGCGGGTTCAGCCTGTGAAGATGTTTCGATCTGACGGAACCGAAGCCAGGGGAGGGACGTTGTAGATGATGTCACCAGGTATGTCTCCGGCGGAGTTACACTCGTCCCATTCCTGAAGGAGCCTCCATGGCAGTTCGGCGTGTACGTCGGATCGTTAGAAAAGTAGATCCCTGGACCGTGCTCAAGGCATCGCTGGTATTCAACGCGATCGTTGGTCTGGTGTTCGTGCTCGGCATGTGGGTGATGTGGTCCCTGGTGCTGCAGAAGGGCATCCCGGACAAGATCGTCAGCCTGTTCGAGTCGGTGACCATCACTCTCACCATCGACGGACCGCTCTACTTCCGGATAACCGTCATCATGGCGATCATCGGCGTGATCGGCATGACCGCATTCATGACCCTCGGTGCTGTCGTCTACAACCTGATCTCTGATCTGGTTGGTGGTATCGAGATAGCGGTCCTAGAGGAGAGCTACGGAAATGGCCAGGGCCAACCCGCCCAGCCAAGACGCTCCGTTTGGCGCCCTTTCCCGCAGCCGACGATCAACCGTAGACAGGTCGAACCTGAGCGGGAACGCGTCGCACCGTAGCGTTCAGCCACTCCTATAGGTCGGGGAGTTGGACTTTGTGGGGGAGGGAGAGGTCGCTGATGCCGTCTGCTGTCACCGTGACTGGTTGCTTGAAGCGGACCTGCTCGATGATGCACAGACCCTCGGAGTCCTCGCGAGCAGTAGAGAAGAGTCACATCTGCGGTGATCGTGCCTGTCCCGGACGTGAACTCGATGGGCACTGTCACCGGGAGCGCCGCACCGGTGAGCGACGCTGTGGCAGAAACCTCGGCAACACCACCTGCCACCAGAAACTCAACGGACGATGGTGCATCCTCATTGATCTTGTAGCCGTCTGGCAGTTCGATATCCAGGTGGAGGCTTCCCGGTCCGGGCGCGACATCTTCGGGGGCGAGAGCGACCACTATCCCGGGATACTGTGAGTCATCTGCCGGTGGATCGAAGTGTTCGATGCCATGTAACACCAGGGTGGCGACGGTGTTGGTGTTGAGGTCGACGACCCGAATCACCTGATTGTTGGTGTCAGCGACGTAGAGAAGGGTCCCCTCAATGGCCAGTCCGCCCGGCTCGTAGAACTGCGGATTTGCACCATCGGCCCATCCCTGTTCTCCGCCAAGATATGTCGTTGCCTCCCCCGTTTGCGGGTCGATCCGCTTCAGCTTCGAGTTGTAGGTATCGGCGACGATCAAGTCACCACTCGACTCGTCCCAGACAATGCCGAGCGGGTGCTGCAGACGCGCAGCGGTACCGGTGCCGTCGCGGTCACCGAAGTCGAACAGGTTGAGATCGGAGCCGGCAAGGATGCCGGTTTCCCCGTCCGGGAGGAGAGCATCGGCCCAGCGGATCGAGCTCGATTCGGAGTCGGCCAAGTAGAGGCGGCCGCGATCGTCGAAAGCCAAACCACTTGGTTGTGCCAGCTCGGCAGTTGCAAGCGGACCGTTGGTCACTCCCTCCAGGCCACTCCCGATTTTGGGCATGACCACGCCGCCATCGAGATCGGCAACCCAGATCTGGTGAGATCCCGCCATGGCAATCCAAAGGTCACCGTCACGCAGGGTGAGGTCCCAGGGTGAGTTCAGCCGGGCATCGCCGAATAGCGCAGCTGCCGGGGGCCAGCCGAGCTGACCGGAGCCGGTCAGGGTGTCCACGGTACCGGTATCGATAGCAACGGTGCGGATGGCATGGTTGTTGGTGTCCGCTACGTATAACGTCCGGGTTGCCTCGTCGTAGGCGAGACCTTGGGGCGTGTCGAATTGGGATTCGAGGGCCGGCCCGCTCTCGAATCCGGCTTGCCCGTTTCCGTAGACCGCAACGATCTCGCCGGTATCGGGATCCGCGGCGATCACACGGTGGTGGCCGGTGTCGCTGACAAACAGCAGGCCGTCGCCGATAGTCACCTTCCCCGGGTATGACAGCACGGTGTTGGCGGTCCCGGCTCTGTCGGGGGTCAGCTGGACCGGAGTGCGGTCGATTTCGTCCTGGAACTCCACCAGCAGACCCTCGATGATGGGTTGCACCACGTCGTAGACGCCCTCGCCCGCATGAATTCCAACCGCGTTTCCAGCGGGGTCAATGAGAGCGATGGTCGGCCACGCTTGAGCACCCCACGATTGCCAGACCGTGAAGTCCTTGTCGTTGACGACCGGGTGGTCGACTTCGTAGCGCATTACGACCTGGCGGATGTTCTCTGTCTCGCCCTCGTTGCTGAACTTCGCCGAGTGAACACCGATGACCACCAACTCCGATGCGTATTCCTGCTCGAGGCGCTTCAAATCCGGGATTACGTGGATGCAGTTGATACACCCGTACGTCCAGAAGTCGAGCAGGACGATCTTGCCGGTGAGGTCGGCAAGACGAATCGGAGTATCGGTGTTGATCCATTCGAGGCCGGCGGGGAACTCAGGCGCAGGAACTGTCCCCGCATAGGAGTTCTCCGGGGGAGCAGAGGTCGGGACGACGGGAATGGTCGTCGCGGTGCCGGCGGAGGGAGCAGGCGAGGTTGTCGACCCGTCGGTGGAGACCGACGCCTGATCAGTGGTCGACGAGCAGCCCGTTGTGAACAGGGCGATGGCGACTATGGCGAGAAACGGGCGCATGTGGGTGGAACAACCGGCGCGGCGATTCAATTCCCCTGGAGGGTGTGTGCGGCGACGTCTAGCCCGGCATCAAGAAGGCGGGAGAGATACGCTTCCGCACGATCTGCCGGACGGCTGCGTCCGGGGGGATAATCGCCGATCAGCATGCTCCCGGCGGCCAGGGCTAGCGCCTCCAGATGGACTGCGAGATCGGCAACGCCGACGATGCGGGTGATTACCCCGGCTTCGGTGGCGCCGGTCACCTGCGCCATCGCCGCGGCCCACTCACCCCCGACCCTGGCGACGTGGCAACGGTCGGCGGATGCTGTTGGGCGTTCCTCCCCCCAGCGTGAACCGATCGGGTCGGGGAAGGCAATGGCCTGACCGCGGCGTCGTGGAGTTCCCGGTTCTGTCCACGCTATCGATGTCTCTAGAACATTGTCGGTGGCTGCCACCTCATGTGCGATCAGCGACGGGGCGATACCACTGGCGAGATTGCATCCGGTGAGCAGACGGAGGTCCGCTGCCGCAAAGTCCTCGTGGTAGGTGTCGTACGACTCGTCGGCATCAACCCAAACGACGCAGCTGATGCCGGCGTTCAGAGCCGTCTCGATGTCGTCGTCCGGGTGGCGTTGATCGGTGATTAGGGCGTCATAGGTGGCCAGCACCTCGACAAGTTCGAGCCGCGGGTCGCTTTCGGTCGGACGCTGGTCGACGAGACCGAGTGCGGTAAGGGATCGCTCCGCGAGTAGGACGCGGCCTGCTCGTGTTGCGACCTCTCCGGTTGCGTGGAGAGCAAGACGCATGGTTAGTTCCTCAACACTAGTGAGGGGCCCGCTGATGATCGGCAGGGCCCCAGACGCCTGTCGGCGCCGGCTGTTTGACCGGTCGCTTCACGATTACGGCGACCGCCGCCGCGACCACAGCGAGAGCAATAAGACGTTTCATCACTACACAGGGTAACGAATTCTCGACGAACGGGGATCAGCTGACAGCTTTGTCAAACAGGAACCCGATCCAATAGGCGAGCACTCCACCGACACCGGCTATGGAGAGATTCTCCAGCCCGGCCTTCACCGTGTGAGTCCTGGTTACAACGCTCTTGGCGGCACCTACAGCAAACAACCCGGCAGCGGCCAGAATCCCGGCGACGACGAGGCCGGTACCGGTGCTCTTGAAGAAGGCGAACGGGATGACTGAAGGGAGTGATCCAGCCATGAAGGTGAGGCCGGACACAAACATGGCTGCGTGCGGAGATCGTTCTTCCGAGTCGACAACTCCAAACTCCATCACCTTCATCGAGGCGAGCAACCTGCTGTCGTCCTTGGCGAAGATCTCAACCGCGGTGTCCAGGTCATCTCCATCAATGGCCATCTCCGAGAGCATGTCGCGCAGTTGGTCCACTTCCATGTCGCGGTAGTGAACGATGTGGTCACGCTCGATGTTCATCTCGCGGACGAGCACTTCAGCTTGCGACTTGGTAGCCAGGTACTCACCGGCGGCCATCGAGATGGCACCTGCAATGGCGCCACCAACTGCGGTCAGCAGGACCTGGCTCGAGTTGAGGCCACCGCCGACGACAACAGCAACGAGCAGGATCATCGATACGAGACCGTCGTTGACCCCGAGGATGATGTCGCGCCAGTACTGACGGCTGGTGCCTACGTGGGGCTCGTAGGGAATTCCTGCGTCGGTGGTCTTGTCAGGGGAGGACATGGGCACGCTTGGAGATTACCTCGACCGGGTGGCCCAGAATAATCGATGATCCGTGTCAGCCCCCGATCCGCCGATCGGGGAGACGAGAAGATGGGCGTTCCTAGATGGAGAAACCGCGAAGTTTGGTTTCGAGGTTTCGTGGATGCCCTCGCTGTCCGCCTTCACGGCCGACGCCCGAGTGTTTCATGCCGCCAAATGGAGCGGCGGCTGCGGTCGGGTTGATGATGGGCCTTGCCATTGTTCATCGATGTACAGCATGCGGTTCCTCTCGGCACTCGCAGGATAACCAGCTACTTGGTGTCGATCCGGTGGGCTGCAGAGGCTTGTTTCGGTGATCCCGAGATTGCCCGTGCCGTGTCGGCAACAGACCGAGGCAGGGTCAACCGGAACGATGCCCACGTACCGTCGTGGCTGTAGGTGACGTCGCCGCCCATGAGGCGAGCGAGCTGGCGGCTGACGGTGAGCCCCAATCCGACCGAGTCCGTTCGTCCTGGACGATCGTGAACCCGACCGTATGCTGAGAAGATCTCGTCGATCTGCTTGTCGGGAATAGCCTGCCCGTTGTCCTGGATCTCGACCACCGCCATTGCCCCATCGGGACGGATGAGTATTCGCTTGTCCGGTCCGCCATAACGTTGGGCGTTGCTCAGTAGGTTGCGCAGGACCTGGCGCACGCGGATCGGGTCACCAATAGTCGCCAACCGCTCGACATTCTCTTCGATAGGGATCCCGGGAGGAGCAACCATGGCTAGCTCGTCTCGCAGAATCACCTCACCGACTACGAGAGAAAGATGACCTGAGCCGGCGCGGGCGGCGACCAGCAGGTCGTCGACAATTGCGGCCACTTCCTCGCTCTGCTCGACGATTGTCGTGACGAACTCGTTTCGTTCTTCCGTGGTCAAATCGGGGGATTCGGCAAGGGTGTGGGCGAGACCGACGACGGCGGTGAGGGGGGTCCGCAGTTCGTGACTGACACTGGCAACAAAGCGGTCTTTATCGGTGAGAAGACGATCTTTTTCCAGCGACAAGGCTTCACGACGGGCGCGTTCCTTCAGCATCTCGGCGGCAACCTGCGAGAGCATCCACGCCGCGGGAACCGCTGTAAAGACGGCGATGACTATGAGAACGAACGCGGTCCCTTCACTCGTACGTGCCGGCGTGCGGAGAAACGCGGTTGAGGCGGCACAGATCACGCCGGTGGAAAGGTACAGCGACAGCAGCCGGGTTGCCGTTCGAGGCGGGACGTGCAAGAAGATCAGGAAGGATTGGGTGATTGAGACGAGGAGAATCACCTCCGGGAGACCAAGTACGGTGGCCATGGCGATGTAGGAGAAGGTGTCTACCGTCACTTTGGTGGCGAGGCTCGTCCGCGGGAATAGCGCCGCGTGAGACAACACCAACAGGGAGACGATCATGAGCGTCGGTATGACGACCTCCCGGCGTCCTCCGAGATGTCCGGCCATGACCACCCCGGCGGGCGGGATCAGTAGGTTGACCAGGATTCGCATGCGCTGATAGGTGCGTGCGAACCCGGGTAGCTCAATCGGCGATCGGTCACTGCGCAGCGCCGACCGCATCAGGTGAAATTCCATCGTATTGATCCTGTCGGCAGATTCCGGTGCCCATTCAGGAAGAGAATCCTTGGGGGCATTCGCCGGCGGCCAACCTGTGGATCAATACCATTCGTAAGGCGGGCGGCGGTGGTTCCCACATCGCGCGGACCCGGCTGTGCGTTTGTCCCGCCTGGATGCGACTCGACAGGTCAGTCGGTGTGTGTTGAGTATTCCTCGTAGAGGACCGGGCCCGGCTCGGCGTTTATCAGTTGCTGAGCGATCTCCGCGGGAACGGGCCGATTCCCGGTATCGACATGAACAACCAGTGGTGTGTAGTCGTCCAGTTCGCCATCCTCGTAGTCGCCATAGGTGATGATGATCACCTTGTCGCCCGGCGACACCAGCCTGGCGGCTGCGCCGTTGAGGCAGACATCACCAGGCCCACCGGAGATGGCGTATGTGACCAACCGGTTGCCGTTGTCGATGTCGAGTACGTGGACCTGCTCCATCTCACGAATATCGGCGAGCTTCATCAGATCGACGTCGAGAGTGATAGATCCCACGTAATTCAGGTTGGCATCCGTGACGGTTGCCCTGTGGATCTTCGATTTCATCATGCGTCGCCGCATGGGTTCTCCTTTGCTTGGCGCCGCCGGAGCGGTCGCCCTACGTTCACCGGTCGTCAGGATAGTTGTACTTGGTCCAACCCGGCTAGAGGTTTTTCTATTCATTTGACCCGGAGCAACACCATTTAGTTTCGACCCGGGCCGCGCCTCAACCCCAGAACGGGGATAGGACGCCGCTACGGCAGGTATTGCGGGGTGATCTGGAGGATGGTGTCGTCCTTGATCGTGAGCCAGACCGGGTAGTCCGTCAGCGAGAAGTAGTAGGCACTCTGGTCGTCGCTCTGCATAGCCGCGATGAGGGTGTCGATGCTCACCGGGTCGTAGTCAAACTCGTCGGTGATGGTGTAGTCGAACAAGTAGATCAAAGCCTCGTCATCGAGAGGCAGAGTCCTCAGCTGTGGATTGTTGTTGCGGATGTAGAAGTCGTTTGGCATGCCCGCGTCCGCCTGATCCGGCGACAACTCACCGTCCTCGATGGCGGCTTGCACTGCTTCGTCACCGCTGAGGAACTCGGCGTAGTCGACGATCAACGCCGGTGACGGTCCGGTCGTGTCGACCCCGTTGATGAACGCAAACTGGCCGACAGAATTCGGCTCGTAGCGGACAGCGACGGAGTCGGTGCTGGTGTCGCCATCAAGCGTCGCTGTCACCACGTATTCGTTCCAGCCGGTCTCAGATGCACCGACGCTCAAGGTTGTCGTCCAACTCCCCGTCGCCGGATCGACCTGTACATTGCGACCTTTGATGGTCAATTCTGCAGCCGGGTCGGTGTAACCAGAGAGGTCAAAATCGCCGTTAGTCACGATTGTTGACGGTCCACCGATAGAGACGAAAGGCCTATGCGTCAGGTATCCGTCAACTAACTGCCACCCTTGGTCCGTGGGAAGAGCCGCAAAATCGTATTCCTCCCCAGCGCCCGTGTCCGAAGTAATCACCATCGTTCCTTGTACCAGAGGTCCATCTGTTTGTCGGTCCACCGACGACACGATCTGGGGGACGAGGTATCCACAATCATCGGATTGTTCCTCGCAGATGGCGATTTCCTGTTCAACGACCTCCATCTGCAAGTCGACAGCCAGCTCCGCATCGGCTCCGAATGTTGCCTGGCTTGCTTCCTGAAGCGCTGAGAAGATGTCCCATTTCACAGTATCCGGCCACGGCTCAGGAGTCTCTCGCGTCCCGCCCGGGGCACCGTACCGTTGTATGAGGGCGAGCGTCTGCACGCTCCAAGCTGACGGTCGTTTCAGGTACTCGAATACCACGTCCCGGGTTGCCTGGTCTCCCTCGTCAATAAGACGAATCAGGTCGTACGAGTGACCGTCGTATGTCTCGAGGGCCGTCCGCAATTGCTCCGGATCGTCGACCCCGGGCTGGAAGTTCCATACGAACTGGCGGTTCGCGAGGGCCTCGGCGTCTGGCTGCGTTGTAGTTGTGGTCTCAGGACCCGCGGTCGTGGTCGTCGTCTCCACCAGGGTCGTGGTGGTCGTCGATGTCTCCGCAGGTGGCACCGGACCCTTGGTTGGGCGGAATGCCAGCAGGATCCCACCGACGAGGACAAGCGTCACGACAGCGGCGGCGGCGAAGCCCAGCGCAGGGTTGGCGAAGCTGAACCAGCGAGGTTGCAGGTCGGATTCAATACGGTTCATGAGTGTGGTGCTTCCTATCGAGGTTCCCCTTCGGGCACGCTGTTCGAGAAGTTCTCTGAGATTCATATCGCACGCTCCTCTACGAGCTCGCGGAGTTGTCGCCGAGAGCGTTCGGCGATCTTGCGGGCGTTGGCGCTGCTGATTCCGACCGTGTCCGCTACCTGGTCGAATGGGTATCCCTCGACTTCGCTGAGGTAGAGAACGGCACGGGCTCTGGGGTCGAGCGCCTCGAGGTCGTCCAGATCGGACGGGTAGGAGTCGATGGTGACCTCGTCTTTACCTGCTCTCTGCAAAGCCCGTCGGAGCCTTCCGAAACTCCGGCGCTGGTTGCTGGCGATATTGACGATCGCCCTGCACAGGTAGGCGCGTGGGTTGTCGAGCTCGGACAAGCTACGGCTACGCAATGTGCGCACCATCGCTTCCTGGACGAGGTCATCAGGCTCGATGTCATATGAGCCGACGGTCGCCGCAAAACGTCGCAGTGCGGGGTACAGCTCGTCGATTAATAGGCGGTCACCCGCAGAGATACTTCGCTGCACTCTGCTCCTTTCACATACGCCCATTCGACACCGCAGACAGGACAATTGTGACAGGGATCTCTGAAAAGATCAGCGACGATACGTGATCAGCGCCGCCATCAGTACGGCACCGCCGAGAGCTGCCGAGAAGCCAACCCACAGCGGGGATACACCGGTGGGGCGATTTGGGGATGGTGGAAGCGGCAGGTAGTTGTGGACGCTATTGGTGATAGGCGTTGTCCGGGTTTCGAGGACAACACCCACAGCGCTTGCGTCGTCTGTAGGAGGATCGATGCCTACGTATAGAGCGCCCCCGACGAGGTCACCTAGACCCGTGGTACAAGGGTCGTTACAGATGGAGATGGTGTATTCGCCAGGTGGGGTATCCGTCGGGATGACCACATCAACGCTGACTTCGAGTCGTTGTGATCCGTTGGCGATTTCGAGTTCGCCGAGCACAACGTCGGTGGCAGCACCGCCGTAGCCTTCGGTGGTACCGGCGCCGAATGTCTCTCCTCGCAGGTAGGCGAAGAACGGGCCGTCGTCGACCCAGCCGAGGGCGCCGCGATCAACCGTGGCGCTGAGTGTGAGCTCGTCACCCGGCTCGACACGTTTCCAGGAAGGCTCCAACCAGGACCCCCCTGCGTTAGCAGCGCCCATGGAGATGACGATGAATGCTGCCGCCATTGCGGCGAGCGTGATACGTCTCAGAACCAACCGCCTTCCTACGGACCTTCGAGGCTACTTAGGCCCGGGGGCTAAGTGACTAGTTTCCTGCCGACCCTGCAGCAGGAGACCACCACCATGCGGCGGTCGCGGTGTTCCAGCCTTGTAGCGGAATGACCCCCTGGATCCGATCAGGCCAGTACGGCATCAGCGAGACCTGCCTTCGCACCAATGGGTACACGATGGCATTGTCGGCGAGGATCGTCTCCGCCTCGACCACCAGTTCCTCGAGCCGGCCGGGGTCCAGCGTGGCTTGGGCCTCGGTAACGACGGCGGCATAGCGCCGGGCGGGCTCGCCGACGGCGGACCAGTCGAAGTAGATCTCGCCCTCGGGCAACGTGGGGTCGAAGAAAGAAAGCAGGTGGGCGACATCGGCCAGACCGTCGCCGGCGAACAACCGCATAGCGAAGATGTCGTTTCGCCCCTCGGGCAGATTGATGTTGAAGAAATTCCCGGTGTATTCGGTTGTCACGTCCCATCCGGCAGCCTCGAGTTGTGCGGCTGCCGCGTCGCCGATGATGATCGTTTCGTCCCCGGGGCTACTGGTGTAGGACGCGGTTGGCGGTTCGGTTGAGAAATCACGACCTATCTCGTTGCCAAGCTGGGCCAGAAGGTCTTCGGTCCGGGCAGGATCGTCGTACTGCTGCCATACGTCGACATCCAGTCCGGGTGAGGCAGTTGCGGCGATGGACGGCGCAACCGGAAAACCGGTCTCTTCTGAGATCGCATTCCGATCGATGGCGCTGAGCACCGCCTGGCGGTAGAGCAATTCGGCGTTCAACGACTTCGGGTTGACCTCGAATCGGCTGTCTCTCATCTCGAAGCCGATCATCTCAAACAGCGAGTCCCAGGACGGGGTGAGGACGAAGCCTTGTTCCTCTGGGTCGCCGAGGCTTCCTCGAGAGAACGGGTCAATCAGGCCCGGGAGCACGACATCGGTCGATTTCGTTCCGAACCAAGTGGAGGTCGTCGGTATCGTCAAGGCCGGGCCGAACACCTGCATCTCGACCCCGTCCAGATACGGAAGTCGATTCCCGGAGTCGTCGTACTCCCAGTAGTTGTCGTTGCGGCTGAAGTAGATCACTCCCGGCGACGTGTCGGGACTCGAGGACGGTTCGTAGTTGTCGAAGACGAACGGCCCGCCAGACAGCCAGAGATGGTCATTCCAGTTGTCGGCGAACGTCTCCGCATCAACAGCGTGGGCCGGAACCAACCAGGGGAAGAGTCGCTCATAGCGTGGGTCGGGATGGGTGAGTTGGAACGTCACCGTCTTGCCGTTGCCGGACAGTGTCTCGCCGTCGATCAATGAATGGATCTCCCTCAGGTTGCCCCGAGCCGGAAGATCATCGTTCATGATCAGCTGATAGGTGAAGATGAAGTCGTCGGCGGTGATGGGTGTGCCGTCTGCCCACACCGCTTCGGGATTGATCTGATAGGTGACGGTCGCCTTGCCATCCTCCACGACCACACCTCCGTTGCCGGTAGTGGGGATGGGGTTGACCACCCATGGCTTTGCCTCGCCAGTCCCCGGGTCGAGCCGGAATGCCCCCGGGACGGTCAGACGTGCAACATCCGAAGCGTTGCCGGGGTCGATCAGTGGATTGATGGTCGGCCCCACAAGTGTGCCATCGATATCTGTGTAGCCGTACCTCATGTCGGTGTTGGATGCCACCTTGACCACACCGCCGTATCCGGGTTCGGTGGGGAGGGCGGCGAGGGTGGTTGTCGTAGCTGCCGGCTCGGTTGTAGCAGTGGTGGTCGTCTCCGGGGCGGGAGCCGTAGTCGTTGTGGTGTTTGCCGGTGCAACGTCTGGCTCCGTCCGCAAGAAGAAGGCACTGATCCCGACAACGATCAGGAGCGCCAACGCTGACGAGAAAACAACACCAATAGCTTTGCTTCGCCGCCGTCGCCGGATCGCCTTCCTTAGATCCGGCGGGGAGAAACCGGCCCCGGCCCGGCGGGCATCCGCCCCGGCGTTGTGGCCTCGATCGTCGCTGTTCACGGTGCCTCCTCCCTAGTTCCAAACCTGCTCGCCAGGGTCTGCCGGGCGCGGTGGAGATGCGTCTTGACCGAACCGCTGGTGATACCGAGGATTGCTGCGATCTCGTCGACCGACCGATCCTCCACGTAGTGGAGAGCGACTACCTGCGCCTGGCGGCCCGGTAGCCGACGCACCTCAGCCCAGAACTCGGTGGCTTCCGGGCTCATGGCGTCGTTCGTAGTCCGTGGTGACAGACGCAGCAACGCCTTCGCTTCGGCCCGCATCCGGCGAAACCGGGTCATTGCGAGGTTTGTCGCCACCCGTCGCACCCATCCCTCCGGATTTTCGAATCGGGCGACCTTGTCCCAGTCGCGGTGGGCACGCAAGAACGCGTCCTGGGCGAGGTCCTCCGCGGCCGCGGCGTTGCGGGTCAGCACCATGGTCAGTGTCGCCACGGCCGCATACTCACGTCGATAGAACGCGCCGAAGTCTGGAGTCGATCGAACGACCGGCAGATCGTCGCCGGTGCCCCCATTCGATTGTCTCCCCACATTTCCTCCACGAACGAGAACTCTGTCCACAAGGTAGTAACGCATGAGGGCAGTCGTATGGTTGACGCCGCTCACCCGGTATTGAGGTAGCCGACGATGCGGAGCGATGAGTCGGCTTCCGCTGCTCCTCATTCGCATCGGCGCATCGGCCAAATCGTTCGCTTGGGAACGACGTTCTACGCTCCGCTGAACTGGTTCTATCTGGGGGTAGATGTGTCACGGTCTCGGGGTTTGGCGGTTGTTCTCGTAGCGGTCATGGCACTGGGTGCTTGCGGTGGTGAGGACGGCGTCGCCCCAACCACGAGTGCGGGTGACATGGGCTATGAGAATCCCGGGCTGGGTCCGGTCGGTGGGGAGGAATGGCCCGACGCGATTCCCGATGACATCCCTGTGCTCGACGGCGAGATCACACTCGTCATGGCGGGTGACGTGAGCGTCCGCATGTTCTACGCCGGAGTGTCGGACGATGACCTCGTCGGGTATATCGAGAAGCTCGACTCGCTTGGCTACGACCTCGAGTACATCGTCTACGAGACGCCGGGGAGTGAAGACCGCGCTCAGGAGAAGGCAGACGCCGGAGAGTGGGATGCGGTGCGTGCCACCAAGGGTGAGTATCACCTCGGGCTCGAGTTCGGCAGCGGTACCGGCACATTCGACATCAGTGGAATCCCCATGGAGGGGTTCGGTCCCGACACCTCATGGCCGGAACAATGGGCCGGAATCCCGGCGCCGATGCAGCTCGCCGTCAACCAGGTGGTCGACCTCGGGGCCAACGGCCCGCTGGTCGAAGTCGCCTACGAGACGGACGACGACATCACCGCATACGTGGCCGAGCTCGAAGCTGTCGGATTCACCGTCACCGATCGCTCGTACGACCAAAACGACGAGATCATCAGTGTGACCGTCGGCGACGGTGCGCACGATGTCTACATGCGCACCTATCCCGGTGGTCGTTTCGAGATTTCGGTGTCCGTTGCAGCCCCGGTGGCCTCCCCGGGTGACGGTCCGGCACCCGACGTGGTCACCAGGGAGTTCCCGGAGTGGCTGCCCGAAGTCCCCGGCGGAGAGCTGATCACAGCGACGGACGGCGGTGACGGCAGTTTCACCGCGGTGGTGGCGATAGGGGACGGCCACACCGTCGCCGAATACGTCCACGTCGTCGAGGATGCCGGGTACGCCGAGAGCGGCACGATGCTGGCCGGGCATATCCTCAGCAACGGAGCTAGAACGGTCACCATCTACGGCGACGACGGTGGCCTACCGCCGCTCCAGATCCTGATCCAGGTAACGTCCGGCTGAGACGAGGCAGGCAACGCAGAGCGATGGATTGGGTTCCGGCGTGTTACAGCTCGTTACCCGACTCGTGCCCTTCGGCGAACGCAGTGATATTGGCGATGGTGTCGCGGGCGATTGCTTCGAGAGCCTCGACGGTGAAGAAGGCCTGGTGTCCGGTGATGAGCACGTTGGGGAAGGTCAATAGCCTGGAGAACTGGTCGTCCTGGATGACGGTGTCCGACAGGTCCTCGAAGAACAGATCGCCCTCCTCCTCGTAGACATCAAGCCCGAGATGGGCGATCTTGCCCGTCTTCAGACCCTCAATGGCCGCGGCGGTGTCGATGAGCGCGCCACGGCTGGTGTTGATCAGCATGACGCCCTTCTTCATGTTGGCAATGGCGTACGAGTCAACGAGATGGTGTGTGTCGGGGGTCAGCGGTGCATGAAGCGAGATGACGTCAGCTCTCTCCCACAGCGCTTTCAGCCCCACGTACTCGAGACCGAGGTCGATGGCGTCCTGGTTCTGAAACACGTCGTAGCCGATCAGGTCGCATCCAAACCCTTTCAGGATCCCGGCAACGGCTACGCCGATCTTGCCGGTGCCGACCAATCCAACGGTGCGGCTGCCAAGATCGAAGCCGAGCAGGCCATCGAGGGACAGGTTTCCTTCCCGAACCCGCGCATAGGCCCGGTGGAGCTTGCGGTCGAGTGCGAGCATCAGGGCGACCGTGTGCTCGGCCACCGAGCGGGGGGAGTATGCCGGCACCCGGACCACGGTCAATCCCAGGCTCTTGGCTGCGTCGAGATCGACGTTGTTGAAGCCGGCGCTACGCAGCGCGATCAGCTTTGGCTCGTGCTTGGCTAGCCGGAGTAGCGTCGCCGCGCCCAGGTCGTCATTGACGAACGCACACACGGCATCGAACCCGTCGGCCAATGGCGCCGTAGAGCGATTCAGGTGAGCCTCGAAGAACTCCAACTCATGGCCGGTCCCTTCGGCGGCGGCGCCGAGGTATTTCGCGTCGTATGGCTTGGTGCTGAACACTGCGACTCGCATGCGCAGAGTGTACGAGGCCGGCCTGGACGGGGTGACGGTCGCCACAGATCGATGCCGGTCTTCGGGGTGCCGGGAAAATCACTGTCTGGTCGTCGGTGCAGCTATCTGCGGCGTATGCTCACCGTAGGCGGCCGCACCTCCGCGCCGTTCTCTGGTCCTTCCCAGATTCCTGATCAGGAACCGGTGGTGGTGATGTGAAGCGGATCGTCGTTATCGGCGGCGTCATACTGGCGGCGGCCGCGGTGTGGATGTTCTTGCGACCCTCTGCGGAGGAGCGCTCGGCTCGCGCCGACGTCGCCGGGGTGAGTTCCGCTGTTGCGGCGCACATCACACAGAGCGGGCGGCTGCCACGCATCAAGGCCTCTTTCAGACTCAACGGCTCAGGCGACGAGGAGTGGGGAGACAGCTTCTTGGTGGAGTCGGTTCAAGTCGCTCGTGCCGACGCAACCTCAGCTCGACTCTTCAACCTGGTGGGCACGGTCGATCGATGGTGCGTCGAGATGCTGTATAGCCCCTCGGCCACTTTTGGAGACGCATCCCCGGCAGACTGGGTGGCAGCGCGTGGCAGCGGCGGTGAAGTGGGAGGTGTCGCAGGTGGGCGCTGTGGCGACGACTACTCAATGGTGTTGTCACCGGTGAGCACCGATCGCGGCCCCGTGCCGGGTAGCGTCATCAACGCCGCCTCGGCCCCGGTTGGAACCTGCCTATCCGATGTCATCCACGACGGTCGTTCCACTGCTCCAATCGAGGTTGTCGGCTGCAGCACCGAGCACTTCGCCGAGATCTACTACGCCGGTGTGATCAACGACGGTTCTTACGCGCAGTTCCAAGAGGCAGCGGCGACTGCGTGCGCGGCAGAGTTTGAAGGTTTCGTAGGAGTATCGAGGCAACTCTCTGCGCTGGCGGCGGAGCCCTTCACCAGCAGCGAGGAGCAATGGCAGGACGGAGCGCGTCAGTTCAATTGTGTTCTCTACTTGTCGTCCGCCGACTATCCGCTGGTGGGATCTGCCCGCGATAGCTGGCGATGACCTTCCGGCTCTGATGGGTTCGCCGCATTGCCATCGTTTCTTCGTGGCTGCGGGAACCGCGTTGACTTTGCTGGCGTCCAAACGACAACGCCTCAAGTCGGGGCACCCGGGGAGGGAACCGTGCGGCAAAGAACATCCGTCGCTTCGATAGTGGTAGGGCTGTGCCTGCTTACGGCAGGGTGTGGTGCCGCAGCCGAAGAGGAGCCTCCCACTACTGTGGCGGGTGGTCCCGGAGTTGTCTCAAACCTTGGTGGTGACGGGCTCCCGGTGCAGCAGGTGGGGGAGTCCTACGGGCATCAGTCCCGGCCGCTCGAGGGTACCTTCACTCTCGAGAGCAACGGATGCTGGACGGCCAACCTCGGTGATGCTGATCGGCTGGTTGTCTTTCCAATCGGGTATACGAGACCACTGGACGACGGTTCGACGATGCAATCACCGGATGGCATGTTGATCCGTGATGGGATGGGGTTTGACGCCACGGGCGGCATCGTTCCCGCGGCCGGGTTTCCCGGTGTCCCCGACGGCTATTGGGGGAATTACCTTGCGATGTGCGATCCCGTTCTCGGTGAGTTCCTCGTCGTCGACTCGATTGCCCCGGCATTCCGTCCCGAGAATCTAGATACGGGTGAACTGTCCGCGATGCTCGAGGATGCCAACCTCGAGGTTTCCTGGGGATGCGGTATCGGCTTCGCCATCTCTTCGGCTGATCAACGTGTTGCACTGTTTGTCCGTCAGACCGATTTCGAGGTCCTGGCGGATTCGCCGGTGATCTTCCCGGATTCCCGGTGGCAAGGCGAGGTCGTGATCGGTAAGAACCTGCTGATCTACAACTGCAATGACGCTATCGAGGGGTGGATACCGCAACCGGTCGAAGCGGTCCGGTGGGCACTGGTTGGTGGCACGCTCGACTTCGAGGCGCCCCCGGGCGACAGCCTTTGCTCTGGCGGCGATCCGGTGACCGCAACCTTGCACGGAGCACAGGTAGAGACGCCGCTGGGAATACGCGATCTGGGTGACCTCGACATGGTGAATACCGCATACGGTTGTTTCGCGGGCTGAGGCCGATTCACCAGCCACAGCGACCGACCGTCGGCGGGGCGGGTCTAGGTGAACACGCTCAGCGCAACCTCGGCTACCGCCTGGATGTGCTCATCCTGGTGGGCTCCGGGCATGTTGAGGACTATGCCGTCGAGGCCCGCGTCCTTGAATGCCCGCAATTGCTCGCCCACTGAATCGGCATCGCCGAAGGTTATGGCGCTGCGGATCTGTTGCTGCAATTCCGCAGGCAGGTCATCGAGGCTCGCCGCGCCAAATCGCTGCCCGATCATCGCCTTGGCAGCCTCCATAGACGGAGCCACCAACACGGTGCCGAGGCGGGTGCGCCAGATCTCCGCTGGATCCCGTCCGAGCGCTTCGCAATGGTCATTCAGAACGCCCATCAGGTGTCGAACCTGGTCGGGGCCGCCAAACACATTGCAGCCGTCCGCATACTGGGCGACCATTCTCAGCGTCTTCTTCTCCCCGCTCCCGCCGATCAGAATCGGCAGGGCCGCCGGCTTGCACCGGCTTCGGCGAGTTGAGAGCATCCTTGGTTGTGAACCACTTGCCATCGAAGGTCACCGTGTCCTCGGTGAACATGGCCTTGACGATCTGGAGGGTTTCTTCGAGTTTCTCGAAGCGCTCACCAAACGTCCCGAACTGATAGCCGTATCCATCGTGCTCGGCTTCGTACCAGCCTGCCCCGATACCCCAGATTGCCCGTCCTCTGGACACCACATCAAGCGTGGTCACCGTCTTGGCGAGAAAGGCTGGATTGCGGTACGTCACACCCCCGACCATGGCGCCTAGTTGGATGGTCGAGGTGCGGGCAGCGACACCGGACAGGAGGGTGTAGGCCTCGAGCATCGGTTCGTCGGGGCTCCCGATCATCGGCAACTGGTAGAAGTGGTCCATGACCCAGAAGCTGTCGTAGCCGGCGGCCTCTGCGGCCGTAGCTTGAGCAACGGTGAGGTCAAAGATGTCCGCCGATGTTGCGTCGGGGAACGTGAAGCTTGGTGTCTGTAGTCCGAGGCGAGTCTTGAGTCGTGAGATCATGGTTCGAAACTAGCGCGCCCACGGCACTGCCGGCGACGTCCCCATGCTTCTCGATGTGTGGTGGGCCGTGCCGTTGCCGTGGTGGCAGGCCAGAAGAAAGACGGAACGTGGAGACCAGCTTGCACGTCTATCGGACGTGGCTATTCGAACAACAACCGTGACGCTGTCCGGCGCTGAGGCGGTCCCCCGCATCTTCGAGGAGTTCTATCGCAGCAAGCGCGACCACCTGGCGCGGGCACTGGCAATGACCCTGCGCAGCGACGAGCTCGGGAGTGAGGCGGCCGATGAGGCTATGACCCGGGCGTACCAGCGCTGGCGCACCGTGAGCGAGTACACCAACCCGGTGGGCTGGACCTACCGCGTAGGGCTCAACTGGGCGATATCGCGCAAGCGCAAAGCAAAGCGTGAGGTACCGGTTGATCTTCCAGAGAGTGGAGTCGAGGACTCCGACTTCATTCCCGAGGTGGAAGCTGCTTTGAGCGAAATCCCGGTCGAGCAGCGTGCGGTTTTGGTGTTGCGCTTCTATCTGGATTGGGACATCGAACGCGTTGCCGAGGCACTCCGCATTCCGACCGGAACTGTCAAGAGCCGCCAGAAGCGTGGTCTTGAAGCCGTGGAACGACGTTTGGAGGTGAGGCGATGAGTACCGAGGATTTGCTGAGGGGACATTTCGAAGCCGCAGCGGCTGCAGTTGAGGTCACCGCCACGCCGGCCGATGCGATTGTCGGGCATGTGCGATGGGCCCGTACGGTGATGGGCCTGGCGGCCGCGGCAGTGTTGATCGCGGTGATCACGGTTACCGGGTTAATGAGCCGCAACTCGGAGGAGCTCATCGGCCCGGCAACGACGATTACGCCGACGACCACCCCGATTGTCGCGGAGACCACAACCACGACGACGACACCGCAGGACACGACCACGACCACCGTCACCACTTCACCGACGACAACCACATCGGTGGACGCGGCTCCGACGGACGTTGCGTGGAGCGAGGCCGAAGCCGTGCGGGATGTGGAGAACTACCTGGCGGAGCTGGCGGCAGGCGCATATGAGCAGGCGGCGTGGCCGGTGGAGAACAACGGAGGGGCGTTCGACGGCCAAGCGTCGGACGAGATGCCTGCCGCGTACCTGCAACGGGTGTGTGCCGGCGGTAGGTGTGCGGGTCCGTACACCGTCTCGGCTGACGGCCCCGGTGTCATTGACCCGGCTACGAGCCAGGCGTCATCGACGGTGACAGTGACCCACGTCGGGTCCGTTGAGTCGGCAGTTCTGACTCTGGCAACGTTCGAAGGTCAACCAATGGTGCTCGGAGTGCCTCCCCTCGTCGTGTCTGAGGGCGCACCCGGTCTAGTGGAGAGACTGTTCGGAGAAGATATCCCCGATCGAGTAGTGGTCCAACGATTCGACGCGTTCGAGATCTGGGAGAATGGTCAGCAGGCATGGGTGACCAACTGGTGGGCAGACCAGGTCGAGCAGATTGAAGGGAATCACGCGCTCGTCAACCAGGCCGCGATCGGCTACCAACGGATAGTTGGCGTGACGGATCCGTCGTCGAGCGTCGAAACGGAATCGGGATGTCTGATGACCCGCGGCGGTGACGTTCTCCTGCTGAACGGCTGCTGGACCGGCGAGTGGGCGTACACGGATCTCGATTCCGGCGAGTCTCTCGCCACCCCGTTAGCTTCGAGCAGGGAGAGGCGGAGAGTAGGTGGTTCACCGAACGGGCAGGCACTGTAGCGACGGGATGGAACGATGTTGAGGGCAATCTGGGTTCCGTTGAATCGAACGGCGTCGACCTCGAAGGCGACGACTACATCGGCTATCTCACACTGTCGGTCGACGGCACAAAGGTCGCCTATACCGATCACCGGGATCCGAATTCGTATAGCCACTTCTACAGCCCTGTTGTCGTGGTCAAGGACGTCGCTACCGGAGACGAGATCGATCGCTGGGTGCTAGATGGACCGGTTGGCGGTCTCGAGTTTTCGGGAGACTGGGTGATTGCCGCCGAGTTGACCGGCGACACTCAGGCACTCAGCAACGGAGACTTCGGCCAGGTGGCCGTCGATGCCATCAACATCGTGACCGGCACGGTGAACCGGGTAGAGACCGGCACCAGGGTGTTCCTGCCCAGCTAACCGATGACAAGCGTGATGTCGGAGGGCCCCGGGGAGGCGGCTATCCGAGAGAGATCATCAACCCGGGCCGCCGGGGTCGTTGACCACTTCTGATGACCAACCGCAATCACGGTGGCGCCTGCCGCCTTTCCCGCCTCGCCACCGGGCGACGCGTCTTCAAAGACGACGGACCGTCGGGGGTCGGCACCGAGTACGGCGGCCCCGGTCAGATACGGCTCGGGGTCGGGCTTGCCTGCTGTCACGTCGTCGGCGGTGACCACCCTAGGTGGAAGCGGGATGCCGGCGGCTCGCCACCGCGCTTCAGCGAGTCGAGCACTGGCAGACGTCACGATCGCCCACGAACCGGTGGGAAGGGTGTCTAGTAGCTCGAGCGCTCCCGGGATCGGGGTGATAGCCGACGCCAGTTCGATCTCGAGGTTCTCGAGACGTATCACAGCTCGAGCCGCCTCGGTCGGGGGCAGGAAGCGGCTGATCGTGTCGTTCGAGCGCACGCCGATCATGTTTCTCGTCAGGTCCGCCTCGTCGAGGCCGAACTCCTCAGAGAGCTGATGCCAGGCGGCGATCACCTGCTGGTGGCTGTCGATCAGGACACCGTCGCTGTCAAAGAGGATTGCGTCCGCGTGAATCTGCATGGGGGGACTGTAGGCGCGAGAACAAGAATCGACCGCAGTAGAAGCCGTCTCTAGGCGGCGGCGGTCGTAGTGTGGCGCAGGGCTCCCATAGCCCGCGCTAGTGCCCGCATCCGGATCGGCTCGGGCTGGGTGGGATCGGAGAGGATCTCAGCGATAGCGGGTAGCGTGCCGGTCCGACCGAGCATCTGTCCGACCAATGCGAGCTCAGGGTCGTCGTTGCTGATCCCAGAAACGACGATGCGTCGCTCCAGACGATCCAACATCTCCGCGTATGGGCTCATGTCGCTCCTTTCCACAAACAACGTATCGTCAAAATGACTATGAGGTACAGCGTTTATCTCTTGAGTTAATCGACAGCAGCGCTTATGTTTATGTCGTGGACACCGGCACATATATCGCCCTTCGTGACCTGGAACTGAGACATCTCGAAGCGCTTCGCGCCGTATCCGTCGAAGGGACATTTGGGCGTGCCGCAAAGCGGCTCGGCTATTCGCAATCCGCGGTTTCTCAACAGATCGCAGCGCTCGAGCGTGTCGTCGGCGAGAAGGTGTTTGATAGGCCGGGCGGTCCGAAGCCGGTGCGGCTGACGGCGGCGGGCCGGATGCTGCTGGGCCATGCCGAAGAGGTTCTCGACCGCGTGGAACGGCTTGCCCGTGATGTGGGGGAGTTCAAGGCGGGGACGAGCGGCCGCATCGAGTTGGGCGTGTTCCAGTCGGTAGCGGTGAAGGTGGTTCCGATTGTGGTGCGCCGGCTTCGGGAGACGGCACAAGGGGTAGACGTGCGGCTGTTCGAGTCACGCAGCGATTCCGAGCTGGTTGCCAAGGTGGCGAATCACGAGTTGGACCTGACGTTCACCGTGGGTGCTCCAACGCAGACAGATCTCGAAGTCGAGGACCTGGTTAGCGATCCGTTTGTTGCCATCGTGCCTCGTGATCACGAGCTGGGCGACACCGTCACCCCGTTCGAACTCGGGGGAAATCCCCTGATCGGCCAGCCGGTCGAGGACTCCTGTCAGCGACAGATCGATGCCGGCATGACCGCCGCGGGAGTGAGACCGGAGTACTTCTTCAGGACGACCGACAACGCCGCCATGCAGTCGATGGTCCGTGCTGGGATGGGCGTGGCGATCGTGCCATATCTGGCGGTCGACACCAACGATCACGAGATTCGCATCTGCACGCTCGATCCGCCGCTTCCCGCACGTGAGTTGAAGCTGGTTATCGGCTCCGATCCCTCACCGGTTACTAGGCAGTTCGTCGAGCTCACTGTGAAGTACTGCAGGGAGGCGCTGAGCGCCGCTCCGGTGTGAGCCCACATAGGCGGCACCGTCCGCTGGGATGTTGCCGCTCGTTGTCGTTGACCGAAACGGACCGCTACCCGGTGGGTACCACCGGCTGCGCCTCGCCCCGAAAGTAGGCCCACTCGTCGACTTCCGTGCCGTCTGAAAAGACGCAGTAGCCGACCTGGCCGCCGCTCTCATCGGTCCGGATATCTACAGTGCCTCCCTGCTCCTCACAGAAGACGGATGCCGGGTTGGCAATTCCCGTTTGCTCCTGGTTGTCGTCGTCGCCGCTACATCCTGAGATACTCAAGACAACGGCAAGCGCGATAGCGACAGCAACCTTCATGTTGTCCTCCTTTGTATTCCCCCGGCTGCCAGGCGCCCGCTGCGTGGGGTGAGATCGGTGGTTGTGCCGTGTCTCTGCTGCTCAGCCGCCGGCTACCCGGGTGTATCGACTCCTACGCCCTATTCGACGCTCACAGAAGCCGTTGCGGTTCCTGCGAATACCTCCATGGTATGCCCGGAACAACCGCCCGGGAGTCCCGAAACCGACAACCCGGGAACTACGACTCCTCGGGTACGAGCTTCGGGGTAGCCCCATCTCGTATGTGCCAGTGTTGACACTACGGCATCCATCTCGGCTGTCGACTCGACGACTCCAGATGACACAACTACCCGTGAGGTGAGGATGGCAATGGACAATGCCCTGGGTGGGACCCAGGCGGTCCAGGATTTCTTCATCCACATCGACATGTCACTTCAGACCGACGACGGGCCAGTCAGCTTCTATCAGGAGGTGCTCGACAGAGCCGAGTCAGGAGCGGGCGAGCCCGTGGAGCTGGCGGGCGGGTTCACATTCACAACTGTCGACTCGCTGGACGGGAAGGTCATCGACGATGCGGGGAAGATTCTGCCCAGCATCTCGCTCGACTTCGGTCTTCTCGCGGCCGGGAGAGACTCAGCAATCGTTGGCAGTGAAGAACTCGCTGACGAGATGAGAGTCATGGCCGATGAGGAGCTCGCCCAAACTCTGCTCTCGTTGGATCCGAGCGATGTGTCGCTGCTGGTGGAGCTGGTCACTGCTGACTACACGGAGGCGAGGACTCACGCGGGGCCTGGCGATGAGTCCGCTATCGACCTCACGTTCGTTAGAGCTGTCTCCCCAGGAGACTCGGTGACCTCGATTCACGTCTTCGGCCAGACACTGCCGGGAGATCCCGCTGCTGAAGATGGGCTCTCTCCCCAGGAACTCTTCGCCTATCGCTGGAATCAGGGTCTGGTCAGGGTTCTCGGAGCTGAGGGCGGGGCCGGTTTCGTGATCGACGCGACCGCGAAGGCTGTCGAAGGTTCGACACTCCTGACGCGAGAGATCAAGGAGGCCCTTCTGTACAACGGAGCGCATTCTGCTCACATGCGAGGAGCCCGGGACCTGGCTACGGAGATCGAGTCGCAGCTCAGTGAAGGACCGATCTTGGTTTCGATCACCGAGGATGGGCCCATGGTCGTGGTCGAGGACCCCGAGAATGAGGAGAGGGTCATGTTCGTGACCGCCGGTCAAGGCCCATTCGACGAGAGGTCAATTGGCACTCTCGACCGTTTCAACTGGGCTGCAATGATGGTTCTTCTCAAAACTCTCGACGAGTGTCGTGAGGCCGCGGAGTACCTGAACATGCGCAATCAGTCGGGAGGCATCCCAGTTAGTGAGCTTCGGAGCGATTACCTGGACGAGCTGGCGATCGATGACACGACCACCGAGAACGACGGAAGCACCACGACTACACAAGCCAAGCCCCCAGGGCCGGTGTCCTGTTATCCCCCGGCGGACCCGCCACCGCTTCCCGAGATGTCGTCCGGCGGTGCGTGGGGTGATCCACACATCAGGACCATCGACGGCAACTTCTACGACAACATGGCGACCGGGGAGTTCCTCGCCTTCGACAATGGCGTGGCCACGATCCAGATGCGCACCGAGCCCTGGCCGGGGCAGGACTCGGTGTCCTTGTCCACCGCGTTTGCCTTTCGGGTTGGCGAACATACGGTGTCGGTTCACACCGGTGGCAACACCTGGATCGATGACGAACCCGCACAACTGGCAAGAGGCGAGACGATCGCCGTGGATGATGCCGAGTTGCTCAGATGGGAGGGGGGATGGGTGCTCGTCTGGCCGGACGGCACCGTGGCCCGGGTGTACCTGCGCACCGCTGCGCTGATACTGGTCGTCACCCCGTCCGGTCGGCCATCGCTAGGTATGCTCGGTGACAACGACGGCGATCCCGACAACGACCTGGTAACGAGATCCGGCGTTCATCTCGAACCAGATGCCGATGCCGACTTCGAGACTTTCTATCCGACGTACATCGACTCGTGGCGGATCACGGGCGAGGAGTCCCTGTTTCACTATGAGCCGGGTCAGAGCACCGCCTCCTTCACCGTCGAAGGATTCCCGGCCATGCGGACGGACGCCTCGAACCTCGATCCCGACACCCGCGCCGATGCCGAGGACATCTGCTCAACAGTTGGTGTCACAGGAGACCAGCTCTTTGAGAGTTGCGTTCTCGACGTGGGCCTCACCGGTGACACGGGCCTCGCGTATGACACCTTCGTCATCCAAACGAGCAACACCATCTCCGGGCCCGGCGGCGACGAGGACACGACCGTTGTCGGGCCGTCGGTCGACGGGGGCAGCATCGTCAGCATCGGCGACCTCACCGTGGAGTTCGGCGAAGACCCGCCGACCCAGGATCCCAACGGTGTGCGTCCCAAATGGCAGTGTCAGGTAACCGACGGCTCGTTCCATGCGACCAGTAAATTCGACGAGTCGCCGACGAGAAAATACGAGGTGACTGTCGAGTACCTCGATGCGGTGGCGAGTGGCACCGGCCAGGAGCGCTTCACGCTGATCATCAAGCTCAATGCGGTCGACTATGCATGGGTGGTGAACTGGGTGGGGCACTTCTCCGACGCAGTGAACTCCATCTCGCTCGAAGGGACAACGCTGAGAGCCACCGGGTCTGTCTTCGTCAACGACGAGCTCAGCCCGGCCCTGTCCCCAATCGCCCTGCTACCCCAGGGCGCTGATCTCCAACCGTTTGCCATGGAGGCAACCTGCGATCAGTAGCTCCCGGCTGGCAGACTGGGTTCAAGGACACTGGATGTCGAAGCTGGCCTCGACCTTGGCGTCTGTCTGGTTGTTGAAGTAGGTGTCGCCGTCGCTTGTGAGGTGGGAACCGGACACCTCGACCGTGTCGTTCTCGGCAAACCACTGCACGGGTGTGGGGTCGAGAACCTGCACATCGAAACCTCCCCCGCTCGAGCTGGTAACGAAGACCCGGAAGTCTTCACCGACGGTTCCCACATCGACCCGGTCACCCAACTGACAGACAACCGACTCGATCGGGTGCTCGGTGCCATCGAAGATCAATGTCCCGCCACCTGCTCCCGCCCCGAGCGCTGCCCCGAGGTCCTCAGAGGCTTGGCCATCAGTGCCGGTCGGGTCGGTAGCACCGGACGCGCCGGGGCTATCGTCTCCACCGCTACATGCCGACAGACCCACGAGGATTATCAGAATTAATGCTGTTTTCGCGCGCATTGCAACCCCTCCCGTCTTGGCGCATCTCGCATAGGTGAACCTACGGCCTTGTGGCGGCGTCCCGGCTACTCATCCCTCGGACTGTGATTACTCATTTCTACCCACCAGATGGGACTCAGACACTGCCGGCGAAGCGCCCCATGCAATGGTAGGGGCGAAGGTGCGATTCAGTGGAGCCAACGAACATGGAGACAATGAGTTTCGTGAACACCCAAAGCGATTCAACAACGGCTCTGCCACGCCTGCATCGAGACAACTCCCGACACTTACGGTCACCCCTCATCGACGGACTCGACGAAGCCGCAGCGGAGCGCCTCGACGCGACCTGGCGTGGTTGTCGTGTGGACGCAACGCCAACACGGCAGGATCGGGGATCTCGCCAGAAAACAGAATCCCCCCGCACACACGAGGGGACTCATTTGTGGGCCCAGCTGGATTTGAACCAGCGACCTCATCCTTATCAGGGATGCGCTCTAACCGAGCTGAGCTATGGGCCCATGCGGCTGGCGAGTTTACCACCTCGATGGTCTTTCGATCCAGAGACGGGAGCCGATGGCCTCGGCATGCGGTGCCCTCAGACGGCTGGCGAGTCGTGGCTGTGACGGGCTTGCAGCACCGTACCGACCGAGCTTTCGATCAAGTCGATGAGCTCGGCAAGCCGGGCAGCCACTTCAGCACCCAACCCGGTGAGGCTGTATTCGACATGCGGGGGAATAGTCGAATGCACGTCCCGGGTCACCAATCCGTCACGGTCGAGAATGTGCAGCGTCTGTGACAGCATCTTCTCGCTGACTCCGTCGACCCGACGTCGTAATGCGTTGAACCGGTATGGCTCCTCGGCGAGAGCGACCAGTACGAGGGTTCCCCACTTCGAGGCGACGTGTTCCATCACGGTGCGCGATGGGCAATCTCGGGCGAACACGTCGGCCACCAGGTCTGCTGATGGATCTACAGGAGTAGCGACCGATGAGCTGTTCTCTTCCATTGCCGTTACCTTATCACGTCACGGTTAGTACTAACAAGTAGTAGGGTGCTTTCGATCAGAAAGTACTAACCCGACCGAGGTCGGGAGATCGGAGCCCGCTCATGTCTATCGCCGTAACCGGAGCGACCGGGAATCTTGGAAATCTTGCTGTCGTCGATCTGCTCGACCGCGGGATCCCCGCAAGCGACATCGTTGTCCTCGTTCGGTCGACACAGAAGGCGGCGGCGCTCGCCGACCGTGGAGTAGTGGTACGACGGGCGGACTACGACGAGCCCGATACGCTGCGTGCTGCACTCGCCGGGGTCGATAGGCTGCTGCTCGTGTCCTCGAGCGAGGTCGGGTCGCGGGCCGCTCAGCACAAGAACGTGATAGATGCTGCGGCCGATGCCGGTGTTAGGTTGATTGCCTACACCAGCATCTTGCACGCAGACAGTTCGAAGCTGCTGCTGGCGGCGGAGCATCTCGCGACCGAGCAGCTTCTGGCTGATAGTGGCATCCCCCATGTTCTCCTACGCAACAGCTGGTACCTGGAGAACTACACCGGTGCCCTACCGATGTATCTCGAGTACGGAGCCGTACTCGGTGCGGCAGGCGATGGCCGCGTCTCGGCAGCGACGCGGGCGGACTTCGCGTCCGCAGGCGCAACAGTGCTGGCTGACGATGGCCATGCTGGTGCCGTCTACGAGCTCGGCGGTGAAGCTGCGTTCACCCTTGGTGAACTCGCCGACATCGTCAGCGAACTATCAGGCCAGACTGTCGTCTACCAGGATCTCGCCCCGGACGCACTAGTCGGGGCTATGACGGCTGCAGGTGTGCCGGAGGCGATGGCGAACGTGCTCGCTGATTCAGATCAGGGAATCGCCCGCGGTGAGCTGTTCACCGAGAGCGGCGATCTCGCCCGGCTCATCGGGAGGGCACCCACCACAGCGCGGGAAGCAGTCAGGGCGTCACTCGTCTAGGACGGGTCTTTCAACTCAAACAAGCCCCGGGGATGGTCCACAGCCTTTTTGGCTCATATACAATGCAATCCCCGCGGGGACGTAGCTCAGCCTGGCAGAGCACCTGGTTTGCAACCAGGGGGTCGTCGGTTCGAATCCGATCGTCTCCACCAACCACTTCTGATCCACTGAGTATTCACCCTTGAGTGCCGCTGCGCGGAACTCAAACGTCACCGAAGGTGACGCCTACCCCCGGCCTTCGGCCGGCGGTACTTTCCCCCCGCAAGCGGGGGGGCTGACGGTGTTGTGCCCGCAGGCGGGGGGACTGACGGATGTGTATCCGCAGGCGGGGGGCTGACCATGTCTTGCCGGTGTATCTTTGGGGGACTCGGAGGAGGATCTGAATGGCAACTGCAGTAATCGTCGATGCACTTCGCACACCCGGCGGCAAGCGCGGCGGCAAGTTGAAGGACTGGCACCCGGTTGATCTGGCAGCCGAGGTCCTCAGAGCCATCGTGGATCGCAACAATCTGGACCCGGCACTGGTCGATGACGTCATCATGGGATGCGTTTCCCAAACGGGCGAGCAGAGTATCAACGTCGGCCGCAATGCGCTTCTCGCCGCCGGATTCCCAGAGCACGTCCCCGGGGTGACCATTGACCGGCAGTGTGGTTCGTCCCAGCAAGCGGCACACTTCGCAGCTCAGGGGGTCATCGCGGGCGTGTACGACATCGTCATCGCCGCCGGGGTTGAGTCGATGACCAGAGTGCCAATGGGCATCACTATGCAACAGGGGCCAGGTGTCCCCTTCGGGCCGAGGATGAACGCTCGTTACGACAAGGGGCTGGTTCCGCAGGGGATCTCAGCCGAGCTGATCGCCGAGCAGTGGGGGATCACGAGGGTGGAGATCGACCAGCTTGCCGTCGATTCGCATCGGCGTGCCGACCTTGCCACCAAAGAGGGCCGGTTCAAGCAGGAGATCCTGCCCATTGCTGTGAAGAATGAAGACGGATCAACCGGGATGATGACTACCGATGAGGGTATCCGCCCCGGGACATCACTCGAGATCCTCGCCGGGCTGCGGACGGTGTTCAAGGAAGATGGCGTTGTGACCGCCGGCAATTCGTCACAGATCACAGACGGTGCCGCCGCGGTGCTCATCATGAGCGAGGGCAAGGCAAGAGAGCTCGGCCTTACTCCCCGTGCCCGTTTCAAGGCATTCTCGGTGGTCGGTGTCGACCCCATCACCATGCTCACCGGCCCCATCCCCGCCACAAAGAAGGTGCTCGCAAGGGCAGGCTTGACCATCGACGACATCGACCTGTTCGAGGTCAACGAGGCTTTTGCAACCGTCATCGCCGCCTGGCTGCGGGAGACCGGCGCCGACTGGGAGAAGACCAACGTCAACGGCGGGGCGATCGCTCTCGGGCATCCGCTCGGGGCGTCGGGCGCCAAGCTCATGACCACACTTCTCAACGAGATGGAGCGGTCCGGGGCGCGCTACGGTTTGCAGACGATGTGCGAGGGCGGCGGCATGGCCAACGGCACGATCTTGGAACTCATCGACAACTAGGAATCGGCAATGGAGTATGTGATCGCAGTCGCGATCGGCGTTGCGATCATCGCGGTCACACTGTGGGTGATCCGTCTGTTGTTGACTCCGCAGCCGGAAGACCCCGATCCCGATGACGTCCAGGAGGTGGCCGTCGACTACCGCTGCGTCGTGTGTGGGATGCGGCTCACCGTCACTCATGCCCAGGACGCCGAACTCGATGCCCCTCGCCACTGCCGTGAGGACATGATCGAGGTTCCGTAAGCGAAGTGATCGCCGCGTGGGGCCGAAAGCATCCGAGTTCTATGTCACGATCGGGTTTCGCGACTTTTCCCCACCTGTGGAAAAGCGGGTGGATAACTACAGCGATGTAATTATCGAGCTCAGCTATCGGTAGTTCAGCGTCATGGCGAAACCACTGGCGATGCCGGCCAGACCAATCATCAGCCAGGTGTTGTCGGGGCTGCCCGGCAGCAGGGTGACATAGTTGGCGAGGATGATGAGAACACCGACGCCCATCAGGGCAAACATGATGGCCACGTACCAGGTGGGAGACGGGCCCTTTTCTGCAACCGGGTCCACCTTCTTTGGTGGTGTCGGGCGTCGGTTGGCTACTTTTTTGCGCTTCTTAGAGGTAGGCATGACGGTAAAGCCTAGTGTCCATGAACCGATACTCTGCAAGCAGACGCATACAGTTGGACGTAATGACCGAAGCTGAGACACAACATGCAAGCGCCGTAGCCACACCGGAGTTGAGCGACAGCCGCGCCCTGCGTGTTCTTCACGGCCTCGGCTGGACGTTCATCTACCTCGGCGTATTGACGCTTGGCTTCGTTGTTCACCAACTGGTCATCACAACATGGTTTGCCCAGCAGGCCCAGTCCGAACTCGCCATCGAGCGAGTTGCCCAGTGGGAACAGACCGAGATTTCCGATGTCGTCGTCGTCCGGTCGGCGGACTCGAGTAACGGCGGGTCCGGCACCGATTCAGGTCAGGGGGACGCCGGCGGGAGCGGGACGCCACTGATCCTAAAGGTCGAATCGGAGCCTGAGCTCGGCACAGCTTTTGCGCTGATTCGCATTCCCAAGCTGGAACGTCTCCGGGACGGATGGAATGTTGTCGAAGGTGTACGTGTCGTTGACTTGCGCAATGGAGCCGGGCATATGCCGGGAACCGCTCTGCCCGGTCAACCAGGCAATGCCGTAATCAGCGGTCACCGCACCACATGGGGCCAACCGTTCCACGAATTGAATGAACTCGATCCGGGAGATCGGATCGAAGTTGACACCGCGCTCGGAACCAGCATCTATGAGGTGAGGGAGATCCATGTCGTCGCCCCGACCGAGCTATGGGTGACAGAACCACGCGAGGGCGCCTGGCTGACCCTGACCACCTGCCATCCGAAATTCTCGGCAAGACAGCGATATGTTGTAATGGCTGAGCTCGTATTCGGGCCGAACTATGACGTGATCGAGGCCATGAAATGATCAAGAGGATCTGGAGACTCCTGCCCGGGCCGCTCAGCGTGCGGGTGATTCAGGCTGTGGTGCTCACCGCCGTTTTCCTGGTCGCTCTGCACTTTTTCTACGATTGGCTCGGCAAATGGCTCTTGGACCAGGGAGGCACCGTCGGATGAAGGTGCTCGTCGTCGACAACTACGACTCATTCACGTTCAACCTCGTGCAGTATCTCGGCGAGTTGGGAGCTGAGCCTGTGGTGGTGCGCAATGACGCACTAGACCCGGCTGTTGCTGCAGGGACAGAGCTTCGATCGCCTCGTCATCTCTCCCGGTCCCGGCCGTCCCGAGGATGCGGGCAACTCGATCGAGTTCATCCGGACACTTGGTACCGAGATCCCAACTCTGGGTGTTTGCCTGGGCCATCAGGCGATAGCGGTTGCGTTCGGAGGCAGTGTCGAACTCGCACCCGAACCGCGCCACGGGAAGGTATCGGCGATCATCCACGACGGTCGGGGCCTGTTCCGCAATCTCCCCAACCCCTTTGAAGCGACCCGGTATCACTCGCTCGCCACCGTCGATCTTCCCGAAGTGCTCGAGGTGTCGGCCCACAGCGAGGACGGTGTCGTGCAAGGTATCCGGCACCGCGAGTTGCCTATCTCCGGGGTTCAGTTTCACCCGGAGAGCATCATGACAACCGTCGGCAAGGAGTTGCTTGCTAACTTCCTCAACGATTGACCGAGAGGAATCTGTGCAGAACTACCTGGATACTGCGGTTGAGATTGCGGCGACTGCCGGCGAGATCATGCTTCACCACTTCGATATTGGCGTCGCCGCAGATTGGAAGGCGGACGATTCGCCGGTCACGATCGCCGACAAGACAATCAATCAGATGGTGATCGACAGAATCGCCGCCGAATACCCTGACCACGGCATCGTCGGAGAAGAAGCTTCTCGGGTCAAGCCCGACTCTGCGTTGCAGTGGGTATGCGACCCGATCGACGGGACGGTGCCTTACATGCTCGGGATCCCGACAAACGTGTTTGCGCTGGCGCTTTGTGAGAACGGCGACCCGATTGTGTCGGTAGTTGCCGATCCGTACGTCTCTCGCACGTATGCGGCAACCCGTGGTGGAGGCACCTATTGCAACGACCGTCGGCTACACGTCTCAACAACCACCGGGTTGCCCGGCTCGCTGATGAACGTTTCCGGACGGAGTGACGACGACCCCGCCGACGGCGTCGCGATCTACGGAGCGCTCGAAGCCGCGGGGGTAAAGCAGATCTATCACCATTCGATCGTCTACGAAGAGATCCAGGTGGCCTCAGGAATGTTCGACGCTGCGATATTCGCCAAGTCGAACCCCTGGGATTCCGCAGCAGGCGCCCTGCTCGTAACCGAAGCCGGCGGCACCGTCACAGACATCGCCGGGAATCAACAACGCTACGACCGCACCATCCGGGGCACCATCTTCTCGAACGGTCATCTGCACCAGGCCCTCGTCGATCTGGTGGCTCCTTACGTGAAGGCCTGATTGTCACGGCTGGAGGCTCAGCCTCCGCCGCCTCCGCCGCCTCCCCGCCTCCACCGCCGGTGTCTGGTGGCGGCTCGGTGGTGGGTGTGACGACGCCGATGGCGACAGACACGACGGAACCATCATCGACCGAGGTCCCGGCATCGGGGCTCTGCGCAGCGACGACTCCCTCGAGACCGGAGTCCGCAGGCACCTCGACCGTACCGGTGACGTTGAGGGTGAGCCCGCGGTCAAGCAGGGCGGCGCGAGCGTCGGTCTCGGACATCCCGACGAGATCGGGGACCTGCACCTGACGGAGAACACCGAGCTTGACATGGATCTCGTCACCGAACACCACCTCAGTGCCGGCCGAGGGTGTCTGGGCGGCGATCATCCCGACCAGACCGCTGTCCTGGGTGACATCCACCGTCTCGGAATCCACGACCAGGCTCAACCCGCGCTCCGACGCAAGTGCCTGTGCCTCGGGTATCGATCGCCCGGTTAGGTCCTGGAGCGGGAAGGGCTCAGGTCCCTTGGACACATAGATGGTCACGGTGGTGTCACGTTCGGCGAGTTGCGACGCACCGGGCTCGGTCCGGATCACAAAGCCTTCCAGCATCTCGTTGTCAAAATCCTGTTCCACGACGATGTCGGTGAAGCCCAGCCTGGTCAGTTCCTCCTGCGCCGTCGTCGCCGGTACGTTCTCCAGATTTGGCATGGTCAAGAACCGGGGCCCGCTGGAGACCACAAGGTCGATCGTCGTCCCGGGAGCGGCCTTCGTCCCTGCAGGGAGTGACTGGCTGATGACAATCCCCTCTTCGAAGTCCTGGCTGTCCTGGAGGGTTTCCTGACCCACCGCAAAGCCCGCATCGGCCAGCGTCTTACGAGCGGCTTCGATGTCGAGATTGGACACGTTGGGTATGGCGGACTCCTCGGGACCGGTGGAGATGTACAGGGTCACTCTGGTGCCGGGTTCGACCTCCTCACCCTCGGCTGGATCTGAGCGGATGACGATGTCCTCGAGGACGTCGGTGCTGGTCTCTTCGCGGAAGGTGATCCCCAGATTCTGCTCCTGGAGTAGGTCGGCCGCTTCATTGCGGTCGAGGCCGGCAACGGCCGGAACTTGGACGAGAACGGGCGTATCCGGCTGATCCGGTCCCGACAGCAGCTGCCACAGCAGGAATGAACCGATCAGCAGCAAGCCGATCAAGCCAACGATGGCGAGAACGTAGCTGCTCTGGCTGCGGTCCTTCTCCGGGTACTGGGCGACATGGCGGCCGGTTTGATCGGGTGTGGCGGTCGGTGGTGGCGCCGGGCTGGTCATCAACCTGGTCTGTGCGGTCGGCTGCAACGGGATCTGCGGGGCCGGTTGTGGTGCACGCGGCCGCGATCGCCTCCTGCTCCATCGTCATCTGATGTGCAACCGTCATCTCCCCGCGCAGATAGCGCAGCAGATCGGCACGCAGTTCCTCGGCAGTCTGGTAGCGGGCGTCGGGATCCTTCTCCATGGCACGTTCCACGACCGCCTCGAGACCGGCGGGGACGTCGGGATTGATCCCGCTCGGTGGCACCGGGTACTCCGCCACATGCTGGTAGGCAACCGCCACGGGGCTTTCGCCTGTGAACGGCGCCTGGCCGCACAACAACTCGTAGAGGACCACTCCAAGCGAGTAGATATCTGAACGAGCATCGGCGGGCAGACCCTGGGCCTGTTCCGGGCTGAAATAGGTGGCAGTGCCGATGACGGCACCGGTCCTGGTGAGTTCCTCGGAGTCGTCGAGGGCGCGGGCGATGCCGAAGTCGGTGACTTTCACGGTGCCGTCCGGGGTCAGCATGATGTTGCCCGGCTTGATATCGCGGTGGTAAACGCCTGCCTGGTGCGCCACGGTGAGTGCAGCCGCGGTCTCAGCGGCGATCTCGGCGGCGCGGCGCGGCAACAGCATCCCTTCGGATCGCCGGATGTCGCGAAGTGTTCGTCCCTGGATCAGCTCCATGACCATGAAGTAAGTGTCTTCGTGGTTGCCGAAGTCGTAGATGCTGACGATGTTCGGATGGTTCAGCCCGGCGGCGTTCTGAGCCTCACGGCGGAAGCGGGATACGAACGCATCATCTCTGGCGAACTGCGGGTGGAGAATCTTGATGGCGACGCGGCGGCCCAGGGAGATGTCTTCCGCCGAGAAGACGTCTCCCATACCTCCGCGGGCGAGGTGCCCGGTAATTCGATATCGGCCTTGAAGCACGCGTTGTTCAGTCACGATGGGGAATGGTAACGATCGTGGGGGGTATTGATGCGGTTCACTGGTCTTCCTGTCCAATCCCGAAGAATTCTGCAAAAACCTGTTGTGCTATCGGTGCGGCAATGGTCCCACCTGTAGCCGCCTCGCCTGCGTCACCGCCGGACTCGACGAGGACGGCGATCGCGATCTGAGGATCACCCGGATCGGGCTCTACAGGGCCAAAGCCGATAAACCAAGCATGTGGAGCGCTGTCCGGAACCTCGGCGGTGCCGGTCTTCCCCGCAATCCGGATCCCGGGCACAGACGCCCGCCGACCGGTTCCCGAGGTGACAACACCCTCCATGAGACCGGTAAGGGCGGCAGCGGTGGCGGGGCCCATTGCCCGCTGCCACACCGACGGCTCGGTTGACTCCTCGACAAAGCCCTCGGAATTGAAGACCTCCTGGACGAGATAGGGAACCATGATCTCGCCGTTGTTCGCTACCGCCGCAGCGGTGAGCGCCATCTCGAGCGGGGTGGCGCGCACATCGCGTTGCCCGATCGCGGACTGTGCCAACCCCGGCACGTCGAATTCGAATGAGGCGGCGTCCGGGATCCTCGATTCGATGGAGGCGATTTCAAAAGGCACTTCGGTGTTGAAGCCGAAAGACTCGGCGGTGCCGACGAGCTGATCGGCTCCGACCGACATGCCGATCATCCCGAATATCGTATTGCAGGAGCTGGTGAATGCCTGTGACAGCGGGACTTCAGATCCGGAACCGCAAGCCCTCCCATCAAAGTTCTTGATAGTGGCCGTAGACCCCGGCAGCTCCAGCTCCACAGGATTGGGGAATGGCGTCCCCGACGAGGCGACACCCGCTTCGAGTGCAGCGGCAGTGGTGATCACCTTGAACACCGACCCGGGTGCATACGTCTGTGCGGTTGCACGATTGAGGAGCGGCTGTGTGGAGTCTCCCTCCAACGCTGCACCGGTTGCGCCGGCACCGCTGCCGGTGAGAGTGTTCGGGTCGAACCCGGGTGTCGACACCATCGCCAGGATCGCTCCGGTCGCGGGGTCGATGGCGACGACGGCACCGCGCTGGTCGCCGAGCGCTTCGCGGGCAACGGTCTGTAGATCGTGCTCGATGGTGAGTCGGAGGCCACGCGGTCGCACATCCCCGCCGAACAGAGCACTGAGAACACCGGAGATGGTGGCATCCCGATAGGAGACGAGGTCGTCGCGGTGGCTGGCTTCGATGCCGTGGCTGCCGAACAGCAATGTCGTATATCCCACGGTGTGGCTGTACAACTCACCCTCGGGATAGGTGCGTCGAAACACGAGTGGATCATTCGGATCCGCGACGGATTCGGCTACGACGACCCCGTCGGCAGTGATGATTGTTCCTCGCTCGCGGCCGGCCTGGCTGGTGGCGACCCGTACGTTGCGAGGGTCGTCCCGGTAGTCGGGGCCGACGATCACCTGGTGGTAGGTGATTGCGGCGACGAGGATCGCAAACAGGGAGAACGATGCGGTGGCGAGAATGCGTATCGGGCGATTCAAGTGCGTTCCCCGTGTGAAGCGCGTACCAGTAGCGCAACGAGCACCATGTTGGCGAGAAGAGAAGACCCTCCGTACGACATGAAGGGCAGCGTGATCCCGGTCACCGGGAAGAGTCTGAGGACGCCTGCGAGAATCAGGCCGGCCTGGAAGGCGAGGACGATGGTGAGCCCGAACGCGAGGAACTTGCGGAATACGTCACGTGACCGAATGGCTATGCCAAACCCGGCCGCGGCCATCAACGCAAACGCGGCGATCACTGCGATCGACCCTGCGAAGCCCATCTCCTCGGCAACTGAGGCGAAAATGAAGTCTGTCGATGCGGCCGGAATCAGATCCGGCCGGCCGAGCCCGAGCCCGCTCCCGGTAAGCGAGCCGCTCCCCATGGCGAACAGACCCTGAACCACCTGGTACCCGGCATCGGCGAAGTCGTCGAATGGGTGAAGCCACGCAAAGACGCGGCGTTGGACATGGTCGAATTGCTGATAGGCGACGAACCCTCCACCGGCGATGAACATCAGCCCGGTAACCAGATATGAGGCCTTGCCGGTGGCGGCGTACACCATCGAGATGAACAGGACAAACAGCAGAAGTGATGCCCCGAGGTCACGCTGATAGACGAGTACCGCAAAGCTGGCTCCAGCAGCGATGATGATCGGCCCCAGTTGCCGCGGCTCGGGAAGCCGAATAGGCCCGAGACGTCTACCGGTTGTCGACAACGCCAGGTGGCGGTCCGCCAGATAAGACGCCAGGAAGATAACGAGCAACACCTTGGCAACTTCTCCTGGCTGGAAACTGAGCGAGCGGGCCCCGACGGGCAGATCCAACCTCACCCAGAGCCGGGAGCCGTTGACCTCTGCACCGTGCAGCGGCCACGTCTCGGGGAGCAGTGGAAGCAACAGCAACAAGACCGCTCCGGCGAGGAACAGATATCGGTACCGCCGGAGCATGATGACGCCTTCGTCACGAAGCATCACGAGGACGGTCACGGTGACTGCTGCGGCAAGAAGTAGTGACCACCGCTGAATCGAGGCGAGCTCGGGGTCCAGACGGTAGATCTCGGTGAATCCGATGGCAGTGAGAAATGCTGCGATGGGGAAGAGGTAGGGATTACCTTCCGGCGCCCACCGCCTCAAGGCCATGTGGATGGATCCGAAACTGACGGCAAACACGAGGAAGGTGAGGGCGACCTGTGCGTCAAAGCCCCGTCCGTACGCGAAGTTGACCAGCGCCACCCCCATCGACGCTACAACGGAAGCCGCGGCCAGCAGGGCCGCTTCGGCGTTCCTGGTCACGAGGAAACGTCGACTACCGCGACGGTCGTGTTGTCGGTGCCGCCCGCGGCGTTGGCCGCCTCGACCAGTGACCAGGCCGCTTCCGAGGGCGACGAAGACCGCTTGAGTATCTCCGCAATCTGTCGGTCACGCAGCATTGAGTTGAGACCATCGGAGCAAATGACGACGCGGTCGCCCGGTTTCACGTCGAGTTCAAATTCATCTACTTCCACCTGTGGAGTCCCAATGACCCGGGTGACGAGGTTACGGCGAGGGTGGATTACTGCTTCTTCGGCGGTGATTCTGCCCATTGCCACCAGGTCGGCGACCAGGGTGTGATCCTGGGTCTCCTGGGTCAGTTCGCTATGTCGGAACAGGTAGAGGCGGCTGTCACCGATGTGAGCTACATGGGCGGTGCCGTCGGGGAGGAAATGACAGAGGGTGAGTGTTGTGCCCATGCCCGACAGGCTGCGTTCGTTCTCGACCGCGTCGATGACTGCCTGATTACCCATCCGCAGTCGGTCCGCAGGGGTGACGTCTGAGTCCTTGTCGGGAGCTACGGCGGCGTCGATGGCGATACGGGACGCGACCTCGCCCGCAACGGCTCCGCCCATCCCGTCGGCGACGGCGATGATCACAGACCCGTCGGTGGAGCCGTCTGTGGTCGGCCGCACCGAGTCCTCATTGCCGGTCCTGACCAGCCCGATATGTGTTGCACTCGCCCAGGTATATCTCATAGCTACAGCGTGTCGCCCCTTGTTGCGGGATCAAGATATCGGCAAATTGGAATTGTGCCGACCCGGGTAAGCATACGCAAAGCGCCGGACAGCGTTCTCGTCGCTGTTTTGTTCTGTCTGAATGGTGTTAAGCCGGCGGCCCAACCGGTCGACACCTATCAATGAGGATGTGAAGGGAGCACACCTTCGGATGATATCTGAGCCGCGATCGTGGATTGACAAACTGGAGGAAGAAGCCTCCGGTTGGCTTCGTCGCGCAGGCAACCAGATGCGTAGTGATGAGCTTTCGATGCTGCTGCGGGTCACCGACGCCTGCTCCTCGGGAGCCAATATCGGCGAGATTCTCGATTCCCTCTACGACGAGCTCCAGACCCTGGTTCCGTTTGACCGGTTGGAATACGCCGTCGTCGACGAGACAGGCTATGTGCTGACGACTGAATGGTTCCGGGCCACATACGATTCTCATCTCATTCCTCTCGGGCATTCGTACCGACGGGCGCGGCAGGTATCAAAGGACCCGAAATACCGGGTGGCCACGATCGACAACGACATGCCGTCATACGCGGTGCACCGTCCCCGAGATCATCCGGTCAACCTGCTGGTGAGGGAGGGCATCAAGTCGTCCCTGAGCTGTCCCCTGGTTGTTGACGGCCAGATGAAGGGCTTCTTGTTCTTCAACCGACGCCGACACGATGGATACACCCACCACCATGCTGCCCTTATCCAACTGATCGCAGGGCATCTGGCTTCGATAATCGAGCAGAGCAGGTTGAATCAGGAGCTGAAGGATCGCAACAGGCTTCTCCACGAGCTAGAGCAGTCCCGGCTGGAGTTCATAGCCTCGATTAGTCACGAACTGCGCACCCCACTGACAGCGGTTGTCGGGTTTGCCTCCGAGATGCAGGACCGCCTTGACGCCTTCTCGACCGAGGAGTTGCGGCAGTTCGCCGCAGTTATCGTGGCCCAGAGCAACGAGGTCGCAGGCATAGTCGAGGACCTGCTGGTCATCACTCGCGCCGAAGCCGGTCATCTGGCGGTGAGTCCCTCCCGGGTCAATATCACTTCCGAGCTTTCGAGCATCAGGGATGCCCTGCCGGACGATCGTCCAGCCCAGCGGATCACGCTAGATCTGAGCGAGGTTGTCGCATGGGCCGACCCGCTTCGGGTGCGCCAGATCGTCCGCAACCTGCTGTCGAATGCTCAGCGCTACGGCGGAGACGACGTCCGGGTCACGGTGAGCTCGTCGGAGGCTGAGGTGATCATCGCGGTGTCCGACAACGGTTCCGGGATCCCGGAGAAGGATCGCGACCTCGTCTTCCAAGCATACGGGCGATCCCACCGCTCGGACAGCAAGCCAGGCTCAATCGGTCTCGGCCTGACGGTGTCGCGTTACCTCGCCGAGGCGATGCAGGGAACCCTCGAGTATGACCGCATCGACGGCTACACGACGTTCACGATCACCCTGCCGATTTACCACCCCGGTGCCTCGCGATTCGAGAGACGTGCTAACGGACCTCGATGATCGTCTTCCCTATTTGAACGGCGTCACCCTTTTGCAGTGATGTCGGCACAGTGACCCTGCGCCCATTCACATACGTACCGTTGGTCGATCCGAGGTCGTTGAGCATCACGGAGTCATCTTGAACCCCGATACGCACGTGGAACTCTGATGCGTAGGCATCGTCGATGAAGATGTCGGCATCCTCGCTGCGACCCAACACCACAGGCGCCCCGATCGGGAAACGGTGGCCGGAGATCGAATCGGACCGAACCACTACTAGCTCGCCGCCTTTCTTGGAACGCCTGACCGACTGAGATGGGCCTATGTGAGCGCCGATAGAACGGCCGATCTGCCAGAGGAATAGATAGATCAATGCGATGAAGATCAGCTTGAGCAGGTTGAGGAACAGTGCCGGCACGGGGCTCCCTAGTTGACTCGCAGGGCAAAGGTAGTTGGGCCAAATGACAGCATATCGCCGGAGCCGACCTCTGCGGGCTCTCCACTCACCGGTGCGCCGTTGATGGTCGTGCCGTTGGCAGAACCGAGGTCGGTGATCCAGAGGCGGCCAGCCTGGCGGAAGAGCACAGCGTGCATGCGTGATACCTCGGCTTCGTCGATGGTCACATCTGCCTCGTGGGACCTTCCAATGGACAAGCGGTTGTCCCGCAGCGGGAAGTGGCGGTCTCCGCGGTGCTCGGCAAGCTCTCCCCAGGACGGCAGCTCGGTAGGCACGCTGGTGGCGGCGCACTTGATCGATCCACGTCCGACCGCCGCATCTGTGTTCAGCTCTACGCTGATCGGACCGCCGGTACGCCATCCGCGTTCTTTTGCGGTGGCCTCGAGAACATGGCTCAGCTCGCTGGTGAGCAGCGTGTTGTCGATTCCCTCAACCAGATCCGAGGTGCTGACCGTAACTTCGAAGCGATTGGGGATTGCCGGTCCGATAGTTTCGGCTGTCACCATCAGATCAGCCTGACGGACCAGGCGGTTAGCGAGATCAACCGGCTGCATCTTGCCGCGGAAGATGGCGGCAGACAAGCCATCGGCGAGCCGCTCGAGCCGCTTTTCGAGATTGCGTGCGATTCCCACGTGCAGGATTGTAAGGAGTAGCCCGGGATATGGGCTATGGCGTGTCGGTGTCGGCCCCGAGCGGGATCGATCCGTCTTGTCTGTGGTACCCGGCATGGGCGTCGACCAGGGCGGCCCAGTTGTCCGGGTCCTCCACGTCGACGGCAACCATGTGTGTGGTCGTTGGGCGGCCATTGACATCGAGTTCGCGCGCCCGGCGCAGTGTGGCGGCGCTGGCGTCATCGATGCGTCGATGCTGGGCGAGGTGCTCTTCCCACGACACGGTGAGGAACAACTCGTGAAGACGATGCGGGTTGGAGGCGTCCCGGTATAGACGCCACCGGTAGGCACCGGTGCGGAGACGCACTAATCGGACCTCCTGCATGATTGCGAGGAACTGGTCGAGATTCTGGCGGTCGATGTCCCAACTCGTCGTGATCAAGACCGGGCCCCCGACTGTCTCGACGTGGGCCGGCAGGTCGCGGCGCTGCTCAAACTCGGGGGACTCGATCGTCGCCGAGGGCAGGGACACGGAGGAGTCGGCGCCACGATGAATCCGACGAGCACACCGATACCACCGAGGAGTACATAGGCGCCGTGCGCCCCGATCCGATCGGCAACCCACCCGGCCAGGATCGACCCCAGCGGCAGGACACCGACAAACGACAGCGTGTAAAGGCTCATCGACCGGCCGCGGACCCATTCCGGAGACATGAGCTGGGCGGTGGCGTTCAGATTGGCCAGCGCCCACACCCACGTGAATCCGGCACAGATGAGGGAGATCACCGCAAGCCAGTAGTTGCCGGCCAATCCGATGCCCACAGTTGCCAGGCTGAACAAGCCAATCGAAAGGGGGATAGTCCTTTCTTCGAACCTCTCCGACACACGGTTGCGGCTGAAGGCACCACCGAGTGCTCCGAGACCCATTGCCCCGAGCAGGATGCCGAATCCACCAGCGTTTCCGCCCAGCTCCTCGGTGCGGTTGGGGAGAATCGCCTGGACGACACCAGATGTCATGGCAAACATGGCAGCGAGCATGAGCAGCCTCCTGAATGCCGGGGTGAACCGTGCGAATCTCACGCCGAGGGCAATGGCGTTGATCATTGAGGACTCTTCACGGTCCGGTGTCGGCATGACCCGGGCGAGGGAGATCAGCACCACGATGACGCCGAGATAGGAGAGAGCATTCAGGGTGAAAGCCAGACCGGGCCCGGCCACAACGAGTATCAAGCCACCGAGCGCCGGCCCGACGGCCCTGGCAACGTTGAAGGCCACCGAATTGAGCGCAACGGCGCTTGCGATCATCCCGCGAGGTACGAGGTCGGGGACGGTTGCTTGCCAGGCCGGGAGGTTGAAAGCGAGCCCGACACCAAGCATCAAGCCGAGTGTCAGTAAGAGCCCGGGTGTGATGCGGTCCATATAGGTGAGAATCGCCATGGCCGCGGCGGAAGTGCCCATCGTTGTCTGCGCTGCCACCAGAACCCAGCGTCGGTCGAACATGTCGGCCATCGCCCCGGCTGCCAACGCCAGGAACAGCAGCGGCAGTGTCGATGAAGCCGCCATCAATCCGACCCAGGTTGCCGACCCGGTCAGCTGCAACATCAGCCACGAGGCGGCCACCGTCTGGAGGAACGACCCCACGTTTGAGAAGATCGACGCGACCCACAAGGTGCGAAAACGGCGAATCCGAAGCGGTGCGACAGTTGTCATCAGAAGAGGGAGTGTACGACCGTCGTTGGATCTGTCTTCTCACAAGGCAGGGGGAGTAGACCGCTTGGGAGGGAGTTTGAGGGCCCGGGGTGGGCTCAATGTCGCAGCGGTTTCTCAGTGCCGTGCCGAGCACCCCATCTCAAATCATCAGTTTCTCAGAGGTGATACCATCCTTCTCCCCGCGGGCGAGTGGCGGAATTGGCAGACGCGCAGGATTCAGGTTCCTGTGAGGTAACACTCGTGAGGGTTCAAGTCCCTCCTCGCCCACGAAGAGCTTGGCGGACGAGCTCCATCGTCCTGCGTCTGATCGGGCGCTTCGTCCATCCGGGACCTGGTACATGGCACATTACGACTTTGGATCGCCTCGTAGATCCCGGCGTCGTCGCAACATCATCATCCTCATTGTCTTGCTGGTGGTTGTCGGCGTGCTGGTGCTGGCCGTTCGCTATCGCACCGAGCGTCGTGAAGCCATCGACTACCTGACGGTTGCCGATGAGGTGGGCAGGGAGCATGTCGACATCTCAGAGCAGCTCGGAACTTTGCTCCAGGGCCTCGGTGGTGAAGACCGCCCGGCGATGGAGCAACGCCTCGAGACCCTTTCGGCGCAAGCCCGCACCCTTGCCGACAAGCTCGACGATCAGGTAGTGCCCCGTCCGGTTGCTGAGGTGTCGGGGCTGATGGCGGTAGCGGCCGACTCCTGGGCCGACGGTATCGAAACGCTGAAGGACGCGATTCTTGCCATCCTCGATGCGGAGGAGAACGACGTTTCAGCCGACACATTGTTGCGTGATGCCTTCGACCTGATGCGGGTGGGCGATGCGGCGTATGGCCGGGCGGTCGCAGGACTGGGCGATGTTGATCCTGTGATGGTGCCCACGACATTCCCCGAGGTGTCATACACCGCGGGTTCATTCGGTCCTCTATACAACGCCTCGGTAGTGGCGGACCGTCTGCGTCAACAGGGGACTCTTGCGGAGCTCGTTGACGTCAAGTTGAAGGCGATCACGACCCCGGAGCCGGTGAGCGACAACGGCCAGGTTTGGACGATCCCGGCCTCGGACAGCCTCTCGTTGACGGTCACCGTCAGCAACACCGGCAACGTGCCCGCAGAGAACATCACCGTTCTGGTGACCCTGCAACGCGTGGGATCCGCAGAGGTGATCGATCCGACCAGCCAGCTGATTCCATCGATTGCTCCAGGAAACTCCGAGATCAGGGTCTTCGAGAACCTGAATGCCGAGCCCGGGGCTGTGTACTCGATCACGGCAACCGCTAGCGTCGCGGATGTGGATGACTTGACCGACGACAATACTTTCAATCTGGTTTTCGAGAGGAACGCGGAGTGATCGAGATCGCGATGGTGGTGGCGATTGTCGCACTTGTTGGTGTGTTGTTGGTCGCCGTCCAGACAAACACGCTGCGACGTCGATTCAACGCCATGCCCGCCGACAAGAATGTCTTCTCGATCCTGCGGGGCATTGACAATGAGTTGGGCAGGCTCGACGCCGTTACCGCTGATCTCGAGCCGCGCCTTGCCGATGTCGAGGAGCTGCTGCCGCGAGCAATCGTCAACACCGGAATTGTCAACTACGACGCCTTTGGTGACATCGCCGGAAACCTGTCCCGGTCGATGGCTCTTCTGAGCATCAACGGTGATGGTGTTGTGCTCACCATCCTCGTCGGCCGTCTCGACGTTCGCGTCTTCACAAAGGAAGTCCGTGGCTTCCGAGGCATTGAGGAACTCTCCCCTGAGGAGAATGAGGCGGTGGCCCGGGCACGGGGTTAACCTGCCAGGGCCATGATTGATCCACGCATCCTCCGTAACGACCCGGGCGCTCTCGAGTCATCGCTTCGCCGCCGGGGCATCGACCTCGACGTGAGCGCCCTAGTCAATCTCGATGAACGTCGCCGCACCGAACGAGTCAAGGCCGAGCAAATTCGGTCTGAACAGAAGGACGTAGGCAAGTCTGTCGCCACTCTTCAGGGTGACGAGAAACAGGCCGCCATCGCCAGAGCGAGCGAGTTGTCTTCCGCCTATAAGGACGCTCTGGCAATTGCCGATGCAACCGACGAAGAGTTCAACAAGGCGTGGGAGGCACTTCCCAATCTGGTCGATCCCACTGCGGCGGACGGCACTGACGAAGAGGACGCCGAGACGTTGCGAACCTGGGGCGAGCCGCCTGAGGGGGAGTTCCTCGATCATTTGGAATTGGGCGAAAAGCACGGGTTCCTGGATGTCGAGCGCGCCTCCAAGGTCTCCGGGAGCCGCTTTGGCTACATGCTGGGCCCGTTGGTGCGTCTCGAGTTGGCTCTGGTCAACTATGCAATGGACACGCTCGAGCCGCACGGGTTCACGCCGGTGCTGCCCCCTGTATTGGTTCGCGAGATGGCTCTATACGGGACCGGGTTCTTCCCCGGCGATCGCGAGCAGGTCTACTCATTGCCCGACGACGATCTCTATCTGGTGGGGACGTCTGAGGTGGCGTTGGCTGCGATGCATGCCGATGAGATCTTCGATGCCGAAGATCTGCCGCTCCGCTACGCCGGGTTCTCTACCTGCTTTCGCCGCGAGTCCGGCACATACGGCAAGGACACCCGTGGCATCTTCCGGGTTCATCAGTTCGACAAAGTCGAGATGTTCTCGTTCGTCCATCCCGAGACCGCTCTCGACGAGCACGACTTCCTCCTGGCCCGTGAGGAGGAGCTGGTACAGGGTCTCGGTATCCCATACCGCGTGATGAACATTGCCGCCGGTGACCTGGGTGCTTCGGCGGCCAAGAAATACGACATCGAGGCGTGGTTCCCGGGACAGGGACGCTATCGCGAGATCACGTCCACCTCGAACACCACTGACTACCAGTCCCGCAGGCTCAAGATTCGCTACCGCAGCGATGCGGGCAACGAGTTGGTGTACACGCTCAACGGCACCGCCATCGCCATGGGTCGCTGGCTGATTGCCATCGTCGAGAATTATCAGCAGCCCGACGGAACGATCGCTGTTCCCGAATCGCTGCGCAAGTATGTCGGTTTCGAGACGATCGGCGCAGCTTGAGCAACGGGTCGGTCTTCACCGACATTGCCGGCAAATACGACCGGATCAACAGAATCCTGTCATTCGGACGCGACCAGGTGTGGCGCCGGCGTGTCATTGATATGTTGCCCCCCGGCCGTCTTCTCGACCTCGGCGGTGGGACCGGTGCCGCTAATCCTGTCTTCGGCAACCGGGAAGTGGTTGCTCTCGATCCGTCCCCCGAGATGCTTTCCTTGAACACGACATCGAGCCGCATTGTCGGAGTTGGTGAGAGGCTGCCGTTCGCAGCTTGCTCGTTTGATGCCGTCTTTTCGGCCTACGTTTTCCGAAACCTGGATTCCGTTGTCGAAACGGTCGCCGAGACGGCACGGATATTGAGGCCGGGAGGAAGGCTTGGTGTGGTCGGCCTGGGTCGTCCTCGCAATAAGTATGCGGCAATGGTGCATCGTGCCGGTTCTTCGGTGGTGCTCCCGTTGGTGGGCACTCTTGCCGGCAACCGTGGGGAGTACGTGTACCTCAACCGCTCACTCGACAAACTCCCACCCCCTGAAGAGTTGTATGCCGATAGCCCACTTCGACAGGTAGCCCTGTGGCGTATGGGCCCTCTCGGCTTCGTCTACGGAGTAGTCCTGGAAAAGGCCTGACCTTCGGTCAGGTAGGCCTGACCTTCGGTCTCCGTCCTCGTTCCTGAGGCGTAATGGATCCGCAGGCAGAGCCATCTGAGCCTATGGCGTGAAGCAGGCTTCGGCTGAGCGCAGTCCCTCGTTCCCGCTCAGATCCACTGCGCTGATCTGATAGCAGTCGACGCCCACGGTCACAGAGCGGGGGTAGTCGATGATGTACCACCGGTTGCCCGAGCGTTGTTCCGGCCCGAGATACGGGTCGGCGATGAGGGTCTTGGTGCCGCCGGGTAGTTCGCTGTACCAGACGTTGTAGTGATCGACGTCGGGTTCCGGTACAGCATGCCATGAGACATCGATTTCCCCGGATCCGCCGGAGACGGTTGCCACCAATCCGGCGACTTGTGACGGTGCACCGGGTCTCGAGTCGAAGCATGTTTCGGCCGAGAGGGCCCCTTGCTTGCCACCTGAGTCAACCGCACCTATTTGGTAGCAGTCGTTGCCGCTGACCAGTGAGCGTGGGTAGTCGATAATGTACCAGCGGCTGCGCGAGCGTTGTTCCGGCCCGAGATACGGGTTGGCGATGAGGGTCTTGGTGCCGCCGGGTAGTTCGCTGTACCAGACGTTGTAGTGGTCGACGTCGGGTTCCTGCACGGCATCCCATGAGACATCGATTTCCCCGGACCCGCCGGAGACGGTGGCCACTACTCCGGCCACCTGCGCCGGTGGCTTGTCGAGCCCGCGCTCGAAAAAGGCGGCCATTTGTCCGCGGGTGACGTTGTTGTTGGGGCAGTAGTGGTCGTTGGCGGGTGGGTTGCAGCCCTGGGTGATGCCTGCGGTGTAGAGCTTGTCGATGTCGTTTTCGAAGAGCGACGCGTTGTCGTCGGTGAAGTGGTCGCCTCCGCCGTCGTCGGTGAGTCCGAGGGCTCGGACCAGGAATGCGGCCATTTGTCCGCGGGTGACGTTGTTGTTGGGGCAGTAGTGGTCGTTGGCGGGTGGGTTGCAGCCCTGGGTGATGCCTGCGGTGTAGAGCTTGTCGATGTCGTTTTCGAAGAGCGACGCGTTGTCGTCGGTGAAGTGGTCGCCTCCGCCGTCGTCGGTGAGTCCGAGGGCTCGGACCAGGAATGCGGCCATTTGTCCGCGGGTGACGTTGTCGTTGGGGCAGTAGAGGTCGTTGGCGGGCGGATTGCACCCCTTGGTGATCTCCATGGCCGAGAGCCACTCGATGTCGTTGTAGAAGATGTTGCTCTCAGGGACATCAGTGAATGTGGGTGCTGCCATCACCGGTGTGATCAACGCAACGCTCAATAGCGTGCCAAGAACCAACGAAACGATCCGCCGTGCCATGAGAACCCCCGAGTTCGCGGTAATAACAACAGCCTATACCCGGAATCCCGCCCCGGGTGTTTCGCTGCGTAGCAAAAGCGTCAAGCCGACCAAGCCTCTGGCGTGGTTTGCCTGTTTGGCCTGGAGTTCGATTTCATCGAACTCCCAAGCGATTCTTGGGCATTGCATGGGCGGTGTTGTCTGTTTGGCCTGGAGTTCGATTTCATCGAACTCCCAAGCTATCTGACGGGAATTGCATGCCCGTCAGATAGCCGTGCACCCGCCGTCGGATGCAATGCCTGCGGCGCTACCGGGTGGTTGACTCCAGCCAGGCTGCCCTGCGGCACCCAGGAACAAACCGCTTAGGGCTGCTTCCTTCCGGACCTGACCCGATTCACGGCGCCCCGCCGCGCAGGACCCAGCTCTCAACATCAACACAATCCCGGTGCTAGACCCACAACCATCCCACCCTCGGGCGGGGATTCAGTCCCGCATGAGGGGGTTTCGGGTACAGGGCACCCCTAGTGCCCCACCTAGCACGGCAAGCCGCAATGCTAACCACTTCAGGATCTGTCTGGTCGGGCCGAGGTCTTCAAGTGCTAACTTCACTTGTCCCAGGAGGGATCGCATAGTCTGGCCTAGTGCGCACGCCTGGAAAGCGTGTAAGCGGGTAACCGCTTCGAGGGTTCAAATCCCTCTCCCTCCGCAACAGCTGTCAGTCCCCCCGCCGTGGGCGGGGGGAGAGTAAGTATGTGGTCTTCCAGGCCTGTCTGCACCTTATGCCCGCGCTGTTCACCCGTCTCGCCGCCGGTGGCTGCTTCGTCCGCAACAACTGTCAGTCCCCCGCCGTGGGCGCTGGGGTAGGGGGGCCGGCGCCGCCGGTGCCGGTGTGTATGTGGTCTTCCATTTGTATTCCGACATCGGACGTCGTCGACGCCTATCGTTCGGAGGTATCCGCCACGAGGAGCGACCGTAATGTCGGATGACTACACCGAAGCGATGGACCGGGCGCTCGACCAAGCGCGGCAGGCAAGCGAACACAACGATGTCCCCATTGGTGCCGTCGTTCTCGATGCTGCCGGCAACGTTGTTGCTGCCGACCACAACCGCCGCGAAGAGCTCTCCGATGCCACTGCGCACGCTGAGATGCTCGTTCTCTCCGCAGCGTCTCGACAACTCGGGGACTGGCGGCTCGATGGATATACGCTTGTGGTGACCCTCGAACCGTGCCCGATGTGCGCCATGGCGGCGGTGTGGGCTCGTGTGGAACGGATCGTGTACGCCACGGCCGACCTCAAGGGCGGCGGCGTGTGGAGCCTCTACAACATCCCTCAGGATGAGAGGCTCAACCATCGGTGTGAAGTCACCGCCGGCGTTCGCGAGCCGGATTCACGGCGTATGCTTGAGGAATTCTTTGAGACCCGGCGCGGATAAGTTGAGCCGCAGCCGTCGTTTCCTCTGGCTGGCGGGCTTGATGGCTGTGCTCGCTTCGTGCACCACGACGAAGGATCCTGCGCCATCGTCGTCCACCGCACCCACTTCGACGCAAGCCGAGGCGACGACGACTACCACAGCTGCGCCTCGCACCACTACGAGCACCTCAACTACCACGACGATGCCCGAGCCGGTCCCCCGCTGGATCGTCCGCGACGGGGACCGATTTGTCGACACCCGCACGGGATCGGACTTCGTGCCCGTGGGCGTGAACCTGCTGATGAAGCGTGGCGGCGGCGGCCCCGATCGCATGTTCGAGGCATACGACCCCGACTGGGTCGATCAGCAACTGACGGCAATCAAAGCACTTGATTTCAACACCGTCCGGTTCTTTCTCGACATGTGCATGGGATGCACGGCGTCAGATCAGGGCATCCGAACCGACTATCTCGATCATCTTGCCGATCTTCTCACACGCATCGAGGCGCACGGTCTCGTTGCCCTGCCGACCAGCAACGATGTGCCCGATCCCGGCTACAGCAATCGGCTGCCTTGTTGCGAGCCGTTTGGCGGGTATCGCAACTCCCTGTATCTGAGCGGCGAAGGACACCAGATCGCTTCGGAGTACTGGACAGATCTCATTACAGGGCTCCAGCAACGGGGCGCTCCGACTCATCACATCCTTGGCTGGGAGCTTGCCAACGAGCAGTTCTATCTCCGAGATGTCCCTCCTATCTCGTTGCCGCAAGGGACTATCACCACTGCGGATGGCGAGACCTACGACCTCGCCGACGACGCCGCTGTTGCCGGGATGGTTGTCAGCAATCTCCGCCAGTACATCAGCACGGTTGGTGGCACCATCAGAGGCCTCGATGATGGTGCAATGGTCACGATGGGGTTCTTCTCAAGCGACCAACCAGACGCGGGCAGAGTGGCGAACGACAACAGATGGGTGGTGCCGGGCCAGATCCTCGAGCAGTCGACCCTCGATTTCGCCGACTTGCATGCCTATCCGGGGTTCGGTGGTAGGTGGGATGCCATCGGCGCGGCGTTCGGTTTGACCGGCAGGTCTTTTAACTTCCCGGTGATCCTTGGCGAGTTCGGCGCATTCGAAGATGCCTATAAGGATCCGGACGTGGGAGCCGCGGCGATGGCGCGCTGGCAGGCTGCGTCCTGTGAATATGGCTTCAATGGCTGGCTGCTCTGGTTCTGGGGTGCCGCCAAGGATGACGAAGTAATAACCGTTGAGACTGGTGACGCTGCTATTGGCCGCGCAATCTCACCTCAGGTTCGGCCGGACCCGTGCGACCCGGGGCCCTACGCGAGCAAGAACCTGGCGCTGGACCGACCTGTCACCGCCTCGGCTGAGGAGAACGAGGAATACGGTGTGGCCAACCTGGTAGATGGCAGCGATGCAACGTGGTGGAGCGCCGCAGCCGGTCCGCCGCAGTGGGCGGAAGTCGATCTGGAGCAGGATCGCGAGGTATCCCGGGTCGAGATCCTGATCGGGCATGTGTCCCCGCCGGGGCCGCAGACCCACAGGATTTGGGTCCGTGGTGCCGGCGAGGCGGGTCCGGGAACGCTCGTCGCCGAGATCACGGCCGACGCGCAGCAGGGCGATGTTCTCGTTGCGGAGTTCGAGCCAATTGCTGATGTCAGGTACGTACGCGTGGAGACAGTGTCCGTCGACGGGTGGGTGATTATCCACGAGCTTCGTGTCTTCGGGCCTGAAGGCTGAAGCTGGATTGAGGTCTGACCGATGACACTGCTGTGGGACTGGTTACAATCCCGCCGGTTGGCGGCTGTGTCGCCATCATGGAGAGATGGCCGAGCGGACGAAGGCGACGGTCTCGAAAACCGTTGAATCTCATTGGGGTTCCGTGGGTTCAAATCCCACTCTCTCCGCCACACCGTCAGTCCCCCCGCTTGCGGGGGGAAAGTACCGCAGCGCCGAAGGCGCTGGGGTAGGGGGGCCGGTCGCAAAGCGACCGGTCGTAGTGGTCTTCCACTCGACGGCAGTGCATAACCTGGAGGGATGGCCGAGCGGACGAAGGCGACGGTCTTGAAAACCGTTGAGGTAATACCTCCGTGGGTTCGAATCCCACTCCCTCCGCTCAGCGAAAAGCTCTGCTACGCAGGGCTTTTCGCTGTAT
>CAVSWM010000007.1:0-92283 GCA_963731695.1 uncultured bacterium | reverse complement strand
GTGATGTTGCGCCCGATTCTCCCGAGTCGCCGCAGGCGGCGACAAGCATCGCAATGGCTACGCCGGCGAGGAGCCAGCGTGCTCGTTTCAGATTCATTCTTTACTCCTCTGTCTCTCCTGTAGTCCGTTCTCTCCGCCCGCCCGACGGTTGCCGCCGACGGACTTCTTCGTCCGTCAACTGCTCATCCATCACCCCCCACGATCAGGGAGACAATCTCCTGGCGGGAATCCTCCGACGGGACAACTTCGCCCACTACCCGGCCCCGGCGCATGACCACCGCCCGGTCGGCTACCTCGATCACGTGGTCCATGGCATGCGAGATGACCACGACGGCCTTTCCGTCATCTCGTAGGCGATGAATGAGATCGAGAACCCGGCGCGCCTCTTCAAGCCGAGGGCCGCCGTCGGCTCGTCGAGTATGACGATGCGTGAAGCGAACGCAGTCGCCCGCGCCACAGCTACGGCCTGGCGTTGACCACCGGACATCAGACCGACGGGGGCCGCCAGGTCGGGCAGCGTGACCTGGAGCCGATCGAGCACATCCCTTGTGGCTTGCGTCATGCGGCGGCGGTGGAGCAGACGCATGCCCGTCGGCAGCCAGTGCGGTCCTGCAATCTCTCGTCCTGCGTAGAAGTTGGCGGCGGGACTCAGGTTGTCGAATAGAGCGAGGTCCTGATACACCGTCTCGATACCGAGCGCTCTGGCATCCGCGGGACTGTGAATGTGAACCGGCTGCTGATCAACCTTGATGACCCCACCATCTAGCCGGTGTACGCCGCTCATGCATTTGATGAGCGTCGACTTGCCGGCTCCGTTGTCGCCGAGAATGGCCAGAACCTGACCGGGATAGACGTCGATGTCCACGCTGTCGAGGGCGAGCACGCCGCCGAAGCGCTTGGTGCCTTGCCGCACGGTGAGCAGGGGGGCACCATTGTGCCCACTCATGTTCGTGCCGCCTGGATGAGACGCACCTTGTCCTCGAGGTGCCCGCGCAGCACATCGGACTCGACAGCGACCAGGATGACCACCCCCACAACGATCAATTGGAAGAACGCCTCGAGGTTGGCCAGGTTCATGGCGTTGCGGATGACCCCGATCATCATTGCTCCGATGAGGGCGTGACTCACCTTGCCGCGGCCGCCGAGGAAACTGGCGCCGCCGATGATCACGGCCGCGATGGCGTCGAGCTCAGCCAGGTTGCCGAATGTAGGGGCGCCGGCGTTGGTGCGACCTGCGGTGAGGAATCCGGCGATCCCGGCGGTCAGGCCGCTGAACACATATACCGAGATCAACACCGCCGAGCTCGGTATGGCAGTGCGTCGTGCGGCCTCAGGGTTTCCGCCCACGGCATAGATCCAGCTTCCCCATACAACACGCGTCAGCAGGAGCCATACGGCGATGCCGACCCCGGCGACGACGAATGAGGAGATCGGGAGCCATCCCAGAACCGAGTCGCCTCCGACCACCCTCACCAGGTCCGGCATCCCCTGGATGGGTCGCCCATCTGAGAGCCAGAGTGCTAGTCCGCGAGCGATTGTCAACGATGCCAGCGTGACGATGAACGGATGAGGGATTCTGCCTTTGACGAAGAGGATGCCGTTGAAGAGGCCGATGGCTAACCCTGCTCCGAGCATTGCCGCAATTACCGCCACAACCGAGCCGTGTGCCCGGAACACGACTGCGCCGGCCACACTCGACAGCGCGAGCGTAGAACCGACCGATAGGTCGATGCCCCGGGTGACGATGACCAGCAACTGACCTACGGCTAGAACCGAGATGACCGCGGTCTGAGCGAGGACATTGCCGATGTTGCGTGTGGTCAGGAAAACGGGGGTGACCAAAGCGATCACCACTATCAGGATCAACAGGATGAGTAGCGGGCCGGCTCGGAGCAAGAACAGAGCGACGCGAAGTGCCCGACCATGGCGTGGTTGATTCTCTGTTGCCGGGCCGCTCGAACGGCCCCCTTTGGGGACTTTGTCGTTCTCGGATTGCGAGGACGGCCGACCGGATCGGCTGGTTTCCTGCGCGCTGGTTCCAGGCTCGCTCACTTGTGTCGCCCTCCCTCTGACGGCGAGTGATCGGGTGTATCAACGTAATTGGAGTCAATCCTCCCGCGATCTGGTACTCTAGGAGCCTAAACATAGGATGTCTAGAGGTATTTGAGGAACCGTGTCGGCACCACTCACCGAAACAGCTATTCGTCGGATCCGCGAGATGATCGCCAGCGGTCAGCTCGTTCCCGGGTCCAAGCTGCCTTCGGAGGGGGATCTGGCGGTTGAGTTGGGGGCGTCGCGGAACACGGTTCGTGAAGCAGTGCGTGGACTCGTAACGGCGCGTGTGCTCGACGTTCGCCGTGGTGATGGCACCTATGTGACCAGCCTTCGTCCCGAGCAACTGCTGGAGGGCATCGGCGCCGCGGCCGAACTCATGGCGGAGGGGTTCTCGCTCGAGCTTGTTCAGGTGCGTCGCATTCTCGAGTCGGCGGCCACCGCGATGGCCGCACAGAACATCAGTGAGCAAGCCTTGGACGAGCTCGAGACGCTCCTGGGCCGGATGCGCACGGCCGATAGCCAGGAGGCGCTTGTCGAGATAGACAGCGCCTTTCATGCCGCGGTTGCGACAGCCTCTGGAAACGTGACACTCGCTTCCATGTTGGTGGGCGTTTCGGTCAGGACCACCCGTTCCCGCATCTGGTGGGGCATACTCGAAGACAGTGCGAAGGCGCAGACCATCGCGCAGCACGCGGAGATCTTGCGTGCCCTCCGAGAGCGGGACCCATCAAAGGCGGAGGCAGCGGCTCTCATCCATGTCGCGACCACGGAGGCGTCGCTGCGGAGGATGATTGAAGGATCCTCGCCAGCTCTGGATGATGGGGAAGATGCGGTTTCCGACGGGATGGACGGAGTGTCGGCGTAGGCAGCGCACGGCGCTGACCGCCACGTACTGCTTGCGTTGTCCTCCACGTCCCGTTCTCGGCCGGGTCAGTTGCCGGCTAGCCCGAACACACCACGATGGCACCCCCGAGTCTGGCCATGTCCTGATCAGCGTGGCGGTCGATTCTTGCACCAAGCTTGAACCGAGGCACCGCAGGTGATCCGATCGATCATCAGACTGCTCGCCTCGCGGAGATCGTTGTGTTCATGCACGCTTCATCCTTGTAGCCCTACCGGAGTTGACGATGGGGTGCGATCATCCCTTGTAGGAGTTCGGTGGTACCCATCGCCGTAGAAGAGTGGAGGGAATCATGATCGAGCATTGGCGAGCCATCGCGGTGGCAGCGGCCCTCGGGGGCCTGCTGCTCTCCGTCCAACCCCTGGCGGCCCAGAGCAGGGACAACAGCTACAACGACCACTGGCTTGCGGCGGCGTGCCCCGAGTCGTCGCCGAGTGGCCGTGCCGCATCCCACGTGGTGACGACCGACTTCGGGGTGGCCATCGAGCACGGTGGTCGCGCCACCGGACCTGTGGTCTTCCGCTGCAATATCACCGCGGATGACTATTACAACTGGCTGCAGTTCTACGCGGAAGACAACTCGTCGACGGCGTCGGTCACCGTGAGTGTCTTCCGGCAGGATGTCGTTGCAGGCGGCGCCCCCGAGTTGCTCTACACCTCGACGTCTTCAGATCAACCGGGTTTCCAAAGGGCTGAGTTGTTCCTCGAAGACGACTTCGAGCCGAGCGAGCTCACGTACCTCTACTACCTGGAACTGACTCTGGATCGAGCGTCGACCAGAGACCGGGTGCGGCTCTACTCAGTCAGCCTCCGCGACGTTCTGTAGCCGGTTTCACAGCGACGATCACACATCCGGCTGCGCGGAGAGTCTGGTCGGCGGCTCTCCTCCCAGTCGGTCGGGGTTCGGCGATATGTAAGAGACTCGTAAGGGTTCGGCAAGGACTCGGCAATACGGATGCCGTACGGTTCAGGCAATGCTCAGAAGGAGAGTCCGGTGAAGCGTCTGCGTCGATTAGTACTCCTGTCCCTGTTTGTCTTTGTCGTCGGTGGCGCTACCCAGGCATTGGCTGTGGCGACCGGGCCTGCGCAAGGGATTGCTTTTGACCAAGACCGGGATCTCGCCTTCATGACAGTCGAAGGCGCCGTCATCACCTTGAATGTCTCCGATCCGGGCAATCCGTCTTTGGTTGACGACAGTATTCAGACACAGGGTGTCATCCAGGATCTCTACTACGACGCCGCTCAGCAGCGGCTGTATATCGCCGCCGACGAAGGGGACCTGGAGATCTGGGATTTGCAGGATCCGTCCTCCCCCCAGCAAATCAGTGTGACCCCGCTCTACTACTTCGGCTACGAGGTTCCGGCTGTTTCTGTTGAGGTCACCGGTGACCTTGCATATGTCTCAACGAGCTGGGGGTATTTGCACCTCGTCGACGTTTCCGATCCCGCCAACCCGGTGGACCTCGGGTTCAACGGCCAGGGTGGCAATCCCTCCCGTGAGGTTTTCGTCGCCGACGATGGCTTTGTCTACCTTGCCGGGCCGCAAACAGTTCGGTACACCAGTGGGTCGCTTTCTACAGCGGGTTCCAACATCTATGCAGGGTCATACGAGATCTTCGCGGCCGATGGCTATGCCTACATCACTGCTCCAACAGGTCCTGTTGAGATTCTGAATGCTACCCACCCCGCCCTTCCGTTTGTGAGTACCTACACAACCAACAACGTGAAGGACATCTTCGTGGCAGGTGACTATGCCTACCTCGCTAACGGCGGTTCCGGGTTGCGGATAATCGACGTTGCCGACAAGGCCAATCCCGTGGAGGTTGGTTTCGATGACTCGGCAGGAGCAGTAGATGTCGTTGTTTCCGGTCACTACGCATACGTCCGCGGCGGTCTAGCCTTCCGCGTGGTCGATGTATCAACCCCGAGTAACCCCGTTGTGATTGGCACCTTCGATGCTTCGGGTTCTGGCGGCGGTGGGGTTGGCAACGTCGCGCCGACGGCCAATGCCGGCTTGGCCCAGGCTGTCTCCTCGAGGGCGAGGGTGACATTGGATGGGTCGAATTCGTACGACGTGGATGGCACGATCGTTAGTTATGCCTGGACCCAGGCATCTGGTCCGACCGTGAGTCTGCAAGGAGCGAACACGGCCCAAGCTCAATTCAGAGCGCCCAAAGTCAGGTCGTATCCGGTTGTTGCCTTGACCTTCCAGTTGACCGTAACGGACGATGATGGCGCCACCGGCTCCAGCGAAGTGACGGTTACGGTGCTGCCTCGCACAAGACGGTAGGCGCGCCATGCAGGCGAGCCATGACACAACCTCGATGCTCGAGGACATCACGTGGTGCTCCCATACGACGACAAGTGATCTCATCAGGTTCCTCGTCTGGGCTGGACGGCTCGGGTGACCAGGGCCGTGTCGACTACCCGCGAACGCGCTCGTTGTGTTCCGCAGCGGCTGTGATCTTGTCGATCCTGGACGTCCGGGTTTCGGGACGCCGCGCCAACGCCACCCATGCCAGCATCTGTTTTCTGGCCGATGGAGGAAACGCCGCGAAATTGTCGGCCGCCGGTGGGCGGTGAGCCAGCGCGGTTTCCAGATCGTCCGGCACCTCGAGCCGCTCGGATGAATCGAGGATCTCCCAATAGCCGTTGGTCTTCGCTTGCTCGACCGCGGCCAGGCCGGCCGGCCTCATTCGACCTTCTGCGGTGAGCCGCGCCACCCGCGCCTTATTCGATGCCGCCCACGGGCTCCGCGACTTGCGTGGGGCGAAGTAGAGCTTGCCGCGTTCTTCGTCAACCGAGCCGGCGGTGCTATCCACCCATCCAAAACAGGTCGCCTCTTCGATGGCGTCTTCATAGTCGAGCCGGGGTCGTCCGGTCTTGGCTCGCCACGTAACCACCCAGCAGCCACTTGACGTAGCGTGATGCTCCTCGAGCCAGTTGCGCCATGTGGGAAGGTCGTCGGCATGTACGTACGGGGCATCACTGAGTGCAGACATGCCTCTGATTATGGTCTGGTTCCGCTACCGGGTGCGGATGTGACATCTACGGAGCAGGTTCTACGCCACTGAGCCGGGAGCACGCCTCGATGAGGTCATCCTGGTTCGCTTCGATCGTGGCCGCCTGTGGCATTGCGATCTCGCCCATGTGGCGCATGAAGCGGGCCGTCTGCAACGCCGCCGGGTCATCGCTGGTAGCGAGCCACACCTGGGTGGCCGCCCCGGTGCTCAGGTCCGTGGGTGCGCCAGGGCCGCCCATGCGGGTGCGGACCCAGCCCGGACAAATCGCATTCACGGCGGAAGTCGGGTAGCGGCGGGCGAAACCGAGCGTAAGGGCGAGCAGACACACCTTCGAGTCCCCGTATGCGCCGGTTCCCGACCAGCGGCGGCGATGTCTCTGTAGGTCGTCGAGCACAATCTCGCCCCCAGATGCCATGCCGGATGAGACATAGACGAGTCGGGAGGGGAGTGGGATGAGTGCCGTCAAGACGTACGGCGCGAGCACGTTGACTTGAAACGTTCGTTCCAACCCGTCATCGGTATCGACCCGTGCCCCTGACTCGTAGATCCCGGCGTTGTGGATCACGGCATCAAACGGGCCATGGGCCTGCATCGCTACGGCGACCGTCTTCGTCCCGGACAGGCTTGCGAGATCGCCGACGACCACGGGAGCATCGACGGTGGCCTGAACCTCGGCCGCCCGAACCTTGTTACGGGCGTGAACGACAACCCGATGGCCCTCAGCGGCAAGCATCTGTGCGGCTGCCAGGCCGAGCCCGGTGGTCGACCCGGTGACTAACACCGTCTTGGTGGATGTGGTGCTCACACCTTGCCGAAGACGGGGATCGTGGCACCATTGATGACCTCGGATGCGGGGCTAAGCAGGAAGTCGAGAACCGCAGCGATCTCGGACGGCTTTGGCCAGTGCATGTAGTCGGCGTAGGGGAGCGTTCGCCGGGTCGCCGCTGTATCGATGACCGACGGGACCAGCACATTTGCCGTGATGTTGGTGTCGTCGAGCTCCTTGGCGAGCGTCTGCACCAGCGAAGTGACCGCCGCCTTCGATGCGTTGAACATCGCCTGCCCCGCCGGGTTGTCAGTGGCGGCCCTGCTGCCGATCGCGACGATCCGGCCCCAGTCAACGCTCCGCATGTGTGGCAGCGCCGCACGGATCGTGTAGAAAGTCGCACGGAGATTGAGGTCGATCATCCGGTCGAAACGCACCGGGTCAGTTTCTGCGACGTCACGTCCGCCCGCCCAGCCGCCGACGAGAGCGGCGACGACGTTGGGAGGCCCAAAGGTCTCCTCGACATCTTTGAGGACCGATTCGATGGTTTCCGGGTCGGTGCAATCGCAGCGGCGCAGCATGAGCCGATCTTCATCAAGCTCGAGTTCCTCCTCGAGTTGACGGGCCTCTTCGGGGATTAGGTAGGTCGCCGCGATCTTGAAGTCGCGTCTGACGAGATAGGGGATCAAGGCGCGGCCGACACCGCCGGTGCCGCCGGTTACGACAGCTACGTTCTCTTGCATGGGCAACAGCCTAGTTGGGAAGCTGGAATCTGGACGGTTGATCTATGCGACAACGGCAATCCCCAGTGGCTCGAGGGCTCGGCTCAGCTGATCCGGATCGGCAACGGATACCATCGCCGCTGCGCCGCGGAAGTCGATCGAGCCTGTGGCGACCATGTCGCACAGCGCTGTTGTTGGAAATGCGGTCGTCCGGGCGAGCGAGGAGAAGCGGGCATCGGAACGATCCTCGATCCGGCGCTCGCTCCGGAAATCCGGAGCGGTTGCCACGACGCTGATCAGCGTGATGTCGGGTGCTCCGGACGGGAGATTCCGGGTAAGCAGATCGATGAGTAGTTGCCGCGGCGGTTGGTTGAATCCGGGCCGAGGCTCCGTCTCGAAGAAGCCGAGTTCGCGGAGGGCGGCAAACACAACGCCGTGGCCCGGATACCTGATCGTCTTGTATTCGAGACTGTCGACGCGGCCCTGGTATTCCTGGCACATCGTTGAGGTGCCGCCCGCGGTTGAGAAGGCCTCGAGCGTCCCGATCCCCGGCCATTCGAAGTTCTCCGTGCGGCCGAGCGGCTCGACGGTTCTTGCCACGCCCCCTTCGATGATCTCGCAGGGTTCGGCGTACTCGTTGATCAGCCCGCCGGCGTAGAACGCCAGCTGATAGTTCAGAGCACCAACCGGCTCTTGCGGCAGGACGCCGACACGGATCTGAACGTTTACGTCGGTCCCCGGGGCAGCGGCAATGAGGCCCGCCGCCAGGACATTTGCGTAGCCGGGCGCCAGTCCGCAGTCGGGAACCACCGCCACGCCGGCATTCCGCGCAGCTTCGTCCAGCAGGAGTTGGCTCTTGACGATGTCCGGGTTGCCGCCAAAGTCGAAGTAGTGGCAGTGATTCCGAACTGCCGCTTGGGCGAGTCCTTCTCCAAAGACATACGGAACGGCCGAGACGACACAATCGACGTCGGAGATCACACCATCGACTGAGGTGGAATCCGTCACGTCGATTGTCGTCCAGGAAAGGCCAAACTCGTCGCCAACGCTTCTAGCTGCCTCGAGCGAGACGTCGGCCACCGTCACGTCGTGGCCCCTGCGGTCGAGATCCCATGCCGCGGCCCGGCCGACGATCCCCGCACCAAGCACCACAGAGCGGGTCATGGAGTCACCCGCTTGAACGACTCGGCGACGGTCAGGCCCGACCGGTGCCCCCTGTTTCGCTGCCCAATCGATCATCCTGGCTTCGAATGCAGCCCGGTTGTCTTCGCTCAACTCGGCGCCTCCCATCGTTGTTGTTCCCTGTGACGAGTGACATAGCAATGCCTCGATCTTGGCCGGGAAATAATCCGCGATATCTTCCCAGTGGTCCGGCTCATCAGCGGACCACAACAACACCGCGGAGGGACGATGGGCGGGCAGATTCTGCTCGGGGAAGAACAGGTGGTCACGGGCGGACACCACCCCGTCGATCACCGCCCAGCCCGTGGCGCGGTGATCGGGATGGAGCTGATAGCGCTGCCATGGGTCGTGGCTGAGCACCACTTCGGGACGTAGCTCACGGATCTGGAGGCAAACCTCCTTGCGCAATTCCATCGTGTACTCGAGCTCTCCGTCGATCTCGTCGAGATGGCGGACCTCGGCAGCGCCCAGCCGGGCAGCCGCGGCCTGCTGCTCGGCAATGCGAGTGGCTGCGAGAGTCCCAGGGTCGGCATTCTCGTCCCACGACCCCTTCGACCCGTCGGTCATGATCAGCATCGTTACGCGACACCCTCGCGCCGCCCAGCCGGCGAGAGTGCCCGCCTGCCCCGAATTCGATGTCGTCGGGATGGGCGCCGATAGCGAGAGCTCGTTCGGGGACGGGAAGCGGGTTTGCGGTCATCGGGAGCTCGTCGTAGATACCGGTGTTGGTTTCTTGCTCGGACATGACGGCAGGCTACCCGACCAGCCCGAGCAGCCACCGGCCGGTCGGCAGTTGTAGCGCCCGATCGAGATCCGTCGTCGTGTCGAGGTCGAGCGCCAGCCGCGGGTCGGTGCGGACGGTGACGGGTTGATTCTGTGCAACATGACGGTGGAAGCTGCCCGGGCCGTATGAAAACCGGAAGCCCGATCCATTCCCGGCGATGACATTGGTGCCACCGTTGTACGACGGGACCACCACCGAGCCGAACCGGCACCGCTCAAAGACGCCGGCCAGTGCCCCGGGGGTGACGAGTGGGAGGTCGGCATGGATGACGGCCCAGGGGCGCTGGCGGCGTCTCGCCTCGATCACTGCCGATGTGGCGGCGCCGTCGAGGCCGTTCCCTCCAGCCCCATCTTCATCGATGACGAGGTACCCCAGACCACGGGCCCAGCTAGCGACACCAGGGTCGGCGGTGACTACGGCGACTAGAGCGCCGGCATCCGTGGCGGCCCCGGCAGTCCTCGCCGCGATCATCCGGCCGAGATGGGAGCGGGTGGTCGCGTCAAGACGGTCGGACAGACGCTGCTTGGCAACGCCGAAGGGCTTGATCGGGATTGCCGCGAGGATCGCCTTGCTCATTCAAGCAACTATATCCCGACGCGGATTGGGTATGGTTCGGCCCGTGAGGAAGACCAAGATCATTGCAACGCTCGGGCCTGCGGTCGCCAGCTACGAAGCCGATCCGGGATCTGATCGTCGCCGGTATGGACGTTGCCCGGCTCAACTTCTCGCACGGCGACTACGACTCGCATCGTCGTTTCACCGAGTGGATTCGCCAGGCATCGGAAGAGCTCGACAAGCCGATCGCGATACTCCAGGACATCCAGGGTCCCCGCATCCGGGTCGGCACATTCCCCGGTGGCGGCGTGACGTTGGAACCGGGTGCCGAGATCTTGCTGCGATCGGGTGAGGCCGAAGGCTCCGAGTCGGTGGTTTACATCGAGAATCTCGCTGCGGCCCGGCTCACCACCGGGTCCCCTGTGCTGATGTCCGATGGCCTAGTCAACGTCGAGGTGAGATCCTGGGACGGGGAGACGGCCAGGGCCACTGTTGTCGAGGGGGGAAAGCTGCGAGATCACAAGGGTGTCGCGTTCCCTGGAGCCATCATCGATGTGCCTGCCGTCTCCGACAAGGATGTCGCCGATCTTGCATTCGGGCGAACCCTGGAAGTCGATTACGTTGCGGCATCGTTTGTTTCGTCGGGGCTGGATGTCAAGCGTGTCAAGAATCTCGTGCCGGGGACACCGGTGATCGCCAAGATCGAGAGCGTGGTCGGGTTCGGGAACCTCGATGACATCCTCAGCGAGGCGTACGGGGCCATGGTGGCCCGTGGCGATCTCGGTGTCGAACTGTCGTACGAGGCGGTGCCGAGAGCTCAGAAAGCCATCCTCAACCGCTGCAACGCCAGGGCCAAGATCTCGATCACGGCGACTGAGATGCTCGAGTCGATGAACAGCTCTCCCCGGCCCACCCGTGCCGAAGTCAGTGACGTTGCCGCCGCCGTGCTCGATGGGAGTGACGCGGTGATGCTCTCGTCTGAGACGGCCATCGGCAAATACCCGACCCGCGCCGTTGCGGCCATGGCCCGCATCTGCAAGGAAGCCGAAGCAAGCCCGGACTATGGCAGGGGACCGGAGATCCACTTCCTCGAAGACCGGGCCCGTTTTGCCTCGGCCACAGCGCAGGCGTGCGTGGATGCGGCAGAGAACCTCGATCTTCGTGCCATCGTCGCCTTCACCGAGTCGGGCAGCACGGCCCGGCTGATCTCGAAATACCGCCCGCACACCGATATCTTTGCCTACACCCCACGTGAGGGGACGTACCGGCGCCTTGCCCTGTACTCAGGGGTGACGCCGCTTCGTTTCCAGGGTGTCGATTCGACGGATCTAATGATCGAGCACGCCGAGCGAAGCCTGCTCGATCTCGGGATCGTCAAACCGGGCGACGGGGTTGTTATCGCTGCGGGCATCCCGCCCAATCAGGCGGCGACCACCAACCTGATGAAGCTGCATTCGATCGGCGCCTCCACGGCGACGGTCAACTATCCGCCTACCTAGCGTCCGAGGGCTACCGGCTATTCTGGGTATATCTCTCCGGAGCCTCGTTCGATGAGGAGATGGTCCACGACTTCCTGGGTAGGTGGCTCCGTGCTGCCGTCGATGCGGCGGAATAGGAGCTCGGCGGCCTTGGTGCCTAGAACATTTGGGTCCTGGGGTATCACCGTTATCCCCGGCTCGACGATGTCTGCAAAATCGACATCGTCGAATCCAACGAGAGCGATCGAGTTCTGCAGGCGCAGGTCATGCAATGCGGAGACGGCTCCGATCGTAACGAAGTTCTGTGCGGTGAACACTGCGGTGACCTCAGGCTCCGATCGAAGCAAATCGGTCACGAGACGCTGCCATTCGCGACCCGTATACGAACCGGTGAGGCATCCGCTCATCCGGTAGGTCGATCCCCGCCGCGGCCAGGGCGTCACGGAATCCATCCAGACGATGGTGTGCCGACATGATCGCCAGGTCGTCGCCGAGGTATCCGATTTTCGCGGTGCCCGTGCTCGAGGAGATGCTCGGCAGCCGCCCTGGCGCCGCCGTAGTGGTCGCTGCGAACCAGGTCTACAGAGCTCTCGGTTTCGATATCGAGATCGAGCAACACGACCGCAGAACCACGGGCTATCTCGGCTCTGAGCAGATCGTTTCCCAGCCCGGACGGTACAACGATCAACCCGTCCACACGCCGGTCGATCAGCCGCTCCACGAGCAGGCGTTCTCTGTCGGCGGAACCGTCGGTGCTCCCAGCGAGCACCAGGCAGTCGCGGGCCCTGGCTACCTCTTCGATACCACGCAGAGCTGAGGAGAAGAACGGGTTGGCGACGTCGACCAGGACAAACCCGATCGTGCCTGTGAGCGAAGCCGATTGTCTGAGTCGCCGGGCGCGGTCGTCGGGTCGGTAGCCGAGTTCGGCGATTGCCGCCTCAACCTGGGCCGCTGAACGTGGGGCTGACGCCGCCCTCGTCGTTGACCACCCGCGATACCGTCTTGAGGCTGACACCGGCACGTCGGGCAACATCCAGCATCGTGGGGCGTTTGGATGTCGGAGACGGCATGTCGAGACCTCTATACCCGGGTATCAGCAGGTTCGCACGGTTTGACAACGTTGTCAAAGTATGCTCATATGTCGCCTTGACAACGTTGTCATAGACACGTTGCATGCTCAATAGGAGGAGAAAAATGAGGCTCCAACCGATTCGAGGCTTTCGCGGACGTATCGTCGTGATTGTCTTCGCTCTGATGATGGTGGATGGCAGCCTGTGGCTGGTGACTGACGCCTCGATACCAGCAGACTACTGCCGGCACCATCGAGCGATGGCGGCACGACAACAGCGGCCCCGGTGGCGGCGACGTCGGTGTCTCCCTCATCCTGAAGAACACGAGCAACCCGTTCTTCGTCTCGATGGCCGACTCGGCGCAAGCCGAAGCCGATGCGATCGGCGTCAATCTGACGGTGGCAGCCGGTCAGGCCGATGGCGACACGCAGAGCCAGATCAACGCCATCGAGGCCGCCGTCGCCCGCGGCGACAAAGGCATCTTCATCACACCGAGCGGTGATGCTGTCGTCCCGGCGCTCGACGCAGCCCGTGCGGCGGGGCTGTACACGATCGCACTCGACACACCGCCGAATCCGGCCACGGCGTCGATATCACGTTTGCAACCGACAACTATCTAGCCGGCCAGCTGATTGGTCAATGGACCGCAGCCACGCTCAACGGCGACAAGGCAGTCATCGCCATGCTCGACCTGTTCAACGACTCGGTTGTCTCGGTGGACTACTTACCGGGATCAGGGATTCCTCAATGGCATGGGCATCGTCGATGCAGTCGACACGTCGGGGAACGGCAACGAGCCGTGACCGGTAACTACAACGGGGGCGAGTATGAGATCGTCGTGCCATGAGCCGACCAACGGCGCAGTGGACGGTGGAAAGACCGCAATGGAAACGTGTCTCGCCGCCAACCCCGACATCAACGTTGTGTACACGATCAACGAGCCGGCGGCGCAGGGCGGCTACGACGCGTTGAGTGCGGCCGGCAAGTCCGAAGGCGTCATCATCGTCTCTGTCGACGGTGGCTGTGACCCGGGTCTCCGGCTCGTGGACGAGGGCGTCATCGGCGCCACGCCCAGCAGTACCCGGGCCGATGGCGACGCTCGGGATGGAGGCCATCAAGGACCTCGCCGACGGTGGGGCCGCACCGAGGTCAGCGAAGGGCTCGACTTCTTCAACACTGGCGTGGCGTTCGTCACTGACTCACCGGTCGACGGTGTGGACAGCATCTCGGTCCAGGAAGGCAAGGACATCTGCTGGGGCGGATCGGTCCCGGACTAGCTGACCAAGCATTCAGCAGGGAGCAGGGCGAGACACCTTCCCGTTGCGGCGCCCTGCTCCCGCTGTGTACATTCGCGTATTGCGCAAGGCAGGAAGGATGTCCGATGGATACGACGCACCCCGACGCCCAGGACACCATCGCAACCTTGACTTCGGGGCCTCAGTCGAGGCTCGACAGTATCCAGCACCTGCTGCATCGGTACCCGGTGATCAGTCCGTTTGTGGTGTTGCTGGTTTCCGCTGCGGTGTTCGTGACGCTGGGCAATGGCCGGTTCCAGCGCCCGGAGACGCTCGGCATCATTCTGCAGCAGACGGCCGTTCTGGCGACGCTGGCCATCGGTCAGACTCTCGTCATCCTCACCGCCGGCATCGACCTGGCTGTGGGCACGGGCATGCTCCTGACCCATATCGTGATCGCCAAGCTTGCGGCCGACATGGGCGTTCCACCGTTCCTTGCCCTTCTGATCGGCGCCATCGTCGGTCTGTCGCTCGGGGCGTTCCACGGTTTCATGGTGACGAAGGTCAATCTGCCGCCGTTCATCGTCACGCTGGGGACCTTCTACATCTTCAATTCGCTCGCATTGGTCTACAGCAGAGCGCAAACGATCTCGAAGGAGGCGATGGGAGGCGAAGACACGCTTTTGCTCTGGACGGGCAAATGCATTCAGATCGGGACGATGCAGGATCACGGTCGGCGTGGTCCTTGCCCTCTTGCTGTATGCCCTGTTCGCCTATGTCCTGTCCAACACCTCGTGGGGGAGTCACGTGTATGCGACGGGCGACGACGCAGAGGCGGCTCGCCTGGCCGGTATCAACACCCAGCAGTGTGCTCCTGAGCATCTACATGGTGGCAGGCCTCATCTACGCCATCGGAGGTTGGGTACAGCTCGGCCGATCGCTCTCGGCGAGCGCGAATGCCGCCGCCGACGTCAACCTCGAGACGATCACGGCGGTGGTCATCGGCGGAACCAGCCTCTTCGGTGGCCGTGGACGGATTTGGGGCACCCTGGTCGGAGCGCTCATCGTGACCGTGTTCCGGATCGGCCTGCAATCTCGCTGGAGTGAATGTCTACTACCAGAACTTCGCCATCGGCTCATTGATCCTGGTCGCCGTGGCACTCGATCAGTGGATCAGGAGGGTCGGGAAATGAACGAAGCAACACGCCAGCCGATCCTGACCGCCAAAGGTCTGATCAAGCGTTTCGGCCGTGTTGTCGCCCTCGACGACTCGGACCTCGAGCTGTACCCGGGTGAAGTGCTTGCCATCATCGGCGACAACGGAGCCGGGAAGTCGTCTCTGATCAAATGTCTCTCCGGCGCCATGATTCCGGACGAAGGGACGATGTATCTCGAGGGCGAGCAATTGAACTTCCGTCGTCCGCACGATGCTCGCGACGTTGGTATCGAGACGGTCTATCAGACCCTCGCCGTCGCGCCCGCTTTGGACATCTCGACCAACCTGTTTCTGGGGCGAGAGCGGCGCAGAAAAGGGAATTCTGGGATCCGTGTTCCGGATGGTCGACAGGGCCGGGATGAGCCGCGATGCGAAGAAGGCTCTGGATGAGCTCGGCATCGGCACGCTCCAGGACATCACCCAGGCGGTGGAAACGCTGTCGGGTGGTCAACGCCAAGCGGTGGCTGTCGCCCGGGCAGCGGCATTCGGCAGCAAGGTCGTCATTCTCGACGAGCCAACGGCGGCGCTGGGTGTGCGCGAATCGGGACAAGTGCTACAGCTGATCCGGGATCTTCGCGATCGCGGGCCTGCCGGTGATCCTGATCAGTCACAACATGCCGCACGTCTTCGAGGTCGCCGACCGGATCCACATCCAGCGCCTCGGCACACGTACCGCATTTGTCACACCGCAGACCCACAGCATGTCGGAAGCGGTCGCCATCATGACTGGTGCCGCTTGATACTTCACCGCTCGTTTACCCCAGGGGAATGACCGGGGGTAAACGGCGCTGAGATGGAGCCATCGGCATAGCTCGTGGCTGGCAGCCTCGACTCATCCGACGCCGCTCCCATGCGCATGCTCCTAGACTCCTGGCACCCACCCGCCGAGGAGGATCGATGGGCCAGTCGATTTCAGTTGCCGCAAAGAACGTTGACGGTTTCTGCGTGTTCACCACCGACCGCGTCCTCACCGGTCAGGACGGAGCTAGGTTCGAATCCGCCGAGCAAGCAGAGGCGGGAGCTGGATTCCCGGCGGTGCTCGCCGGCAGGCTCTTTGCCACTGATGAGGCGATATCGAGTGTGTGGGTTGCCGCCAGTGAGGTCGTGGTCGGGCGGGCTGATGGATGGGACGGCGACGCCACGAGGGCTGCTGAGCAGACGATTACCGATCTGTACCGCTTCTACAACTAGCCCCGGGGCTGCTCAGCCCCCGGTGTCCGGTGGCGGCTCCTGCCGGAGGGATGTAGACGCCGACATTTACGGTGATGGCCGAACCAGCCGGCGCCCACTCACCGGCTCCAGGCGACATGCTGACAATCAGCCCATCTGACCCTTCTGAGTCGATTTCGACCGTCGGGCCTTCGACAAGGGTGAACCCGGCGCCCTGTAGCGCGGATCGGGCGCTGTCGACAGAACCGCCGATGACAGAGGGTATTTGAATCGGGCATTCCTCTGTGGCATCGGGGACCATGCAGGGGTGTACCTCGATGATCTTGGGCTCTGCGCTGTATGTCCACTGGAACTTCTGTTCCTCAACCCGCCCATCAGGCCAGGTCATGACCCGGGTGACGGTATTGGAGAACCCGCCAAAACCATTCTGGGTGACCCGCTGCTCATCCGGGTCGAGATTGTCAACGCCTTCGTACACTTCCTCGGGGTCGGTGTAGGCGTAACGCTGGCCGAGGACTCGCTCTGCCTGACAGCCGCCGTTATTGCCGTAGAACTGGACGGTGATGTCCGTGGCGGTGTACTGCGTCTTGATGATCACCACGGTGTCCGTGTTGTTCTTGAACACGAGGTCTGGCTCCGGCCACGAGATGGTGGCTTCATTGACCTCCGGGTAGCGGCTGAAGTAATAGCTGTGCGGCTTGTGGGTGACGTCCTCGTAGCAGCCGTAAAACACGGCGTTGAAGAACGTGGTGGCAAACTGGCTTACGCCGCCACCGACATCATCAACCAACTCGCCACCCAGGATCATCGGGGCGGCCACGTAGCCCTTGGTTGCCGTGCGCTGCCCGACGTAGTCATTGAGCGAGAACTCCTCACCGGGCATCACCCATGCGCCGTCGACCGTGTCGGCGAAGAGGTGAATGTTCTCCACCCGGGGCTGACCGGCAGGGTGGGAGGTGGTGAAGCTGGAGACAAACCCGATATCGCCCATTGCCTCAGCTTCGGCAGTGGTGAAGTTCGCTTCGGTGCCCTGGCCGAAGGGGAAGCTTCCCGCATTGCCCGATGAGGCTGCAGCTTGCTGGAGAGCGTCGACCACCAGATCCGTGTCCAGCAGGGTTGACGCACGAGAGGGCAGCAGCGTCACTTCCTTGGTGTCCTCGTCGATGACGAACTCGGCATCGCGGGCGGGTTGCTCGATTTCAGACTTGTGGGGTGCGAGCAGCGACGCGATCTTGTCCCGATCAAAGGAGAGGTCGAGGGTCGTCGCGGAATTGGTAGTGATGTTGGCGACCAAAGCGTCGGTGAGCTGTTCGCGAGTGAAGGTAATCGAGAATTCGGGATCATCCGCCGAGAGAGTCACCGCGTCGTCGACCCAGCGGTTCGCCTCGGCGGTCGCGGCATCAATGTCATCCTTGGTCAGTTGAGGCTCGATCTGTTTGGTCTGCAGGGCAACCGGACTCCGATCGATGGTCTGCACGGACGCAAGGACGGCCCGGCGAGCCTGGTCGCGGTCAATGCCTTCCCCGGGACGCGGATAGTCGGGGAGAATCCGGTCGTCCTGGATGACGATCCCGCCTTCGTAGGCAGGCATCGCTATCGCCTCTGTCTGCCATTTGTTGAGAACCTCGTCGAGTTGCTCTTCGTCGATAGTCACCGGGGCGTCGATCTCGATGTGGTTGCCAAAGCTGCCGAACCACGCGAAAAAGCTCGCCGGGAATCCCTTGTCGCGTCGTGCTTTCATCGCGGATGTGACGATCGTTTGCTCATCGATATTGAGGCCGATTGAGCCGGGTTCCAATTCGAAATCGATGCCGTTAACGGTGAAAGGAGCGGGCGTGTTGGCGAGTTGGCTCTCGTACTCGCGTATTGCGGCCAGCGCGTCTTCTTCGCCGAGGCCGCCAAGTTCGATCCCTGCCGCGGAGACGTTGCGGGCAACCTCGCCCGAAGACCGGGCATTGTCGAGGGCGAACACAAACAGTGGCAGCATCACTATCGCAGCGATGCCACCAACGATTATCCACCGTCGAGTTTTATCAGTCATAGGAAGGGAACAGGAAAGTTGAGGTAGGTACGAGTGTAATGGCTTGGGCTGCTAACCAGGATCCACCTGGGCGCAGGCCACATGCCCGCCACGAGAACGGAGCGTAGCAGCAAGGCGACGCTGCGAGGTCACGAGATGAAGACGCAGTATTCGGCGATGCCGAGATACCATCCGAGCTTGATGCGCTTTCCCCCCATCGTTCCTGGTGACCCGATCAGTGTCTCTGCGACGCTGTTCATGACGTTCGCCAGGTGTCCGGATCAGGCACTCGGGCGTCTGCACGGAGTGTTCCCGGAGGAGAGCACCGTGTCGTTCAAGGGTGGTCTGGCGCACCGTGTGTTCGCCCGCCATCTCGTGCGTGGTCCGATTCCTGATGTGGAAGTTGAGCAAGCGTGCAGAGAAGAGATCGGTGCAGGGCTGAACCCGAAGCTGAGTGCTCTCGGCTTGCGACCTTCGCAACTGGCCGGCGTGATTAGCGAGGTGGGCGATCTCTATCAGCGTTTCAAGGCTCTTTCGACCGAAGGGTTCCGCGCTCCAGAGGTGTTCATCGAGGTGGAGCCGGAATCCGGAGTGAGGCTCAGAGGGTCGATCGATGCGGTCTTTGATGACGCCGATGGGGTTCGTCTCGTAGATTGGAAAACTGGAGGGCTCTATGAGACAGAGCAGCAGCTTGGCTTCTACGCCATGTTGTGGGCACTCGACCGCGACGAGGTGCCCGTCAGGGTCGAGGCGGTATCGGTCGGGTCGGGAGAGCGGCTGGGCTTTGAGCCGACCGAGTCGACCATAAGCCAGACGGCCAACGAAGTCGCCGGGATGATCAACCAGCTCCGCCGCTCGTTTGCCCGGGGTATCGAGCAACTCGAACGCGTTGCGGGGCCCTGGTGCAGCTACTGTCCCCTCCTCGATTCATGCCCCGAGGGTGTCGCCGCGGTACGCCTCGGGTCGCCACGTGCCGGCCGCGACGCTGTCGCTACGCCACCCGACGGGCAGTAGAGACCGCCGGGCGAAGCGCTCGGGTTGCGTCATCCACTAGATCCAATAGCTCGCCGCGTAGCAAGTCGAGTTCGTCACGGACGGTTTCGAGGCCGGTCTGTGCGTTGGTTAGGACCTTCTTGCTCCGCGAGAAGTGCTGTGCCAGACCTTTGATACGTTCCAGCTTCTCGAGTGCACCTGTGGTATCGATGGCCTCGCCTTCGACCGAAGCGCTACGAGCCGCCGCGGCGATCCAACGCAACGCCACCCGGATGAGTACACCGTCTCCCGGATCGACAACGAGCAGACGGTTGCCGTACACACCAAAGCTCCCGACTTCCCCGGGGAACGCGTCATGGTGGGATACACACAGCGACCAGGATGCGTTCCGGTTGTCCATCGCCCGATCCAGCTCGGCGAGAATTCCGGTGCCCCCGCTGAGCGAGATGCGAGACACGTTCTTGGCTTCGACTGCGATCCGCGTTCCATCCGCGAGCGTTAGGGCAAAATCCCCGACCTTTGAGTCCGGGCCGAGAGTTCCGGCGCTCAAGCCGGTCCGCTCTACGATGCATCCCGATAGACCTCGAGCTTCCTCTCGGAGCACTTCCTCAACGAGGTCCTCGAATTCGAATCCCTTGGCCGTTCCGCGTTCAGCCTCGACCAGACGCTGCTGTTCGCCAACTAGGAGGTCCCTGATCTCACGGAATCGCTTTTCGAATGTATCAAGAAGCCGTCCCATCCCGTGCTCGGCTTCGGCTGAGTCGAAGACGTCGGCGAGCCGGTGAGCCAGTTGCCCACCAGGGCCCAGCATCTCGGTGATGGCGGCGACCAGCTTTGCGGTATGACTGTCGGTCCGGTCGGGGTCGAGCTGCGCAAGGGTTTCTCGATGGACCTTCTCGAGTTCTGCGATGGAACGCGCCGTCAGCGATGACCGCACATTCGGGTCGAGGTGGTTGGATAGCTCCGAGCGGCCCATCTCGACGGCATCTCCCAACTGAGACTGCGCGGCCGTGGCAGCAGCAGCGATAATCGTGCGCACACGGTTCTCCATCTCCTCGACGGTCGCCCGCATCGAAGCGGTGGCCAGCCCGTGTAACCCGATCCCGATGGCGCGGACCAGCTCATCGGCCCGATGCTCAGGATGGATCGAACCGAGATGAGCCACGACGGTCGGATCGGTGATGACGAGACCGGAGATGATTGCCGTGCCGTCGTCGACGGTAATGATTGCTGGATCCTTGGCCTGGTTTGGGGAAGTCTGTACGTCCATGGTTCGCAACATATCGGGTCGGTGTGACACGTTTCCGGTAACCGCGTCTGCGACTACTGATGCGACTGGTACCGGGCAAGAGCGCCGCGATGTGGTGTAATCCAGGCATGGAGGCAGACCCAGCGGCGATTGCAGCGCTCCGGCCCCGGTTAGAGAAGCTCACCGAATTACTCGATGGTGTCGAGTTCAATCTGCCGACTCCGAGCAGGGACCACGCCGAGCGGGTACGCGTCGCCGTCATCCGGACCGTCACCGAGTACCTCATACCCCGGCTCGACGAGCCCCAGGCCCCGATCGTGGCAGCCGTAATCGGCTCCTCAGGCACCGGGAAGTCGACGATCGTCAACTCCCTCGCCAACGATCGCATCAGCGATGTCGGAGCATTGCGACCCACCACCCGCAACGCAGTGCTGTGGGCACACCGCGACCACGGCTCCCGCTACTGGTCGGAGTTCGTCTCCCGGGTCCGGGACCGGGTGGGCCAAACGGTCGAGGTGGTTATCGGTGACGACGACCTGACCGCCGACCTCACCATTATCGACACGCCACCGTCGGAGTTCGTGGCAACGTCGGGACGGCGGCCGGCGCTCGACGCCCTGGCACTCGCTGACCTCTGTGTTTTTGTGACCAGCCCGTCTCGCTATGCGGACATCTCCGCATGGGAGTTTCTCCGCGAGATTCGTTGGCGAGGTGTGCCGATGCTGTTCGTGCTGAACCGACTTCCTCCTGACCGTACCGAAGCGATATCGCTACTCAATGACTTTGCGGGCAGGCTCCACGACAACGGTTTGCTGCTCGAGCCGGACGCCGCCATGGTCTTCGGGGTCAACGAGGCCGTGGGAGACAGGTGGCATGGCGGTCTCGATCCCGGGGCCGTCGGAGCGCTACGCAACGAGTTGGGGGCGGTCTCCAACACGGGCTATCGAGATACCCTGGTGTCGATGACGGCGTACACAACGGGCCGCAACGTAGTTGACCGCTGCCGGGTGATCACCGACGAGTTCCAGAAAGCCGCTGCAATCGGGAAAACGCTCGGCGAAGCGGTGAGCGTTGCCTACGACAGCCAGGTATCAGAAATCACGTCGATGGTGGCCGGCGGCACTCTTCGCGACATGGCGCGGCACAAGAGCTGGTCGGAAGCGGCCGTAGACCTGACCGCGATCGTCACCAGAAGAGCCGGGGTGGCGGCACAGGCAACCGCAAGCTCCTGGTTGGAGGATCCGACCGGCAAGGCGCTGCTAGAAGGCAAGGGAACGACACTGTGGCGCCACACTGAGGACACCTCGTGGGATGTGCAGGGGATGCTCGAGGAATGGGAGGAGACGCTTGCCCTGGTTGCTGCCGGCAACAGCAAGAAAGGCTCGTTGCGGCCCCGGGCAGCCGCACGGCTCGCCTCGAAAGCCTGGCGGGTCGTGGTCCACCCGGAGTTGAAGCCGACGGGGATCGTCAAGCGAAAGCTCAAGCGGAACATGGCAGCGTTCGTTGAGGAGGCACAGGCCAGTCTCTCGAATGTCATTAGACAATCCCTGGACTTTGATGCCAGGCGATTCGGTGACCGTCTCGACGACCATGTGCCTGTCGCGGCCCGACTGGACCGAGAACTAACTGCGATTTCGGCATTGCTGGAAGGGGAAGACCGCCCGTATCTCGAAAAAGTGCCCGACCTGGACGCGGAAGCTCCGTCGAGTGAGGATCTGGACGACCTCGATGCTGAGCCCACGACACCGGCGGCAACGATAGGCGACTCCGACGACCAGGCCCCGGTCGCAACCGAAGGCGACGCCGATGCGTGACGTTCCCGAGCTACTCGATGCTATCGATCTGGTGATCGCCCGTGCCGAAGGTGTCGTACCCAAGGATGTGCTTGACGATGCCAAGCAGTACGCAGGCGAAATCAGGCAACGTCGCGGCTTTCTCGGCGAGACATTGGTGTTGGCGGTGGCCGGCGGCACCGGAACCGGCAAGTCCAGTCTGGTGAACGCGCTTGCCGGTGAGGTCATCACGTCCGTCAGCATCTTGAGACCGCATACAGACGAACCATTTGCCGTCATCCCGATGAATCCGGAGCCCGCTGTCACTGTGTTGCTTGACACCCTGGGGATCGCCTATCGCAGGGAGCACGCGGCGTTCACTCGCACCGCGATCATCGATCTTCCCGACATCGACTCGATCGCAGACTGGCATCGGGAACGGGTCGAGGATCTCGTCCCCAGGGTCGATGGGGTCATCTGGCTGTTTGATCCAGACAAGTATCGAGACCCGATCGTGCACGATGAGTTCCTGTCCAAACTAGCGGTGCACCGAAGTCAGTTCATCTTTGCCCTGAATAAGATCGACAAGCTGCGGGCCGACGACTTACAGAGCGTGCGTCAGGACCTCATAGATACGCTGGCCGCCGATGGATATCCCCGTCCTGCCTTGTTTGCTTTGGCAGCGGATCCGATGGGTGCTTCCGCACGTGGCATTGATATCTTCCGGGAGCATGTGACAGAGCGTATCGACACGAAGACGGTCATGTTGCGCAAGGTTGTCCGCGACGCTTCCCGGATCGTCAAAGCCGTGGGTGAGAGCGCGGGCGTGTGGCAGGGCGCATCGCTGGAGTTCGAAAAGGCATGGACGAGAGTCAGCCGTGAAGTGATCGCAGGCGTCGGCCCCGATTCGACTCAGGCCGATAGGGAAGATGCCCTGTGTCGTCTCGAGGATCTAACGGCCGCCATCGGGGTCAAAGCCGGGCCTCTCCTCGGGCCTGTGGTGCGAGCGGCTACGGATCGTGACACTATCGAAGCACTCGTGGCCGATCTGGCCATCTCCGGGCCGGGAGAATTACCCAAGAATCAGGGCCTGTGGGATCGACTGACCGGTGCTGAGGAGGAAAAGCCGGTCTTGGGCCCTGGAGAGAGGCTTCTTGACGACAAGCTTGGCAACCCGCTGCGAGAGATCCTTTGGAAACGTGCGTTGCTGGGGGCAACGGTTGCGCACGCGGCCGTCGGTGCGGTCCAACTCGAGGAGAAGATCAACCGATCGGCACGGGCGGAGCAGCCTGCGGAAGGCAGCTGAGTCAGGAAGACCCGTTGGGGACGATCACGGTTAGGGCATCATACGCAGGCGTGATCTCGACTGAGTCGGTCGATCCGAGCAACTCGCCATCGGCCTGGAAGCGCGCTGCCGGCTCCGCCTCGACGATCAACTTCTCGATGTCGTTGAAGACGTGTGCTCCAGCCTGTCTTGCCATGGGCCGCCGCATGAGCCCTCTGGCTGCCAGACCGATGGTGGCAGTGGCTGAGACCCGCTCGATTGCTACCACAGTCAACCCATCACTCGGGTCGGGTCGGATGCGAAGCGGCGCCCGTCCCCAATAGGTATAGGCGTCGTGAATCTGCACTAGTACCGTCGCAGCGTGCACACGTTGCCCGTCGCATTCCACCAGCATGTTGGGGAGCCTCGTGCGGTATGTGGATAGCACCTGTTTGGTTGCGATTGCTGCGAAATTGAGAGACGAGAAGTGGTACTTGGCTGCGGGACGCTGATCCGATACCGCGACCACATCGGCATCGAGCCCCAAGCCCAATGAGAACACCGCGTATTCCGACCGGGCTGCGAGCTGGCTCTCGGTGGCGATGTGGGCGAGGGTGAACGGCTGCTGCACGCCGGAAACCAGCCGGGATGCGGCCTTCTCCGGGTTCAGCGGGATACCGAGGATACGGGCGACCACATTTGTTGTTCCGGTGGGAATCACACCGAGGGCAGTCGGGGCGAAGGCAAGACCGTTGGCGACATGGTGGACGACACCGTCGCCGCCCATCGCTGCCACCACGGAGTAGCCCTCCTCGGCTGCATCTGCTGCTGCTTGCCGTGATTCGGCAGGCCCATTCGGCCAGGCGGTTGTCACGTCGTACTTGTTGCTCAGCGTTGCTTCGACGTCGCGCAGCGCCGCACCGGTGAACCCGGACGCTGATGGATTGGCGATGAGAAGAAGCCTTCGCATATGCGCCAGACCTTAACGGTACGCTTGAGGCTATGAGATACATTGACCGGGAGGATGCCGGTCGTGCTCTGGCCCCTGCCGTTGCCGCGGCACTGGAGGCCTCCGGCAACGACTCGTCGCCGCTCATTCTCGGGATTCCCCGCGGCGGGGTGACCGTCGCAGCACCCGTAGCCAGGCTTCTCGACGCCGAGTTGAACGTCGTGCTCGCCAGGAAGATCGGTGCTCCCCACAACCCGGAGTTGGCGTTGGGTGCGGTCGGGGAGACAGGCGAGACGGTGCTGGTCCGTGATGTGATCGAAGGGCTCGGGATATCGTCGGAGACGCTCGAGGAGGCAATCGAGCAGGCGCACGGTGAGTTGGAGCACAGGCTGTCGGTCTACCGCAAGGTCAAGCCCGCCGCGGACGTTCGCAACAGGGCAGTAGTCGTTGTCGACGACGGAGTTGCCACCGGGGCGACCTTCCGTGCAACTCTCCAGACCATCCATCGGCAGAAGCCGGCACTCCTCATCGGAGCTGTACCCGTCGGTCCCCAGGACACCGCGGGTGATCTGGCAGCAAACGCAGACGTGTTCGTGTGCCTGCAACGCCCACGGTGGTTTCGCTCTGTTGGCGAGTGGTATGACCGGTTTGATCAGGTCGAACAAGCAGAGGTTCTGGCAGCCTTGAGATGATGTTCGTTAGGAGGCGATCATCTTGGCGACACGGTCCCGCAGGTCGGTCGGCCGGAACGGCTTAGTCATGAAGTCGTCCGCGCCGCCCTCCTGGGCCTGCACAGCAACCTCGGGCTGAGCATGTGCGGTGAGGATCAGTACCTTGGTGTCACGGGTGGCATCGTCTGCGCGAAGCCGGCGCAGCACTTCCCACCCGTCCATGCCGGGCAGCCCGATATCGAGGACTATCGCTGTCGGCAAAGTCTCTCGTGCGGCTTCCAGGCCGGCGACGCCATCAGCGGCACCAACGATGTTCAGACTGAGCTCACGAAGGCATACCTCGATGAGCCGGCGAACACTCGCAGAGTCTTCGACAATAAGGATTGAATCGCTCACGTACTCAGTATCGGCGGATTGGGCCGCTACCGAAGAACTTTCTTTGGGTGTCTGCCAAATCCTGTGGACGTGGCAAAGAGCCCGGATCCGACGTAGCCTGGGAGCCAGCAATCCGGCGAGAGAAGGACACCTGATGGATCCGTTCCGAAACGAGCCGTATTCCGACTTCACCGCACCGATGCCGCAACGTGCCTATCGGGAGGCGATCGAGGTTGTGGCTTCAAAGCTCGGTGGTCATGTTCCGCTCATCATTGGCGGCAAACCGGTTGATACCGACGATCGGATTGTCTCGATAAACCCCGCAAAGCCAGACGAGGTGGTGGGAACGACGGCCATGGCATCTGAGGCCGAAGCGCAACGGGCGATCGATGCCGCGGCGGCTGCATATCCCGACTGGGCACGTCGGTCGGCCAAGGACCGTGCCGAACTGGTCCATCGAATCGGCGACTTGATCAGCGAGCGGAAATTCGACATGTCCGCATGGATGACGCTCGAGGCGGGTAAGAACTGGGCTGAAGCCGAGGCGGATGTCGCAGAAGCGATCGACTTCTGCCGCTACTACGCACACGAGGCGCTCCGGCTCGACGAACCGGTGCCTGTGCACAGCTATGTCGGGGAAACCAACGAGTCATTCCTCATCCCGATTGGCCCGGGGGTGGTGATCCCCCCGTGGAACTTCCCATTGGCGATCCTCGTCGGAATGACGGTTGGTCCCGTTGTGGCAGGGAACACCGTCGTCCTCAAGCCGGCATCCAACACCCCGCTGCTCGGTGCTCACTTCATGGATATCGTTGCGGAAGCCGGGATGCCCGACGGTGTAATCAACTTCTTGCCCGGCTCCGGCGGAGTTGTCGGGGACTTTCTCGTTGATCACCCGAGCATCCGATTCGTCAACTTCACCGGCTCGAAAGAAGTCGGCCTGCGAATCGCCGAACGGGCTGCGCTGGTAAGACCCGGTCAGAAGTGGTTGAAACGGGCATTCATGGAGATGGGCGGCAAGGATGGGCTCATCGTCGACGAGACGGCAGATCTCGATCTCGCCGCCGACTCGTTGGTTCGCAGCGCATACGGGTACCAGGGCCAGAAGTGCTCGGCGTGCTCACGTGCAATCGTCGTCGCTTCGATTCACGACGACCTGCTGGATCGTGTTGTTGCCAAGGCAGCGGCTCTGGAAATCGGCCCTGGCGTCGAGAACAAGCCGGTCGGTCCGATCATCTCCAAGGAGCAGCACAGCTCGATTCTCGCCGAGATAGAACGTGGCCGGGCCGAGGGCAATCTAGTCTTGGGTGGTCAGCCGGTCGACATGGACGGTGGGTATTACATCGAGCCGACGATCTTCGATGGGGTAGAGCGTCATCACCGCCTTGCCCAGCACGAGATCTTCGGTCCGGTCCTGTCATTCCTGCGTGTCGCCGATTTTGATGAAGCCCTCGACGTCGCCAACGATACGGAATATGGCCTCACCGGCGGTCTGATCTCGACCGACCCGGATCGGATTGATCGAGCGAGACGAGAGTTCCATGTTGGGAACCTCTATATCAACCGGAAGATCACGGGCGCTCTCGTGGGTGTCCAGCCGTTTGGAGGGTTCAAACTGTCGGGTTCGAATGCGAAGGCGGGTGGCCCCGACTATCTGCGTCTATTCATGGAGATGAAGACGGTCGCGATCAGGAACTGAAATCCGCGAGGTAGCGCCGCTCGGGTGCGACAATGTCGCAACCGCCTTCCCCGGGTAATCATATGGACCTACAGCTTGCCGGTCGCGGCCGACCGATTCTCATCGCGCTCTCGGCGGTATCGGCGATCGCACTCTTCGCAATTGCAGTATCGGCATTGGGTGTGCGCAGCGCTGCGGCTGAATATGTGACCACCTTCCCACCACCGCAGACGCAACAGCCAGAGCCCGAAGCCTCCGTCGATGCCGGTGTTGCATTCGTGCCGGACGGAGGGGCACAGCTGTGGCACGGCCCTGATCGCGACGCCTACTTCACCATCCACGAAGGCGTTGTGCTGCCGTATCTGCACCGACAGGGAGACTGGCTCCTCGTGACCACAATGTGCAACGAGACATCATGGGTGAACGCAGCCGACCTAGTGACACAGCAGCAAGCCAACAATGCAGCACCAGGTCCGGGATTCGATCTGTCCGAGGCGATGATCGTTCTCGACCCCGGCCATGGCGATCGTGATTGGGGTGGCGTAGGCCCGAGTGGTCTCAGCGAGAAGGCTGTCAATCTCGATATCGCAGAGCGTGTGCGTGAGCGGATGTCCGTGTCACAGACTGTCGACTGGGGCACCGGCGCCATCACTTCCGGAGATGATGTGCCCGCTTTCGGTAGCGTCATCCTGACGCGCGACCGCAATGGGCCCAACGAAGGTGACTTCGAACTTGGCCTTGGCTATCGGTCGACAGTCGCCAACGCTGCGGGCGCTGATGCGTTTGTATCTATTCACAACAACACCGTCCCTCGATTCAACACCGACATACCCGGCTCCGAGGTCTACTACGCGATTGGTGCCGAAGGATCCGATCGTCTCGCCGGTCTCATTTACCAGGAGCTGTTGTTGAGCTTCTCTTCATTCAGCGCCGACTGGACCGGGGGCGAGCTGCTCGGTGCCAGAGCTCGCATCGACCCCGACACCGGCGACGACTACTACGGGATACTGCGGCGAGCCGCAATGCCGGCGGTGATCGTGGAGGGTGTGTACATCTCGGAGCCGGAGGAAGAGGCGCTGCTGGCGACTCCGGAGTTCCGGCAGGCATACGCCGACGCCGTGTACCGGGGAATTGTTCGCTTCCTCACTTCCGACGACAACGGCGCCGGAGTGAATGACCCGGAGTTGTTCCAGCTCGATGCCGGTACCGTCTCCGGTAACGGTTGCGATCTCCCGGCACAGCCGTCCGAGTAATAGGGTGCCAACTCGAGTGAGAACGTCGGGTGGCAGATGGCGGCACGGCTACATTGACCCGATGCGCAAGACCCTTCCAATGGTTGCGCTCGCCCTGATGATCTCATCGTGCTCGGGGGGCGGTGCGACTACATCGACGTTGGCGGCCGCGGACACAACCGCACAGCCAACTACTACCTCGACTACGACGTCGACAACCACTACCTCAACTACGACCACGTCTACCACAACCACCGTTCCCGTTCCGTTCGGGGTCCCGGAGGAGCCCAGTCAACCGACATCGCCGCCCGAGCCGAAGATCGTGGACGGTTTCACCGGGCGCGGTGTCGTGACCATTGCCGACGGCGGAGCGCCGCTATACGAAGAGATCGGTGGCGACCCATTTGTGGTTGCTCGTGAGGGTCTTGTATTTGCGGGAGAGCGGATTCGGGGTGATTGGATCGAGGTCTTCACATCTTGCGACTCGACTGCATGGGTCAACTCATCGCAGGTACTAGCGGAGCCGCCCGCCCCCTCGGTTGAGATTGGTCCGGGATTCGACTTTTCCGGCGCGACCGTTGTCATAGACCCCGGCCATGGCGGTCCCTGGAACACCGGAGCGGCCAGTCCCGCCGGCCTATCGGAGGAAGCCGTCAACCTCGATATCGCGAGACGGGTGGTCGACTTGCTCGATGACTCGCACAGCGTCGACTGGGACACAGGAGAGATATTCTCGGGCGACGAGATTCCCGCTGCGGGATGGGTGTTGAGCACCCGGGTCGGGGATGCCGATACGGGCGATTACGAGGCGGGTCTCACGTTTCGCACGGAGCTGGCCAATGCGGCGAATGCATCGGCGATGGTCGCCATTCACAATAACGCCGGTTGGGAAGTCCATCTCGACGTGCCCGGATCCGACGTCTACTACCAGTCGCAGATCCCGGCCTCGCGGCGTTTCGCCCGGATCATGGTTCAGGAGCTGCAGCGCAGCTTCTCCCCGTTCAGTGCCGATTGGGTGGGGGCAATCATGACGGGCGCAAAGTCGCGGCTCAGCCCATCGGACGGCAGCTCCCAGTACTACGGGATCCTGCGTCGTGCCGAGATGCCGACCGTAATCACCGAAGGTGCGTATATCGCGAACCCATCGGAAGCCGATCTCCTGGCGACTCCAGAATTTCGTCAGGCATACGCCGACGCGGTGTACCGGGGTTTGGTCCGATTCCTCACCACCGATGACACCGGTCTTGCACCGGACTCGGATCCCGAAATCTGGAACGGGAACGCCGGAAGCGGCGACGCACGTCCCGAATGTGTCATCCCCGCTCAGGGGGAGTGAGGGCTCAGTCCCGGTAAATCCATCCGCGCTGTTCGGCGAGTTCCCTGGCCTCCTCGTCGGTCATTCTCACCAGAGCGCCGTAGCGTAGAGTGCCGCGTTCGATCATGCGTATGAATGCGTCAACCATGAGCGGGTCGAATTGTCCCCCAGCTCCATCGCGCAGTTCCCGGAAGGCCTCGTCCTGGGTGAGTGCCATCCGGTAGGGGCGATTGCTGGTCATTGCGTCGAAGGCGTCTGCGATGGCAAGCACACGCGCTTCCGGCGACGGCTTGTCCCCGGCAGCAGTGTATGAGCCGTGATATCCGCCACCATCGAAATGGGCGTGGTGGTCTGACGCGATCCTCACCAGCGGATGAAGCCATTCGACGTCGTTGAGCAGATCGTCGATGTGGTGGACATGGCCGCGCATTGCGTCGGTCTCCACGGACGTCAACCGTCCCCGTTTCTTGAGCAGCTCGCGAGGCACGGCCAGCTTGCCCAGGTCGTGAATCAATGCGGAATGACGAATCCGCTCCTGCTGGGCGCCGTTGAGACCGAGCTCTTGCGCAAGCTGGACGGCAAATCGGGCGACGCGCTCGGTGTGGCCCCTGGTGTATAGGTCCTTTGCCTCGAGCGTCTTGACCAAGGTGGCAAGCATGCCCTCCCGAGCTGAACGCAGCTCCGCAAGGGAGGCGAAGAAGAGGCGGCTCATCAACAGCATGCCGATGATCAGGATCAACATTGCGTTATAGGTGCTGCGGTGACCGGCCGCATAAACAACGTAGGCGTAGCCGAGGAGGCCCCCAACTGCACCGAGCCCGATGAAGCTGATCAGGATCTGGCCGACGTTGGACCACGGGCCTGCGAGCTTCGAGCCGAACACCCGAAGCACCACCATACGGGTCATCAAGAAACTGGCCAGGTCGCCGACCGCGGCCGCGCCGGCACCGACGGCGACAATCTGGATCAAGCTGGCTGAGGACGTATTGCTAGGGAGGAGGAGGTAGAGCACCGACGCGGTGAGTGCCGTCCCTGTAGCAACGATTCCGAGGTTGACGGCAGGCTGGAAGATGCGTCGCTTGACGACGTCCTGGGGTTGAATGAGACCGAGAGCAGCCATCACGATGAGCCCACCGATGACCTGCTCTTTTCCCAAAACGACCCCTGCCGTGATGATGACGGCAATTGTGGGGGTTGTCATGAGGCGGTCGTTTACCTCGACCGCGAATATCTCGAGGAACAGGAAGACCGCCGCAAAGATGAGCCAGAGACCGGACTGTTTGGGGAACCCGGAAAACAGCACAGCGCCTGCGATGATTGCTACGCCCCAAATGAACGAAAGCGCGCCGTATACGCGCTTGCGGCGTCGCTGGATCGGATATGGAGTTTCGTAATAGGCCATAGGACTTGATCGGTTCGGTAACTCAAGAAGTGTAATCGTGGAGTGGTCGGGTCGAGCTGAGGTTTTTTAGCCAACCTTGCAGCCGTAGCCGACCTTACAACCTTGCATGAGATCACGTCCGATCATCAGTTCTCTGCGAGAAACATGGTTTCACACAGGGGGTATCGCGCTTCGCTCGGAATGGATCACCCGGCCCGGACCGCTCCACAAACCTTCGTTGTCTAGGTGCCGATCTTGCCCCAATCCCAAAAAGCACCGCTGGTGAGCCTTCTGGTTCCGCCCGTAGACCTCAAGTATGTTGCTGTGAGATTACGTGTGTTCGTGCGCCTAATGCAAGAATGCTTTTCGCGCACTCCAGAATATGGAGTAGCACGGTGCATATATGTTTAGAACCGGTCGGGATTGGATTCGCATCCGGTGGCTAATGACCTATTAGAAGTCACCCGAGAAGCGTTCCCTGGAAACGACGGTGCCCCCGGGGAGTTGGAGGATCACGGTGTCCCCGCCGTTGGACCAAACAGGGCCCCCTGCGCACCAGTGCAGGTCGGAGGCCGTGTCCGTCCCACATCCAGAATGAATAACGGCCTTGCCGTGGGGGGACAGCTCAAACCCCTCCGGGAAGTAGTAGCGGTGCTGGGTCGACTCGTCTCGTAGGATCCAGCCCGACATATCAACGGAGCTGTCGCCCTCGTTTGCGATGGCCACCCATTCGCTATTCAGGGCATCCTCGTCACGTCCCGCCGGGTTGTATTCGTAGGCGGTAATGACGACGTCCCTCGGTGGGGGGCTTTCGCCACACACGTCGGGCGCCCACATCCCGAGACCCTTCTCGGCGGCAGCATCGGAGACCGCATAGAATTCGGAATCGCCGGAATGGTCACCCTGGAGCGCGACGGCATCACCATTTGCCAACAACGCCCGGTTGATGTTCAAACCGCGCACATACAGGTAGCGCAGGAGTCGACCGTATTGATCGGTGTTTTCAGTGTCAGAAACCATGGTCACGTCGCCGGACGCGAGTAGCTCCTGCAATGTGTCCCGTGATTGGTCCCCGTGACATTCCGAACCTTCGGGAGCGTTGATGCCGATCAGCCTGATCTCGGCCTCCTCACCGTCAACCGAGACAACCAGAGAGTCACCATCAAGGACGCGGACCACGTCGGCAGTGGTTCCCGGGGGTGACGTCGCGATGGATGAGGTCGGGGTGGCCGGTCCTTGCGTGGCCGACCCCGAGCCTGTCGAACACGCCGTGATCACAAGAGCGATGGCTACACCGATGACACAGGTTCTCACGGCGTCAGCGTAGGCCGTGTTGACCGGCCTATTGCTCGATAGGTTGGCCGGCGGAATACCAGGCCTGAATGCCTCCGTCGAGTTCGTACACCTCGCGGAATCCGATCGAATCCATAAGAGGTAGGGCGTTCGCAGAGCGATTGCCCGAGTTGCAGTACATGACGTAGGGCTGCTCGAGGTCGAGCGCGCCTAGCTTTGATTCGAAGTCGGATGCGTAGTAGTCGATGTTGATTGCTCCGGCGAGATGCCCCGCCGCGAACTCCTCGGGAGTGCGGATGTCGAGGATGACCAGACCGTCCGGAGGTGATGCCACGATCCCGGCGACTTCGGACACGGAGGTTAACTGGAGCTTGGATGCGGTATCGCTGGAACTGCCGCACGCGCTCAGCAGGAGAACGGCCGCAGTCAGAAACGCAAATGTTGCGGTGAGTCGTCTCATGAGGCATACCCTATCGCGCTCAGGCCACCCTTCAGATTGGCGGCCTTGAATCCGTTCCGTACGAGAAACTGAGCTGCGACCATGCTGCGGTTGCCGGACCGGCAGACTACGAGCACGGGGCGGTCCGTATCTAGTCGTCCGAGGCTGGCAGGCAGGAAACCGAGTGAGATTGTGACGCTGTCTGGGAGCATGCCCTGAGCCCATTCCGTGGGCTCGCGCACGTCCAGGAGAATTCCGTCGTTCTGCTCGACCCAGATCTGCCAGCCCACCGCCGGCACCTGTTCAATCGAATTGTTTCGCGTACCGAACATTGATCACCCCGGGTTCTGCGGCGAGCAATCTAACACAGGACGCATGCGCACATTCGCATGCGTCCCTCACCGCTCCGCAAGCCCGACGGCGAACCTCAGAACTGGATCTGCTCCGTCGATCCCTCCAGCGCCAGCGTTGAAGCTGTTCCCCCACTGATCGTGGTGGCAACGGTATCGAAGTAGCCTGCCCCAACCTCACGCTGGTGTTTGGTTGCCGTGTACCCGTTCGACTCCATCGCGAACTCTTCCTCCTGGAGTCGAACGTATGCCGACATGCCCTCGGTGGCATATCCGTGAGCCAGCTCAAACATGGTGGCATTGAGCGCATGGAATCCTGCCAGGGTGATGAACTGGAATCGATAGCCCATTGCCCCGAGCTCTTTTTGGAACGAAGCTATCTGGTCATCGCTGAGGTGGGCTTTCCAATTGAACGACGGTGAGCAGTTGTATGCCAGCATCTTGTTGGGATACTCCGCCCTGATCGCTTCAGCGAACCGGGCGGCCTCGTCGAGATCGGGGAAAGAAGTTTCGCACCAGATGAGGTCGGCGTGCGGAGCATAAGCAAGCCCGCGGGCTATCGCTGCGTCCATCCCGTTGCGTACTGCGTAAAAGCCCTCGGGCGTCCGCTCTCCAGTGACGAACTCCCGGTCCCGCTCGTCAACGTCGCTGGTCAGCAGCGTTGCCGCCAGAGAGTCGGTCCTGGCCACGATGACGGTAGGCACTCCAAGCACATCGGCGGCGAGCCGTGCCGAGATCAGGGTGCGGATGTGCTGCGAGGTGGGAACCAGCACCTTGCCACCCATGTGCCCGCACTTCTTCTCGGCGGCGAGCTGATCCTCGTAGTGGATGCCTGCCGCCCCGGCGGTGATGAATTTCTTGGCCAGCTCGAATGCATTCAAATTACCTCCGAAGCCGGCCTCAGCATCGGCGACGATCGGTAGGTAGTAGTCCCGATCGTGGCGTCCTTCCGCCCATTCCACCTGATCGGCTCGCGTGAGAGCGTTGTTGATGCGGCGCACGAGCGCCGGTGCGGAGTTGGCCGGATAAAGCGACTGATCCGGGTAGACCTCTTCGGCGAGGTTGGCATCGCCCGCCACCTGCCAGCCTGAAAGGTATATCGCCTTCAGACCGGCTTTGGCCATCTGAACTGCCTGCATTCCGGTCATTGCTCCCAGAGCGTTCAGGTAGTCCTCGGTATTGAGGAGATCCCAAAGCCGCTCGGCGCCACGCCTGGCAAGCGTGTGCTCGACCGGCAGGGATCCCTGGAGCCGGACCACCTCTTGCGCGGTGTAGCCACGCGTCACGCCGGTCCACCGTGGGTTGGACTTCCAGTCTTCGCTGACTGCTGTTGCCCGGTCTTCAAATGTCTTCATTTCTTCTTCTCCAGAATCAGTCGATGAGTTGGTACGCGGGCAGAGTGAGGAAGTTGGGGAACTCGTCTGAGATGGCGACCTGTTCGAGAAGCCGTCGGGCCTCCTCGAATCGTCCGGTTGCGAAGATCTCCTGACCATGCTCCTCCCGAAGCCTGCTCAGCTCTTCATCGGCGATGCGGTGGATGGTCTCGGCGGTGACCGGGGTGCCTTCCGCGGTCACGATGTCGTTGTGGAGCCATTGCCAGAGCTGCGAGCGCGATATCTCGGCAGTTGCCGCATCCTCCATCAGGTTATAGATCGCGGCAGCGCCGTTGCCACGCAGCCATGAGGCCAGGTACTGAATGGCGACATCCACATTCATCCGAAGCCCGCTGTCGGTGATCGTCCCGTTCGGCACTGTCACATCCAGGAGTGCTTCCGCGTCTGCGGTGACATCATCGCGCTGCTTGTCGATCTGATGTGGCCTCTCCCCGAGAACGTCCGTGAACACCTCATCGGCGAGTGCGACGAGGTCGGGGTGCGCCACCCATGTCCCATCGTGGCCGTTTTTGGATTCGAGATCCTTGTCGGCCCTGACCTTGGCGAATGCGCGCCTGTTGATCTCTTCGTCACGACGGCTGGGGATGAACGCCGCCATCCCGCCCATGGCGTGTGCTCCTCGCTTATGGCACGTCTTGATGAGAAGTTCGGTGTACGACCTCATGAAGGGGACTGTCATCGTGACCTGAGACCGATCGGGCAACACCATCTCAGGACGGTTGCGGAACTTCTTGATGATGGAGAACTGGTAGTCCCACCGGCCGGCGTTGAGACCGGCAGAATGCTCTCTCAGCTCGTAGAGGATCTCTTCCATCTCGAACGCAGCCAGGATCGTCTCGATGAGAACCGTGGCGCGGATGGTTCCACGGGGGACACCGAGCATCTCCTGGGCTGCAATGAAGACGTCGTTCCACAGTCGGGCCTCGAGGTGGCTCTCCAGCTTGGGGAGGTAGAAGTAGGGGCCGCTGCCACGTTCGAGTAGTTCCCCTGCGTTGTGGAAGAAGTAGAGACCGAAGTCGAACAAGCTGCCTGAGACGGCCCGGGTGTCGATCACGACGTGCTTCTCCGGCAGGTGCCAGCCGCGGGGTCGCACCATGAGAGTGGCCGTCCTGTCGGCGAGGCGGTACTGCTTGCCGTCCGGTGAATCGAACTTGATCTCACGTCGCACGGCGTCGATCAGATTGACCTGACCCTGGATGACATTGGACCATGTAGGAGAGGCACTGTCCTCAAAGTCCGCCATGAACACCTTTGCGCCTGAGTTGAGCGCGTTGATCATCATCTTCCGTTCCACAGGTCCCGTGATCTCGACACGGCGATCCATCAGGTCGTGGGCAGGGTCGGCGACTCGCCATTGTCCCGATCGAGCCTCGCTGGTCTCAGACAGGAACCCGGGCTTCTCGCCGGCGTCGAATCGTGTCTGACGCACTTGACGCTCAGCGAGCAGCTCGAGACGACGGTCATCAAAACGCCTGTGGAGCGATGCTATGAAATCGAGCGCCTTTGGAGTGAGTATCTCGTCGTGGCGAGAGCCCGGTGGTCCGAGGATGTCGACGGTCATGGTTCTGTTCCTCCTCCTGGTGGCTGTACAAATTCCACCACCTGAGAGAAAAATAGCAACAAATGTTGCAGGTAAGATCATCGTTTTTTATAGTCAGAGCCAGATACATCGAGGTTTAGACATGCAAGAGACCATAGATCCGCTGGTATTCGGTCACCGTGTTCGTCACTATCGCAACAGAGCCGGTATGACTCTCGACGATCTTGGAGAGCGTGTTGGAAAGCCGGCGCCGTACCTTTCGATGCTCGAGAACGGCAAGCGGGAGCCACGGCTGGGATTGATCAACAAGCTCGCCGATGCCCTCGACATCCCGGTGGGAGAGCTGCTGGTCCCGGATGCCCCCAACCGCCGTTCACAACTCGAAATCGGGATCGCCCGGGCGCAACAGGAAGCGATATATCGCGATCTCAGCCTGCCGGTGCTCAAACCGAGCACAAAGATGCCGGACATCGCTCTCGAGCACGTCCTGGCACTCTTTGGTGAGCTCAAGGGACGGGAGCAGGCAACGATGGCGACTCGCGAGGAGGCCAGGATCGCCAATTCAGAGCTTCGAGCCGAGATGCGGGAGAGGGGCAATTACTTCGAGGAGATCGAGACGTTGGCTGCAGATGCGGTAGCCGCTGCCGGCTACACGGGTGGCGGATTCACCGAAGGCACCACCCAGGCGATGGCGGCGAAGTTTGGTTTCACCGTGCATCGTGCCCGCGACCTGCCGAGCTCAGTTCGCTCGCTCACCGATCTGCGGAACCGGCGTATCTACATACCCCAGCGCGACTCCATCTCGGTGCGGGCAAGCCGTTCAGTCGTCCTCCAGACAATCGGTCACTTCGCCCTGGAGCACCCCGAGCCCCGGGATTTTGCCGAGTTCCTCCGCCAGCGAGTCGAGGCGAACTACTTTGCCGGAGCAGCTCTGATGCCGGAAGTGTCTCTGGTGCCGTTCCTGCAGACCGCCAGGCGGGATCGCAACCTCTCGGTTGCGGATGTCAGGGACTCGTTCTACGTCTCATACGAGATGGCGGCCCATCGTTTCACCAATCTGGCGACAAGACACCTCGACATACCGGTGCATTTCGTGAGATCCGACGAGCAAGGGATCATCTGGAAGGCATATGAGAACAACGGTGTCCCGTTCCCGCAGAACTCGGTGGGCGCCATTGAGGGGCAGCGTCTCTGTCGTGAGTGGGGCACACGGCAGGTGTTCAAGTCGGAGGACCGCTATTCGATTCGCTTCCAATACACCGATACGCCTGTCGGGACGTTCTGGTGTGCCACCAGGGTGGAGGACACGCGGCATCCGGCTCACGCGGTCACAGTCGGCGTCGGGTTCAAGTACGCCCAGTTTTTCCGGGGACGGGAGACCAATCACCGGTCGGTATCGCGTTGCCCCGACGGGCCGTGCTGTCGACGGCCCAGCGATGAACTGGCGGCACGCTGGAACGGCTGGGCATTTCCTTCGGTTCGGCCAAACAGCCACGTTCTGGCGGCGATGCCGGTTGAAACGATTCCCGGCGTCGACACGACGGAGATCTTTGAGTTCCTCGACCGCAATGCCGGGGAGTGAAATCGCTGGCACGAACGCTGTGCGTGCCGGTGGTGTAGCGCAACCCGGATGCGAAGACCGACAGAATGGCCCCGTCCCCAGCTTCGAACGGACGACGCGTCCGCTAATCGTCACTGGCTCCGCCTACAGTGGCTGCCTATATGGATGCCATCGTCGCTGTCGAAGTTCCGCTCATCGGTGATGCCCGGCTCAAGAACTGGGCGAAGGTCGTCGCCAATGTCGACGAAACGAAGTCCAATGGATGGGCATACGACGGGGAGTTCATTGCCGCTGGTGGGATCCAGGATGTGCCGGTTGGCTCCGTTTTGATGGTGTACGGGGAACGGGGCTCGCGAGGGAATCCTCAGGTCGAAGCGCGTGTGTTCGTCGCCAACGGTGACGGCACGCTCTCATTGATCGAGTCCGCCACCGGACGGGCATGGGCACGCACGCTCCGCGACAGAACCGCTGAATTGTTGACCGACCGTATCGACAGCTTGCCAACCGGGCTTGCCTGGGACGAGAGCTTGATCGGCTATAGCGACGACGCCATCGTCGAAGAGGTGCGGCGCCGTGGGCTGAATAGGGAGTGAGCCATGCCATACGCCGAATTTGACGACGTCCGCCTTCACATCAGACAGCAAGGCAGCGGTCCCGTGGCTCTGTTCATTCACGGGTTCCCGCTGGACTCGACGATGTGGATCGAGCAACTGGCAGCATTGTCCGACAAGCGCCGATGCGTCGCGGTGGACCTTCGCGGGTTTGGCCGGTCATCCCCGGTCAACGGAGAGCCGCTTGCCATGGAGCGCCACGCAGCCGATCTTGCGGGTGTCCTCGATATCATCTCTGAAGAGAAAGCCGACATCGTGGGCCACTCTATGGGTGGATACGTCGCGCTTGCGTTTGCCGACAATTATCCAGAGCGGCTACGCAGTCTTTCGCTAGTTGATACCCGGGCAGGGGCAGACACCGATGAGGGCAAGAAGGGTCGGGACGCCATGGCTGAGCGGGTGATAGGCGAAGGTCGAGCTGCCCTTGCAGTGAGCATGCAGCAAGCGTTGCTGAGTCCGAACGCCTCGAGCATGGCACGGGCGCGGGTGCGGACGATGATTGAGAACTGCCCTTACGAAACGATCCTGGGGGCACTGGCCGGGATGCGTGATCGACGCGATCGATCGAGTGTGCTGGAGTCGATCAATGTGCCCGCGACTGTGCTCGTCGGTGAGCGTGACACGGTCACCCCTCTGGAGTCGGCGCTTGACCTGGCTGAGGCGATACCTGGCGCCACTCTGGTGAAGATCCCCGATGCCGGCCACCTGGCTCCGATTGAGCAGCCGCACGCAGTCAGCGCCGCCCTCACCCGCCTGTTCCAGCGCACCTGACGCCCGCTGCACTTGCGGATTGAGCCAACGTGAGCCCTCCGCCGATCCCATGCGGGATTGGGCGATATTGCGAGTCACCATTGGCGATCGACCAGGCGACGGTTGCGGTGCATGCCTTTCGATAGATACGCTTCGCACGACGTCCGGTCTATCGGGGAGTGGCAGTGAAGAACGACAAGCGAACCATCTTCGGCTGGGCAATGTACGACTGGGCGAACTCGGCGTACATAACGACGGCAGGAGCGATCATCGCCGCGTTCTTCACCGGAGAGATCGTTGCCGAGAATGGATGGCACGGTCTGAGCGGTGAGACCCTCTGGGCATGGGTGGTCTCTGCGGGAGCGGTAGTGCTGTTTCTGGCCATGCCGGTACTCGGTGCCGTTGCCGATTTCAGTGCCGCCAAGAGACGATACCTGCGGGTTTTTGCCTACTTCGGTGCGGTGGTCACCGTGGTGCTGGCGCTGGTGCCCACCAACGCGGTCGTCGCCTTCCTCGGGGTGTTCCTGCTCACGCAGATCGGATTTGTCGGCGCCAATGTGTTTTACAACGGGTTCCTGCTGGACATAGCCACCGATGACACCATCGACCGAATCTCCTCGAAAGGTTATGCATACGGGTACATCGGTGGCGGTCTCTACGTTGCGCTGGCGTTTGTGGCAATCAGCCTCAGTGACACCGACCCCACTGTGGTTCGGATGTCCATTGCCGGGTCCGGTATCTGGTGGATCGCCTGGTCGATCTACGCGTTGCGCATGTTGCCGGAAGCGGGGGATGCCGAGCCGATGCCCGCCGAGTTGGCCGGGATGTCCCCGATACGTGCCTACGCCAGAATCGGCTTTGGCCGGACGTTTGCAACGGCCCGCAAGATGCTGAGCTTCAAGCAACTGCTGTTGTTCGCCATCGCCTACATGCTTTACAACGATGGCACCCAGACGGTCATCAACGTGAGCGGTGCGTACGCCGAAGACACTCTGGGTCTCGATACGACGCAGATCATCATTGCGTTTCTCATCGTTCAGTTTGTTGCATTTGGTGGCGCTCTCTGGTTCGGGACGCTGTCGGAGCGAATCGGCCCTAAGCGTGCCATCCTCATATCGCTGGTGGTCTGGACCGGGATCGCCATCGGTGGCTATTACCTACCGGAGGGCAAGGCCGTGCCGCTCTACCTGCTGGCGGTCGTTATCGGCTTTGTGCTCGGTGGAGTGCAAGCGCTATCTCGAAGCCTGTACGGCTCGATGATCCCGGAAGAGGCGGCAGCCGAGTTCTACGGGTTCTTCACGGTCTTTACGAAGTTCTCGGCGATCTGGGGCCCGCTCCTATTCGGAATCGTTAGCGCTGCTACCGATTCAGGACGGCCTGCGATCATCTCGATCATCGTGTTCTTCATTGTCGGCGGGCTGTTGCTGAGTCTGGTAGATGTCGACGAAGCCAGACGCTCCAAGGATCTCTGGTCGTTCGAAGGAGCCTCGGCAGAGATCGAATGAGGGTCATAGCAACGCAGTGACTGCCCACTCACCTGGAGCCGTCAGTGAGCTCGACTAGCGTTGCGTCATGCGCTACCCGATTCTGTTTCTAGCGGTCGTCGCGATGCTGGCGGCATGCAGCGACTCGCCGACCACTCCGAACACCGTGCCGGCGACGACCACCACAACAGGTGTGACCCCGGCAACGGCCGGAGACACCTCGTCTCCAACGACCAACCCAGAATCTCGGTCCACAACAACCACAGTCACCACATCGACAATGCCCGTTCGATCGCTGGATGATCTCGTTCTCGAGGGTTTGCCGGCAGGGACCGGATTCGGCGCTCCCGTCTTGATGGTGACGCCGCCCGATGACGAACGCCGGTTTGTCGTGCAGCAATCCGGTCTGATTCACGTCCTGGACGGCGGGGAGCCGGAGCTATTCCTGGATATCAGCGAGCTGGTTCGATTCCAGGGCGAGCAGGGCTTGCTCGGCCTGGCATTCCCTCCCGATTTCGCAGACACCGGCCTTCTCTACGTGGACTTCGTCGACAACGACGGGGCAACCGTTATTGCATCGCTGGAGGCAGAGGGCAATACAGCGCTCGACACAACGCTCAAAGAGATCATGCGTATCGACCAGCCGGCGGGTAACCACAACGGTGGCATGATCCAGTTCGGACCGGACGCCAACTTGTGGATCGGCATGGGAGATGGCGGTGGCGGCAACGACCAATTCGGCAACGGCCAGCGCGAGGACACCCCGCTGGCTGCCATGCTCCGGATCACGGTGGGTGCCGGTATTGACGGCTATGCGATACCGGATGGCAATCTGGCCGGTGAGGTCTGGGCCATCGGCTTGCGGAACCCGTGGCGTTGGAGTTTCGACGACAACGATCTCTGGATTGCCGACGTTGGCCAGAACCAGATCGAGGAGGTCGATGTTGTCGATTGGCGTGAGGGCAACCCGAATTTCGGCTGGTCCATCCAGGAGGCGTCGTCGTGTTTCGGTGGCGGCGATTGTGACAAGAGCGGCCTGGTGCAACCGATCTACGAGTACACCCATGCCGACGGGTGCTCGATAACAGGTGGCTTTGTGTATCACGGCGTCGCCATACCGGAACTGGCCGGGCAGTTCTTCTTCGCCGATTACTGCACTGGATGGCTGCGAAGTGTCGACAAGAGCGGGAGCGTCAGGGAATGGTTCCCGGCAGGTACATTCCCGGGAACTACCGGGTTTGGGAAGGATGCGGACGGAGAGCTCTACGTCCTCACCAACAACGGCGACATCACCAAGCTCGTCCCGGCACAATCCTGACCGCTACTCGGGGGGATCCACATCGGTGATGCCAGCGCGGAAGGCAGCAGCTTCCGCCCGCCTGGTCATGTCGAGCTTGTGAAGCAGAGCCGACACGTAATTCTTGACTGTCTTCTCGGCGAGGTTGAGCTCGTCGGCAATCTGGCGATTCGTGAGCCCGTCGGAGATCAGAGATAGTACGCGACGCTCCTGCGGCGACAGCCGGCGCAGTCGCTCAGCCAGGTGAGCCTCGGCACCTCCGGTCTCGAGTGCAGCTTCGGCGCGCTCGTCGATTACCAGATCTTCACCGGCGACCACCCGGCGGATGGTGTCGCCTAGTGCTTTCAGCGCCATCCGCTTGACCACATAGCCCGATGCGCCTGCTTCTATCGACTGGCGCAGCAGATCCAGATCCGCAGAGGTGGTGAAGATCACGACCTTGATAGCCGGGTGGCTGTCCCGGATCTTCCTGGTGGTGTCGATGCCAGAGCCGTCGCTGAGCCGAATGTCCATGAGGACGACATCCGGCTGGAGCTCATCAACACACGCAAGCGCGTCGGAGCAACTCGCAGCATCACCGACGAGAGTCATGTCGCTCTGGCTGTCAATGTACGACGCTACGCCGGCGCGAACCACAAAATGATCGTCGACGACCAGTACCCGGATTGCCATATAGCCAAGACCCTAACGCGGAAATCGCGAGTCTTGATACCCGGGACATTCGTCGCACAACATTTGACGACCGCGATTACTCGTCCGGCCATTCCTCGACCGGGTATCTGGACTCACGGTCGGCAATACGTCTTGCCATGTAGGCCGCCGCTTCATTGCGATTGCGGAGGCCGAGCTTGGCGAGCAGCCGGGAGATGTAGTTCTTGACCGTCTTCTCTGCCAGGAAGACTCGATCGGCAATCTCCCTATTGGTTAGACCATCTGCGATGAGTTCGAGGATGCGCACTTCGCGCTCTGACAACTGAGAGAAAACTCGGATCGCCGACGCTCTGGCCGCGAATCTGGTTGAACAGCTTTGCCGTCGCTGCGGGATCGATCACCGATGCACCCTGGCTGACACTGCGAACGGCATCGATGATCCGGTCGCCGTCGATCCGCTTGACGAGATACCCGGAGGCTCCTGCCATGATCGCCTCGTGCACCGTCTCTTCATCGACGTGAGATGACAGCATCAGCACCCGGACCTCGGGGAAGCGTTCAACGATGGTGCGGCAGGCCGAGACACCGCTCATATCGGGGAGGCGCACGTCCATGATCACCACGTCGGGGGAGTCGTAGCCGGCACGACGGATCGCAGAAGCACCGCTTGCGGCCTCTCCTGCGACCTCAATGTCCTGCTGTGAAGACAGGAGGGCGCGTAGGCCCTCTCTGACCACCGGATGATCGTCTACTACCAATACTCGCAATTTCGGTCCCTTTGCTGTGCCCCACGCTAACCAATACCAAGAACCCCAGTACGTGGCCATCCTCACCGAAGGTGGGGACGTTCGGCCCCAAACGAATGTCAGGGTATCGTTCGCAGATGGAATCCATCGCCGCAAGTGATCGTTTCGCCGAGTTGCTCGATGTCGCAGCTCAAGTATCCGAGCACGACGAGTTGCACGGGCTGCTCGAGTCGATAGTCGACATCGCTATGGGCTTGACCGGTGCACTCTACGGTGCGCTCGGTGTCGTAGGACCTCATGGCTTTCTGGTCGACTTCATCCACAAGGGGATGCCCAAGGGCACGGTGGACGGGATTGGCCATCTTCCCCTCGGGCTGGGTGTTCTCGGGGTCATATCTCGAGGGGAATCGATACGTGTCGACGAATATCGCGGCGCATCCCGAGGCGGCGGGGATGCCGGATGGTCATCCGGAGATGACAGCGTTCCTAGGTGTTCCATTGCGAACACGAAATGAGCTGTTTGGGAACATCTATCTCGCAGGAAAGCAGGGAGGCTTCACCGCGATAGACCAGTCGACCATCGAGACCCTCTCGCTAATCGCAGGCGCTGCGGTGGCAAACGTCCGCATCCACCGCAGGTTGCGTGAGGCCGCCGTTGCCGAAGACCGCTCCCGGATCGCCAGGGACGTGCATGACGACATCATCCAGGATCTGTTTGCGGTGGGGCTTTCGCTGCAGGGGCTTGCAGATTCGCTTGGTGGTGACGAGGCCAGGGAGGTAGTGCGAACTCAGGTCGAGCGTGTTGACGACTGCATCACATCGCTTCGCCAGTTCATCTTCAATCTGCGTGAGCCGATGTCCCACATCCGTGATCTGGAGATCGAGGTATCTGAGCTCGTTGAAGAGCTGGCGGAGCCATACTCGGCTGAAGTCGAGGTCTCGGTCGACATGATTGCCGACCAGCTCAGCAATGATGTCACTGATGCCATCCTCCACATCATCAAGGAGGCCACGAGCAATGCGCTCCGGCACAGCGAAAGCCCTGTGGTGCGTGTTCTGGTCACGGGTGGTTTCAACAATCTGTCGATCACCGTCATCGATCACGGGTCCGGTTTCGACGCTAATCGGACACACGAGGGGATGGGTCTGGCAAATCTGCAGCGGCGGGCGGCGGACGTTGGCGGCGATCTTGCGGTCAAGAGCAGCGGCAATGGCACCACAGTGAGCCTGGTCCTTCCATTGCGCTAGGACATCGATCAGGGTGGTGTACTGAATCTGCACCACATACCTCCCAATTGGGACACGGAAAATGACCTCTCGGGACTATGGTCCCTCCCAGAAGGCCCATTAGACCCGACACGGCGTCGGATGAAGCCCTAAAGTAGCGCCGCCACGGTCTAGTCGTGGCTGTTATCGGAGTGAGTGGGGAGGACCATGACCACCGAAGGCGAGAAGGGCAACGAGACCCTCGACGAATTCAAACCTCGGGGCACTATTGCGCTCGCGGTTGCGTTTGTTGCACTGATGATGTTGATGTGGTTCAGCATCTACATCATCTTGCTGTCACGTGGGGCGACCACATGAGCGCAAGTCCAGGCAGCGAGAGAGTCCACATGCACGTAGACCCAACCGAGAGAGGTTGGATGAGGGCGTCGGTCGTGGTGCTGGTGGTTTTTGGGATCGCCATCACTGTTGCCGGCTTCATGCTCGGTATTCAGGTGCCTACCGAAGAGCAGCGTGTCGACCCTGGCACGATCGCCAGCGAGCCGGAATGGGCGGCGCCCGCGGCGGGTGAGCCCGATCTCCGGGTCCAGGAACTCGCTCCCGGCGCAAAGTACGTGGTCCACATTGTCGCTCAGATGTGGCTCTATTCGCCGAATCAGATCCCGATCCCCGACAGTGGGATCGAGATTCCGGTCGGAGCCGAAGTGACGTTTTACGTGACCTCCCGGGATGTTCAGCATGGCTTCAAGCTCCAGAACACAAACGTCAATTTCATGGCGATTCCCGGTGAAGTGTCGACCCTGACGACAACGTTCAAGGAGCCAGGGAAGTACGACTTCATATGCACTGAGTACTGCGGTACCGGTCATGCGGCAATGTACGGCTCAATCACGATCACCGAATAGAGGGGAGGATCGAAATGGTTACACAAACAACACGGACTCCCGTCTACGAGATCTCCAAGGCCGACAAGAAGTTCATCGGCTGGCACATCTTCTTCGCCGTGACCGCCCTTACGATCGGGAGCCTGTTCGGGCCACTGCAGGCGTTGCAGCAGGCGGGCATCGATCTATACCCGAAGCTGGACTTCCTGTTCATCCACATGAACGACGGGGTATCGGCCTACTACCAGGGCCTGACGCTGCACGGCGTGCTGAATGCGCTCATTTGGACGACCTTCTTCATCACCGGGTTTTCGACGCTTGCGGTCATCCGCGGCCTCAAACGTGACCTGGCCATTCCAATCCTCAATCGGATTGGATTCTGGACGATGGTCGTCGGCCTGGTGGTCGCGGCGATTCCCCTTCTGGGTGACAAGGCGAGCGTGCTCTTCACCTTCTACCCGCCGTTGCGGGCAGACTCGCTCTTCTACCTGGGGCTCGTGTTGGTGGTCGTCGGCAGTTGGACCGAGGGCTATGGGTTCTTCATCACCCTCCACCGTTGGCGGAAGGAAAACGCCGGTGAGCGGACACCCTTCATCGTCTTGGCTGTCGTGCTCAACATGGTCATGTGGCAGATCGCCACGCTGGGTATCGCCACCGAGATCCTGGGTCTGATCCTGCCGTGGGCGTTCAGCATCACAGGCGGTATCGATCCGCAGCTGTCGCGAACGTTCTTCTGGTTCACCGGACACCCTCTGGTGTACTTCTGGCTGCTGCCGGCGTATGCGTCGTGGTACACGATGCTGCCGAGGCAAGCGGGCGGCAAGCTGTTCAGCGATGCACTGGGCAGGTTGGCGTTCTGGCTGTTCCTCTTGCTGTCGGTGCCGCTCGGCTTTCATCACCAGTTTGTCGATCCCGGGGTTCCCTCCGGTTGGAAATTCGTGCACTCCATTCTGACCCTCGGTGTGTTCTTCCCATCGCTGTTGACCTTCTTCACCGTTATCGCATCGTTGGAATACGCGGCGCGCCAACGTGGTGGGAAGGGCCTCCTTGGCTGGGTCAGAGCGTTACCGTGGAGCAACCCGTCGGTGACAGCCCAGTTGCTGGCCGGCATCTTGTTCATGTTTGGTGGCATAAGCGGTCTCGCCAACGCCTCGTACAGCGTCAACCTGGTGCTTCACAACACCACCTGGGTGCCCGGCCACTTCCACCTCACGGTGGCCTCAGCCGTGACATTGTCATTCTTCGGGATCTCGTACTGGATGGTGCCGCACCTGACGGGGAAGCCCTTATGGAGACCGAAACTGGCGTTGGCCAGTTCGTGGATCTATTTCTCGGGCATGCTCATCTTCTCAAATGCGATGCACACGGTGGGTTTGCTTGGTGCGCCACGCCGCACTCCGCTCGGCCTGGCCCCCTACGTCCCGGACGAGTGGAACGGTCACCTGATTCGCGTTGCTATCGGCGGTTCGATCATGTGGATCGGGTTGATGCTGTTCGTTGTGGTGGTTGCGGTGACCGCATGGCAACGCAAGAGACTTCCCGAGGGCGAGGTGGTGGATGTGCCGCTTGCCGAGTCGCTGGACGACCCGAACGACGAGCCCTGGTGGCTTGATCGCTGGAAGCCATGGCTGATCGCCGTCGCGGTGCTGATCATCCTCGCATACGGCCCGCAGCTGCTGGACCAGCTATTTGGCATTCAGCTGACTTCGCCGGGCTACGTTCCGACTTCGCCGACACCACTCGGATGAGCGACGAGTCCTGAAGGCATCGTGTGAGCAAACGTGACGAAGTCCCGCTAGACGGGCCGTCGGTCGACTGGCCGCTCCGTACCCGCAACAGGGTACGGAGCGGACTGCGTTTCCTCGAGCGAGTGAGCCTCGGAGTCGAGCGGCCTATCGGCAGGGCCGTCGGCTCGCCACGACTCAATCCCTTCTACCACACGGGCACGATCTCGGTCTTCTTGTTCGTGATCGTGCTTCTGACCGGGATCTATCTGACCGCGTTCTTCCAATACGGGTTCACGGATTCCTTCAAGGCGGTCAGCGGTATCGAAGCCAACCTCGTCGGGCGGCTGGTCCGTGCTGTGCATCGGTACGCTTCCGTCGCCCTCGTCGTCACGTCGTTGCTGCACGGTTGGCGTACCTTCTTCCAGGATCGGTTCCGTGGGGCTCGGTGGCTTGCCTGGGTCTCGGGAGTCGCCATGATGCTGTTGCTGTGGGTCATCGGAGTCACCGGCTACTGGTTGATCTGGGACGAGCGAGCTGAGGTTATCAACGGCGTTTTCGCCAGAGTGATCGAACGGACGACCCTTGGTCTCGACTTCCTCATCGACAACGTCGTTTCTCCCGTTGCCGGGACCGGGTGGCCGTTCCTGCTCCTTATCTTTGTGGTCCACATAGGGTTGTCGATCCTTGTCGGCTTCCTGATCTGGATCCATCTCAAACGGTTGAGCCGGGCCAAGCTGCTGCCCCCGCAGTTCTGGATGATCCTCATCGGAGGTGCGATCACAATCGCTGCGATCGTATGGCCACTCGGGATGTTGCCCGCGTTCAACTTCGACCAGGTGCCGGGTGCGTTTCCGATCGACCCGTTTTATCTCTTCTTGATGCCCGTCGGTCTTCAGTGGTCACCGGGGGCGCTGTGGGGCTCGGTGGTCCTGGTCAGCGCCCTGGTCACGGGGATCCCATGGCTGCTGCGCCGCAAGCCGCTCGATCCCATCGTTGTCCATGCAGACCGGTGCACGGGTTGCACACTATGTGTCGTCGACTGCCCCTACAAGGCCCTGGAGATGGTGCCGCGGGAAGATGACACCAAGTACCGGCAACTCGCGGTTGTCAACGAAGGTATGTGTGTCGCGTGCGGCGTCTGCATCGGGAGTTGCCCCACCGAAGCGCTCACGCTTGGGGCGGAGCCCGCCGAGGCGTTGTGGGACGAGGTGCGCCGACTTGCCGAAACCGGTGATGAGCCTCGCATCATCCTCACCTGCGAACGGCATGCGATACAAGGTGCCCATGCCTACATCGGGGAGCGTGGGGCAGATGGGGACGGCCATTCCGGCCACGTCGTCCCGGTTGCCTGCGTCGGAATGATCCATCCGGGTCTTGTCGCGGCCGCCCTCGACGCTGGTGCGGGCGATGTTCAGATAATCGGCTGCCCTCCGGCCGATTGCGCCAACCGTGAGGGCAACACCTGGCTGCAGGCACGTCTCGATCGAGAGCGGGTCCCGAGACTCGGCAAGGAGTACGTCGAAGCGCCGATCACGTCGGACTGGGTGCCTCCAGACACGTTTTCTGCGGCGGTGGCGGCGCCAGGGGGACAGCCGGTTGCAGACCCGGAGGAGCGCCCGGCGTGGCGGCGCCAGATCCCTGCCCTGTTGCTTGTCACCGTTGTCACCCTCGGCTCAATCGCGCTGACCAATATCCGCTTCACACCGGCCACTGCCGGCGAGACAGTCATCGCGCTCGCAATGGATCACCAGGCGGGAGCACCGCTACATGGCTTCGACGGCATGGAACCGGCCCTTTCCGGCGAAGCGACACGACTCGTGGTTGATGTCGATAACGCCACCGTCTTCGACAAGACGTACCAACCAGTTGCCGCAGATGGGGTTCTGGCCGCCCTCGCCTATGAACAGATCTCTGTCGATCCTGGGCAGCACCAGGTGACGGTGACCATGTTCGATCGCGCCGACCCCAACGACGGCTTTGTCGTCTTCGACGATCTCATCGGGCTCGACACCGGGGAGATCTTCAATGTCGCGCTCAACGACGCTCCGCTCGAGGATGAGGCCGCGATCGGGCGTTCGCTATATGGGGAGAGCACACTCGGCACCAACACCGGTTGCCGTCTGTGTCATTCCCTCGAACCCGGGACAGTGCTGGTCGGGCCGTCGTTTGCGGGTGTTGCCACAAGAGCTGAAACCAGGGTTCCCGGGTTATCGGCAGAGGAGTACCTGAGGCAATCGATAGTTGATCCCAACGCCGTATGTTGTGGAAGGCTTCCCGAAGGGGCAGATGTTCCAGGACTTTGCCGACATACTCTCCGACGACGAGATCGACGCTCTGGTCGCCTTCCTGCTCACCCTCAAGTAGTGATGCGGCCATGCGGCTTAGCGCTGATCGGGTTGATACTCCTTCTTGCCGCCTGTGGGGGAGAGCAGCCTCCGAGCCCGACCAGAGTCGTCGCCGGGCCGAGCACGTATGGCCGCGAGTTGTTCGAGGAGCGTGTGATCGGTCCGAATCCCGGTTGTGTGACGTGCCACTCGCTCGAGCCGGACGTCATCCTGGTGGGACCGTCCCTGGCGGGTGTCGGGTCGCGTGTGGCGGGGATGAGCGACGCCGACTACATCCGACGGTCGATCGTCGATCCCGATGCTTACACCGTCCCCGGCTATGCGGCCGGGCTGATGCTCCAGGATTGGCAGGATTATCTGTCGCCCGACCAAATCGAGAGCCTGGTCGACTTCCTATTGGAAGAGCAGTGAGCCGGCTACTTGATCGGGAATGCCTCCTCGGTGGCCACCCCTTCCTGGTTGGCCACTGTGCGCTCGCCGGTCAGTTCACCGTCCGCAGAGATGTTGTAGTGGCCACTCCCGTGAGATGCGGCGTCGAAGCCCTCCATAGCGGCCCATTCTATGATCACGGAGTTGCCGTCGACTGTCCCCGTTCCAGTCTGGATGCTCCCGGTGATGATCCACTGCATGTCGTAGACGTCGGGGCTACCGGTGGCCGCAATGACGAGCGTGCCGCTGTATTCGACGCCGTCACGGTCGACGCCGTTCATGTAATACGTGCCGTCGAGACTTCCGTCGGATCCTTCCTCCGGGAAGGCACAGGAGGTGACTACGAATATCAGCAGTAGAGCTAACGTGGCTGGCAACCATGGTTTCTGGTTGCGCCTGGTGCGTGGGGGATCGGTGTTGGCCATTGGCTCTCCGAATAGGAATGCGATCGGGGAGTATATCGGTCAGCAGGTGTGTCGAAGAGGTCGACGTTGAGCAAGAAGGTGATTGTTCGCTCTGTCATACCGGTGGCGTTGATCATCGCCGCCGCGCTGGCGTTTGCTGTCTTTCAGCCGATCCAGGTGCTTCCACGTATACGGTTGTCGCCCGGGTATCTATTGGTCAATCAGGATGACCAGACAATCACGTCCGAGGACGCCAGAGGCGACATCGTTCTGTATACCTTCACCTACAGCAGATGCGACGTCGAATGTGCCGACATGTACGAGACGCTGCGCGAGGTGCAGCGGCGGTTGGGCGAGGTCGACGCCGGCGACACAGACATCAAGTTCATCACGATCTCTTTCGACACTGAGCGCGACACACCCGAAGTGCTCCGGGACTACGCAGCGTCTCTCGGTGCCGACACCTCCCGCTGGCAGTTCGCCACCGGTGACGCCGGCCACCTCGAGAACGTGATCAAGGCGGGTTTCGAGGTCTATTACCAGGAAGCCGACGACGGTGACTTCGCCTTTGCGCCAACGTTCGTCCTGGTCGATGGTTGGGGCGTGATCAGAGGTGAATACAGGTATGAGACCAATGCTTCCGACGCCGACAAGATCGTGCACCATCTCGATATCCTCGGTGAAGAGATCCGCAACTCGCACGGAGCTGCATCGCTCGCATACGAGGCCGCCCACTTCTTCCTGTGCTACCCATGACCGAGACGTGGAGACGAGTCGCTGTTGGTGTGGCCGTGGCCCTGCTCGGAGTAGTGCTCGCCTGGTTCTTCGTTCTCCCGCGTTTTCGTCCCCACATCTTTGGCGGAGCGGTAATCCAGTCGAACCAGAGGATCTCCCGCACGGAGTTGATCTCGGCCGACGGCCCGGTCCGTTTGACCGACTTCGAGGGCAAGGTTGTCGTGGTGTATTTCGGATACACGTACTGTCCCGATGTGTGCCCGGCGACACTGAGCAAGCTCGCCGACTCGATGGAGATACTCGGGAGCAAGGCAGATGGGGTGCAGGTGGTGATGGTATCTGTCGATCCTGAGCGAGACACCCCCGAGCTGCTCGAGGAATACGTGACCCATTTCTATCCCGATTTCATCGGGCTGACCGGCGATGACTCCGCGATCAACCAGATAGCTACGTTGTCCGGCGTCGTCTATCAGAAGGCTGAAGGGTCGGCGGCGAGCGGGTACACCATTGATCACACTTCGACCGTGCTGCTCGTCGACAAAGAGGGGTATCTCAAGTTGGTGTTGCCGTTCGAGGGTTCTGCCGAGCAGATCGCTTCAGACATCGCGTACTTCCTGGGATGAGCGAATGAGGACGACGAGACTGGTAGCGCTGGTGGCAATCATCGGAGTCGCCGTTGCCGTGGCATTCCTACTGGCGAGCCGGGGCGGCCATGAGTTTGCCGGCACTGTGTTCACCGATCAGCAGGAGGCGTCCAATTTCACCCTCACCGCCGACAGTGGGGAGGCGGTGTCGCTCGATTCGTTCCGGGACAAGGTGGTGCTGGTGTATTTCGGGTACACGTTCTGTCCGGACGTCTGCCCTGCATCGCTGGCCGAGCTCGCTGCTGCGGTGGATGTGCTCGACCCGTCCCAGCGAGAGGACGTCCAGGTCGTCATGGTCTCGGTTGATCCGGCACGCGACACACCTCAGGTCCTCGACGGCTACCTCAACCATTTCGATCCTTCCTTCGTCGGCTTCACCGGAACCGATGAAGAGATCGCCGCGGTGGCGGCCGACTACAACGTCTTCTATGAGGCACACGAAGGCACTGCCGCGACCGGCTACCTGGTCGACCACTGGTCGGGTGTGTACCTGATAGACCGGCAAGGAAACCTCGCCGAGACATTCGGCTTTGGAACACCCGCCGAGCAGATCGCCGCCGATATTGTGGAGTGGCTATGACCAAGCCAATCATCCTCGACACAGACCCCGGTCACGACGACGCCTTTGCCCTATTACTGGCGCTTGCCTCACCCCGGGAGATCGAGTTGCTTGGTGTCACAACCGTTGCAGGCAATGTGCCAGTCACAAAGACGACATACAACGCCCTCAGATTGATCGAATTAGCGGGCGCCGGGGACACGCCCGTCTATGCGGGATGTGCCAGGCCGATGGTCAACGAGCTGGTCACCGCCGAATATGTCCATGGAGAGAGTGGCCTTGATGGCCCGAACCTACCGGCACCGACCCGGGCCGCAGCATCCGCTCACGCCGTCGATTATCTCGTCGATGAGCTGCTTGCGGCCGGTGAGCGGTCGGTCACCGTCTGTTTGATCGGGCCGATGACCAACATGGGCACGGCCCTGGTCAAAGAGCCCGCTATCGCCGACAAGATCGCAGAGTTCGTAATCATGGGCGGTAGTTTCCACGAAGGTGGCAACATCACACCGGCCGCCGAGTTCAATGTGTTTGTGGATCCTCACGCTGCCCATGTGGTCATGACGAGCGGAGTCCCGCTCACGATCATGCCGCTCGATGTGACCCACCAGGCCCAGGCTACCCCGGACCGGGTGGCGCGGTTCCGGGCCATTGGCACTCAGGTAGGTGACGCTCTGACGGCCATGCTCGACTTTGCAGGTCAGTACGACATGGCCAAGCTCGGGTTCTCCGGCTATCCAATGCACGATCCGACCGTGATTGCCTATCTGATCGAGCCCGGTCTTTTTACCGCTCATCAGGCCCACGTTTCGGTTGTCACCGATTCCGGTCCCAGCCATGGGCAGACGATTGCGGATTGGTCCGCTGCTGCTCCAAATGCACAGGTGATGATGTCGCTCGATGCTGATCGGTTCTTCGATCTGCTGGTCGCCAGGCTCGGGAGTATCTAGGGGAGCGCCCAACAGGCCCGCGGCGTCCTTAGCCGGGGGCGTCTGTGGTTTGTCGCTTCTCCTCGGCGACACCCCAGAGGGAGAGTACGAGCGCAATCAAGATCACGCCTGCCGTGATCAAGCCAACGTCACGCAGCGCCGCCGCCTGGGCAAATGCAGGAGCCTCCTCGGCGTCGATTACCGAGCCGTAGTGATACGACACTCGCAGGGCCCAGAGCGCACCGAGCACCGAAATGCCCGTCAGCTGTCCCGTATTCCTGGTGAGGCCAAGCATCGCAGATGTCACCCCGAGCCGTTCCATCGATGCTGATCCCATGACTGCGCTGTTGTTTGGTGACTGGAATATGCCCATTCCCAAACCGACGGGAGCCATGACCAACATGATCATCAATGGCCGAGAGCTCTCGTCGAGGAGCTGGATGAGCGAGTATGCGACAACCAGGATCCCGAGCCCGACGACCAGTACCCGTCTCGGGCCAATTCGATCTGAGATGGCGCCGCTGATCGGTGCGGACAGACCGAGCAGCAGCGGAGCGGGTGCGATCAACAGACCGACCTGGCGCGGTGGGGCGCCGAGCGCATTCTCCAGATAGAAAGGTGAGAGGAGGAAGAGCCCGGCGATGCCGAAGAAGGTCATCCATCCGGTGATCAGGTTGATGGTGAGCAGTCTGCTGCTGAACAGGGTCGTGTCGACCATTGGCTGTTCGACCCGCCGCTCAATCAACACGAACGCGGCGATGGCCAGCGCTCCGATTCCAAGCATGGATATAACCGACGTCGAGCCAAATCCATTGCCCTGGGCCAGGGACAGCCCGAGCATTATCGATAACAACCCAAGGAAGAAGGCGCCTGCCCCGGCGAAATCAAAGCGTTGACCACCCGGCGGGGGTACGTCCGGCACGTAGCGTCTGGAAGCCAATGTTCCGAAGATGCCGATTGGGACGTTCACGAAGAAGATCCACCGCCACGACCATTGGTCGACGATCAAGCCGCCGAGCGTAGGGCCGACGACGATGCCGACCGAGACCAGAGCACCCGAGATACCCAGCGCCTTGCCACGCTCGCTTGGCGGGAACGCCTGGGTGATGATCGCCATCCCCAGCGCAAAGATCATCGAGGCACCCACGGCCTGGAGCACTCTGAATGTGATCAGCCACTCGATGGAGGGCGCGATGCCGCATAGAACGGAGCCGATCGTGAAGCCGGCGAAGCCGGCTGTGTATATCGGCTTCTTACCGAGCATGTCGCCCAACCTGCCAACGCCGAGGGTCAGTGTCGCGACGGTCAGTATGTAGGCAACCACCACCCACTGGACGGCGGCGAATGTCGTGTCTAGCTCGTGTGCCAGGGTCGGAAGGGCGACATTGACGATGCTCGAGTCGATGGTGCCAAGGAAGATACCCGAGCCGGTGGCGATCATCACATGCCACTTGCGGCTGTAGTCGATGTCGGTTCGGGGCTGGCTCATCGGCCTCATTGTTGTCTCATTTGACTGTGGCGGTACCCATTTCATGTCCCGGTGGCCAGTTACCATCGCCGCAATGGGTCAGCTATACGTAGAAGGCTGGGCACCGGAATACGGCAGCCCTTATGAAGCGGACGATGCAATTGCCGATCGTGACAAGGTCGATGAGACGGTCGAAGTCGACGGTCCCTGGGCACCGATCGATGGTGTCGACGACGGTGTGGCGAAGGTCGCACTTGTAGACGGCGTGCGGCGGATCGATGCCCGGCTCACCATCGATGAGCCCGAAGGCCCGATCCCCGGCATCTGTGGGAGTTACGGCGTCGGCACGATCATCTGGGACCGGCTCGCGCCCGGCTCGGAGTTTGGGGAGATGCTTGTCGAACGGCTCGCCGTCTTTGGCAATGGGAAGGGGGCTCCGATCCCGGCGGGTGGTCCGATCACCTATCGTTCGGAATCGGTCCCTGACTCGGATCCTGGAGCCTTGATCAAGCGATTCCACGGTGCGATGCGCAAGGCAGAAGCGAGGCTATCGGAGAAGCTGGCGCAAACGGGGATATTTGTCGTTGCCGATGGCCCGATCAATGATCTGTCGGCTACCGAGAAGATCGGCTACATCAAGTCACACCGTGCGCCCTACCTATCTGAGCGCCGCGCACCCATCATCGGCCGGGTCAGGGCAGGGCAACGCACCCCACTATTCATCATCGGCCACGGCGGGCAGTACGAGCGGTACTCGTGGTACCAGCGTCTCGCCGATCTGCAGGGAGGACATTCCTGGACCGGTATCGTGCGATGCGAGGTGTCGAGTGCGCTCAGTCTCGAACAGGCAGTCGCGATTGCCAATCGCAGCGCAGCACTGCTGCCACAGCTTGCCTCCGAAGCCCACGTTGACCCGAGGGCTCCGCAGAACCTCGTGCCGATAGCTGCGCTGGAGCGTGAGCTGAGAAGACGCCTCGGCGACCCCGCTTTCGTCTACCGTGCACTTCGGGCCGCAGTGGCAGCCGACAACTTGGAGTCTCGAGATGGTTGACAGCAGCATGGGCGAAGCCGAAGACAATGGCGTCGGTCGTGTGCTCGGCACCCAGCACACCTCGACCCGTGAGTTCCGGGTCGTCATCGACGAGACTGAATACCTCCAGCTCGACGACCTGGTTGTGGTCCGAACCCAGGTTCCAAAACAGGGAGAAGTGCGGACATACGGGATAGTCACTGAGGTGGCGGCGGTGTATGAAGGGGCTACGTTCGAGAGTGACACCCACCGCATCGCGGTTGAAGGCACAATGCCGGGCGCCAAAGTGAGATCGGCGGAAGTTGCAATAACACGGGTCGATCCCGAGCTCTGGGTATCACCAGACCCCGGAGAGAAGGTCGAGCGTGCCCGCGGTGAGGAGCGCGACAAGGCCCTATACGTAGACGAGATGGGTCGGCCGCTGCCCATCGGCCTGGGCCGCGATGGCGAGCCGGTGTTCGTCGACCTCGACTTCTTCGATGGCCGCAAGGGCGGTCACATGTCGATTTCGGGGATCAGCGGTGTTGCCACCAAGACCTCCTTTGCGCTTTTCTTCTTGCGTCTTCTCTCCACGGCCGGATATCCTCGGAGAGGGAGCAGCGAACCTGCGAATCCTTGTCTTCAACGTCAAGGGTGAGGACCTGTTGTGGCTCGACAAGAAGAACAAGTATTTTGACGCCGCCGCGGCCGATACCTGGGACAGTCTCGGGGTCGAGCCAGGGCCATTCCCCTCTGTTTCTTTCTGGGCACCGCCGCGGGTGCAGAGTGGCGATGTCGTCATCCCGGACACCGGTGGGCGCCAGGAAGGTGTGAACGCCTTTGGCTGGACTCCGCGTGAGTTCATTGACGGGGGTCTGCTCCGGTTCCTATTCACAGACGCGTCAGATAGCCGCAATCAGATCCCGTTCATCGAGGAACGGGTCCGCTCCCAGCTGCAGCGGTTTGCCATCGACGTCGAAGCCAGGCCGGGGGCCGTCGTGCTCCGGGACCCCAGCGAAGGCCACGTCCCGGGTGCATCGGTCATACCCAACCCGGGCGAACGCATCATCACCGATCTGCGCACCCTGGTGGCAGCCGTCGAGGAGTTTGTCGACCCTGAAGACGGCGAGCCAGACCAGAAATGGACGGGCAGGGTGCAGCCCGGGACCGTGTCGGCATTTGTGCGCCGCCTCCACTCTGCGGCCCACCGGCTCGGGCATCTCGTTCGGGCAGGCGATAGCCGCCACATCGATAGGCGTTCGGCGCAATTGACCGTTGTCGCCATCCAGACCCTTCATGACCTGGGGCAGCGCTTCGTGGTCGGCGCGCTTCTTGCCGAGACATTTGCCGAGAAGGAACAGACCGGGCAGCGGCTGCCGTTGTCAGTAATCGTCCTCGACGAGTTGAATAAGTATGCCCCCAGGGAGGGCAACAGCCCGCTCAAGGAGATGCTGATCGACATCGCCCAGCGAGGACGTTCGCTCGGCGTCTTGCTCGTAGGTGCCCAGCAGACGGCATCCCGTGTCGCCTCGGAGGTCATGGAGAACGCGGCTATTCGGGTCGCCGGGAGGCTGGACGCTGCTGAGGCGGAGCGCTCGGAGTACGGGTGGATGCTCCCGTCGACACGGGCTAGGGCGCGGCTTCTGAAACCGGGCACGATGGTGGTCAGCCAGCCGGCGTTGCCGGTTCCGCTCGTGGTGGAGTTCCCGTTCCCGGCGTGGGCGACCCGTAAGGAAGAGGTCGATTCCAGCGACAGCGATCCGTTCGCAGGCCTGTGAAAGTACTGCACACCTCTGACTGGCACATCGGCAAGCGGCTGGGGCGTTTTGACCGGAGAGACGAGTATCGGGCCGTGCTCGACGAGGTCGTCGATATTGCCGATTCCGAGGCGATCGATCTAGTCCTGCATTCCGGTGATCTCTTCGATCGCCCGGTGCCACCGATCGAGTCGCTCGACATAGGCCTCAGGGGTCTGGTCCGGCTGACCGACGGAGGGCGGCGACCGGTTGTGGTGATCGCCGGGAACCACGACTCGGCGGGATTCTTCGAGGCGCTTGCGCCTTTCCTCGCACCACAGAACATCCACCTGGTTGGTGACATCAAGCGGCCAGACCAGGGCGGCGTGCTCGACATAGCGACCCCCGGCGGACGGGCCATAGTGAGCTGCTTCCCCTTTCTGCGTGAAGGTCGGGCATTTCACATCTGGGATGAGATCTCCGAGCACTACAAGAAGTACGCCGACCGGCTCCGTGCCATCTCGGAGGCGTATTCGGTGCACGCAGCCGAGCTGGCCGGGACCGACGCAGTCCAGTTCCTGGTCGCCCATTTTCTGGTCGGCGGTGCCAAAGTGCACGGTCACGGCGCCCCTCGTGGTGAGCGATCGTTACACATGGGCGAGGCCTATGCCGCAACCAGCGAGGCGATCCCGCCCGGCCCTCAGTACGTCGCCCTCGGGCACATCCATGCTCCCCAGCCGGTCCCGGGGGCGAAGGTTCCCGCCGAATACGCCGGATCGCTGTTGGAGTTGGATTTTGGTGAGGCGGGTGAGCAAAAGCGGGTTGTGGTTGTCACGGTGGAGCCGGGACGGCCCGCGTCGGTGCGTTCCATCCCGTTGACCGCGGGGCGGCGGTTGCTGCGGTTGAAAGGCGAGTGGGCCGAATTGATCCGGCGCGACGATATCCACGAGGGCTATCTCGACCTCACGGTACAGACTGCGGGCCCCGACCCGGGACTGGTCGACCGGGCTCATGAGGAATTTGACCACCTGGTTCACGTGCGCGCCGATTACCCCCGTGTCGAAACCGACGCCAGTCTCCGTGCTGGCAAGGCGCTCGACGAGCTGTACCGCGAGTACTACATAGCTGCTGAAGGAGTTGCAGCCTCCGAGGAGCTGATCGCCGGATTTCGCGAAGTGATGGAAGAAGTCGGCTATGCGTCCTCTTGAGTTGAGGGTCCGTAATTTCCGCTCCTATTCCGGTGAGCACATTTTCAACTTCGCTGATCGCAGCCTTGTCGGCATCGTCGGCCCCATTGGGAGCGGCAAATCATCGATCCTCGATGCCATCGTCTTCGGGTTGTACGGGCGTACGCCGCGTATCGCCACCGCAACCAAGACGCTGATCAATCAGCGTGCCGCTGATGCCGCCGTCTCCCTACGTTTTGAGGTGGAGGGTGAGCTGTGGGAGGTGAACCGGTCGATCCGGATCAAGGGCCCCAGCCGTCACGCTCTCTACCGATATGAGGACCCGGACGGCGAGCCCGTCGAGAAGCTGACGTTGGAAGGCGAGGTCAACGACAAGATTGTCGAGCTGTTTGGCCTCGACTATGCCGCATTCGAGAGGTCCGTGCTGCTGGCCCAGGGGCGCTTTGCCGAGTTTCTCCAGGCCAGGCCCGCCGATAGGGACCGCGTGCTCAAGGGTGTGTTTGGTCACGACCGTGTCGACAGGATGAAGGCTCTCGCCAAGGAGCGACGCGACGAGGCAGAGCTGAACCTGGAACGGATCGGTGTCAGGCTGCAACGGTTTGATGAAATCGCGGCGCGGCTCAACGAGAGCACCGACGAACTCGCCACAGCCAGGGCCAGACATGCGCTGCTGTCGAAGACCGCCGAGGCTGAGTCCGCGCTAACGGAACGCCGGACGGCAATCGAAAAGGTGATCGAAGCAGCGTCCAGCCGCGTTGAAATGCTCGATGCGCAGGCCGCAAACCTGCCAGACGTAGCAGCAGCCGCACGTTCCATCGCCGAGGCGAGTGCCGCCACCCATCGTCGTGTCGACCTCGCCGCATCGTTCGACCAAGCGCAGCAGCAGTTGCAGATAGCCGACATTGCCCTCCAGAAGGCAAACGATGAGGGCGAGCCGGCACTGTTGGATCGGGCGGCCGGGCTTCTGGCAGCGGCCGGCCCGCAACACAAGGCGGTCGCAAACGCCGACAGGCGTCTTTCCGCTGCGCAGAGACTGCTCGCTGAGGCTGAAGCCGATCAGCAGCAGACACGGGAACAGATGCGCGGAGCCGAGCAAACTCGTCACAAGACGCACGAGATCGCTTACCAGGCAGCCAGAGCCCTCGAGGAGGCGGTGGCCGCGCTCGACGCCGGACGTCACGCAGACATGGCAGCCACACTCCGCAATGGGCTCGAGATCGACGAGCCTTGCCCGGTGTGTGATCAACCAGTCTCGTCGCTACCAGGAAAGGCCGGCGATCCCCATCTCGCGCAACTCGAGGCGGCAGTCGCGGCAGCACGGACCGCCAGGACCGATGCCGATAAGGCTTACACCGATGTCCTGACGGCACTCGAGCGGGTCAGGGGCCAGGCTGAATCTGCCGGCCAGCGGGTCGAGGCCGCAACCGCTCAGCTGGCCGGGGCCGGCGAAGACATCGAACGTGCCCGGAGCGATCTCGAAGAGACGAACCAACAACTCGAGGCGATCCTCGGTCCCGGCGATGCAGCTGAGATGCTTGCCGCCCGCAAACTCGAGTATGAATCTCTGGTCAGCGCCCGAGACGCTGCGCAGCGGACGACGGACCAGGCCCGGAGGGAGCACGATCAGGCGATCCGTGATGAGCAGAACGCCGCCAGATTGCTCCAAGATCTTCGGATGCGACTCACCGAGCTGGCTGCTCGTCTCGAAGTCGAGATCGCTGTCGGAGACGATCCGGAGTCGCTCGGAATCGCACTGACCATGTTCAGGAACACGTGGTCCGAATCAACCGACGGCCTGCGTCGCGAGCTTGCGGACGCCAAGCGAGATGTACGGGAGATCAACGAAGAACGTCTCAGATTGCTCGACGAGGCCGGGGTGTCAGGGGATCCCGCGGCCGCGGTGGCCGTGGTGTCGGATCGAATCGATCGTCTCGACAAGAGCATCGCGGGTGACGAGGCTGAGCTGGCAAAGGCCGGAGAGCTCACCGAGGAACGGGCCGCACTGGAGACCAGGGTCGAAGTTTTCGGCCGGATCAACCACGATCTCACCGACTCCCGCTTCATCCGCTTTCTGCTCGACGACGAGCGCACTCGTCTCGCCGAGCTCGGCAGTGAGCACTTTCAGCGTCTCAGCGCCGGCAGGTACCGCTTCGCCGACGATCAATTCGACATCCTCGACCTGACTGCAGCCGATGCGACCAGGAGGGCCGACAGCCTTTCCGGAGGAGAGACCTTCCTGGCGTCGCTTGGTCTGGCCCTCGCCCTTGCGGAAATGGTTGCGGGCACCGGTGGCCGGCTCGATGCGTTCTTCCTCGACGAAGGCTTTGGTACTCTGGATCCCGAACACCTCGATCTTGCCATGGAGGGCATCGAGACGCTGATTGCCGATCAGTCCGATCGGCTGGTGGTGATCGTGAGCCACGTGCCTGAATTGCGAGAACGGATCGAAGATCTCATAGAGCTGGAGCGAAACCCGGTGACTGGAGATACCAGGGTGGTGCGCGAATAGTCGCTTGTGGGCCAGCGACAAACATCTACTATTCGTGGTGTGAGAAAACCTGATCTCCCCATCATTATCCAGGGCGGCATGGGGGTCGCCGTTTCGGACTGGCGACTCGCCAATACAGTATCGCGCCTCGGTCAGCTGGGCGTGGTGTCCGGCACGGGCCTCGATGTTGTATTGGTGCGGCGCCTGCAGGCAGGCGACATCGGCGGCCACATTCGTAGGGCGGCGGCTCACTTCCCGATTCCCGAGGTGGTCAAGCGCGTCTTCGACAAGTATTTCTCCGAAGGCGGCAAGCAGCTCAAGGAACGCTTCAAGAGCCACCCGATGGGGCGGCTCAAGCCCTCACGCAACCTGCTCGACCTGCAGGTGCTGTCGAACTTCGTCGAGGTATTCCTCGCCAGAGAGGGCCACGACGGGATGGTCGGCGTCAATCTCCTCACCAAGATTCAGGCCCCCACAATTCCGTCGCTATACGGTGCGATGCTCGCGGGAGTAGACGCGGTCTTGATGGGAGCGGGTATCCCGAGGGAGATACCCGGTGTTCTCGACAAGCTGGCAGCGGGTGAAGAGGCGGCGATCAAACTCGATGTCAAGGGAGCGGACAAGGAGAAGCCGTTCTGGCTCAGGTTTGATCCGGCCGAGTATTTCAAGGGAATTGCGCCGAAGCTGAAGCGCCCGAAGTTCTTCCCGATCATATCCTCAGCCGTGCTGGCCAAGATGCTGGCGAAGAACGCAACCGGCCAGGTCGACGGGTTCATCGTTGAGGGCCCGACGGCAGGCGGCCACAACGCCCCGCCGCGGGGCAAGCTCGAGCTATCTGTCAAAGGTGAGCCCGTTTATGGGGAGCGTGATGTTGCCGACCTCGATGCGATTGCCGCGGTAGGGCTTCCTTTCTGGTTGGCAGGCTCCTACGCCGAACCGGAGCGAGTGGTCGAAGCACTCCAAGCGGGTGCGACCGGAGTCCAGGTGGGCACAGCATTTGCCTACAGCGATGAGTCCGGATTCTCCGCAGAGCTCAAAAAGGCGGTGGTTGCCAGGAGCAAGGCGGGTACCGCGGAGGTCTTCACCGACCCGCTGGCCTCGCCAACCGGCTTCCCCTTCAAGGTCGTGCCCATGGCGGACACCATGTCGGAGGAAAACATCTACGACAAGCGGGAAAGGGTTTGCGATCTGGGCTACCTACGTACTGCCTACCTAATCGACGACGACACAGTTGGGTGGAGGTGCCCCTCCGAGCCGGTACGCGACTTCATCCGAAAGGGTGGAGATGAGGCAGAGACGGTGGGCAGAAAGTGCGTCTGTAACGCGCTGCTCGCGAGCATCGGGTTGGGGCAGATCCAAAAGAGCGGCGAACCGGAACTGCCGTTGGTCACGTCGGGTGATGACGTGGCGAACGTGGCACGATTCCTCAAGCCGGGTGCAGATAGTTACACCGCTGCCGACGTTATCGAGTATCTGCTTCAGGACGTGAGCGCATAAGCGATCTGCGGCATCGGGAAGGTCTTCCCTACACTCTCCGCATGGGTCCATTGGCGGGGGTACGTGTCATCGAACTTGCCGGTATCGGACCCGCGCCATATGCGGCGATGCTGCTTGGTGATCTGGGTGCCGACGTCATCCGGGTGGACCGCCCCGGGGGAGGGCTGCAGGGAATTGACCGGCTCACCGGTCGCAACCGGCGCTCGGTCGGGCTGAATCTGAAGGACCCTGAAGCCGTCACGGTGTGTCTCGATCTCGTTGCCACCGCTGACGTATTGATCGAAGGCATGCGGCCGGGAGTCGCCGAGCGGCTCGGCATCGGCCCCGTGCCATGTCTGGATATCAATCCTCGTCTGGTGTACGGCCGGATGACCGGTTGGGGGCAGCAAGGTGCACAGCGGGACCGGGCCGGGCACGACATCAACTATGTGGCGGTGTCCGGGGCTCTCGGGTCTATCGGTCAAGCAGGTGGGAAACCGATCGCTCCGCTCAATCTTGTGGGTGATTTCGGGGGTGGGGCACTGTTCCTGGTGATGGGCGTTCTCGCAGCGCTTGTCGAACGCAGCACATCGGGCAGCGGCCAGATCGTGGACGCCGCGATGATCGACGGTGCTGCCTCACTGATGACCATGTTCTATGAGATGAAGGCTCTCGGCGTCTGGGACAAGGGTAGGGGGGCCAACCTCCTCGACGGTGGCGCCCCGTTCTATGACACCTATGAGACCAAGGACGGTGAGTGGATGTCTGTGGGGCCACTCGAGCCCCAGTTCTTTGCCACGATGCTCGACGTGACAGGTATCGATGGGTTCAGTGTCGCCGACCAGTACAACCGCAGTCGTTGGCCCGAGCTGCGTGACCTCATGAAGCGAGTCTTTCTGACCCGGTCCCGGGACGAGTGGACGATGCTGTTTGACGGCACCGATGCCTGTGTCTGGCCGGTGCTGAGTATGAGCGAGGCGCCCGACCACCCGATAAATCGCTCCAGGGGAGTGTTTACCGAGATTGACGGGATCATCCAACCAGCCCCGGCACCGCGCTTCTCACGCACAAAGCCAGGGCGGCCTGATCCGACGCCGCCAATGGGCGGGGATACCGACGAGATCCTCGGAGCGCTCGGCTACGGGCCGGCGCGGATCCGCAGTTTGCATGAACGCGGGGCGGTGTATTCCTCGGAATAGTCGTGTCGACCACGCCTGGTGGAGGGGCCGTCCGCCGCGCTCGGTAGCATGCGTCTAAAGGAGGTCGCATTGACTCGTATTCTCATCAAAGGCGGCACAGTCGTGACTGCGGCCGAGACCATGCGGGCGGACGTGTTGGTCGAGGGGGAGAAGATCGTCGCGCTCCTGGGAGCCGGCTCCCCTGAAGTTGCAGACGCAAACGTAATCGATGCTTCCGGCAAACTTGTGTTTCCGGGATCGGTCGATGCGCATACGCACATGGAAATCCCATTTGGCGCCGCGACATCGAAGGACACCTTTGAGACGGGCACCAGAGCTGCGGCCTGGGGCGGCACAACCACGATCATCGACTTCCCGATCCAGATGAAGGGCGATTCGCTCATCGGGAGCTTTGAAGAGACGATGGCCAAGGCCGCAGGCAAATCGGCGATTGACTTCGGTTTCCACCAGATCGTCGGCGATGTCAACGAGCAATCGCTTGCCGAACTCGATGCCGTGTTCAAGGAGGGCGTCACCTCCTACAAGCTGTTCACCGCCTACCCCGGGGTCTATTACTCAACCGATGCCGAGCTGATGAAGGTGATGCAGTGGGCGTCGGGCAATGGGTCCACAATCCTGATGCATGCCGAGAATGGATCGGCCATCGATCTACTCCGAGAACAGGCAATTGCCAGAGGTGACACCGCACCCATCTACCACGCTTTGACCAGGCCCGCCGAGATGGAGGGGGAGGCTGCCCATCGCACCATTCTGCTCGCCGAGCTAATCGGGGCACCGCTGTATATCGTCCACATCAGCGCCAAGCAGGTGGTCGAGGAGATTGCAGCCGCACGAGCTCGTGGCAGCGACGTCTTCGGAGAGACATGTCCGCAGTACCTCTTCCTCGAGCTGTCCTTGCTCGATCAGGGGTTTGAAGGCGCCAAGTACGTGTGCTCTCCGCCATTGCGCGATCCGGCAGACGGGCATCAAGATGCGCTGTGGCGAGCGCTGGCCAACAATGACCTCCAGGTAGTTGCCACCGACCATTGCCCGTTTGACTTCGAGGGGCAGAAGACGCTTGGTCGTGGCGATTTCACCAAGATCCCGAACGGGCTGCCGGTTGTTGAGCATCGCTTCCCATTGCTGATCCACGCCGCTCTGGCCGACAAGCGATTCTCGCTCAACCGGATGGTCGACATCGCATCCACTAATCCGGCGAAGATGTACGGTATATATCCCCAAAAAGGCACAATCGCGGTGGGCTCTGACGCAGATATCGCCATTGTTGACCCCGTCGCCACCGATACGCTCTCGGCGGCCACGCATCACATGAATGTTGACTACTCATGTTTTGAGGGCATGGTATTGACCGGCAGAATCGAGACCGTGCTTTCGCGTGGCGAGGTCATCATCGCTGATGGTCAGTACCACGGTCAGCCCGATCATGGTCGCTACTTGAAACGAGGTCTCAATCAACTCGTCCGCTGATTCCCGCACGGATTCAAGTATCACCCCCGGATCTGCCGATAGTGCTTCTGTGGAAGCTGCAAGGCGCGACGATCGAACAAAGCGGCTCTGGGTACTTGCCAGAACCGTTGAGGCCGGCAACTACCGGGTACCCATCGAGTATGTCGCCGACGCCATCCTCTACAGCGCCACCAGGAGAGACTTCGACCCTTTTCGGCTCAGCAGCTAGCTCTGGTCGGCAGGCCTCGTTCCGAGGCGGCCCAGTGCGATGACAAAGACGAGGGCGACAACGGCGAGCAGAGAGACCCCAACCAGGTTGGAGCCCGGAGCACCGAGCGCGGTGCTGTCAAGGCCATCTGGCCACGGCCAGAGCACCCGTAGCGATCCGGCCATCAATCCGATGAGCCCGGCAACGACGTTGTCGTGGTGATGCTCGAGCAGCCAGCTCAGAAGCTGGGAGAATAAAGCGAGTCCCAGCACCATGCCGGCGGCAAGCACGATCAGCGTGAAAAACGCCCGGTCATTGACGGCTTCAAGCACGGGCCCGTACATCCCGAGAAGGACGAGCAGAAACGACCCGCTGATTCCCGGAAGGATCATTGCGCAGATTGCGACGGCACCGGCCAGGAAGAACGCCCATATCGCCGGGTTAGCCAGCTGGCTGACAGAGTCATCCGATGTGCCCTCTCGGAGCCCGAGTAGGAGAAACATTGCCACCGACATACCGATGAGGATGACGATGGCGGACGTGTCCCAATGCCGGACCAACCGCCACGCAATGATCACCGATCCTGCGATGAGGCCTGTGAACAGCCCCGCCATCTCTTCGGGTTGGTCGCGGAGCAAGGTTTCGATTAGGTGTGCCAGAGAGATAACTGCAAGCAGGATCCCGGCGAGCAGTGGGATGAGGAAGGCCCAATCGACCTTCTTCAGCCAGCTGACCGCGCCGGCCCGATCCCCACGGACTATGTGCCCGAGTGCGGAGCTGCCTGAGCGGATTGACGAGACCAGCCGCTCGTAGATGCCGAGGACCAGCGCAATGGTTCCTCCGGATACTCCGGGGACTACATCGGCGGCTCCCATGAGGAAGCCGCGCAGAACATGGATGGGGGTCTTGCGGATCACGCCGGAGATTGTAGAGGTGGCGCCGCACCAGGCGGCACCACCTCTGATCGACTTTCGGGCGGTGCCTGATCCGCTTCGTTCGGTTCAGCTCGTGGCGATCGTGACCGCTATCGCACCGTCGTATCCATCGACTGTGGTGATCGGGGCACCCTGGGCGTCTCCGGTGTTGGGGCCGGTCTGGCGGGCTCCCTGGTTTGGGCCCTCCCCGGGCGCCTCATCGACCTCGGTCCCGGCGTCCCACAACGACACCATTTGGGTGATGTCACCTGATATCGCAGTGTCGTCGGGGAAGAGGTTGATGCCGCTCGACGCTGGTGCGAAGAACCAATCGTTCGATTGGACGAACATTGTGGCAAACGAGAGGTAGTCACCCGGCGTAGCTTCGAACGTGAAGCTGTAGCTGTCGTTGGGCAAAGCAGGGCCCGCAGTTATCGGCACCATCGGGGGTGTTGAACACGCCCGATGCCGGGACGTTGGACATCGCCGACAGATCGGAGATCAGCGCCGTCGGGTCACCGTCCTCGGCGAGCGACTCGAGTCCCTCGCCACGGTCAACGCCCCCCTCTGTGAAGAGAGTATCCATCGAGGTACTAATGATGTAAGGCACCTGGCGAGAGTGGAGTTGCCAGCCCTGCGCTGTCTGAGTGATTGGTGATCGTGACCGTGAATGTGACGGCGTCGTGGCTCATGGTGTCGTCTGCCATGGTGTCGTCTGTCCATGGTGTCGTCGGTCATGGTGTCGTCTGTCATGGTGTCGTCTGTCATGTGTCGTCTGTCATGGTGTCGTCTGCCATGTTTTCGTCGGTCATCTGATCGTCGGTCATGTTGTCGTCGGTCATCTGATCGTTGGATTGGTCGGCCACCGTGGTTGTCGTTGTCGTTGTTGCTGTTGCTGCGTCGTCCTCACCCGAGCCACCGCAGCGGCGAGCAACAGGGCAAGGGCAAGGATCAGAGCGAGTTTTCGCATTTCATCTCCGTGGTTGGATGAGATGCATGGTTGGGGATCGATCTTGCCGATCCCTTGCGAGGGTATTGCGGATTGATTAAGCGTCGCTACGGGGAAGGCTGAACTCGACAAACCCGCCCGGGCCGGGCTCGGCGCGGATGACGCCGCCGAGAGCGGTGACAAAACGGTGGGCGATGGCAAGCCCAAGACCGGTTCCGGATCCGTCCCGTGTTCGAGCAGCATCCGCCCTGCTGAAGCTCTCGAATGCTCGATCCACGAAGTCCTTCGGGAAACCCTCGCCGTTGTCTGTGACCGTCACAGTGAGCTTCTCTGCGTGCATCAAGGTGACGACGACGTGCCCGGCCGAGTGCCGAATGGCATTGTCGATGAGGTTGCGCATCACGCGCCCCAGAGCCTCAGGAGCAGTGGTGGTCGTTATCGAGCCGGGTGCGTCGAGTTCCACGTTGACCCCGAGCCTCCGAGCCGTCGGCTGGAGAACTTCGATTGCTTCGTCGGCCACCTCGGTGATGTCAACGGCCTGTAGATCCATCTCGACGGCTCCAGCCTCGAGTCGTGCCAGGAGAAAGACGTCGTCGACCAGGTGGTGCAGGGCGATGACATCACGCTCCATCGATTTCAGATAACGGTCGGGATCAGATGCAACCCCGTCCTGTAGCGCCTCAACAGCTGCCTGGAGTGATCCGAGTGGGCTACGGAGGTCGTGGCCCACCGCGGTCAGGAACTCGCGTCGTGCCGCGTCGGCGATTTCCCGCTGATGTTCGGCGGTATGGAGATCCTCGGTCATCGCGTCGAAGGCAATCGCCAGTGCACCGACCTCATCCGACCGTGTAACCGACGTCATCACGTTGAAGTCTCCCGACGCCACGTGCTGGGCCGCGGCTGCGATCTGGCGCAAATCCGAAGTGATTGGTCGGGATACGGCGTAGGCAAATCCGAATGATGCAACGAGTCCGAAGCCGAGCACGACCAGAAGCAATTGGAGGTCGTGTGAGGACAAGAACATCTCCTGCGCAGCCAGTATGGCCGTCCCGGCAACGATTAGGAACGAGATCATGCCCACGGCGACTATCGAGAAGCGGATAGACCGGGCGCGCAGCGACCAGCGGGGGAGAAGGAATACCGCAAGCGCCGCGACTGCGGCAAGAACGAGGAAGACAACCGCAAGACGTGAGCGCTCGGTGGCCGACGGGTGCATTGTGATCTCGAACAGCCACAGCGCAAAGATGACGGCGAGGGGAAGCCACAGGAACGCCTTGTATCTCATGGCTCGAACTTGTATCCGACGCCCCACACGGTCGTGATCCAACGAGGGTTCTCCTGGTCGCTCTCCAGCTTGCGCCTGAGGCGGCGCACATGGACGGTTACCGTGGATGGATCTTGCCAATCGGCCGATGAATCCCACACCTGCTCCAGCAACTGACCACGGGAGAAGACCTGGCGGGGCGATCGCGCCAGAAACGCAAGTAGATCGAATTCCTTGGGAGTTGTCTCGATCTCAACGCCGTCGAGCATCACGACATGAGCCTGCTCATTGATCGTCAAGCCATCGAACTCGAGTACCTCGGCAGATTTCTCAGGAACCGTTGACCTACGAAGCACCGAACGAACCCGGGCAACCAGTTCTCGGGGAGAAAGGCTTCACGACATAGTCATCGGCACCAAGTTCCAAGCCGAGAACCCGGTCGGCTTCCTCCGTTCGTGCTGTGAGCAATATGACCGGGATGTTCCCGTTTCTTCGCAGCTCGGTGAGGACTGAGAAGCCATCGACCTCGGGAAGCATCACATCGAGCACCACCAGGTCTGGAGGGGATTCCTCGATGCACTTCAGCGCTGCTCGGCCTGTGCCGGCCTCGTCGACCCGGAACCCTTCGCGCTCGAGATACGCTACGACGACCTCGCGGACCATCGGCTCGTCGTCGACGACGAGAATCTGTTCGATATCTGTCATTGTTGAGATCATATGGCTTTGAACAGATTTCTCCACACCAATGATCCCAATTCCCAGAATGTTCACATGTGAGAGCGCGAGAATACGGTCTCGACCTTGGACAATGCTCAGAGTAGCCTTCGATCAACGATCGGTAGTTTGGGAATGGCTCACGTGACGATGAACGAGCGGTGCGTGCTCTGTGGCGACAACGCCGCGGTTCGTGTGCGCGGCACCAGCTTCTGCGCCGCGTGCGGTTTGAATCAATACTCGGCAGACGCCACAGCACCAGCGCCGCGGCGGCGACCGAGACGTGCGCCATTTCTCGCTCTCATAACGTCGGGGCTCTTCGTCAAGGGATTGCTCGGTGCAGTGGCGCTGGCGGCGGTAGGGGGTGCGGCGGCTACCACCGTGTTCAGTCACGACAGCCCGGACAACGCTCCGGTGGCCACCACGGTAGTCCAGGCAGTGCAGACCACATCGGCTCCGGCTTCCGATGCTCCCGTTTCGGCCATTGTCGCTGCCACGGCAACCACCGAAGAGCCCGATGCGCAGACCGTTGACTTCGACGACCCGGTGTTTGCGTACGTTGCCGCCGTCCAGGCATGGTCCGACTGCGTTGCCGAAGCGGCGGCATCGCACGTCGGGGGACCATTCGACCCGAATGAAGCTTGTCCCAACAAGCCCGGCCCCGATGATTTTGGTCTAGTCGACAACGGTCTTGGGAATTCTGGGGATGCGCCGGGTCATGATGGGTCTGGTCCCGGGAATTCTGGGGATGCGCCGGGTCATGATGGGTCTGGTCCCGGGAATTCTGGGGATGCGCCGGGTCATGATGGGTCTGGTCCCGGGAATTCTGGGGATGCGCCGGGTCATGATGGGTCTGGTCCCGGTAACTCTGGGGATGCGCCGGGTCATGATGGGTCTGGTCCCGGTAACTCTGGGGATGCGCCCGGGAACAGCACCGGCTTGGAAACCGAAGCCTGAGTTCCGCAGGATTGCCAGCGCGGGTCGCTACGCTCGCCGGCGATGGCTTCACAAAGCTGGACCTCAAAAGACGTGCTCGCCGACGCTGCCGCCGCGCGCGCCTATCCGAGAGTTCCGGTTACCCGAGACCTCGAGCTTGTGCATCGCCCGTCCCGGGTCTCGGGGCGCGTTGTCGGGTTCACACTCGGCCAGCGAGTGGTGCTGTGCGATCAAGACGGAAACGTTCACGAGTTCAAGCCGCATCCCGGGGTGATGCTGTACCGCGGGAAGCCGGTCGAGTTGGTCGAGGGCGACTGGCAAAGCGATGCGGCTCTCGAATTCACGGCATCGGGATCCGTCGACATTGGCCCTGTGAAGGCCAGGACGGCGCGCGCCAGCCGGATCTGGGTGGAGGGGATCCACGATGCTGAGCTGATCGAGAAGATCTGGGGTGACGATCTACGAGTCGAGGGTATCGTCGTCGAGCCGCTGCACGGCGCAGACGATCTGGTCGCCGCGGTGTATGGGTTCAATCCGGGGCGGGGCCGGCGGCTGGGCGTCTTGCTCGATCATCTGGTTGAGGGATCGAAGGAATCCCGGATCGCCGCAGGCATCACAGATTCCAACGTGCTCATCTGCGGCCATCCGTATGTCGATATCTGGCAGGCGGTGAAACCGGAACGACTGGGAATTCGGGCCTGGCCGGACGTGCCCAGGGGGCAGCCCTGGAAGGAAGGCGTCATCGCCGCACTGAACCAGCGGGATGATCCGGGTCGCTTCTGGCAGTCGGTCCTCAGCAGGGTTTCGTCATACACAGATGTCGAAACGCCATTGGTCAATGCCATCGAGCAGCTGATCGACTTCGTCACCGGGGGCTAGCAAGGGTCCCAGGCAATCCAGCAGATCGATCGACAGACCCCGCTTACACAACTGGACCTGACGACGCTCCAGATGGGGACGGGAGCAAGCGGTAGACGCCGTAGCCGCAGGCCACCACCCAGGGTCCTGCTTGTGTGCCGGCTCGAACATGGCGTTGTTACCTCGAAGCTATCTCGGATACTCTTGGCAGTGGCCAAGGTGGACATCAATGCATGCTCCGGTGTCCGCTACATTCTCGTCATGCGAGCAGTCATTCAACGAGTCGATCATGCAACAGTAACTGTCGCAGGGGACACCGTCGGTGCGATCGGGCCAGGTCTCCTGGTCTTGCTTGGTATCGGGCATGACGACGGCACTGCCGAGGCCGCGGCGCTTGTCGAAAAGACCCTCGGGCTTCGCATCTTCCCCGACGATCAGCAGCGGATGAATCTGTCGGTCACCGACATCGGAGGTGCGGTGCTGGTGGTGAGTCAGTTCACGCTTCTCGCCGATATCAGGAAGGGCAGACGACCTTCATTCACCGATGCTGCTCATCCCGAGGTCGCGACACGATTGGTCGAGGAGGTGGTGTCCATGATTTCTGATCGTGGGGTCACCGTTGCTACCGGCCAGTTTGGTGCGATGATGGATGTCGATCTGCTCAATGCAGGACCCGTCACGATTGTCATCGATGTCGCAGACGGGAAGGTTCAGTGAGCGACGTGGGCGCGACCCGACTCACAGAATCTGAGAAAGTCACAACGGCGGCAGGCATCAGACGGCGTCTGCGGGAACTCGGGGCCGGACGCCCGTTGCAGTAGAGCGTCGAGATGGTCTCTGGCTGCAGCGAGCCAATTGTCGTCTGCCGTGTGAGTGACCTCTTCGAGATCTCCGCCGCCGAGATAGGCAAAGGTGACGGTGATCTCCTCGGGGGGGTTGGCTGAGAGCGCCCGATCGGATGCGGCAACGGCATAGGCCTCCAGCTGAACCAATGCGGCCTCGGAGCCTCTGTTACGTCCCGATTTGAAGTCGACGATTTCCCAGTGCCCGGGGTCCGGTTCGTAGACGGCATCGATCCGGCCGCGGATCCGGCCCGAAGGCAGCCCGATGTCAATGGGAGCCTCCACGAATCGTGGCTTCAAGCCGGCAAACCGAGAGCCCAGATAGACCTGATAGGGATCAGGCCCTCCACGCACAGGCTCGTCCGATTCGGTGACGTCGTAGAGATCGTCGGTGAGCTCGTCGAGAGGCATTTCCCCTCGTCCGTGACGCTCGATGAGCCGGTGGACTTTCACACCCCGCTGCATTTCAGGAGCGGGACGGCGTGGCAACGGTTGGACCTCGGACCAGTAGAACCGCTGCGGGCAACCGGCGAGTGTGACCAGACCGGTGACCGAGGTGTCCGTGCCGGGTGTTTCGTGGTCACCCGCTGGGGCGGCCGGCATATCGTCGAGGATCATTTGAATCTGGTCCACGGCCGCATCGTAGGCCTTCGGATCGACGCCATCGAGGGTCCCCGGCCATCGCGAATCGGCAAGGGTTGCTCGCATAGCGTGCTCCCAGCCGTCGGTGAAGAGGGGGTCGGGTGCGCCGGCCGCTGAGACGATCGACAGTGTTTCGGGGCGCTCTCCGGGCTCGCTGACACGGTGCTCGAGTTCGATGCCCTCGGTCCTCGCGACCGCCTCGAGAATAGGGCTGGGAGAGCGGGGCCGCTTGGCGGTGCCGTGCCAGTGGGCACCGCTCAGATACAGCCGGGTCTTAGCCCGGGTTGCTGCGACATAGGCGGTGCGCCATTCCTGGCGATTGATGATTGCTCGGAGAGCTTCTCGTCGTTCCTCGCCTTCGAGGCCAGGGGCTACAGGCGGTTCGAGTCGCGAGCTTGTATGGCACGAAGCGAGCGAGAGCGGCGGGATCATCGAGCATCCCGCCTTTATGAGGAAAGATGCCTTCCGCCAGCGCGGGCAGGAACACGGTGTCCCACTCGAGGCCTTTGGCCCTGTGCACGGTGATGAGAAGAACGGCGTCCTCCGAGCCGACATTGGCCGTGTCCAGCTCTGCTGCCGATCTCTCATCGACGATGAGCTCCAGGTAGGCGAGGAATGCTTCGAGGGTGGGTCTTCCCCGCAACGGGCTCCACTCTTCAGCCAGGTCGAGGAATCGGAACAGGTTGACTCTGGCCGTCAACGCAGAGCTTGGGTCTCTTGCTTCGACCTCACTCCAAATGCCCGTCTCGTCGAGGATCCGGCGGCACAGATCGACGAGAGATGATCCTTGTGCCAGCTCGAGGAACTGCCGGTACAGCTTGCGGAATCCAAGCAAGCGTCTGGTCGCTTCGGTACTCAGGCCCTCGATCTCGTCGAGCTGGTCGATGGCCTCTACGAGGGGCCAGCCAAGATCCGGATCGTCTCCGAGCAGAGCCCGCTTGGGACGGATCCAGCGGCTGAGCGCAGCGATGTCACGAAGCCCGAGGCGATATGCGGGCCCGAGCAAGACGCGGGCAAGTGCGACCGAATCGCCTGGCCGATCGATGGTGCGTAGCCAGGCATGCAAATCCGCCACCTCGGGCAGATCGAGCAAACCACCGAGCGAACCAACCTCTACCGGCACGTCGAGTGCCCGGAGTGCGTCACGAACGAGACTCATATCGTTGTTCTTGCGGAAGATGACGGCTATCTCGTTCCAGGGCACGTCCTCTTCAGCGTGAAGCCTGGCTATCTCCTCGGCCGTCCATTCCGCCTCATCGACCGCGGTCCGGAAGAAAGCCGCCGATACCGTTCCGGGTGGTGCACCCTCGATGGGCCGCAAGGGTGGAAATGACTCGCCCCGGTACAGCTCGACGCGTAGCTCGTGTGCAGCCTCGAGGATGGCCGAACCAGAGCGCCGGTTCTCGGTGAACGGCAAGGTTGCCGCCGGAGTGCCGTCCTGCTGCGGAAAATGGGTCGGGAAATTGTCGAAGTTGGTGATGGAGGCGCCACGCCACTCGTAGATTGTCTGATCGGCGTCGCCGACGGCGGTCACCGGGAACCCGCCGCCGAAGACTGCTCGCAACAGCTCCCGCTGTGCGGGATCAGTGTCCTGGTACTCGTCGAGCAAAGCAGCCTCGTATCGGTCCCTGACTCTGGCTGCGATCTGGGGATGCTCGGTCAACAAGTCGGTGGGTCAAGCGGATCAGGTCTCCATAATCGAGCACCCCGAGTTCCCGCTTTACCGAGTCGTAGCGCTTGACGATTCCTGCCAGCTCCAACCGCTCACGGGAAATGTCATCGGTTGGCCCCGCAGCTATGAGGTCGTCTGCTGTGATCAAGTTGCGGGCGAGCTGGCCGCTGCAGGTCGAACGCGGCGTCCACCCTCGCCGGTATCCAAGTGAGATCGAGCAGCTCATAGCTGCCTGCCGCGATCGCCTCGTGAAAGAGCTGTCTGACGTAGCCGGGCCCGACTATGTCGGTGTCACGCTCAATGCCGATCACGGCCCCGAACTCCTGAAGGATCCCATAGGCGAAGCCGTGATATGTGGTGACTTCGACCTCGCGACCGGCGTCTGCGAGATCGGGGAGAGCCAGACGCAATCGGCTCGCCAGCTCCTCAGCCGCCTTGTTGGTGAAGGTGATGCCGACGGCGCTCTCCGGGCGCAGACCGCGATCGACGAGGTAGGCCAGTCGGTGCACGATGGTTGTCGTTTTGCCGGTACCCGCGCCGGCGATGACCCGCAGTGGGAGCAGGGGATATTCGATGATTGCCTTCTGCTCGGATGTGGGAACAAAGGTCATGCGAAACCAGGACCTCCCTCCGCCCATGCGGGGCATAGCTGGCGTAGCGCACACCGTTCACAAAGTGCGCCCGGCGTAGGAGTCCAATCCTCGGCACTGATTCTCCCGGCTACCGCTTGCAGGCGGGTCTCGACATCATCGAGCAGAGCCATGTCGAATTTCCGTGTCGTCACGCTCTTGGTAGCCGCCATCGGGTACCAGAGCTCGGCTCCAATCACCGGCCCCAAGCCGGATAGATCCCCGTCTCGCCCGACGGCGAGCGTGTAGAAGCCAAGCTGGAGCGATTGTGCGGCCTCGGCAACCTGGAGGGCGGTCTTGCTCGTTTTGTAGTCGACGACGATGAGGCCTCCGGGGCCGATGTCGATACGGTCGGCTCGCCCGGTCCATCTGATTCCTCCCACGTCCGCCTCGAGGGTGTGCTCGAGGGCGACGGCCCGCCGTTTTCGTGCCGGCCATTTCCCATATAGGCGGGTGAGACCGTCGACTCCGCGGTCCAGCCACGAATCCGCAAAAGGCCCGCCCCCGAAGTCATCCGGATCGAATCGGGACTCGAGCTCGGACAGCGCCTCGTCGACTGTGGCGTGGTCACGGCCCTCGGTCTGCGCGATCCGCTCCACGTTCTCTAGTACATCGTGGATGAGCATCCCAAAACCGGCATGAAGAGATGTGTCTGAGCCGATCCTGAGCCGCCGCTCGAGCACGTAACGCCGGGGACAGCCTTCATAGGCCTGCGCCTGGGATGGGGAGAGCACCAGTTGCTTGTCGAGCAGGCCATCGTTTGCGCCTCGTTCGAGCACGCCGCCGAATCCGGAAGCCGGTCGTAATCCCCAGCCCTCTCCACTGCTCAGCACTTTCAGAGCTGCCAGCCGGGTCGGGGGGGCAACGGCGACATCCACCAGGCATCGACGGAGCGCAGCTTCTGCCTCGATTGCCGTCACCGGTAAGCGGGTTCCATCCCCGGGCTGTGGTGGTGGCGACACCCGCACCCGGCCGGGCGGACGACCTGGGTCGACACCGGTCAGCTCTGCGATCCTGGTGAAGAAGCGACTGGGGCGGCCTGGTGCTTCGTCGAGACCCCGCTCTGTTGCTGTCCAGATGACCCGGCGACGAGCCCTGGTCATCGCCGTGTACGCCAGCCGGCTCTCCTCTCGCAACCGGAACGCACGGTATTCGCCGGTTTCGGTTGGCACGTGGGGGAGCAGGTGCCGGACCCCCAGCAACGAGTCGCGGGAGCGGAGATCCGGGAATACACCGTCCACTGCATCGGCGATGAAGACCACGTCGAGTTCGAGACCCTTGGCCTGGTGCAATGTCGTAAGGGTGAGATAGTCGCCCTCCGGGCGCCGGTAGCTGAGTAGTGGCTGAGCTTCGAACTCCTCGCTTTCGGCGAGACGGCGGTAGTCGAGAATGGTCCCGTCCGGATTGCGCTCCTCCCATCGGGTCAGCACCTGGAAGAGTGATCGCCATGCGGCCCTCTCCTCGGCCGCGGCCGGATCGGCCACCAGCGTGTCGATGCCGGGGAGCGTGCTCCACACGTGCCACACCCCGTGTATCGCGGGAACCTCGACCGCCCAACGTGCATCTTCGAGGAGCCCGGCCAGGGGCGCCCATACGGGGAGCGCGTCCCGGATGGCTCCGGCCCACGATCCTTCAGCCACAGCGCGCCGTTCCAGGGACCGGTATTGGCCGATCGTCAACCCGACACGAGAGCCGAGCAGCACACGGCGCATGGCTTGATCAGCGGCATTGAGCCCATCGCATTGCGAGGCAGCTGCGGCCAGATCGAGGAGGAACCGCACGGCGGGCTGATCCGTCAACCTGCTCCCCGGAAGCTCATGAGGTATGTGGCGTCTCTCCAGGGCTCTGGAGAGATCGGCGAGCAGTCTGCGTTTGCTGCGAACGAACACCCCGATCTTGCGGTAGGGGATCCCCTCGGTGAGATGGAGTCGCTGCGCTTCGGAGGCGATCCAATCGGCCTCCTCGACCTGCTGGTCGAATCGGTATGCCTCGACGACGCCCCGGCCCGCAGCGGGAATAACCGCGCCGGTTGCGCCGGGCAGATCCGCAGAAGTGACGGCGACCGCGGCATCGAGGATGGCAGCAGGCGTCCGGAACGAGGTCGTGAGCAGCAAGCGAGTGGCCGGTTCATCTTGTGAAGCAAAATCAGCCTCGAAGGCTGCAACATTCTCGACGGTCGCGCCCCTGAAGCTGTAGATCGATTGATACGGGTCGGCGGCTGCGAGTATTTGGCTGCCGGTGTCTTGCAGAGCTTGTAAAAGCCTCACCTGTGCCGTTGTCGTGTCCTGATACTCGTCGACGAGCACAAAGGTCTCGCCGCTCACCGCAGGAGTCGCCCCGCTCTCGAGAATGCGGACTGCGGTTGCTATCAACGTCCCGTAGTCGATACGGCCGAGCTCTCGCAGCGCTTCCTGGTAGGTGTCGAGAAATCCCGGTAGGCCACGCCAGTCAGCACGATCGAGATCGGCAATGGAATCGGGCGTATGCATTTGCTCGGCAGACCGCAGTATGAAATCGGTCACTTCACCGGCGAACGTTTGAGTGCCGAGCAGTTGACGCAAATGCGGGTGACCATGTTGCCGGAGTCTCCCTCCTCAGCAGCTCATGCACCAATGCCACCTGTTCCGGACCGGTGAGGATCTGCGGGTTCTCACCCCAGCCGGCGTCGGCGCTGTTGTGCTCGACCAGCCGGGCGGCGTATGAGTGGAATGTGGCGACATCGAGTGAGCCGAGCGTCCCGGCCACGTCGGCTCTGATTCTGGTTCGTACCTCGGCAACCCCTCGCCGGGAGAAACCGAGGACGGTTATCTGGTCTGGTCTGAAGCCGGCAACGGTGATGAGATGGACGGCCCGCCGCACCAGAAACTCTGTCTTCCCTGTGCCGGGCCCGCCGACCACGAGTTGTGGGCCGCGTATGACGGCCAGGGCGTCCGCCCAGCCACCAGGATCGATCGGAACGGGACTGTTCACGACGCGATGACGGATTCCGTCTCGCCGGCAAACGCAGGGCAGCGGCTTTGAAACTGACACCAGGCGCACAGCTTGCCGGGCCTTGCCGGGAATTCGTTGTTGATGATTGCCCGATTGATGGCCGCCCACAGAGCTTCGAGCTTGCGGCCGGTTGCATCTAGCTGAGGATCGGTCACGGGGATCTCGTAGACGGTGGGACCGTTCAAGTACATCAGCCGCAACCGCGCCGGTGTGCGTCCCGTGCGCTTTCTGATGAGCAGCGCATAGATCTTCAATGCGAAGAACGCGGGGATCGCATACTTCTCCGGGGGAGCCTTGCCGGTCTTGTAATCGGTGATGACGAGACCGTCTTGCTCCTCCTCCATTCGATCGAGTATTCCGCGAATCGTGATCTCTCCGAGCTCCTCGGTCATGTCGAGCTCCCGATCCAGCGGGTCAAACGATGTCGGGTCCTCTACCAGAAAGTAGTTGGCAAGGACGGACAGGCTCTCAATACCCCATTCGCGTTCTTCAGCAACGTTGTCGAACAGATCAGGGAACTCCTCGTCACGCAGTTCGACCCATGCCTTCCGGAATAGCTCGTAGAGCGTCTCGGGAGTCCGGTCCTCTGCGGAGCGATCGAACAGCCACTGCAGAGCAAGATGAGCAGTCGTGCCTCTGGCCTGGTAGACCGTCGGCGGTACCTCGATCTTGTCGATGGCCTTGAATTTGAATAGGAGCGGACAGACCTTGAAGTCGCTTGCCCGGCTGGGAGATAGGGTCTCCAGGGTCGGTGCGGAGATCGGTTGTGGCTCTGGGTGCTCTGTAGATGTCATCACGGCTCCGACTATACGCCGGGGTACCGACACAAACCACAAGCATGTAGTTTTCCACAACGGCCGTCTTCGCGAAATAAAGAGCTAGTTTCGCGAAAACGAAACAGGGATCTGGGTTGACTACCTACGGTGGTCGGGCGTACGTTATCGTTCCTCGAGGGCTCCAACCATGGAGGAGCAGTTCTCGGAAGGAAAGGATCGGGAAACCGACCGGACCGGCACCGGGAGCACCGGGATGGAGACATCCCAAACGATGGGGTTTCGGCCTCATCCGTCGGAAAGGCTTCGGCCTGGAAGACAACCGGTCAGACGGGTCTCGGCCTGGATGGCCAGCAGAGTCTCGACTCTGCGAACCGTCCCGCTTCGGCGGGACAACCCCTGGAAGGGCTTCGGCCCGGCCAGAACTGGAGGGGCTTCGGTCCGTCCAGCCGCCTCGGAGGTTTATCCCTCCGAAGCAACGGAAGACCTTCGGGTCATCCGGTCCTCTGAGTGAGGCGAACCGCCACTCCGGCGAGGGTTACACCTGGCAGGAGCGGAAGGCACCTCATGAGGCGGGCGAACGCCGGTGGTGATCGGCGGTGCGAAGGTTTCCTCGGATGAGGGCTTCGGCTCGAATCTAAGAAGGCTGCCGGGCTACGGCTCGAGCGGCAAGCCTTAGGGCCAAGGATCACAGCTGGTTTCCCCAGCGGGAGCTTCGGCGTCCGCCGGTGGAGACGGCACACGCGGGTGCATTCGGGCTTCGGCCCGGGAGCGGCCGGGCGGGCCGGTGGATGTCCTCACGGCCATCTACGAAGCAGCCGATGGAAGTGGCCCAACCCCTCACCGGGAAGGTGCCCGACCAGAAGCGAGGATCCCCGAGAGGGTGGAGATTTCGGTCGAAACTCCCTCGGGGTTTCCTTTTGCCCGGATTCAGGTGCAGCCGACGATCGGCTGGATCAACGTCACGGCATCGCTTTCATCGGGACCCGACAGCAAACCTTTCAGGCCGGCCGCATCATCGCGGAAGGTCCAGGTGTCGAGTACCTGATCACCGTCGACAGTCAGGTCGGGACCATATGCAGCTCGGAGATCGGCCACCGTCGTTCCAAGCCCGACCCCCTCGGCCGTCCTCAGGTCCAAACCACGCGGATCGACGCCACCGGTGTTCTCCGAGTAGTCGTAGCCGTAGGTGTATGTGTAGAAGTATCCGCCCAGGTCGGATGTTCCATCGTCAACGAAGATGGCTGCCAGACTGCCCCAAGCGATTGCCCGCATCGTCTCGCCGGGGCACGAGCCGTAGGCATTGGGCTCAGCGGGTATCCAATCCGTATCGTGATCAGGATCGCCGAAGCGCCCGGCCATTTCAGCGACTACTTCATCGGGAGACAGCCCGAAAGCGACATCGCCGAGACCGTCCTGAGAGAGCTCGAGGTCGGGAAGAGGCGGGGGCACCGTGGTTGTGGTCGGCGCAGGCGTTGCCGAGCACGCAGTTGTGGTCAACCCCAGCGCGATGATGATGAGATATCGTTTCATTTCCAGACCGTTGTGTTGACTACGCTCGACCCGGCCCTTTGTCGGTGCCGGGTCGTCTTCGCTGGACACTACTCCGGCGAGCGGGCCGGCACGGCTGCCGATCCGGGGATCCGGGAACGCACCTGGGCTTCTATGCTGGCTCGGAGGCGAGGTGAACATGGAGCGGCAAGACGAGCGTGCGACCGCTGCCGGCGCACCCCCGGTGACACGTGATCTGGATTTGATGGGAGGCCGCCGCGAGTTCAAGATCGTGGGAGTGACCATCGCGGGGCGGCGCCGTAGACCATCGGGTGAGGCCGTTCCTTTGCCGCGTGACCTCCGTGGGGCGGCCCAGATATGGCTGATATCGGGTTTGCTGATTCTGGTGGTCTGGATCTGGCTGTTTGCGGTTCCCAACTCGGCGCAGTGGTGGACCGTGCAGGACCATCGTGTGCTCACCAAGCTTGTTGAGCTTCGTACCGACAGTTGGACGGCGGTTGCCAAAGCGCTGAACGCGCTCACCTCGGAGTGGCTGGTGCGGGGGCTGCGAGTGGGGACGCTGGTTGCGCTCATCTTTGTAAAGCGATGGCGTCACTTCTTTGCGATCCTGATTGCCGTCGCGATAGTGGAGCTGACGGGCGATGCGTTGCAAGACATGATCGGGAGAACGCGGCCACTCGTTCCGATCCTGGCCGACTGGAAGGGTGCCGCCCACCCGTCGCGGCCGGTGGCATCGCTGGCGGTGACGATGGCTGTTATGGCCTATTCGTTGCTCCCGCACGGGAGACGGCGGCGCCAGGTGCTGGTCGGGTCCGGACTCGTGATGGTTGCGGTAGCCGTCAGCAGGATGTATCTCGGCGTGGATCATCCCTCCGACGGGATAGTCTCTCTCGTGTTCGCACCGTCGGTCGCCGTGCTGACTTTCCGTCTCTTTGCTCCTGAAGCCGCGTTTCCGATCACCTGGAGACGCGGGGTGACGGCACATCTCGATGTCTCGGGGCGCCGCGGTGACGCGATACGGCGTGCGGTCAGAGACCAACTCGGGATCGATGTCATCGCCGTTGAGCCGTTCGGTCAGGAAGGCTCTGGAGGGTCGACACCCCTGCGCCTGGAGCTTGCAGCCGACGACTCACAGCGTGAGGAATACCTGTTCGCCAAGCTCTACAGCCAGACGCATCTGCGCTCGGATCGCTGGTACAAGATCGGGCGGACCATTCTCTACGGGGCACTCGAGGATGAGCTCCGGTTCACATCTGTGCGCCGGCTCGTCGAGTATGAGGACTACATCCAGAGACTGATGCGGGATTCGGGGATCCCATCGGCTGAGCCATTCGGAATCGTTGAGATCACCCCTGAGCGGGAGTACCTGATGGTCAGCCAGTTCTTGTTCGGCTCCCAGGAACTGAGTGAGGCGGACGTCGACGTGGACGTCGTGGACAGTGCCCTCGGGGTCATTCGCAAGCTCTGGGATGCCGGGCTTGCCCATCGCGATATCAAGCCAGCCAATGTGATGGTGCGCAATGGCCACGTGGTGTTGATCGATGTGGCGTTCGGCACGGTGCGTCCCAGTCCGTGGCGACAGGCCGTCGATCTGGCAAACATGATGGTGATACTGGCGCTGCGGGTCAGCCCGCAGCTTGTCTACGAACGGGCCTTGCTCCAGTTTGATGCTCGAGACATAGCCGAGGCATTCGCGGCAACGAGGAGCGTCACCTTGCCTTCTCAATCGCGGAGCTCGCTTGCCATTCTGAAGCGGGAAAGCGGTATCGACGTTGTTGAGGAGTTCCGGGCGTTGGCGCCACATGCCGAACCGATTGGCATCCAACGATGGAGCGCCAGACGTGTGGCTCTGACCGTCGGTGCGGTATTCGTTGCCATGGCCTTGTTCAGCGTTATCATCTCAGAGGTGTCCGGCGGGGGGGTGTTGTGAAGCGGAAACTGCTGGTCGGTTTGATCGTCGTTTCGGCCCTGGCAGGGTGCAGCAGTTTGGGTACCGGGCTTCCTTCCTGTCGTATTCCCCCGTCGAGCCCGAACGCGGCCATGGTGCTCTCGCTTCAGGCGGTCCCAGAAGCCGAATACTCACCCTGTGTCAACGCCCTGCCACTCGGCTGGGAGGAGGTTGACTTCGAGGTCGAGAGCGGTCTGGCAACCCTCGATTTCCGTCGCAACCTCGAGCCATTCCTGAAGGTGAGCCTGACCCCGAAATGCGATCCGGGCGAAGCTGTCGAAGTCCTATCGGGTTTTCCGGATGTAAGGCGATTCGAGGACATTTACCAGGTGACAGACGCCATTGCGGTGACCATCATCCCCGACGGGGAAAGACCTCGCATCTATGCACTGAGCCTCGTTGCGGAGATGGAAGGCACAACTGTCAATGACCGACCGGTCAATTTCACCGTTGACGAGGATACGCAGTACTCCGTTCGCTCCCGGGTGAATCGGGCCCTGTTCACCGATCAATTCGTTTGGATAATCGGCGACCTGGACATTGACGAAAAGACCCTGGAGTTGAGGGCCAGTCCAGAGGGAGAAGGGGCTCACGGCATAGACATCGATGAGGCGCTCGAGCGGATGGCCGACATGTCCGAGGAAGTTCAATACCGGGGGCAGTGGTATCTCGTATTCGATGGTGGGTGCATAACCTACAAATTCGATGCCGACGGTACGCTGGCCGCTTCAATCGCAGATGACGCAGATGCCACCGTCGGCATCTACCCGAACCAAGAGCTCATCAAGGCCGCCAGGAGCGCCGGATTCGATGTGGGCGGCGAGGCGACACCGTGACCGGACAACCCCGGGCGAGCGACGTCGACCACGGTGGGATCGATCACTGGATTCTCGAAGACCATCACAACGCAGAGAAGATGGCCGTGGCTGCCTGGATCGTGGCCGGAATGCTTTTTCTTGCGATGGCTATCGGGCCGATTCGCCGATCTATCGACTCGTTTGACTTGTGGTTCTTCGAGCTGACCTATCCCATCAAGTGGGGACCATTGACGGGACTGTCATATGTGATGGCTTTCCTTGGAAGTGCCGTCTTCGTCTGGCCGCTGCGATTCCTGGTAACGATTGTCCTCGCTCTCAAACGCCGGTGGGTCGCCCTGGGTGCCTGGCTGGCTCCAATTGCTCTATCCGAGCCGTTGATAGGTCTTCTCAAGACGCTGTACGACCGCCCTCGGCCCCCACGGCACCTGGTTGACGAAATCACTGCGGCGTTCCCCTCGGGGCACGCGGTTGCCGGCTCGGTGGTAGCAATATCGCTTGTTATCGTGCTCGTTCCCCCCGGCCGTGCTCGACGCAATCTGGAGATGGCCGCGGCGGCGTTTGCATTTGCCATGGCCGGTTCTCGGATCTACCTGGGCGCGCACTGGCTCACTGATGTCTGTGGCGGGGTAGCGCTTGGTGCCGCGTGCGCCGTCGGAGGTGCTGCACTCGTACAGCGGTGGTTTCGAGCGAGAAGGGCGGTTCAGGCCATCATGTAGGCGTCCCCTGCGAGACGCCCGCGGATTTCCTCGTCCATACGCCACGACTGATTTCGTCTCCATATGACGTAGGCAACCGCACCGAATGGGATCGGCAGGACATACGTAATGGCACGGAATACCAGGATGGCAGCGACGACCTGAGCCTTGATAGACACATCCAGCCCGATGGTGAGGGCAGCGGCGTAGCCGAGTTCGACCACACCGACACCACCCGGGGTTACCGGCAACGCTGAGATGAGACGTACAAAAGCGAATGCAGCAAGCACCTTGATCCAGCTGAGCTCGTCCTGGCTGACGCCGACATGACGCAACGTGATCAGCAAGACGACATACAAGGAAAGATGGCTGACCAGCGTGGTGATCGTCAGCTGCAGCCAACGGTGCTTGAGAAGCCCAATGGTCTCCAGCCGAAAGGCTGCCGCCCGCTCACCCCAGTGTGTGACGGGCTCTTTGCGAAACCACGAGCGGACCCGGGAGACGAGGCTACCGATCTTGACGCCGACCGTTCGCGCCAGCGGATCGCTGTGGAGCATTAGCCACAACGTGACAATGGCCCCAACCAGGACCGCGAGGCCGAATGCAGATGCGGTCAGCCACTTGGACGAGGCCGTCCCCTCAATGGCGAGCAGGCCCAGCGCCACGATCGGCATCCCGAGTTTGACAAAGTTGTTCCAGATGCCGGTGACCACCGTAGAACGGGTGATTGTGGCGATGGGAAAGCCCCAGGAAGTGAGCATTGCGAGGGTGACGGCGACGCCAATTGCGCCGCCACCGGGGAGAGAGTTCGACACAGCGGTCGATGCCTGATTGACGACCAGGGCTTCTCGGAGACGTAGCCCGGGAAGCGCCGCGACCAGAACGAACCAGTAGGTGGCGAGGTTCCAAACGGCGACCGCCAGGAGCGAGACTGACTCGAGCCACGTGAGCGATGTCACCGTCGCCCATACCTCCGAATAGTCGGCGATCTGTGGCATTATCCCCACGAAGATGCCGACGACGATGACGATCGAGATCGCTCCTTGGACGATCGCGATTTAGCCGGGAGGTGCCCTTGTCGCCGGTGGGCTCGAGCCGAGCGGCGGTGTCCCGTAGCGGTCGCTGCTGAGCTGGATGATCCCGTTTCATGCCGTCTCAGAACCATACACGGCGGCGGTGCCTGCGTGCTTCTGGACGTGCCTGATGGTCCTCTGAAGTGCCTCGCGAAACATTTTGGTAGCCCGCGAAATCAAGAGACCGTTCTGGCTTGACCAGAGTGCTCGTCGCGTCCTATCTTCTCTATTAGTTGTTGAGGCGGGAAACCGCAGCAGCGACGCCGGGCCCCCGCAAGGGGAGTTCCGGGATCTGGACGAGTTGCCAGACCGCAAGGTAGGGCAGCAGCCCCGAAAGGGAAGTCCGGGGACGAGTCCTAGTGGTTCGGCCCCACGGGCTCAGAAGGATCAGCCGGTTGGGACTTCGGTCCTGGTTGGCATCTTGGTTGGACCGCAAGGTTTGACCAAGTGGGAGCCCCGAGAGGGTGAATGCTTCGGCGGACACTTTCTCGGGGTTTCTCGTTGTCCGGGTACGATCGGAAAGAGACCCACGTCTCCGGCTGCAAAGTCGTATCATTGCCGCATGGCTTTTCCAGAGAACATACTTACCGAAGACGAAACCATTGTCCGCCAGTTTCGGCCTCATTGGAGGCTGCTCGCGATCCCCACTCTCTGGCTGATCGGGGCGATAGTCGCCATCGTCGTTGTATTTGCCGTGCCGAAGGACGACAACTATCGGATCGTGCAGTGGATCCTCACCGTGGGGCTCGTAGCTGCCATGATCCCGCTTGTGGTGAGTCCGGTGCTGCGGTGGCTGTTCACCACGTACATTCTCACCAGCGAGCGTCTGATCACCCGTAGCGGCATGATTGCCCGTAGTGGTATCGAGCTACCGCTTGCGAGCATCAACGATGTCCGGTTCAACCAGAGCGTCATAGAGCGCATCCTCAAATCCGGTGACCTTGTGATTGAATCGGCGGGCGAGAGCGGGCAGAGCAAGTTCACCGACATCCCCGATCCTGAGGAGTTCCAGAGCGTGCTCTACAAGACTCGGGAGCAGCAACAGCGGGCAACCGCTGCCGCGGAGTCCGCGATCGCCGCCGACATCAACCGTGACCCGACCGAGCAACTCGAGCGAGCCGCCCGGCTTCGTGCGGACGGGGTGCTCTCCGAGGAGGAGTTCCAGGAGATGAAGCGACGGATTCTCGGCACAACCGACTAAGACCCGGTTGCGGAATGGCGGGGCCTGTTCGCAGCGGCCCTGAGCCTGTACATTGTCCTCAGGAGAAGCGCTGAGCGGATGTCCGCGACGGCGTGCCCGGCACTCCCGTGACCGGAGCGGCCATCGGCCGGAGCAGGCATTGCTCAGCAGACGACAAGGAGGATGTATGTCTGCTGAGAAGATCCGTGAGTACCTCCTGACCCATGGTGTGCCCTATGAGGTGCACGAGCACGCTCTCGCCTTCACGACATCACGCGTCGCCGAAGTAGAGCAAGTCCCCGGCAAGATCATCGCCAAGCCCGTCATCTTGATGGCGGACGACCACTTCGTGATGGCGGTGGTACCCGGTCACAAGCACATCGATCTCACCAAGGCCAAGCTGGCGCTTGGGTGTGATCACGTGCGGCTGGCCGACGAATCGGAGTTCGCTGCGGCATTCGCCGACTGCGAGTGTGGCGCACAGCCACCGCTCGGGCATCTATACGGTATGAAGACCATTGTGGACCTACGTCTGGATTCGCCATATGTGACTTTCCGGGGTGGCAGCCACACACAAACAATCACGATGGGTCTCGAGGATTATCGGATGGCAGCCCGTGCGGTCGTAGGCGACCTCGCAGCGGGCGATTAGGAGGACGTGAACAACTTCGCCATAGCCGTGCAATAGATCCCGCTCACCGGGAGGTTGTCCAGGCGGAGTTCGAAGACGTCACGGGACACGAACATATTGGGCAACGGTCTCGACGTGGAAGGTATGCGGGAACATGTCCACGGGAGTCGCCAGCGCCAGCTTGTAGCCGTGGTCGGCTAGAAGGACGGTATCGCGCGCCAGGCTCGCTGGGTCACAGGACACATAGACGATCGTCCGAGGGCTGGCGGCGGTGACGGCGTCGACCCCGCCGCTTCCGAGACCACGACGTGGTGGATCGACGATGGCCACATCCCAGTATTCGTCGATTCGCTGAATGGCATCCTCAGTAGCAGCGCGGAGGATGCGGAACTCTTCGATTCCAGCCCGGTTCAGGTTCGCCTGGAGGTCCTGCGCCGATAGTTCGTCCACCTCGATGGCGAGCACCCGCCCCGCGTCACGGCCCACTCCAGCTGCGAAAAGCCCACCGCCCGCATATGCATCGAGAAGTGTGTCGTCGGGGCCGAGATCGGCGGCAGCGGCCACCAGTCGAACCAGCTCTTCGGCACCAGCGGTGTTGTTCTGAAAGAACGCGGTGCCCGTGATCCGGAAGGGAATGCCGGCAACGGTCTCCTCGAGGACGGGATCACCGTGTACCGCAAAGAGCTCATCATTGTTGATCAGAGCGACGCTACATCCCCAGGAGGATGCTTGCCGTGGCACCTCGCCGGTGATGATGGCCATGGTGGCGCCGGTCGTTGTCGCCGTGCGCAGCGTGATCGCCGTTACCCCGCTCAGGTCACCCAGGTCCACGAATAGTGCCATCAGGCTGGGGTGAAGTATCTGGCATTCGTGCAGCGGCACAAGCTGTTTGGACCTGCGAGCGTATAGCGCCGGCCGACCTGCTGTGACCCGGTAGTCCATGCGGTTGCGGTAGCCGTATGCCGGGCCGGGAGCGACCGTCGGTTGCACCGGAGGGTCGGGGTGTCTGCCGAGATGGGCAAGTTGACCGGCGACTATTGAGCGCTTCCATTCCAGCTGAGCCGGGTAGGAGCCTTGCTGCCATTGGCAGCCGCCACAATCATCAAAGTGGACGCACTGCGGCGTCACTCTCTCGGGAGACGGTTCGAGGATCTGATCCAGCAGGATCCGTCCCCATGATCCCTTGTCCACCTCGATGGTTCCTGAGAACAGTTCGCCGGGCAAGGCACCGTCGACGAAGAACGCCTTGCCTTCGATTCGTGCGATCGCTGACCCACCGTGTGCCATACCGCTCGTTCGGGCCTGGATCTCGTTGCTGATTGCAGTCTCCAGTCGTTGTGCCGCTTTCTCGACCAGGCGCAGACTACCCTCCCGCCCATGCGAGCCTTTCATGGAGCCTGGTTCTGGGTTGCGGTAATCACCACCGGGGTGGTGGGTCTCTGGGGATTCATACTTGGTGTTGCCAAACGACCCGCACCGTCGATATTTACATGGGCCAAATGGCTTGCTTTTGCGGCGATGGCGATCCAGGTCTCCGCAGGGCTCATCCTGTATTCACAGGGTTGGAGGCCTGCAAATGATTTTCATGTCTTCTACGGCGTCGTGATTGTCTTCACCTTTGCGATTGCGTATGTGTACCGCGCCCAGCTGGATCGGCGCCCGGAGCTTGCGTACGGGTTGTTACTTCTTTTTCTCATGGGACTCGGCCTGCGGGCCTGGGCAAATGTGAGCTGATCCGCAAAGACGGGTCTCAATGAGTACGATGCCATGCTGTCTTACGCCGGTTTCGAGGAGGTCCAATGCTGTTGGAAGGAAAACGACTTGTTATCACCGGTGTCCTCACCGATGATTCCATCGCATTTCACTCGGCCCGGATCGCCCAGGAGCAAGGCGCCAAACTCGTCCTAACGGGCTTTGGGAGGGCAATGCGGCTGACCCAGCGTTCCGCTAAGAGATTGCCCGATCCGCCGGACGTCCTCGAGTTGGACATCCACGACGAGGCAGACATGAATGCCCTCGTCGCGGACCTGGAGAAGCGGTGGGGGGCCGTCGATGGGGCGCTACACGCGATTGCTTATGCCCCCAATGACGCGCTTGGCGGCAACTTCCTCAACACTCCAGCGGAGAGCGCCTCGACTGCGTTCTTGACGTCGGCGTTCTCATACAAGACCCTGGCTGTTGGCCTTCATCCTCTTCTCAGGGCAGCAGGGGGTGGATCGCTGGTGGCACTCGACTTCGACAACACGCAGGCATGGCCGCTCTACGACTGGATGGGGGTAGCCAAGGCCGGGCTTCAGGCGGTTACCCGCTATCTCGCCCGAGACCTGGGCGGCGACGATATCAGGGTCAATGCGGTGGCTGCGGGCCCGCTGTCCACAGTTGCGGCCAAATCGATCCCGCACTTCGAAGTCTTTGAGCGGGAATGGGCGGTACGGGCGCCTCTGGGATGGGATGTTGCCGACGCGACGCCGGTGGCGCACATGGTTGCTGTTTTACTCTCGGACTGGTCGAAGATGACGACGGGTGAGGTCATCCACGTCGACGGCGGTTTTCACGCGATTGCGGCGGGTGCCGGGCCCTCGTAACGGATCTTGGCGTTCTTGGGTATCGCAACGGTGAATGTGGCCCCGCCACCGGACGTCGGCTGGAACCAGACACGTCCTCCAATCACCTCGGACAACCCACGCACGATTGACAGGCCAAGGCCCGTGCCACCGGCCGATCGGGTGTAGTGCGGGGCGAGCTGGGTGAACCGATCGAAGATGTGATCGTGGAGCTCGTAGGGGATACCCTCCCCGTGATCGATCACCGATATCCAGATCTCGTTGCCGTTGAGCATGGCGACGATGTCGATCGGGCTTCCAGGGGCGTACTTGAGGGCATTGCCCACGAGATTGACGAGGATCCTCTGGAGATGGTCGGGATCGGTCTCGACCGAGTCGACACCGGGGCCCATCTGGACGTATGTGACCTCGGCCGCATCCGGGATGTGTGCGACCGTGTCTTCGACGAAGTCCTGGAGGTGGATGAGCTCGGGCCGGACCGGCAGCGCCTTGTTGTCCAGCCGGGATACGACTAGCAAGTCCTCGATGAGGGAGCGTAGGCGATTCGCCTGGCGGCTCGCCGTGTCGATCAGCTGCTGGGCGCTCGCATCGGGATGGACGAGCTGGGGGCGCTGCAGGGTGCTCAGCGATCCGATGATCGCGGTCAGCGGTGTGCGTAACTCATGGCTTACGACGCTGACAAAGTCGGTCTTCAGCTGAGCCAGCTCTATTGCCTTCTGGCTCGTCTCCTGCGCCTCCTCATAGCGGGCCAGCTGGTTGAGGACGAGAGCCGATGGACCCGCCAGAGACTCGAGCAGCGCCAGATCGTTGACGGTGAAGTGGCTGTCCCTCTTCTCCGCTGTGATGAGGACACCGATGGGGCGATTCTCGATGCGGAGTGGGACGGCGGCGATTTCATGACTCCCAAGCTCGAGCAGGAAAGCATCTGCCTCATCTGCGTTTTCCTCGAGGTTGTTGAAGACGGCAGGCTCACCACTGGTGAAGACCTTCTGGGCGATGCTGGGCTGGGTGAGCGGGAGCGAGTAGCCCTCCGCACGGAGGGTCTGGCCGGCTACCCATATGGGCGACATGACCTCGAGCGCCTCCTGATCCCGGCGGTACAGAAGCACAACCCCGACCCTGGCTTCGAGCGCGTTTGCGACCCGACCGACCAGCTCGGGCAACACTTCTGCGAGGTTGCTGCCGATGCCGATGGTGCGCGAGACGTCGTACAGCCGTTGCAGCTCTTGCTCCTGTTCGGACAGATACTCCTCTCTAGCCTCGAAAGTAAAGATCCGGCGTGCCGCCTCCTCGACGTGACGGTGCAGGTTCCCCGCACCAAAGGCGATGAGGGTGGCTGCGATCCCGAACGCGACTATCCGCCAAACGTGTGTGCTTGATCTGACGCCGGCGTCCTCGGTTATTGCGGCAAACACACCGGTTGCTGCCAACGCCACCGCAGCGACATAGATTCCCCGGAGAGAGATCAAGGCGGGCAGGATCGTGGCTGCGAGGATCGAGATGGCGATGATGGTGGCGTCGGCGTCGGGGCCGAGCAGTAGCACCGCCATGATTATCAGAAACGACCAGAAGAGAATGATCAGGTCGGAGACGATTGAGCGGAGCACCCTTGGCCATGGGGTGAGACTGAGCACCAACAGTGCGACCCCGAACAGCGGGTAGCCATCACCGGAAAGGGACCGGTCGGCCTGGCCTCTGCCAATCCCAACAGCCACGAACGCGACCCAGCTCAGCACGAGAGCGATGTATACCGCACGCACCCTGTGTTGGATAGGAAGCAGTTCTGCGGTCAAGTGTTGCCCTCCGGCTGGTTCGTATGTAGCCCACCCGCCACGGTAATCTCTCAGACATGGCTCGTGTGCTTCTGTTGTTCGGCGGCAGGTCGGCCGAACATGAGGTTTCATGTGTTTCGGCCGTTGCTGTCCTGTCTGCCCTGCGTGATGCAGGTCATCAGGTTATATCGGTCGGGATCGATCGGTCGGGATCATGGTTCCTCGCCGACGACAGTCGGGACCCTCTGGTCGCCGCAGGGCGGCCGGTGTCGTTCCGGGTACCCGAGGGAAGGCTGCTGGTCGGCACCGACGAAATCCAGTTCGACGTAGCGTTTCCGGTGCTGCACGGTCCCTACGGTGAGGACGGTTCCATTCAGGGTACTTTTGAGATGTCAGGGACACCGTTTGTGGGCTGCGGTGTCACGGCATCAGCCCTAGCTATGGAGAAGGACTTCGCCAAGCAGATTTTCACTCAACAACGAATCGCGACGGCACGCTGGTCTGTCGTCACCACCGGCGATTTTGACAACCCCACGGATGCCGTGGATACGGTCATCCGGCACGTCGGCCTTCCCGCGTTCGTCAAGCCGGCGGAGTTGGGTTCTTCGGTTGGAGTGGCAAAAGCTACATCTGAGGCTGAGCTCAAGGATGCGATCAAAGACGCGCTGCGCTACGGCGACAAAGCCGTTGTCGAGGAGTACATCGACGGTCGTGAGATTGAGGTCGCGGTGCTCGGCGGCCGTGCCTCGGTTCCGGGTGAGATACGAATCCAGTCCGAGTGGTATGACTACGAGACCAAGTACAACGACGCCACCAGTGAGTTCGTTGCCCCGGCGCGGCTGACGCCCCCACAGGCAAGCACCGTCCGCGAGTTGGCCGAGCGTGCGTACGCGGCGCTTGGCTGTCGGGGATTGGCTCGTGTCGACTTCTTCTTGGAAGAGCGAGGGCGTGGATTCCTGATCAACGAGATCAATACCATGCCCGGGTTCACCCCGATCTCGGGGTTCCCGACCATGTGGCAAGCAACGGGGATGAGCTACGAAGAGCTCTGTGACGAGCTCGTCCAGCTCGGTTTGCACGGCGAATAGCCGACCCGCATGTGGATTATGAACCGGGTTGGCGCTACAACCTGACCACAGGGCAAGTGAGCGTCCTGGTTATGCCTGAAACTGCCTGGATGCGGGCCACCACCAGCTTGCCGAGTGAGTCGACATCCTCCGCCTCCGTGTGGACGACGGCATCGTATGGTCCGGTCACCGCCTCGCTCTGGGTCACTCCGGGGATTTCTGCGATCCGGGCCGCGACCTCTGCTGCTTTGCCGACCTCGGTCTGGATAAGTACGTACGCCTCAACCACGGGGCCTCCTCGTTGGTGTCCTAGCGCACATGATACCCAGTAAGTGCGAGGTGAACAGGCCTGAGAATCACGGGGCTTCTCGAAGTGCGCCGGGTGGCTGCAACTTTGCGGCCGGGATGATCCGGCGGCCGGCGGCGTGGGCTTTGGTGCTTACTTGCCGTCTGCGCCAAATCGAAGGTTGTTGGCGACCAGGGCGCCGTCGGTTTCGGTTGCGTCGAAGACGACACGTTGGCCCTGGCGCAGCATGCGAAACAAGGAGCCCTCGAGGGATCCGGGCCGTAGCT
>CAVSWM010000006.1:0-66899 GCA_963731695.1 uncultured bacterium | reverse complement strand
CGACAGCCGTCGACTTCCTCGAGCAGATGGACGTGCCGGCCTATAAAATCGCTTCCTTCGAGTTGGTCGATACGGCACTGCTCGGTGCGTGGCGGCAACTGGGCGGCCGATTATCCTCTCGACCGGCATGGCCACGTTCGAGGAGATCGACGAAGCGGTACGCACGCTCCGCCGTTCGGACGGCCAAAACCTTGCCCTTGTTGCACTGCACCCGCGCGTACCCTGCGCCGGCCGACGCGATGAATCTTCGCCGAATGCCCGAGCTGGCGGCAAGATACGGCTGTCCGGTCGGTCTGTCGGATCACTCGCGCCAGCCGGCCGTGCCCGTGGCCGCAGTGGCGTTGGGAGCGTCGATCATCGAGAAACACCTTACGCTCGAGAGCGACCAAGAGGGATTTTGGGGTTTCTGGGATTTCGTCGGCGCAGCACGCGGACTATCACCCATGCCAGCAACAGGATGAGTGCGATTCGAAGCGGCCGATCGACCAGCCAATCAACAGCGTTGGCAATGTCTCGTTGTTCGTCCAGGTGTACACCCAGTCGCAGACGAGACCGTTGCTCCCCCCACAGACGTTGGCGGCAGCCAGCAACACCCGGAACCTCCTTCACATAGCGGCGGCTGCCAGGGTACTCGGCGGACCTCGCTCTTCAGGGTGTATCGGGAATCAACCGGTAGGACGATGCGCCGGCATGTCCGTGGTGACCGATCTCGCTCTGTCATGTGACACGGCATCAGATCTGCTGGCGGTGCAGCTGGCGATCCGTGCATCGAGCGCATCGATCATGTCCTTGTTGCCTTCAACATCGGCGACAACCAGGTCGAGGATTCCCAGCAGCGCTCGTTTGAGCGACTCGAGATCCTCTGCATTCCGAATCGAGCGTCGAGCTCGGCTCTGATGTCGGGCTTCTTCGGATTTGATGAGCGATTCATGTCGTCCTCCCCGGGGGATCCGAATCCTCGGCCCCGTCTGAGGAAGGCTACCCATCCGGGAGCCGTCGAAGTTCGTCGCATCGCGAATACCCACAGGACACGGCCGTGCAGATCAGCAGTTCGATTCACTATGTCGTACGGTGCGATAATCTCCCCGCGATGAACACACTTCAAAGAAACCTCCGCTGGATCCTCGTGATCGGCGTTGTCGCTTTCGCCCTGTTCGCGGCGCTTGCGGTGGCGACGGGACTCGACCACGAGTCAACAACTACAACTGCACCACCATCGACGACCACGGCCGCGGCCGGTGACACGTCGACCACAGCCGCACCGGCAACTACGACGACCGCCGCTACGACTACAACCGAATCAACTACGACTACAGCGGCACCGACCACCACTACCGCAGCGACCACCACAACGATCGATGTCAACACGCTTGCCGACGGTTCCGGTTGCACCCCCGGCACCACGCAACTCGGTGACGGCGTCTGGTTCGGCTACATCGATACGGCCGACACCACAAACATCGAGTTTGATCTGGCTTGCTGGTTCACCGGCGACGGAGCCGTACAGGCAGCGGCCCAGGATGGTGCGGAATCACCACCGCCAAACGACTACTACGTTCGCAACGAGAATCCTCAGCTGCGCACGATCCAGGTTGCGGCCGGCGCCGAAGTCTCGTGGTTGCCAAGCACCGGAGACCCGTCGACACAGACCACCGTGCCGTACGGCGACTGGCTTACCGGTCGAGCGGCAAGAGGCTCCGACTACCAGCCTGGTATCTGGGTGACCATCGTCGGCGGATCTGCCACATTCATCGAAGAGCAGTACGTTCCATAGTCGGTTGCACTGAGCGGATCATGCCTCACCACATGGGTGGTGCATATCGCACCACCCATGTGGTGTAATTCGCGCCACACTAAGATGCGATCTGCACCATGCGACGATTCACCGTGTCCCTCCCCGACGACATCTACACCGCACTACGAGAGCGCGGCGACAACGCGGTGCCGCCCGCAAGCCTGCAACAAATGGTCCGCCACGCCGTAGACACCATGCTGACGGGTAAGGATGGACCACAACCTGATGAGACGTCTCAGGAGCGGGCGGCGCCACAACACCCAGAGCAGAAAGCCGAGGCCGTCGACCTACTCGTCTTCTCCGTTCGCGATGTCACATACGGTATCCCAATCGAGGTGGTCGAGACTGTTCGCGGCCGGCATGGCCATCCACCACGTTCCCTCCTCGAGCGAGAGCCTGCTCGGAGTCGCCTCGTTTCGGGATCAGCTCACCGAAGTCCACGACGGCGGCATCGTCCTCCAACATGATCGGCTCGACGACGAAGGGCCGCTCGCTCATTGCGATCCCCGGCCCCCGGGGCAGACTGCTCATCACCGTCTCTCATGTGACGGGCCTCGCCGCCGCAACTGCCCTGCAATGGTCGAACGCGCCAGAGTCGTCGCCCACATGGGTATCGGCTCTGGCCTGGGACGATGCACACGTCATCGCTGTCATCGACCCCGCAGGTTTCAACCTCTAGCCGATAGTCGGAGTCTCGAAGGACCCATCGAAGTGACGGCGCCCACCCGACGAAGGGATGAGACACAACAAAGGCCCCCGGCGGGTACCGCCGGAGGCCTTGATGGTTCTGGTCGTAGGTGCTACTAGCCGTTCAGGCCGAGCTCTGCCTTGAGCTCTTCGAGCTTGGCGTCTGCCTGAGCCATGTTGATAGCTTCCTTGAGCTCCATCTCGGAGCCTTCGGGGGTGGCATCACGCAGCTCGGCCTTGGCCATTGCCTCCGCCTTGCGCCTTTCGATCTTGTCCTCGATCTTCTCGAGCGAGGGAGCCTCGTAATCGCTCATGTTGGACATGGCGTCGACGGCCTCGTTGACCGACTCCTGCATCTTCGCGGCCTCGAGTGAACCGAGCAGCTCCATACGCTTGGCGGCGAGTTCAGAAACCCGCATCGCGTTTTGCTGGACGGCTTGCTTCGCCTTGTCAGCTTGCACCGTGGCGGTCTCGTACTGGGTCTTTAGCGTCGACAGATTGTTCTCGGACGCCTGGAGCTTCATGGCGATCGATTGGGCAGCCTTGGTCCACTTCGCCTGACCCTCGGCATCGCCTGCGGTCTTGGCTTCTTCGGCTTTCATGATCGCCTGCTTGGCCATCTCCCGTGCCTCACCGACATCGTCGGCGGCGTTTCCCATCTTCGACTCGAGCTGTGTGCGATGCGCTACGACCTTGGCCGCCTGGTTACGCAAATCCTGGTCGTGCTTCTTCGCTTCGTTTATTGCCTGCTCGATCTCGACCTCGGGCTTCATCAACTTTTCGGCGCCGCCTTTGAACATCGTGGTGATGTAGCCCCAAAGGCGCTTAAGAAAGCTCATATATGTCCTTCCCTAGTTTTGTGTTTTGGATTGTAGAGCTTCGCCATTCCGCTTGGACAGACGAGCCAGCGTCTAGCGACGGCGTTTGCCGCCGCCGCGTACACGACCACCGCCGCTGCGCTTTGGCGTCGTGCGTCGAGACGAGCTGCGACGAACCGGAGAGCCGGGCCCAGGTACGACACCCCCACCACTGCGAGCTGTGGGCGTCGAGGATCTACGTGAGCTGCTCCTGGTACCGAGTAGACCGCCAGCCTCTACGACTGGCAGCAGCGCCACCCGCCAGGACTTGACCGGCAACGCCGATGAGGATTTCCATCACTCCCGGGCCCATGTAGGAGCTGCGCCGCGCCGACCGGCGCTGATAGTCCGGACGTGGCGCCGGGATGGTCACCCTGTCGGTGGACGTGGGCTGGGCCGGCTCCATGCGCTTCGGCTCCGGCTTGGGCGGCTTGGGCTTGCCGTCGAGTACCGCCTCGGCACAGTCGAGCTGCCATATGGCAACGTCGAGATCGTTGGAGATGTCGAGCAGCTCCTGTGGCCGATCTGCAGCCTGCAGACGATCCCCGAGCGTCCGATAGGTCTCGCTTGCCTGGTTGTAGTACTCGTGAACCTCGTCGTTGTTGGCAACGCGGACTTCATCCTCCATGTCAAGGATGTCGTTGGCGATAGCGTCGATTTGTTTCTGGACCGTAGCCCTCGCTTTCGCCATCTGTTCCGCAGCAGCGTTCACCGTTTGCTTCTTGCTGCGACGCACCAGCCAGAACAACAACAGGCCGATGCCGACGATGATCACGAAGAACCAGATGAGACCGGAACCGCCACCCGAAGAAGAGCTTGAAGTTGACGAGCTGGCTGCTGCGGTCGTTGCGGGAGCAGAGGTGGTTTCTGTAGCGCTGCTGCCGAAAAGAGCGACCACCATATTGGCGGCGAACTCGGCATCGGTGCCCCCCTGATCGTTCGCCTGCTCAAACGCCAGCTCGAGATCGTTGCTGGTGAAACCTTCGTTGTCCGTGACCCAGCCGACATCATCGGGAGAGATCACCAGAACCGTCCCGAGTCGACTCCGAGATCGTCGAGCACGGCCTCGGCAAAAGCCGTGTTGCCGCCCAGCGGAGTGTCTTCGAGAACGACTAAGTAAAAGCGCGAGCCATTGTTGCGGGCTGCAGACACGATCCCGGTTGCATCGCTTGCAGTGATAGTGACGTCGTTGTCGAGATGGAAGCCTGTTACGGCTGCATCATCAACAACTTCGGAGACGGTGGCTGCGGAAGCAACCGTCGCCCCCAGGAGAAGAGCCATAGCGGCAAGGAGCGCAGAGAAGCCTGTGCGGCGTAACCAATTCATGGGCCCATCGTACATGTGCGGCGCGCGGAGGGTTCTCACCAACCCCGGCATCGTCACCCGCGGGACATCAGCGCCCGAAGAAAGAACACGACGTTGGCCGGGGCGTTCCGCCATCCTTCGCGTCAGATACGGGTACCAGGCAGCCCCATACGGCACATAGATGCGCAGCGGGTCTCCAGCTTCGAGCATCTTGTCCTGGAGACCCGGCCGAACCCCGTACAGCATCTGGTATTCATAGGGTCCGCTCCGGCGCCCGACTAGCGACGGCCGCCACTTCCAACCGATCAGAATCGTGGGTGGCGATGGCGGGCTTGACGGCGTTGTCGCTCATCAGGATGTTGACGAGCCGGTCGAACGCTGCGTCGACCTGCTCACGACTCTGGAAAGCAACGTCTTCCGACTCGGCGTACGCCCCCTTGCAGAGACGGATATGCCCACCAAGTGGCATGACCCGATCGAGATCAAGAGGGGTTCGCCGCAGATACGCCTGGACCGCCAAACCAAGATTGCCGTGACGTTTTTGAGCGGCGCAGTAGATGTCGATGGTGACTGCGGTGACCGCGCTCTCTTCCATGTCCACCGTGACCGTGGTGCCAACATCGGCGGCCCGTGTTGCGAGCGCGTCCAGAGATTCGCCGGCGAGGTCGTTGTCGAGTCCCATTCCCGATTGGGAGAGCTTGACCGAGATGTTGCCGTCGATGCCGTTGGCCCCTATGGCATCGAGACAAGCCAGGTAATCGTCACGGGCACCCTCTGCCTGCGCCCGATCAGTGACGTGCTCGCCGAGATGGTCGAGCGACACCGAAGCTCCCATGCGATTCAGCTCGGCGGCAGCCGCGATGGCATCATCCAGCATCTCTCCAGCGACAAAACGTGCCGACAGGGCCTTCCCCGGTTTGGTGCCGGTAATGACCCGCCGCACCAGGGCCGGCTCGGTGATTGCGAGCAGGCCACGCCCGATGATGTCCACTACTTGGTGGCCCAGATTCTCGAGCGCGCTATCTCCCAACTCGCCGCGACCGCTGCGCCGCCGCCTGGACCGCTCGTTCCAACAGCGCCCGGAAGCCGCCGTCTTCGAGCTCGTGCATCGCCGCCGCGGTGGTCCCGCCGGGCGACGTGACCTCTGCCCGGAGACGGAATGCGCTCTTCTCCGAGACGGAAAGGAGCGCCCCGGCACCCCGCACGGTCTGGATGACGAGCTTCTCTGCGGCGTGGTGGGGCAGACCCTCACGAATCGCCGCTTCGGTGAGAGCTTCTGCGAGTAGGAACACATATGCAGGGCCGGTCCCGGAGACTGCGGTGACGGCATCGAGCAGGTCCTCGGAGAGACGAATGGTGTCGCCGACGGCAGCGAGGACCATGTCGGCAAGAACCAGGGCATCCTCACCTGCGTATGTGCCACCGCAGTATGCGGTCATGCCTTCATCAACGGCAGCAGGTGTGTTGGGCATCGACCTGACAACCGCAACCTCATCGAGCACGTTCTCGAAGACCGCAACCGGGACACCGGCTGCAAGCGAAACCACTACCTGGCCGGGAGTCACGCTCTGCTTGATCTGCTCGAGCAAACTGGCTGACATCCTTGGGCTTGACGGCGACGACGAGGACATCGCGGCCGGCCACCGCTTCGGCCGCGTCCATCGTCGTCCTGATTCCGGTCCGCCGCTCTGCCTCGCGGGCGCGCTCCTCCCGACGTACCAGGAGGATCAGATTGTCTATCTCCCAACCGGCGCGGAGAAGGCCTTCGGCCAGGATCTCCCCCATCGAGCCGGCACCGAGAATCGCAACACTTGGGTGAGTCATGTGCAAATCATACGTTCTTGGCACCGGAGGTTCGAAACAGTTTCCGACCGGCGCGGTACGCTCCGCCTATGGAAACCCGCCCGGCCGCTCTCGAGCAGACATTGCTGTGGATCGTCACCGGGTATCGCATCTTTGCCGCTGCATGGCTGACAATCCTCGGAGCTGTGGCCGTCACCAACGACGCCTCGGTCGTCGATCGACCCAATGTGGTCTGGTTCACGATGGCGCTTGTTCTCGTGTGGGCGGGGCTTTCCACCCTGATAGCTCTATTACGGCGCACCATCATCTGGACCTGGTGGTTCGTCGCTATCGATCTGGTCATCTCGTGTTGGACCGTTATCGCGGGGAATGTGGCCGGAACCATTCAGTTTGCAGGTGGCTATCCGCTTGTCGGGGCGTTCTCGGCGATCCAGGCGCTCGGCTGGATAGGGGGCGCGGTCGGGGCGGTCGCGCTCACCGCCACCGGGCTGAGCCGGATCCTCGACGGTCAGTCGCTCGAGCCACAGGACTTCGCCAACTCGATCGCATATCTGTTCTCTGTCGGAGCAGCTTCCGGGAGTAGCCGCAGCGCTACGCAGCTCAGATCGGCGAAGAGCCGCAGCGGAAGCTGCTCTAGAGACGGAGCGGGGCGAGCGCATCCGCGCCGAGGAACACGCCGAAATGGCAGCTCATCTCCATGACTCGGTCCTCCAGACGCTTGCGCTGATTCAGCGTGACGTTGAAGCGACTCCCGACATCCGCGGCCTGGCCCGTCACCAGGAGCGAGAGCTACGCGCATGGCTGTTCCCGGAACACGGGGCGACCAGACCGGGTATTGGCGGGTTTCGGGAGGCGCTGATCGCAGTTTGCTCTGAGATCGAGGACCTGGGCAGTGCACAGGTAGAAACGGTCGTCGTTGGTGACAGCGCTGCCCCGGTCGAACCGATCGTGCGAGCTGCACGCGAAGCAATCCTGAATGCCAGCAAACATGCGGGAGTTGACACGATCTCGGTCTATGGGGAGGCGAACGACGCAGAAGTGCTCGTATTCGTCAAGGATCGTGGTAGCGGATTCGAATTGTCGACGATCCCGGCCTCCCGTCGTGGGATCAGAGAATCTATCGTTAGCCGCATGGAGCGTCACGGCGGAACGGCAGAGATCATCTCGTCACCCGACAAGGGGACTGAGATTCGGTTGCGACTTCCAGTGGCTCCAGCATGACCACCGTGTTCATCGTCGACGATCACGATTTGTTTCGTGCCGGAGTACGGGCCGAGCTGCCCGACGACCTCGACATCATCGGCGACGCCTCGAATGTCGAAGCCGCGATCGAACTGATCCGAGAGCGCACGCCCGATCTGGTTCTGGTGGATGTCCACATGCCCAACGGTGGTGGCCGGGCGGTCATCGCGGGTGTGCATTCCACCCATCCCGACATCCTGTTTCTCGCCATTTCAGCTTCTGATGCACCCGAGGATGTTGTCGCTACGGTGCGTGCCGGTGCCCGCGGCTACGTCACCAAGACCGTATCCCCCGCCGATCTAGCCGAGGCGATTCGCCGGGTCGTCGATGGCGACGCGGTCTTCTCCCCAAAGCTCGCCGGATTTGTGCTCGACGCCTTTTCCTCGATCGAGGTCAAGGGCCTCGATCCGGAACTCGACAAGCTCACCAAACGGGAACGTGAAGTCCTCCAGCACATCGCCCGCGGCTACACATACCGCGAGGTCGGCGAGCAACTGTTCATCTCCACCAAGACTGTGGAGAACCACATGTCGGCAGTGCTCCGCAAGCTCCAGCTCTCCAATCGCCGTGAGCTGACCCGATGGGCTCAGGACCGCGATCTCATCTAGCGAAGGATGCCCCTCCTCGTGTGTCACCCGTCGCCGGCCGCGCTCCACCTGTGGGGCCCGGGAAGCTCCACGTCACCATACGATTTGCCTCGCACCTCCGCGATTAGGAGCTCAAAGAGGACGTAACGGTCGGCGGGGTCGTAGGGACAAGCGGCAACTACGGCGCCCCGTGTGCTGCTGTCTGTGACCTCCCGGCCGACACCGGAGACCTGAAACTCGCCCCCGGTTCCCGCGTTGTCGGGGACGCCGTTGTGCAACGCAAAGACGGACCGGGCCCGGAGATCTTCACCCTTTGGCGAAGTCGGCTCCATGAACACGTACAGACCGTCATCGGTGATAATGGGTGTCACCGGGTGGACACGCGGTCTGCTGTCCTCTCTCACAGTGGCGAGGTAGGCGGGTCTCTTCCTCAGTCGTGACGCTCCAAATCTCGCAAGATCCGGGGCACCGGACGCAAACACTCTCCAGTTCTTCATCAAAGCAATCTATCAAGCCGTGGTCCCGGGGTCGGCACGCGTGGCGGTTGGTGCGAGTCTCGAGATGTCCCTGCGTCGAGGATCAGTCACAGAGCTCTACCTCGGTGTAGAGCCCTTCGACGATCCTTGCCAGGTTCTCGAGAGACCCAGCCTCGAAGTAGTCGGAATGGCCGGTCGAACCGACCGTTGCTAATCGCCGAGCCCCGAACTGTTCGCTCGCCGGGTTGGGGCCGTGCCACAGTTCTTCGGCGCCATCATTCAGGAGGTCGACCCCCAGCCACGGCGCCCACAGGACAGGTGGCACCCACCAGGGTGGCAGCTCGCTGGGGTTGATTCCCAGGGCAATCGGGTCCTTCTCGGCAAGAGCGGCCCACACCCTGCCTCCGGGACGTAGCACCGCGTCGCTTGCACTTGCCAGCGTCGTGCCGGGGCTGCCGACAAAAACGAGGTCGTCTGCCTCGAGCCCGAGCCGGGCCGCGGTTCCCGCAAGCACCGAGCCGTAGCTATGGGCGATCACTGTGATCGCACGGTCCTCCCCCGGATCAATCTCGGCGAGGAACCGCTGCAGGTCCGCAACCCCCTCGTTTGCCGAGTTGCGCATCGCTGCCACAACGCTGTCCGGTGGGTCGTAGCCAAGCCAGGCGATCGTGGCGATCCCGCTACCGGACGTCGCGGCCAGCAGGTCCCTTGCGTCTGCCCTGAACCCTCCGTCGCCTTCGCTGAAATTGCCGAGGTCGTTGGCCATCCCCGGGACGACAACCGCAATTCGGCCGGCACCGTCGAGGTCACCAAAGACCTCCACCACGCGGCCGTCACCTCGGGGATCGAACACCAGAATCTGTCTGCCCTCGTCGAGCCAGCGTTGATACTCGACAATCTGCTCGCCGAGCGCAGAGAGCAATGCCGTCATGATCTCGCCTCGCCACTGATCTCGAAGTTGAGTTCTCTGCTCGCCCAGCAGCTCGATCTCGTGGCGAATCAATATCTGGTTCGCCGCGTATCGAAGCGGAACGGGTGTACCGGCAAGCGATCCCATCTCATCGGGATAGTGGTGCGCCAACCAGGAGGCATCACGGGCAGTCATGCCCAGAAAGACGGCGGCCCTCTCCGCCGGCTCCATCGCCGTCAAAGCCTGCATGGTCCCTTCGAGCCGCCACCTTTCGTAATCGGCTTGCCAGGTATCGAGATCGAACACGGCGCGGGCGGCGAATCGGTCGAGACTGAACCCGGCGGGAAGACCGCCGACATTCACCTCGACACGTTGAGCTGATTCAATGACACCGGCACGCCACCGCAGCTCCCTCGACTCACCGGTGAGACCCTGCTGCGCAGCCGCCAGCCGCCAATCCATCCCGAAGTGATCGGCCATGCCGTGTCGATGGAACACCACGGCCGTGTTGGCACGGACGGATGCAATCCGTTGCGCATGCTCATCGACGCTGTCGGCGAGACCGATCAGCCCTCGCGGCTCTATCCCGTAGAAGCCGGACACGCTCAGCCCCGTCCCAGCTGGACGAGCTCGGTCCGCCCGTCGGCCACCAGGTAGCCACGGCCGGCCGGAAAAGACTGCTGGTTGGTGCGTGGTAGCTGTGTCTGCCATAGATCCCCGTCCGCAAGCGGATTGGGACACAGCGCACATCCGATCCGCGACCGCCGCAGCCCCTGGGTCCAGTGCCCGTAGTGAGACCGCAGTGCATCCGCGTTACCCGCCGCGACAATCCTCATTGCAGGGCCGCGGGCGGCGATGATCTCGCTCAGAGCCTCGGCGCCTTCGACGAGATCAGCATCATCAACAAGCAGTAGCACAGCCGGCTGGGTGAGCCCTGTGGCCTGTGCCGGCTCGATCACGGCATCCACAGAGGGGCAACGGCTGAGATCGGAGCGGCGTGGCGTGATCGCAGCGATGTAGAGGTCGGAATCGGCGGCCCTGGCCACCCGGGCGATCGTCGCCAGCGCGGTTGTCTTACCTGAACGAGATGGGCCGGCGATAAGCGCATGCTCTCCGCCGCGGAGAATCAACCCGACCGGTATCAGCGACGTGTCCCCGATCCCCAGCGGCAGGTACCACTCGTCCGAGGCGATCCTTGCCCGCGAGATGAACTCTGCGATCGACACTTCGCTCGGCAAGACATCAATCCGCCACGGAGGGCTCGCCGGAGCAGGCCAGGCCACCGTCGCCACTGCCGCCGCCAAATCCCCCTCGTGGGGCAGAGCTACTTGCACCTCACGCCCACTCCCGGATTCGAAGGCACGACCCGGCGTGGTGGGTGGGTCGACCGGCGGGACACCAAGCCCGCTGTAGTCGTAACGATCGGCGAGCCGGAATACGAGCCGGGCGGCGATTGTCGATGCGATCCGGCTGGGAACGTCGCCGGGATGCTTTGCTGACACGATGGTCATCATCCCAACCCCGGGACCGTCGGCAATCAGGCGAGCGACGAGGTTGTGGATGGCGGCGTCACCCGGCTCGCCATAACTATCGGCAAAACCGCCGTAGTTGTCGACCATGGTGATGATCGTCGGATACCCGGTCTCATCGCTCACCCCGTCCGCCATCGACTGACGTCTGTGCTGTAGCTCCGTCGCCAGTTTGCGCAGGAGCCGAAGCTGTCGCTCCCGGTCATTGCCGGCAACCACTGCACCAACGTGGGGGAGATCACGCAGCGGCTGAAGCAACTGATCGTCGAAGTCGAGGATGTACATGTGAAGCCGACTCGGATCACTTGCGGTTGCCGTGGCAATTGCAATCGCAGCCATCGCGGTGGTCGTGCCGCTCGCCGGAAGTCCATAGAGCAGAAGATTCCCCGCGGCCGGCGACCATCGGGCAGCGACCTGCCGCTGACGGTGTGGCTCATCGGCGAGAGCAAACCCGGCGCCGGCGGCGTTTGCGGCAGGAAGGTCGGCCAGGGTGAGGTTCTTCGGAAGCGGGTCGGGCCACGGCAAGCGAACCGGCGGGAGCTTCAGATCGTCTGCCACCCGGGTCGTCGCATCCACGATGATCTCCAGGTCGGTGGGTCCGGTGTCTTCGGCTTCCACCGTCGGTGGTCTGAGCTGCTCAGTAGCAAACAAGAAGGGCCCGGCCAGGACCGGGACGCTCTGCCGGGCCAGGGAATGCCCGGTGACCAGAGCGGTCTGGAATGACACAGTGTCGCCCGGCCCGAGCCGGGCTAGTGCCCGGCCCGGCTGGTTGCGCCCAATGGCGGCGGCATCAGGAGAGCCGATGACGTCGACCGAGTCGGCAACATCCTGAACCCGCAGGGCCATGCGCAGGTTGGTATTTGCCTTGATCTTGTCGTCGATCACACCGTTGGGTCGCTGGGTAGCCAGCAGCATGTGGACACCGAGACTGCGGCCACGCTGGGCGATGCCGACCAGGGCGCTCATGAAGCCCGGCAGTTCGGTGGCGAGCGCGGCAAACTCGTCGACCACCACAAACAACCTGGGTAGCGGGGCATTGTCGCCTGCGGGAAAGTCGCGGATGTCGGAGACACCGGCGTCCCTCAGCCGCTCTTCCCGGTACCGAAGTTCCGCCTCGAGACAGCTAAGGGCCCGACCGGCAAGATGGTCGTCGAGATCGGTGACAAGCCCAACCGTGTGTGGGAGCAAGGCGCACGCGTCAAACGCACTGCCTCCTTTGTAGTCGATGAGGACGAAGTTGAGATCAGCCGGGCCGGCCGATGCCGCCAGCGAGGCGACCAGGCTCTTGAGTAGTTCTGACTTGCCGGAACCGGTCGTGCCGCCCAGAAGAGCATGGGGGCCGTCGGTGACGAGATCGATGGAGAACGGGCGATTTGCCGCGATTCCGATGGGTGCTGCAGGTCTCCCGGCTCCGTTGGCCCAGCGTCTGGCGATTGCGACCCGGGGGTTGCCGTCGAGTCCGAGCAACTGCCCCAGATGGGCGATCGGTGGCAGGTGTGCGCCCACGTCCGCGATCTCGGGATCGTCGACACGAGCGAGCGCCCTGGCGATACGCCGTGCTTGTCTCGGCTCGATCATCCACGGCGTGATCGCTGTCTCACTCCCATCGGGATAGCGGATGTGGCTCCTGGCGTCGGCCAGCGAAACGATCGTCGTAGCCAGGGAGGGAAGGTCGAGAGTGCGTCGGGCGACTGCGGCGGCAGCGATACCGCGCTTATTGCCGTCCTTGAGTACCTCCCGGATAAGAGCTTGGGGCCCGGTGAGCAGATCGGGCAGATCGACGACGAGCAGATGGCGAGCGTCCTTCATGTCTGCATCGCCGGGGGCAGGCAGCATTCGCACCACCTGCTCGATCTCACCGACCGAGCCGGCCAGACGGCGCCGGGAACCCACCTCCACGTGCGGCAACCACTTTGCCCAATCCCAGTCGCCGGGATGTTCCGTGAAGACGCTGATCGACAGATCGGCCGGGCCGTGATTGACCGCAGCCTGCGATACGAGCTGTCTGACGACGCCCAGGGCTGCCGGGCGGTCGCCGGCCACGCCGATGACCCTTCCGGCCCCGAGGCAAGCCGTCACCGGCACGTCGTGCAACCCGGCGAATGCCCTCGCTGCGTCGGCAGCTTCCGGCCCCGGCGGTTCCACCCAGTCGGGTTGCCATTCGACACAGCCGCTGCCCACCGGCAGCGTCATGAAGTCCCGGTGCCCGTGCCTTCGCTCCCACAATCGTGAGTCAACACGCAAGGCCAGCATCTCGACTGTCTCCGGCGTCGGAACGCTGACACGACGGTGACGCAGCTCGAGCTGGTGGGCATGCGACAGTTCACGGCGGAATCGCGCCAGCGAATCCCGGAACGCCTCACCGGTCTCGCGCCGTTCTCGCCGTACCCGGCGCCGATCCTCGAACCAGTTGGCGAGCAGCATCGCAGGGGAGAAAACTGCGAACACGGCCATTCTGGGGTGAATCAGAATCGCCATGCCGATACCCAGGATGACCGGGACGATGAGGGCACCCCAGCCAAACCGCATGGGTCTGGATGGCTCCGGGGGCTTTGCCGGCGGGGTAATCCGACCGGGCCGGTAGTTCGAGATCGGTCGTGGAGGACGATTGAAGACACCGTGTCGATGATGCGGCTGCACCTCGAGAACGATGGTGAACAGCCTGTTCCCGATCCTGATCCTGGCTCCCGGCCGGACCGTTGTGCCACCAAGGGCAATCGGCTCTCCGTCGAGATCGGCATCCACTCGATCGATGTTGCGAACAGTCGAGTCCCCACCGACATCGGTGTGGAGCACAACCCTTCCGGGTGTCGCGACCGGAATGTCTGCGCCTCCCGACCCGATGGTGATCGTCCCAGCCGCCAGAGGATGCACCACAATGGAGTTGGGCCCACTTATGTCGAGCAGTGCGCCCGTGTGACGCGGTTCGCCTTCCGAAGCGGCCTCGATCAACGAGCCGTTGCCGAGGCCAAGCTCGGCAACGGGTGTTGCCGGGTCAACCTGTCTTCCGTCGACGACCGTGGCAGATGGCTCGACGCCGAGCATCGAGCCGAGCATACGACCGACCGACAACGTCTCGTCGCCGATGTCGATACTCACCTCGTACTCCCCACCTTGCCAACGAACGATGACGTTCATCAGATCACTCCACCGACGACAGTGCTGTTCGCTGCCACCGCGGCAGCTGCTTCCACAACCGTCGCCTCAGCATCCAACGTTGCGGCCGAGCGACGGGCATCTGCCGCCTTTCTCTCCAAATCAGCTGCGATTGAGCGCAGCCGGCTTGCCTGGGCGTCTACGACCCCGCTACTCGCCCGCACCTTTGCTTCGAAGTCGGCCGCCGCGGGCCCGACCCATACCCGTTGCGAGGTCGACACCAGGGGAGCAAGCAAACCCTGGAGCGCCGTTGCCTGAACACGCAGCCGGTCGGCATCGGCAGCCATCTCATCTGCCACAGCCCGCTGCTGTGTGGCTTGGCGACGGAGCTCCCCCGGTGTCATGACAAGCCCCTCTAGCGAGTTGCCATCTCAATGTTGTCGCGATATCTCGCAACTGCGACGCCGGCCTGAACCAGGGCTTCGCGAAGGTTCTTGAGGGCGGGAGAGAATTCGGTCTCCCATGCGGCCCGGAATTTGTCGGCGCCCGGCCCTTCCCATGCCGTCGCTCCCGGTGCGACCTTTGAGCCGAGGGTGGATTCGAGGCTCTGCACTTCCCCGGCCTTGCTGTCGAATATCGATCGGAGTTGATCGAGATCGGCCAGGTTTGCGCCAAACATACCTGCTGACATCTTGTTCCCTTTCTTCCCTGCCTGGCTGATCCAGACCTGATACTCGCAGACCGTATAACGATGTTTAACGATTGTCAATCGTGGTTGAGGCTTGACATCGCTATTTTGAGGGAAGTAGAGTTGCGTCATGAACAGGAGACGGTCACACACCGGGCCAATCGGTCTGCTGGCGCTGTCGGCGATCGGCGCAATCGGGTTGCACGCACTTGGCGATGTACCGGCTCTCGTTGTCGACTGGTCGAGCCCCGTGACATGGATCAACTCCGCTGACCCGGCCGACACCATCGGAGCGCTTCTCAGATACGTCGGGCTCGGTCTCACCTACTGGTTACTGACCTCGACAGCCCTCTACTACCTCGCCGGGCTTCGCGGAGTGAAACGCCGCCAGCGATGGCTCACCGTCATTACGTTGCCACCGATCCGGAGATTCATCGACCGGGCACTTGCCACTTCACTGGCCCTTTCGATCGCCGCAACGCCCATCGGCCCTTTGCACGGGTCCGAAACTCCTCCGCAAGAACCGGTCCCGATCACCTTCGAGCTTGCATCCGACGGCATCCCCGTGCCCCATGTCGGCGCCCCGACCCGGGACAACGAACCAAGCGCCGGGGAGCAAGCGTCGGTCACAGAGGAAACAACGCCGGAACCGGCCACCGTCCCGCTACCTCGCGCCACAGTCCCATCGGTCTTTGTCCCCTCATCCAACTCAACCAGCGCAGCAGCCGACGAGAGCTCGCCGCAAACCGCGACGTCATACACCGTGGCTCACGGGGACAACCTCTGGACCATCGCCGCCGGCCACCTTGCCGCAGAACTGGATGGACAACCTTCAGCCGGGGACATCGACGACTACTGGCGCATCGTGGTCTCGGCGAATCGAGACACGCTTCGATCCTCCGATCCCAACCTCATCTACCCGGGAGAGATCATCACTCTCCCCGGCGTGGAGCTCTCAGGATGAGCCTCGTCGACATCCTTGGAGCCCCCGTCGAGGATGGGCCTTCGTCCGGGCAGCCAACACAGCACGCATGCCGTATCCCGAACTACGACTACCCCGAGCCCACGTCTGAGCGGGGAAGACGCAGCCGCCTCGTGACAACTCTGGCAGTTGTCGCCGCAGTGAGCCTTGGCGTGATCGGCGGCTGGTTCGGCTCCAGGCTCATCGAACCCAGTCCGGGCGGCGTCAACACCGACCAAGCACAGCTGCCGGCAGGAATCGCCGGGTACGCCGAGCTTTTCGTGGCTCAGCATCTGGGGAGCCAGAACGCCGCCAGCGGTAGCCAACAGCCGGCACCTGTGTGGGTAAACCAGACCGCAGCCATCGCAGGCAAACAGGTGGACGAGCAATCGTGGCTGGTTACGGTTGCCGTCGAATCTCTCGAGCTGGTCGACTCGGTGTACCAGCCTGCTGAGTTGCAGCACTTCGACGTCACCGTCACCTCCGTTGGAGGCACGCCGACCGCGATCGGCCTGCCGGCGCGGGTGCCCGTGGTGACGCCGCCTGACCAGACGGGATCGCTATTCCCCGACCCTGTCCCCAACGATCAGGCGGTCGCTGCCCTCACGTTCATCGAGGAGTACCTAACCGGGGGCGAGAGCTTGAACCGCTATCTGGCGGTGCCATCAAACGTAGCCCGGTTCGAATCAGCTCCGTACCAGGAGGTGGTTGCCCAACCGCTTGGTGCCAACTCGCTGGGGATGATTCGGATCGCGGTTGACGCCACCAAGAGCAACGGCATCGCGCAAAGACTCGAGTATGTCTTGACCATGACCCTCAGCGATGGTGCCTGGGTAGTCGCCGACGTCACGCCTGGTGCCGGATGAGCGAGAGCCAACCCGTTGTCGTTGATCGCCACAGGCGCTCCGTATCCATCCCGCGACGGCTGATGCCGTCGCTGCTCGCCGTCCATGCGGGAAGACAGCCACACGACGCTGCTATTACCGAGCTTCGGGAAGGCGGTGTCATGACCGCTAGGAAACTGGACCCGCTCGTCAAGGCGCTTGTCGCCGTGATCACCAACCCGGCTCTCGTAGTCACCGTCGAGGTCGATGACTTCGGCCGCGACAACAGACCGGAGCTGGCGACGATATGGAGAAACGACGATACCGCAGTCGTCGGAAGGGGAGATGGCCGTGGGCAGTTCCAACTAATCCAGATAGAACCGCACCTCCTTCCGTTTCACCTCGCCCAGGCCGTCCGCATGGTCCCCCGACCGCAGCCGACATTCTCCGGGAGCTTCACCGTCCCTGCGGGGACGCTCGCCACAGTCGAGTCGATGATTGCCACCGACCCGTCACGGGCCGAGCAGGAGCTAGCCGCGGCTGGAGTCGCCACCGTTTGGGTCGACCGATTCCTGGCAACACTCATCATGCGTCGCTCGATGTGGGCAGTTGAGTCGATCTGGCTGGGCGACCGGCGCCGCCGTGTGGAGGCACGACTGTCGGTTCTCGATGGCGGATTCGCCGGCTACTGGCGGCTCAGCCACAACAACGGCCGGGTGACCGTCGCGCCGAACAACTTCGATGACTTGATGCGACGCCTGGCCGCATTGCTGCCCGGCTATCACGATCAGAAGTAGTTCGGCACCCGTCGCCCGACCTCAGTCGAGGTCGGCACCGAGCAACTGCTCGACCAGTGCAGCAAAGCGCGGGTCATCTTCTGCCCGGTAGCCGGTCTCGACGTGACGACCGAGAAGGATCTCCGCAGCCGCTGCCAGCTCAGTGGCGAGGTCCGGCGCTGTCGCCTCCTCCGCCGCCCGAAGCAACAACGCGATCTGGTGAGCCCGGAGCAATCGCTCCAGCAGAGATCGGAAGTGAAGAGCGCCGTATTCCGGGTCGTCGACCGACCCGGCGACCTTGCCTCCCAGCACCTCCAGCTCGCGCTGCGCTCGTTCGGCAACAAGCCCGAGGTCCGGATCCGCGATCCCCTTGAGAAGGGTCGCAGTCCTATCGACAACGGTACCGGCGAGGCCAAGCCGTCCCAGGTCGCGCAGCACCTGAGCTGTGAGCACATTGTGCGTGCCCTCCCACTGCTCGTAGACGACTGCGTCCCGGAGCAGCCGGGGCAGAACACTGAACTCTTCGATCGCGCCGTTCCCGCCAAGCACCTCGATGGCCCGGCGCACGACGTCTGTGGCTGCCAGCGAACAAGCCAGCTTGTTGGCGTTGACCAGATACCTGTGGAAGCCGACATCCGCCTGGTCCGGGGTCGGCCCGCCCATCGCGGCAGCGTCAATGGTCTCGTCGAGCCCGGTCAGCTCCCAGGTGCTGTGGAGCGCGGCGAGCCATTCCGCTTTGATCTCGGCGAGCTGGCGACGCATCAGCGGGAAGTCACCGATGCGTTGGCCGAATGCGGTGCGCTCTGCGGCATAGTTGGCGGCCTCCAGGTATGCGCGTCGCATAATCCCGACGTCACCGACCGCATTGAGCCAGCGGCTGGTGTTCAGCATGGCGGTGACCATGATCTTGAATCCTGCGTTCGGCTCGCCGACCAATTCGGCCACGGCCCCGTCGAAGTCGATCTCGCCCGAGGCCATCGCCGTGGTGCCCAGCTTGTCCTTGAGACGGCGGATCGAGAACCCGTTCGGCAATCCGTCGCGCTCCCGAGCAACGACGTAACACCCGAGCCCGGCAGTGCCGTCGGGCGCTCGCTCAGGGCGGGCGAGGAGAAGGAATACTCCGGCGTCGGCGACAGAGCAGAACCACTTCTCCCCCGTGATCTCATACCTGTCACCCATCTCAACGGCAACTGATGCGTTGGCACCGACGTCACTGCCACCCTGCACTTCGGTGAGGAACTGGGAGGCCCGCAGCGCCTGCGTGTAGTCGTCGGAGGTGAGCGCGGCCAGGTAGCGGTCCGGAGCTCGGCGCATGGCGTGCCGGCGCAGCACCCGGACCGCCCCGGTGGTACAGGTGGCCGCGCACATGTGGCCCATCTCACCCTCCAGAGACGCCAGGTAGAACAGCGTCGCCTGCTCGTACGACCCACCGGCCCTGGCGCTGTGGGCGAGGAGACCGGAGTCCCACACAATCGCCCCGGCACGGTGATAGGCATCGTCGAAACGGATCTCCTCGATGCGATTGCCGTTCCCGTCATACTTGACGAGTTCCGGGAGATGGGTTCGGTAGCTCTCGACGATGGCACCGAGATCGGTCGCCACCGCGGCGCCGAACCGGCTCGCTTCCTCGCCAATGGCAGCGAACCGCTCGTCATCGACGTATCGGCGCAGGGCGAGAGCGAGGTGCGGGTCGCTGGTGAAGACGTTGCCGGGGAAGCGCGCCCGCCACCGGTCAAAGGCAGCCCGAGCGGAGGTGAATGCGTCGCTCACCCACCTATTCTCGCGCGAAACGCCGCGCAACAGCGGCCGTGCGGCAAGCGTTCTGGGAGGCCGTCGCTCGATCAGGCGCCAGGAGAAGAGCGAATCTGGTGGCAGAACGCGCTCGATACGCATGTCGAGAACTCTCGGTAGTGCAGTAGTACCGTGGCTTCGAGCCGTACCTAGTGAGACTGCTTGATGGAACTCTCCGCCAACACCTTCTTCCAAATAGAGGGCATGTTCGACCTCGAAGATGTTTTCGTCCTTCGACTCGAGTGGCGCCAGGGCATGCCTCGTCCCGACACATGGCCGAGTTCGGATCTGGAGCGGGTGGTAAATGCCTGGTGGGTATTGGGAAGCGTGGGGACGTGGGGAGGGCGGATCGCGGACCGCGTATCGTGCCCGATACCGGCGGGCCGCCCACTACGATTCGTTTCGATGCCGCCGGTGCAAACGTGCTCCAGGTGCTGGACGCCGTTCAATCTCTAGTGCGGGCAATCCACGGGGTCCTCGCGAAAGCAGGAGCCGACAAATGGATCCTCTTCACCCTCGCACCTGGATAGCGAGACGATGCGGTCGAAAGATGGGGATTGAGGCAGCGCTGGCTCCTCGCCAACGAGCATATCGAGGAAGGCTTCGGCATCCCGTAGGGCGTGGTCTCCGGTATGAATCACACCACAGCGATGTCGCAACGGACTTCCGACGATGTTGTCCCCAACGGGGAACGGCGGCCTGTCTACGTCGAGCGGGTCAACGCCGCCATCGACTACATCGAGGCCCACCTCGCCGCCGAGATCACGCTCAGCGATATCGCCGACGTTGCTCACTTCTCCCCGCTTTGGATTGCATTGGTGGTGACTGTGGCGACTGGTGGGAGGGACCAGAGACAATTGGGGATCTAGCTGAGGGCGCATTCCTGGGTGGGACCGGAGGCGCCATCGGATATCACTCAGCTTTGACCGTTGGGTCTGAGTCTGCCGTGGTTGGGACACTCTCTCTATTGACAAATAGCAAACCCGAGGTCGCCATCGGAACGCTGCTGGTGCAGTTGTTCCCTCAAGGCTCGGCACCGTATGGTCTGGTGGTCGCCTACGTGTCGGTGGGATCGCAGCGATACCGCATCAGCATGAAGGGTGGCTCCGGAGATGGAACCACCAACACCTGCACGACCAACCACGGGTGGCTTCCCAACGGGATCTATGGTCGCGGCGCCAGCGATCCGAAGTCGAAATTCGACTTCATAGCCAACAAGACGTGGGGGAGCACTGTCATTCGTGGAAGCGTCTGGTTTCTCGATCGGATGGATTGCCCGAGCGGTATCGAGCGGAGCGAGTTGTTCATGCACACCCAGTCGAATAGCGCCACCACCAACTACAAGTCGCAAGGGTGCATCAAGATCAATCACCCCGATCGTGACTACCTGGCTTCCATGTACAGTGTTGCCTACTCGCGGTCCAACGGTCGCATGCAGGTCTACTAGTCCGGTGTTTGCCAGTTGCGAGAGGGTGCCGTATTGGATTCAGGAGGTGCCATGGCCAAGGGGACGATCGCCATTGCACGAGTCGTGGGCCTGATGTTCCTCGTCCTTGCGTTTGGTGGTTGCGAGAGTCAGGGGATGGGCGGAACGTCGGTTTCGTCGCCGTCCACAGAGAGCACCCAGTCCACGCCCACGGCGGCCCACTCTGCAGGTGGTGACCAGGGTGTCGCATCCTCGCTGGTTGCATCGCCGACTTCGACGACATCAACTACGGAGGTGCCGGATCCCTGGGGAGACAGAGATTGTGGTTGGCAGCTTCAGTCGTATTCGGCGGCAGACATCGACGCGATGTCCTCCATGCCAGTGCTTTCGGCGGTAATGCATGGCGACGTCGACGAACTGGCGACACTGCTCCGGACGGGGTCAACCCCGACGAGTGGAATGGCTACTACCAGCTGTCACCGCTCGTGGCGGCGCTGGAGGCTCATTGCTCGGAAGCGGTCGAGCTACTTCTCGGGGCCGGAGCGTCACCGAATGCCCTGGGCGAGGCCGTGAATCCACTGAGCGTTGCAAGCAGCCACTTCGAGCATGACGCGATGGAGCGCCTCCTTGCACTCGGTGCCGATCCAGATGCAGAGGGACCGGAAGGAAGCGTGGCACTACAGCAGACCGACCTGGAAGGGATCGATATTCTCATCGCAGCGGGAGCAAACCTCGATCACGTCGATGCCTTCGATCAGACTCCGCTTGAGGTCCATGCCGCGACATCACAGTACGAGGCTGCTCTCGAGCTCCTCGACGCGGGTGCCGATCCGCGGGGCGTGCTCGCCGCAATCGTCGAGTCGAAGGAACCCTACGCGTCGAGTATCCCACCGACTGCGGATGATCTGGATGTGCTGAGACGCTTCATCGGTGCTGGCGCTGACGTGGACTACCGCCGAGGAGATGGATTTCCGACGGCCATAGAGCGTGCTGCCGCATCGGGGTGGGTAGACGCCGTTGAGCTGTTTGCCACGGCTGGGGCCGATCTCGGCGACTCGTTGTTCTATGCCGTCGGGGCTGACCAGCAAGGCGCCGTCGCAGCTCTCCTGGATCATGGGGCCGACCCCGACGCTCGGCCGAGTGATGGCTATCTCGAGCGTACGGGAGTCTCGGCCGCGTCTGCGCTGGACCTGGCGGAGCAGCGCGGTGATGCCACGATCGTGGAGCTGTTGCGCGACGGAGGCGGTCAATAGTGGGCTACCGTCTACGGGCCATCATGTTCGCTCTGATCCTGGCCGGGTGTGCGACGTCGCCGGGCCAGACGGGGACGGTGGATACTCAGTTCGAGAGCGTAGAAGCCAAGATCATGGCCCACGAGTACCTCATTGCAGACTGTATGCGGGCAGAGGGATTCGACTACATCGCTCATCTGCCATCCGACTGGTTGATCGAGGAAGCGACGCAGCAGGACATTCTGGACGGGGGGGACGGGACGATTGACGTGGAGTCCCTCGACCTTCCCGAGGACCCGAACGCCGACGTTCGGGCGTCGATGTCTCCGGATGAGCAGGAGGCATTTGACGCAGCCTTCTGGGGTGACGCTGATGGAAGCGGTGAGGTTGGGTGCTATCAATCGACATACGAGGAGGCTTGGGGCCTCTCTCTGGCGGCGCCGGACCTCGACGAGCTTCAGCAAGTGTCTCTGCGGGCTGCATCCGATGTCCGGGTTGTCAAAGCCCGTGAGGCGTATGTCAAATGCATGAAAGCATCCGGTTTCGACGTCTCGCGACCAGATGACGTCATGGAGGCAGTCGGCAGGGCACGCGTTGAGCTCCTCGAAGAAGCGGGCCAAGGCTCGGACGACGAGTCGTCGACGGCGATCGAGGATCTGCCCGGATATGGCGCGTTCGATAGCTTCCGCGAGTCGATCGAAGACGCAGATTCGCAATGCTCGTCTGACTACTACCAAGTGTTCGACGAAGTACAACTCGAGTACCAGACGGCTTATCTAGAGGGGGACTGACCTCGATGTCAGCTCCCCCGTCCGTACGGTTGGTGCTGTCCGGCAAGACCTGTGTCACTCCAGCTGGAGTGACCCTTGATCGCTGTCTCAATACGGCGACACCGCCAACCGCGCCTTCTTGCTCAAGATCACCTCACTACGAGCCGCAGCACTCGTGGCGGGACTACGTCTCGTCCTGACCCGTCAGCAGGCGGGTGCGGTCACACGCCTGCGGCGAGGATGACCGCGGCACGGTCGTGCATGTTCGGGTACAGGTCGACCGGCACGGCAGGCTTGCCGAGGGCATCCTTCACCTTCTGCCGGGCACAATTCATGAAGTCACCGAGGCAATACCGTTTCTTGTACATCGTGCCGAGGCCCCCGGTGTCCGGCATCTTGTCGTTGAAGAATGGGCACCCGGCCAGACAGTCACATTCCATTACTGCTTCTCCTGTTCATGTCTCAGGGTCCCCGTCGGCGGGCCTGTCACATTCTTCGTGTAAATGGCGTGGGGGGTTGTCATTTGACGTGTTGGGCGATGTGAGCTTCCCCCGTTTCTCCGGACATGATGTTCCCCGGGTTTTCCGGAGTTGGGATATTTGAATTTGGTGTGTTGCGACCCATGAGGAGGGTCCGACATGCCGAAGACATATCCGCCGGAGTTCCGCCGCAAGGTGCTTGATCTGTTGGCGCCGGGAGATCGGTAGCGTCGCTGTCTGCTGACCTGGGAGTGTCAGCGCAGACGATCTACAACTGGCGGAGACAAGACGCCATCGATCGGGGACTAGCGCCGGGGCTGTGCTCGAGAGCAGGCCGAGTTGAAGGCGGCCCGCCGGCGGATTGCCCAACTGGAGGACGAACTGGCGGTGGTCCGCCGGGCGAATGAGCTGTTGAAGGCTAAGGTGGTGTCCCCAAAAGGCGGTTCGAGGCGATAGCGGTGATCGCTTCGGAGGGTCTCCCGGTACAGACCGCGGCCCGGGTCTTGGAGGTCTCCGAATCCGGTTTCTATGGATGGCGGACACCGCCGCCGTCGGCTCGGTCGATCCGTCATGCCTGGCTGACTGACATGATCCGCCAGATCCACACTGCCTCTCGGGGCACCTATGGAGCACCAAGGGTCCACGCCGAACTCACCATGGGTTATGGGATAACCGTCGGGCACAACGCTGTCGCCATGCTCATGCACAGAGCCGGCTTGCAAGGCCTTCCCGGCGATCGACGCCGCCGCCGACGCTGTCGTCCCAGAACACACCGCGGCCGATCTCGTCGACCGCAGTTCGCCCGCAGTGAGCCCGACCAGTTGTGGGTGACCGATATCACCGAGCACCGCACCAGAGAAGGCAAGGTCTACTGCGCAGTCGTCCTCGACGTCTTCAGCCGGAAGGTGGTCGGCTGGTCGATTGATTCGTCACCAACCTCCGGGCTCGTCACTTCGGCGCTGGGGATGGCCATCGACAACCGGCGCCCGGACGGGACCGTGATCCACAGCGACCAAGGCACCCAATTCACGTCCTGGGCGTTCACCCACCGGGCCCGACAATCCGGGCTCGTGCCGTCGATGGGATCGGTCGGTGACTGTTTCGATAATGCTGTTGTCGAATCGTTCTGGGCACGGATGCAAGTCGAGCTACTCAACCGGCAAAGATGGCGCACCCGGATCGAGCTCGCCAACGCCATCTTCGACTACATCGAGATCTGGCACAATCGGCAACGACGCCACTCCGTCACTAGAGATGCGCACCCCGATCGAATACGAGAGAATCCACCACAACAACCCAACCCCGACACTCCAAACTCAAGCAAGCTGACTCCACGAAACCGGGGGAACATCAGCTTGACAGCACACGGTGAACCGGGGCGACGGACTATGCGCAGAACTGTCTGGACTGATATCGACTTGACTCTATTATAGATTTAGATCTATATTTGTGGCATGACGTGGGAAGTCAACGGCACCGACGAGTTCGCCGAATTGGTTCGAAGGGCTACCCGCGGTCCAACCGAACCACGTGATCGCTGCCGTTGAACTCCTTGCCGACCACGGACCGGCGCTCGACCGGCCGCTGGTCGACCGTGTCAAGGGCTCGAAGTATCACTTCCGGGTGCTGTTCATATTCGACCCGAGGCGGGAGGCGATCCTGCTCATCGGGGGAGACAAGAGCGGCAACTGGGATGCCTGGTACGCCGAGGCGATCCCGGAGGCGGAGCGGCTCTATGAAGAGTATCTGGATGACCTCAGGACCGAGGGGATCCTGGAGGAGACGGAATGATGAAAGGAGCACGACCGATGGCACATCGCAAGTTCAGTGACATCGTTGGCGAGATCAGCCCCGATCGTCGCGCCAGCATTGATGAGATCAAGGACGAGTATCGGGCAGACGCGGTGGCGTTCAATCTTGCAGAGTTGCGTCGGCACCGGCACCTCACCCAGGTTGAGCTCGCCGAACGGCTCGCGCGCGCCCAGGCGTCGATCTCGGCGATGGAGACATCCCCCGACAATCTGCTGTCGACGTGGCGGGCCGTCATCGAGAGTATGGGAGGGCGACTCGAGATGGTGGCCGTCTTCGACGACGAACGCATCGCCATCCCGACTTGACGTATGCGCTGAACGGCGGCCCGGACCGATCTCCTATCCTCAACGCGCACTATGTCGCAACGGACTTCCGACGATGTTGTCCCCAACGGGGAGCGGCGACCCGTCTACGTCGAGCGGGTCAACGCCGCCATCGACTACATCGAAGCTCACCTCGCCGACGAGATCACGCTCAGCGACGTCGCTGAGGTCGCTCACTTCTCCCCTTTTCACTTCCACCGTGTCTTCGCTGCGATCACCGGTGAGACGCTTGGCCACTTCATCACCAGGACCCGGCTGGAGCGAGCCGCCAGCCTGCTGCTACAGCACCCTCGGCGCACGGTCACGGAGGTTGCCTCCGAGGTCGGGTTCCCGAATCCGTCCTCGTTCTCCCGTGCGTTTCGCAAGCTCTATGCCATGTCTGCCACAGACTGGCGGCGTGGCGGGTATCAGGAACACGTCCGCGTCGACAGGCTCCCCCACGCCGACGCCCGTTTCGGGATTCTCTCCAGGGAATCGGTGCCGGGGCAACCGCCCACCTGGCAGATTCGCTGCGGCGACCTGCCACCGAGGAGCCTCACCGTCGTCAATGTGCCCGACCTGGAGGTCGCATACGTACGGCACACGGGCAGCTATCAGGGCCAGGCTGAAGTGTTTGCCGACATCTTCAACCGGCTGATGTCCTGGGCGGAGCCACGAGGCCTGATCACACCGGAGACGTGGATCCTCGCCGTCTACCACGACAATCCCAGCATCACCGCCGACGACTTGCTCCGCGTCAGCGCATGCATCAGCGTGCCCCCGGAAACCTCAGCGATGGGTGACGTCGGGCGGATGAGCCTGCCGGGAGGAACCACCGCAGTAGCCCGGTTCGAACTCGGCGACCAGGACTACGGCCAGGCGTGGCAGGCAATCGTGGCGTGGCTACCCGACAGCGGGTACGAGCCCGACGATCGCCTCCCGTATGAGCGCTACTTCACGGACCAGGCGGCGCCGTCCGGGAAGGAGATCGTCGAGATCCACCTTCCCGTACGGCCGCTCCGCATCTACTGAGCGTTCTCGAACACAGTCGACCAGTCGAACGTTGCCGACTCCTCCAACCACTGTGGCCAGCCCGCACACCAAGCGGGCGTCGATACCTCCCTGACCCGGTCCGTTGCCGGCAGGTATGGCTTGATGTCGAGGATCGGCGTCCCATCTTCGGCGTCGATGTATCCGAGGTCGATCCGTCCCGCCTCATGGTCGATCTTGATGACCGGGCATGCCGTCAACGCGATCGGATTGGGACGAACAGGTGATCGCGTTGCAAAAACGCCGATCCGATCCGGGCCGAGCCGGTACGGCTTGTCGGTTGTGACCATCGCCCGGTACTCCGGATCGTCCAGGTGGTGGCACCACCACAGCACGTTGAGGTGGCTGAAACCGTCCAGCGCCAGTAGGGCAGACCGAAACGGGGCATCGATCTGTCACGAGTATCCGGTACCGTCGCAGCGAACGTGACCGATGGGTTCCAGGTTGAATGTCATTCTGACCTCCACATCGACAACCGGGACACCGTATGGCAGCCGTGCCACGTGCGCTTTGCATTGCTTGCGAACACCTTGACCAGCCTTGCGACGATCACAGGTCACCGCTCCTTATATGATGGCTAGGTGAAGAAGCTTGTTCTCATAATGATTGCTGCCATCGGCGCGACCATGGCCTACAGACTGCTCACAGCAGTGCAGAGAACCTCGGAGCGTCCGTGAGCGAGTTCGCCACCATCCACGGCGGGATGTGGATTCGCAGGTATGGCGAATCTCAACCGCAGATCGTCGCGCTACACGGCTTCACTCTTCATGGCGGAATGTGGGAACAGTTCGCAGGCATCATCGGTGAACCGGTTGCCGCCCCGGATCTCCCCGGCCACGGCCACACCACCATCAAGCCGATCGAGATGAGGACGGCGGTCGATGCAGTCGCCGCCTATCTGGGCCAATGCGACTCGTCGCTGCTCATGGGGTACTCACAAGGTGGGCGCGTGGCGCTCCAGGTCGCTCTTTCCCACCCAGCACTGGTGAAAAGGCTTGCGCTGGTTGGCACTGCGCCCGGGCTTGCCCCACGAGAACGCACGTTGCGAAGAGCAGCCGATGAGGGCCTGGCCGCTCGGATTGAGAAGATCGGAATGGCTCGCTTCATCGACGAATGGCTCGCCAACCCTCTGATGGCCCCTGATCTCGTCGATGAGGCAACCCGCAGGGCCGACCGGCAGATGCGCCTGGAGAACACCTCCGACGGTATCGCCGCTGCATTGCGGGGTATGGGCCAATCGGCAGTGGCCGACATGTCTGATCGCATCAAGGATCTGAAGATGCCGGTCGCATTCATCGCGGGGGGCGGAGACGACAAGTATGCGCGCTACGCCACCAGCATGGCGCGCTCGGCCGGTGTGAGGCCAGACATAATCCCCGGGATAGGGCACAACGTCGTGCGCGAGGCACCAGATGCCGTCGCAGCTGTGGTCACTCGCCTCCTACGAAGCGGGTGATCGCCTCGATGTACTCGAGAGGCCGGTTGAGTACCGACTCGTGAAATCCGCCATCGAGTTCCATCACCTCGGCGTCCGGGAGCAGCGCCGCCATCTCGTACTGGGTATCCGGCGGGACGATCTCGTCAGCGGTGGGGATGATGATGAGTTTGCGTTGCGGAAGGCTGCCAACCCACGGCCTGGCATCAAAACGCCATACGGCGGCACCGATCTCGTAGTAGAGATCTGCGTCACGCTTGATCAACGCCTGATGCATCCAACGCCGATGCTCGTCCTGGATGGCTCCACTGCGGTGGAGAAGCTCCCCGGTGCCGAGGGCGATCTCGTGGAGAGAGACTCGCAACCCGCCGCGCGCCAGCCAAAAAGCGACCCGGGTAGGTACCCGCATTTCGACAATGGGGCACGATGCAGTGGCCGCGAGGATCATCGACTCCACGTGACGGGGGTGACGTCTCGCCAGCTCCTGAAGCACCATGCCGCCCATCGAATAGCCGAACACGGTGGCGTGCGATACACCGATTGCATCGAGGACTCCGGCAACGTCGTCGGCCAGATCCGAAATCTCAACCCGGCCCCGTACCCAGTCGCTCCTCCCATGGTTGCGTAGGTCGGGGATGATCAGCCGGAAGCGTCGGGAGAGCCCCGGGATGATCCGATGAAAGGTCATCGCTCCGTCGAGATTCCATCCGTGAATGAGGACGAGCGGCGGGGCATCCTCGGGGCCCGTCTCGCGCACAAACATCTCGTGCTCGCCGACGATCACCGTCCTACCCGGCACCGGAAGGGCGTTCTTCTGCCTGCCCTTGAAGTTCGGAGTCAACTCGGGCCCGAATAGACGCCAGGCCAGCCAGCCGGCGGCCCAATAGACAACCCATCGTCCGAGGCGCTTGATCACTCACGTGCTCCGGGCAGATCTACCCCGAGTGGATCCACGGCGAACACATATTCGGTCGACCGGCCTGCCCCCGACGAGGTGCTCGGTGATGATCCGCTCCATAACGGCTATGTCGACCGAGTGATACCAAACCCCGTCCGGGTAGACCACCGCAATCGGCCCCGCTCACAAACCCGGAGACAATCCACTTTGGTGCGCAAGATCGATCCTCCCGGCTTCGCCACGGGCCCGGGTGGCTCCTCGACATCTCTCCCCCGCCACCCGGGAGGGGCGGAAGCCAGATCGAGCTCCTTCAGACGGCGCTTGAGATAGGCCCAGACCTGCGAGCTCTCCTCGTAGCCCGAGCACCTCGGAGTGGATTGCTCGGCGCACAACAGGATATGGCGATCCAGTTTCCCGATTCCGAGCGATCCTGCGATTACCTCGAGACGGCTTTGTGCATTGTCGTCCATGCCCTGCAAGCTAGTCGCACTGCACCGGGTGTTCGCCGGCACAGCTTGCCGTCCTCGCCATCGTCGCAACCCAACTGCGTATGATCGACGTGCCAGCAGTTGGAGACAGACCATGAGCAAGCAGATCGGGATACTGACGGCAGGTGGGGACTCACCCGGATTGAACGCGGCCATGCGTGGGTTGGGCAAGGCGGCAATCCGTACCCACGGCATGACCGTGATCGGTTTCCGGGACGGATTCCGCGGCTTGATGCAGAACCGCTTCATCCGTCTCGAGAGCAGCGAGTTGTCCGGAATCCTCACCGCAGGTGGAACGCTTCTCGGCACGAGTCAGGGACAAACCGCACAAGATGGACGTGGGCGGCAAGACCCTAGACATGACCGACCTCATGCTCGAGAACATCGCGGCCCACCAACTCGATGCCCTTGTTTGCATCGGGGGTGGCGGCACCGCCAAGAATGCGATGCATCTTGCCGAAAAGGGGGTACCCGTCCTCACTCTCCCCAAGACCATCGACAACGACCTGGCTCACACGGACACGACACTCGGGTTCGACACGGCCATGGGAATCGCCACCGAGGCGATCGACCGGTTGCATTCGACTGCGCACTCGCATCACCGCATCGTGGTCGTGGAGGTGATGGGTCACAACACTGGATGGATCGCACTAGGCGCGGGCCTCGCCGGCGGTGGCGACGTGATCCTCATCCCGGAGATCCCCTACCAAACGCATGCGATTGCCGATGCCATCCTGGAGCGCCGCGCCTCCGGGAGCTCGTTCAGCATCGTGGTGATCTCGGAAGGCGCTATTTCGCAGGAGATTGCCGCAGCGCGGGACCGGGCAAAGATCGACAAGAAGTCGGAGGATTCCGAAGTCAAGGCAAATGCCAAGGAGACTCTCTCGCGTATCGACGAGGACTCCGAGAACCACACCGCCACTCTTTCGAAGGATCTCGAGGCTCGCACCGGCTTGGAATCCCGGGTGACGATCCTCGGCCACGTTCAACGCGGAGGGACCCCGTCGCCGGCAGACCGCTTGCTGGCCACCCGCCTTGGCACCGCGTGCGCCGACTTCATAGCTGCCGGGGAATCCGGCGTCATGGTCGCTATGCAGAACGGCGAGTGCGTCCCGGTGCCGCTCGATCAGGTGGCAGGCAATCGCAAGACGGTCCCTCTCGATCATCCGTGGCTGCTGACCGCCCGCAACCTCCGTATCAGTCTGGGCGACGACCAGGTTGCCTGATCGCGGTCCGACGACGATCGGGATCCTCCTTTCCCGGATCTCGCCCTAAAGCGAGTCCAGCGCCACCGCAGCCTCCGTCATTGCGGCGAGCGAGATATGGACGGAGTCGTGGCGGTTGGTGACATTCCCTTCCCCTACTGCGATGTCCAGCTCAACGGTGGCCTGGTCGAGCAGTTCCTCGATCCCCGATACATCCTCACCAGCGGCTTCCGCCCAGCCGGTCACCCTGGTGAGACGCGCAAGCCGGGTCCGGGCACGCTCGATGTCACCGGCGAGATGGGTTTCATAGTCGGGCTCCGTTCCCATCCGATCGGCGAGCAACTCCTGACGCACGAGCTGGGCCCGGGAGATCGCCAGGCCTACGACTTCCGATCGGGAGCCGGCGGCGTCGACCGCAGCGATGAGATCCTCAACAGCGGCGATCCGGTCTGCCTTCTCCTCGTCGGTGAGAAGGGGCGATTTCTCGATCATCGCGATACGGGCTTCGGATCGCTCGATCACCTCTGTCTTGAGCTAATCGACTGTCTTGCTCACCCAAGCCGGCGGCCAGGTTCGCCCAATCCCGGCTCGCTGCGGCGTGGTGGTGTTCTCCTCGGCGATCGCCGGCACCGCGGCAATCACCAGCGCCGCGACCGCTACAAGCAGGATCAAGATGTTTCTCTTCTTCACAGTTGCCTCCTTTGGCTGGTTCGACTCCAGCCTCGGGGCAGCATGCAATGACCATGAGAGGAAACTGTTATTTGTTTGTAAAGCCGCCACCGCCCGGCGCCCGGCTGACCCGACCCCGAACGAGTGTCGCTGCCCGGCGGGACTGTTGCTCCAATGCTCAGCTCGAAGGCGGTCCCGCGGCGAGTTGTTCAATGATGTTGTCGACTTCGCGTTCGTAAACGATCTCCGGCTCCGGATAGATCCAGTCGAGCTGGTTGAGAATCTCGAGCGTGACCATGCCGTGGAAATGCGCCCACACGCTCATATACGAGCCGACCAGCGCCGGGGGGAACTCGGCGTCGATCAACTGAGCCAATTCGCTCTCGCCACCCACAGGCACGGTGTCGCCCGGAGGCGGCGCCAGTAACCCGAGCTGCCACGCCACGGCAATGGGGGTGAAGAACGCCTCACCTATCCGCCGGTTTGCGGCGACGGTCGGGCCTCCTTCGGGTGCGGCGTAGCCGGGAATGGGGCTACCAAACATCAGCAAGAACCGATTGGGGTGGGCGACGCTCCACCGCCGGTAGGCGATCATGGCGGCGCGGAGCGCACCAAGCGGATCGTCCTGCTCGGCTCCAGCGGCAATGACGGCATCGGCAAGGTCGTTGTAGGCATCGGTGATCAGCTCTGTGATCAGCGCCTCGAGCCCGTCGAAGTACCGGTATATGCCTGCCGGGCTCATTCCAATGGCCCTGGCAACACCCCTGATGCTCAATGCGGGTGCACCACTGGCCGCGATCTGTGCAAGAGCCGCCTGCTTGATCTCGTCGATGGTTTCTGCGCGAACCCGTTCACGCCTTGTTGGTGGCATTACCCCACTTTGCCCGAAGTCGACAACTATTGCAAACACTATTGACAACGTGAACACCGTTCACGTATAGTGCGAACAGTGTTCACGTATCGAGACGGGAGAACAAAGATGAAGACGAATCAAGACCTCCATGTCGTGCTCGGCGCCAGCGGCGGCGCCGGCAACGCCATCGCCCGTGCTCTCTTTGACAGCGGTCATCGGGTGCGCGGTGTCAATCGCTCGGGAGTCGCCGACCTTCCCGACGGTGTTGCAGTCATCGCCGCCGACATCACAACGAGCGCGGGAATCACCCGTGCCGTCGATGAAGCATCGGTCGTCTACATGGCGGGCCAGCCTCCCTATCACCGATGGCCGCAAGAGTTTCCGGCAATGCTGGAAAACGTCATCGATGGCACAGCTGCCGCAGGAGCCAAGCTGGTAATGGTGGACAACCTCTACGGCTACGGCCCCGGTGTCGGCACCCTCACCGAAGACACACCGGAGCGGGCCACCGACCGGAAGGGCGCAGTGCGGCGTGCCATGACCGAGACACTCCTCGACGCACACCACAGCGGACGGCTCCGCGTCGCGATCGGTCGGGCTTCCGACTACTTCGGGCCCCGCGCCGACAACTCCGGCATCACCGCCCTTGCGATCGCCCCGGCGGCAAATGGCCGGGCTATCCGTTGGGTTGGATCACTCGATGCGCCCCATTCCGTCGCCTATCTACCGGACGTCGCCCGGGCCTACGTGACGCTGGGAACCTCGGACAAGGCGGACGGCGACGTCTGGATCCTGCCTCACGGTGAACCGGTCACCGGACGTCGGTTTCTCGATACCGTCAACTCGGTACTCGATCAGCCGGTCAAGACGGGCGTCGTCTCCCGAAGGTTGCTCCAGATCGCGGCTCCATTTCACAGGATCTCACGAGAGACGCTGGGAATCGCATATCAGTGGACCGGGCCGTTCATCGCGGACGATTCCAAGTACCAGCGGGTGTTCGGGCCGTTCCCGATCACACCACTGGACGATGCGATCCGCACCTCGGTAGACCGACTACCGCCAGGGTAGAAGACGCCTACCGCCAGCGGTGGATGCCGCCTACCGCTGGCGGTAGCTACTGATCTTCTGCAACGCGTTCTGAATGTGCCTCAGCGTGCTCCTTGAAACCGGCATTCTCGGTTGTGATCGCCGCCAGCAGTTTGCGGCCACCGAGAGCGCGTAGGACGCCACTGCCAAACCCGGTCATGTCGACCGAAAGCGTGTTGCGGCATCCATTCGGGGTGGGCGCGAGAACGTGCACTGCACGAAGTGTGACGGTTGCCAGCTTCGTCTCCCAGGCGAACAGCCGCTCCGGGTCGAAATCGGTGACGGTCCACACTGCGGGCCTCAAGCCGGGCTGTTTGATGCGGGCACGGCTGCCGAGACCGAGAGCACCGCTATCGAGCCTCTCGACAGAAGTCATCGTCGGTGTCAGCTCCGGCCAGCGTTCGACATCGACCGTCAGCGCCCATACCTCAGCTACTGGAGCTGCTATTTCGAGTGTGTTGTTGATATCCATGGGTGCGACCCTACCACAATGTTGTACCAAATGGTACAACATTGTATTGTGCCCCCGTGTCATCTGCTCGCCAGGAACTACTCGCACCGGGCCATCGCATACGTCGCCGCCAATGGAATGGTTGACGTCAGCTTGAGGGCTCTGGCCGCAGGCATTGGGACCAGCCACCGTATGCTCATCTACCACTTTGGTAGCCGTGAAGGTCTGGTCGCCGCCATCGTCGGGTCGATCGAGGCCCAACAACGAACCGCTCTCGAGGAGTTATCTCGTGACGCGACGTCACCGGCCGGGCTGGTGCGCAGCCAGTGGGCACAGTTGACCGATCCGCAGGTCCTGCCGTTCGTCAGGTTGTTCTTCGAAGTGCTTGTCTACGCCTCTCGTGGGCAGCCGGGGACCGAGGATTTCCTCGCAAACCTCACCGAGCCGTGGATCGAAGTCGGCGCCGCGGTCGCCGAGCGCATGGGCGTGAAGACCAGCGATGCTGAATTGCGTCTGGGCGTCGCGGTGAGCCGGGGACTCCTCATGGACATCGTTGCCGGTGCGGACGTCGCCGCCGCAACGGAGTCTTTGGAGCGGTACCTGAGCATGTGGGAACCCGCCAGTCTGTAGCATTGCCGCCATGTTGCTGATCGCAGAGATACTCGGGTTCGCGACCGAGACCCAGACCGGTCTGACCGAGACCCAAACCAAGCTGATTGGAACCGCCGTCACCTTGGTTGCGCTCACGGTTGGCCGCTGGCTCTTGCTGCGCGCCGTGCACAGCCGGTCGCAAGAGGCATGGGTGGATTACCGCGCCCGCAAGGTATCGACCTATGTCGCCACGATCCTGGGCGTAACGATCATCGCCTGGATCTGGGTCAATGCGTTCAACGACCTGCCCACCTTCCTTGGCCTGGTTTCCGCCGGTATCGCCATCGGCCTCGCCGATGTGCTCAAGAACCTCGCCGGCTGGGTCTACATCTGGAGCCGACGCCCATTCCGTGTCGGCGACCGCATCGAAGTGAACGGCACCAAAGGGGACGTTGTCGACATCCGGCTGTTTCGCTTCTCACTCATGGAGGTCGGCAACTGGGTCGATGCCGAGCAATCCACAGGCAGGCTCATCCATGTTCCGAACGGCACTCTGTTCACCAGCGAGGTCGCTAACTACACGGAGGGTTTCGAATTCATCTGGCAGGAGATCCCGGTTCTCGTCACTTTCGAATCCGACCGGGCCCGGGCGCGGGCAATCGTTGAGACGGCGGTACGGGACCACGCACCCAATGTCGAGAGAGAGGCTGGTGCCCGGATCCGCGAGACGGCGAAGACCTATCAAATCAAGATCGGGGCGCTCACCCCGATCGTCTATCTATCCGTTCAGGATTCCGGTGTGCTGTTTACAGCCCGGTTCCTCGTCGACGCTCGCCGCCAGCGCAACGCCCTGCAGTCGATATGGGAAGAGATCCTCACGGCCCTCGATGACGAGCCCAACGTCGAACTCGCCTACCCGACCGTGCGCACCTATCTACAGGGCCCGATCCAGTTCGATCGGACCGACCCCACGAGCCAACACGGCGCCACCGGCGATGGGCCCACTCCGCGGGACGTGTGAGCAACGACCCAACCGGGCAAACAGCTCAATCGTCGACGCGTTGCCCCTGGTAGGCCTGCGCACAGTTCTCGAGATAGGTGAGGGCATCCTCCACCGGGAGCAACCGGCCCATCACCGACTCCCGTCCGGGCACACCGACCATGAAGCGCTCGACGAACCAACCGATCCGGGCTTTCACCGTCGGCAAGGTCGGAAACGGATTCGCCAACGGGGACCGCAATGACATTGTGATCGGTGTCACCACCCTCGGTCTGCTCAATCAGCGCAACCGGTTCACATTGCACCGTGGTGCCCGTTGGGATGTCAACATCGGTGATGACAAAACAGTCCGCTGCGTCTCCGTCCGGCGCCAACGTGCCGGGGACAAAGCCATACGGGAAGGGATAGTCGACTCCGACATGCTCGGTTCGCAACACCTCGAAAGTCTCTTCGTTGTAGTGGTGTTTGAGGTCTGATCCTGCTTCGTTCTCAATGAAGACTGTGATGGTGTCCATGGCAGACCACTCTACGTGTGGCCGATCCCGCGGATTGCATCGAGGCCCGATATCTGGGACATCTGGCCGACACCCACCGAGGGCTATCCCGTGCAGATGGCCAGGATCTCGTCTCCGTAGGCTTCTAGCTTGGCCGGGCCGATGCCGGGGATCATGATCAACTCGCGCTCGTTGCCGGGACGAGCCGCCGCGATCGCGTGCAGCGTCTTGTCGCTCATCACCACGTATGCAGGCACCGAGTTGACGGCCGCCATCTCCCGACGCCATTCCTTCAGCGTGGCGATGAGGTCCTCGTCGACCTCCGCCTCCGGCATCGGCCGTGTCAGCGGCCCGGGACCGTGTGGCGTGGTGACGGTCTCTCCCCATTCGACCAGGATCTGACTGCCGGAATCGGTGGTGACCATGACCCCCTTGTCTTCGAACTCGGAGACCACCCCGCCGTAGCCACCGGCAATACGGACCCGGTCGCCTATCGCCACCGTCGAGATCCGGCCGGCGGGGGTCACGGGCCTGACGGCAGTCCGCTTAGCAGTGCCGGTGAGCTCGTCGAGGAACGGTGATGGACGCGCCTTATCGGCAAGCACGACAACCTGCTCACGCCCCCTCGTAATGGCGACATGGAAGACCCGCCGCTCCTCTTCCCGATCGTCGGCAAGGTCGTGTGGTAACAACCCGCGGTCTGCACCGAACACAACGACCCGATCCCATTCCATCCCTTTGACGCGATGAACCGTGCTCAGCTCGACCCCATCGGCATCGTCCTGGTGTCTCAGCACGTCGACCAGCCATGGTTGGAAGTCATCGAGTTGCCGATGCAATACCGCCGCCCGACGCAAGGCGACGAGATCATCGAGTTGAGCCGATCGGTCCGCCCGTCGTCGGCCTGCATCGAGGGCCTCGGCGGCACCGCTCAGGCCGATCTTGTTGTTCAAGAAGTCGATCATCTCCATGGAATCGCCCCTAGCCGCCACGTCGGCGACCCTTTCGATGTCCGTGATGAACTCGTCCCACTTCGCCGCCTGCTTGCCATCGAGACGGCTCCCGATACCGGCGAGGTCGACGAGCGAAACCCTGTTTCTGCGCCCCAACATTTGCCCGGTGAGCCTGGTCAGGCCGCGCGCAGGGCGACGCACGACCTTCATCAGATCCGCGGTGCGGATCTGGTCGGGGTCGAGGGCAATCCGGACCCAGGCGAGCGCTGCAGCCAGCACGGTGCGCTCGAGAACTTCCGGCCCCAGCGGGGATCGAAACGGGATCCCGGCTTCGGCAAAGGCGGCATGCACCGGAAGCAACGCCGAGTTGACCCGACATAGCACCGCTATCTCGGAAGGCGAGGTGGACTCGAGCCACTCGCCCACCTTCACAGCACAGCGCAGACCCAGTTCGGCACCGGGAACACGATCAATGAGCAGAGCATCGCTCGACTCTTTGTCTTTGGCGGCACGTATGGCTTTGTCGACTCGCCGGTCGTTGTATCCGAGCAGATTCGCTGCCGCCTCGACCACCGCAGGTGGGCACCGGTAGTTGACTTCGAGCGGATGTGACTCGGCGCCGGGAAACAACTCGTCGTAGTCGATGAGATAGCCCGGATCGGCACCGAGATACCCGTATATGACCTGGTCGTCGTCGCCAACCCCGAACACATTCAGACCCGGGCTGGCTAGGAGACGGATCAGCAGGACGTATGCGGGCGTCAGATCCTGAAACTCGTCGACGACCATGTGCCTGCATCTGTCCTGCCAGTAGTGGCGAAGGTCCGCATTGGTAAGCAGCGCTTCGATTGCTCCGTACACCTGCTCATCGAAGTCGGCCTCTCCCCTGCTCTCGAGCAGCCGCCGGTACTTCTCGAAGACACGAGCAAAGTCGGGTACGTCATCGCGGAACTGCTCGACGTCGTCGGGTGGTCGCAGCCCGATACGCACTTCTCCGAGGGCTTCGAGGTACGGACCGATGATGTCGGTGCTCTGGCGTCGAGGAGCTTCGACCAGCCCGTCGAGACGACGGCGCTGCTCGCGCTCATCGAGCAGGACGAGGTTGCCACGTGACTGACGCAGTATCTCCCAGCCGAGAGAGTGAATGGTCCTCACCTCGAGACCTCGTCGGGCACCAAGCCTCTCGCGCATTTCAGCGGCGGCACGGTTGTTGTAGGCAAGTGCGCACACGATCTCGGGCTCAACGCCACGGTCGTCTATGAGATGCCGGAGCCGGGCGATGAGCGTTCTGGTCTTGCCAGATCCGGCGGGAGCGATGATCCGGGCGGGACCGGCACGGTGGGTAGCCGCAGCGGCCTGGTCCGGGGCGAGACCGACTACGGCACTGGTGGCCGGGTCGGGGGCGACGGTCGGCTTGCCGAGTGTTACCGACTCGGCCGGTATCACCGGCTCGACGCATCCATCGACCGGTCCACGAGGCCCACCGTCTACCCATGCCCCGGTGCCATCGGGAAGTGTGACGTCGGTGGTCGAGCCGATCTCGACGCCGAGCGCCGACGCCTTCCGTCCCCACCACCAGATCAGTTCCCCTGTGCGGTAGTCGTAGCTGTTGGCCCAAACGAGGAAGTGGAGCCTCTCTTTGGGGAAGAGGAAGCCACGCCTGAGCCGCCATGGATCGAGTGTTGTGATCTCTGCTTCCCTGAGCACCGACGCATCGACGCCGAGCTCGATGACCACGGGCCGACGTTGCGCCCAGGCTTGGTGCAGCACGTCGACGATCTCCCCGACCCGCTGTCGATCGACCAGGGCTTCCTGAGACACGACTACCCGGGGTAGCCCGTCCCACTGCTCGGGCACGGCCCCACCCGGGTTGACGACGACCGAACGCCCGAGAACGGTGATTGGATCCACGCCGCGCAGGATAAGGGGAACCGGTGACAGGAACGACGACAACGGTGTGTCGTGATCGGTAGCTGCCGGCTCAAAGACTGCGGAGTGGTTCGATCTCCAGAGGGGTACCGCCTGCGGGACGATCAAAACGGACCGCGGCCGTCTTCTCGCTCATGTGGTGGACCCGGAGGAACAGCTCTACAAACGGGTCGTCGTATCCGGATGATCCGGAGTTGACCGCCAACACACCGCGGGGCACGGTGAAGCCGCCATCGGAGATCACTCCGGCAAGAGTCACACCGTTGAGAGTCACCAGAACCCGATCACCGGTGCCAAGCCCTGTCGCAACGAGGTCGGACTTACGCACGGTGGTCTTGATGTTGCCAAACCCGTCGGTCCAGGCCACCCGATGCGACGGCACGTCTTCGATGTCAGCCGGGTCGAGCGCATCGGTGAGCACGAGTAGTCGCCGTCGACGATCGCAGACACGTAGGTCGGGAAGAAGTCGCGCGAACCGGAACTGGGACCCGCTCGCCGGGCTATCAACATCGCGATACTCGACAATGTGGTCCTTGATGAAGCTGAACGCGTACTCCGAGGCGACACTGACCACTTCTACGCCGTTGTCGAGCCTGGCGTACTGAAGACCGCGGCCCCGGTTCTCGGTCGATTCTGCATCCTGATCCCGTCGTGGCGCCGAGTTGCCGAATATCACCATCCGTCGATGTATTCGGAGCCAAGACCGAGCTGAGCGGTGGCAAACCCCACGGCGATGGTGTCGAGTGGCGGAGTAGCCGTCTGATGGATGTGCACCGAGCCGGGGGCACCGAGCGTTGTATAGAACCGGGTCTTTATCTCAGCGAACTCGAGGCCGTCGGGCGCGTAGTCGCAGATCACGTGGAGAAGGGTGGTATTCACGCCACCGATGCTAAACGACGGCGTCACCGACCAGGCCGACAAGCCGACCACGTGCTCGGTTCCGTTGCCATTGCGGCACACGGGACCTCCCGGCTATCCCGTCACGGTTGCGAAACCGGGTTTGGCTCAGGCAACCGCTGCATGAAGCGATCGAACAGCGGCCCGGTCATGGCAGTGGTGACGAGAGCCACCAGAACGGCGCCGAGTTGAAGAACCGGGGTGATGACTCCGTCCTGGACTCCGACGAGTGCAACCACGAGCACCAGCAGGCCACGACAATTCATCAGAGCACCCACGACGTTGCCCTCCGCCCAGCTGATCCCGCTGAACCTGGCGAAGACGGCCCCACCGATCCATTTCGATGCGACCGCTGCTACTAGCAACACAAGCAAGCCGCCAAATGCCGACCGTGAGAGCAGTCTGAAATCAGTCGCCAGACCGGAAACGGCGAGGAATATCGGAAGCAGAATCGCCGTCGTCAACTCCCCGAGACGGCCGTCCAGCAATAGAAAGAGCATGTGACGTCTTGGGAGAATAAGCCCTGCCACAAAGCCGCCGACGATCACCGTCAGCCCGAGCAGGTGGGCAATGTATCCGGAGCCGATCGCCACTACCAACACTGCCACAAAATCTCCGGTTGAGACCTCATCGGCGTGGTGTCTCATCAGCCAAGTCGCCAACGGCCTGACGACCGTGAACATGGCGAGCAGGTATCCCACGACCAGGACAACCTCCCGCAGAATCTGCACCGTGCTCTCGTGGGTAGAAATGGATGACGCGACCGAGCTGGCAACGAACATCAGGACGGTGCACACTGCGGCGGCCGCGAGGCTGACCGCCGCGATCCGTGATTTGGTACTTGCTTTTCCTGGAAGATCCGGGCCATCACCGGAAGAGCTGTGATGGCAAGCATCGCGCCAACGAATAGCCCGAATCCGGCGGCGGACGTACCCGGCACCTGGAATGTGTCGTTGGCGAGCATCGGACTGATCAGGTACCCGACGAGCAAGGGAACCGCCACTACACCCACGCCGATCGACACGACACTGAACATGTGCCTCCTGAGCAGATCAAGATCAATCTCCAGAGCCGACAGGAAGATGAGGAGCAGCAACCCCACCTGCCCCAGGTTGGCCAGAACCGCCTGAGACTGAGCAGGAAACACGTCGAGCACCCGGTCACCCAGGAAGGTTGGACCAAGCAGAATCCCGGCCACGATTTCCCCGACAACACGTGGCTGTCCTATGCGGGTGAACACCGCGCCGACGATTCGGGCAGCGAGGAGGATCAGAACGACATCGAACAGGAAGTACGCAGTCAGCTCGCTGCTTGTCATTGTCCCCAAAGACATCCTCCCATTCTGGCGGGTCAGACTATCGGACGTGTCAAGAGTGAAATCGGGACATGACCCATCAGAGGGCGGGGAAAAATCGACGCTGTTTGACGAGCGGTCTGTCCTCTATAGTCGCCGCCCGAGGGAGGAAGCCGTGGGGCGATCTCTTCCGCGTTCAAACCGCAACGGAGCACGGTAAAAATGGGGATGGATAAGCAAGATGTCTTGATCATCGGCGGGGGCCCCGCCGGGGCCACCGCGGCGCTTAGACTGCTCGCACAGGGCGTCAAGCCCGTGATCGTGGAACGGGAGAAGTTCCCACGGTTCCATGTGGGCGAGGCCATGACCGGTGAGGGCGGTTCAATCGTTCGTGAGCTCGGCATCGACGAACAGCTGACCGAGAGCAACCACACAATCAAACACGGCGTCAACGTGTTCGGCACCAAAGGCGGCTCCAACTGGTGGGTCCCTGTCATGCAGCGTACCGAGGACAAAGAGCTGCATGAGATCCACACCTACTCGGTGAAGCGCAGCGAGTTCGATCAGCTGTTGTTGAACAAAGCCATCAACAGCGGAGCAGAGCTGGTCGACGGCCGGGCAATCGACCCTCTGGTGGATGAGAACGGCGTCGTACAAGGCGCCCGGATCGCCGTTGGCAGCAACGGTGGCACCAGAGAGATCGACATCCGGGCCGAGATGACTCTCGACTGCTCCGGACAGGCGACCTTCCTCGCCAACCGCGGGGCAACGGGGCCGAAGTACAAGGGCTCATACGACAAGCAAATCGCCCTGTTCGCTCAGATCGATTCATACCGTCGCAACGACGGAAGCGACCGTCAGCACGGCGCCGGCAACACGCACATCTTCTACAAGAAGAAATATCACTGGGCCTGGGCGATACCTCTCGACAGCGATGTCACGAGCGTCGGTGTCGTGGTGCCTGCCAAGTACTTCCGCGATAGCGGGATGGATCAAGCCGCGTTCATCAAACATGAGCTAAAGACGATGAACGACGGTCTCGCCAGCCGCGTCCCGGATGAGTTCGAGTTGGTGGAGCAACCACACGTGGTCCCCAACTACTCACTGCAGGTACGCAAGTTCGCAGGCCCCGGCTACATGTGCATCGGCGACTCGCATCGGTTTGTCGACCCGATCTTCTCATTCGGCCTCTATGTGGCGATGAAAGAGGCCGGGCTGGCTGTGGACGAGGTCATGGGCTGGCTCGACGGCAAGGGTCGCGACTCAGATGATCCGTTCCGGGCATACATGCACCACACAGAGCGTGCCATCGACATGGTCGAGGACATGATCGACACCTTCTGGGAGAACCCGCTTGCGTTCGCCTACATGGCCCATCGCAAGTACCGGGAACAGGTTCTCGACATGTTCTCGGGCCGGATCTACGACGGTCAGCCCGTTGCAGATCGTGACGAGGCTCTGTCGGTGTTTCGGCGTCTACTGGGCCGCGAGCGCACCTACGATGATCACGGTGAATACTCCATCCCGATCGGTTCCCGGTATCACCCGGAGCGCGCTCCACTGTGGAACTCGAACCTGACGGACATCGAATCCACCGAGAAGTGGCTGGCGGACATCGAGGAAGCTGCGATTTAGGTCTCCCGATCGGGAACATCTCCGCCATCTCGCACGCGCTCTCGCCGAGATGATCCTGCGAACGACGCGCCTACACCACCTTGATAACCCCGGTCGGGCCATCGGAGAAATCTCGATCGGTCACCCGGCCGATGACGTAGCCGGTCGCACCTTCGTCTTCGAGCGCCTGGAGCAGCGCATTGGCCAGCGGCGCCTCGATTGTCAGCAGCAGGCCGCCGTTGGTCTGGGCGTCGGCAAGCAGGATCTGCCGGTGCGGTCGAGATCGCCAAAACGGGTGGTTCGAGACAGCGGCCTCGAGATTTCGTAGCGAGCCTCCGGGAATGACATCCTCCTCGGCGAGTCGGCGCGCATCCGGCAGCAGCGGCACCGCATCGAACTCGATCTCAACACTGACCTCACTGGCCCTGCATCATCTCCCCGAGATGCCCGAGCAAACCAAAACCGGTGACGTCGGTGGCGGCACTGGCCCCGACCCGGCGCATCGCCCTGGCCGCGCCCGCGTTGAGTTGCGACATCGAGGCAACCGCGGCATCCCGGACGCTCCGCTCAACGACACCACGCTTGATCCCGGTAGCGATCAACCCGGTGCCGATCGGCTTGGTGATGATGAGCATCGTCCCCGGAGCGGGCGCCGTCGTTGCCGAAGATCTCATCGGGATGGACCACACCGGTAACGGCAAGACCGTACTTCGGCTCGGTGTCATCGATGCTGTGCCCGCCGACCAGCGTGCACTTCGCTTCCTCCAGGATGGAGATCCCGCCCTCGAGCACGTCGCCGAGCAGATCGAACGACAGCCTCCCACGTGGCCATCCCACCAGCTGGAGCGCAGTCAGGGGCGTCCCGCCCATCGCATACACGTCGGATAGGGCGTTGGCCGCGGCGATCCGGCCCCAGTCGTAAGCCTCATCGACGATGGGGGTGAAGAAGTCGACCGTCTGGACAAGGGCGATGTCATCGGTAATCCGATAAACACCGGCATCGTCCGACCCGCCGATGCCGACCAGGAGGTCGTCGTGACGGGTGATCGCTGAATTGTTCACACGGCGCAGAACCTGCGCCAACTCGTCAGGGCCGAGCTTGCACGCTCAACCGGCCCCGTGCGAGAACGAAGTCAACCGTTCCACATAGCCTCCTTTCGTAACCGCAGTCTAGGTTGCACAAATGTTCACCACTGCACTTGTGATTGGCCAGGAACAGGAAACACTGGCCAACAGCGGTCTAACCGCGTTAACCCGACTCGCTGTCGGGTTAACGCGGAGTTACTATTCCGCTGCCGGGTGATTCACCACCACCCGGGTTTCCAACAGGCCCCCTCGTCCCCCCTGGGGGGCCTGTTGCTTTTTAGGGTGGGCCATCGGGGTCATGGATGCCGACCCCGGGGCCCAGACTCACCGCGGCTCGTCAGGTCACCTAGTCTGTCCCCATGCGTCTGCCATTCCAATCCAGCCTGAGCCGCCTGAGCCACCGTCTGCGTGATCTGGCGCGCCACAGCCCGGACGAGGCAGAAGAATTTCTCGATACCCACCAGGCGCAGTGGGAGCAGATCGCAGAGACCGACCCGGGGTCGGCGGCCGACATCCTCGAAGCTCTCCATGAAGAGGATGCTGCCGATCTGTTGCGTGATCTCGACGCAGACGATGCCGCCGATGTCCTCGATCAAATGCGTGCTGCCGCTGCGGCCGACATCATCGAGGAGTTGGACATCACGGCCGCCGCCGAGTTGATCACTGAAATGGAGCCAGACCAGGCGGTCGACCTCCTGGCCGCGTTGGAGGACGACGACGTTCGTTCCGACGTGATCGCTGCCCTCGACCCGGACGTCCGGCTCGAAATCAACCAGTTGATCGCCTATCCGCCCGACAGTGCGGGCGGTCTGATGACTACGGACTTTGCTGCCCTGCCGATCGGGATCACCACCGGCGAAGCGATCGAGTCGCTGCGCCGACTTCACGAGGAGATCGGTTCCAATCTCACATACGTATACGTCGTCGACACACTGGGGAAGATCGCAGGTGTGGTTCCATTCCGGGAGTTGGTCTTTGCCCGGCCGCACACAGGCCTCGAAGAAATCATGCTTCACGATCCGGTTGCGGTCACCGTAGAAACCGACCGTGAGATCGTCGCTGAGTTGATCCAGCGCTACCGCCTGGTCTCCATACCGGTTACCGATGTCAACGATCATCTCGTAGGCATCGTCAAGGTGGACGAGGCTATGGAGGCGGTCCAGGCGGAGGCAACAGAGGACGTTGCCCGGATGGTTGGTGCCGGCGCTGAGGAAAGCGTGTACACCGCCGTCCCCGTCTCGGTACGCCGTCGCCTCCCCTGGATATGGCTGAACCTGATCATCGGCTTGGGCATTGCCTCGATGATCCGGGTCTTCGAGCCGATCATCGCCGACAGAGGCTGCCCTAGCCGCGTTCATGCCGCTCGTAGCTGCTGTCGGAGGCAACTCTGGTGCGCAGGGGCTTGCGGTGACCATCCGGGCCATGGCAGTCGGCAGCCTCCCTCCCGGTCGTGCGGGCAGGGCAATCAGGCGAGAAGGGCTCATCGGTCTGACGAATGGTGCGATGACGGCACTGCTCTCCGGGTTCCTCGGCGGCATCGTCGCCGGTGATAGCCAGATCGGCCTGGTGATCGGCATCGCTGTGATGGTCAATCTCACCATTGCCGGCGTCGTCGGGTCGTCAATCCCCACCATCATGCGCCGGGTCGGTCTCGACCCCGCGCTGGCATCGAACATCTTCATGACGGCTGTCACCGACACCGTGGGGCTGGGTGGCTTCCTGCTCACCGCAAAACTGGTCCTGCATCTCTAGGACCGCGGCGCCGAATCCGTTCTGGCGTTGAGCCAGCCAAGGATCGCCGCCACGACACCACCGCCAACGGACAATGCCTTGTCCGAGATCTCGAAGCAGGCAGACACATCCGCCCTCGGGTCGACATCCCCGATCTTCAACCCCTGCTCGACTTCACGACCGGGCTCCAGCAAGCCACGAACCACACCACTGATGCTGGAGCGGATCTGAGCACCTGCGACGTCCCCGAGCAAGTCACCGGCCGCCACGAGGTCGCCGATCTCCACCCGCCAATTGAGGGCCCCTGATGCCGGAGCACGCACCACGCGGTCACTCGTCTTGCCACCGATGCTCCCCGGCACACCGGTGTCCGGAAGTGCCCCACCGTTCCGGATCACCCTGCCCAGGTGGTGACCACGCATCGTCTCTATCACCGCGTCACAATCGACACCTGCGTCGAATCCCGGGCCGAGGCCGATCACGAAAGGGGCATCATCGATTGTCGTGTCGATGTTCCTCTTGGCGATTCGGGCGTCGACAACCACCGATGGCCCGATCGGAAACGGGACCAGCGTCGGGCTGATCAACACAGGGACGTCGCCTGCCATGGCGACCTCGAGCGCCTCGTCGACACCGTCAACGCGGATCACGTCGAGATCCTCGATCCGTACCCGGCCCTCGATCACGGCACCGGCCGCCGCCACTGCTCTGCGGATTGCCAGCGGTCGCTCCAGTTCGAGAACCACAACCGGAAAGCCCGCTTCTCGCAAACGAAAGATCACGCCGGTGGCGAGGTCCCCTCCCCGCGCACCACCACGAGATGGTCGCCAAAGAGCATCAGTCTTCCCTTGCCCGATTCTCTCGGATCACCTCGGAGAGGATCGAGACCGCGATCTCCTCGAGGGTCTCTGCGTGCAGCTCGATGCCGATCGGGACATGGACTTTGTCGAGCGCCATCGTCATCGACCCCCTCGTCGATGAGATGCTGACGCGTCGATGCCCATCTCTTTCTGCTCCCCATCACCCCAATGTACCGAGCCGGAGTCTCGAGCAATTCGGGGAGGATCTGCACGTCGACGTCGGGGCTACGGGTGACGACGACGACCGAGGCATCGCCACGTTATCGGATGTGCGGCAAGCGCCCCGGTCACCGATCCGGCAAAGCGCACGTCCGCGTTTGGCATCGCCTCTTCACTCACCAGGTCGGGCCGATCGTCGATGGCAACGGTGCGGTAGCCGAGCCAGTGAGCGAGATCTACGACCGCTCTTCCGACGTGGCCGCAACCGATCACATAAATGGTGTGGGGGGACATATAGGGCTCCAGATAGAGAGTGAGTTCGCCGCCGCAGATGCCGGGGTCGCCTTCGCCGGGGTTCACCAACTCGTATTCGGTGATGCGAGGGCGCCGCTCTCGGAGGACATCCCGGGCTTCGTCAACCACCCTCGCCTCCATCTCGCCACCACCGACGGTGCCGATCGTCGCACCATCGGCGAACACCAGCATCTTGGTGCCTGCGTGACGAGGAACCGAACGCCTGGTGGCAATGATGGTGACCAGGACGACGGGCATCCGCTGCTCGAGAGCTGCACTCAGCTCGGCGAGAATCCGACCGTCATCCACCGCACTCACTATGACTGGAGCGCTCGCCACACCCGCTCGGGCGTGAATGGCAAGTTGTCGATCTGGGTGCCGGTGGCGTTGAAGATGGCATTGCGGATGGCAGGGGCAACCCCGTCCTTCGGGATCTCGGCGATCGCCTTGGCACCGAACGGCCCGGACTTCTCCATGGTCTGCACCAAGTAGGCCTCGATCCTGGGCATCTCATCTGCCCGGTAGATCTTGTACGGCCCGAACCGCGCATTGACCATCCGTGCCGGTCTCGTCCAGCGCCATCTCCTCACAGTGGCCGTAGCCGAGAGCCTGAACCATGCCGCCCTCGACCTGTCCCGCGGACGTCAGCGGGTTGATCGGGACGCCACAGTCGACGGCCATGACCAGGTTCTCCACCGTTACCTGCCCGGTTTCGATGTCGACCTCGATCTCGGCAAACTGCGCCGCGTACTGGGGGAGGCGAGTCCGGGGCGACATAAGACGCGGTGGCCATGATCTGGTGTTGATCGTCCTGGTGCAACGAATGCAACGCAACCTCGGCCAGCGTGACCGACTGCCCGTCCGGAGCGTACGCAGCCTTGTCCTTCAGCTCGACATCACCCGGTGAGTCGATGTCCAACATCACGGCGGCTCTAGTCCTGATCTGCCGCGCTACTTCGTCGGCGGACTTCTTGACAGCCATGCCCGACACGTAGGTCGTTGAAGAAGCGTATGCCCCAACGTCGAAGGGAGTCATATCCGTATCTGCGGCATAGACGACGATGTCCGCAGTCGAGACGCCGAGCACCTCGGCGGCCATCTGAGCCAGGATCGTGTCCGCTCCGGTGCCCAGATCGGTCGCTCCAATGAGGAGATTGAACGACCCATCGTCGTTGATCTTGATACTGGCACCGCCCATATCGAGACCGGAGATCGCGCTGCCATGCATACACATGGCAAACCCGAGACCTCTGCGAATGTTGGGCCGATCGGCAGGCCGCACCCATTCGGGATCGTTGCGGCGATGCCAGCCGACGGCACGCTGGCCCTGGACGACACACTCATCCATACCACTGGAGGTAACCACGGGGATGAACTTCATCTCCGCTGCGCCTTCACCTAGTTCGGCAGCGACATCGAGCGGGTCACCGACCTTGGTCCAGTTCTTGCGTCGAAACACGAGAGGATCAATCCCCAGTTCGGCTGCGACGTCTTCCATGTGCGCCTCCAGTGCAAAGAGCGCCTGGGGGGCTCCATAACCGCGATAGGCACCCGCAACCGGGGTGTTGGTGTACGCGACATCACAATCGAACTTCTTGTTGGGGCAGTTGTAGCTGCTCAACCCGCGCAGCCCGGAGACCATCTGCACCGTGAGAGCGTGGGTTCCGTACGGCCCGGTGTTGGCGACCGTCCTCATGCGCTGGGCAACGAGCGTGCCGTCCTTGTCCACGCCGGTGGTGAATGTGATTGTCTGGGGATGCCGGGTGCGGCTGGAGGCGAACTCCTCCTGCCGGTTCAGCTCGAGACGGACCGGCTTGCCCGTAACCAGTGCGAGGTGGCCGACGATGTCCTCGATCAACATCTCCTGCTTGACCCCGAACCCGCCCCCGATACGCGGTTTAACGATGCGGATGTCCCGCACCGGCATATCCAGTAACGGCGCCACCATGCGCCGCACATGGAACGGGACCTGGGTCGATGTGCGGATGACAAGACGCTCGTCGCTGTCCAGCCAGGCGATGGCGATGTGAGGCTCGATCGGTGCCTGCTGCACCTGATGCACCCGGAACGTCCGCTCGAACACCATGTCCGCCGCGGCGAAGCCGGATTCGACATCGCCTACCTCGGCCTCGATGTGCTGGACGATGTTGCGTGCCGCGTCGTGGGCACCCTCCATGTCCGGCTCGTCGTGAATGACGGGAGCGCTGCCGGAGATGGCCTCGTTCTCATCGAAGACCGCCGGGAGCACTTCGTATTCGATGTTGATGAGCCGCACAGCTTGTTCGGCGATGTCGATTGTGTCGGCGGCGACCACCGCGACACGGTCACCAACGTGACGGACCTTGTTGTCGAAGCTCACCTGGTCGTACGGGAGCGGGTTGGGGTAGCTCTGTCCTCCCGATGCGTAGCGCACCCGTGCCACATTCTCGTGGTGGAGTACGGCGCGGACCCCGGGCAACGCCCGGGCCTTGGAGTCGTCGATGCTGACGATCCGGGCGTGGGCATGAGGGCTGTACAGCATCTTGGCGTACAGCATCCCCCGCATCTCGATGTCATCAACGAATGCGGGATTGCCCTTGGCCAGCTTGATCGCATCGACCTTGCGCTCTGGTTTGCCGACAACGTTGGTCTCGGGGACCTCAGGGCTGGGAACGACGCGAGGAGCCACCGGGTCGAGGTTCAGAACAGCGTTGACCGCGGCCATGTCGGGTGTCCCGCCAAGTGCAACAAGAGGCTCGACGACAGCCGATTCGACGGGTGCGGGCTGCTCTCCACGTAAGAGGGCGGCGGCACGCAGCACGGCGTAGACCGGGCGGAGGTACCCCGTTTCCCGGTCGAGGATGCCGGAGAGAGCGTCGCGGACCTCGGACTCGGTCGGATTCGGATTGGTGTCGATGAGAGCCTTGGCAGCGAGGATCATCGCAGGGGTGGAGTAGCCCGACTGGATGGCGCCGGTCTCGACAAAAGCTTCCTGAATGGGGTGAAGCCCGCGGGGTAGGTTGAGACCCTCGACCGTCTCGACAACGTGCCCCCCTGCCTGAGCCGCCAGCATGATCTCCGATGAGACCAGTCGACCGTCGACCAGGACTGCATCGGCACCGGTCTCGCCGGTCTCAGCACCAAACCGGACACTGAAGAACCCTTCGCGGCGGAGAATCGCACGCAGCGATTCATGCGGCTCGCATTCGAGGGTCCGCTCTTCGCCGTTGATGGTGAGTACCAGATTCATGAGGCACCTCCGAGCCGGGTGATGACTCTCTCAGTCAGGATCCGGGCCAGCTCCTTTCGGTACTCGCTCGAACCGCGGAAGTCTGCCGGTGGATCGAGCGAGGAGAGATCGTCGGGATCGACCAGGACCGGGGTGGCGGCGACGCCGGTGAGGGCCACACGAATCCCGGCGGATGTCACCCGGGCAGCGGCTGCGACGATCGATAAGTCGGCGGGGGTGCGACCGGTTCGGTCCGATGTGGTCTGGCCGCCGATTCCCACGGAGACGGAAGTGATAACTGCGCCGTCGAGCTGCGAGCGATCCCTCATGATCGAACTAACCGGGATCTCCACATCAGTCCCGGTGACGGTGACGGCCGCATCGTGAACGAGAAGGCCGGCGACAAGCTCACTCTCAGGATGTGCGCCGGCGATCGTGCCGCCGATCGTCGCAGCGTTGCGCAGTGTGTTTGGGCCCTCCCGCCGCGCCAGGGTGACCAGCAGCGGCGGAGTCTCCTCGTGCTCGATAAGGTCGGTAAGACGGGTCATCGCCCCGTAGATGACCCGATCCCCCTGCCTTGCAACACCCGCGGCGACAGCGTCCTGTATGTCGACCACCTCGGTGTCCGGAGCCAGCTCTTCAGTGTTGAGATAGGTTCCCCCGGCGATCACAACGGTCGTCGGTGAGGAACCGGCCAGTAATGAGAGAGCACCATCGAGGCTGTCGGGTCGGTGATACGCAGCAATAGTCTTCATGAAGCCTCCGGAGCTCGAGGTGAGTATCCCCAGGATAGTTGCCGTGCGCCGGAGTACTTCGGACACCGGAGGATCTTGCACCATCATCTCGGGCTCTGAAGAGCCTCACTCGGGAAATCCGCCGCCCCGTCCCGGCATCAGGAGCCGAGGATTGCCACCCCGAAGTCCTGTAAGGGACCTTCGTAGATGATGCGGAAACCCTCTTCGAGCTTGGCAACGAAGCCGTTGTTGAGTGCAGTTTGCTCTTCGTCGGTCGGGTCTTCGACGAAGAGAGCATCCGCTGCTGCCTGGGTCTCAACGATATATGCCTCGTAAACCGGGGCGTATTCCTCGACGAGGTCCGACACCACGTTGTGCACGTCGATGTCCGAAAGCGATTCGTAGCTGGTCCTGTCGAGAAGAACGACGACTATGTCCCCATTCTCAGAAGCTTCCCTGCTGACGATGGTGTACTCAGGGAACGACAAAGCGAGGTCGACGGTGCTGGTGGTCGTGCTCGATGTGGGATCTGCCTGGCCGTCCTCGGTTCCCACCACCGCTGTCGGGTCACCAAGGGTGGTGATGGTCGCCGCGGTAGTGGAGGTGGTCGACTGGTCGGATTCGTCATCGCCTGAGCACGCGGCAACCAGAAGTACCGCTATACCAACTATGAGCGCTCGTCTCAATCTCACGGCACCAACTCTACAACGGAAGAGGAATTGCCGGGTCTACGGGTTGGTCTGCCATTGATCAAAACTGACCCCATCCATCCATCTGTCTGATGTCACGACGACAAAGCGCTCCTTTACCTGCTCGAAGAGCTCCTCATCGGGCGATTCGTCGAGGCCGACCATCGCCAGATCGAGAAGGGGACGCCAGGCCCGAGCACCAAGGGCGATGTCCACCCGGGTGTGCCAGTCGTCGTGGTCGGACACCTCACTACGACCGCTCAGCCAGAAATCCCGTAGCTTCTGTGCCGCACGCAAGCTCCGTCTGATCTCGCGGACCGCAGTCTTCGGCATTTCACCCGCATCGACGAGCGTCTCGTCTGCCCAGTCGGCGAAGGCCTGCTCACCCCACGCTGCGGGGTCGGCGACCACCGACTCGTATAGACGCTCGATGGCACCGAGGGCGCTCAGGTAGGAAGCAGCTGTCACCCGGCGGTCTCCTCCTGGATGAGATCCTCGAGCCCGGCGATGAGCCGTCGGGTGACCGGCCCGACGTCCTTGTTGATGGCGCCAATGCGAGTGACCGGCTGCACCTCACGCAATGTCGACAGTGCAACCACCTCGTCCGCATCGAGCAGCCTTTGTAGCGGGAACGCTCCCTGCGAGACCGGGATCCCGATTCGGTTGGCGACATCGAGGACCGCTTGGCGGGTGACCGAGGCCAGGATGCCGAGATCGAGAGACGGTGTCTCGAATACCCCATCGGTGATCCAGGCGACGGTGTTGGTCGGCCCCTCGAGCACGTATCCGCTGCGGCCGATCAGCAGCGCATCTCCGTAACCTTCGGCTTTCGCATGAAACCTCGCAGCCACATTGGGCCCGTAGGACAGCGTTTTGGCGCCGGTTAGCTCTGACTGGGAACCATCGGGGTGCCACGGAGCCTCGACCGGCAACAGACTGATGGTCGTATCAACCGGCTGGAGGGGCTCGGCAAACACAATGAACCGCGAGCCTTCACCACTGCCCTTCTCGTCCGTGCCTCCCGTGACGACCACCCGTACTGTGCAGTCACCGACGGAGGCGCGATCGGCGACCCACGCCTCCATTTCTACCCGTGACGGAAGCCCGAGTCTGAGGGCTTCGGCCGAGCGCTCTAGACGATCGATGTGCTCTCGCTGCCGGAAGGCAACTCCGCCGTAGGAGCGGAGCGACTCGAAACACCCGAACCCGCGCAACAGTGCGATGTCGAAAACGGAGATCTTTGCGTCGACGGGTTCTACCGACTCGCCGTCCATGAGTACCTGGCCAATGACATTCATCACCTTGAGGTTACCGGGCGGAAGTGACGCGGCGAATCTGCGACCGGCAGCTACAGCGGCGCCGGAACGGTGTCTTCCCGCTAAGTTCGACCCACACCACCGCAAGCGAAGGAGAGTCGTCCGTGGACGCAACCGACAGCGGTCTAGATGCGACTCTCGACCTGTGGGACTACCGGCGCCGTGTTGCCGATCTATACACCCGGCTTCGCGTGATGGACCCGGCCGGCGGCCATGGCTTGTGGACCGCTACCCGCGATCAGCTGCTTCGAACGCACAGCCAGAGCCCGCTACCGACTCAACAACGTGAGTCGTTTCCCGGCCTCGTCTACTGGCCATACGATCCCTCTCTCCGCACCGTCGCAACTCTCGAAGTGGGTTCAGGGCAACCGATAGCGCTGGCGCACAGCGGCGAGGGTGCAACAGTCGCACGCCTTTTCGGACGGGCCCATTTCCAGTTAGCAAGTACCAACCTGACGCTCGATATGTACTGGCTGGACGATTATGCCGGTGGGGTGTTCGTGCCATTCAAGGATGAAACCAACGGCGACTCCACATATGGCGGGGGTCGCTATCTACTGGACACGGCCAAGGGGGCAGATCTCGGCCACGACGGTGACGGTGTCATCGTCGACTTCAACTTCGCCTACCACCCGTCGTGCGCTCACAACCCGCGGTGGTCCTGCCCGCTGGCACCGCCCGGCAGCCGTTTGCCAATTGCGATCCAGGGTGGCGAGCGCCTCTCCCAATAAGGACTGTCGTCTGGGGGACAATTGCGTGCTCCGTAGCTCCCCGGTCTGGTTGGACGTGTCACACAGCAACCCCCAGAGGAGGCCACATGTCCACCATCACCAATCTGACTCACCCCACGGCTGCCGTCCGACGACGAGCCGCCGCACAAGACTACTAACCCACCCCCTCGGCCGTCACAGCGCCGCTCAGAAGTCGCTCTGGATCGACCAACCCGGTACGGTGGGCGGCATGAAGCTATCAATTGAGTACTGCGCCGTTTGAGGTTATACCGGCCGTGCCGTGAGCATGGCAGAGTCCCTCCTCGACGAATTCGAGAGTTCGCTCGACAGCCTCGAACTCATCCCGTCTAGTGGTGGTGTGTTCGAAGTCACGGTTGGCAGTGAGCTGGCCTATTCGAAGAAGGCGACCGGCCGTCACGCCGAGACCGCCGAAGTGATCTATGCGGTCCGTAGGCTCCTCTCCTGACCAATACAGACGTGTGCTGATCAAGACTCGCAGCTGTTTGAGGTGTCCGGCGGCCAGCATCTATTCGAGCCGTGATCTGATGGCATCCGCCAACGCGTCCGGGTCGTCCACGGTCACGGTCAAGCCCCGGTGGCCTTTCAGCCGCGGAAGATGTGGAGGCACCTTCTCGATGAAGATGACGCACACTCCGCCTGCTGCCGACGTACCAAACGTCAGACCGCTGTCGACCGCAGAGCCGCGGAGTCCGATTGCCTTATAGAACCGATACGGTCCCGTCACCTTGACGCAGTCGATGTTGGTGACCGATGTATCCACGACCCAGCGCCCAAATCGAGCGACGAAGCGGTCGTCGTCGGTGAGAGTCACCGAGCAGTTGCCGGGATGGACACCGAGACCGAGCAGTAACGGTCGTGCCGCAAAGTCGAATTTAAAAGAAAATGTCTCCATGCCATGAATGTACAGGATGCGTGGTGACAGGTGCCGACTCGTCGACGTAGCTCGAGTAGACCGCGACAATGCGACAGATGAAGACGCGAAGGACCAACCGTGGTGAGGCTCCGATGCAAGTGGTCGGTGCTGGTGACCAACCGGCGCCGGAGAGGCACCACGTTCGATGGCCGGTGGTCGTCGCACTCACGCTTCTGGCCGCGCTCACGATCACGGCTGCAACTGTCGGGTTTGCCGCCAACAACGACGCCGCCCCATCCACCACGCTCGAGCCACGCTTGCTCTCCGACCCGGAGCCCGTCACCATCGATGCCACGACGGGACCAAGTCGGCGATCGGACTTCGCGTGGCAAGTCGCCGAATTCGGACCCGGCGAACAGCTAGGCAGCGTCGCCGGCGACGACTCGGGATTCACTGCGATCGGAAACGACGCCGAGGGGACCTGGCTGTGGCGCTCGGCCGACGGCGCCGAATGGGTTCGTGACACCCTGATCGAGCAGCTACCGGGTGTCGACGGCGTCCTGACCGCCTCGCGCACAGTAAGACCCGATTCGTTCCGAAAATGGGGCGACTCGACAGTGGTGTTCGGAGCGGAAGTCGAGCAAACTGCTGTATGGGTGGGCGGCAGTTTCCTCGGATACACCGGTGCGTTCACATCTCCGGTGCCCGGCCTGATAGTCGCGGGCGACCAATTGCTTGCCGTCGACGGCCGCCCGCCCGCTGATTCGGGACCGCCGGAGTTCTCGTGGTGGTTGTCGGACAACGGTCTTGACTGGGCCCGGGTCACTCCCCACGGCCTTCCTGAGGAGGGAATCGTTCAGCCGATCTCGTGGGCCAACGGTTTCTTCTACGCAACGCACTACTGCCCACCGGACACAGCTCCGTGTCCGGCGATCCTGTATCGATCGGCAGACGGCGTCGAATGGGAGCCGGTGGACATCGACCTCGGGGAAGACACCGACGGGCAAGCCAGCTATGTCGACAAGGTGGCCGCAGCGACAGATGGTCTCGTGGCGATCGGTGGCATCGTTGTCGAGGGACCCCAATGGGTTCCGGCGATGTGGACATCATCCGGTGGCGCCGTATGGTCCCTCGCCGACCTGAGCCAGGCATTCCCATCCTGGGATACCACGCTGCAGCTCGTGTCGGTGGGCGATAGGAGTGCGACCATCGCGATCGATGATGTCGAGTACGAGCTGACGGAAGGCTCCCAAGTCACCACCGATGCCGGAACACTGACACTGCGGACGATCAACAGTGACAGCGTCCGGTTGTCGCGCGGAGACGGCACAGTGCTTCTCGACGAGCACGAGACACTCGATCTACAAAGCGACCCGTTCTTGATCAACATGGCCGCTCACGGCAGCCACGTCGCTCTGCTGGGTCTGGTGGCAACGTCTGTCGTAGGTCGCCAATACGGCGGCTACGCAGTACCCGTGGTTCTGTTGTCGGAAGACCTCGGCGCGACCTGGTCGGCTTCGACACTCGGCGGCGACGGAGTGACTTCTGTGGAATCAATGGCGATCAGCTCGACGAGCCTCGTACTGGTGGGAAGCGTGGATGGCGAAAACACAGTTTGGTATCACCTGCTTGATCGGGACGCCCAGTCCAGCGGTTAGCCACTCTGTTGGCACGTAGCGACCCGGCCTCGGCAAACCTTCCTTCCGACCGGACGCAGTTAGCCGGTCGGGTAGTGTCAGCAATGTGAAGCCGTACCTGCTGATGGATGTCGACGGCGTGCTGGTAGTGCGAGCGCAGCGTGAAGCTCCGTGGCAACGGCACGAGGTTGTCTCATCTACCGGTGACCTCCATGTCATATGGCTCAATCCCCTGTTCGGCGCGTGGCTGACCGACCTGACTGAGCAATTCGAGCCCGTCTGGGCAACGGGGTGGCAGCAGGACGCCCCACGTCTCCTCGAACCCCTACTCCGATGCCCCCCGGCGCCGGTGATCCAGTTCACCGAAACACCCCAGCCTGGTGTTGTGATCGACAAGCTCTCCGATGTCATCGCCCACATCGGGGAGCGGCCGGCGGCATGGGTCGACGACCACTTTGGCCCGGCAGAACACCAATGGGCAGCCTCCCGCGACGTACCGACGCTGCTACTGCAGCCCGATCCAGCAGTAGGTCTCACCAGTGACCATGTGGCTCGGTTGAGGCGATTTAGCGGCGGGCTCTATTGACGGTGCGACCGCCGGCCAATTCACCGTGCCCGCTGTCGTTGCGGCGGCGTATATTGAGTTCCGAGGAGGCTCAACATGAGATCACGTTTGTCGTTTCTGGTGCTCACGCTGGCCCTGATGGTATGCCTGGTAGCGCCCGCACTTGCCGTACCGCTCGATCCGAGCGGTACGTTCTTAGATGACGATGGGAGCATCTTCGAGCCCAGCATCGAGGCCATCGCCGACGTCGGAATCACCCAGGGGTGCAACCCACCAGCCAATGATGCGTACTGCCCTGCTCAGCCGGTCACTCGAGGAGAGATGGCATCGTTCCTGGTTCGGGCATTGAACCTGAGCGGGCCTGTGACCGCCTCAGTCACAGACGCCTTCATCGACGATGACGGCTCCGTCCACGAAGGCAACATCAACACCATCGCCGAGTTGGGGATCACGAAAGGCTGTAACCCTCCGACCAATGACGCCTTCTGCCCCGACGAGTCGGTCACCCGCGGCCAGATGGCGGCGTTGCTCACCAGGGCGTTCGGCTACACAGATGATGATCCCGCCGACCGATTTGTGGACGACGACACGTCGATCTTCGAAAGTGACATCGAAGCGATCGCCGCGGCCGGCGTCACGCTGGGCTGCAACCCGCCCGACAACGATCGCTTCTGCCCGGGCGACCCGGTCACCCGGGCGCAGATGGCGGCGTTTCTGACACGGGCTCTCGGGCTGACACCTTTGGCGCCGCCGCAGGTGGGTGACGCCGCTGTCGTCCGCCCGGTGTTCCTGGTCGACCAGCCGGCCGGCGGGCCGTTCCTGGGTGCGCTTGCTAGGTACGTGCCCGTGGGAACGGACACGCCAGAGGGTGCGATTGCTGCTTTGCTCGACGGTCTCGAACAGGCGGAGCTCGACATGGTCCCGGCTTTCTCGACGGAGATTCCGGAGGGAACCGAGCTGCTGGATCTCACGGTGTCTGGCGGTGATGCCACCATAGATCTGTCCGGCGAATTCGACGACGGTGGAGGCTCGGCTTCGATGTTTTCGCGCCTCGGTCAGTTGACGTTCACGCTGACGGCGTACCCGGATATCGACGTAGTTCATCTGGAACTCGACGGAACGCCGGTCACAGTGTTCTCGTCGGAGGGAATCGATATCTCGAGTGGGCTCGATCCCGAGTACTTCTTCGACCTGGGCGTCATGCCGGAGGTATTTCCACAGTCCCCGGCTGCCTTCGAATTCGTCGAGAGCCCATTTGACGTTCTCGGATGGTCGAGGGCGTTTGAGGCGACGATCAGCTGGGAGCTCTACGACCGGGACGGATTGCTGCTCAACGAGGGCTTCGAGACCACAGGAGCTGCCGGGCCCGAATTTGGCGTCATGAGCTTTGACGTTGACTACACCGTCACTGAGCGACAGGTCGGCACGCTCATGGTGTTCGAGAACTCGGCGATGGACGGCAGCCGCATCCATCTGCGCGAGGTACCGCTCTGGTTGGAGCCGTGAGATCAGGAGCTACCCAACGACAGTCGGCCACGGCGTCGTGAGCGGGTGTGGTGGCCCGCCAGCACACCACGGCATTCGACGGGTCGGTATTGTCATCATCGATGACCGCCAACCCCTACTTATTGCTCGATGTCGATGGCGTGCTGGTGCTGCGTGCGGAACAGTCCGACCCGTGGCGGCGGCACGACGTTGTCTCGGCGACCGGCGACACCCACACCGTCTGGCTGAACCCACTCCACGGCGTCTGGATAGGCGAGCTAACGATGCATTTCGAGCTGGTTTGGGCAACGGGCTGGCAGCACGACGCCCCACGCCTTCTCGGGCCGCTGCTCGGTATCCCACCTGCGCCTGCCATCACATTCACGGAAGCCCCCCAGCCGGGGGTGGTGATCGACAAGCTCCCCGACATCGTCACCTATGTCGGGGATCGAGCCGTGGCATGGGTTGACGACCACCTGAGCCCGGCGGAATTCGAATGGGCACAGGCCCGCCTCGAGCCGACCCTGCTGGTTCAGCCCAACCCGACGGTCGGGCTGAGCGAAGACCATGTGTCCATGCTGCTCCACTTCGCCGCTGAGCAGGGACGTGACACACCCCCACCTCGAAATGCTCGATGAAGTAGCACCGATAGATCAGGAGGATCGCCAATCTGGCCTTCGGAGTCATGTCTCGTCGCGCAGGATGCGATCCAGGGTGCGCCGTCCCATCCGGCTCATCGGAGGGTTGCTCTCGATGTAGTACCAGACCGCGCCCATCGCCTGTTGGAGCGCCCACGCCTTGCCGCGCTCCCACTGGAGATCGTCACATTCGAGATCTTCTCGCAACCGCCGCCGGGGCTCGCGGTCGAGGAGATGCCAGGCAGCCACCAGGTCGAGGGCGGGGTCCGCTGCGCCGAGACCACCAACATCCAGGATCCCGACGAGACGTCCATCGGCAACGAGGACATTGCCCGGAGTGAGATCGCCGTGGGTCATAGTGTCAGGCGCTTTGCGTGGCAGCTCGCGAAGACGTGCCCACAAACCACGGAGACGCTGGGTGTCGACGTACGGTTCGCTCCGCGAGAAACACACCTCCATCCACTGGTCGTGGGAACGCAGGTCGCCACCACGACCATCCCCCGTGAATGTTCGACCGTTGACTGCGATCGCTCGGACCTGTCGGATGAACTCGGCGAGATCGTGAGCGAACGCCACCGAGGCAGAAGGATCGTTGATGCTTGCCGTCGTTCCCGGTAGCCACGTCTGTACTACCCACGGCAATGGATAGCCTGCTCCGGGCTCCCCGATCGCCACCGGCTCCGGAATCGGAAATCGGGATCGGCCGAGTAGCTCACGGGCCACCGCGGCCTCGGCCAACAGCCACCGACGGGTCGCTTCGAGATCGCCGGGTTGGAGCGGGAAACGGGCGGCAAGCCGGTCGCCGATGCGGAATATCGCGTTGACGGTGCCCTCGGATCGAACCGACCTAATCGGGAGGGCCGCCCATTCCGGGAACTGGTCATCAACGAGCGCCCGAACCGTGGCGACGGTCACCGGCAACTGGTTCTCGTGCATCATCGATCTCAGCTTCGCAGACACGCTTTCCGACTGCGATCCGGAATGCAGTGCTGCCCTCCACGCACACAGCCCAGTAGCCAGGGGCCCGCCACACCGGAGGAGGACGGGACACCCTATGGGTCGACGAAGATGCTGTGGCCGCCTATTCGGCGCCAGCGGATCGCCGGATGCAACTCACCGGTTCCCGCGTCGGTTACCCGTGTCCACTCCCACGTGGCACGGCCATCCGGGCCGGCATAGCTCCAGGTCATCTCGAAGATGCCGTGAGTTCCCTTGACGCTCTTGACTCGCAGCGACGCCGGCCATCCGATGACATCACCGGTGGATGCGACTCGCCCTGCGGCGGTGTTGAACAGCACTACTGATCTGCGGAAGAGCTCCCGCTCCTGAGGCGAAAGACGCCGATAGTCGGCTTTGAACGAATCCGAGCGGACATATCTCATAGACGCGAGGTCCGCTCAACCGTCTAGCTCGTCGAGGAACCCGTCGACATCGTTGGACTGCACGGCCCGGTTGGCATTGAAATCATCGTCCGCTTCACGTTCCATTGCTTGCCAGCGCTCGGTCCAGAACCAGGCTTGATCAGCGTCAACGAGGATCTGCGGCGTCATGACCACGCGACCTTCTTCGACCTTGACGTCGAGCACTGTGCCTGCTTCCAGACCGGCGGCGCGGCGGATCTCGGCCGGCAGCGTCAACTGCCCGCGCTCACGAACGGTCGTTGTATGACTTTCCTTCTCGTCCATCTCGAGCATGATACCAGTACCACCGACTTTCAGAATGTGCGATTTTCGGCTCTACCGTTTTTACAGCGCTTTTAATATCACAACGCTGTTTAGCAATCAAGGGCACGGCGACCGGCGATGTGGTGCTACCAATAGCGCTTCTCCGCCCCCACGGATGGGCGGCTAGTCCTTGAAGCGGTTCGTGATCGGCAACCGCCGATCTTTCCCGAAGGCTTTCCTGGTGATCCGCACCCCGGGAGCTGCCTGCCGCCGCTTGTACTCATTGCGATCGACCATTCTGGCTACCCGCAATACCGTGTCCCGGTCGAATCCTTCGGAGATGATGGCCCAGGGTGACTCGTCGAGTTCGATGTAGCGGCGCAGGATCTCGTCGAGCAGGTCGTACTCTGGTAGCGAGTCGGTGTCCTTCTGGTCGGGGCGCAGTTCGGCAGAAGGTGGCTTGTCGATAATCGCTCTCGGGATCACCTCACCGTCACGGTTGCGCCACTCCGACAGCTTGTACACCCTGGTCTTGAATACGTCTTTGAGGACCGAATAGCCACCTGCCATGTCCCCGTACAGGGTTGCGTAGCCAACGGCCATCTCGGACTTGTTTCCCGTGGCGACGACCATGCCCCCGAACTTGTTCGAGATCGCCATGATGATGGCGCCCCGGATGCGTGCCTGGAGATTCTCCTCAGCTACATCGAACTCGGTCCCGCTGAATACCGGCCCAAGCGATTCGAGGAACTGCCCGAAGATCCCCTCGATCGGGATCTCGTCGATCCGGCACCCGAGGTTCTCAGCGAGCTCGATCGAGTGGTTCACCGAGCCAGACGAGCTGAATCGGGTCGGCATCGTCACCCCCCACACCGAGTCCGGCCCAAGCGCATCGACGGCAATGGCTGCAGTCAGCGCCGAGTCGATGCCACCGGAGAGCCCGATGACAACATCCCGGAACCCGTTCTTGCCCACGTAGTCGCGCAGACCGGTGACCAGGGCCTTGTAGATCTCTGCGTTCTCATCATGCCTTGGGGCGATCTCGGGAATGGGGAGTGGTTGGGCTGCCTTCTCTCGACCGTGCGAGACGGTGACGAGACCGCCGTCGTGGCCGGCATCGCTCACCTCGATGTCGATAACGAAGTGCTCCTCTGCGAACTGTGCCGCCCTGTAGACGATCTCACCGGACTCGTCGAAGACCATCGAGTCCCCGTCGAACACCAACTCATCCTGACCGCCGACCATGTTGAGGTAAACCACGGGCACCCCGGACCGCTGCGCCTCTCCGGCGAGTAGGGCGGCACGCTCCGTCCCCTTGCCGACGTGATACGGCGACCCGTTGATGTTGAGCAGGACCTTGGCTCCGGCCTTGGCTTGCTGTGCGGGCGGGCCGGTTGGCGACCAGATGTCCTCACACACCGAGACACCCGCGGCGACTCCGCCGATCTCCCACAGCTTCTCCGGCACTCGCCCGGGTGCGAAGTAGCGTGCCTCGTCAAAGACGCCATAATTGGGAAGCAGGATCTTGTGATAGATGCCCCGAATCGCTCCGTCCGCGAGCACAGCCGCGGCATTTGCAATTCCCCGCTCAACAGAATCGTCCTTGTGCCTGTCACCGTCTACTCGATCGACAAAGCCGACCACGACGGCGGTCCGCTCGGATGATTGGGCAAGCTGACGCAGCGCCTCGAGGTTCTCATCGATGAAGGAACGCCGTAGCAACAGATCTTCCGGCGGATAGCCGGTGATCGCAAGCTCGGGTAGGAGCAGCACATCGGCCATCGCTTCTTCGGCTCGTTCCATCGCTTCCAGGATGATTCGCAGGTTGCCCTCGATATCGCCGACGACGACGTTCACCTGGGCTCCGGCTATACGCAGCAAAGACATACGAGCAGACTACCGCGCACCGCTCGCAGCAGCGTATTGGGGCCACGCTCCATCATTTTGACTTTCTATCGGTGCCCTGAACGTGTTGACTGTCGTGCCGGAAGGGAGATCTCATCGCTGTTGTAGATATCTTGCCGGTGCTGACCACCGCGCTCGCCGTAGTGTTCACGATCGTGTTGTACCGCCACTGGCGCGGTCGCCCCCAGGCCCGCTATCTCATGTGGTGGCTGATCGGCGTTGTTTGTTTCGGGCTCGGAGCTCTCGCTGAAGCCCTCACCGCAATCACAGGCTGGCATGGGCCCGTGTTCCGTCTGTGGTACATCGCAGGCGCTCTGCTCGGTGGAGCACCCCTCGCCCAGGGCACGGTCTACTTGCTGTTCGCCAAACGGACCGCCGATCGGCTGGCGATCGGGCTCATTGCGTACGTGGCGATGGCCGCCGGGTTCGTCATCGCCACGCCACTTGCCGCACCAGCGGCCGATTCGAACCTACTTTCAGGCAAGGTGATCGAGTGGGAGTGGGTGCGACTGCTGACTCCGCTGGTCAACATGTATGCGGTGGTGTTCCTCGTCGGTGGTGCCGCCTGGTCGGCAGTGCAATACCGGCGCCGTGGTGACACATCGTCCCGTGTCCTCGGCAATTGGCTGATCGCGATCGGTGCAATCCTCCCGGCCATGGGCGGTGCCATGGCGCGAGCGGGAGCCGCTGAGGCTCTCTACGTCACAGAGCTCGCCGGTCTACTCACCATCTGGGCCGGCTACCGGATCATCGTCGGCGATCGTGTCTTATCGATCCACCACGCCCGGGAGAGGGTGACCTAGCCCGCACCCGCTGTCAGATGCTCCAGTTTGTCGGGGTTGAGCACGACCCGGATTCCCGTTATCGACAGAGTATCGCGACACGCCACGACTGTTTGCGACACGGCCGATGACCCATTCAACGGCGGATTCCTAACGGTTCCTTGACCTTGCATATATGCTGCCAGGTGTGGAACTTCGCGATTTCGCCCCTCGAGTATTCAAGCTACATGCCGCCGGGGACTCTGAAGCGGCCAGAGACCTCATTGTCGACGCTCTTCCCCAGCTGCGCAGCGACGACGCCGAGATTGTGACGTTCTGGCGAGCGTGTCTCGATGCCAGTACCGGGAGGGTCGGCGAAGCGCTCACCGATCTCGAGACCGCCATCGACAAAGGCTGGTGGTATGGGACGAGCATGCTCGCCGATCACGACTTTGATGCGATCCGGGACGAACCACGATTCCGGGACATCGTCGCCCGTAGCGAGGCTGCCCAGATCGCTGCGCAGAGAGTAGTCCCGGTCCCGATCATCGCCGATCCGGGAGGCGTGCCACGCGGGACCCTGGTCGCGATCCATGCGGCCGAGGGGCGTGCCTCGCATACGTCCCGGATCTGGTCACCTGCCCTGAGCCGCGGCTATCGCACCGTTGCCGCCAGTTCGTCCAGGAAGGTGAGCTCGCTGAGAGCAACCTGGGACGATCGCAGTCGGGCTCTCGCCGATGTCACCGCACAGATCCGCGGCAGCATCCATCCAATGATCTTTGGTGGGCGATCACTCGGCGCCGCAGTAGCGCTTCATCTCGCCACGACGGGGGCGGTACCTGCCGCTGGACTGGTCCTAGTGGCGCCGACTCTGCGGTGGGAGCTGGCCCGTCCCTCATTACCGATCCCGACGGTCGTCCTGGCCGGTGCCAACGACTCCGATCGTCTCAAGGCCGAAGCCTCACAGACAGCTCGATTCCTGACCGATGCTGGCTCTCCGGTCGACCTACAGTTCATCCCGGACATGAGCCACTACTACCCGGACGACTTCGGAACCTGGCTCATCCCCTCGATCGATTGGATAGAGACCAAGTCCGAAGTGATTGGCACTTCCACGCCCCAATTCTGATCCGGGCGGGCTGGGAAACCCCGATTTGACCGCCCTGTACCTGATTACCATCCGGGCCGAGTGACAGGAGCCATCGTGGACCCTCAGAACTACGCAGCCAGGACTTCATATCGACCACCGGCGAGTTGGTATCAGAGATTCAACGGTATCGGCGTGCCCATCATCGCCCTCGGGCTGGCACCGCGCGATGCCGTGACGCTCGAGGTGCGCGGCCGCAAGTCCGGCAAGCTGCGCAGGCTCCCCATCCTGCGCACCCGGTACGAGGGTGACGACTATCTGGTGGCCCTGGCCGGTGAATCACAGTGGGTGCGCAATGTGAGAGCAGCAGAGGGTCACGCTGCAATCCGCCGCCGCCGCCACCGTGGTGTTCTTCTCCACGAGATCGCCTGCGAGCAGCGACCCGCGATCATCAAGGCCTATCTCGACGCGGCCCACGCACGCAGCAGTGAGCGATCGGCAGCCCGGCAAACGAAGTTCTACTTCGGCCTGGAGGCGAGGCCATCGCTCGACGAAATCCAGGAGATCGCCGGGTACTACCCGGTCTTCCGGATCGAGTACGAACCGGCTACACCCCGCTGACGGTCTCCTCGATCAACCAGTCGACTACCTGCTGCAGCGCCTCGGTCTCATCGGCGCCGCCGGTCTGGGCTGCACGGTAAATGTCGAGCTGGGTATCGGCGGAAGTGCCCCGGGATACGATGGTCCTGGCGTGATGCAGTTCATCGACACAGTCGAGCAGAACCGCATCCTCGCCGACGAGATCGATGATCTCCTCGACCAACTGCGGATAAGGGAGGAGCTCTCCACGGCCAAAGTCGATTAGCGACTCGGAGATCCCATAGCGTTGGGCACGCCACACGTTCTCCTCGATGAGCATCCGGCTGTAGATGCGCCAGCGTTGGTTCTCCACCCGACGCCGCCACAGCATCGACAGTAACGAAACGTACATCGCAGCAATGGAGAGCGTGTCTTCGACATTGGTGCAGATGTCGTTGCTGCGTAGCTCCAGCGTTGGGTATCGGGCGCTCGGGCGCAGATCCCACCACAACTTGGTGGCATCCTCGATGACGCCGGCATTCACCAGCACGTTGACGTGGCGCTGATACTCAGCCCAGGTGTCGAACTCATCGGGCATCCCGGTGCGCGGCACCGCCCGGAACACCGAGGTGCGATAGCTCTTCAAACCGGTGTCCTTGCCGTTCCAGAACGGCGACGAAGTGGACAACGCCAGCATATGCGGCACGAAGTAGAGAACCTGGTTCATCAAGTCGATACGCACGTCCGGGTCTTCGATACCGACATGCACATGCATGCCGCAGATGAGCAGCCGGCGAATAACGCCACCGAGGGCATTGGCCAGGATGTTGTAACGGGGCGCATCGGTATGGCGCTGCTCCCACCAGTCGGCCGAAGGATGTGTCGAAGACGCGATGGGTGCGAGGCCATACTCCATGCAGACATCGGCAACAGCACGGCGCAGCCTCCTTAGATCATCCCTCGCTTCCTGGACGTTCTTGCACACCTTGGTGCCGATCTCAATCTGGGAACGAAGAAACTCAGGACTGACCTGACCCTTGAGGATCTCCATGCAGTCGGCCAATAGGCCGTCCGGGAGGTCCTGAACGAGCTCTCTCGTTTCTATGTCGACGATCAGGTATTCCTCTTCGATACCGATCGTGAATGCAGGTCGCTCCATCTTCTCCACCTCCCTGCGATTCCTGCCAAGTTAGTCCGGAACTCCGTGCCGTGCGGGAACGCCTCGACTAGGCCGAAATCGGATATCGCTACACTCCCGGCATGACCGACCGAACCTCTGAGCTTGCGCGCCTTGCCCGCGGAAATCGCACCCCGCATGATCGGAATGCGGCGTGACCTCCATCAGAACCCGGAGATCGGGTGGGCCGAGCATCGCACCACCCGCAAGGTGGCACAGAACCTCGATGACTGGGGAATCGACCATCGAGTGCGCCCTGAAGGCACCGGGATCATCGCTGAGATTGGCTCCCGATCGGGCCCGACTGTCGGGTTTCGGGCGGATCTCGACGCTCTCCCAATTCAGGAGGAAGCGAACCCACCGTATGTGTCGCTGACCCCGGGAATGATGCACGCTTGCGGACACGACGTGCATACGGCCGTCGCTCTGGGAACGGCATGGGCACTCAGCCACATCGACCTGCCGGGCAAGGCCCGGTTCATCTTCCAACCGGCCGAGGAACAGATGCCCGGCGGTGCCTCCAAGTTGCGTGAGGAGGGCGGCGCCGTCGGGGAGCGGCGCACGACGGCGTTGTTCGAAGCACCGAACCGAGTGCTCGCGACGTTGTCCGACTTGCGGCGGCGTGCGGCACCCTGCGCGAGGTCGCCGTCGCACGCGAGCTCACGAAGCTGTACGAGGAAGTGTGGCGTGGTGAGCTGTCGGACGCAGCCGGCCACGTTGGCGCGAAGGAGCCGCGTGGCGAGTACGTCGTCGTGGTCGCGCCCGTGCTGGAACCGCCCACCGCGAACGACGACGAGGTGGAAGCGCACGTGAGGGCGGCGATCGCAGAGGGTCTGTCCACCCGCGACGCTGCCCGCTCGTCGCGCGACCTGCACGTTCCCCGTCGCCGCGGGACCACACCGCAACCCGTCTGCGCCAGGCCATGAAGCGCCAGAAATAAGAGCCCACAATAGAGTTGGCACCCATGCCCCGCCCGTTCTACGTCACCACGCCCATCTACTACCCGAACGACGTCCCCCACATCGGCCACGCCTACACGTCGATCGCAGCGAACGTGCTGGCCCGCTGGCGCCGCATGTGGGGCGACGACGTGGTGTTCGTCACCGGCACCGACGAGCACGGGATCAAGATCGAGCGCGCCGCGCGGAGGACAACGAGATCACGCCCCAGGAGATGGTCGACCGCACGAGCGCCCGGTTCCGCGAGACCTGACCGCGCTGCTCGACCTCACCAACGACCGACTTCATCCGCACCACCGAGCCCCGGCACCAGCGCGCGGTGCAGCGGTTCCTCCAGCGGATCCACGACGCCGGGCGACTCGAGCTGGGCACCTACGAGGGCCTCTACTGCGTGGCCTGCGAGGCCTACTACACCGAAGACGAGCTCATCGACGGCAACTGTGCCCGATCCACGGCGACCGGTCGAGCGACCTGCAAGTGCGGCAACTGGAACGAGCCCCTCGAC
>CAVSWM010000005.1:0-26200 GCA_963731695.1 uncultured bacterium | reverse complement strand
TCGTGCCGGGGTCGTAGATGATGCCGTCGTTGTCGACCGCGGTGTGGATCCTGGCCGTCACCTTCAGAGTCTTGAGATCGATGACCCGCACGGCGCTGTCGCCGCCGGACGTGGCGAAGGCCTTGCCGAGGTTGTCGACGAAGGCGACGCCGTGCGCGCGGTCGAAGCCGGGAATCGTGGCGATCACCGCGCCGGTGGACGGGTTGATCACCATGATACGGTCACCGCGCGTGATGAACAGTCGATGGTTCGCGCCGTCGAGCGTGAGGTAGTCCCAACCGCCGTCGCCGCCGATCACGTGTCGGGCGGAGACGTGGGAGCCGGGCCCCCTGGGTGGGCGCGGCGGCCATGAGGAGGGCGGCGGCGGTGGCGACAGTGAATCCGATGGTGATGACAGTGCTCCGGATGAGACAGGTCGTGGCGTTCCCGGCGCGGGACGAACGGAGCGGGCGCGGGCGCACCCGCGTACTCTGCAATGCGTGCCGTCGGCGCCGACCGTCGCCAGATCATGACCATGGTCGGCCTCGAAGCTCTGGTCGTGGGTCTGATCGCATCTGGCATCGGGATCGCAGCTGGTATCGGACTGTCGTACGCCCTGCGGGCGGCAATGAACTCGATGGGCTTCGGTCTCCCCGACGGCCCGCTGACTGTGCAGCCCCGGACCGTGGTGGTAGCGCTGCTGGTTGGAGTGGTGACCACGCTGATCTCGGCCCTGCTACCCGCCGTCAAAGCGGCACGGGTATCCCCGGTTGCGGCGCTGTCCGACGCTCCCGCCAGCAACGGAGCCCGCTCGCTGCGGACACGTATGATCATCGGATCCGTCACCACGGCCGTCGCCGTCGGCATGCTCGCAGTCGGCCTGGTCGCCAAGGCAGGGTTCATCTACGTAGCGGCCGGAGCGGGACTCGTGTTCCTGGGAGTGGCAGTGCTGGCCCCCATGGCGGCTCGGCCCCTCGCCGATCTTCTGGGTCGACCCATCATGTTGCTGTCCGGCGTATCGGGCAAGCTCGCCAAAGAGAACACCAGGCGCAAGCCACGTCGCACGGCATCCACCGCGGCGGCGTTGATGATCGGCATCGCTCTGGTCAGCTTCGTGTCGATCTTTGCGGCCAGTGTCAAGTCGTCCGTCGAAGAGACCGTGACGGAGTCGTTCTCTATCGACCTGGCGATCCAGCCGACGGTCCTTGGCGATCCCTCCGATCCCGAGAGCCACAGCGGCTTCCCGGCCGAGTTCACCGATCAGCTGCGACAACTTCCCGAGCTTGGTGTTGTCTCGGCGGGCCGCTTCGGATTGGCCCGGATCGACGGCGAGGTAGAGGGTCTGGTGGCTATCGAGCCCGAGACCATCGAAGCGGTGTACACGCTGGACCCGTCACCAGCTGCCCTCGAGAAGGCGTCCGATGGTGGCCTGCTGGTCTCAGAGCGGAAGCTCGACGAACGAGGGTGGAAGGTCGGACAGACCATCCAGATCGAGTTCGCTGAAACCGGCGTCCAATCCATCGCCATCGATGGAACCTTCCGTGGAGAGAACCTCGGCGCATACCTGATCAGCGTGGCGACATATGACGCCAACTTCACATCCAACGTCGACAGTTTCGCCTATGTCACATACGGCGAAGGCATCGACGACACCGTCGGGCGGGCCGCAGTCGACGCCATTGCAGCCAACTATCCATCGGTGGGTATTCAGGACAAGGACCAGGCCGCCGCTGCCGCCAAGGCATCGATCGACCAGCTGCTGGCCATGTTCTGGGGACTCCTCGGCATCGCCATCGTGATCGCCGTCATGGGCATCACCAACACCCTGGCGCTCTCGATTGCCGAGCGGACCCGTGAGGTCGGATTGCTGCGAGCCGTCGGCATGTCCCGACGCCAGGTGCGCTCCATGATTCGCTGGGAGGCGCTGATCGTGTCCCTCTTCGGAGCGACCCTCGGCATCGGCCTGGGAGTTCTCCTGGGCTGGTCGGTCACCCGGGCGCTAGGAGACATCGGCCTCAAGGGCATGACCATCCCCGGCGGACAGATCGCCACCTATGTCATCCTCGCCGGCCTCGCCGGCGTGCTCGCCGCAGCCTGGCCGGCCTGCAGCGCAGCCCGGATGAACGTGCTGGAGGCGATCAACCACGAATAGCGCAAGCAAACGCTAAATCCGAGAGCCCCCAGGTCGAAAGCGCCTGGGGGCTCTGCGTCGCGGGGCACGGTTTGATCCGCGATCTTCGGGTTATGAGCCCGGACCCCGCTGCCTCACAGCTCCGGCAGGGGCACGTAGATTCGCTTCCGGGCGTCGAAGTGGAGATGGTGGGTGTAACCGGCCTTGCGGGCCTCTGCGACGATCTCGGCTAGCTCCCAGGCGGTGTCCTGGGGTCGGTGGGCATCGGAAGCCAGGGTTATTGGCACATTGGCCTGCTGGAACATTTCGAGGAATGGGGGAGCGGGGTAGATCTCCTGGATCGGCTGGCGGAGACCAGCGCTCGACAGCTCAACGGCTGTGCCACTGGCGGCAGCTGCCAGCACAACCTTCTCGTACAGATCGACCGGTGGGTGATAGGGCCGGCCACCGGCGCGTTTGACGAAGTCCACATGGGCGAGCACGTCCACGAGGCCGGATTCGGCAAGCGCCGTCTCGGCTTCGAAGTACTTCTCGTACGCCGGGCGATCGCCGAGGCGCTCGTACTCCTGCATGCCCCGCTTGCGGTCCGGCCACCAGGCTCCTACCCAGTGCACCGATCCGATCAGAAAGTCGAACGGGTAGGGGGCGAGCAGGTCAAGAATCTTCTCCTCGGTGCCCGGCTGGAAGTCGACCTCCAGGCCGAGCTTCACAGGCAGTCCACGATCCTTGGCGTCGACCACCACCTCGACATACCGCTCCAGCGACAGGCTGCGCTCGGTGCGAACGATCTCCGAGATCTCATCGGCGAGGACGGGGTTGGGGTCGTTTTCCCACCAACTGCCGAGAACGGCCTCTGATTCGTAGCAGCGGTAGAGGTGCTCGGTGAACCCGATCTCGGTCGAACCCCGTTCGAGGGCAGTTTCGACGTACTGGTCGAGATACCCCGGCGGGTACTCGCCCATCGGCGGCGCCCACGGTGTGGGGTGGTGAGGATGTAGATGGAGGTGGTAGTCAGACATTGAGGCGTTGTTTCCGTACATAGAGGATCAGTAGCGCCGCCAAGGTTAGGGCCGACGTAGTGAACCAATAGGCGGCGTGAAAGGACGCATGGTCTGCGATGAATCCAAAAAGCGGTGGGCCGATCGCCGCACCAAAGTACTTGCCCACCTGGGTCACGCCCGAAGCTGCGGCCGGTGCATCCGGGTTGTCTCTGACTATTGCGAATGTGAACAGGCCCGACCAACCCCAGCCGGCGGCAAACATCACCAGGCCTCCGATGAGCAGCCCGGGACGCCCACCGAGATTGAGAAAAACCACCCCGGCGACGCCGGTCAGCATCATTGTGGCGATCACAGTCAGATCCTTCTCAGCGATGTGGTCGATCAACCAGCCGACGATCAACCGGCTGGTCATCCCGGTGATACTCCCGACGGTGAGCAGCAGCCCCGCAGACGTCTCTGTCATGCCGGTGTCCACCGAATAGCTCACCACGAACGCTGTGAACCCGTCGATGCCGGCAATCCCGACGCCAACGGCAACCGCCAGCACGATCAGCAGCCGGGCCGGTGTGTTTGGCTCGCCCCCGCCCTCAGATCGGGGCAGGGGAGGGTTGAGCATGTATGGCTCCTCCCGGGCGGGGACGGCGGCACCGGCACCGATTGCCAGCACCGCGGCGCCCACAAAGGCCCACCGCCACCCCACCGTCAGTGCGAGGGCGGGCACCGCCGCTCCGGCAAGGGCGGCAGCCGCCGGGACCGATGCGTGGCGCAAACCGAAGATGAGGCCCTGCCGGTGGCCGGCCACGCTGCGGGCGACGGCGAGGTTGGACGAAACCTGGCCCAGTGACCCTCCGACGCCACCGATGATCAAGAACGCTGCCAGTACCGGCATGCTGTGGCCCAGCCATGCGATTCCCAAGAGGCTCACCGCCACCAGCGTCACCGAGGTGCGCAAGGCCGTCGCCCAACCTCTGTCCTCGCTCCATTTCCCGGATGCAGGCGAAACGATCCCGGCCGTTGCGAAGAAGATCCCTATCAACAACCCGAGCTCGGTCAGAGAGAGGCCCAGCTCGGCGCGGATCTGTACGGCGAGTGCGGCGTTGAGAAACCCGGGAAGGATCCCGGCGGTCGTGGCGAAAAAGGCAGGAACTACGGCGCGCCAGGCAATGGTGCGGCCCTCCGCAACCATTCGTGATTCTGATGTTCGCCGCATAGAGGACTCGTTTTTCCCGCAGCTTCCACCCGCCGTCCTGGACCCGGGCTTCAGACGCTCATCGACTGAGGCCTTCGCTCGTATTCAGTTGAGAATATGCCGGCGGTGCCGTTGCCCGGATCCCGGCAAACAACACGACGGCGGCGACCGATGCCCCACCCACGATATACACCATCCACTCGGGGCCCCGGGAGTCGAATAGCTGCCCGACCAGCCACGGCATGCTCATCGACCCGGCGCTGCCGCCGATCAAGAACAGCGCCGTGACATGGCTTGTGATAGTGACCCGCTCTCCGGCGTAGTTGATACAGGTGGCAAACATCGAAGCCACCGACATGCCGAACCCGACCGTTCCGATCCATACCGACGCCGGCCAATCAGCGGCAAACGCTAGCAATCCCAGGCTCACCAGCGCCCCCGCCAGGTCGAGCTGGAGCATCGAAGAAGGTGAGAGCCGCCGCGACAGTGGGATGGCGATCAGCCGTCCCAGGACGAGTCCACCCCAGAACATCGAATTGAGTACCCGCGAAGTCGTTTCCGCCCCGATACCCAACTCGTCGGCATAAGAGAAGATCCACCCGCCAAACGACAGCTCGGCGCCCACGTGCATGAAAAACAGCACCGCGATTGCACCCAGCCACACCATGTGTCTGCGGATGGCGTTGGACGAGCGCTCGGTATCGGTTGTCTCTGGCGGCTGTGGGCTCGGCGTGCGGTAAACCCAGATAGCCACCGGGACCATCAGGATGGCGAACAGATAGAACGCATTGGCGGCATTTCCGGTGATGACGGCGAAACGGTCGATGATGAGAGGGGACAGGAACGCCCCGATCCCGAAGCCGAGGTGCAGGGTATTCATGTACGGCGGGACTTCCCTACCGAACAGCCACACCAGCAGCGTGTTGCCGCCGACATCTACCAGGCCGATCGAGACACCGATGATGGCGAGCAACGCCACCAACAGCCACAGTGAGCCTGCCAGGGGGATCAGAGCTGTGAGCACCGCCATCGATGCGATCGCCGCCGTGAGGACACCGGTTCCGTTACGGCGCCCATAGAGACGACCACCGAGTAGTGATCCAGTGATGTAGCCGAGGGAGTTAGCTGTGAACAGGATGCTGATTCGGCTCAGTGTCGAACCAGATTGGTCGGCCAGCACGTCGAGCGAAGGGCCGATAGACGACAGCATGATGCCTTCGAGAAGCACGGGAGTGTAGAGGGCGAAGGCAACCAAGAGTCGTGGATCCCTCGATGCCCGTGTTGATGTCACTCTTTCGCTCTTCGCCTGGTCTCCCATCCGAAAGGAGCGCGGCCCGGGAACAGGGGGGACGATTCCTGGGCTGCGTCCTCGATCTTGCTCCTAAGAGCGCGTTGCAGTCAGCTTGTCGTACAGCGACGCAGCGTTGTACGAGTTGATGTAGTCCATCATGTATTCCTGGCCGATGTCGACCGGATAGCGGTCCTTGAACTCGACCCGCTCCATGGTCTCTTCGCGTGACCATCCCTTGGCGACGGCCACCGCAACCGACGTCTTCCACTCGAGCAGCATCGACCGCTGGGTGGCGATGTACCTCTGGTTGGTAACCGGGCCGTGGCCGGGGATGACGTGGTCAACGTCGTCAAGAGCCTCGATGACGTCGAGTGCGGCCAGCCATTGTTCTACATTGGAGGTCATCAGCCAGGTCTGACACTCGCTGAAGATGGTGTCACCGGTAAAAACGGCACGCTCCTCAGGCACATATACCGCAACCTGCCCCGGTGTGTGGCCGGGGGTGTGGATCAGTTCGAAAGTGTGGTCACCGACCCGCAGAGTGAGGTTGCCGTCGAACACGATCGACCCTTTGTTGGGATCCTCGTAGTACTCATCCCGGTCGGGGAAGATGGCTTCACCCTCGGGGTCGTCGGTGGGCAGGGCCTCCTTCGCATATGCGAACGGGTCGAGCTCGGGAGCAACAACCATGAAGTTGTCGGCGACACCCTGGTGATGGACCACTTCGCCTGCGCCCTTGAAGTAGTAGTTGCCAAAGATGTGGTCGACGTGGTGCTCGGTGTTGATCACATATCGGATCTTGCCGTGCTCCTCGGCATCCTTGCGCATCTGCACCGCACGAGTCGGCAGCTGTGGTGTGTCGATGACGACGACACCATCCGACGTGGTCACGTAGCTCGGGTTGCATCCACGGACCTTTGTCTCCGTAAAGATATTGGTGGTCACGTTCTCCATCGGTCTCTCCTTCTCAGATCTACTGGGTTGCGGTTAGCCCACCGTCAATGGTGAGGATCTGACCGGTAATGAACGAGCACGCATCCGAGCAGAACAAGAGAGCGGCGCCGACGAGGTCATCGGTTTGGCCGACTCGTGCGAGCGGGATGCGGTTGACGATTCCGGCCTTGAAGCCCGGATCGTCGAGCAACATGGCGACCTGCGGCGTGTCGACAAAAGTGGGGGCTATAGCATTGACGGTGATGCCGTGCTTCGCCCACTCCGTCGCCCATTGCCTGGTGAGCGAATCGATGGCGCCTTTGGCGGCGACGTATGCCGAGTAGCCGGCATCGATGCCGAGCTGACCTCGGACTGATGAGACATTGAGCACGTGCCCGCCCTTGCCGCCCGCGATCATCGCTTTCACCGCGGCCTGGGTCGGTAGGAGAGTGCTCCGGACGTTCAGGTCGAAGATCCAATCCCAGTCGTCCTCGGGGTAGTCCTGAGCATCGTGAAGAACATTGCCGGCGCCACCGCCGATGGTGTTGACGATGATGTCGACACGGCCGAAGCGATCCAACACCTTGGTGATAGCGGTGTCTGCGTCGGTCTTCTTGGTCAGATCGACCGCGACGGCCATCGCTTCGGAGCCGGCATCACGCACCCGGGAGGCTGCTGCCTCAGCTCGTTCGACCGAGCGGCTCAGTATTGCCACTCTGGCCCCTGCACCCGACAGGGCGATGCCCAGTGCTGATCCAATGGCGCCGCTCCCCCCGGGGATGACGGCTACTTTGCCGTCCAGCCTGAATATGTCGGTTTGGCTCATCCCACGTGCTCCTTGCTGCTGTTGCTCTTGTTGTCAGAAGTTACCTGTTACTCGTCGTCCTCGTACGAGCCGGGGACGACCGGGGGGGAGAACGAGGTAACCATCGTCAACGGATCAGGCCCATGGGACACCGTCTGATGGTGTAGCCCGACGGGGATGTAGACGACGGTGCCCGGCTCCAGCTTGGCGTTGCCCTCCGGGGTAACCAATTCCCCATTCCCCGTGATGATGTAGATCACTTCTTCCTGAGTGGGGTGCACGTGCCCCTCCGGTGCGGACCCTGCGGGGAATTCGGAGAAGCCAACTGTGATGTTCTTGGCGCCATTGATCTCTGGTCCGATGTAGTGGAGCCAGTCACGCCCCGGCAGCTCAAAAACCCGCGCTTCTTCTCGTTTTACGGCCGTGAGTTTCACTCTTCGCCTCCCTTGGCTAGGAAGATCGACGTGGAAATGTCAATCATCGATAATCGAATATCTAAGAATAGTTCTTGCCCAATGTCCCGGTCAAAACTGTCTTCGGTGTGGCGGCCGGCGCAGCGGTTCCGCCCCGGATCACACATCGAGCCGCTCCACAGCGCGCTCCCAGACGTCCTTATCTGCGAGCTCGAAAAGACGAGTTACCGAGAACTCGATCTGCTTCATACAAGTGTCTCGCCATACGTCGCTTTCGATGAAGGCATCGTGCTCGGCGGGGATCGAAATCTCGAAGTCGATCAAGTCCGAACAATCGCGACTGCCGAATTCGGTCTCGAAATCCGCAGCCAGCTCCTGGATGAGCAACCGGGCAACGCGCTTGGCGCGTCGATGATCACCGAGACGTTGCTCGGCGAGCCTGCCGACGGCCATCGCTGCTCCGGAGACGGCTCCACAGATGCCACCGCCGTAGGCAACGCCCCCATTGAGAGCCATCGCAGCGGCGGAATCGGACGCATCGGGGAGCTCGAACAGCTCCTGGAGCGCAACCAACGTCGACTCGGCACAGCCGTAGTGATTGTCATCGCGTAGAAACAGGCTTCTGGCGAGTTCCCGGGCTGTTTGCCCGTATGCCGCCGATTCGCTCACGGTTGACCTTCCTGACAAAGACGAAGGGGTGGCAGCGGAAACCCGCTGCCACCGCCTTTCGTCCACATATTTGCGCTGGTTTTACCAGCTGCACTCGTTGTTAGCGTCACACTCTGCCTTGATCGAAATCAAGTTGGTGAGATTCAGCACCCGGTCCGCATCAAACACCTTCTGTTCACCGAAGGATCCGTCTTCGTTGATCGGTGTATAGGACTGGAACTGGTCGTTGACACCGCCCGCGGTGTACTTGCCGCTGCCGGTAATCCCCTCGTAGTCGATGTCGTTGCCTGCCCTGATCTCCGCGATGCACGTTTCGTACGTGTAGCACACGGTGCCCGGGGCGTCTCCGACCGCGAACATCGCAGGTGCCCAGTCACTCGCCTTGTACGAGCCTCCGTATTCAACGGCGAGCGCCGATTGAACGAACAGGTCGTAGGTGGTGTAGTGGTAGATCCCTGCCGGATCTTCCTGGCCCTCTGGTGGGATATCCGACGCCAGATACAGGTCCTTGTAGAAGTCCCATGCAGGGGTCTGGTCGTTGTAACCCACACCGGCAAAGCCGAGGCTCTTCTGGGTTGTGAGGGCGGTCTCGTTGAGCGCCGACACGAACTCGTTGAGCACCCAGCCGGACTCACCGATCCAGTGCAGAGAGGCACCAGCCTCAGCTGCAGCGTTGACCAGTGCCGCAGACTCAACCGAACCAGCCTGGACGATAACCGCGTCCGGGTTGAGATCGGCGATCGACTGCGCTTCGGCACGGTAGGAGGCCTGCTCGGGTGGAACGTCGATGCGAGCCAAGACCTCTATACCGAGCTCAGTGGCTGCCTTCTCGGCGGCCGCTGCGGCCACCTGAAAGCCTTCGACCTGCGTGGCGAAGATGACGATTGTCTGGGCGCCAAGATCCTGCGCCTCGAAAATCCCGGTGAAGCCGAGAGCTTCATCGAGGCCCTGGGCACGGAAGATCGGCTCTTCGGCCGTTCCACCGATGTTGCCCGGGATGCCGCCACCATGGACGGATGGGCCGAGCGGTCCATCGTGCTCCGTGATCCACTCGAGGAGCCAGGACCGGTAGGTCTGGTAGCCGTGGGCCTCGCTGACGAGGATCTCGGCTCCATGCTGCTCCAAGCAGGTCCGAGCCGCCTGGCCTTCGCCAACCGTCCCGATGTCCTCGCTGACCAGCTCCCATGTCCGGCCCAAAGGCGGATCGAGGTTGATCACTTCGTCGATCGGGAAAGCGATGTCCGCTGTTAGCGATTCGCCGTACGCCGCAAACTCACCCGTGTAGTAGGCAAGCTCGCAAACAACGACCGGATCGGTCGACATGGCTTCGGTGGTCTCGGTCGTGCCGCCGTCGTCCATGGCTTCGGTGGTCTCGGTCGTGCCGCCGTCTCCTGCCGGCGCAGCCGTGGTGCTCGCGCTCTCTTCGTCTCCGCCTCCACATGCCCCTGCAAGAAGCGCAAAGGCGAAGAAGATGGCTAGTAATGGTATGAGCCTCGTTCTTCCTTGCATGTTTCTCCTCCTGGTTTCTTTCCTCGCAATTGATTTGCCTAGCTAGATCCGATAGCCCTCCTTGAGCTGGTCGGTGGTCAGGTGAGCTGCGTCCATTACGGCGAATGCTTCGCCGAGACTCAGCACCATGACCCGATCGGCGACTTCCAGCGCCTTGGTGGCGTTTTGCTCCGCCAAGACGATGCTGACGCCTTTCGTTTGGTGGATTTCGGTGATCTTCTCGAAGAACATGTCTACGTAGAGGGGCGATAGGCCCGCGGTAGGCTCGTCCAGCAACAGCAGTGTCGGGTCTTGCATGAGTGCCCGTCCGCAGGCAACCATTCGTGACTCTCCACCGCTGAGCGTTCCCGCGGGTTGACCTCGCAGATTCGCGAGGTCGGGGAAGAGCTCGAGGATCTCATCGATCCGTTCCTCGCGCGAGCGCTTTCCGATCATCCCGCCGACATGGAGGTTCTCGAGGACGGTGAGATCGGCAAAGACGCCCTTCTCCTGGGGCACGTACCCGATGCCCCGGCCGGCGGTTTCGTAGGCGGGGAGAGTCGAGACGTCTTGCCCGTGGAATCGTATCGAGCCGGATGTGAGGGGAATCAACCGGGCGAGTGTTGCCAGCAAGGTGGTCTTGCCCGCGCCGTTTGCTCCCAGCACCGTGAAGACCTCGTTGCCGACCTCGAGGTTGATGTCTTTGAGGACGTTGACGCCGTGATAGCCGGACCGCAGGCCCTGAACCTCGAGGATGGCGGAGCCGTTCGTCTCAGACATGGCCTTCTCCAAGGTATTTCTCGATGACAGTGTTGTGCTCCCGTATCTCCTGGGGATCTCCTCCGAGGATCACGCTGCCCTCGGCCATAAAGTGGACCTTGTCGCTGAGATTCCAGATCACGTTGAGATCGTGTTCGACGATCACTACTGCGGTGCCGGCTGCCGCCAGATCGCGGATGACCTGCATGACTAGTTCGGTCAGTTCGTCGGGGAGACCAGCGGTCGGCTCGTCCAGTAGGAGGAATTTGGGCTTGAGGAGGAGACAGCGGACGATGTCGAGCAGCTTCTTTTCCCCCGCCGATTCGGCATGCCCGAACGGATCGGCAAACTCGAACAGGTCGAGGTACTTGCGGGCATCGTCGGCTTGTTGCGAGAAGACAACACTTTCGCTGAAGATCCGCTGGGGCTGCTCGTACCTGGCTTTGGTCAGCGATAGGAGGAGCGAATCCCAGATGGTCAGTTTCTCGAAGTCCATGATGACCTGGTTGCTCTTGACCACGCCAAGTTGGGCCATCTTATGGGCCGGCATGCTGGAGAGGACCACAGGGGCGTTGTCTTGGCTGCCGGTTGGCAGAAGCGAGATCTTCCCCTCATCGAGCGAAGTCGAGTGCATGATCATCCGCATCAGGGTGGTTTTGCCGGCTCCGTTGGGGCCGATCAGGCCCTCGATGGGATGCTCGCCTAGGGTCAGGTCGTCGATGTCCACGACAACACGCTCAGAGAAGCTCTTCTTGGCGCCCTGTATATGGATCTTGGGTCGGGTCGCGGTCGCGACCTCGGAGCGCTCAGTCACCATGGATCCTCCTCATCAGCTTCTCGCGCTTCATATCTCCGAGGATGCCGAACGGCCTATAGAGCAGAACGACGATCAGCGCGGCACCGAACGCCATCTCGCGAAGGACCGGAATCGCCTGGTTGTACCAGCTCCGCGGCAGTGGCAGGTAGGACTGAATCACGATGTCAAAGAGCCCCACTGTAAAGAGGACACCCACGAATGGGCCCCACACACGGGCAGTTCCGCCGACAACCAACCCCACCATCGCGGCCAGAGTCAGGTTGATGCCGAGGTTGCTTGTCTCGAGGAACCGCTCCATGACGCCGAACATGACGCCGAGCAGCCCCATCCCGGCAGAACCCAACGCGAATTGCCCCAGCTTGATGCGGAATGTCGCCTTACCCAGGCTGCGCGCCAGCGGCTCGTTGTCGCCAAGGGCCACCAGCAGCCTCCCGTACGGCGAGCGATGCACCCGGGCGACGTAGAAGAGAATCGCTGCGACCAGAAGGACCAGGATGAGCAACCAGAGCGACTCGTTCGCCTTTGTGGAGCCAATATCAAATGGGAAGCGGAGACCGCCCATGCCGATCGCACCCCCGGTGAGATCCTGCTCGGTCGTCGCCAGGATGAACACCACAGTGGCGAAACCGAGCGTCCCAACCAGTACGCCGTCGTCATCGAGATCGGCGATGAGCCAGCCGACCAGCAGCCCGGCCAAGCCCGCGACGATCGTGCCCGCCGCCGCACAGATCAAGAATCGCCACGGGTCTGCGATCGCCCAATCGACCTGGATGTACAGAACTCCATAGGTATACATGCCGAGGCCCCAGAAGCCGACCACACCGAAGTTGGCGATCCGGGCCAATCCGAGCTGCAAATGGAGGAGTAGAGCGAGGCCGGTGACCATTGCGATGTCGAACAGTCCGGAGATCAGGAATGCGTCGAGCCAATCGAGATTCATCGGTTACACCTTCCCTGTTTCGGCCAAACGCCTGCCGCGAACCTTCAGGATGATGATGAAGGCGATGATGAGGATCAGGTCCCCGTAGAGAACCTGCCCGAGTTGGAGGGTCATCGCGGTTAGGGCGATTCCGGTGCCGACGCCGGCGATGATGACACCGCCGAGATTCTTGGCTCCGCCCACCAGTACGACCAACAAGATGAGCAGGAACTGCCGCCAGCCAAGCAACGGGGCGACATTCGATCCGACGCCGTAGAACGCGCCGGCCATCCCACCCGCTACACCGGCGATGAACCAGATCAACACGGTTACAACCAACGGCCGGATCCCGCTTGCCCGAGCCAGATCCTCGTCGCTGGCGAGTGCCCGGATTTGCAGCCCGTAGCTGGAGCGCTGGATGAACCAGTACAGAAGCAGGGCGAGCGCGGCGACACTCGCTACCGCCACAAGACGGAATGATGACACTCCTACGCCGAGCACTTTGATGGATGTTGGCGGCGGGACATCGTAGAACCGGACCGGATATCCAAAGACAAACTGAAGTGCGTGGCGCAGAAAGATCGACAGCCCAAAGGACATGATGATCATCTCGAGAGCGCCGACGTTGCGTTTCTTCGCCGGTCGGAAGATCGCGAAATACGTGCCAACGCTGACCGCCCCTGCCAGCAAACCGGCCGGGAACAGGACGGTGTAGAAGTTGAGGCTGAATGTCGTGTTGAGCCACATCCCGAAATAGGCGCCGAGTGTGACGGTTTCGGAGTAGGCAACATTGATGAGACCGGTGAGGCGGTACAACAGGGCGAAGCCGATGGCTGCCAGGACGAGAGGGGCGTGCTCGGCAAGGCCGATCACGATCGATTGTTTGAAGAACTCCAGATCCATCAGATGGCGGCCTTGCCGTGACCACCAAACGGGGGATTGGGTCTCAACCCCGGCGCCGGCTCAACGCCAGGCGATTCCCCGCGACAGTCGAGTGATCGGAATCCGCCTGGATCCGACCGAAGTCCTCTGGCTCTCCTCACAGTCCGTCCTTCCCGCAGTCGGTCCGTGGCCTCCTAATTGATAATCGATGATAGATGGTCGATAGTGGGGCTGCAACATGGATTCCCGTCAGGTTCCGCGCCACGGACGTTGGACCTATCTGATTCCGTCTGGAGGCTGCTCGGATTCGGCGACCGTGCCGGTCGGTGTTGCGAACCGCTGGCTATCGGGCTGAAGTGCTAGCCTCCGCCGCAATATGGCGGTTCGCCACGGTCCCCAGACAACCCCGAGAATCAGGCTGCTGGCATGTGCCACCGTCCTCGAGGAGATGCGCCCGCTTCTGTCTCCCGGCGTCGATCTCGAGATGTTTGACTTTGGTCTCCACCTGCACCCCGAGGGACTGCGTGAAGCGCTCCAGGCGGCAGTAGATGAGGCCGGTCACAACTACGACGTTGTCTTGCTGGGATACGGTTTGTGCTCGATGGCTGTTGTCGGGTTGAAGGCCAATGGGTGCACCTTGGTCGTACCACGAGCCGATGACTGCATCACCGTCTTCCTCGGTTCTCAGGCTGAGTACACAAGAAGATCCAAAGAAGAGCCGGGCACCTACTACCTCACCAAAGGTTGGATCGCGGTAGGTGACACGTTGCTCGACGAGTACAACCGGATGGTCACCGCATACGGCGAGAAACGGGCAGAGCGGATGATGTCGCTGATGCTCCGCCACTACAAGCGGATCCTCTACATCGATACCGGCCATGATGACCAGGGCCCTCATCGGGATCACGCCAGAGCAATTGCGGAGCACTTCAACCTGGAATACCACGAGGTCCCTGGCTCGAACCGGCTCCTGCTCAAAATGCTCAACGGGCCATGGGACGATGAATTCGTTGTTGCCGAGCCGGGGAGCACCATCGAGTACAAGGACTTCAAGACCACCGCGACTACGTCGGCAAATCTCACCATCGGCGGGGTGGCGCGATGACGGGTCTCTACGAGATCCGCTTCCAGCCGATCGGGCGCCGCATCAGCGTGCCCGCCGGCACCACCATCTACGACGCCGCCAGGGAGTGTGGAGTCGAGCTCACCTCAGCGTGCGGTGGCGAGGGTCGATGCGGATTGTGTCGGGTGGAGCCGGTGTCCGGTGATGTTTCGGAGGCCGACGCGGCGGAGCTGGCCGTCATGGGAGCGCAGGCCGACGACGGTCTCCGGCTTGCATGTCGGGCGCAGATCGGTGGCGAGGTAGCTATCCGTATTCCGGCGACCTCGATGCTTTCCGGGCCACGGCTTCAGGTGGCAGGAGTCGGGGTGCCCGTCGAGCTAGACCCGATCGTCGTCGCCTATCAGATTCAGATGGACAAGGCCACCCTCACCGATCCCAGGGCGGATCTGAATCGAGTATTGGACGCGCTATCTGATCAACACCAGGTAACCGTCGCCGGGGCCGATTCCGACGTGATCCGCGTCATCGGAGACCTTCTCCGCGACAACGACTGGTCGGTGACCGCCTTCGTGCGAGGTGACCGCGTTGTCGGCCTCGCCGAACCGGGGGCGACTCCGCTCGGTCTTGCCGTCGACCTCGGCACGACCAAAATCGCCGCGCACCTGCTCGACCTGGCAACGGGCGAGGACCTGGGGGCGTCCGGCGTCCCCAATCCCCAGATCGCCTACGGCGAAGACGTGATCAGTCGTCTCGAGCATGCCTACAGGAACCCCGACGGAGGCGACCGTCTGGCGAACGTCGTCCGGGAAGCGATCAACGGTGTGGCACACGACCTCATCGATATGTCGGGGCACCGGCCGAATGAGCTCGTTGATGCCTGCATCGTCGGCAACACCGCGATGATGCACCTGCTGCTCGGGTATCCCATCAATCAGCTCATCAAAGCCCCGTTCATTGGATCCTCGGCCAGGCCCATCGACGTAGCTGCGGCCGGCATCGGCCTCGAAGCTGCTCCCGGTGCGCTTGTGCATGTGCCGGGCGCCATCGGAGGATTTGTTGGGGCCGACCATGTGGCGATGATCCTCGCCTCGGGGATAGGTCTCGCCGAGCGCACCATCCTCGGCATCGATATCGGCACCAATACCGAAATCGTGCTCAGCAAGGCCGGAGCCGGCCACCTCACCGCCACCTCCTGTGCATCCGGCCCGGCGTTCGAGGGTGCCCACATCATCGACGGGATGCGGGCCGCCGCAGGCGCGATCGAGCGCGTCGTGATTACCGAACACGGAATCGAATACGAGACGATTGGTGAAGTCGCTCCGATCGGCCTGTGCGGCTCAGGTATCGTCGATGCCGTAGCCGAGTTGCACCGCCACGGTATCGTCAATCCGCGTGGTCGCTTTGACAAGGCTCATCCGCGGGTGAGCATTGGCGGGAACGGCGCTCAGCTCGTCCTCGCTGGGGGTGACGTATCGGGAAGCGGCCGTGACGTCGTGATCACCCAACACGATGTCAACGAGATCCAGCTGGCAAAGGGGGCTATTCATGCCGGTGTCGAGATCCTGCTCGAGGTAACCGAGACCCCTCCCGACGATATCGACGCTGTGATCATCGCCGGTGCTTTCGGGTCCTTTCTCACCATCGACAGCGCCATCGATATTGGCCTGATTCCGCGCCTACCACGAGCCGGGTACAGCCAGGTGGGAAATGCTGCTGTGGTTGGTGCCATTCGCATGTTGGTGTCCGCCGCCGAGCGGCAGCGTGCTGAAGATATCCTCAACGACACCGGCTACGAAGAGCTCACCGTGCAGCCCGTTTTCGGGAGGCGCTTTGCAATGGGGATGCTGCTCCCGGATCTACAGGAGAGCATTGAGAGAGGGAGGGCTCGATGAGGATCATCGGAGAGAAGATCAACGGCACCCGGAAGAAGGTTGCGGCGGCGATCGAGAATCGGGATACCGATCACATCGCCGGTCTTGCCGTCAGCCAGGCCGAGGCGGGTGCGGCCTGGCTCGATGTCAACGCCGGGACCCGTCCCGACCGCGAGCCCGACGATCTCGTCTGGCTCGTCGAGACCGTGCAGGCCGTTACCGATACCCCGCTCGCGCTCGACAGCGCCAACCCGGTCGCATTGGAGAAGGCGCTTGGCTACGTCAAGAGAACTCCAATCATCAACTCGATCAGTGCAGAGCCCGACCGCATTGCTGGGATTCTGCCTCTTGCCGCCAGACACGGGACGGGTGTGGTGGCTCTTGCGATCAGCGAGTCGGGGATACCGGCGACCGCCGCCGAGCGTATCGAGGTCATTCGTGATCTCATCGGGCATACCCGTGGTGCCGGGTTGCCCGATGAAGATGTGTTCGTGGACCCGCTGGTCTTGACCGTCGCAACGAACAACGACAGCGCCGTCACATCGCTCGAGACGATGAAGATGGTTCGTGAGGAGTTCCCCGACGTCCACATGACGGTCGGTCTCAGCAATGTCTCGTTTGGCTTGCCGGCACGAGCCCAGATCAACCACGGGTTCCTGACCCTGGCGATTGCCTCCGGGCTTGATACTGCGATCGCCGATCCTCTCGACCGGAAACTACAGGCGCAGATACTCGTCACCGAGATGTTGCTCGGTCGTGACCGCCACTGTCTCAACTATGTCAGAGCGTCACGGACCGGGCTGTTCGATTTGGTACCCATCCGAAAGGAAGACAAATGACGACGACCGCAGACCTGGTGGCGGCCATCACGGAGATGCGTGAGGACGACGCCACTGTATACGCTCAGGAGTTGATCGACGGTGGGACCGGACCAATCCCCATTCTCGACGCCTGCCGCGAGGCGATGGATATCATCGGCAAGCGGTTTGAAGAGGGTGAAGCGTTCATCCCCGAGCTCATCCTTGCCGGCGAGATGCTCAAGTCGGTGACGGAGGTGGTCAAACCTCACCTCAAGTCCGACGAGGCAAAGGAGTCGTTTGGCACGATCGTGCTCGGGACCGTCGAGGGTGATATCCACGACATCGCCAAGGACATCGTCTGCTTCATGCTCGAGATCAACGGCTTTGAGGTCACCGATCTTGGTGTGGACGTCGGGGCTGCCGAGTTCGTCAAGGCGGTGGGGGAGACCGGAGCGAAGATTGTGGGTCTCAGCGGCTTTCTGACTCTTGCCTACGACCCCATGAAGGACACCGTTGCGGCGCTGAAGGCTGCAGGTTTCGAAGGCAAGGTGATGGTCGGCGGTGGCCAGGTGGACGAGAGCATCCGCGAATACACCGGCGCCGACGCATACGGAAAGGACGCCATGGCCGCAGTGGCACTCGCCAAGCAATGGTACGGGGTTGTGTGAGACCTGACCTCGACCAGATGTGATGCTGAGATAAGGAGTCGCATAGATGCTTCCCGACAATTGGAATGAAATGACCCCGGCCGAACGGCTCGATTTCCGGCTGGCTGGATGGGCCTCGGCCGGCGGAATGGAGTTCGCCTCGCCGGAGGCGAAGGAGAAGTACGAGACCAGGACACGGCGGTTCATCGATGTCCTGAAGCTACGCGAGCCCGACATGGTACCTGTCGAGCTGGTCGGTGGCGGAGTGATCGCCGGCCACGCCGGGCTCACAGACGGCGACATGATGTACGACTACGAGAAGGCAACCGCGGCGTCGCTGCAGATCCACGAGGACTTTGACATCGACTACCAGGTCGCGGGCAACTTCTGGCCCGGCCCCGTGTTCGATCGCCTTGGCTACAAGCTATACAAGTGGCCGGGACACGATCTGCCGGAGAACCAGCCGTACCAGGCGGTTGAGGGCGAGTACATGATGGCCGACGAGTATGCCGAGCTCATCAACGACTCGGAGAAGTTCATGCTCCGCAAGTACTTTCCCCGGGTGTTCGGGTCGCTGGGGGCGTTCTCGATGCTGCCATCGTTCTGGGGCGCAACAGAGCTGCCGTTTGTGCCCTTCATGATGACCCCGTTTGGGATCCCGCCGGTTCAGGAGGCGTTCGAAGCGTTCCTCGATGCGGCCAAGCTATCGCTCGAGTTCATGGGAGCCATGGGAGCGCTCGGTGGTCAGCTTGCCGCCGTCCACGGTATCCCCGGGACGCTCGGCGGGTTCTCCAAGGTCCCATTCGACTTCATCGGCGATACCCTCCGGGGCACGAAGGGCATCATGCTCGACATGTTCCGCAGGCCGGAAGACGTGGTGGCGGCGTCTGAGGCCCTGCTCCCGATGGCGATTGAGTTTGCCGTCGGCAATGCCAACGCCTCCGGCAACCCCTTCATCTACATCGTTATGCACAAGGGTGCCGACGGGTTCATGTCCAACGACGACTTCAAGCGGTTCTACTGGCCAGGCTTCAAGAAGCTGATGCTGGGCATAATCGAGCAGGGTGCCGTTCCGTTCAACTTTGTCGAGGGCGGCTACAACAGCCGGCTCGACATAATCGCTGAGGATGGGGACATCCCGCCGGGCACGACGATGTGGATGTTCGACAAGACGGACATCGGCGAAGCCAAGAAGAAGTTCGGTCCGTGGGCGGCCATCGGTGGCAACATCCCGGCATCCCTATTCAAGGCAGGCACCCCCGAGCAGATGCGGGAGAAGGTACGCGAGACGATGGAGATCGCCGCTCCCGGAGGTGGGTACTTCATGACGCCGGGTGCGGTCATCGACCACGCCACTGACGCCAACATCGAGGCCTATCTGGCCTCCGGCAAGGAGTTCGGCAGGTATTAGGACGCGCCAGGGAGTTGCAACTCGATGATGCGCCGTCTCCTGTCGGTGCTTCGCGACCCGGTTGCCTGGATTTTGGTGATTGCCGGGATCGTGGAGATGATCTCGGGAGGCACAGCTGCCCGCGGCGCGGTGCTCTTTGCTGCAGCCGGGCTGATCCTCGCCGATCGGGTGAGATTGAGTCGGGGGCGGCCGGTGTCTCCGCTCGCCGCGAGGACGCTACAGGAGGTGTTGGCACCGCGTTGGTGGCCCTTGCTGCTCGTCGCGGTCGGAGTAGCCGTCGCGCTATTGCGGGAGCACACTCTGCCGCTCACGGTGATCGTTGGCTCGATCGGCATCGTGCTGGTCGGTTGGGCGTGGCTCACCGGTCCTGGAAGCAACGCGGTCACGCCGTCACCGGGTCGGAGCCTCTGGTGGTGGGGGGGCCTGTTCCTGGTGCTTGGCCTCTGGGAGCTGACCGCGTTGCTCGGGCAGCCGACGCTGGCGGTGTACTCGTCCGACCACCCCACCATCAGTTTCCTCGTCGAGCCGATCCTGGCCACGTTCCCGGGCAGGGCGTTAGCGATCGGGCTATGGGCCGTTGCGGGGCGGGGTCTGGTTCGTCGCGCATGAGTTGGCGCGCCGTCACGCTCTTCGGCTACTCAGCGGTTGTTGTCGCCGGTCTGACTCTCGAAGCAGTGGCGCACCGGACGGGATCGATCGTCACCTTCGATGGTCTGGTTCGCAGCCTTCTGCGGACCCGATCCGGCAGGATCGCGCTATTCGCCGCATGGGCGTGGTTAGGCGTTCATTTCCTCGGTTAGCCCCGTGCCGAGGCTTGTCATCAGTTCGCGCACTCGTCGGGCGATCTCGTCTCTGACCTCCCTGACCACCTCGATAGGTTGACCGGCCGGGTCGGTGAGCTCCCAGTCTTCGTACCGTCTCCCGGGGAAGACCGGGCACGTGTCGCCGCAGCCCATAGTGATGACGACGTCTGCCGCTCTGATCGCTTGTTCCGTCCATCGCTGTGGTGAGGCGGCGCGGATGTCAATGCCCACTTCATCCATGGCGGCAACCGCAACCGGGTTGACCTCGGAAGCGGGCTCCGACCCACCTGAGAAGACGTCGACTTCATCACCGGCAAGGTGACGGAGCCAGCCTGCGGCCATCTGGGACCTGCCGGCGTTGTGGACACAAACAAACAAGACGGCCGGTTTTTGAATTTCCATCGCTTCACCCCATCGCGGATTTCGGGCTGGAGCCTACACAACGTCGCGACCGGCTCTCACGGTCGTGCCGGGTCCTGCCCGGCGGCGGCAGCCCGGGAGAGACCGTCGATGATCATGTCGAGGCCGAATTCGAACGAATCGCCGAACTGGTAGCCCTCCGTGTGCACAAGCTCGGTGGCCAGCTCGAACAAGTAGGGATACTGCTCTGAATATGCCTGCATCATGCCTTCGGCGAGGTCTGAGAGCTCATCTCCGGTTCCGCCGCCGGGGAGCATTGCCTCCTCTAGCGCAAAGCCGTAGAGGTAACTGTCGAGGATGGCGTATGCGTGTGCGGTCATCTCGATCGACAGGCCACGACGAAAGCAGCCAAGCACGGCGTTGTGGTGTTGCAGCGTGGCAGCTCCTGGTGTGGTCCTCGACTCCATCAGGGGAGGTGCCCACGGATGCCGGTTCAGCACTCGGCGCGCTGACATGTAGCGGTCTCTGATAGCCACTTGCCAGTCGACGTCCTCTTGTGGGAGATCTATCTCTTCGAACACTTCGTCGACCATGCCGTCAATGATCGCCTCCTTACTCGGCAGGTGGTAGTAGATCGTCATCGGTTTGACGCCGAGGGCCGCAGCCAGCTTGCGGATGGTGAAGCTGTCCATGCCGGCGTCGTCGGCCAGCTGCATTGCGCCGGCCAGGACCCGCTCCCTGGTGAGGTGTTGACTAGTTGTCGTCGCTGCCATTTCGAACCCTTTCCTAAAACCATTTGACAGCATCGTACTTAGTACGGTAGGTTCTGTTCAAATCGAACCGTACAAAGTACGAATGTATGTAAGAAGGAGAGCGCAAATGACAGTCAAAGAGGGAACAAATCCCGGTACCGTTCCGCAGACCATGGACGCCGTGGTGCGTCGGGAATACGGCCCGGTCGACAACGTTCACATCGAGACCATCGACACACCTGCACCAGGGCCCGGCCAGGTATTGATCGAGGTTCATGCCTCCGGGATCGACCGCGGTCAATGGCACTTGATGGCCGGTCTGCCTTTCTTGATGAGGCTCGCCGGGTTCGGGATTACCAAACCGAAGAACCCTGTTCTCGGCCTCGATGTCTCCGGCCGGGTCGTCGCCGTTGGTGACGACGTAGACGGATTCAGTGAGGGTGACGAGGTGTTCGGCATCGCCAACGGGTCCTTCGCCGACTACACGATCGCAGATGTCGCAAAGCTTGCGGCAAAACCCGAAGCGATCAGTCACGAGCAAGCGGCGGTTGCAGCCGTATCCGGGATTACGGCCCTCCAGGCGCTCACCGAGGTCGGGAAGTTGCAGGCCGGTCAGAGTGTCCTGGTTATTGGTGCTTCTGGCGGCGTCGGCAGCTACGTCGTCCAGATAGCCAAAGCGCTTGGTGCCCGCGTAACCGGAGTCGCCAGTGGCGCCAAGGGCGATCTCGTTCGTTCGATCGGTGCGGATGACTTCATCGACTACACGAACACCGACTACCTCGACGGATCGAAGACCTTCGACATGATCATCGATATCGGCGGTCGCAATCCGCTCCGCAGACTGCGTAGGGCCCTCGCCGAGAAAGGCACTCTCGTCATCGTCGGGGGAGAGGGCGGTGGGCGCTGGACCGGGGGTATCGGTCGCCAGATTCGGGCTCTCATGATGTCGCCGTTCCTATCGCAGCGACTGACGATGTTCATCAGCAGCGAGAGCCACGAGCACATCGAGCGACTCGGCGAGTTCCTGCAATCCGGCCGGTCGTCCCCGCGGTTGGGCGTACCTACTCATTTGACCGGGTGCCTCAGGCCATCGCCGACCTCGACGCGGGTCGCGCCCTGGGCAAGTCCGTCCTCACCGTCCGCTGAAGATTGATGACAAGAAAGGATCAACCATGCCTACAAGACAACTAAGACGTGACAGCGCCCGGATGCCAACCGCCATAAATCCGTCCATACGCAAGTCGGTTACGCCGCGTCGTGCTGCACGGATTGCTGGCATCTCCTATATCGCCACCTTCCTGCTGGCCATCTTCGCCAATTTCTTCGTCCGCGAGGGAATGATCGAGCCCGACAACGCCGCGGCCACGGTTGCCAACGTCACCGGCTCTATCGGGCTGTTCCGGCTTGGCATGATTGCCTTCCTGGTGATCTTCGTCGTGGACGTAGTTATCGCATGGGCACTACACATGATCTTCAGGGAGGTCGACCACGATCTGTCGCTGGGTGCCGCCTGGTTCCGGCTGGTGTACACAACATTCCTCGGGGTGGCCCTGGTGTTCTTCTACCAGGCGCTGCAACTCGTCGGTGACGGTGGTATCGCAGCCGCCTACACCACGGATCAGGTCAACGCCCAAACGATGATTGCGCTCGAGTCGTTTAACAACGTCTGGCTGGTCGGGCTCGTCGCATTCGGGGTTCACCTGGTAATCGTCGGCTACCTGCTCATCCGGTCCGGGTATGTATCGAAGGTGCTCGGCTACCTATTGATCGCTGCCGGTGTCACCTACGGGCTCGATACGGTTGCACGCACACTGCTGGAGAACTACAGCGACTTTACGAATGTGTTCCTGGCCATGGTTGCCGTCCCGTCGATGATCGGTGAAGGATGGCTTGGTTTGTGGCTCCTGCTTGGCAAGAAGTTCGCCGCCTGATCGCCTTGAGCCAACGTAGAGTGACTGGATGGTTTTGACTCTTCGCCGCCTCAATCGGGCGACCCTACACAGACAGTTGCTCCTCGAAAGGGGGCAACTGTCTTTGTCTGCCGCGATGCAGCAGGTCCTGGCGTTGCAGGCTCAGGAGCCACCATCTCCCTATATCGCTTTGTGGAACCGGATCGATGGTTTTCAACCCGCCGATCTCGATGCTGCATTCGACGGGCGGGAGATCGTCAAGGCGACGTTGATGCGGATCACGCTGCATGCAGTGCTTGCCGCCGAGTACTCAATGATTCATGAGGCAATGCAGGGCACACTTCGTGACTCCCGGCTGTACGATCGACGCTTCCGCTCGAGCGGGGTGCCGGTCGATGTCGCCGAAGCACTGTTGCCGCATGTGCTCGATTTTCTGTCGGAGCCGCGTCGCAACGCCGACGTTGACGCAATGGTCGCCGCCAACCTCGACATCGATCCCAAGCATTATGTTTGGTGGGCGTTGCGCACCTTCGGACCCGTTTGGCGTGCCCCAAACGATGGGCCCTGGGCATTTGGCGCCTACCCCGAGTACATCGCCGCCATCAGGGACGACATGCCCGATCGGGCCGGGTGCATCCAGTACTTGTTCCGCCGCTACCTGGAAGCCTTCGGTCCCGCGTCCCGTCACGACTTCGGGCAGTTTGCCTTGCTTCGTCAGTCCGAGGTGAAGCCCGCGCTTGCCGGTATCGCCAACCAGCTCATCGAGCTCGAGGGACCGAACGGGGAGGAGCTGTACGACATCCCGGGTGCGGTCATCCCCGACGACGGCACCCCGGCACCGCCCCGCCTACTGCCGATGTGGGACAACGTGCTGCTCGTCTACAAAGATCGAAGCCGGATAATCCCCAAGGAGTATCGCAAGGCGGTGATCCGCACCAACGGCGATTCGCTCCCAACTTTGCTGGTGGACGGCTTCGTCGCCGGGGTGTGGCGACCGGTGGATGGCGGGATCGAGGCGACTGCGTTCCACCCGCTCTCCAATGAAGAGTGGATTGGGCTCGAGTCCGAGGCCGGAGCCCTGCAGGAGATGCTGGCCGATCGTGAGCCGAGCATCTACAGCCGATACTCCCGCTGGTGGTCCAAGCTCCCCGATGGCGAAACCAGAGTTCTCACCGGCTGTTGAGCCGCTTTGCCGTCGTGGTGATCCGGGATGGCTGCACACCGTTGTGTCACCGGAGCGCGATACGCTAGAGCGTGAAATGACACGTGTATTTCAATTGAGCGATCCGGGTCGCGTCGACACTCGGCCGTTGCGAGCTACGGACCGGCTCGACTTCGATCCCGAGCCCGGCGAGGTTGCGATCGACGTCTCGGCTTGTGCCATTTGCCGCACCGACCTGCAGATCGTCGAAGGTGATCTACCCGCCCGGCATCTGCCGATCGTTCCCGGTCATCAAGTCGTGGGCCGGGTTCGAGCCGTCGGTGATGGCGTTGACAACTGGCAACCGGGGGCCAGGGTCGGGGTTGCGTGGCTTGGTGGGGCTTGTGGCAAATGCCGGTATTGCACCTCTGGTCGGGAGAACCTGTGCGATCAAGCAGAGTTCACCGGCTGGGATCGTGATGGCGGGTTTGCAGAATCGATGACGGCACGTGCCGATTTTGTATACGCCGTCCCGGCATCGTTCACCGACGAGCAGGCCGCACCGTTGCTATGCGGCGGCATCATCGGGTATCGCTCGCTGAAGCTGTCCGGGGTTGAGCCGGGCGGCAGGATTGGACTTTACGGATTCGGCGCCTCCGCATTGCTCAGCTTCCAGGTGGCAAGACACTGGGGTTGCGAGATCTTCGTCGCGACCAGATCACGCAGCGAGCAGCAACGGGCTCTCGACATGGGTGCTGCCTGGGCGGGCTCGTACCGATGACCAACCGCCGGTCGAGCTGGATGCGGCAATCACGTTTGCCCCTGTCGGCTACGTGGTTATCGAGGCGCTCAAAGCGATTTCCCCGGGAGGTGTGGTGGCGATCAACGCCATCCACCTCGACACCGTGCCCGAGTTTCCCTTCGATCTGCTGTGGAAGGAGCGTTCCATCCGCAGCGTCGCCAACTTCACCCGACAGGATGCAGAGGAATTCCTCACGCTGGCCGCCGGGATCCCCATCGAAACCATCACCGACCCCTATCCGCTCGCTGATGTGAACATCGCTCTGGCACAGTTGAAGAAGGGCGAGGTCAGCGGCGCCGCGGTGTTGCTGGCTTGACCCGTGTTGATGTAGGCGTCGGCGGCGCTGCACGAGAGAACCAGACGACGGTTGCCATCAAGATTGGTACCAGCCCGAATGCGTACTGGATCGGCATCACCCGGTCGAGGGCTCCCAGCAGGCTCGGGGTGATCGTGATGGCAACTCCCGACGCGTATGCCGCCAACGAGATCAGGCTTGGTTCCGGTAGATTCCGGTCCTCCAGCAGAAGGGCAAGAGCGACCGGGTACAACACGGCTATGCCGAGACCGGCCAGGAATAGTCCCGCTACTAGGAGACCGAGACCGGCGCCGCTGATGATGATCACGGCGGCGATCGAAGTGACTGTCGTGGAGATATGTATCGGGTTGAGGGTGTGGATGTGCCGTGGCCCGATGAGCCGGCCCAGAGCCATGCCGATGGCGAAGGCGGCTACCAGCCCGCTTGCTGTGGCGTCTGTTGCACCACCGTCGACCAATCGGGCTGCACCCCATGTCCAGAAACAGAACTCCGCGGATACCCCAAGGACGATAACGAGCCACCGCAACCAGGTGTCTCGAGACATCGCCGGGCGGGCTGACTCCGGAGGGGCACTTGAAGTCACCGGTGGGGGATCGGCCATCGGCCTCTTCCAGTTGGCTGGAGCCAGGAAGGGGATGAGCCACAGGATCGGAATCATCAGGGCGACACGGCCCGTCCAGAGAACATGGTCGGTGAGTGCAATGACACCGGGAGCGAGCAGCCCTGCGACGCTAGATGCTCCCACGGCGACGGCCAGCCGATGGGCTCGATCCTCCTGCCCGACTATCGCCGGAGTTGCGATGAGAAAGGCTGAAGAGCCGCGCCCCCTGCAGCAGTCCACCGGCTGCCAGAAGCACCAGTCGGTCGCCCATTGCGAGCAGACCGGTGCCCATGATCAACATGACGGTGCCGGCAGCAACGACGGGCATGGGCCCGCGGCTGAATGCGCGTTTTCCACCACTCCGGCACCGAGCAAGGCGAAACCAAAGGCTGATCCCAGCCACGACAACTGGTAACGGGCAACGTCGAGATCCCGGGCGCCGATGAT
>CAVSWM010000004.1:0-53232 GCA_963731695.1 uncultured bacterium | reverse complement strand
TATCAGGAACAAAACCGATGAAAAAATCCTTGGGTGCCAAAACCTTGGTGTTTCCCACACCGGTATGGATCGTGGGGACCTATGACAAAGATGGTTGGCCGAACGGCATGACGGCCGCCTGGGGCGGTATCTGTTGCTCCAAGCCTCCTTGTGTTTACGTGGCCCTCCAGAAGCCGCGCTACAGTTACGCCAACATCGTGGAGCGGCAGGCTTACACGCTGAACGTCCCCTCTCGGAGAAATTTATCCGTGAGGCGGATTACTTCGGGATGGTCAGCGGTCGAACGACCGACAAATTTGCCGCTACGGGTCTGACAGCCGTGAAGAGCGATATTGTTGACGCTCCCTACATCGCCGAATTTCCGCTGATTCTGGAATGCAAACTCATTCGGACAATGGAAATCGGTCTCCACACCCAATTTATCGGCGAAATCATGGATGTCAAAGCCGAAGACGCGGTTGTCGACGACAACGGCCTGCCGGATATCGAAAAAGTGGCGCCGATTATTTTCGGCCCGGAGATCCGCTCTTACCACGGAATCGGCCGCTACCTGGGCCGGGCGTTTGAAATCGGTAAAAAAATCTGACTGGAAGTCGACCGGAGGCTGTTTTGTATTTCACCCCGCTCTTTCATCCCAAAACCATCGCCGTTCTGGGCGTGTCTCTGACCAATGACCGCCACCCGGCCAATGTCATCTACAATAAAATTCACTTGCGGTATCCCGTGAAAGTCTACCCAATACGTAATGGAACCAAGCAACACCAAGGCCGATACCCGTATGCGGCGTAGCCCTGAGCCAACCGTGCCGTACTTTCCGCGAGTTGTCGCGGTTGCAAGATGGATTCTCGGAGCCGAGATGAATCTGCAGGTTCCTCCGAATCTGACGGACGACTTCGGGATCTACCTGGATGCCGGAATCAACGACTGGGGTGGCGTCTCGCCACTGACAATCGATTGGGTGAACCCTGAGGCTCCATGGCCGCACTTGGAGAAGCTTGCCGGAGTCACCCGGGAGCGAGGGTTCACTCTCAAGCCACGTCTTCCTGTTTACCCGGAATTCATCAAGGAGACCTGGATAGATCCGCGGTTGCTTGCCAGGGTGCGCGTTGCCGCGGACGAGGATGGCTACGCTCTTGTCCCCGAGCTGCAGGGAGGCTCCGCATTATGAGAGATTCGATAACGTTCCTGCGGCTGCGGCCTGCGGGCGACATCAACGAGCTCTGGGCCGCAACGCGCCGTCGCGAGGGGACGACAGCCGTGGAGGTTGAAGGGCTGGGCGATGCTCAGCGGGCCGCTGCGTTGCAGGGAGGTCTCCTCCCGATCGCGGTCGGCACTTCGGCGGCCGAGCCGGTCGCCTGGGTAGTGGATCCTGTCGAAGCGATCCGGCTTGCCAAGACCGGGTCGCCCGGCTGGCGGCTCACCGTCGTTGACAGCGGCGAGCGCTCCCGCGTCCTTGATGCAGTAGCCAGAAGCGGAGCGGCGTTCTTGAGAACCCGGCGAAGCCGCGTGAGCATCTCATCAGAGTTGGTGACACTTCCCGGTGTTGACTGTCGCGTTTCGGTCTTTGTCGACAGTGTCTCGGAAGCAATACAGCTGGTCGCCGATGGAGCCAGAGACCTATTGCTGCGTGGTTGGACGACTGAGTCGGTGGGAGAGCTACGCGACGGCCTTGCGAGCTTTGAGCTCGTTGAGCGTGGGGCACTGCCGGTCGGGGTCACGGTGGATGATGCCAGGAGCGTGTTGCCGTCGGAGTTGTTCACCGCGTATTTGAACCAGATCGACGCCTCCGGTTCGATCAGGCCCCGCTATGAATGGGCGCCGGGCGTAGACCTGCCAGCTCCGATCCCGGGGCGCCGTATCTCCGCACAGTGGGCAGACGACACCTGGACGGGGGCTGGTTTCGAGCTCGAAATGAGCGCGGTGGATGAGGACATCGCAGCCATTCTCGATCGATCGCTTGCCGGCAACCCCCCGACCCGGGACGAGCTGGAGCGGCTGTTTCGTGCCCGTGGCGATGAGGTGGACGCGATTGCGCTTGTCGCAGACGAACTACGGCGACGATCCGTGGGGGACGTTGTCACCTACGTGATCAATCGCAACATCAACTACACCAACCAATGCACATTCAAGTGTGGCTTTTGTGCGTTCTCGAAAGGGCCGCGCTCGCTCAACCTGCGCGGAGACCCATATCTGATGTCGATTCCGCAGGTCGTGGAGCGCTCTGTCGAGGCGTGGAATCGTGGTGCGACCGAGGTCTGTCTCCAGGGCGGGATCCATCCGGAATTCACCGGTGACTTCTACGTGGCCGTCGTCGACGCCATCAAGGAGTATTTGCCCGATATGCACATTCATGGCTTCACCCCGCTGGAGGTGTGGCAAGGAGCCGAGACGTTGGGTGTGTCCATCGAGGCGTATCTGACCCGGCTTCGCGATGCCGGATTGGGGACGCTCCCCGGGACCGCGGCGGAGATACTCGACGACTCCGTTCGGGTCCATCTGTGCCCGGACAAGATCCGGACTGCCCAATGGGCCGAGGTGATGATCACCGCTCATGAGCTCGGGCTGCGGTCGACAGCCACAATCATGTTCGGTCACATCGAGTCGCCTACCAATTGGGCCAACCACTTCGAGGTGCTGCGGCAGATCCAGCGACGCACCGGCGGCATAACTGAGATCGTGCCGCTTCCGTTCGTGCATATGGGTGCTCCGATCTATCTCCGGGGAGATGCCCGACCCGGCCCGACTTGGGATGAGGTCGTGCTCATGCACAGTGTGGCCCGCATCGCATTCGATGGGTTGGTGGACAACATCCAGGCGTCGTGGGTCAAGCTGGGACTCGATGCGGGGGCACGGTTGCTCCAGGCTGGGTGCAACGATCTCGGGGGCACCTTGATGGATGAGACGATCTCCCGTTCGGCGGGAGCGTCGCACGGCATCGCGGTCGAAGCTGCCGACATGGAAGCCGCCATCAGGTCGATCGACAGGGTTCCGGCGCGCCGTAACACGCTGTACGACATTCTCGAGATGTCGGAGAGCACCGACTAGTTGCGCGACTTCTCCTGAAGCGTCACGGCAGTGCCGGTCATTGTGATGAGCATGCGAGTGCCGATCGGTGTGTACTGCATGGACACCCCGATCACCGCATGTGCCCCGCGTTCCACCGCTTCCTCGACCAGGCCCTCGATGCCGACTTCACGGCCTCTGGCAAGGGTTGCTCCGACCTGACGTAGGTCGCCGCCCGGTGCCTCGATGGCGACTTCGGCCGTGACAACGCCCAGATAGGTGTGAACGTCCCAGTTTGCGAGTGCCTGGGTGGTGGTGACCACGGGACGCCATGTAGCCCGACCGTCGGCGGCAGTCACCCAGCCCTGGGCAGATCGTTGCCAATCCGCTCCCCATCGCCTGCCCAACCCGTAATCGGCCTCCCGTACAGCAGGCATTGGCCCGGGGATTCGATCGGCATCGGGGCGAAGGTCCACGACGACATACGGGGTTTCCGCTGGTGTGTCGGATCGGGTAGAGGCTGGTTGGCGGGCGGCGCCCCACTCGCTGATATCGCCATCGCTGCGAATCGCCCGGGTGCTGCTGGCGATCTGCTTGCCGGCTTCGATCCGCTTCTGTGCGACCGTCATCGCCTGGTCGAGCCGGGAGCGTGCCCGAAATCGGTCATCGCCACTCAAGCCACCTCCCGATGGTGTATCACCGGCGGCAGCCGGGGCAGCCCGATCCGAGCTGTCTGCCGGTGTTCCTGCAGGTCTGATAGGTTCCGCCAAAGTCTCGCTTACCCCCGTACCCGAAATCAGAATACCCTGTTGGGGTGCGAATCAACATAATCACCATGTTTCCCGAGTTCTTCGACTCCCCATTGCAGGTCAGTTTGGTCGGCCGTGCACAGCAAGATGGGTTGCTCGACGTTGCAATTGTCGACCTCAGGGTGTTTGGCAAGGGCTTTCATCGTCAGCTGGATGACGCCCCGTTCGGCGGTGGGCCGGGGATGGTGATGATGGTCGAGCCACTCGATCGTGCTCTGGAGCCCATGCGTCAGTCCCACAAGGTGCTGCTGGCGGCCGCCGGGTATCCGCTGACTCAGGATCGGCTAGACAAATGGGCCGGGCTCGAGGAGCTGACCCTTGTCTGCGGCCGCTACGAGGGTGTCGATCAGCGTGTTGCAGACCATCTCGTCGACGAGGAAATATCGCTGGGTGACTATGTATTGCTGGGCGGTGAAGCCGGCGCCCTTGCCATCATCGAGGGGGTGACCCGGCTGCTCCCCGGGGTGGTTGGCAACCCCGCTTCGATCGCAGCCGAGAGCTTTCGGGACGGATTGCTCGAAGAACCGCAATACACCCGACCCGCCGATTATTGCGGCTGGTTGGCACCAGAAGTCCTCCTTTCCGGTGACCACGGCCGGGTGGCGGAGTGGCGGCACCAGCAGCGTGTGGCTCGGACCAGAGAACGTCGTCCTGATCTTCTCGACAGCGGCCCTTCCGCCATGGAATCCGGGGATGACGGTTAGCGCAAGCTGCGGAGTGTGTCTACAATCTCACCTTCGAGTTTCCCTTTTCCCTCATTCGGAGGAATCCCGTGAATACGGTCGATCAAATCGAGTCCGCATACTTCGCGCGACGACATACCGGACTTTGCGCCCGGCGATACCGTGCGTGTAAACGTGCGTGTCGTCGAAGGCGGCCGTGAACGCGTCCAGATCTTCGAAGGTGTTGTCATCGGACGCAACGGCAGGGGTGCCCGCGCCTCATTCACCGTCCGCAAGCTGAGCTTTGGCGTTGGCGTCGAGCGCATCTTCCCGTTGCATGCCCCGATCATCCAATCCATCGAGGTGACGCGACGTGGCGATGTGCGCCGTGCCAAGCTCTACTACCTGCGCGATCGCGTCGGCAAGGCGGCACGGATCAAGGAGAAGCGGGACTAGCTGGTTCCGTTTCTACGATGAGCGACTACCCCGGGCACGACGAAATCGACGACGAGCAGTTGCCTGAGGTCGAGTCCGTCGATGTCGATGTCGATGTCGATGACGATGTCGCAGAGGCCGGCGGTGACGACCGCAAGTCCGAGGCTCTCGCATTTCTCAAGGAACTCCCGTTTCTGATCGTTGGGGCGTTGATTGTCGCCGTCCTCGTCAAGTCCTTCCTGATCCAGGTCTTCTGGATTCCCTCTGGCTCGATGGAGGACACTCTCCAGATCGGTGATCGAGTGGTGGTCAACAAGCTCTCCTACCGTATCGGTGACCCGGATCGTGGCGATGTCGTCGTCTTCGAGCCGGAGAGCCTTGCGGAGGAGTCGCTTGCCACCAAGGTCTCACGTAACCTGCTCGAGTCGATAGGTTTGCGCACGCCAGAGTCTGATCTGATCAAGAGGGTGATCGGGCTGCCCGGTGAAACTGTGGAGATTCGAAACAACTCGATCCACATCGACGGGAGTCCGATCGACGAGCCATACCTCCCCGTCGGATTGGTGATGCGAGATCAGGGGCCGTGGGAAGTCCCTGACGGCCACTACTTCGTCATGGGCGACAACCGCAACAGCAGCAACGACAGCCGGGTCTTCGGAGCCATTCCCCGCAGCCGGATTGTCGGTCGAGCTTTCTCGGTGGTTTGGCCACCGAGCAGGTGGAGTGGCCTCTGATACGTCTCGACGAATCCTCGCTCGCGCACGCCGTCGCGGAGCTCGCCGCCGTCGACAACCGTCTGGAGCGGATGGTCGCCCGAAACGGAGTTCCCCCTCTTTGGCCCCGCGAGCCCGGTTTTGCCACTCTGGTCAAGATCATCCTCGAACAGCAGGTCTCACTCGAGAGCGCCGCGGCCGCCTTCGCCAACCTGGAGGCCGCGACCGGAACAGTGCTTCCCGAGGGGTTTCTCAGTCTCGACGATGCCGAGCTGAAGACCATTGGCTTCAGTCGACAGAAGGCCGGGTATTGCCGTGGGCTGGCCGCAGCCATCATCGACGGCTCGATAGACCTGGAGTCATTGGAGCAGGCGAGTAACCGGCAAGCACATGACTCCCTGGTTGCGATCAGAGGTATCGGCCGGTGGACGGCCGACGTGTATTTGCTGTTCGTTCTGCGCCGCGCCGACGTGTGGCCGCACGGCGACAGGGCTCTGGTGGTGTCGATGGCTGAGAACCTGGATCTCGACGAGGTGCCCGGTTACGCGGAGGCAGGCGTCATTGCATCCTCGTGGGTCCCCTGGCGGGCGGCTGCTGCCAGGATGCTGTGGCACGCCTACCTCATCAACAGGGGCCGCGGCCTGAACTGAGCGGTTGCCACCCAGCGGTCGTGTCGGTGGGCCAGTGGATACTCAAGTTTGGGTGACATCAGAAAAAAGAGATGCGCCTACCGGCCGACAAGCGCTTAGTATGCGGAATCCGCCACCTGGAGCGGCAGGAGAGGTAATGGGCGAAGAAGATCTCGAGCGTTACGAAACCGACGTCGAGCTGAACATATACAAGGAGTACCGAGATGTGCTTCCTATGTTCCGCTACGTCATCGAGACTGAACGCCGCTTCTACCTGGCCAACGAGGTGGAGATGCACACCAGGCGATCTGAAGGCTCGGTCTACTTCGAGCTGGAGTTGAACGACGCATGGGTGTGGGACATGTACCGGCCTGCCCGGTTTGTCAAGAGCGTCAAGGTAATGACGTTCCGCGACATCAACATCGAGGAGCTGGAGCCGAGCTCGGCTCTGTAGAGCACATTCATCGCATAGCTCTGGGTAGCCTCGGTGAGCGTATCGCCTCCCGGTTTCTCGTCGACCACGGTGCCGTCATCGTCGGCCGCAATGTCCGTGTCGGTCGTGGGGAGATTGATCTAATCGTCACTATCGGGGGACGCCGGATCGCCGTCGAGGTGAAGACCGCGAGTGGCGATGTTGATCCCGTGCACCACTTTGACGAGGCCAAGGCCAAACAGGTCCGATCCCTCGCCAATCAATGCGGTATCCACCGTGTCGACTATGTCGGCGTCGGGATATCCCCGGGACGGGCACTGGTGCGCTGGTTACCCGCCGTTGGTTGAGTAGGCGCCGGATCTACGCATCTCCTTGAACCAGCACCCACGATGCCAGTGACGGCGTCTCTCGGGCTCGTACTCCGGTACGACGACGAGATGGCCCTCGCCCCGTCCGATGTCACCCCCGCAACCGGGACAGACGTACAGCTTTCGGGCCTGGTACGGCTGGATGGGCTTGACGATCAGCGGTCCGAACGGGGAGTCTTCCATATCAACCGACAAAGGCCCAGACGATTACGGCGATGATGATCACCATGAAGACGGCCACGATGACCACGTCCGTGGCGGTCTTGTCCTGCTGGCGAAACGGATTGAAGCCCACGCTGATCGAGAGTAGTGCCGCGGCCGACCATCGGTCTGTATTGTCACAGCGATGAACGACACTCCTTTCGTCCTCGTTGCGGACTCCGGTGCGGTGCGATGGCTGACTCTGAACCAGCCGCAACATAAGAACGCGATACCGTCTACCGGGTGGGTTGAGCTGGCCGACGCAATCGAGGATTTCGCCGCGTCCGAGCAGCGTGTGATTGTCATCCAGGGTGCCGGCGAGGACTTCTGTTCGGGGGCGGACCTCGCTCTTGATGAGCTGGATGATTTGAGGAGCCCGGCTGTTGGCATGAGCTACATGAAGCGCCCGGGGCGAGCGGCGACCGCCTTGCATCGGCTGGCCAAACCCTCGATAGCGGCTGTCGACGGTGTCGCCGTCGGTGCGGGGATGAACCTGGCGCTCGGCTGCGACATCGTGATTGCAACCGATAGGGCGCGCTTCTCCGAGGTCTTCGTCAAGCGGGGCTTGACCGTCGACTTTGGCGGAACGTGGCTGCTTCCTCGAATCGTCGGCATGGCCAGAGCGCGTGAGTTGGCACTCACCGGCAGGATGGTGTCTGCCGACGAAGCGCTGGAGATGGGCATGGTCAGCCGGATTGTGGCACCCGAGGATTTGGAGCCGGCGGTGGCCGGGTTGGCCGCGGAGGTTGCCGCCGGTGCTCCCCGAGCGCAGAGCTTTGTCAAGAGAGGTCTTTCCCGTTCGTTCGAGATGACCTTCGAGCAAGCCATCTCCTACGAGGACCAGGCGCAGGCCGCACTATTGGCATCAGATGATTTGCGGGAGGGCATCGCCGCATTCCTCGAGCGGCGTCCCCCGGAGTTCGAGGGCCACTAGCGGCGTTTCTACTCGACGGTGAGCACGTACGCTCCGGGGCCTGTGCGGTAGTCGTCGGTGACCATCACGAGGTAAGTGTCGGCCTTCTTGGCTGTGAAGACGACGCGGGGATTCGAGCCAAATGGTCCACCGCCCGAGTCGTCATCAAACGCGAGAGAGAATTCGCTGACGTTGCTGAGGCTGTCGATATAGATGGCAGGGTCGACCGTGACGGTGTCGACCTCCACGGTGACCGACTGACCCCTTCCCAGCTCCAACCAGAACCAGTCGACATCACCGGGGAAGTCCAGGTTGCCATAGATCTCACCCGGCTTGGTCAGAACTGTGCCGTCGTCCGGGTCTTCCCAGGGGATCATCTCAACCGACCCCACGACGAGCTCAGATGCTTCTTCAGCGGAGAACGACGTGATTACGGCGAGATGGGTCCCCCCCAGATTCACCTGGCCCACAGCCGTTTCGCCACCCTCGAGGTTGTCATCGGCATATGCGACGTCGAAACCGTCGATCGTCATTAGCTGGATGGCCGTATCGGCATCACCCTTGGTTCTGAACTCGACCTCGGAGAACAGCGGAGCCTCGAACGTAAACACCGCCTGGTCCCAGTAATGGGCGATCTCTGCCCACTGTGTCTCATCCGCACCGAAATTGGGCGGTAGCCGATCCCCAAGGTCGGTATCGAGAGTACCGGTGCGCATTGCGGTGATCCGGTCGGTGATATCGGCAATCGAACCGGATATCCCGTATTCGGTGGCGAGCTGGAAATTGGTGATTCCGATGACGTTGCCGTACTCGTCGACGAGGGCGCCCCCGCTCTGGCCACCGACGACTGCTGCGTCCGACTGGAGGAAGGTCCATTCCTGGCTCCGCCATTCCCTGATTCGAGACAGGATCCCCTCGGATATGGTCGGCTGTGGGTTGCGTTCCGGTTCTGCCGGGTAGCCGACCATATAGACGGTGCTGCCGATCGGCAGCACCTCACCGTTGCCGAGACTGACGGGCTCGGGCTGGTTGAGGATGTTGCCGACATCAACGAGCGCCAGGTCGGCCATCAGATCGCGGCCGATCACATGAGCCGAGTCTGTGTATTCACCGTTGGGGAATACCACTCTGACGTCTCGTTCCGGCCACACGACGTGAGCGGCGGTCAGGAGAAGGTCCCGCTCGATGAGCACACCGCTGCCTGTGGCTATCCCTGTTTCGACGAAGGCAATCGCTGGAGACACAGTCTCAAAGACCCCGGTTGCGTCGGGGACGGCAGCGGTGGTCGTAATCGCCCCCGGCACGGTGGTTGCAGGGGCATTTACCCGGGTCGTCCCGGCGGAATCGCACGCTCCCACGACGAGAGCGGCACAAGCCAGCGTGATGCCAACCCGGTGATACACGTCTTTCCCTTCCGCCTTTGGGCCGGGCGCAGTCTGTCCCGGCAGCTGATCGCCTGCAAATCTCCTAGGCCCGCACGCGCCCCTTCTCGGGGGCGTGTCACAGCCGTCCCATACGTTGTCGGTATGTTCTCACGTGTCACTTCAGTTGTTCTTGTCGGCGCCGAGCCGCGTCGTGTCGATGTCGAGGTGTTTGTTGGAGGCTCGACGCCGAAGTTCCAGATTGTCGGTCTTCCCGATGCTGCGGTCCGGGAGGCCAAGCAGCGGGTGTTGGCGGCACTCAAGGCATCCTCCTGGTCGTTCCCCGACCGACGGGTGATCGTCAACCTCGCTCCCGCCGATGTCCCCAAAGGCGGCTCGGCTTACGATCTGCCGATCGCCATTGCCGTCCTGGTGGCCGCCGGTCTGGTGCCACCGCAGGCAGCCAACGTGGTTGCGCTTGGCGAGCTTGCTCTGAACGGGCAGGTGCGGCCGGTCCGGGGTGGTCTCGGCGCAGCGCGTATCGCCGGTCAGCAGGGGTTGCCGTGCTTGTTGCCACCGGAGTCGGCGGCAGAAGCGTTGGCCATCGGTGAGTCGTCTGCGGTGGTCGCGGTTCGCCGGCTCGATGAAGCGGTTGCGGTGGCCCTCGGGGATGCCACCGGCGCTGCGATACCGGAGCTGCCCGCTCATGAGACACCGACGGCTGATCTTGCAGAGGTACGCGGGCAGGCGCTGGTGCGGAGGGCACTCGAGATTGCCGCAGCGGGCGCCCACCACATGTTGATGACGGGTCCCCCCGGTGGGGGGAAGACAATGATTGCCCGATGCCTGCCCGGGATCCTCCCGGAGCTCACCGGAACAAACGTGGTGGCGACGGCTCTCACCTGGGCCGCAGCCGGCCTTGCCCGCCCCAATCCCTCGGTGGCGCCGTTTCGGTCACCCCACCATTCGGCCTCGCTGGCGGCGCTGATCGGCGGCGGTTCGGGTATCCCGGTACCCGGTGAAGCGGCCCTGGCACACAATGGGGTGCTCTTTCTGGATGAGTTGGGGGAGTTTCCTGTCCATCATCTCGATGCGTTGCGTCAGCCGATGGAGGAGGGGCATGTTGTTGTCGCACGCAAGGGCGCTTCTGTGCGTTTTGATACCGGTTTCCAGCTTGTCGCAGCAACCAATCCGTGCCCGTGTGGTTACGAGGGTGATCGGCTTCGCCAGTGCTCGTGCGCACCTGGTGCCCTCGCCAAGTATCAGCGACGGCTGTCCGGTCCGCTGGTAGACCGGTTCGACATCGTTGTTCGAGTGGAGAGGGTGAGATCGACCGAGATGGCGGGTGGCCCGGGGGAGTCGAGCACTGAGGTGGCACGGCGGGTGTCTGCTGCCCGCAAGCGGCAGATGGAGAGGGGTATGCCCAATGCACGGTTGCGTCGTGGAGATCTCGATCAATTGCATTGGCATCAGGACGTGCCCGGCATGCTGCAGCAGGCGATGCACCGCTCGGCGTTGACTGCACGTGGTTGGGATCGTGTGCGACGGGTGGCGGCGACGATCGCTGATCTGGCCGGGTCGGAGCTGATATTGGATTCACATGTTGGTGAAGCCCTGGCGTATCGGGGACAGCGATGAGGGACGCCCGGTTGCAGGTTGCATTTGGTGGGCTCCACCCGGACCGGGTGCAGACACTGTATGACCGGTACGGTCCGGCCGGGAACGTTGAAACGAATAGTCGCGGGCGCTATCGAGACCACCGATCGGGCCAGGCGGGAGGTCGGCAGGCCCGCCGCAGAGCGGCGTGAGCAGCTCGAGAAGGCCGGGATCGATGTGGTCTACAAGGGAGCAGCCGGCTATCCGGCCGGTCTCGGCGAATTGCCAGACGCTCCGGACTTGCTGTTTGTCAGAGGGTGCCTTCCTGAGATGCCCGGTGTCGGCATCGTCGGGACACGCCGGTGCACTTCATACGGCAAGCTCATCGCAGCTGACTATGGGAGTGCCATCGCCGATGCAGGCTGGCCGCTGATCAGCGGTCTGGCGAGGGGGATCGATGGAGCGGCACATTCGGGAACCGTTGCGGGTGGCGGCATCGGCGTTGGCGTTCTCGGATCGGGCATCGATGTGATGTACCCGCGAGAGCATGCCGCTCTTGCCCGGCAGCTGATTGCGGCGGGTGGTGGCGTGGTTAGCGAGTCTCCGCCGGGGACACCACCAGAAGCCTGGCGCTTTCCGCCGCGTAATCGCATCATCAGCGGTCTGGCTGCTGTTGTGGTCGTTGTGGAGGCGACGGTCAAGGGTGGGGCGTTGATCACGGCCGAAGCAGCGCTGCGGCACGGGCGTCAGGTCTTTGCGGTGCCCGGGGATATCACCAGGGCTTCGTCGGCAGGGTGCAACCTGCTGATCCGTGACGGTGCATTCCCGGTACACGACCCGGACGACCTGATCGAGTCCCTGGAGTTGGTGCTGGGCCCGGCCCAGTCGGCATCGGGGTTGGCCGTCGCCGCCGGGCTCGTTGGAGACGATGCCCGGTTGGTCGAACTGGTGGCATCAGGAGCCTGCGACCTCGATTTACTGCTGGGCCACGGGCTCGGAACCCCCGGCGAGGTGCTGGCCGCTCTCGGCCGTCTGGAGCTGGCCGGAGCGATTCGCCCCGACGGTCCCGGGCGATATGTCGCAGCGCAGATAGCGTCGGTCGTTGACTCGGTGCGGTCAACCGGCAACGATGAGGAGTCGATGCAGGAAACCGTCACAATTGCTGATGCCGCAGCCGACTTCGTCCACAGGGCCGAGGTCGAGCGTGGCCTGTCGCCACATACACTTGCCGCATACGATCGTGACCTGGGGCAGTTTGCCGATTTCTGTGAGGAATCGGATGTAATCGGTGTTGCCGCAGTCGGTCGCCGCCTCGTTCGCCGGTACGTCTCTCATCTCTCGGTTCAGGGCTATTCGCCGCGATCGGTTGCCAGAAAGCTGTCTGCGGTCCGCTCCTTCTTCGCCGATGCCGCCAAGCGGGGCCTCGTTCCGGCCAATCCCGCAGCGGGTGTCAGACAGCCGAGACGCCCGGCATCGCTACCAAAGGCGCTGCCGGCGCGTAGGCTGGGCGAGTCGCTCGATGCGATTGTCGGGCAGGATCCGGTCGATTTGCGCGATCGGGCGATGCTCGAGCTTCTATATTCTTCAGGGTTGAGAGTCTCCGAGCTCGCATCGCTGCAGATTGGCGATGTCGAGCGAGGTGACATGCTTCGGATTGTCGGGAAGGGAGGCAAGACCCGCGTGGTCCCGGTAGGAAAGACGGCACAAGCTGCAATTCGCCGCTACCTGGATCGAGGTCGGCCTGATCTGGCCGGCGACCAGGCCTACTCCGCCTTGTGGGTCGGAGCGCGCGGTGGCCCTCTCGACACGAGAGGGGTCAGACGAGTGGTACAACGGCGTCTTGGCACGTTCCCGCACACGTTGCGACACTCCTTCGCAACCCATTTGCTCGAAGGCGGTGCCGACCTCCGCACCGTCCAGGAGTTGCTGGGGCACGTTGAACTTGCCACTACCCAGATATACACTTCCGTTTCCCGTCGGCACCTTCGGTCTACCTACGAAAGAAGTCACCCGCGTGCTTGAACGCGCCGAACACGAACTCCAGGATCTTTGGAAGGATTTCAAAGACAACGCCAGCCCGGTCGCTCGCGAAGGTCTGATCCTTCACTACTCGGCTCTGGTCAAGTTCGTCGCAGGCAGGCTGAAAGCCGGTCTTCCACGCAGCGTCGACCCGCAGGATCTCGTCTCATACGGGACTTTTGGCCTCATCGATGCTATCGACAAATTCGAGCCGGAACGGGGCTACAAGTTCGAGACCTATGCGGTGAACCGGATCAAGGGAGCCATCCTCGACGAGCTTCGGGCGCTCGACTGGGTGCCGAGGTCGGTGCGGGCCAGGGCGAGGGAGATCCAGCGGAGTCTCGGGGAACTCGAGCACAAGTTCCAGCGCAGCCCAACCGACGAAGAGCTCGCGGAGCACATGAATATGCCGGTCGAGGTTCTCCAGGATCGACTCGGTGAGATCTCCACGCTGGGCATTATGGCCCTCGACGACTTGCTCAACCCTGGCGAACGGGACTCGTCGACAATGGGCGACCTGCTCGCCGATCCCTCCGCACCCGATCCGAGTGGCACTTTTGAGCGTGAGGAGACCAGGTATCTGCTGGTCGACGCCATCAATCGCCTGTCCGACCGGGAGCGGCTCGTGGTGACGCTCTACTACTACGAGGGTCTCACCCTGGCAGAGATCGGCAAGGTGCTTACCGTCACCGAGTCCCGGGTCTGCCAGATCCACACCAAAGCAGTGATGAGCCTGCGCAACCGTCTCATGGAGCCGCCAAGCCGCGGTTGACGGCGGGGCCTGGTGCAGGTAGGCGAGGCTACCCCGCTGGCCGTACCTCCAGTGTGCGAGTACACTCACGGCTTCAATAAACACGGCCACTGCAATCTTCGATGGTCGGGGCATGCCCCGCGGAGGCCGACGGCGTCGTAATCGCTGTCGCAGGGTGGTCGGAGGAACCAACCAAACAGGAGGAACGCATGCCAGTGACCATGCGCGAATTGCTCGAAGCAGGCGTCCATTTTGGTCATCAGACCCGGCGCTGGAACCCCAAGATGCGTCCGTACATCTTCACCGAGCGCAACGGGATTCATATCGTTGACCTGCGTATGACGGTGTCTCAAGTGGAGCGCGCCGCTCAACTGGTCGAGAAGATCACCTCTGAGGGTGGCAGCTTGATGTTCGTCGGGACCAAGAAGCAGGCCCAGGATGCCATCGCAAAGGGTGCTCTGGCCTGCGGGATGCCCTATGTGAACCACCGCTGGCTCGGTGGAATGCTCACCAACTTCCAGACCATCCACAGACGCATCATGTACATGCGAGAGCTGGAGCGGATGGACACCTCCGGTGAGATGGATGCGCTGCCCAAGAAGGAGCGCCTGCGTCTTCGCCGTGAGTTGACCAAACTCCAAGCGGTACTCGGTGGTGTGCGTGACATGCACAAGACGCCCGAGGTCATCTTCATCATCGATATCAATGAGGAGCACATCGCCGTCGCCGAGGCCGCACGCCTTGGCATTCCGATCATTGCTCTCGTCGACACGAACTGCGACCCGGATCCAATCGATCTGGTGATCCCGGGCAACGACGACGCAATCCGCGCCGCGTACCTGCTGTCGAATGCGATGGCCGATGCAGCGACCAGAGGGCTCGAAGAACAAACCGGGCAGCCCGAAAAGACAAAGAGCCCAAGAAGCCGGCGAAAGCCGCAGCTGAAGCAGCCAAGGAGTAGCAAGGAATGGCCAACATCACAGCCAAGGACATACAGGCCCTCCGTACGGAGACCGGTACGGGCATGATGGACGCAAAGCGGGCATTGCAGGACGCAGACGGCGATGTCGACAAGGCCAAGGATCTCCTAAGGGAGCGAGGTCTCGCCTCAGCAGCCAAGCGGTCAGAGCGCACTCAGACCGAGGGCATCATCGGTTCGTATCTGCATATTCAGTCCGACCGCCCCGTCATCGGGGTGATGGTGGAGCTCGCCTGCGAGACCGACTTCGTCGCCAAGACGGATGGCTTCAAGGAGGCGGCCAATGACATCGCGATGCACATTGCTGCCGCCAGGCCCGGTTGGGTTGAGCGGGACGAGGTGCCGGCCGCCATCATCGACCACGAAAAAGAGATCATCGCCGCGCAGGCCCGCAATGAGGGCAAGCCGGACCACATCATCGAGAAGATCGTTGAGGGCCGGCTCAACTCGTTCTACAAAGAGAACGTTCTCAACGACCAGGTATTCGTCAGGACCGAGAAATTCGACGGCACGATTGACGAAATGGTGAAGGGGCTTGCCGCTTCCCTGGGAGAGAACATCTCCGTCAAGAGGTTCGCACGGATTCAGGTCGGCGAATCGGAAGAGTAGCGGCATGCGACGTGTCGTCCTGAAACTCTCCGGTGAGGCTTTCGCCGATCAGGAGCTGAATTACGGCATCGACCCAGTCACTGTTGGCCGGGTCGCCGCCGAGATAGCTCAGGTAGCCACCGAGGGCTATCAGATTGCCATCGTGGTCGGCGGCGGGAACATTTTCAGAGGCCTCAGCTCGACGGCTAAAGGGATGGATCGCGCCAGCGCCGACTACATGGGCATGCTGGCAACCGTCATCAATGCGCTGGCGCTTCGTGACGCGTTGGAGCGCGCCGGCGCCCCGACCCGGGTACAGAGCGCCATCAACATCCAGGAGGTAGCAGAGCCGTACATACGGCTTCGGGCGATCCGGCACCTGGAGAAACACCGCGTCGTGGTGTTCGCCGCCGGCACCGGTAACCCATTCTTCACCACCGATACGACCGCGGCGCTGCGGGCGGCCGAGGTGGGCGCTGAGGAGGTGCTGAAGGCAACCAAGGTCGATGGGGTCTACAGCTCGGATCCGACACAGAATGCCGATGCCGAGCTCTACGACGATCTGCGGTACATGGACGTGATGAACCGACAACTCCGGGTGATGGACTCCACTGCCATTACGATGTGCATGGAGAACGACATACCAATACGGGTGTTCAACCTGGCCAAACCGGGAAACATCGTGGCAGCCGTTCGAGGAGAATCGATCGGAACCCGAGTTCACTGAGGTGGAGCTGTGATCGACGAGCTACTGGCAGAAGCAAAGACCAAGATGGATCACGCGATTGAGCACGCTGTCGGCGAGTTTGGGACCGTGCGCACCGGTAGGGCCAACCCCGGATTGCTGCATCGCATCACCGTCGACTACTACGGGACTCAGACCCCGTTGCAGCAGATTGCTGGATTCAGTGTCCCGGAGGCCAGGATGCTGCTGGTGCAGCCATACGACAGGTCGTCGATCACGGCCATCGAGAAGGCGATCATGAAAGCGGATCTCGGTCTCAATCCTTCCAACGACGGCAACGTCATCCGTCTCGTCTTCCCTCAACTCACCGAGGAACGCCGCAGAGATCTGATCCGGGTGGTCCGCAACCTCGCCGAGGATGGCAGGGTTGCGGTTCGCAACGTCCGGAGGCACACCAAGGACGATATTGAGGCGCTCGAAGGTGATGTGTCGGAGGACGACGTGCGGCGCGCCGAGAAGGTGCTTCAAGAGATGACCGATACCCACGTCCAGAAGATCGATGAGCTGCTCGAGAAGAAGGAAGAGGAGCTGCTCGAGGTCTAGCGACCCCGGAGAGCGACCCACAGAGGAGATCACGTGAGTCATCGCGACGGCGATGGGGGGGACACAACTGCATCGGGTGGCGACGAGTTCTCTGCCGAGGACGAGTTCCGGCAATGGGCCGAGGAGGCCGGCGCCGAGCGAGCACGAGGACGAAGGGGGCCAGGGCTGGGCTGCCCGGATCTTCGGGCGCAAAAAGGACACTGCTGGTCCTGTTCCGGAATCCGCCGAGCCCGCTACCGAGCCTGTCGAGCTCGAACCATCCGAAAGGGAGCCGACCCCTGAGGATCTGGAGAACCCGGAGCCCGGCGAGCTAGGAGTGTTCCGGGCTATCAACCCGGCGGATGGGCCACCTCCCGAGCTGATGGCCGCCGATGGAGAGGACGCCGATGGGCTCTTTAGGCCCCTGCCAGAGGACAAGATCGGGTCCTGGCGACGCACCGGTCATCCCGCCCGTCGATCCCGAGCTCGCAGCGGCAGAGTTGGACGAAGCGGATGGTCCTGGTCTCGGGGCCGGCGGTATACCCGATCGGGTAGTCGCGGATGGTTCCAGGCTCACCCGCGTTCGCCGACTTGTGGAGTCAGCAAAGCGAGTCAGCGAGCGACGAGGTCCCCGAAGAGGACATCGTTGATTTTGCCGACTTCACCAGCGAGGACTACCTCGCAGCCACGACCAGAGAATACGCCGGGCTTGCCGAAGCCGTCGCCCGTGCTGAGGAAGAGGGCACCCAGCAGATAGCAGTGTCGGCGGAGATCCCGGGTCTGGAGAGTGGGATTGTTGGTCTCGATGACGTCATGGATGTCGAAAGCGGGAATTCCTCCGAGGACGTGATAGAGCCGCATGCCACCTCGGAGCTGTCGGTCCGTTTCTTGACGGCGGTTGGTCTGGTGGTCCTCTTTGCGGCCTCGTTGCTGTCGCCTTATGGCATCGGGGCGCTCATTTTCGCAGTCCTGGGCATCGCCGCAGGCGAGCTGTTCGCCGCGTTCATCCGCGGAGGATATCGACCTCTGTCGATCTTCGGATTCCTCGGTATTGCCGGAGCGTTTGTTGGGACCTGGCTGGCCGGACCGGTCGCTATTCCCGTCTCATTGCTGGTCACGGCTGTGGCGGTGTTCTTGTTCTATGCCACCGTACCGGGCGAGACGGGGGGTGCTCGAAAACGCTTCGCTCACTGTCGCCGTGACCGCGTGGATAGGCGGATTGGGTGCGTTCGCATTTGATCTGCTCAAATCCGAGGACTACACGTGGCTTGTCCTGGCTCTCGTTCTAACGGTGGCCGCCATGGATATCGGCGGCTATTTCATAGGGCGAAGGCTGGGCAAGCGGGCGCTGGCACCGGTTGTGTCACCCAAGAAGACCGTCGAGGGCTACATAGCGGGCATCATCGTCGCGATCGCAGTGGGCGCCGCCTTCGGGTGGGCACCGCCATTCGAATTCCGCGACGGTCTGTTGATCGGTGTGGTTGTTGCAATTGTCGGCGCCCGTCGGGGACCTGGCGGTCTCGGTCATGAAACGGGCGCTTGGCGTCAAGGACATGGGCTACATCCTCCCTGGGCACGGGGGCGTCCTCGATCGGGTCGATGCGATGATCCTCGCCATACCGGCGCTGTGGATTGCCTACTCGTGGATGGGATTGCTCAACTGAAGCCGCTATCTGTGCTTGGAGTGACTGGTTCGATCGGGACCCAGACTCTCGAGGTCGCGGCACATTTGGGAATCCCGGTGAGTGGGATTGCCGCAGGAAGGGGCTCCAGCGAGTTGCTCCAAATCGGCCTGCAACTGCCGGGGGCGAGTGTTGTCGCGGTGCACCCCACTGATGAAGAGGCGAAGCGGTTGACCGAAGCCCTTGGCTCCCGGGTGGCCTTTGGTGAGGAAGCACTCCTTGCAATGGCCGCGACACCGGGGACCGTTACCGTCAACGGGATCGTCGGCGCAGCCGGTCTAGCTCCGACGGTGGCGGCGCTCGAAGCGGGCAATCGGGTTGCCCTCGCCAACAAGGAGAGCCTGATTGCGGGTGGCCCGGTAGTCGTTGCCGCCGCCACGTCGGGGGCGGGTGAGATCATCCCGGTCGACAGTGAGCACTCCGCACTGTGGCAGTGTCTCGTCGGTGAAACCGCCGATTCGGTGCGGCGGTTGATCCTGACGGCATCGGGCGGGCCCGTTCCGCGGCAAGAGCGCAGAATTCCTCGAAGAGGTGACCATCGAGCAGGCTCTGGCTCACCCCACCTGGTCGATGGGGCCCAGGATCACCATCGACTCCGCGACGTTGATGAACAAGGCGTTCGAGGTCATTGAGGCCCACTACCTGTACGCAATCCCGTACGACCGGATCGATGTCGTGGTGCATCCTCAGAGCATCGTGCATTCTCTGGTGGAGTTCGTCGACGGGACCCTCAAGGCCGAGTTGGGTGATCCAGATATGCGGGTCCCGATCCAGTATGCGATCACATATCCGGAGCGACGGGGCGGGCAACTCGACCCGTTCGATCTGACCGCAAAACCGCTCACGTTCGATGCTCCCGACCGGGAGGTCTTCCCATGTCTCGACCTTGGCTACGAGGCGGGCCGCGCCGGTAGGTCAGCGACCGCCGTGCTGAACGCCGCGGACGAGGTCGCGGTGGCCGCTTTCCTGGATAGCCGCATCCCCTTCAAAGCCATACCGGCGGTAGTCTCTGCAACTCTCGAGCACATACCCGTCATTGAGGTCCACTCGGTTGCCGATGTCTTGTCAATTGATCACGAAGCACGGATGATCGCTGCCGAATTCGTCGCCGTAGCCATGCGGGCCGGTTAGCGTGGCAGCACCGGGCTCAGACGTCCAGCGTTGAGCCTGTACCCACGACCAGGACAGGAGAAATGGGATCGATAGTCGTCATCGTCGGGATGCTGCTGATGATCGTCATCCACGAAGGGGGCCATTTCGTCGCCGCCAAGTACTTCGACATGAAGGCGACGGAGGCGTTCTTTGGTTTTGGGCCGCGCCTGTGGTCGACCCAGCGTGGGGAGACGGAGTACGGGGTGAAGGCCATTCCCCTCGGTGGATATGTGCGCATCGTCGGGATGAACCCGTTTGAGGAGGTTGCCCCGGAAGAAGAGCATCGCACCTACCGGTTCAAGCCTTTCTGGCAGAAGACCGTCGTGGTGCTCGCCGGTATCTTCACCCACTTCGTCATCGGGTTCATTCTCTTCTACATCGTCACCGTCACCTGGAACAGCTTCGTGCCGACCACTCAGGTCGCGGATGTCTCGGAGGTTCTCGTAACTGCCAGCGGCGCCACGGAGGAAATGCCGCTGCAACTCGAATCCGATGATCATGTGATTTCGGTCGACGGCGTGCCGCTAGCGGAAGTCGGGACCACCTCCACCAAACCCCCGAATGATGTCGTCCCGGTTGTGGTGGACCGTGGGGGCTCAGAGGTCACGTTGGAGACCAACGACAACGTGGTGGCAACCCCGGCATACCTGATGGGCATTGAGCCGGGGGACCGGCTGGTCTCAATCGATGGCATCGCTATCGAGAACTGGGATCAATTCGTCGAGCTGGCCAAGGAACGACCTGATGTCACCACGGAGATCACGGTCGAGAGAGATGGCCGGACCTTGAGCGATGTCGTGACTCTCGCGGCCCGCGATTTGGACGGAACGACTACGGGTTTCGTCGGAGTAGGGCCAGAAGGCGAAGAGGTCGATGTCAACCCGATTCAAGGCATTCCAACCGCAGCCGGATTGGTGAAGGACACCACATTGCTGTCGCTCGAGGGTCTCTGGACGATGGTGGTGCAAACACCGAAACTGCTCGGTGCAGCCATTGGGCAGGATGCGTCGGTGCTCGACCAGGCCCGTCCTGTCAGCGTCATCGGTATCGCCAGGGTCGCCACCGGTTTGGAGACCGCGCTTGCGATGCTGGCCTATGTCAATATCTTCGTGGGGACCTTGAACTTCATCCCGCTCTACCCGCTAGATGGGGGTCACTTCGCCGTAGCCTTGTACGAGAAGGTACGGGGGCGTCAGGCGGACGTCAGACGGCTCATCCCGGTCGCGGCAGCAGTGTTCATCTTCATCATGTTGCTGGGAGTGCTCGGCATCTACTTCGACATAGTCGACCCGATTCCCGTCCCTCGTTGAGATCCAAAGCCGAATCTGCCGATACCATGGGATTGTCATGAGCATCAAACGCCGCAAGTCACGGCTCCTTCACGTCGGAGATGTTCCGGTCGGTGGCGACAGCCCGATAACGGTTCAGTCGATGACGACCACCAAGACCGCGGATGTCGACGGCACCCTCGCTCAGGTCTATGCCCTGTCCGGGGCGGGTGCCGATATTGTCCGTATCACCTGCAACGACGTGGAAGCCGCACAGGGTCTGGCCGAAATCGTCCCGCGCTCACCTGTGCCGATCATTGCCGACATCCATTTCCAGCACAGACTCGCACTGGCGGCCATTGAGGCCGGGGTTGCCGGGCTTCGCCTCAACCCCGGCAACATCCGCAAAGAATCACACATCAAGGCGGTCGCCAGAGCTGCAGGGGAAGCAGGGATACCGATCCGGGTCGGGGTCAACGCCGGCTCCCTCGACAAGGACCTGCTCGACAAGTACGGATCACCCGCACCGCAGGCGTTGGTCGACTCGGCCCTCAAAGAGATCAAGTACCTCGAGGATGTGGGTTTCCACGACATCAAGATCTCCGTGAAGCACTCCGATGTGCCCTCGATGGTGGAGTCCTACCGGCTGCTCGCTGAGAAGGTCGAGTATCCGCTCCATCTCGGTGTGACGGAGGCAGGCCCACCCCCGGCCGGGCTCATCAAATCGGTCGCCGGCATCTCGACGCTGTTGCTCGAGGGTATCGGGGACACCATCCGGTTCTCGCTCACCGCAGACTCGGTCGAGGAGGCAAAGGCGGGCCGCAAGCTGCTCGAGATCCTCGGGTTGCGCGAGCGCAAGGGGCTGGACCTGATCGTGTGTCCTTCGTGCGGTCGCGCCGAGGTGGATGTCATCGAGGTGGTGCGTGAGGCCGAGGCAGTGCTCGAAGCGGAGGGCTTGCCGATCCAGGTAGCCGTGATGGGCTGTGTGGTGAACGGTCCCGGCGAAGCGCGGGAGGCGGATATCGGGATTGCAGCCGGGCGCAACAAGGGCCATCTCTTCATCAAGGGGCAGGTTGTGCGTGTCGTCAAGGAAACCGAGATGGTTGCGGCACTGCTCGATGAGGCACGCAAGCTGGCAGCTGAGGGTGTCGATGCACGCCTGGCTGCGGCAGATGTCAGTGCTGCCGACCTGGCAGCCGAAGAGGCGATCGAGCTGCGCTCGGTGCAGGGTGATGCCAACCGTGCCGCGGAGCGTCGGGCCGCGGTGGCCGAGATCGCAGGCGAGTGATCCGGTCACGTCCCGCCGTGCGCGTCGAGGCGGCGGTGGTGATCGCCGTGGCAGCAGCGCAGTTGTTTGCCTGGTTCTCCGGCGGCGCCGGTTCAGGGATCACCAAGGCGATGCGGGACGTGCAACCAGCTGCCTCACTTGCCGCTCGATCACCTTCGACCCCGTCGCCGTCGGCCGCGCCGCCGTCGACCATTCCGGACATTGAGGCTCTTATCCCGCTGTCGGTGGAGGCGATGCGCACGAGAGTTGCCGAATCGGTAGGGTTCGTCCTAACTCAACACGGGACGGGGACCGGTGTGGTGATCAGTGACGATCTGATGGTCACAAACGCCCACGTGGTCTGGCCCGATCCCTCGGTATCGATTGTCTTCCCCAACGGGGCCGTTCACCAGGGACAGGTCATCGGATTCGACCCGTTTGCGGACCTGGCGCTCGTCGACATCAGCCGGCTGAGCCGCAAACCCCCACCGATAGCGCTTGGCAGCATCGACGACGTTGCCGTCGGCGACGATCTGTATGTGCTCGGATATCCGTCCCCTGATGAGTTCACCCCGATCCCAACTGTCGATGTTGGCGAGTTGCAGAGCTTCTCAGACTGGGAGGCCACCGGGGCAACATGGTTCACCATAGGAGCACCCGCAATTGGTGGCCAGAGTGGCGGTGCGGTCGTTGATCGCTACGGTCGGTTGGTTGGGGTAAGCACGTACGGGAGCACAGCTTTCTTGACGTCGATAGCCGTCGACGATGTGCTGGCGATAGCCGATCGGCTTCTGGCGACACCGGTGGTCCGGGGTCTGCAGCCGCGCCAGCTACCCCACGGAGGCGGCAGGCGGCGTAATGCGGTGAGTCTGGAGGGCCCGTGGGATCAGGAACTCCTCTTCGGTTGGTACCTACCCGATACGGATGTCTCGATTGACTGGGAGGACGGTGGCGGTGCGCTCTCCGCCGACACCATCAGCGGTCATGCCATTGCCGGAGGTGAAGGTGGTATCGACTTCGTCGCCGGGTATGCCTTTCCGGTCGTAATCTCCGCCGAAGCGGAGAGCGCCACCGATGACATTCTGACGAGCTCGGTGCCGCTCATTACCTATCAAGACCCGGATCACGGCAAAGTGCTACCGGTAAGCGGCAGTACCGCCGGGATATACGAGGTGGGCGGCGACCGTGACTTCTTCTACATCGACCTCGATGCCGGCCAGAGTATGTCAATCGCGGTGGATTCGGCGGCCCGCACCCACCTGAGCGTCTATACACCCGACGGGAAGATCGTCGACGATGACTCTGACATCACCGGCTTCTTCGACGGCACCGCCGAAGTGACATTCACCGCTCCTTCGTCTGGTCGGTTCATCGTTGCCCTGGAGAGCAGCTTGTCCACCGTCTCTGGTTACACGGTGGTGACCCGTGTGCTCTGAGGGAGGCGAATACGGTCGAGGTTCTGTCACCAGCTAATCTCCCGTATTCAGAATCGATCCTCGGAGCGACTGTGCGCTGGTCAAAAGCTTTCATCCCCACCCTGCGTGACGACCCTGCCGATGCTGAAGCAGTGAGCCATCGCTTGCTGGTTCGTGCCGCATTCATCCGGCAGCTGATGGCGGGGGTGTACACGCTGTTGCCGCTGGCGTATCGGGTTCGCCGCAAGATCCGCCGGATCATCGAAGAAGAGATCGATGCCATCGGTGGCCAGCAGTTCCTGTTCCCGTCACTCCACCCCGCCGAGATATGGCGCAAAACGGGCAGGCTCGATGTGATGGGGGACGAGATGTTCCGGCTCTTCGACCGCAAGTCTGGCGAAATCGTTCTCGGAATGACCCACGAGGAGATCTTCACCACGGTTGCAACAGAGCTGACGTCCTACAAGCAGCTCCCGCAGATCTGGTACCAGATCAACACCAAGTTCCGTGATGAGCCCCGCCCCAAGTCGGGTCTGCTCCGGGTGCGTGAGTTCACAATGAAGGACTCATACTCCTTCGATCTCAACCAGGACGGGCTCGACGAGGCGTTCGACGCCCACTACGCCGCCTACAAACGGATTTTCGATCGTCTCGGCCTCGATGCCGTACCGGTAGCCGCATCGTCGGGTGCCATGGGTGGCAGCGGTTCGGTCGAGTTCATGGTGCGTTCGGTGGCAGGAGAGGATCTGGTCGCTCATTGTGCCGCATGCGGTTACGCCGCCAACGTGGAGAAGGCGACCAGCCGGGTGGCGGAGATCACCGACGACGCCGGTCCGGCTGCCCCTGAGAAGTTCCCGACACCTGGTGTGCGTACCATCGACGACCTGGTCACCTTTGCGGGTGGAGCGGAGGCGGCACGGCAAATCAAGACTCTGGTGTACATGCTCGACGGTACCCCGGCGCTGGTGCTGCTTCGTGGCGACCACCCTCTCCAGGAGCAGAAGCTCCTGGATCAGACCGGGTCCCTCGAGGCCAGGCCGGCGCATCCCGAGGAGATAAGCGAGCTGCTCGGCGCCGACGCCGGCAGCCTCGGCGCAGTGGGCGTCGATGGTGTCGACATATTCGCCGACCAGGCACTGCTGGGCCGTACCAACATGACAACGGGCGCCAACGACAACGACTTCCACCTCCGTGGTGTTTCGCTGGAGCGGGATATCGCAGTCACCCGCTGGGTGGACGTCCGCGAGGTCCGTGCCGGAGAGCCGTGTGTGGAGTGTGGCGAGCCGATCGACGTCTTCCGGGCCATCGAGTGCGGCCACATCTTCAAGCTGGGCACCAAGTACTCCGAACCACTCGGGGCGATGGTGCTCGACGAGAACGGGAAGTCACGCCCGATCTACATGGGGTCGTATGGCATTGGGCTCGAGCGTAACCTGGCTGCGATCGTCGAGACCTATCACGACGACAAGGGAATCTCCTGGCCGGTGACCGTCGCACCGTACGAGGCCGTGGTCACGGTTCTGAAGCTGGATGAGGGCACGATGGCGGCAGCTGAGACCATCTACCAGGACCTGGTTGAAGCGGGGGTGGATGTGATCATCGATGACCGCAACGAGCGGCCGGGTGTCAAGTTCAACGACGCCGAGCTCGTCGGGATCCCGTACCGGGTGACTGTAGGCCCACGTGGGCTCGCCGACGGGGTGGTGGAGCTGACGGACCGGGCAACGGGTGAGACTGTGAATATCGCCCGCGATGACGCCGCGACCACGGTGACCGACAAGGTTCTGGCTGAGCGCAGGTAGACGAGTCCACCTCGAGAACGCAGTCCCGCCGGGGATAGTGAATAGAGGTGCTACTATCACGTGTCCAACGGAGAAGAACTCTCTAGAGGTGGGCCTGTGCCCGCCTCGTTTTGTGTGCAGACGTTTAGGAGGTCCAGCGTGACGGGCAAGATCGAGCGGCTATGGGCCGTTATCGATCCCTACGTAGCCGCAGAGGGGATTGAGCTGGACGATCTGGAGATCGTCGGCAAAGCACCCGGATTGATTCTCCGTGTCACGCTCGATGCCGAAGGAGGTGTCGGGGTTGATCGATTGGCCGAGATCTCGCGGCGCTTGTCCCGACTCCTCGATGACGAAAACCCGGTTGAAGGCTCATATACGCTCGAGGTTTCATCCCCGGGGCTGGAGCGGAAGCTGAGACGGCAGCGGCATTACGAGAAATCGCTTGGGCGTGAGGTGAAGGTCAAGAGCAACTCCGAGATCGCAGGGGCGCACAGTCACCGTGGCGCCCTTGTGTCGGCGGGGGACGACGGCTTCGTTGTGGAAGTTGATGGAGAAAAGCGCGAGATCGCCTACGGTGAGGTTGTATCTGCCCGCACGGTGTTTGTGTGGGAGAAGGCCGCGAAACCGGGGAAACGGTGAGAGAGGAACGGCTATGGACTTCAATCTGATGCTGGATGCGCTCGAGGGAGTCGCCCGTGAGAAGGGCGTTCCAGTCGAGACGATTCTCGATGCGCTCGCCAACGCCTTTGTCTCTGCCTACAAGCGTACCCCGGGTGCCGCCGAAGAAGCTCGAGTGACCATCGACGCAGATACCGGCGAGATCGTCGTATACGGTCAGGAACTCGACGAGGACGGCAACGTCCTGCGCGAGTGGGTCGACACCCCGGAGGATTTCGGGCGAATTGCCGTCCAAACCGCCAAGCAAGTGATTACCCAGCGTCTGCGCGACGCCAAACGAGAGCAGGTCTTCGACCTCTACGACGGCCGCGAAGGCGATTTGGTGACCGGGATCGTCCAGAGCTCCGATCATCGTTACGCCATGCTCGATCTCGGCAATGCCGAGGCGATCATGCCGGGCTCGGAACGCATCCCCTATGAGCGTCTCGAACGAGGGAATCGTATCAAGGCATACATCCTCGAAGTCCGCGGCGAAGGCAAAGGCCCGCAGATCGTCGTCTCGCGTAGCCACCCGGAGTTCATCCGCTCGCTGTTCGAGCTCGAGGTCCCTGAGTTGGTCGACGGTGACGTCGAGATCAAGGCAATCGCTCGCGAGCCAGGGCATCGCACCGAAATCGCGGTGCTCTCGCACGATCCGAATGTCGATCCGGTCGGAGCCTGTGTCGGAGCACGCGGCTCACGGGTGCGGCAGGTCGTCAATGAGCTTCGCGGTGAAAAGGTCGACATCGTTGAGTGGCGTGACGACACGAGAGCGTTCATCTCGGAGGCACTGAGCCCGGCCCGGGTCAAGGAGGTTCGGCTGGACGAGGATGAGAAGATCGCAACGGTCATCGTCCCCGACCACCAGCTGTCGCTGGCCATCGGTAAAGAGGGTCAGAATGCGAGGCTGGCTGCGCGGCTCACCGGATACAAGATCGATATCCGCTCCGAGAGTCAGGACCTCGGGATCGATATCGAGGACGAGATCGACGCGCCGCCGAGCGCCGATACCGATTCGGGTGCGGAGCCGGTAGTCGCTGATAGCGAAGTCGCCGGAGAGATCGACGAAGAACCTGCAGCGTCAATCGACACGGTTCCGTCTGATCTGGATGAGACTGCGCCCGAGGTCGATGGTGGTATCGAATCGGAGCCCGTCGCCGGGGAAGATGCCGAGCCGGCCGGCGAAGATCCAGATGAAATCGAACAAGAACAAGAATCAACAAACGAGGCAGATGCCGGGGCAGGCGTAGACAACCTGGAGGTCTAGCGAGCCTGCAAGAATGGGCATCTCGGAGGTGACAGTTGGCTAAGAAGCGCGTATACGAATTGGCACGAGACCTTGGATTCGAGTCCAAGGATGTGCTCGAGCGCGCCCTGAGCCTCGGCATAGAGGTGAAGACAGCGTCCTCGGGGCTCGATCCCGACGAGGTCGACTTGGTCACCCTGTCATACAACGACGAGAGTGACGCGGCCTCGAAGCCGGTTGCGGAAGCACCGCCTGAGCCGGTTGTGGAGGCAAAGCCTGAGCCGGTTGTGGAGGCAAAGCCTGAGCCGGTTGTGGAGGCAAAGCCCGAACCTCAACCTCAACCCCGGGAGCAGGCTGCCGCCGCCAAGGAGGAGCCGAAGGCCCAAGACGACAAAGTGATCATGGTCACTCCTGGTATCACGGTTGCCGAGTTCGCCACCGAGATCGGGGAGCGTACCGGTAACGTTGTCAAAGAGCTGATGGGGATGGGGGAGATGGTGCCGGGTGGAGGGACCATCCCTGAGCAAGCCCTCGAATCGCTCGGCAAGCTGTTTGGATACGACGTCCTGGTCGATGAGAAGCCCGAGAAAGAGATCGAACCCGGTCTCGAGCATCACATGGTCGCGTACGAGGACGACCCTGCCAGCCTTCAGCTCCGACCCCCGGTGGTCACGGTCATGGGCCACGTCGACCATGGCAAGACCCAGCTTCTCGACACCATCCGCAAGGCAAACGTCATTGCAGGTGAAGCCGGAGGCATCACCCAGCACATCGGCGCATATCAGGTCGACCGCAACGGATCGAAGATCACCTTTCTCGATACGCCGGGCCACGAAGCATTCACAGCACTACGCGCCCGCGGTGCGGACGTCACCGATATCGCCATCGTGGTAGTTGCTGCGAACGATGGTGTCATGCCGCAGACGGCCGAAGCGATCGCACATGCCAAAGCCGCAAACGTTCCCATCATCATCGCCATCAACAAGATGGATCTCCCTACCGCAGACCCGAACAACGTGAGGGCAATGCTCACCCAGCACGGCATCGTTGTTGAAGCCCTCGGTGGCGACACCGTGGCTGCCGAGATTTCGGCACTCAAGGGCGACGGTGTTGACGATCTCCTCGAGATGGTCGCTCTGGTTGCTGAGGTCGAAGAGCTGAAGGCTAATCCGAATGCTCTCGCCGTCGGGACTGTTATCGAGAGCCGACTCGAAGTGGGACGGGGCCCGGTAGCTACTGTCATCGTCCAGCGGGGAACGCTCAAGCAAGGCGACGCGATCGTTGCCGGCGGTGTTTCCGGCAGGGTTCGAGCGATGTTCGATGATCAGGAGAACCAGGTCAAGAAGGCGGGGCCGTCAACGCCTGTCGTCATAATGGGTTGGGACGATATCCCGACCGCGGGTGACATGTTCGAGGCAGTCAAGAACGACCGCGCCGCACGCAAGCTCGCACAAGAGCGTCAAAATGAGGTCCGTTCCGCCACCTACAACGTGCCGACAGCGACCGAGCGGCTCGAGTCGTTGCTCGAGAGTATCCGCACAGCCGACCACGCTGAATTGCGAATCATCGTCCGCGCCGATGCCATGGGCTCGCTAGAAGCAATCCGCGACTCCGTGAGCAAGATCACCCGGGAAGACGGCAAGGTAACCATCATCCAGGGTGCCGTGGGTGGAGTCACCGCAAACGACATCATGCTGGCTGAGGCGTCCGACGCGATCGTCTATGGGTTCAATGCCCGTCCCGACGCCACTGCCCGTGCCGCCGCCAAGGATGCCGGGATCGACGTACGTACCTTCTCGATCATCTACGAGCTGCTCGACGATATCGAAGGCATGTTGCTCGGTGAGTTGACGCCCGAAGAGGTTGAATCTTTCCTCGGCGTGGCCGATGTTCGCGAGGTGTTCCGGGCGCCGCGCCTCGGCAAGGTTGCAGGCTGTTATGTCACAGAGGGCGAGATCAACCGGAACGCACGGGCTCGTGTCGTTCGGGACGGTGTCGTGGTCTACGAAGGCAAGATCGTCTCCTTGCGCAGGTTCAAGGACGACGTGCCCTCGGTCGCGGCAGGCTTCGAATGCGGCATCGGGCTCGAGAGCTTCCGCGATATCAAGGAAGGTGACACGATCGAGTCCTTCGAGGTGCGGGAAGTTGCCCGCGTTTAGGCGGGTTTCCCGGTAAGGCCAGTGCACGTAGCCGCAATGCGTCTCGAATTCCGAATCCGGGATGCCCATTCCCTCAAGGAGAAACGTCACGTGGTGAAGTCCCTTTCGAGCCACGTGGCCAGGACCTTCAATGTGGCCGTCTCCGAGGTCGACCATCAGGATCTGTGGAATCGGGCGACCCTGGGGGTTGCGGCGGTGGCGCCACACGCCTCCCAGCTCGACCGTATCCTGCACGCCGTGGAGCGTCATTTGAGAGAGCGGACCGACGCCGAACTCATCGGCGTGCAAGTCAGCTACCTGGAGAAGTCAGAATGAGCAAGCCACCTTCACCAAGGATGCGCAAGGTGAACGAGCTGCTGCGCGAGGTGATTGCCGAAGAGGCCGTCGAGCTCAAAGACCCTCGCATCGGCTTCCTCACCATCACCGGCGTGGACACTGCACCGAACCTGCGCACAGCCCGGGTTTACTACTCGGTGATGGGCGATGACGAGCAGCAAACGGCGACGGCGGCGGCGCTGAAGAGCGCCGCCAAGCGATTCCAGGCCGTGATCGGCCGACAGACCAGGCTCAAGTACACCCCTGTTCTGGAGTTTCGCCTCGACCCTTCCATCGAAGAGGGGATTCGTCTCGATGCCTTGTTGCACCACATTGAAGCCGAGCGAGAGGAGGCTCTCGATGAGTGACGCTCTAGCCGACGCGGCAGCAGCCCTACGGTCTGCACGGTCGGTGGTGACGATGGGCCATGTGGGGCCCGACGGCGACGCCCTCGGCTCGATGCTGGCGATTGCTATGGCAGCGGCCAACGCCGGGAAGAAGGCATATGCCACATTCGGGGAGCCGTTTGTCGTCGGCAAGCAGTACCGATTCCTCGACACCTCTCTGCTCATCTCTCCGCGGGACGTGCCCGAGCAGATCGATCTAGCCGTTGTCGTGGACACATCCGTGCCGTCACGCCTGGGAAGTGCTCTACCGGTTGTGGAGCGAGCAGGGGCTGTGGTGATCGTTGATCATCATCTCTCCCAGGACGGCCAGCTGGAGGGGATACACCTGGTTGACACCTCGGCCGGGGCCGCCGCCCAGGTCTGCTTCAGACTGCTTTGCGAATTGGACTGGCCGATCACCCGCGAGATAGCCACCGCTTTGTACACCGGTATCGTCACAGATACGGGACGGTTCCAATACTCTGCAACCACTCCGGAGGTGCACGAGATCACCGCAGCGCTGCTGGCAGCCGGAGTGGAGCCACCGATCGTGGGGCGTCATGTCTACGAGGAATCCCCGTTCGGCTACCTGCACGTCGCCGGTCTGGTGCTCAGCCGGGCGCAATTGGATCCCGCCAAGAAGCTCGTGTGGTCGGTGCTCACGAGAGCAGATCTGGCCCGGGAGCGACTCAAATACGAGGACGCAGACGGTCTCATCGACCTTATCCGCATCGCTGAGGAATCCGATGTTGCGTGCCTTCTCCGGGAAATCGGTGAAAACGGATACAAGGGAAGCCTCCGCTCTCGTGGTCGCGTTGACGTGAGCGCAATCGCAGGCGCCTTCGGTGGCGGCGGACATCACAACGCCGCCGGGTTTGTTGCCGAGGGCACCGTGGATTCGATTGTCGATGCGATTCGGGACCTGTTGCCATGAAGTTGGCGGCCGGGTTCTTGCTGGTTGACAAGCCGTCAGAATGGACCTCGCACGACGTAGTAGCGAAGATCCGGAACCTGCTCAGGATCAAGAAGGTCGGCCACGCCGGGACTTTGGACCCGATGGCCACCGGACTGGTAGTCGTCGGCCTGGGAAGGGCCACACGGCTGCTGCGCTTCGTCCAGATGGCTCCCAAGGAGTACCTCGCCACGGCCATCTTCGGGGTGGCTACGGATTCTCTCGATGCCGACGGAGCCATTCTCGAGAGAGCCGAGATGGACGTGAGCAGAGGAGAAGTCGAGGCCGTCATGAAGCGGTTCGTGGGGAAGATCTCGCAGGTACCGCCGATGGTCTCGGCGCGCAAGGTGAATGGTCGCAAGCTGTATGAGTTGGCGAGGGAGGGAATCGAGATTGAGCGCGAGGCCAGGGAGGTCGACATCTATCGGCTGGAGCTCATTGACTTCGCCCCAATGCCTTACCCGGAGGTCACCTTTCGGGTGATCTGTAGTACCGGCACATACGTCAGGACGCTTGCCGATGACATCGCGGTGGCTCTAGGAGGGCGTGCACACCTTGGTGCCTTGCGCCGGATCCGCAACGGCTCGCTCAGTGTTGCCGACGGGGTACAGATCGACGATATCGAGAGGGCGGTAGCCGAAGACAGAGAGCATGAGCTCGTGCTATCTACCGCGAGACGGCCTTCCCGATCTGGCCGAGGTGGTAGTAAGCGATGACCTCGCAGTGGGGGTTTCGAGCGGTCTCGCGTTTCCTGTGGCTGCGCTCTCCGCCGACCGTCCAGAATCGGGTCCGCTACGCATCGTTGACGGAGACGGCCATCTGCTTGCGGTCTACCGGGTAGACAGCGGCAAAGCGACGCCGGAGGTCGTGCTGTCGTGAGGGTGCTTTCGGGTGATTATCGGTCGTGGGAGCCCCTTGTCGGAGCCGTCCGCGGTGACCATCGGGGTCTACGACGGTGTCCACCTCGGGCACCAGACGTGTCCTCAGCAAGCTCAGCGATACCGGCCTTCCAGTTGTGGTTGCCACATTTCGGGAGCATCCGCTCCGTACCATTGCCCCCGGGTCGGCGCCGCCGTTACTGACCACCACCGGGCAGCGTTTGGAGTTGTTTGAGCGATTCGGCGTCACCACCGTCGCACTTCTGGAATTTGACGATGAATTGCGTAACCTGCCGGCCGAAGCGTTTGTGGAGAAGATCGTTGTGGCAACACTGCGTGCCCGGAAGGTTGCGGTAGGCCGAGGCTTCAGGTTCGGTCACGAACAGCTTGGTGATGTTGCGCTGCTTCGCCGCATGGGAGACCAGAACGGGTTTACCGTCGATGACGTCGAGATCCTCGAAGAGGGCGTCCCGGTCCGATCGACCGTGATCAGAGCGCTGCTCAACGAAGGCGATGTCGCTGCGGCAGACCGGATGCTCGGGCGTTCATTTCAGCTCGGCGGGAGGGTTGTTCCCGGGGACCAAAGGGGCAGAACGATCGGCTTCCCAACGGCGAATCTCGAAACCGACCCGGAAATGATCGTCCCCGGCTCGGGCGTATACGCCGCACGGTTGTGTTGGGATGGGGTTGTGCACAACGGAGTGGTCAACATCGGTAAACGGCCAACATTCGGTGGTACCGAGTCCGTGGTCGAGGCGCATGCTTTCGACTTCTCCGGCGACCTATACGGGAAGAGGATCACTGTCGATTTCGTAGATCGGCTTCGAGCGGAGCAGAAGTTCGACAGCGTCGATTCTCTGGTAGAGGCGATCAAGATGGATATCGAACGAGCGCGATCGGTCTTTCAGAGAGGGAAATGCATGAGGGTCGAATCCGGATCGCCATACGAAGACTTGTACGGGTTCTCTCGCGGTCTGCGGCGAGGTTCACGGATCGAGATCGCCGGCACGGCACCGGTTCCGGAACCGGGCCAAGCCGTTGCCGAGACCGCATACGATCAGATGATGCGCTGCGGCGAGATCGCCAAAGCGGCCCTCGAAGAACTCGGCGCTTCTGCTGAGGATGTGGTGCGTACCCGCATGTACATAACCGATGTGAACGAAGCCGACTAGATCGGTCGGGCTCACAACGAGCTGTTCGGAGCCGCCCGACCGGTCGCGACCATGGTGGTAGTCGCCGGCCTTCTCGATCCGGCATGGAAGGTCGAAATCGAAGTCGAGGCTGTCGGCTCAGGCTGAGCCGATCACAGTTCGATTGTGTCGTGCGCCGGTGCGTACAGACAGCGGTTCGACCTGGCAACTAGGTTGTTGCTGTCGCTCCGACTGAGAGGTGAACCATGAAGCCGCTCGAGACCTACGCAGTCACCCCCAAGCTCCCGCAAGGAGCTAGAAACGCTTCGTCGTGTTGTATATGACCTTCATTGGTCCTGGAACCATGCGGCGATCGGGCTTTTCCGGCGGCTCGACCAGGATCTGTGGGAGGCCTCCGGCCATAACCCGGTCCTGATGCTGGGAACCATCAGCCAGGAGAAGCTCGACGAGGCCGCCGGCGACCCCGCCTTCTTATCCCATCTCGAGACCGTAGCGAGGGAGTTCGGCAACTATTCGGATTCCCGTGGCACATGGTACGAACGAGTGCACGGGGAGGCTCGACAGCTCGAAGTTGCGTATTTCTCACTCGAGTTCGGAATAACAGAGTGCCTCTCGATTTTCGCCGGGGGCTGGGAATCCTCGCAGGTGACCATCTCAAATCGGCCAGCGATCTGGGTCTGCCCCTCACCGGTATCGGCTTGCTCTACCAGGAGGGCTACTTCCGTCAGCATCTCAACGAGGCCGGCTGGCAGCAGGAAGTATTTGAGGCAAATGACTTCCAGAACCTCCCGGTATCGGTGGTGAGAGACGAGAGCGGGGCACCTCTAACGGTTTCGGTGTCGTTCCCGGATCGGGTGGTGACGGCATTGGTGTGGAAGGCGCAGGTCGGCAGAGTCGCGCTCTATCTGCTGGACACCAATCACGACGGCAACCAGGCGGAGGACCGCAGCATTACCGGTCAGCTCTACGGGGGCGGGCGCGAGAGCCGCATGAGACAGGAGCTGTTGCTGGGTGTGGGGGGTTTCCGAGCCCTGGAGAAGCTTGGGATCGAGCCGAACGTCTATCACATGAATGAGGGTCACTCCGCGTTCCTCGTCCTGGAATGGATCGCGACCACGATGAGAAAGCACGGGCTTTCCTTTGCCGAGGCGAAGGAAGCGGTCGCCGGATTGGTGTTCACCACTCATACGCCGGTTCCAGCCGGTCACGACTACTTCGCACCAGGAGTTGGTGACTCGATACCTCGGGCGTTACGCCAAGGAATTCGGGCTCTCGACCGACCAGTTCCTCGCGCTCGGCCGGCGCAATCCCAATGACAAATTCGAAGAGTTCTGCAACACCATCCTGGCACTCGGCACTGCTTCGTACGCCAACGGGGTTAGCAAGCTACACGGACAGGTGAGCAGGGCAATGTGGACCGAGCTGTGGCCCGAGCACCCGATCGATGAAATACCGATCACGTCGATAACCAATGGCGTCCATGCTAAGTCGTGGGTATCTCAGGACATGAGAGACGTTTACGACCGCTACCTCGGCCCGAAATGGCGTGAGGAACCGGCGAATGAGGAGGTATGGAAGCGTGTCCGGGATATCCCGCCAGGTGAGCTGTGGGGGACCCGGGAGCGGAGACGGGAGCGCCTCGTTGCTTTCGCACGCAAACGGCTGAGCCGGCAGCTGGCCCAGCGGGGTGCCCCTCAGTCGGAGATTGCGATGGCAGATGTGGTGCTTGACCCGAACGCGCTCACGATCGGGTTCGCCCGCCGTTTTGCGACCTATAAACGTGCCGATCTCGTACTCAAGGACACAGCCCGGCTGGTTTCGCTGATGAGCAACACGGAGCGCCCGGTGCAAATCATCTTTGCCGGAAAGGCACACCCGGCAGATGAGGGTGGCAAGGACCTGATTCGACGAATCATCGAGCTGACCCGGGACCCTGCTATCCGCAGGCACATGGTTTTCATCTCCGACTACGACATGTCGGTTGCCCGGGCCCTGGTGCAGGGCGCCGACGTGTGGCTGAATACTCCCGTTCGCCCTCTCGAGGCGAGCGGCACCAGCGGTATGAAAGCCGCCGTGAACGGGGTGCTCAACCTCAGCACGCTTGACGGCTGGTGGGACGAGGCTTACGACAACGATGTCGGCTGGGCGATCGGGCGTCGAGATTCTGATCCAGACCCCGAAGTACGAGATCGGTTTGAGGCGCATGCGCTCTACGACCTTCTCGAGGGAGACGTCGCGCCGCTGTTCTACGACCGGGGTGTCGACGGTCTGCCCCGGGGCTGGCTAGCGAAGATGCAGAATGCCATGACGCAGTTGAACCGGTATTTCAACACGCACCGGATGGTCCGCCAGTACACGGAGCGCTACTACCTGCCTGCCGGTGATCGGCAGCGACGCATGGTTGCAGATGACAGTGCCAGTGCACGTGACCTTGCGTCGTGGAAAGCACGGGTGCGAGCTGCCTGGCCCCGGGTGCGGGTGGTCGGCGTCGAGAGCTCGGCGTCCGGGGACATCGAAGTCGGTGACGAGATGATCGTCACTGCCGAGGTAGACCTCGCCGGCATGTCGCCAGAAAATGTGACCGTGGAGCTATACCAGGGATCGATCGATGCTACCGGTGAGATCGTCGGGGGAACCAATTCGATCATGGAGCCGATCGGGTCGGTGGGAGAGATTCACCGGTTCGAAGCAGGGACCTTGACGTTTGAAACCAGCGGAAAACACGGCTACACCGTGCGGGTGTTGCCGCACCATCCAGATCTCCCGGATCCTCATCAGATGGAGCTGATTCGGTGGGGTTGAGGCCCGGTAGGGAACCACTTACGCCGCTCGGGTTGGCAGCGGCCGTTTGCGTGTTACAATCACACCCGGACGTTCGTCCGCGCTTTCTTCTCTCAAAGGGAATTTCTGCGTGAAAGACACGAAGACAGTAATTGAAGAATATGGGCTTCACGACTCGGATACGGGTTCGCCCGAGGTCCAGGTTGCAATGCTCACCGAACGCATCAGCCATCTCACCGAGCATCTGAAGGTCAATAAGAAGGACCATCACAGCAGGCGGGGTCTATTGATGCTGGTCGGCAAGCGTCGACGACTCCTAAAGTACCTCAGGAACCAGGATGTCGAGAGGTATCGCACCTTGATCGCCAGTCTTGGGCTGAGGCGATAGGAGACCACGGAGGGCGGCTTTGATGCCGCCTTCTGTACGTTCTCAGACAACATAAGGGGGACGGCCTTCAGTTGTCAGTGGTCGGGTTTCTGCCATGAGGCGGCTACCCGCAGAGTCCCACTCTCTCGAAGCTCGACCACTGCCAATTGTCCGCTCTCCCCCCATATCTAAGGAGACGCGCGTGGCAGAGACCACAGTACGCGGTCGCATTGGCGACAAAGAGCTCGTTCTTTCAACGGGCAAGCTAGCGCTCCTCGCAGACGGCGCCGTAGTAGCCAGTATTGGTGAAACGGAAGTCCTGGTTACGGCTACTTCAAGCCGGAAACTGCGCGAGGGTGCCGATTTCTTCCCTCTTACAGTGGATGTCGAGGAGAGGATGTACGCCGTTGGGCGCATCCCCGGTTCGTTCTTCCGCCGCGAAGGCCGGGCAACTGAGAGAGCAACATTGACGGCACGATTGATCGACCGTCCGTTGCGTCCCTCATTCCCCGATGGGTTCCTCTATGAGACCCACGTAGTGGCAACAATTCTGTCTGCCGACCTGATCAATGACTACGACGTGCCCGCACTAAATGCGGCGTCGGCGGCACTGACCTTGAGCCCCATGCCATTTCTCGGGCCGATTGGCGCGGTAAAGCTCGCCCTCAGCCATGGCGAATGGATCCCGTTTCCGACCTTCGAGGAGCTCGAGGAGTCGGTGTTCGAGATCGTCGTTGCCGGGAAGCGCAATGCTGCCGGTGATGTTGACATCGCGATGGTGGAGGCAGGAGCTACCGAGCACGGCCATCGTATGGTCGGTGGTGGGCAGACTCCGAGTGACGAGGAGAGCATCACCCGTGGCCTCGAAGAGGCGAAGAACTACATCGCCCAGATCATCGACCTTCAGGTCGAGTTGAAGGCGCAAGTTGGTGAGTCCAGGCACGTAGATTTCCCCGTCGTCGAGTCGTACAGCGATGAGCTGTATGCCCGCGTCGAGGCCATCGCCAAGCCGAAGTTCGAGGCGCTCGGCACCATCATCGACAAGACTGAGCGTCAGGAAGCCGAAGCGGGAGTCAAAGAACAGACCATGGCTGAGCTGGCGATTCCTGAGGACGATGCCGCGACCCTCATTGCAGCGGGGAAGGCCATCAAGGCTATTCACAAGAAGGTGATGAGGTCCGGGGTAGTCAACAACGGTGTCCGTATGGACGGTCGCGGGCTGACCGAGATCCGGCCCATCGATGTCGAGGTCGGACTGCTGGGCCAGGCCCACGGCTCGGCCATGTTCAAGCGGGGCGAAACCCAGGTATTGAACACGACGACTCTCGGAATGCTCCGCATGGAGCAGATGCTCGACACGATCAGCCTCGAAGAGTCGAAGCGCTACATGCACCACTACAACTTCCCGCCGTTCGCCACAGGCGAGACCGGGTTCATGCGTGGTCCCAAGCGTCGTGAGATCGGTCACGGGGCGCTTGCTGAGAAGGCGCTGCTACCCGTGATCCCACCTGTCGAGGACTTCCCATACGCCTATCGCCTCGTTTCTGAGGTGTTGATGTCGAACGGGTCTAGCTCGATGGCTTCGGTGTGCGGCTCATCGCTTTCGCTGATGGACGCCGGGGTGCCGATCGCGGCGCCGGTGGCCGGTATCGCCATGGGCCTGATCGAGCAGGGCGGCAAGTACGTCACGCTCACCGACATCCTGGGCGCCGAGGATCACCTTGGTGACATGGATTTCAAGGTTGCAGGTACCCGGGACATGATTACGGCGCTCCAGCTCGACACCAAAATCGAAAGCCTCCCGGCTGAGGTCCTGGTCCAGGCGATGGGACAGGCACGTGAGGCCCGGCTCTTCATCCTCGACAAGATGGCCGAGGCCCTTGCCGGGCCGCGTGAGGAGCTTGCTGCCAACGCACCGAAGATCGAAGCGATTGAGATCCCCAAGGATAAGATCGGTGAGGTCATCGGCCCCAAGGGCAAGACCATCCGTGAGCTCGAAGAAGAGACCGGTGCAACCATCGAGATCGACGACGAGGGGATCGTCCGGGTCGGCGCAGCCGATACCGCATCGATGAAACTGGCCAAAGAGCGGATTCTCGCTATTGGTTTTCCTCCGGAGGCGAACGTTGGTGAGACCTACGAGGGCGAGGTGGTCAACATCACCAAGTTTGGCGCCTTTGTCAACATCCTGCCCGGTCGTGATGGTTTGCTGCACATCTCCAAGATGGGCGGAGGCAAGCGCATCGACAAGGTCGAAGACGTGTTGGCACTCGGTGACAAGGTCAACGTCGTTGTCCGTGAGATCGACGATCGGGGCAAGGTCAGCCTTGATCTGGCCGACGGCGTGCAGCTTGTCGACGAGAACACCCCGACCGGTGGTGACTCAAACCGTAGCGAGCGCTCCGAGCGCCGAGACGGCGGTCGTGATGGTGGCCGCGATGGTGGCCGTGATCGTGATCGCGGTGGCCGCAACCGCAGCCGCGATCGTGGTGGGCGTGATCGTGGCGAGCCTCGCCGTGACACTCCCAACCGTACCGTCGTGTCATTCGAGGATGACTTCGAGAAGGGTATCTAGGAGTCTCGACTCAGAAGGGAAGAGGCCCCCGCGTAAAGCGGGGGCCTCCTCTTCGTTCCCTTCGGAACTGAATTCTTGCCAGAGCTCTAGTCCTCCAGGATGAAGGTGAGCTTCATGTCTACCCGGAAATGCTTGATGGTGCCATCGTCGGCGAGCACGACTTTCTGCTCCGAAATCCAGGCCCCTCGAATGCCGTCGATGGTGCGCTGCGCTTTGGAGATACCCTTTCGGATAGCGTCTTCAAAGGACCCGGGTGAGGTAGACGTGATCTCGATCACCTTCGCAACAGACACTTAGAGCTCCTCTCATCGGGAGTGTCGATGCCCCAAGGGTACCGCTTACCGTGTTTGGTAACTAGTCGATGTGCGTCTCACCAGCGGGTGGCGAGCTTCGCACCGAGGAAGCCGCCGCATGCGGCGCCGATGAGCATCAGGACGAATGGCATGTCCCCGATGGCCCAGCCAACTAGAACGCCGAGTATCCCGCCGGCGAGAATCCCGACACGCATGCCATTGACCCAGTCGTAGTTGGTGCGGCCCGGTGTTTGCTGTTCGCCCATGGAATGCCTCCTCATGTCCATCGTAGGTTGCAATGCTCGCTCTGCGAACCGTGTTCTCGAAAGAGCGATCGGATCGGCCGGTAAGTGGAGATACCTTATTGTGGTGGGAACCGGTGAAGCGCATGGTGCGTCCAACCGGTACTCAACAGGGGAGACCCGACCATGAAAGCCAGAACGACTCTGAAGTCAGCCCCAAGGCTGCTCCTGGTACTGCTGCTCTTACTGGCCGCTTGTGGAGGAAACGACGACAGCGGCGAAATGACGACGACTGCTGCCGCCGATTTCGGGGCGGTCGCCGGCGATACCGGCGGAGCGGTTGGAGAACCGACAGCGTCGCCAGGCGAAGATGGCGGCGCGCTCAACGATGCCGACACGCTCGGCAGCGGCGGTGTCGAGGGCACGGCACTCCAGACGAGCGCGTTAGGGCGAGAGATCATATTTACGGCCGATATGACGGTTGCGGTGACCGATGTTGCTGCTGCGGGTGCCGAGGCAACGAGGATCATCGAGGGGATGGGCGGCTACCTATTCGGGCAGGACACGACGGGCGCCCCGGAACCACGCAGCACCCTCACCTTCAAGGTCCTGCCCGGGGATTTTCAACAGGCCCTGGCGCAACTCGGGTCGGTGGGAGAGATCAGGAGTCAATCCGTAACCGCCGATGATGTGACCGAGCGGGTAGTCGACCTGGAATCCCGGATATCCACCGCAGAAGCGAGCGTGGAGCGGCTGAAGGGCTTCCTCGAGGCAGCGGAGGACATCGAGACCATCGCTGAGCTCGAGAACCAGCTCCTACAACGAGAGACCGATCTGGAGACGATGCGCGGTCAACTACGCACGCTGCAGGACCGGGTTGATCTGGCGACCATCTACCTGACCCTCACCGAGGCATTGAGCAATCCCGGCTTGCAGCTCCAGGTGAGTGGCTTCCCCGGGCATGACGATGGTGCCTCATGCCCGGCCGGTGGTGGCATCGGTGTCGAAGAGGGTGAACCGGCCACGGCCTGCTTTGAGATCACCAACGTCGGTGATACCCCGTTGGCAGGATTCCAGCTCAAGGACACGGTTCTCGGAGTCGAACTGGGCGACTTGATCGTCGTTTGGGGCGATCCTTCGGGTGTGCTGGAACCCGGCCAGTCGATGGTGCTGGCATATGAGATCACCGTCGAGCGCAATCTCCGAACCCAGACCCGTGTGAGTGCCGAGCCGGTTGACCAGGACGGCAACCGGGTCGAGGGGCGCGAGGTGGCAAGCACGGTTGCGATGGGCATCACGGCCGTCGACCCGGGCGGTCTACCCGGATTCCACGATGGTCTCGATGCAAGCTGGAATGCACTCCGATGGATCGGTGGCGTCGTCATCTTGCTCGCAGGGGCGATCTTGCCGCTGGTCATTCCGCTGCTTCTGCTGGCGGGGCTCTGGCTCTGGATGGTGCGGCGCCGTCCCGAGAAGGAATTGGTCGAAACCCCGTCGAGCAGTGATGGGGCTGAAGGCCGGCGCCGGATGAGTCGGCGGAAGCCCGGGAAGGCGAGGCGCGGGATTAATTGTGTAACGAGAGGGTGCCGGGTGTTTGCCCGGCACCCTCTCAGGTTCTCGTAGCGCAGTTCCGGCTCAGCGATTTCCGTATCGAGCCTATCCGGCCTGATTTGTCGCGGAGTCGAGTCGGATGCCAGCTATCTTGACGTCGTTGATAGAGACATCGCCCGTTCCATCCGTACAATCCAGGGTCACCGAGTTCGATGAGCCGGCGAATGTGTCTACAACAGTCCATGTCGCCGGGATCCCGTCGTTGGGATTAGCCATGGTGGCAACGGTGAAGTCGCTTTCGTATCGGGCAACCAGCTGACAGCTGCCGGTTTGTTCACCACTAGCGCCGCCATGGTGGAACCAACCCTTTGCGATGAACATGTAGCTCCCAGCAGGAAGATTTGGCAACTCGAGCACAGTCGCCCAGTCGGATGTGAGCTCGATGGGCCCGTTGTTCCACACTGAGTAGCCGTCGTTGCCGGTGAACGCCGAGGCGTGGTAGCCGTCGAGTGTGTCGGCGTTGACTGCATAGTCTGCGCTTGTTACCACACCATCTTCAGCACCGAGATACTGAGCGAATCGTCTCATGAACGCCGCCATCTGTCCCCGCGTGACGTTGTCGGTCGGGCAATAGAGGTCATTGACCGGCGGGTTACATCCCTTGGTTACGTTGGCAGTCGCCATCCATTCGATATCAGTCTCGAATAGAGATGTGTCGTCGTCTACAAATGAACCGCCGGCGGCCGACACGACGGTCGGTATCGCCATGACTGCGAGCGCCGCAGTTGCGATGAGAATCAGGAGTCGCTTTCTGAGGGCCATGTGGTGTCTCCTCTACTTGTCTGTGTCGGTGCGGGGCGCAGGGTTTGCCAATTCGTCCTGTATATCGGTGTCTCCTCACAAACCTGAACTCGGTTACTGCACGTTGTGGCAGTAGCTGGGTGTCGATCGGTGCGGCTCCCCTCCCTGTTCTGGCGTACGCCTGTACCGCATTTCGTACCCAGATACGCAAGAACGGGAAGGGAACGGCCGCCCTTGCCTATCGAACGTATGTTCGATAGGCTGTGAGCCCCAACGAGGCGGAGAGGGTGGCGGCAGAGACGGCACGTCTAGAGCATTTCAAAGGCACTGTTGTCGCGCCCACCGATCTGCTGGCATTGCAACCGGGACGGGTAACCGGTCTTATCGGTCACCCCGGGTTCGGGCTGACCCGGCTTGGCTTGACCATGCTGGCATCGCCGGGAGCAACTGGGAACCGTCGCTTATCTGGATGTGCGAGGCTGGCTCAGCCCGCCTGCCGCGTGGGAAGCCGGGGTATCTCCGGAACGGCTGGTAGTGGTCCGTTGCGACGACCCGGTGAGCTGGGCACGGGTTGCGTCCCATCTGCTCGAAGGTGTCGTTGCCGTCTATGCCGAGGTGCCGGCACACATCAAACCCGCCCATCTGCACAAGTTGGTGGCGTTGGCACGCAGCCGGAAGACACCACTGGTGTTACGGCCGCTCCAGGGAGATCTCCCTGGAGGCATGGCCCATCTCCGGCTCGAGGCCCAGCAGGTGATCTGGGAGGGAGTCGACCGTGGTCACGGACGGCTCACCCATCGCCGATTGGTCTTCGAGGCGTCGGGAAAGGCAATGCAGGGAATGACAAGGCTCATCGAGGTGGAGGATGATGGAACGAACGCTATGCGTTTGGTTTCCGGACTGGCCGCTGCGCCGCCCGGACGTGCCGCCGGCTGAGCCATATCAGGCAGTCGACGACAAGAACCTCGTTGTTGCAGTGAATCTTCCGGCAACCGGGGCAGGTATTCGGGTGGGGATGCGGCGTCGTGAGGCCGAGGCGATATGTCCGACTGTGGTTACCGTCGAACATGATCCCGGGGCAGAAATGGCCCGCTTCGAGACGGTAGCCGTTGCCGTGGAGGCTCTCATCCCTCGTATCGAAGTGGTCTCCCCTGGTTTGATCCTCGTTCCCGTCACCGGAGCGACTCGCTACTTCGGTGGGGAAGACCCACTTGTAGATCGAGTGGCAAAAGAGGTCGACGTCGTTGCAGGCCCCGGGTTCCGGATCGGGCTGGCTTCAGGTCCTTTTGCTGCAAGACGTGCCGCCGAGATTGCTACCGATGGCGATCCTATCTTCATCGTCAGTGACGACGAGTCTTTCCTGTCATCTCTCGATGTGGCTGCGCTCGGCAGCGAAGACATTGAGGCGGTATTCCGCTGGCTTGGTATCAGCACCCTTGGCGAACTGGCTGCCTTGCCTCGGGATGCAGTGGTATCTCGCTTTGGGGCGGACGGTTTGCGTGCCCATCGTCTTGCCTGCGGAGAAGATCGGGTGACCCATGATCGAGTCATTGCCGACGACCTGAGTATCGAGGAAAGATTCGATCCACCTCTCGAGAACCTGGAGCAGGTTGCCTTTGTCGCTAGATCGATCGCTCATCAGTTGCTCGAGACCCCCGCGTTGCATGGGGCCATTCCGCACCGTATCGAGGTCGAGGCCGAAGCCGCCGACGGAGCCATCCGTACCCGGACCTGGCGTAGTGCCGATCCATTTGATGAGCGCATGCTGGGGGAACGGGTGCGGTGGCAGCTCCAGGCCTGGCTCGATACTGCCAGGATTGGCAGCGGGCCCGGTATCAGGGGTGGGTTGGTCCGGCTCGGATCATCCCCTACCGATCTATCCGACCAGGGCCGGCAGCTCGCTCTTGATGAGGATGCGCTATCCGCGGCGGAGGCACAACGGGCCTTTGCCCAAACCCAGGCAATCGTCGGCAATGAAGATGTTCTCCGGCGATCCCACAGGGCGGTCGAGACCCCGGCGAGCGGGCACTCTGGTATCGATGGGGGGATGTCCCCACCCGCCCCGGAGCGTGATCCCCGGGCACCGTGGCCTGGTCAGATCCCGGCTCCGCTACCGGCTCTGGTGCCGCCCGACCCATATCTGCTCGAAGTGGAGTGGGATGGTGGGGTCCCCACCAGGGTACGGCTGGGTAGTCGCTGGGTGGAGGTGCTGTCATGGGCGGGCCCGTGGCGGAAAGTAGGGCGTTGGTGGGACGGGGAGCATCCGGCGGACCGATATCAGTTGGTCACTTCAGCGGGGGCGTTCCTCTGCGCCGTGATCGGTGGCAAGACCTATATGACGGGGGTTTACGACTGATGCAACTCATGGAACTGTTCGTAGATGGTGTCGTACACCTGCGATCGCAGCATATCGATGTCCTTCACGGTCATACCGGCCGTGGGTATAGGCGGATTGATCACGACATTGGCATGGCCCTTGTAGAACAACTTCGATCCAGGGGGCCATACCTCCCAGGTGCCGTTGACGGTTACTGGAACCACTGGAAGCCCGGTCGAGATGGCCATTCGGAACGCACCCTTCTTGAAGGGATGCAACGCTCCGTCGCGGCTGCGGGTGCCCTCGGCGAAGACAATGAGCGAGTATCCACTCGCCTTGGCCCTGGCCACGCCCTCGTTTATGGCCGCGTAGGACGAAGCTCCAGCGCCACGATCGATCTTGACGATGCCGGCGACATGCAGCGCCTGAGCGAATACCGGGATCTTGTACACCTCCTTCTTCGCCAGGTATCGGATCGGCGTCGGTATCGCGCGAAACAGCAGCGGGACGTCGAAGTTGGACAGATGGTTGGCGAGGAAGAAATACTGAGTCCCAGGCTTGATGCGCTCGGCGCCGGTGACCGTGTAGCTCATCGGTGGCACCAACAGGAACACCCGGCTCCAGAATTGGACGAACCACTCACCGGCTCTTCTCAGGCGGAGTGTCATCACAATGATGAACAGCGCCGAGATGATGATTGTGAAGAGCAAGAAGAGTGGGACCGCAATGGCGGACTTGATGCCGAGCAGGATCTTTCTGATCATCGGATTAGCGTAGTGTCGCCTCTCTTTCCGATGGAGGGCGTATGCGGCGGTTGAGCAGAAGCCAGGCGCGGCGGATCGCGCTTGCTGCCCAGGGCTTCGCCGATCCCCGGCCAAAGGGCAGAGTCGACAGACGACACTTTCGTCGCGTGATCAACAGGATCGGCTTGCTTCAGCTCGATTCGGTCAATGTTGTCCAGCGATCGCACTACCTGCCGATGTGGTCGCGCTTGGGGTTGTACTCGATTGATGGCCTGGATGAATACACCGCGCAAAGCCGTGAGATGTTCGAGTATTGGGGCCATGTGGCCTCGTTGCTGCCGGTAGAGCTTCACCGTCTGCTCCGATGGCGGATGGATGCCGTAACGCCGGGGCCTCGCACCAGGGCGATGCTTGCAGACCATCCTGGTTACGTAGAGGCGGTGCTTGCCGAGATCGCCGAGCATGGCCCGCTTTCGGTCTCCGATCTGGCCGATCCGGGGACCCGTACCGGTCCCTGGTGGGGACACGGAAAGGGCCGGGTCGCATTGGATTGGCTGTTCGCCAAAGGTGAGATCACCGCCTACCGAACCGACAACTTCGTCCGGGTCTATGACCTGCCGGAACGGGTCATCCCCGCGGAGCACCTTGCTGCTCCGACTCCCACGAAGGAAGAGGCGATGCGGGAGTTACTGTTGCGAAGTGCGAGACACCATGGTGTCGGCACCGCCAACGACTTCGCCGACTATTACCGACTCCGGGTACCGGCGGTCCGGCCGATCATCACCGAGATGGTCGCCGCGGGCGAGCTCGAAGAGGTGAGCGTGGAGGGATGGTCGCGCCGTGCGTACCTGTATCCCGGCGCCACGCTGCCACGCAGTATTTCGACGAGCGCCTTGCTGACCCCGTTTGACCCTGTGGTCTGGGAGCGCGACCGGGCCGAGCGCTTGTTCGATTTCTTCTACCGGATCGAGATCTACGTCCCGAAACCACAGCGGGTCTTCGGCTACTACGTCATGCCGTTTCTCATGGGCGAACGGGTTGTCGCCCGGGTTGATCTGAAGGCGGATCGCAAGGGTGGCGTGCTGTTGGTGAAGGGAGCGTTCACGGAGTCGGGCGTCGATGCCGGGGAGATTGCGGCACGGCTGGCCCCTGAGCTTGCCGCAATGAGTGACTGGCTGGGCCTTGGTGAGATCGCGATCCACAACAACGGTGATCTCGCACCGGAGCTGGTGCGAGCGACTCAGCGCACCTGAGCGCTGAGGTGGAACGCCGAGATCACATCGTCGAGCGGTAACCGGTACTCGGCGCCGTTGCTCCAATCTTTCAGCACGAGATCCCTGGAACGGATCTCCTGGAGAACCAGGAAGCGATCCGCCTGAGTGGTTCCGAGCACGTAGGCGGCTTCCTCTATCGACGTGAGCCTGGTCGATCGGGACATCACCGCTCGTGCGATGATCGATGTGTGGCCGTCCTCCTGGAATGTCGTTGCTAGCACCCATTGGCCGTCGTTGGTAAGCCGTAGGTCGGTGGTGTGCAGGTCCAGGCTGGGAATCTCGGTGATCGAGCCATCGGGGCTGAGAAGGAACGGCATTCCCCCAGCGGCGAAGTCTGCCATCAGCACGGTTCCGTCATCGGCGACGTCGAAGAACGAGCCGGCGGCGGAGCGGGTTGGCGCACCGTCGGCGCTCCAGCCGAATGTCGTGTCGCCGCCCGCTGTTATGAATCCCCAGTCGCCCCAGGCGAGCAGATCCTGCTCTCCAGGGAGCGACAACTCGAAGGCGACGGCAGGATCTCCGGATGTGGGGTCGGTGAAGTCGGCTACGACGATGGTGGTGGCTGCGTCTGCGTCTCCGATCCTGGTCCAGGCAAGTAGATCGGGGTCGGTTGGATGCCACGCCCCACTCGTTGCGCCACGGATGGATACCGGATTGCCAGGGTCGGTATCGTCGATGACGAGTCTGGCACCTCCTGCCATGCTCAGTACGGCCAATCGCGAGCCATCCGAGTTGTATGAGGCAGAAATGGGTTGGGCGAGTAGGTAGCGAGCGGTGTTGGCTCGGATGCGGCCCGGTCCCAGGTCAGCCACCTTGGTAGCTGTTGCCGCCAGGGAAATGAGGCGCAGCGGCCCATCGGCGACAGGGATCATATCGCCCAGCGTCGGCGGCGCGGTTGTCGTCACCGCTGCTTCGCTCGACGTGACCGTCGTGTCTCCGGACGACGTTGCCGGTGGCTGTGTGTCGCCGCTCGCAACAATGACCGGCTCCCCTGAGCCGAGACCGGTAGCGATAATGCCGAATGCTATTGCTCCCGCAGCGATGACAACCAGCGGCGTCCAGCGCCGTGTGGATCCGACAGGTCCCCGCTGAGGGGTGCCCGTGTCGAGATCATCGATCGGGAGGGGCCGAATCCTCGACCCTGAATCCCTTGCCTCCATTGAGAGTCAACAGTACCCGCCCCCGGCGGCTCCGTCCACGGAAACGTCCTCCGGCTATCGTCTTGTCAGGAAGCGAATGCGAGGTTGGCGATGACGAGTTTCGACGGGCGAGTAGCGATCATCACGGGCGCAGGTGGTGGCTTGGGAAGGCAGCACGCACTCTCGCTGGCATCTCTCGGAGCCTCGGTCGTCGTGAACGATCTGGGCGGCTCGGTGTCGGGCGAAGGCACAGATGAGTCGGCTGCCGATCGAGTGGTCGCGGAGATCACAGCTGGAGGTGGGATTGCAGTGGCGGAGCACTCGTCGGTGGCCGATCCGGCGGGTGGGGAGGCGATCGTAGCGAGGGCACTCGACGAGTTCGGGCGGGTTGACATCGTCATCAACAACGCCGGCATCCTGCGCGACAAGAGTTTCGCCAACCTGACCCCGGACTTGGTGGATCCGGTTCTCGATGTTCATCTCAGAGGGGCATTCCACGTCACGAGACCTGCCTTTGCCCACATGAAGGAGCGGGGCTACGGCCGGATTGTGCTCACGAGCAGCGGCTCGGGCCTGATGGGCGAATTTCGGCCAGGCTAACTATGGCGCCGCCAAGATGGGGTTGATCGGGCTGATGAATGTGCTCAAGCTCGAAGGCGTTCGCTACAACATCAAGGTCAACGCCGTTGCCCCGATCGCTTTTACCAGGATGACGAGTGATCTGTTCAATGGGATGGCCGATACCTTTGCACCGGAGGATGTCTCGCCAGCCGTTGCGTATCTGGTGTCGGAGGAATGCGATCTGACGGGCGAAATATGGTCCGTGGGTGGCGGATCAGTGAGTCGATTCTTCATCGGGCTCACCGACGGATATGTCAAGCCCCGACGGAAGGGTCCGATCACCGTTGAAGACATCGCGAGGAATGTCGATACGATCCGCGACGAGACAAGCTATATCGTGCCTTTCTCATCGCAGGACGAATTCAGCAAGCTCGGGCCGAGACTGGTCTAGTGGACACTCCGGGACCGGGCTCGAGCAAAGCCGACTGGCGTGAATGGGCCCGACAGCGCCGGGCGAATCTGGACTGGGCAACGGTCTCGGACGAGATCGTTGATGGGCTCCTCCATTGGATGACCCCCGATCCGTACCAGACGGTCCTTGTGTACTTCCCACTTGCCGACGAGGTCTCTTTGATCCGTCTCATGGAGGCCGATCCGGAGACCCGGTTTGTGGCAACTCGGACTCCCGAACGAGGCGGTGATCTGAGTGTCCATGAGCTCGGTGGCCCGCTCGAGGTGCACCGGTTCGGGTTCTTGCAACCCCACGCAAGTGCACCGCTGCGTTAGCCCCGACGCCATCGATACTCTGCTACTTCCCGGCGTTGCGTTTGACCTTCATGGAAACCGGCTCGGCCATGGTGCGGGTTACTTCGATCGACTACTGCCGGCCACCAGAGAAGGCGCAAAGCTCATCGGTGTCGTGCCTGTCGCCCTGGTAGTGGACAGGCTGCCGGTCGAGGCCCACGACATTGCCGTGCGTTACCTAGCCACTGAAGAGGGCGTAATCGAGACGGCTTGAGCATCACGGCTCTACGGCGAGGATGGCCTCCGGGTCGATGTGGAACGAGATCTCGTAGTCGATGTCGAAGTGGCGGGGGCTGGTGGCCGACAACTCGACATCGCCGACGGTGAACTCAACCGCGTATTCGCCGCTGCGGAATACGGAGCCGGTGACCGTTCCGGTGCACGGCCCGTCGGAGGCAACCTTGATGGCATGTGGGGGTATGACAAGTGTGTGTTCTCCCGCCGGGAGATTGGACTTGAGCTGGACCCAGCCGAGGTCGGCGACGCCATCGACGACCTTGGCGTCGATGATGGCATTGAACCCGAGCATCTGAGCGATGAATTCGTTCTTAGGGTCGCTCCAGAGCTGTTGTGGCGTCCCTTTGCCGAGCATCCGTCCATGGTTCATCACCGCAACGGTATCGGCGATGGCGAACGCCTCATCACGATCGTGAGTCACATATAGAGCCGTCACCGAAAGCTTGGAGAAGATGGCCTTCATCTCCGAGATCAGGTGCTCGCGCAATGCCCTATCTAGCGCGCCTATCGGCTCGTCGAGCAGGATCAACCTGGGTGAAGGCGCCAGGGTCCTGGCGAGCGCAACGCGTTGCTGCTCGCCACCAGAGAGTTCGTGGATGGGGCGATCCTGATATCCGTCGAGCCCAACCGTCTCGAGTACGTGGGCAATCCGCTGCTCCCTGGTGGCAGGGTCGAGGCCCTGCATGCGTAACCCGAAATCGACGTTTGCTCCAACCGGGAGATGGGGAAAGAGGGCGTAATCCTGGAACATGAAACCAAAGCCACGTCTGTGTGGTGGCACATCGTGCAGATTGCGGCCGTTCCAGGTAACGGTGCCTATGTCGAGACTCTGGAGCCCGGCAATCGCTCTGAGAAGCGTGGTCTTGCCCGAGCCGGATGGGCCCATCACCGCCACGATCTCGGAGTCGTGAACCGTCAGATTGACGGCATCCAGGGCGTAGGTGTCGCCAAACGTAACGGTGAGCCTGAGCGCCTGAAGCATCAGAAATCACCGAGCCCATCGGTGCGTAGCCGTTCTATCAGCAAGATTGTTGCCGTCGTTCCGATCATCAGAATGGTGCTCAGTGCCATAGCGTTGCTGAAGCTCTCCGTTCCTGGTCTTCCGAGGAGCCGGAAGATAGCGGTCGGCAACGTCGGGTTGGTCGGTAGGGCCAGAAACGAGGTAGCGCCGAACTCGCCGAGAGAGACCGCAAAGGCAAATCCGGCTCCGATCAAGGCGGCTTTGACGACGAGGGGTAAATCGATCTCCCGCCATACCCGCTCGGGGGGTGCCCCGAGCATGGCTGCGGCCTCGCGGAGTCGGTGTCGTACCGATCGCATGACCGGTACTGCCGTGCGCACGACGAATGGGATGGCGACCATTGCATGGGCGATCGGGATGATCCAGATCGAGGTGCGCAGATCGATCGGTGCGTCGAGCGCCAGCAGGAAGCCAAACCCCAGCGTTACCGCTGAGGTCCCGAGCGGCAGCATGAGCAACGCGTCAAAGGACCGGGATAGCCAGCCACGGCGGTAGGCGACGACGGTTGCTGCGGCGAGCCCGATGGTGACGGCCAGCAATGTGGCGATCACCGCAAAGCGAGCGGAATTCCATATCGCGGTCGTGGCAGGCGCCGACATTCCGGCGATGCGCTCGCCCAGATGTCGATAGGCCGATAGCGAGTAGCCGTTTTCCGTTCGCAACGATCGGTCAACGAGAACAAGAAGCGGGGTACCGAGCAGCAACAGCATGACCAGCAGGTTTGCGAGCACATCGAGTCGTTGGCCCCGCGTCACCAGCGGCCGCGCGTCGGCAACACCATGGTGCTCGAACTCGACGGTACGGCGTTCCTGGTAGCGGGAGTAGAGGAACAAGGTGACCGTAATACCAATGATCTGGAGGAGTGCGAGGGCAGCGGCAACCTCGAAGTTGATCAGACCAGTTGCCTGGCGCCAGATCTCGACCTCGATGGTGGAATGTGTGAGCCCGCCGAGAATAAGGATGATCCCGAACGAGGTGAATGTGAAGAGGAACACCAGCGACGCCGCGGACGCAATTGCAGGTCGCAGCATCGGCAGAGTCACCTTCCGGAAAGCCTGGAAACGACCGGCACCCAGCATCGCGGCAGCCTCCTCGAGCGATGGGTCTATGCGCTCCCAGTATGTCGAGACCGTACGCACCACGATCGAGTAGTTGAAGAACACGTGGGCGAGCAGGATGGCCCAGATGGTTTGTCGTAGATCGACGCCCAGGGGACCGCTTGGCCGGAGCAGAGCAAGGAAGGCGCTACCGACGACCACCGTTGGCAGCACGAACGGGACGACGATTGCCGCCCGAACGAACTCTTTGCCCGGGAACTGGTACCGGGCCATCACGTGAGCGGCGGGCAGAGCAATCAGCAGGGTAAGCACGGTCGAGGCGACGGCCTGCCACAACGTGAACCAGGCCACGTTTAGCAGGGCATGCCGGTCCAGTACCGTCCTGATCGGGCCGAGATTGAGGCGGCCGTCGGACGTGAAGCCGGTCACCAGCACCGTCACGAGTGGATAGACAAAGAAGTAGACGAGGAACAACAGGGGAATCGCCACGACGGCGACCCTCCCGGCTTTCCTCAACGCAAAGTGTCCGTCCACTCGTTGATCCACTCCTCCCTATTCTGCTCAATAGTCTCCCCGGGAACCGTGACGGGAGCAACCGGCACTGGCGAGAAATCGGTGAAGACCTGGGGTATTTCCGCCCCAGAGTTGGCTGGAAAAACAAACATGTTGAGCGGGATGTCCTCCTGCACGGGCACAGATAGCAGGAAGTCGATCAGCTGGGCCGCCGCGCCGGGGGCATCGGTGCCTGCGAGAATCCCGGCGTATTCGACCTGCCGGAAACAGCCGTCGAGCAACGACGCGGTGGGTGCGTCGTTGGGTGGCGGATCGGTGAAATAGACGCCGACTGCGGGCGATGAGGCGTAGGAGACCACGAGCGGTCGTTCGCCGCCTTCGCCACCCCCGCTGAATTCGCCGTAGTAGGCATCCGACCAACCGGAGGTGACGGTGACACCGTTGTCTTTGAGGTCAGACCAGTAGTCGCGCCAGGTGTAGTCGCCGTTCTCGCCGAATGTGCCGATTGTGGCGAGCAGGAAAGCAAGCCCCGGCGAAGAGCTGGCCGGATCCTCGACAACGAGCATGTCCCTGAACTGCGGATCAGCCAGATCGGCCAATGTCTGCGGAGGTTGGGTACCCGCGAAAGCGGCCTTGTCGTAGTTGACGCACACGTCACCAAAGTCGATTGGGGTCACATGAGGATCCACGATCAATTATCGGGCACGTCGGCCAGTAGGTCGGACTCATACTCGAGGAATATGTCCTCGCTCAGAGCCCGGGAGAGGAATGTGTTGTCAACGCCGTACATCACGTCGGCAATGGGTGAGTCCTTGGTGAGGATCGCCTGACTGAGTATCAGCGCCGGCGTCACCCGAATCGAGCACGTTCACCTTGATCCCGGTCTGCTCGGTGAATTGATCGAGCATTCCATCCGACAAGGAAAAGGACTCGTGGGTGAGCAATGTGATCTCATCGACGTGTCACAGCTCGACGCTCGGATCGACATGGCTGTGGTCTCGGTAACAGCACCGGATGTCGCGCCGGCAGTATTCGAGACTTCGTCGGCCGCCACAGGCGGTGCCGAGGAGAGTCAATATCAGCGTCATGGTCAAAAAGCGGCGAATCGGCATGGTCATTCGCTTTCCTGGACGGTCAATACCTGTCCACCTGTAACCAAAACCCTCGCCTGGTCATCACGATCTCATTGCTGACACCCCGGTCGATCCGGACGCCAGCGAGATACCGTCCAGCGGCCACCGCAGTCCCTTGGAATGCATCGTGCTTCGCCACCTACGGCGATCACCGACAGCAACGTGCCTCGGCTGCGCTGATAAACATGGGACTCGTCGACATGAAGCGCCAGGATTGTGGCCCGGGCGGTCCGCCATTCGAGCGAGATCGAGTGATCCTCGAGCAACACCATGGCATTTGCCAGGGTGTGGGCAATCCGCCCCCCGGTACCTCCGATGATCGTCGCATGGCCGTAGCCGGCACGGGCCGCGGCGCGGATCGCAAGCTCGAGATCTGTGGCGTTCTTGTCCACCGGGTGTCTCTCGATTGCAACCCCTGCTGCGCTAGCCCTGGCCAGCGAGCCGGCCGTTACTGAGTCCATGTCCCCAACAACGAGATCGGGGGAGATGTCGAGGCGATATGCCTGATCGAGGCCCGAATCGGCTGCCACTACCCAGGCATATCAGCCAGTTGGGTCACCAGGTCGAGTTCGACCGGGCTTCCTCCGGCAATGATAAGCGCCGATTCTGGCTTTGCGTCGTCCACACGCTTCCTCCGCTGGCATGACCCAGATCAGGTTCCGCGGGTCGGTGGCGTCCAGAGCAGCTCTACCGGCCACCCTCTCAGTTCGGCGTTCCCGAACTCCCCGGGGTGGGAATGACCCAACCATAACAGCTGCGCCATCGGACGAGATCACCAATTTG
>CAVSWM010000003.1:0-61868 GCA_963731695.1 uncultured bacterium | reverse complement strand
CCTGCGGAAGTCATCGACAGGATATTTGACCCCTTCTTCACGACCAAAGAGGTAGGCAAGGGGAGCGGACAGGGTCTGTCGATAGCCCGCTCGATCGTTGTTGACAAGCACGATGGTCAGATCGTTGTTGAAGACGGCAATCCGGGAGCGGTGTTTGTCATCACCCTCCCCATTCCGGAGCAGAGCCATTGAGACAGCTAAGGAACCCGCGCCATCGGTCGACAATCGATCCGGGGGGTCGAACAAGTGCCCTTTCGCATGGGCGGGGGACGCCGACTCGGCAAACACATGGACTCGGAAAGGAGACGGATGCTGCCGCAACGTGACGACCCCCGGTGGGTGGTGCTGGTGGATCAACCAGATGTCCATGATTGTCAGTTCCTGGCGCTCAAGATACTGATGCAGAGAGTTGCATTGAAGACACGTAGTGGCATGGCTCCACATGACCGTGACCAGGTCGTCGACGAGGTGTATGGGTTCTTCGAGAAGAACCAGAGTCTCTTGTCAACCGACATCACGACGCTTTTTGGTGAGGCCGTCGTCGCGAAAGGAACAACATGACAGCGGGGCTCTTCTCTGTCGCTGAAATTGCCAAACGGATCCTCGCCGGTGAGAGACTGCTGCTTGCCGGCGATGAGGCGCTGTTGTCACAACTCCCTGCAGGTGCATGGATCGGGGGCACCATCCCGTACTTCATGACGCCTGAAGGCGGGCGGGTCAGCACCGCCCTGATCTACGCCGATGAACTGCCCGATCAGGTGTGCGACGTCCGGCTGGCGACATACGGGCCGGATGAACTTCCCCGGCTGCCCGTCGATGGATTCTCCAACGGCTTCACCATCGTGATCATGCCGGCCGGAAGTGAGGTTCACGCTAGATATGCCGCTGAGGCGCCCGAGTACCCGCATCTGTTCGACAGACCCATCGTCGGCTGGGTATCGGGGGTACATCTCGATGAGCTCGAGACTGCCTCGCCCAAGGTATTTGCCGGCGCCGGGAACACTTGCTCGGGGTCGATTGCCGTTGCTCTCCACGCCGAGCTACCTGAAGGGGTTCTTGCGTCGGCAGACATCGTCAACCTATTCACCCAGGGAGAGGGCCCGGCGCTCACCTTCGATGCGACGGGGTTTTCCCAGAGCAAAGTCAACGTCGACGGGGTCCCGAGGCTGTTTGCCGACTACCTGGCGGAGGTTGGCCACGACACACGGCTGCCGCTGGTGGCCGATTACTTCGGCGCCATGGTAAACGTATCGTTCCAGACCGTTCCCGACGGTGATCGCCCGGTCTCGTTGTATGGCCCGGTGTTTGAAGGCGTGGAGTACAAATTGGCGGCGCAGGTCGGGGATTATGTGGCTGAGTTTGTGTCGCGTCTCCCCGTCGGCACCACCAGCCCGGCGTTCTCATGCAACTGCATTCTCAACTTCGTCTACTCCGAGCTCGAGGGGAAGACGACCGGCGATGTCGGGGGACCGATTACGTTCGGCGAAGTCGCGTACCAGCTACTCAACCAAACCCTGGTGTATCTGACGATCCACGACTAGATGCCGGCATCTACCCTATTGGCATGTCAGCCAGAGAGGTCGTCCGCAGTCATCCCGACGGGTCGCTAATCACCATATGGGTCGTGCCGGGTGCCCGACGAAATGAGATCGTCGGATACTACGCGGGTGCATTACGGGTACGAATCACGGCCGTTGCGGAGAAGGGTCGCGCCAACAAGGCGCTGCTTGCGTTCCTCGAAAAGACGCTTGGCTGTCGGCTACGGCTCATCGGTGGCGCCGGGTCACGGCGGAAACGGGTTGTGGCCATCGATCTCTCCGCTGACGACCTCATATCGCGGCTCGACAAAGCCTGGAATTGACCAAGACGCACGGGTTCCTGTTATCGTCCCGGTTCGCAAAGGAGGTCTTCTTGTCTCGAGATCTGGCTAAGTCCACTCTGGAACGACTTCAAACCAAACTCGATGATGAAGAAGCGCGTCTTCTCGAGATCATCGACGAATACGACAGCGTCTTCTCCGAGGCGAGCATGGGGTCAACGAGCGCGGAGCACAGCGCCGATCCGCTGAGCGCCGATGGTGGTTCGCTGGCGCTCGAGTTGGAGATGGACCTGTCGGTGCTCGAGAACGCCAAGGCTCTTCTCGAAAAGGTGCGGGCCGCCAAGAAGCGTATGGAAAAGGGAACCTATGGCACCTGCCTGGTGGGTGGCAAGGCGATCCTCGTTGAGCGTCTCGAGGCGCTCCCGTATGCGACGACATGTGTGGAGCATGCCGACAAGGCGTAGAGCCTGGCAGGTCGGTCATGTACCTCACTGAATCATTGCCGAGAGACACGGCGCACCGTTTGGCTTTGCTCTCCGCGGGCGTGGTCCTCCTCATTGATCAGATCACCAAGAACTGGGCACAACAGGCGTTTGCCGATGGCCCGACGCGGATAATCGGGGACTGGCTCCGTTTCACCTATACCAAGAACCCCGGCGCCGCGTTTTCCAGCCTCACCGATTCAGGCCAGCTGATCGGGGTCATTGGGATCGCGATCATCGGGTTCCTCCTCTACGTTCTGGGCAAGTCGAGCCGCCGGATTGAGGTGTTTGCGCTCGGTCTGATTCTGGGTGGGGCACTGGGGAACCTGACAGACCGCGTCTTGAGGGGCCCCGGGTTTCTCGACGGTGCCGTAGTGGACTGGATTGATTGGTGGTTTATCCCGACGTTCAACGTTGCCGATGCGTCTCTGAACATCGGTGTTGCCGCATTGCTGCTGACATTGCTGTTTGCCGGTGCTCCTCATGATTGAGCGTGCCATAGTCGTCGTAACCGAGGAGTTCGATGGTGTCCGGCTTGATCGCACTCTCGCTGTGTTGGCCGGGATGAGCCGGGCTGCTTCCCGGTCAGCTATTGAGTCCGGTTCGGTTCTCATCGATGGTCGATCGGCAGGCAGGGGCACCGTTCCGCACACAGGCGATGTCATCGACTACCCGGTTGTGGAGGACGACGACGAGTTCATTCCCGAGCCGGTGTCCTTCTCGGTGGCGCTGGAGCTCGATGACGTGCTCGTCATCGACAAGCCTGCCGGACTTGTCGTTCACCCCGGGTCCGGAAACAAGCAAGGGACATTGGCACACGGTCTAGCCTTCCGATTCCCGGAACTGGCCGATCTCGGCGTTGATCATCGCTGGGGGTTGGTGCACCGGCTCGATCGGGATACGTCGGGCCTGCTTCTAGTTGCCAGGACGGCGGAGATGCACGAGTACCTGCAGAGCGAGCTGAAGCAGAGACGTGTCGGGCGTAGGTACATTGCGATGGTCGGTGGTCGTCTCGCGGCAGCCACAGGGACCATTGAGGCGCCGATCGGTCGGGATCCGCTGCGGCCTACCCGTATGGCCATCGTGCAGGACGGTCGGCCGGCGCGCACCCACTACAGACGGCTGGAGACGTGGGAGGACTGCACCCTGGCGCAGGTTGAGCTCGACACGGGCCGCACTCACCAGATCCGCGTTCACTTCGCATCTATCGGCCATGGCCTGATCGGTGATCGGACGTATGGCACCGGCGAGACGACCCTGGCCGATCCGGGGAGGGTCTGGTTACACGCGACCAGGCTCCGCTTTCCTTTACCGGATGGCACTCAGCGCGAGGTCGACTTGCCGCTCCCGGATGATCTCGAGGCGTCCCTGGACCGTCTTGGTGACCCCAAGGCGATCTGAGGTCGCCGACGATGATGCGCTGCCCGTCGCCCGCTGGGTAGGCTGATGTCGCAGCGACGTTCCCTGGGGGTTGTGATGTCTGGACACTACGAGCGGCTGTCGTATCTCGACAGCTCCTTTTTGGCGCTCGAGTCACGTTCGGCTCATATGCATGTCGGGGCGATTGCCCTCTTTGCGGCGGCACCGTTGCAGACGTCGGACGGCGGAATCGACAAAGACCGGATTCGGCGGTTGATCGAGTCCAAGTTGGAGCTCATTCCCCGTTACCGGCAGCGGTTGGCGCGAGTGCCGTTGGAGGATCATCCCGTGTGGGTTGACGACGAGCATTTCAACCTCGACTACCACGTCCGGCATTACAGCCTTCCCCGTCCGGGCTCGATGGAGCAACTCAAGGACCTGGTCGGGATAATCGTCTCCCAGCAACTGGACCATTCCAAGCCTCTCTGGGAATTCAACATCGTCGAGGGTCTCGAGGGAGATCGGTTTGCTCTCATCTCGAAGATTCACCACGCCATGATCGATGGCATCGCCGGAGTTGACTTGATGGCGGTGTTGCTGAACCTCGCCCCATCCGGGGACATCAAAGAGCCGAAGCCATTCGTGCCAAGACCGGTACCGTCGGGCAGCGAGCTGCTGATCAAAGAGACGGCACGCAGGACCGGCAGGGCACTTCGGGCAGCCAGATCGATTCGGCAGCTCACCGACGAGGCCGCCCAGCTGGCCGGAGAGGGTCTGTACCGGGTCAGGGCTGCCGGGTACTCGCTCGCCTCGGGCTGGCTGACCAAGGCATCGGATACGCCGCTCAATGGAGAGGTCGGGCCGAGTCGCCTGTTCGACACACTGGCCACTCCGCTCAGCGCGGTCAAGGAAATCAAGAATTTGGCTGGCGGGAGTGTCAACGATGTAGTGCTGGCAACGGTCGCCGGTGGTGTGCGCAACTTCCTCATTGAGCACCGCCGATACGAGTTCGATGACATTGATTTCCGGGCAATGGCCCCCGTGTCGATTCGGAGTCAGGACGAGCGGGGGACGCTCGGCAACCGGGTGGCGATGTGGCTGGTGAGCCTTCCGGTTGCTGATCCCGATCCCCTGTCGCGTTTGGAGGCAGTGAAGCAGGCGACCCGACACCTCAAAGAGACGAATCAGGCTCTCGGAGCGGCGACCCTGGTACGGCTGTCGGCGGGTGCTCCTGCGACGCTGGTGTCAATGGCAAGCCGTCTCGCCACAGGGGTACGACCTTTCAACATGACCGTGACGAACGTACCCGGGCCGCAGTTCCCGCTCTACCTACTCGAATCTCAAATGCTGGAGTCGTATGCGCTCGTCCCGTTGTGGCACGGGCACGGCATCGGGGTGGCGCTCTTCTCGTACGCCGGGCAGATGTATTGGGGCTTCAACGCCGACTACGCGATCGTGCCGGACGTTGGGGTGTTTGCGGCTTCGATCGAGGCAGCGTTTGACGAATTGCACTCTGCCGTGAAATCGGCGGCAGTCGTTCCCAAGAAACGCCCGAGGAAGCGCCCACCCCTCGGAGGCGGGTAGGGCTATTCGAAGAAGGTGGATGCTGTGTCGAAGAGATCGTCGGGCACACCGCGGATCTCAGCACAAGCTTTCTCCATGGGAACGGCAACGATATCGAGACCGTGTACTGCGACCATGACACCAGTCTCACCGGCCACCGCAAGGTCGGCGGCTGCAACTCCAAAACGGGTGGCGAGCACACGATCGAATGCTGATGGCGTGCCACCGCGCTGGATGTGCCCGAGCACCGAGACGCGGGTCTCAAACCCGGTCATCTCCTCCAGGGCGTCGGCAATCTGGTAGCTCACACCGCCGAGGCGTTCGAACCCGAACGCGTCCTTGCGAGTCACGGCCTTGGCCGCGTTTGGAGGGGCTTCGATTCCCTCGCCGACGACCACGATGGTGTATCGCTGTCCATGGCGATGTCGCCGACGAATGATCTCAGCCACTTCTTCGAGGTCATACGGGAGCTCGGGGATGAGAATGGCATCGGCGCCGCCCGCTATGCCGGAGTAGGTTGCGATCCACCCCTTGGTCCGCCCCATCACCTCGACGATGATTACCCGGTTGTGTGACTCGGCGGTGCTGACCAGCCGATCGATTGCATCGGTGGCCACCTGAACGGCAGTGCTGAAGCCAAACGTGGTGTCGGTGCCGTTGATGTCGTTGTCGATGGTCTTCGGGACTCCGACAATTGGAAGCCCTTCTTGCGACAGCTGTAATGCCGAGCGCAGTGTCCCATCCCCGCCGATCACGATCAGGCTGTCGATGCCGTTTTGCTCGATGGTCTTGGCGCAGCTGGCGTAGCCGTCGCCGTGAACGTATGGGTCCATCCGTGACGAGCCGAGGATGGTGCCACCGCGGACGAGTATGCCACGCACAGCGTCCCGGTCGAGCGCGATCGTGTCACCCTCCATCAAGCCTTCCCACCCGTTCTTGATGCCGATCACTTCGGCTCCGTGCCGCTTGATGGCACGAACGGTTACTCCGCGGATGACGGCGTTGAGGCCGGGGCAGTCACCTCCGGCAGTGAGGACTCCGATAACGGACATGGACAACTCCTGATAGGACCAACTCAACCTAGTCGCCTCCCGGCCGGCCGGTGGTCTTGGTCGGGACGTGTCGGCGCCGGGTAATTGGCTGGTGGTCTGAACTGTGTCGCGGTAGTTTGTGAGTACCAGATATGGAGGCGTTGATGGATGTGCCGGGTTGGGACGTGCGGAACGTTGTTGTCGGTGTTGATGGCTCTGACCAGTCGCGACATGCGGCGCGGGTGGGCGCCGACATCGCCAGGAAGAACAGTGCGGTGCTGCACCTGGTGACGATTGTGAGACCGCCGGAGGGGTGGTGGGGGATCGTCGGATCACCTCCGACGCCGTCGGCGTTGAGTAACTCGCTGTCAGAGGCTCAAAGAGAGATCCTCGATGCAGCAATCGCCGAGATCGATCTGTCGGACCTGGAGGTCGTCCAGATTGAGGATGTCGGAGATCCGGCCCGCATGCTGCTCGACTATTCCGAACGGATAGACGCAGACGTGATGGTGATAGGCCGACGGGGTGCAGGGCTGATCGAGCGGATCATGCTCGGTTCCGTGGCGAATCGCCTCGTCCACGATGCCCCCTGTCCCGTGATGCTTGTGCCGTAGTCGACGACCGGGGTAACGAAGAATGGCCGCCCTCCAAGAGGGCGGCCATTCCATTGCATACTTTGTCTGGTGCCTCTAGTACAGGAACATTGGCTTTCCGGTGACGTGACGAACCTTGGGCCGATATCCCTCGAGGTCGTACAACTCGTCAACGTCGACGCGCTTGACGCCCTCGCCGGTGACGCTGATGGGGACGCTGGTGTATGTGCCGCCGCGCAAGCCACCATTCGACCGCTGGCACCCTCCATGGCGAGGTCGGCCGCCATCACCGCGTAGTTGAGTGCGACCATCAGGTCGAGCGAATCGGGTGCACCGGAACGCATCAGATAGGCGACCTGCTGGAAGATGATGCCCTCGCCGGTCCGCTCTTTGAGTAGCTCTCCGGTGAGCGCGCCGATTCCGCCCAGCTTGCGGTGGCCGAAAGCATCCGCTTGTCCCGAAACCACGATGTCTCCGCCTTCGAGTCGGGCACCCTCGGAGATGGTGACCATTGCGTAGTTGGAAGGGTTGTCCGACTTGTCCTCGATGAGCAGGTCGGCAAGGTGGTCGATGTTGAAGGGGACTTCGGAGATGATTGCCCGCTTGACACCGGCCAGGTAGGCGGTCATCAGCGCCGTCTCACCGCTGTAGCGACCGAAGAGCTCGACAACTGCAATTCGCTCGTGTGAGCCGGTAGCCGTGCGCAGATTGTGGATGAACTGGACGCCACGGCTTACCGCCGTGGAGAAACCGATGCAGTAGTCGGTGCCGTGAACGTCGTTGTCCATGGTCTTTGGGATGCCGATTACGGGCACACCTTCCTGATGCAGGCGCAGCCCGTAGCTGAGGGTGTCGTCGCCACCGATGGGGATCAACACATCGATGCCGAGCTTGTCGACGACCTTGAGGGCGTGGTCGGTGAAGTCATATGGACCTTCACCTACGGCGCGGTCTGCCAGAAAGTCGGGGACGTCTCCAGGCTTGACCTTGCCCGGGTTGGTCCGTGACGTGTGGAGGAAAGTGCCGCCGGTGCGGTCAACTGTTCGCACTGTCTGCTGGGTTAGTTCGAGCATGTGCTCGTCCCAGCTCGCCGGATCCTCGGGGTTCGCATTGAGCAGCCCGCCCCAGCCGCGCCGGATGCCGACGACCGTGTGCCCCGCCTCGCTAACCCGGTTGACGACAGCCTTGATGGTTGGGTTGAGACCCGGTACGTCGCCACCGCCGGTGAGAATCCCGATACGCATTATTGCCTCCGATAAGTCAAATAGGCCTTTGGGTACGGTGATAGTAGCCAGGGTGGTGCCAACCGCTGAATTGCAGCTTTTCGCGGTGTAGCCAGCGGGCCGCGACCGTGCTTACATGGGTGTAGTTCGCTTACTGGAGGACAGTTGCCCGTCGATCGCTTTGCCCATTTGCACGTTCACACCGAGTTCTCCATGCTCGATGGGGCGGCCAGGGTGAACGACCTGGTTAGGGCCGTCGCGGCCGATAACCAACCAGCGGTGGCCATCACCGACCACGGTGTGCTCTACGGAGTGGTTGACTTCACCAAGGCCGCGCTCGGCGCCGGGGTGAAGCCGATCATCGGTATCGAGGCTTACGTCACCCCCGGATCACGCTTTGACCGGCCACCGCGCCGGGATGACATTCGCTATCACATGACGTTGCTGGCGATAAACGACACCGGGTATGCCAACCTGATGAAGCTGGCATCCCGGGCTTACCTCGAGGGGTTCTACTACAAGCCCAGGATGGACCGTCGAGTTGCTCAGCGAGCACCACGAGGGCCTTGTTGCGCTCTCCGGTTGCCTCGGTGGGCATGTGCCGCAGATGCTGGCACCGGATGCGTCGAGCGAAGAGGGCAACGTCGGCCAGGTACGCGACTACGACGCCGCCGTCGCTGCGGCGGGGATGTACCAGGACATCTTTGGCAAAGACAACTGGTTCATCGAGATCCAGGATCATGGCATCCCGGCGCAGAAGAAGGTGCTCGGCGATCTGACGCAGATAGCACTGGACATCAATGCCCCTCTCATCGCTGCCAACGACAGCCACTACACATACGCCCACGAGGCCAATGCCCACGACGTGCTGCTCTGCATCCAGACCGGAGCCAATCAGTCGGACGAGGACCGTTTCAAATTCCACGGCAGCGAGTTCTACATCAAGAGCGCCGCCGAGATGAACGCGCTCTTCCCCGACGAGGATTTCCCCGGTGCGTGCAGCAATACATTGCTGGTCGCGGAGCGGGTGGACCACAAGATCGAGTTTGGTCAGATCCTGCTGCCCCAATTCCCGGTACCGGATGGTCAGACGGAGAAGAGCTTCCTCGCGGATCTGGTGATGGAGGGCGCCAAGCAGCGCTACGGAGACCCATTACCGACCGAGGCCCGGGAGCGCATCGAATACGAGCTACGAGTCATCGAGGACATGGGCTTTTCCGCCTACTTTCTCATCGTGTGGGACCTGATCCGCTACGCAACCGAGCACAGGATCCGCACCGGGCCCGGACGTGGAAGCGCCGCTGGGTCGATCGTTGCCTACTGCCTTGGGATCACCAAGCTCGATCCACTCGAATACGGTCTGATCTTCGAGAGGTTCCTGAATCCGGGTCGCAAAGAGATGCCCGACATCGACATGGATTTCGATGAGCGGTATCGCGGCGACATGATCAAGTACTGCTCCGACCGATACGGCTCGGATCACGTCGCTCAGATCATCACGTTCTCGACGATCAAGGGTCGTCAGGCCATCCGAGACGCGGCGCGGGTGCTCGGCTTCCCGTACGGACTCGGCGACAAGGCGGCCAAGCTGATGCCACCGGCGATCCTGGGCAAGGAAGCGACGCTGGCTCAGTGTCTCGAGGAGCCCCCACCCGATGCTCCTTCTACCGTCAAGGACTGGTACACCGGCGCCCACGGACTGCGTGAGCTGTCGAATCAGGATCCCGATGTCAAGAGCGTCATCGAGACGGCGCGCGGGCTCGAAGGTCTGCGTCGCCAGGATTCGATCCATGCCGCCGCAGTTGTCATCGCACCGACTCCGCTCACCGAGATCGTGCCATTGCAGCAGAAAGGCGAAGGCGCCGAGATCGTCACCCAATACGAGATGCACGGGGTCGAGGCGCTCGGGCTCCTCAAGATGGACTTCCTCGGTCTCCGTAACCTGGCCACCATCGAGCGGGCGCTCGAGCTCATCGACAAGAACACCGGATCACGCCCCGACATCGATCTGATCCCTCTCGATGACCCCGAGGTCTACGCGATGCTTCAGGCCGGCGACTCAATGGGAGTCTTCCAATTCGAGGGTGGGCCGATGCGAGCGCTTATGCGCAACCTCCAGCCCGATCGGTTCGAGCACCTCACTGCGCTCAACGCCCTCTACCGGCCCGGACCGCTCGGAGCGGGGATGCACACCGAGTATGCCGATCGCAAAAACGGCCGCTCCGAGGTCAGTTACCCCCATCCCGATCTCGAGGAGATCCTTGCCGACACCTACGGGATCATGGTGTTCCAGGAGCAGGTGATGCAGACCGCCCAGAAGGTCGCCGGCTTCACGATGGCCGAGGCGGATCGACTCCGTAAGGCGATGGGCAAGAAGATCGCATCAGTCATGGCAGCCGAGGAGCAGAAGTTCATCGAGGGCTGCTGTCGCCAAGGGAACCGGTGAGGCGCACGCCAAGGAGCTGTTCGGGTTCATCGCTCACTTCGCCGGCTATGGCTTCAACAAGTCGCACTCGGCTGCATACGCATTGGTCGCGTATCAGACTGCGTGGCTGAAGGTTCACTTCCCGGCCGAGTACATGGCGGCCCTGCTCACTGCAGTCAAGCGAGACAAAGACAGGACGGCGCTGTACCTCGATGAGTGCAGACAGATGGGGATCAAGGTCCTCGTTCCCGACGTCAACCGCTCCGATATCGACTTCTCTGCCGTCGATGGTGACATCACATTCGGGATGTCGGCGGTTCGCAACGTCGGCGAAGCCGTGGTCGAGCTCGTCATCAAGGAACGCAACCGCGACGGGAGTTTCACGTCATTTGGCGACTTCATCAACAGGGTCGACCTATCGCGTGCTCAACAAGCGGACAATCGAGTCGCTCATCAAGGCCGGCGGCATTCGACTCGCTTGGTCACAGCAGACGTGGTCTGTTTGAGATCTACCCCGACATCCTCGACGCCACCATCTCACGGCGACGGGCCGAGGAGATGGGCCAGTACAGCCTGTTCGGCGGTGGCGAGATGGAGATCGAACAGGTTGAAGTGACCGTGCCTGTCGCATGACTGGGCGAAGAAGGTGCAGCTTGGCTTCGAGAAAGAGATGCTCGGGCTGTATGTCTCTGACCATCCGCTGTTTGGCGTTGAGAAGTCACTACGGGCGATGTGCACGTGTACCGTTCCTGGTCTGTGGGATCGGGCAGACAAGGACAAGGTTACGATCGGCGGCATAGTCGGGTCGATCACCCGTCGCTACACAAAAGCCGGCGACCCGATGCTGTTCTTCACCTTGGAGGATCTCCAGGGGAGCGCCGAAGTGGTCGCTTTCCCGAGGGTGGTAGCCGAGTTCGGCCCGCTGGTGCGAGAAGACGCCATCCTGGTGGTGACCGGGCGTGTCGATCATCGTGGTGACGATGTGAAGTTCATCGCCCAACAGCTCAGAGAGCCAGAGCTGAGCGAAGAGGCGATGGTGCGACTGCGGATCCCGGCGTCACGATTATCACGGAACATGGTCGACCGTTTGCGGGGTGCGCTGCAGAATCACCCCGGTGCTGCTGCGGTCTATCTGCACATGACTTCGGATAAGGGTGAGAAGGTGATCCGTCTCGGTGAGGACCATCGGGTCGAGCCAAGATCGGCACTGTTCGCCGAATTGCGTGAGTTGCTCGGGCCTTCTGCGGTCATGTGATCGAATTACCTCGACATATGCCGCCAGATCAGGGGAGTGAATCAACAACCCGGCCAGAGCGTCCACGGATGTTGGTGCTTCGCTGGCCCACGGGACATTGATCAACTGGAGGCCATATCTAGTGGAGAACTCCTGCTTGATGTCATGCTGCAACCTGACCTCGCTCGCCCATCGGATCAAATTCTCCCGGGCTGTGCTTCTCACTCCGGCGGGTATGCCGGGACTGCGGAGATTCTTCACCTCCGTCCACTCTTCTGGTAGCTGCTTGTTGAACACGACCGTTCCCGGTCGGCCGGTGGCATTCTCCAACTCCTCAAAGAACCGCCTCGCCTCACGCAGGGGAGTCGGCTCTGCTGTGGTCACGACGATCGACTCCGCCTGTCTGAGGTGGTTCTCGATGGCTCTGGCGCGTTTGGAAAGGCCGTCGTAGAGCGAGCGAAGATCCAGCAGAAACTCGGCGATCTCCTCGAGGAGTGGCCCGCCGAGCACGGCATCGGCCAGTTTCAGCGCCGGGCGGGCGGTCACCCTGATACAGGGCTCGCCTGCCCGGGAGACTGGCACCGGTGAGCCACTTGAGCAGCTTGCCCCCGATGAGTTCCCGCATCTTTCCGGGGGCGGTGTAGAAATCGAGGCCTCCACCCGCGGGCGGTGTGTCGACGACGAGGAGATCCCAACGGTGGGACTCGATGTGCTCTGCCATTTGCTCCCCGGCTGCATATGCCTGTGCCGCCGGGAATCGATCGGCGAGGGCACGAAAGAACGGATTGGTGAGCAGGCGCTCCGCCACCTCGGGATCAGCGTGGCGGTACACCATTGCGTCCCACGCTGCGGTCACGTCCAACATGGCGGCGGAGAGCCCCGGCTGGGCGGCAACCGGCCCCGGGTGGTTTGTGAGCGATTCGATGCCGAGCGCGTCGGCGAGACGCCGGGCAGGGTCGACGGTGATCACACAGGTTCTCAATCCATTACGGGCCGCGGTGACCGCAAGCGCCGCTGAAAGTGTCGTCTTCCCGACGCCACCTGCTCCGGTGATCACCAATACGCGGGTGCTCATGAGGGCTCTCCCCACAGATCGGCGAGCTTCTCAGCGACCTCGCCTGCGGTGTGAATGCCGAACAGGTAAGGAAACCGCGGGCCTGCACGGGATCTCGTCGAGCCACCGCAACTGCTGTGACTGTGCCAGATGGTGATGTCTGGCGGCGGCACGGTATGGGCCCTGGGGAAGCGTCTCAACCTGTTCTGCCGTCAACCCGAGTTCGGGGAGCACCCGGTTGGTGATCACCCCGGACAATCTGATCACCGGCTCGTCTTCGAGTTGTTCCAGCGCCATCTGTGTCTCGCGTACCGGCAGCTCATCGGGGGTTGTGACCAGGATCAACGCAGACGAGCCCTCGTCGTCGAGTGCCGCGCTTCATCCGTTCCGCCTGAGCCCGGATCGCTCCTGCAGGCACTAGATCGGCGATGGTCGACGGCGCTCGCAGATACGAGAAGAGCTGACCGAGCGGCGGGGCATCGACCAGGATGATGTCGTACGCGCCACGCCACAGCTCGTAGATGGGCTTGCCGATCGTAACGATCTCCCGGATACCGGGTGCGGTCTCGGCGAGCACACTCAGGGCTCTCGTCAACACTTTGGTCGGCGCCGCACGGGGTACTCGAAGCTGTAGCCGCAGGTACTCATCGAGAGCGTCGCTCTTGTTGACGGCCAGCGCATCGAGGCCCGACCGGATCCGGCGGGGCGTATAGCTGAGGGGCTCGGTTGCGAGGTGTGTGGCGGCTCCGATGCTCTCCGACATCGCGATGACCGAGTACGCGTTTTCCCCGACGGGCGTCACGTAGAGCAAGCGAGGCGGTGATCGCCGACTTGCCGACTCCACCTTTGCCCGAGACAAACGTCATCTTGCAATCGATCATCCTTCGCGAGCGTAGCCGCCCCGCAAGACGCCCGCTAGCCTGTCGTCAGGATCGCCAGGAGGATGTAAGTGGCTCAACTCAATGTCGAAGACTTTCTGACCCGGTTCCAGGATCGCGCCAAGGCCGTCCAGGAGCGGGGCATCCCACCGCTTGAAGGCGACGCACGCCAGCGGTTCGTCCAGCAGGCGGAGTCGGATTATCTCGATTACTCGCTGGTCGGCAGCGCATCCTGGGCCATCGAGGATGGTCATTTGGTTCTCCGGATCCCGTTAGCGTCTCAATAGATCTGGGCGCACCGGGACGAGCCTATTCCGGATCGGTGATTCCTAGTGCGGCTCGTTTGGCCGCCGAGCGGCGCTCACCTTCGAGACGGGCGAGGTCGTAGTCGTTGTGATCGACGTAGCTCATTGCTTCGGCCAGTTGTTTGTGACCTGCCTGCTCGGCGATGAGCCGGTGCATCTCTTGAGCGACTCGCCTGTAGCCGGGGTGGCCGCCGGGGCCGGTGCGCAGTTCGAGCAGATGAAACGCTTCTCGCACGTTCATCTGGAAGAAGAAGCGGATGCGATATGCGAATGGGATTACATACTGGGCGACGTCGGGTCCGATGTCTGCGCTGATCTCGTCGTACAGCGCCCTCGTCCTTGCCATCGCTTCGTCCCAAATCCCGGTAGCGGATATGTCTTCGATGGCGTCGGGGGTGATGTAGCCGTGAGTCGGAGAGAGTCGCTGCCAATCTATCGATAGCATCCGATGCCGTTGTAGATCGCGGAACATCGCCGTAGTCGCACAAGATATCGAACCGGTAGTCGCAGCGTTCCAGACTGCGGCCCGGCTTGTGCCGGCGATTGGTTCGCTCTCCAATGTATGCGCGAAGCAGTTGGCTGCGCTCGGCGTCCGGACATTGTGCTCACCACATCGAGAATTTGATCGTCCGGCAGGTCCGTATATGGGTAGAGAGCAGCGGCGGCGATCTTCAGCTCCGCGTCATCGTCCCACTCGACAAGGGCAACCTCGGGGCGGGGCTCGGGGCTCGTCTCGATCCGGGCCGCCATCTCGTTCATGTCGGTGGCAATCCCCGCCAGGTATCCGGTCCATGCGCCGCCACGATCGGGAACGTCGACTCTACGCATGAACGATGGGATCACCTTGCGGAGCTCGGTCAGCATCAGGTCGGCATATTCCCGCACCTCAGCCAGAGGGTTGGCGCGCATTTTGATCAGCATCGTCTCGTATGCCTGACCAGACGCAAAGATGCCGACGCTCGAGCGTGTGGCCGCCGGCAGCAGCCCGCGGATGTCGTCGCATGCCTTAGCGCGGATTGTCGAACGCCAGACAAAGCTGGAATCGCCCTCCTGCTTGGGAAAGAGGGTCTCGTAGTAGGGCACGAGGCGATGTACCAGCCCGGCGTAGGTGTCGAATAGCCAGTCCATGGTCTCGACGTATCGATTTGATGTCGCGAGCCGGCGATCTCAGGGGGTATCGCATAGCGATAGCGCTCGCCGAGCTTCTGATCGTAGAAGATATATCGGGTGCTCTGCTCGAGATAGGAAGCAAGCCGCCCCCATTCGAGGACCTTGGTGAGGACGTTCGACGCCTGCTCGCAGGCTAGGTGAGCGCCGCCCAGTTGAGCTACCGAGTCGTCGCCGTACTCCGAGAAGACCCGGTCGTACAGCTCCTGAGCACGCTGCAGCTTCACCATCGGGTCATCAATCTCGATCGCTTCCGCGATACTTCTCATCCCGACCTCAGGTTCGTTATAGAACTCGTCGAGAAAGAGCCTGCGCACGGATTTGAAGGATCGGCTGTAGCGGGCGAATAGCGCCCCCTTCACCACCTCGGGGAGGTTGGTGATGGCGAATACGGGGCTATCGAGATTGGTGAAGAACCGGGATAGAACGACCCGCTCCTCATCCGTGAATTCCTCGGTGTGGAAGTCCAATATCAACCTCTCTCTAGCAGCCAGCACCCTAGTGCCGCGTTGTCGCTCACGCCCGATCGCAAGCGTTTCTCCACATCCGCGTTATGCTCCGCGCATGATCGCACTTCGCGCCATCATTATTGCTCTGATCGGCGCCGCCATCGCGGTGGCGTTGATCCCTCTCATGGTGCTGCTCGACCTTCACCGTGGCGGTACCGGCTGGGGAATGTGCGCAAACGGGCTGTCGGATTGTCGCACCAGCTATTTCGCGGGGCTCGAGTTCATCGGGTGGATCTTTGGAGCTCTGTTCATCATCCTCGGAATGATTGCCATGTTCGTCCGCATCTTGCGCTATCTCGAGTCCCGCACCGAAGACAACCACTCAGTGACGATCGGGTGACTGGGATGACGCCCCCGGAAGACATCGTTCTCCCGCTGCGGGAGAGGATGCCCGACTATCTGGCTACATTTGGAATCAGCTGGGCCGTGATCGTCTTGCTCGGCGCGGCCGTCGGACTGTTCTCGTCGGCTACTTTGGTCGAAGGCGTCGCCTACGTTGCGTTTGGCGCCGGGGTGATCCTTCTCCTTGCAGGAGGAGCCAGCGGCGGGGGATACACCAACATGGGATTGGGAGCGGCCGGAGCACTGTTTGGTTCGCGGAACCGTCCGGATGATGACTTTGATGACCCGGATGTTCGCCGTGGCCTGTTAAAGAAGGTCAACGCAGGGGACAGGCTCAGAAAGGGTCTCCGCCCTGAAGCAAATCCCCGTGCGTTCTGGCAGGTCGTCGCCGGTTTGATCAATCTTGCGGCGGCGTTCGGGTTGTTGATGGCCTTCAGCTCCTAGGAACCGTCTGTTAGTACGTCGACGACCAAGAACATCGCATTGGCGTCCGCGATCATTGTCTCCCCGTCGTACAGTGTCCCGTTGATCATCAGTCTTCGACCCCGACGTTCGATGAGCTCGCCGACGAGGCGAAAAGTCGCCCCGGCACGTGCGGGCTTGCGAAATCGGAGCTCCATCGTCCCGGTGACGACGAGAACGCCCTCTACCAGCATTGCGGTCCAGGCCATGATCTCATCAAGAGCGGTGGCGACGATGCCGCCATGAAGAATGTCGGCAAAGCCGGTGTGATGGGACTGCGGCAAGAAGGTGACGCTGACCTGGTCGCCGTCCCGATGAAAGCCATCGAGCTGGAGGCCGCTCTGGTTGGCTGTCCCACAGCCGAAGCAATCGTCGTAGCGAGCCCTGATGGTGGCAATTCGCTCCGCGTTGATCATTTGATGACGACTGATGAGCCCTCGATACTGACCAGCTCAACCACCGAATGGACATACCAGTTATGTCGCTCGAGACGCTCTCGGCCTCCCTGCCACTGCTTCTCGATGGCAAAACCGAACCCGAGCACTTCGCATCCGGCTTCCAGCACGATTTCGCCGAGCGCCTCTGCGGTCCTTCCACGTGCCAGGAAGTCATCGATGACGATGACCCGCAGACCGGGCGGAAGCACTCGTCTGGCGATCTCGACCCGGTATTCGACACCTTTGGTCGGGGAACTCACCTCCCTGGCGAATGAGTAGCGGTCACCCGTGCCCAGGTACTTCTTGGCGTAGACCATCGGAATACCCATGGCATGCGAGCATGCCATCGCCGGCGGTATCCCGGATGCTTCGGCGGTGACGATCAGGTCGGGCTCGAGGCTGCTGAATGCGGCCGTCAGTTCCTTGCCGACAGACGTGATCACGTCGGGCTCAACGCGATGGTTGAGGAATTCGTCCACCAGGACGAGGCTTCCCTCGACACGAGCCCTCTCTTGAACGGCAGTTCGCAAATCCACGGGAGTGATCGTAGCCGGGCGAGCCACTCCATCGGGAAACGAAGTCGGTTCGACCCCTGCGCCTCCTACACTCCATCGCCATGGCAGCCACCAACCCCCTGGATCAACCTCTCGCGCAGCGCCGCCGCTCGGCGCGGATCATTCTCAAACGCCTCCATGAGCGATATCCCGAGATGAAGACGGCGCTCGGTTTTGCAGATCCGTGGCAGCTGTTGGTCAGCACAGTGCTGTCGGCGCAGACAACAGATGAGAACGTCAACCGGGTGACACCCAAGCTGTTCGAGCGATGGCCGACTTGTGAGGATCTTGCTGCGGCCAATCCCGAGGAGGTCGAGCAGGTTGTCTACTCAACGGGCTTCTACCGGCAGAAGACGAAATCGATCATTGCACTCGCGGCCGACATAGTCGAGAAATTCGGTGGCGAGGTGCCCCGTGACCTGGATGCCATGGTTACCTTGCGTGGTGTCGGCCGGAAGACCGCAAGCGTCGTCCTTGCTGAAGTCTGGGGTGACCCTGCTATCGCGGTTGATACTCACGTGAACCGGGTCGCCCGGCGTCTCGGGCTCACTGCAAATAGCGACCCGGGCAAGATCGAGGCAGATCTGAAGGATCTCTACCTCGAGGAGACGTGGTCGGGTATTTCCATGCGCTTCATCCAGTTTGGCCGGGACATCTGTGACGCTAGGGCCCCCCGCTGCTGGGAGTGCCCGTTGCGAGATCGCTGCCCCTATGAGCCCAAGGCGCGGCGTCCCCGCAGGCAGCGGTGAGCGGGCGCGATCTCGATAGGGAGATATTTCGCCTTGCGGTACCGGCGCTGGGGACACTCGCCGCCGATCCTCTGGTGTCGTTGATCGACACCGCTTTCGTCGGCAGGCTCGGCCGGGTCCCGCTCGGTGCCCTCGGCGTCTCGGTCGCCGTGTTCTCACTTGCCTTTTTCCTGTTCAACTTCCTGGCATACGGGACGACCCCACTGATCGCTGGAGCGGTTGCGGTAGACGACCGTGACCGGGCAGGACGGCTTACCAGCGCGGCTCTGCTTCTAGCCGTAGCCATCGGCGTCATTACCGCGGGGCTCCTCGAGTTGCTCGCAGAGCCCGTGTTGCGGGCGATGGGAGCACAGGCCGATCTGCTCACCGGCGCCGCACTGTACCTGCGCATCAGAGTATTGGGCCTTCCCGCCGTGCTGCTGGCAACCGTGGCCCACGGTGTATTTCGGGGGTATCAGAACACGAAGACGCCGATGTGGGTGGTTGGCTCGATCTCGCTTTTCAATCTGATTCTCGACCCGATCCTGATCTTCGGGCTTGGTTGGGGTATTGCCGGTGCTGCCTGGGCGACCACCATCGCACAATGGATCGGAGCCCTGATCTTCATCCGCTTGTTCTGGAGGGAGCGTGGCGAGTTCTCGCTTCGCGCATCATGGCCGGGTGTTGAGGCACTTCGGCCTCTCGTCGGTGCCGGACGGGCGCTGGTTACCCGCAGCGGAGCTCTACTCGGGGTGCTGACCCTGGCAACGGCTGTAGCCACCAGACAGGGCGATGAAATCGTCGCGGCGCACCAGGTGGCGATACAACTCTGGCTCTTCCTTGCGCTGGTCATCGATGCCCTGGCGATTGCGGCTCAAGCTCTGATCGGCCTCCACTTCGACCACGACCGTCCCCTGGCCCGCCGCTACGCCAGACGTCTCCTGGGCTGGGGGCTTGGCGGAGGAGTGCTGCTGGCTGCGGTGTTGACAGCAGGTTGGCCGTTTCTACCCGGGTGGTTCAGCAACGATCCGGCAGTTGTCGCCGAGGTCTCTGGCGTCTACGTCTTCATCGTCCTCATGCAACCGCTCAATGCCGTGGTCTTTGTATGGGACGGGATCATCATCGGGGCGTCCCGGTTTGCGTACCTCGCGGGTTCGACCGTGACGGCCGCTGTGATCATGGCAGCGGTGCTTGCCGTGGTGCAGTTGCGGGATTGGGGTCTGCGCGGTGTGTGGTCGGCACTGGCTGCGATGATGATTGTGCGTTTTGCCGCGTTGGCTTGGTGGGGGATTGTCGGCCCGCTCTCGTCCGGACGAGATCCATCCCACGCGTCTCCGGCAGCCGGGTGACCAGCAGCGCGGCAATCAGAAGGCCCCCAGCCAGAGCAGTGATCGTTGCCGACAGGCCGATGCGGTCGACAACGAGACCTCCGAAGACAAAGCCAGCGACGCTACCGCTGATTGCAACGTTGGTGATCCAGCCTGCTGCGGTGGCACGGACCCGGGTCGGGAATAGCTCGGAGCGGTGTGCCCCCAACGATGGGGTGAGCATGCCGAGGCCGAGCGTCGCCAGGAAGACACCGGGAGCGAGGATCCAGCCGCTGTCCTGGGTGTAGAAGGCCACTCCGCCGACCATGCCGATGAGAATGGAGAGGATGGTCGTCTGTTTACGGCCGATCTGGTCGGCGAGCCTGCCGCCGATGATCACCCCGACGGTGCCGAGCCCGCTGAAGACCATGAGCAGGAACCGGGCCGGTCCGGTTTCCCATTCCAGGTCATTGACAAGCCGCTCCATCACAAACGAGGTGGCCGGTGATGAGAACATGGCGATGAGGAAGGAGATGGCGGCGATAGGCCAGAAGTGACGACCAAGACCGGCGCGGAGCGCCGTGCGGAAAGTCACCTTGGTCTCATATGAGACAAATGCGCGGCTCTCTCCGAGGAAGCGAACGAGGATCGGTACCGCGAGCAGGCCCACCCCGGTGATCGCAAACAGGATGCGGTAGGCAGAGTCGCCGCCGTCTGCGATCGGCAGCAGACTCAATCCGATCCCGGAGCCCATCGCCCCTGCCAATGCATACAGGCCGATTCCGAGAGCCCTGATCCGCGGCGTCAACTCCTCGGCGAGGATTACGATCGCAAGGCCTGAGACGGCGATAACGGCGATCCGGGTGAGGCTCTGGGAAACGGCAAAAGTGATCGGATCTGGCGAGATCGCAGTGAGGATGTTCCCGACGGGAAGCAGCAAGAAAGCGATGAGGAATGGCATTCGTCTGCCGTGGCGATCGGCGTAGACCATGAACGCCAGCCCGAGGAAAGATGCCAGCCGGCTAGCGGCGAATATCCAATTCATCCCGCCCTCACTGAGGTCGAGCGCATTGCGGGCGAACGGGAGGGTGTGAGCCAGCTGGCTACCGCCATAGCCGGCAACGAGCGCGACAAAGAGCATCAGCGTGAGTATTCGCCGGTCACGGATGGTGAATTCCGATATCACCGCCATGCCGGTATGAGCCTGTCTCGATAATGCATCAGCGGGGAGAGGTTACCCTGCGCAAGCATCGATGGACCACACCGCCCGTCCCTGGAACAAACCCGGGCCTTACCGTGTTGTCGTCCAGCGAGGTCCCGCGTAGGAGTTGTCCAGTGAGCCATCTAGTCGTTTTCGGTGAGGTCAACACCTCTCTGGTTGCCGCGGTTCTCGCCGGCGCTGCGTCGTTTCTCTCGCCGTGTGTGCTGCCGCTGCTACCCGGATACTTGAGCCTGATGTCCGGGTACTCGACTCGTGAGATTGCAGAAGGCAACGTGTCCATGTGGAAAGTGACCAGGGCGACGTTGTTGTTCGTCGCAGGTTTCACGCTCGTGTTCGTTGTCTTGTTTGGCGGCGCGGCATCGTCCCTCGGCCGACTGCTGCAGGAGAGCGTGTTCACAACGGTGGCGGGCTGGGTGATCATCGTCATGGGTCTATTCATCGCAACCACCGCGGTGTGGCAGCCCGATTTTCTGCTTCCCGTCATGAAGGATCGAAGAAAGGACGTCCGCCCGAGCAGGTTTGGCGCTTTTGCGCCACCCGTGATGGGAATGGCCTTTGCGTTCGGTTGGACGCCGTGTATTGGACCGTTCCTCGGGGCGGCGATCACCCTCGGCCTGAACGCAGAGACATCGGGTGACACCGGTCAGGCGATGCTGGTGCTCGCCTTCTACTCGCTTGGCCTGGGAGTGCCGTTCCTCCTCTCGTCGCTTCTGCTGGCCAAGACCTTCTCCGTTGTCAACGGCATCAAACGCTTCCTGACGCCTATCAGCATCTTCTCTGGATTGATGCTGGCTGGATTCGGCCTCTTGATGGTGACCGGCAATGTGAACGCTCTCTCATCGTTCTTTGACTCGTTGCTTCGGTCGATTGGTCTCGACAGCCTGACCGCGGTGTGACCGGGGCCACAGCGACGCCGTCTAACCTCGCCGCATGACACCGGACCTGTCGCGCGATCGATTCATCGAGCTTGCATCCCACTACGAGGTCGTCCCCGTCACAGTCGAGGTGCTTGGTGACCGGGAAACGGCAATCTCGGTGTTCGAGAAGTTGATTGGAGACGAGCCGGGTTTCCTGCTCGAATCGGTGGAAGGCGGGGAGCGTTGGGCGCGCTGGTCCTTTGTTGGCGGCCGCCCCGAGTTCACTCTGTCCGCCCGCGACGGCCAAAGCGAAGTGTCGGGTCGTGAAATCGAGGTTCCCCCGGGTGATCCGCTCACAGTGCTCGAGCAGACGATTGCGTCGCTATCGGTGCCGTCCCCGGAGGAGCTTGGCCACACCGCTGAGTTTCCGCCGTTGCACACCGGCGCGGTCGGGTATCTCGCCTACGACGCGGTGCGCCACGTCGAGCATTTGCCGAACCGGCCCGACGACGACCGTGGGCTGCCCGAGATGATGTGGCAATTTTTCGGGCTGCTCGGCGCCGTCGACCGGTTCCGGGATACCGTCTATCTGATCCGGAATGTCTTTGTGGGAGACGATCCCGGAGCGGATTACGACCTAGCGGTGACCGATCTGGCGGAGGCCGCCGAGCGGCTCGCCTCGTCGGCCCGATATACCGCACAGCCACGACCTGCCTTCACCGCCGCGCCGAACGCGGTAGCCAACATGACAAAAGCCGAGTTCGAGCAGGCGGTGGTCCGCGCCAAAGAGCACATCATGCAGGGCGACGCATTCCAAATCGTCCCGTCGATTCGTCTCGAGGTCGACCTCGACGTTGATCCTTTCCTCGTCTACCGGGCGCTGCGGCTGGTCAACCCATCGCCGTTCATGTTCTTCGTTCGTACAGATGCCGTCGCCATTGTCGGCTCGTCCCCCGAGCTCATGGTACGGGCGAGAGACGGCGTTGCCACTAGCCGGCCTATCGCCGGGACCAGGCCGCGTGGCGAGACCCGCGATGAGGATCAGCGGCTGGAAGCGGAATTGCTGGCAGATCCCAAAGAGCGTGCCGAGCATGTGATGCTCATCGACCTCGCCCGTAACGATCTCGGCCGGGTATGCGAGTTCGGATCAGTCCAGGTTGATGATCTGATGGTGATCGAGAGGTATTCCCATGTCATGCACATCGTCTCGGGAGTATCGGGTCGCTTGCGGCCCGAGATCGGTCCGGTCGATGTGTTGCGGGCGACGTTTCCCCACGGCACCGTCTCCGGTGCGCCCAAGGTACGGGCGATGGAGATAATCGACGACCTCGAGCCGACAGCGAGGGGCCCGTATGCGGGCGCTGTCGGGTATGTGGATTTCTCGGGGAATCTCGACACTGCGATTGCGCTTCGCACCATGGTGGCTGCCGGTGGCAAGGCATGGGTGCAGGCAGGGGCAGGTGTAGTTGCCGACAGCGACCCCGCCACCGAGTATCAGGAATGTATGAACAAGGCTGCCGCGGTGCTGGCAGCCGTGGAAGCCGCCCGGGATGTCTGAGCCTGCGTTGCTCGCTAGAGGTCGCTCACAGCTCGTCTGGGTAGCCGGGGCGGACGCCGTGAGCTTCCTCGATGGATTGCTGAGCCAGAATATTGCCGGCATTCGGGTTGGGGGCACGGCTCGATCGTTGCTGCTCGCTCCAAAGGGAAAGCTACGTGCCACCCTGCTCGTTCTGCGTGGCGAGGAGCGCGTTGGGTTGGTCTGTGACCACGGTTTTGCCGATGTTGTCGCCGATGATCTGCGGCGGTTCAAAATCCGGGTCGATGTCGAGCTGTCGATTGAAGAACGCGATATCTGGGAGGTGTGGGGGGCCAACGGGGCCGACGTTGTCGACAACCTCCCGCCTGCTGGTGCGTGGGTCGAGGTCGATGACATGATCTGCTTTCGCATGCCGTTTCGACGTGTCCCTACCGAGCGGATTGTGGTTGTTGGCGCCAGACCGGCGGGAGAGATCGCACGGAGCGATCAGCTCGAGAGAGTCCGTATTGCCGCGGGCGAGCCGGTGATGGGGATCGACGTGGATGACAAGACGATCCCTCAGGAGGTCATCGACGTGACGGTCGACGTTGACTTTGAAAAGGGCTGCTACCTGGGCCAGGAGCTCGTGGCACGGATTGACTCGCGTGGCCACGTCAACCGGCGGCTCTCCGGGCTCGAACTGTCAGCGGAGGATGCGCCCGAGCCGGGCACCGTGGTGATGATGGACGACAAGGTTGTTGGGACTGTGACTTCGTCGGTGCGGGCGCCCGTAGGGGGAGTGGTGATCGCTCTAGCCATGCTCAGGACCGAGGTAGGCCCGGGCACCGCCGTCGCGGTGAGTGGTCACCGCGGTCGAGTGGTTGCGCTCCCAATGTCTCTCTGATTTCTTTAGATCTCCTCGGGCTCTACTTCGAGCGTGAAGGTTTCGGCTTTGCGTTTGCGGTCTCGGGCGGATCGAGCTCAAGAGCGATGTTGGGCGCGGGTCGGCTGTGGTGGTGCGATTGCACAAGGCGCGCGGCCACTAGATTTCGCGCAATGAAGTCTCTGGTCGTCGGTATATTGCTCGTGCTTATTGCCGCCGGTTGCTCTACATCAGAAGCGAATCTGATCGGTGAGGACCTGTACGTGCACTCCTGTGCGATGTGTCATGGCCTCGACGGCAGAGGCGGTATCGGCGTCGACATCGGTGCCGGCTCGAACGCAGATCTCAATCTCAGTGATGAACAGATTGCAGGCGTTGTTCAGGTTGGGCCGGGAAACATGCCCGCCTTCAGCCGGCTCACTAACGAGCAGGTGGAGAGTCTGGTGCGATACGTGCGCTCGCTGTCCGATTGAGCCGGTCAGCTTTACTATGCGGGGGCTCATGCTCGACGAAATAATCAACGCCACGCAAGCCAGACTCGACCGCGACGGTGTCGCCATGGACGGGCCGACACCGGGCGTCCGTGATTTTGCGGAGGCACTGGCGCGTCCCGGTCTCGGGGTAATCGCCGAGATCAAGCGCCGATCACCCTCTCGGGGGGATCTGAACATGGGCCTGGATCCCGTCGCTCGGGCGCTCGCCTACGAGCAGGGAGGCGCATCTGCCATTTCGGTACTCACCGAGCCCGAGTACTTCTCGGGGTCGCTTGCCGACCTGGTGCGGGTTCGTGCCGCGGTAGGCATACCGGTCCTGCGGAAGGACTTCATCATCGACCCCAGGCAGGTCGAGGAGTCGCGGAACGCCGGCGCAGACGCGCTTCTGCTGATCGTGGCTGGTCTCAGCGAAACGCGTCTCCGGCAATTGCTTGCCGAATGTGCCACTGTTGGCATCCAGGCGCTGGTTGAGGCACATAGCGAGGCCGAGGCCGCAGTTGCGGCAGACGTCGGGGCTTCGATCATAGGAGTGAACAACCGCGATCTGGCCACATTCCACACCGATCTGGCGGTCGCGGAGCGGGTGGCACCACGACTCGCTGCGGACCGGGTCCTCGTCGCAGAGAGCGGAGTATCAAATTACGCGGGTGCCGGCCGGATGGCGGCAGCGGGGTACGACGCGATCCTGGTCGGCGAAGCCCTCGTGACCGCGGCGGACCCTGCGGCCCTAATCGCCGAGCTCATCTCGGTAGCGCCATGACGTGGGTCAAGGTTTGTGGTTTGGCGACGGCAGAGGACGTAGCCGTTGCAGAACGTGCCGGCGCCGATGCAGTCGGATTCGTCAACGTGCCGTCGTCGCCCAGGTTCATCTCGCTACGCAAGGCGATCGATCTCGCGGAAGGAACATCCCTGGCGTCGGTGCTTCTGACAATGGACGAGGAACCGGATCGGGCTCTCGAGATTCTCGAGACAACGGCAATAACGGGGATACAGCCGTATGGCCGAATGCGTCTGGAGACGGCTGCGGCGGCGGAAGCCGTGGGCCACCTGGTGTTGTATGCAACCCGGCCAACACCCAGGCTCGATGTCCGGTCTGTCCCGGGTGTCCCGCTTCTAGACTCGCCGTCGAATGGGCAATTGGGGGAACGGGGCGGACCTTCGATTGGGCGCTTGCCGACGGGCTCGAGAGAGACTTCGTGCTCGCCGGTGGCCTCGGTCCCGACAACATCGTCGACGCGATCACACGGGTTCGGCCGTGGGGTGTCGATGCCTCGAGCGGCCTCGAGAGGGCGGCGGGATCGAAGGACCACGGTATGGTTGCTGACTTCATCGAGAAGGCGAAGAGCACGTGAGATTGGATCGACCAGACGACAAGGGCCGTTTCGCCGCATACGGCGGACAGTTTGCGCCCGAAACGCTGATGCCTGCGCTCGAGGAGCTCGAGGCGGAGTTCACCAAGGCGTGGGCAGACCCGGCGTTCCATGCAGAGCTGGATCTTCTGCTGCGTGACTATGTCGGCAGGCCCACACCCGTATATCGCGCGGGGCGCCTGTCTGACCAACTCGGCATCGATTTGTACTTGAAGCGGGAGGACCTCGCACATACGGGCGCACACAAGATCAACAACACGATGGGACAGGCCCTGCTGACCAAGCGGATGGGCAAGCCACGTGTCATTGCCGAGACCGGTGCCGGCCAGCACGGTGTCGCGACGGCAACGGCCTGCGCACTGTTCGGGCAGGAATGTGTTGTCTACATGGGCGAGAAGGACATAGAACGGCAGGCTCTCAACGTGCACAGAATGCGGATGCTGGGCACAGAGGTCCGGCCGGTGACATCGGGTGCGGGCACCCTAAAGGACGCCGTTTCAGCTGCGATGCGGGACTGGGTGGCCACCGTCGACGAGACCCATTACATAATCGGGTCGGTAGTCGGGCCCCACCCGTTTCCCTGGATGGTGCGGGAGCTCCAGAAGGTCATCGGTGAAGAGCTCCAGCACCAAATGGACGGCATCGATCGGCCTGAGCCCGACGTGATAGTCGCTTGCGTCGGTGGAGGGTCCAATTCAATGGGAGTCTTCTATCCCTACGTAGGATCCAACGTCGAATTGATCGGTGTCGAAGCGGCCGGCTACGGCTTGGACACCGGTCTTCACGGTGCATCCCTCGTCGCCGGGAGCCCGGGGGTCATCCACGGCTCGATGACGTATCTGCTACAGGATGATCAGGGACAGATCCTGGAGGCTCACTCGATCTCGGCCGGTCTTGATTACCCGGGAGTCGGACCGGAGCACGCGTACTTCAAAGACACCGGTCTCGTGGAGTACACCTCGGTCACAGATGACGAGGCGGTGGCCGCCGTCTACCAACTTGCCTCGAGCGAAGGGATCATCCCGGCGTTGGAATCAGCCCATGGGCTCGCCTGGATCGTCAAGGAGGCCGAGAGGCTGCGCGGCAAGACGGTCGTGCTCAACCTCTCCGGCCGTGGCGACAAGGATGTTCAGCAGATCATCGCCAGGGGAGATGCCGATGAGTAGGCAGCGACTGACCGATTTGTTTGCCGCCTGCAAGGCAGAGGACAGGGCGGCACTCATGCCGTATATGACCGCCGGCCTGCCTACCCCGAAGGAGTCAACGGCGCTCTTCGTGGCCATGGCAGAAGCAGGTGCGGACGCGTTTGAGGTTGGTATCCCGTATGCGGACCCATTGATGGATGGCGCCGTAGTCCAGGCGGCAGGGGAACGGGCACTGCGCGCAGGGTCGGGGGCGGAAGTAGGACTGGAGATCCTCAGCGAGGTTGTCGCTGAGACGGGGAAGCCCTCTGTTGTGATGACGTATGTGAACCCTGTGCTCAGAATGGGCATCGAGAACTTTGCGGACGCCGTACGGCAGGCCGGGGGGTCGGGGGCAATCGTTGCTGATCTGCCGGTTGATGAAGCTGATCCCTTTGCTAAGGCATTTCGGGAGCGCGGGCTCGGGTTGGTTCTCTTCGTCGCACCGACCACCACCGATGCTCGACTCGACAGGGTCGTTGCCGCGGATCCACCATTTGTGTACGGGATTGCCGAGCTGGGCGTCACCGGAGAGCGCGCCGAGATATCGCGGCATATCGGTGCTCTCGTGTCGAGGGTGCGGAGCCGGGGGAGGTTCCCGTCGTCGCAGGTGTCGGGATCTCCACACCACAGCAGGCCCACTCCGCGGCGCTCGAGGCGGACGGCGTGATCGTTGGGTCGGCTCTGGTACGGCGGGTCTTGGACGCCAACGACGCCGCCGGGGCGGCCAGATCGCTCGAGGATGCGGTCCGGGCTCTTGCCGTCGCGATGAGGAGAGCTGACTAGCTCGCACGGCAGTTTCGTTTTTCCTTCTGGCGGTTCGGTGCCCGGGACGGCAGGATTGCGTCAAAGTCGGGTTCGCACCCTTCCAGCGCGGCTCGACTTGACCGGCGGTAGGGCTGTCGGCGATCCGCGGTATTCGCACCACACGCCGCGTCGCCGACGCCCGCCGCCCGCTTTGGCGTCAGAAAGCGGAATATATTCCGCTTTCTGACGCTAGAACGGCGTTCCTAGTACCGGGAGGGGGACTCGAACCCCCACAGACTTTCGTCCAACGGATTTTGAGTCCGTCGCGTCTACCAATTTCGCCATCCCGGCCTGTGCATCAGTTTAGGGACGGCGCATCGTAGACTCACGTCGTCATGAAGCGAATTGAGCGACGGCTGTTTCAGATCATCGATGAGATCGGAGCCCTCCAGCATGCCGAGTACCTGGCGCTGGAGGAGCTGAACTATCACCACCACCTCGATGACGACACGCAGCGGGACGCGGCCGTGTCCGACAGCCCGATAGATCGAGCGGATGCACGCGAAACGGCATCAGATGTCGCGAGATTCGAGCGGCATCTTGCGAATCTGAGAGCAAAACGAGCCCGGCTCGAGGAGAAGCGAGACAAGCTGCTCGCCAAACTTGCCGACTAGCCCTTTGTCCGGCCGTCGACAAGGCGTATCCTCGCTCATTTCACGGCACTAGTCACTGTGTGCCGCGTGGAGATAACCCACAAGTTCGACGGGTAGGCGCCGATAGGAGACTATGAACTTGCCTAGTGATCAAGGATACGGCCAGGCAACTATGCCCACCATGGACAGTCGACCATGTGCTTTGCATAGTCATCTCGACGGAGACGAAGACGGCAGGGCCATCGGCAACGGCCCGGAAGCGGGCGGTGTCACTAGTTCCGGCGGCAATAGCCGATTAGTCACTAGTAACCCTTTGGTTATCGACGTGGCGCGCATATGATGCGTTCGCTAGCAATTGGGTCCACAGGATCCATCTCACTTAAAGTAGTTGCACAACCGCGCCTAGTGGTGGTAAGGTCAGTGCAATGTGGTTCGGCCGCGTAGGGGACGAGACATGAGACGTATCAAGAACGAGGATGGCGCCACTCTGGTCGAGATGGCTTTTGTGCTTCCGGTCCTCATGCTTCTGATCTTCGGATCAGTCGAGTTCGGTCTGGCGTTCAAAGAGCGCTTGACGATCTCCTCGGCGGCCAATTCCGCAGGTCGCACCGGAGCGACCATGGGTAACCGTGGTGAGGCCGATATCCGGATCCTCGAGGCGCTCGAGGTCGGGCTTTACGACCAGGTCGACCCAAGCATCATCGTACAGGTGGACATTTTCAGGGCCAACGACGTAACCGGTGCCAAGACCTCAGACGTCAACACTTATGTGTACGACGGCAGCGACCCGTTGTGCAAATGGAATCCATGCCCGGATCCGGCGATCCCCGGCTACTCGTACGGCGGCTCATGGGTGCCTTCGAGTCGTGACACGACGCTCGACCCGGGTGGCGGTGGTCTCGATGTCCTCGGCGTCGAAGTCACATATCACCATTCGCCTGTCACCAACATTTTGCCGTACCTCGAACGCGACTTTGTCGAACGGGCCCTTGTTCGCCTCGAGCCAGATGTGTTTGGTACCTCATGATGAGGCTTGCCAACCGCCTGGCCGCCAAAGTCGGGTTTGATGAGCGCGCCCAGCAGGGTGCCGCGATCGTAATCGTTGCCGCCAGCATGGTCGTGTTGCTGGGTTTTGCGGCGTTCTCCGTTGATTTTGGCTGGCTCTATCTCAACGGCATCAGGATCCAGCACGGCGCAGATGCAGCAGCTCTCGCCGGCGTCGTTTACGAGCCGGGCGATCAGACAACCGCATACATCGAAGCACGCAACTCAGCATCCGAGAACGGCTACAACGACGGTGCAGCCGGCACCACCGTCACCCCGGTCGACTACTCCGATGACCCGACTGCGGTCGAGAACCAATTCCAGCTGCGAGTCACCGTCGAAGATAGCGTCGATACCTTCTTCATGAAGATCTTTGGCATCGATAGCATTTCCATGTCTCGTAGCGCCGTCGCCGAGTATGTGCTCCCGCTTCCGATGGGCAGCAATCTGCCGTACTTTGGTGAGGACCCGAGCATTGCCGGCCATGATCCACATTTCTGGGGCAACATCCACGGCTACTACACGGGACGTAAGTTGGGCGACCGGTTCTCCTCTCAGTGCATCCACGACGGGAGCCAGATCGGCTGTGCTCCAAATACTGAGCGGCGTTCTACGACCTATAGCGGTGGCATCCCGGCTACGGGGGGCTATCTCTACGGCGTTGAGCTTCCTGCCGGTGCCAGCAACCTGGCGGTGGAAGTATTCGATGGGGCCTTCTATCGCGGTGGCGGCGATAATGTCTTGGTTGGAGACAACGAGCAGGGTGGTAGCCCCGGCCCGGCTACATGGTTCATCCTGTACAAACCCGACCCGACTCCGCTCAACACCACCGACAACACGGTGCTCTGTTCTGTGAAATATGATCCCGAAGACAGCTTCGCCGACTTCAACGGTGATGGGACAGTTAACAGCGGGGACGACCAGGACAGCGACGGAGATCTCGATTGGGACGACGTCGAAGCTGGTGTGCCAGGTGGGATTGCCTCTTTGTGGGATCGCATGTGCGGAACCGTGTTCAACGAAGGCGCAGGCGTCTACCCGCTCCGGGTGGTTGTTGACGATCCTGGTAACTCTGATGATCGCGGTCTCAACCGATACTCGCTACGATCCTCGGCTGACGGCGGTACCCCGCGGCTGTACGGGCTCGGCGATATGTCGGTATATGTGAACTTCAGCGGCAACACCTCACAGTTCAACCTCGCCGAGGTTCAACAGGTTCACGCAGGCAAGGACCTCGTGATCGAGCTCTGGGACCCGGACTCCGGGAACAACGGCGTCCAGATAAACATGCCGGATGGAAGCCTGCCACCATGCACATGGACCAATCTCGACGGTAGCCGCGGTGGCACGCTGGCAGGTTGTGACATCAACTTCTCGACGGGATTCGACGACGATCACATGCAGATCCGGATCGAGATCCCGGATACCTATGCGTGTTCGAGCGATTGCTGGTGGACCATCGATGTGAGCTATCCGGGTGGCGCCAACGACACAACTACCTGGTCAGCCCACATCGAGGGCAACCCGGTAGCCCTCGTTGAGTAGCAGCGAGGCCTGGTCGCAGTAGCCATCACGGGTACTCCCGTTGCGTTACGATCACGGGATGCCGACTCTTGCGCTTCTCGACGGACACAGCCTCGCGTACCGCGCCTTCTACGCGCTTCCGACAGACCTGGCCACACCGGCAGGACAAGTCACCAATGCTGTGCTCGGGTTCACCAACATGCTGGTGCGGCTGCTCCGGGAGGAGCAGCCGGATGCGATTGCCGTTGCCTGGGATGTGCGCGGCCCAAATTTGCGCAAGGAACGGTACCCCGAATACAAGGCGCAACGTGAGTCGCCGCCAGACCTCTTCGCCAGCCAGCTACCGCTGATTCGTGAAGTCCTCGACGTCCTCAAGATCCGGCAGCTGACCTCGCCGGGGTATGAGGCCGACGATGTCATTGCCACAGTGGCGACGGCGGCCAGGGCGGCCGCGTGGGAGGTCCTCGTCGTTACCGGCGACCGCGACAGCTTTCAGTTGATCACCGACGATGTGACGGTCCTCTACACCCGGCGCGGGATTTCAGATGTGGTGACCGCGTCCCCGGAGTGGATCTTGAACAAGTACGGGGTGACGCCGGCACAGTATCGGGACTATGCGGCATTGCGTGGAGACTCTTCGGACAATCTGCCGGGTGTGCCGGGAGTGGGCGAGAAGACCGCCGCCCGCCTCATTTCCGAATACGGCAGCGTTGAGGGCATTTACCAGCACCTCGATGAGCAGACACCGAGGCTGCGAGAGAACCTCGTCGCGAGCCGTGACCAGGTGCTGCTCAACCGTGAGCTGATGCTGATGCTTCCGGACGTTTCAATTCGAGAAGAGCCCGAGGGTGTAGACCTCGAGACGCTGCGGCTCATGGAATGGGATCGTGACGAGGTACAGACCGTCTTTGATGGGCTTGCGTTCCGGGACGTGTGGGAGCGGCTGAGCGAATTGGGCGGCTTCCACGCCGCAGAGGCTCAGGCAAGAGATATCGACGTCATTACCGCTTCGTCGGCCGAGCAGATTCGCACAGAGATCGGCGAGGGGATCGTGGCCGTCGAGCCGGTCTGGGAAGCGGACGGTATCCAGGGTGTTGTCGTCGCCACCGGCAACGAACGTGCGATCTTTGTGCCCGAGGCATATCTGGGAGATCTCGTCACCGCGGTGCCGGAGGAGAGTGGCGTTGCCGTTCACGACGCAAAGACGCTCTTGAGAGCCTTCATCGACGCAGGAGTCGAGCCACCGGTGCTCGGCTTTGACACGGCGCTTGCCGGATACATCATCAATCCGGGCCAGCGTGTCCCCGATCTCGAGGATCTCGCATACCGCGAGCTTGGCATGGCGGTGGCCGCTCCCGACCGGGAAGGCGACGATGCGCAGGCCGCGTTCGATTTCGAGGGCTTGCAGGGGCCCGATCTCGATGCGATGGGACGGCGTGCTGTCGCGGTTCGGGAACTCGTAGCGCCACTGCGATCTCAGTTGGAGGCGAGGGGTGAGCTCGATCTGTTCGTCTCCATCGAGCTCCCGCTCGTGGGGATCCTGGCCCGGATGGAATCGGCGGGAGTGCTGATCGACCGGCAATTTCTCGAGAAGTTCGGGGACGATTTGCGGAGACGACTTGGAGAATTGGAGACGTCGATCCACGCGGCCGCCGGAGGTCCGTTCAACATCAATTCGACGCTGCAATTGCGCGAGATCCTGTTTGACAACCTCGGCTTGCCGATCCTCAAGAAGACGCCGAAGGGTGTGCCTTCGACCGATGCCTCGGTTCTCGGCAAGCTCAGACAAGAGCATCCGATCGTCGATGACCTACTCACCTACCGCGAGCTGGAGAAGCTGAGATCGACGTACGTGGATGCATTGCTCCCACTCATCGAGCCCGACGGGAGGGTGCGGGGCCGTTTCAACCAGATGGCGGCCGCCACGGGACGTCTGTCCCAGGAGCAGCCGAATCTGCAGAACATCCCGGTTCGTACCGCCGAGGGTCGGGCGATTCGACAGGCGTTCGTATCCGCGGCCGGCTGGCAATTCCTTGTCGCGGACTACAGCCAGATCGAACTCCGGATCCTGGCTCACCTGTCCGGAGACCCGGGTCTCGTTGAAGCCTTCCGGCAGAATCTCGATATCCACGCGGCCACTGCCGCAAACGTGAACGGTATACCCATCGATGCGGTGACCACCGAACAACGCCGGCGGGCAAAGATGATCAACTTCGGCCTTCTTTATGGGATGGAGGCATACGGGTTGGCGCAGCGTCTGGAGATAGGGCGCGCCGAAGCGCAGGAGCACATCGACGTCTACTTCGATCGATTCCCCGAAGTCCGGGACTTCATGCAGGGAATCGTTGCCGCAGCTCGGGAGTCTGGATACACGACCACAATCCTCGGGCGCAGGCGATATCTCCCAGAGCTATCGAGTGGCAACTTCAGAACCAGGCAGGCAGGGGAGCGTATGGCCCTGAACGCTCCAATCCAGGGGTCGGCCGCCGACATCATCAAGAAGGCGATGGTCGTTCTCGAAGCGGAGTTGGGCGCCCGCCGCCTCGGAGCGGAGATGCTCCTCCAGATTCACGACGAGTTGGTACTCGAGGTGCCAGAGGATGAACTGGATACCGTGACCGCACTCACCAAGTCGGTGATGGAGGGCATCGTCGAACTTCGTGTGCCGCTGATCGCCGAGACTGCAAGCGGCGACACGCTTGCCGATGTTGAGCACTGACCCGACGCTTTCCGTTTACTGGAACGACGGGGAAAAGACTTTGACTGAGTGGGGCATGGGCGTGCTACCATCTCGGCCGTCTCCCTGCCCTCGCGCGCACCGGAGACAAACCCATGTTTCCCAAGGAGTAGATGTACACACATGTCCGACGAATCGGCAACCGAGCCTACGCAGCCCGAGGCTGAGGCAACGGAAGCCCCTACCAACCCGATCGAGGAAGCCGCACCGGTGGTTTCCGAAGAGACCATCCCCGACGTCACCGCCGAGGTCGAGGAATCACCAGCGGACCAGGCGGATTCCGCTGAACCTGCAGCAACTCCTGAGGAAACTCCAACGGAACCTCCTAGTGAGGCATCCGGCGTGGAATCGCCCGAGACAGCTGCGGTGGCAGCAGTCGCCGAGCCCGAAGACCCCGAGAGCGAGCTACCACGCGTAAGCGTTGGCGAGCGCCCGGCAATCACAGCGCCCCGTGACATCGGCGACGTCGCCGATGACCTGAGTGCAGAGGATTTTGCCGCGGTCATCGAGCGGACTGTCTTCGAGTTCAAAGAGGGCGATATCGTCGGTGGAACCGTTGTTCGCGTCGACCCCGACGAGGTGCTTGTCGATATCGGCTACAAAGCCGAAGGCGTGATTCCGGCACATGAGCTGTCGATCCGGAACCAGGTGAACCCCGGTGAGGTCGTCAAGGAAGGCGAGCCTATTGAGGCTCTCGTGCTCCAGATGGAGGACGATCAGGGTCGTCTCGTACTATCCAAGAAGCGTGCGCAGTATGAGCGCGCCTGGGGTCGTATCGAGAAGATCATGAAGGAGGGCGGCACCGTCTCAGGTCCCGTCATCGAGGTGGTCAAGGGTGGTCTGATCGTTGACATCGGCCTGCGTGGGTTCCTGCCGGCGTCTCTCGTTGATCTTCGTCGGGTTCGGGATTTGGCGCCGTTCATTGGGGAGAGCATCGAGGCCAAGGTCATCGAGCTTGACAAGAACCGGAACAACGTGGTGCTGTCACGTCGTGCCCACCTCGAAGAGGCTCAGGCCGAGCAGCGCCAGGCGTTCCTCTCCGATCTCGAGCCTGGCGACGTCCGCGACGGTGTCGTGTCGTCGGTCGTCAACTTTGGCGCATTTGTCGATCTCGGCGGCATGGACGGGCTTGTGCACGTCTCCGAGCTCTCATGGCAGCATGTCAGCCACCCGAGCGAGGTTGTCACCGTTGGTGACAAGGTCAAGGTTCGGGTCCTCGAAGTCGATCGTGATCGTGAGCGGATTTCACTGTCCATTCGTCAGACCCGTGAAGATCCCTGGGAAGAGTTCATTCGGGATACCGAGCTTGGTGCGATCCTCGATGGTGAGGTCACCAAGACGGTTCCGTTCGGAGCCTTCATCGCAGTTGGTGAAGGAGTCGAGGGACTAGTCCATGTATCGGAAATTGCCCTGCATCATGTGGAGAGCCCTGAGCTAGAACTTTCCATCGGTCAGCAAGTACGGGTAAAGGTCACCGAGATCGATGCCGACAGACGTCGGGTAAGCCTGTCAATCAAGCAGGCCCTCCCAGAGTGGGAGGAGCGCTCGACATTCAGTCAGCGACGTCAACCGAGCCGACCGAGACGCAGGGAGTTCCAGCGTGAAGACGAAGCCACAGAGGTTCCGACCTTCGCTGCCGACGCGTCCCTGGAAGCCATCCTCGAGGAACTCAAAGAGCGAGGCATCGGTCGCAAGTAGCCCAAAGGTACTTGACAGCCAGCACTTCAGTGCTTGGCTATTGGTGCGGCGTGTGGGGTCTCTGCCTGATCTCTGTCGTGTGATGCTTTCAGAACAGACCGGAAGGGCCAACTGAAATGGGTAGACGATCCCTGGTACTGATAATTGCGCTTGCCCTGGCCGCGGTATCTGCATTTTCCGTGTGGCAGTACTTGTCGACGGTGGAATCAGACGCGCGGGCCAACGTGCAAGAAGTTGTGGTGTACCGAGCGAAAGAGTTCATTGATACCGGGACCAGTGTTACCGAGGCTGAAGGCCTGATTCAGGAATCCTCAGCATTGGTGGAAGCGGTGGTGTTCGAAGGATCACAGATCGCGTGTGCCGGGCCAACCGACACAAGCGATGCGGCACTTGACGTTTGCGTCAGCAACCCGCGTCTGGAATCCATCCTCGATCCGATCAACGTGGCAGCCGGCCCGATAAGTGCCGGGCAGCTCATCACAGCCGACATGTTCATTCCGCCCAACTTGCTGTCGAATATCAAGCTCTCTGAGTCGATCCCCGAGGGCAAGGTCGCAATCTCTTTCCGCCCGAATGAAGAGGCGACGGTTGGTGGCTTCGTGCGCCCCGGTGACAGGGTCAACTTGATAGCGTCGGCGTCGATCGACCTCACGCAATCGACAGCCCTCTTCCAGGACCCGGAGCTGCGTGCGCTGCTGCTCGGTGAAGACGTGCTCCAGGGACTCGCGGCGGCGCCCACCGCCCCCACAGGTGATGCCGGCACTACCGGTGACTCGGGGACGACCGATGTCATCGCCCAGTACGCACAGACCTTCCCCGGATCAATTGATTTCACCCAGACCGTCCTCCAGGACATCGCGGTATTGGCTGTAGGGCCGGATACCCGCCCGAGCCCGCTCGGCACGGGTCTCACTCCGGCCGGTGGTCAGATAGTTGTCCTCGAGGTGACGCCGGAGCAGGCCGAGGAGATTCAGTTCGCTTCTCAGTACACCAATGTGGCTCTATCGTTGATCCCGAGTGGTGAGAACGACAACGGTCAGGCCAAGGTCTACGACCCGTTCACCTCCGATGGTGTCATCGTTGACGATCTGTTCAGCCTGATCGATCGCATCCGCCTGCAATTCGAAGAGGCAGGAGTCCTCCTTGGCAACGGATAGTGCCACCTATTCAGTACTAATAGTCGACAACGACGACCAGTTCGTCGAAGCGACCAGAACGCTGCTCGAGGGCCACAAGGTCCACACGGCACGCAACGTCAGCGATGCTCAGCGGCGCCTGGTGGAGGAGTCGATTGACCTGGCCATCGCCGGTCCCTCATATGCACATGAATCCGGCGTGGTCGAGGTGACGCTTCTCTTCGACGTTCGTGCCGATCTGCCGGTGGTTCTCGTCGCCGACTCCGTTGACACCAATGTCCTCCGTGCGGCCCTGCGGGCGGGCATCAAAGATGTCATCGAAGTGCCACTGACCACTTCCAAGGTGGAAGACGCGTTTGGCCTCATCGAGCAGATTCACCGTCGTGAGGAAGACGGACCTGCGAAGCGCAAGATCGGCAAGGTCGTGACCATCATGTCGCCGAAAGGTGGCGCTGGCAAGACGATGACAACCGTCAACGTCGCGCTCACACTGGCAGGCTGGGGTGATCCGTCCCGGGTAGTGGTTCTGGATGCCGACCTCCAGTTTGGCGATGTTTGCATCTCGCTACAGATAGACCCGAGGCACACCATCGTCGACGTGGCCCGTGACATCGACAAACTCGACGAGGATTTGCTCGATAGCCTCCTCGCCCGGCACTCTTCGGGGATGCGGGTGCTCTCCGCTCCGCTGGAGCCATCGCTCGCCGACGAGGTATCAACCCAGGTGGTCGTCAAGTCGATCGGCATGCTCAAGAGAATGTTCGACTACATAGTCATCGACACCGCCCCGTTCCTCGACGAGCCGGTCCTGTCGATTCTCGAGCGCTCCGATGTCGTTCTACTGGTCGTCGACATGGATCTTCCGGCCGTCAAGAACGCCAAACTGGCACTCGACACGCTGCGATTGATCAAGTTCCCATTCGAGAAGATGAAATTGGTGCTGAACCGGGTCAATTCCAAGGCTCGTCTCGACATCGGTGAACTGGAACGTTCGCTGGGTCTCGAGGTTCAGGCGGCCGTGTCGTCGGACAAACTCGTCCCTCGTGCGGTCAATGAAGGAGAACCGGTCGTCACTCTTTACCCCCGCAGTCGCGTTGCCAGGGATTTGCGCGGGGTTGCTCAGCTCGTCCTCGATGAGGGTGAGCTAGAAGAGGGTGAAGGTGAAGGCGGGAAGCGCCGATGGTTCAGATGAGTAGTCAAAGACCAGGAGGGGACGAACTATGAGTCTCGCCGATCGTGTCAAGGCCGCAAAAGCCGCAGAAGTGACCGTAGAAGGTCATCGCGAAGAGATTGTCCAGGAGCTTCGACGCAAGCTCCATTACAAGGTCGTCGAGGGCCTCGGCCCGATGCTCTACGACCGTCAGATGAGCGATGCCGAGCTCAAACTGCGAGTTATGGAGATGCTGGAGTGGGCGCTCGACCAGGAGGAGTCGGTCCCTCTGGCGAGAGCCGACCGTGTCGCTCTGCTACAAGAGATCGCAGACGACGTTCTCGGGTATGGCCCCATCGACCCGTTCCTGTCCGACCCGGATATCACCGAGGTTATGGTCAACGGACCACACCAGGTGTGGATTGAGCGAGCCGGCCGGCTCAGCCTATCCGATACCCGGTTTGTCGACGCGACCCACCTCGAGCGCATCATCGAGAAGATCGTCGGTCAGGTAGGGAGACGTATCGACGAGTCGACACCGATGGTCGATGCCCGTCTCCCTGATGGATCCCGTGTCAACGCGGTTATCCATCCTCTCGCTATCGGCGGCCCGTACCTCACAATTCGTAAGTTCTCCGCAGATCCGTTCACCGCGGATCAGCTGGTGAGCATGGGGGCGCTGAGCGAACAGGTTTCAGGATTCCTGCGCCGCTGCGTATACGGCCGTCTCAACGTCATCGTCTCCGGCGGTACCGGCTCTGGTAAGACAACGCTGCTGAACGTGTTGTCGAGCTTCATCCCGGACACAGACCGCATCATCACCGTTGAGGATGCAGCCGAGCTCAGGCTCAACCAAATGCATGTTCTGTCGCTCGAGGGCCGTCCGGCCAACATCGAGGGCAAGGGCCACGTCACCATTCGTGATCTGGTGCGAAATACTCTGCGTATGCGCCCCGACCGCATCGTCGTTGGTGAGGTTCGTGGCGGGGAAGCCCTCGACATGTTGCAGGCGATGAATACCGGTCACGACGGCTCGTTGACGACGGTTCACTCGAATACACCGCGTGACACCCTGGCTCGTATCGAGACCATGGTGTTGATGGCAGGCATGGATCTGCCGATCCGAGCCATCCGCGAGCAGGTCTCCTCGGCGGTGGACCTCATCGTCCACCTGAACCGGATGCGTGACGGATCACGAAAGGTGACCCAGGTCACCGAAGTGGTCGGTATGGAGGGTGACGTGATCACGACACAGGATCTCTTCATGTTCGACTACGGCATGGGCATGGATGAGAACGGCATGTACAAAGGCCGCCTCAAAGCAACAGGTATTCGTCCGTCGTTCAGTGAGCATCTCGCCGACTTCGGGATCAACCTGCCCGCTGAGCTATTCGCTCCCGAGCCGTTTGTAGGGCGATAGACCATGGGTGGCTTCCTGTCAATGACGCTGGGCACTGTGTCCCCGGTATTGGCGCAAAGCGCGGGCGTTGACGGCACCAGGAGCCTGATGCTGCTTGCCGGTGCCATCGGCGCCGGGGTCGCTTTGTTCTTGCTGATTGTGATTCTCTTTGGCTCAAATGCAGGAGTGGAGAGAGATCTCCGTGGCCGGCTCGGCGCAATCTCCGGCGACAATGAGGATCGGGGCCGGTTGGCCCGCATCCCGTTGCTACGCCGGTTCGTCGTGGGTGCAGAGGACATTGCAAGGGATCGTGGGTTCATCAACCAGATCGAGACCGCTCTCGATCAGGCGAATGTACCGTTGCGCCCGGGTGAAGCGATCGCAGGCATTCTGGGTGTCGCAATCGTCGGTGGCCTGTTGGTAATGGTCTACCAGCAGAGCCTGATCTGGGGTGCAGTGACTGCTGCGTTTGTGCTCGGTCTCGCAGTGTTTCTCATTCAAGGAGTCGCAGCCAGGCACAAGACGAAGTTCGAGAACCAGCTTCCTGACACATTGAATCTTCTGTCGACATCACTACGTTCCGGCTACTCATTGCTCCAGGCCGTTGAAGCAGTTGGGGCTGAAGCACCCGAACCGACCGCCCGTGAGTTTGGTCGTGCCATGAACGAGACCCGCCTTGGTCGGTCACCGGTGGCAGCTCTCAAGCAGGTAGCCGACCGTATGGAGTCGGTGGACTTTGACTGGGCGGTACTGGCCATCAGCATTCAACGCGAGGTTGGTGGCAACCTCGCCGAAGTCCTGCAGACCGCAGCCGACACAATGCTCCAGCGCAACCGGCTACGTCGCGAGATGAAGGCATTGACCGCTGAAGGTCGTGTTTCGGCTTATGTGCTCGGTGCGATGCCGGTACTGCTGTTCTTGTTCTTGTTCGTGTCTCGTCGCTCCTATCTGCAGCCGATGCTGGACTCGACCAAGGGTCTGATGGCGCTTGGCGGGGCAGTATTGCTGCTACTCGCCGGGATCTTCTGGTTGTCCAAGATCGTGAAGGTGGATGTCTGATGGATCAAGCTCTATTCACCGCAATTGCCGTGGGGGTCACCATCGGGGCTGCTGCAATCTTCGTCGGTGGCGGCGTCCTCAAGGCAAGGGCGAGTGCGTCGCGGCGTCTTGCCGGTCTACGGGAAACCCGCTCAGAGGTACTAGAGCGAGGTTTCTCGGAGCGGGCGGTTGCGCCGATGTTCCAGGGCATCGGTCATTTCTTCATGCGATGGACTCCACAAGGCTGGGGTGCGCGTGTTCGAGAAGCGTCTTCTCATTGCGGGGTGGGCCCCTCGTCTCGATGGCAGTTCATGGGCGGCGATTCGAGTGCTGGCAATGGTCTTCGGCGTATTGCTTGCCATCCTCGTCAACGGTCAGCTCCAGGGCTCGGCAGCGACTCGCAGGCGTGGTCGGTTCGTTGGCGATCGGACTGCTTGGTCCAGAGGCGATCCTGACCAGGCGTGTCGATGAGCGCAAAGCCAACATGGAGCGGGACCTACCCGACGTCATCGATCTCCTCGTCATCAGTGTCGAGGCCGGCCTTGGTTTTGAGGGTGCATTGGGACGGGTTGTTCAGAACGTGCCGGGTGAGCTGAGCGACGAGTTCTCGCGCATGCTCCAGGAGACCCGGGTTGGCGTCAGCCGCAACCAGGCGCTGAAAGCGTTGGCGGCGCGCACCGACGTCGATGACCTCAACACGTTCATCATGGCACTCACGCAGGCGGACGCCTTTGGTGTCTCGATCTCCCGCATGCTGCGGGTTCAAGCCGACGAGATGCGAGTTCGTCGTAGGCTCCGCGCCCAGGAGCGTGCTTTCGCCGCTCCGGTGAAAATGACATTCCCGCTGGTGCTGTGCATCTTCCCGGGGATCTTCGTGGTGCTCCTCGGGCCGGCCGCCATTCAGATCACCCAGTCGATCCTCTAAGCGACGTGCGCAAGCTGCGGATCGCCCATCTGCGGTTGCTGATCCCTTTTGTTGTCATAGCCTGGCGCGCCGGGCTGCCATTGGGTGATAACTCGTTTCTCTGGCATGTACGCGCTGGGACCGAGCAACTGGAGCTCGGCCGGGTGCTGACCACGGACCCCTTCTCATTCACGGCTTTGGGTCGGCCGTGGCGGACCCAGTCGTGGCTAGCCGACCTGGCCTACGGCTGGCTGGAGCGAACCACCGGCGGGATCGAATGGGTGCTCGTGATGAAGCTCGTGCTGATGACCCTGACGGTCGCGGTGCTCGGGATTGTCGTCTATCGCGTGCTCGGCGGTCACAACGGATTCACGCTTGGCGCTCTGCTGCTGATCGTGTGGCAGGCGGCGCCTTTTGGTATCGCCAGGCCGGCACTCATCGGGTATCTGCTGCTGGCACTCTCGGTCGCCTTTGTCTTCATGAGCAAGCGCCCCCTGTGGGTGTTGCCGCCCCTGTTCTGGCTTTGGGCATCAATCCACGGGACCTTTCCCGTCGGGCTCGGCCTCCTCTTGTTGGACGCCATACGCCGTCGCTCTCGACGACAAGGCATTGCAGTCGCGGTGGCAGGTTTGGCGACGGCGTTCACGGCTCATGGCGTTGGTGTCTGGTGGATCGTGATGCAGTTCTTCAGGAATCGCGGTGCACTCGACCTGATCAGCGAATGGCAGCCACCCGATTTCACCAACCCTTTCTTGGTGCCACTGGTGGTGGTGATGGTCGGTGTGCTGTTCGCTGCGGTGGCGGGCCGGTTGAAGTCGGCCGATTTGTGGATCGTGGTGCCATTCATGCTATTCGGGCTGGTCGCCGAGCGAAACGTGTGGCCGGCGTTCATCGTTCTGGTGCCGTTTGCTGTGGCGGCTCTGCCCCCGCGGGTCCAGATGCGGGAAGGACGGGGCGAATCGTATGTCATCAATTGGGCAATCGCCGCTGTCTTGCTGGCCGTGGCAGTCATGGGTGTCACCCACCCACTCGAGCTGAGGGAGGATCGGTTCCCTTCAGCTGCAGCTCTGGCGGCGCTGGAACCGGGCCCGCTGTTCAACGGTAGTGCTGTTGGCGGCTATCTGATCTATGCCGATTGGCCGGAGCACCTTGTCTTCATAGACGACCGTGCGGAGTTATACGGTGCGGAAGGCTTCCAGAGTTTCCAAGATGTCAAGTCGGGCCTCGGTGTTGAAGAGACACTCGAGGATCTCGACATCCGGCAGGCATTGGTTAACGCCGACTGGCCGGTGGTCGAGTACCTGGAGCTCCTGGGTTGGGAGTATCGGTACCAGGATGACAACTTTGTTGTGATGGGGGAGCAGCCGTAGCTCTGGAATGCGCACCACAGCACGACAATCAAGAAGAGGGGCCCCAGCTGGGGCCCCTCTTCTCATGGATTGTGGTTGGTTTACAGGGTTGCTGCGATCTCGCTGAAGTTGCTGGAGACGGCGTTGCCGACTGCCGTGATGGCGATCAGTGCAACGATGGCGATGAGCGCTACGAGCAGTGCGTACTCGACGAGCGAGGCGCCCTCTTCGGACTCGAACCGGGTCTTGAGTGCAGTCCACATCTGGAGCATGGTTTACTTTCCTCCTTGGCAGGGTGATCCAATGGCTAAGGATGAATCTATCGTTTCTGACAGAATCCTCAATGGGTCGAGCGACTCATTCCGCCACTGCAAGTGGTGGGGACGAATACACAGAGTGGTTTGTAGCGAGAACGGCATCGTGCGAGAACACAAGAAAGAGGGGCCCCGGCTGGGGCCCCTCTTCTCATGGATTGTGGTTGGTTTACAGGGTTGCTGCGATCTCGCTGAAGTTGGTCGAGACGGCGTTGCCGACTGCCGTGATGGCGATCAGTGCAACGATGGCGATGAGCGCTACGAGCAGTGCGTACTCGACGAGCGAGGCGCCCTCTTCGGACTCGAACCGGGTCTTGAGTGCAGTCCACATCTGGAGCATGGCTTTCTTTCCTCCTTGGCAGGGTGATCCACTCGGATTATCGGCGAACCATGAGAATCCTTTATAGGTCGACCGACCTATAAAGATCAGACCTAGCGGTGAATCCCGAGTCGGATCGCTTCCACGACGGCCTGCGCCCGATCGGTGATGGCCAGCTTCTCATAAATGCTGGCTAGATGGTTCTTCACGGTCTTTTGTGAGATGAACAGCTGGTCGGCCAGATCCTCGGTGCTACTGACGCCGGAAGCGAGCAGCTTCAGCAGCTCGCGTTCGCGGGCGGTCAAGGCAGCGGCACCCTCATCAAGCACCGGCTGGCGGTGTTGATCGAGAATCTCGGCCGTACGATCCTGGTCGATGAGTGTCGCACCCGCCGCAACCGCTCGGATCGCTGCTGCCAGGTCGGGCAGCGGGGCCGATTTGGAGAGGAACCCCCGCGCTCCGGCGGCCTCGGCCTTCTTCCGCTGGGAATCGTCGGCGTGCATCGTGACCACGATCGCCGGCGGACCACCTTCGAGTTTGCGCAGTGCGCCGATGCCGCTCAATCGGGGCATTTCAATGTCGACGAGGATCACATCGGGAGTCACTGCCTCGAGCTTCTCGAGGAGCTCCCGACCGTCGGCGGCGCTTGCGATCACCTCGATGTCCGGAATGCTGTTGAGAGCCTGCGATAGGCCCTCACGCATCATCGTGTGGTCATCAGCAATCACAATCTTGATAATCAACTCAATCGGCCTCCCATGCGATGGTAACTGTGCTGCCCCAAGATGGGCTCGAATCGACGACAAGCGTCCCGCCGATCTCGCCGGCGCGTTCACGCATGCCCAGGACTCCGTAGTGACCGGCCGGCAGGTCATCCGGGTCGAATCCTGAACCGTTGTCGGTGATCGAGATAATGCCACGATCACGGTCGACTTCGCCTTCGATTGAGAGTCGGGTGGCGCCTGAATGCTCGATGGCGTTACGGACCGCTTCAGCGAGGATGGCCCGGAGCTCGACGGCAACGGCCGGTCGGGGTGGTCGGTTTTCTCGAATTGAGATCTCGATCTCGGTGCCCGAGCCCGCTTCCGATGCAACGATCTCGTGAGCCTGTTCGACGATGGATGCCACATTGTCATGACGGAGATCCCGCACGGTGGTCCGCACCTCCTCTACTAGCGAGGTGACTGCTGCCCGCGTGCCCTCGAGGTGTCGCACCAACTCAGGATCGTCGGTGGCCTGATAGATCAACATGTCGAGACGCAGCCCGAGGGAGGCGAGGCCGGGACCGATGTTGTCGTGTAGCTCACGGGCCAGGCGCACCCGCTCCTCGTAAACGGTGCGATGGGCGATTCGCTGAACGATGGCGACGTTGTCGAGGGCCAGCCCGAGCTGGATGACGATCGGTTGAATCGCGGGAAGATGGCGACGCAGATCATGCTCGGGGTCGGGCCAGAGTTCCATTGCTCCCAGTAGTGCACCGCGCATCTCGATGTCGAAGCGCTGTGGCTGTTGCCCGCTGTCTGGCTCGCCGTAGGTGGCGACGACGACGTTGTCTCCATCTTCCCTGATCAGGCTCACCCGGCCGGCCAGGAACGGGACGGCCGTCGCCAGGTCCCGCAAAGCGACCGTGCCGATAGTCACCGGGTTGAGTTCCTGGGTATTGGCAAGTTCGGAGAGGCTGGTCAGCAAGGTATGTGCACTCTGGATTCGCTCGACCCTTGCCGTTGCTGCCAGCAACTCGACGTTGCGTTCCTGGGTTTCGATGAGCAGGCGCCGCACCTGGGTGAACGAGATGACGATGAGCGCGTACAGGAACGCAGAACGCAGCGTCGATTGATCAAGAAGCGGCTGACCGAGCGCTCGTGCGATGACAAAGAGGCCGGCGATGGCGAGGGCACCGGTTTCGTAGGCGATCCTGGTGTTCAGGCAGCTCGCGGCAAACAGCGGGACGCTCGCCAGGTAGAGGACGTAGATCGAGTCGCCGCCGCCCGTGAGCGAAACGGCAACCAAAGAGACGACGACGCCGACAACGGCCAGCAATTCGCCCCATTGCTCCGAGTTGCGATGGCGGTTGGGCACTACCTGCATCGCAACAACCCAGGCGCCTGCGAGCAACGCAGAGATCCCCACGCTTGCGGTTGCTCCGTATACGACGGTAGTGATGATCACCGAGAGCGTGAGTGAAGCCCACATGACTGCGCTCAGCAGCCAGTCGAGCCTCTGTTCCCAAGGGTCGCGCGCGGTGAGCATCGGTACAGGGTACAGTCCAGACCGTGGGTGTCGTTGGCAATGATCAGATACCGCTCCGGGTGATCGTCGGTGGTGGTATCGGGAGCGGCAAATCTACGGTGCTTCGTGTTTTCGAGGACCTCGGTGCGGTGGTGATCGAAGCCGACCGGATCGGCCACGAGATCCTCGAGCCGGGTGGCGGCGCGTATTCAAGGGTCGTGCGGAGACCTGGCCGGAGGTCGTCGATTGCGGGTCGCATTGACCGCAGCCGCCTCGCTGCCATTGTGTTTTCCGATCCGGAGCAGTTGGAGGAGTTGGAGGCGATCTCTCATCCGCTGATAGCGACCGCTATCGCCGAACGCGTGGCGGAGCTGAAAGACCGTGACATCGTCCTCGAGCTCCCGCTGACTGATGATCTCGCCGGTCCCCGGCTGGTTCCGGGTCGTCGTCGATGCTCCGAGACGGGTGCGCCTGGACCGGGCAGTCGCTCGTGGGATGGACGGTGTCGATGTTGCCCGACGGATGGATGCTCAGGCCGAGGGTCGGGATTGGCTCGAAATTGCCGACGCCGTCATCGACAATCGTGGCAGCGTTGCCGATCTACAGCAACAGGTACGGGATCTGTGGGTGCGACTCCATGAGACCGGAGCGCCCGGGAGCTCGGCGTAGTTTCTTGTCCCAGACGACGGGTACGCTGACGCAAATGCGCCCTTTCAAGGTTCACAGTGACTTCTCACCCGCAGGGGATCAGCCGGCGGCGATAGCCAAGCTGGCGGAGGGAATCGTCGCGCGGGGATCGCTTCCAGACCCTTCTCGGTATCACCGGATCGGGCAAATCCGCAACCATCGCCTGGCTGATCGAGAAGGTACAGCGGCCGACGTTGGTCCTCGCTCCCAACAAGGCGCTCGCCGCGCAGCTCGCCAATGAATTCCGGGAGTTCTTCCCCGAGAACCGGGTCGAGTACTTCGTCAGCTACTACGACTACTACCAGCCAGAGGCGTACATCGCCCAGACTGACACGTATATCGAAAAAGAGTCGACGATGAACGATGAGATCGACCGGCTCCGGCACTCGGCTACGGCGGCGTTGCTCACCCGCGAGGATGTGATCATTGTCGCCTCGGTTTCGGCGATCTACGGGCTCGGGTCGCCCGAGCAGTACGAGGGACGGCTATTGCGGATCATTCGTGGTGTCGAGTACCCACTGCACGACGCGGTGCGTCGGTTGGTCGACATCCAGTACGAGCGGAACGAGGTCAACCTGGTACGGGGCAAGTTCCGGCTCAAGGGTGACACGCTCGAAGTCTTCCCGGCATATGAGGAGACCATCTACCGCATCGAATACTTCGGTGACGACGTCGACCGGATCCTCCGGATGAATCCGCTCACCGGTGAAATTCTCGAAGAGATGCGTGAGGTGATGGTGTACCCGGCAACACACTACGTCGCCGGTCAGGAGAGGATGCTCCGGGCAGTTGCCGACATCGAAGTCGAGCTGCACGAGCGTCTCCAGGAGCTTGAGACGACACGGGAAGCTCCTCGAGGCGCAACGGTTGAGGATGCGAACGGCCTATGACATGGAGATGATGCGGGAGATCGGGACATGTGCAGGTATCGAGAATTACTCCCGTCATCTCGACGGACGAGAGCCTGGTAGCCCTCCCTATACGCTCCTTGACTACTTCCCTGATGATTACATGACGATCATCGACGAGAGCCACGTGACCATTCCGCAAATCCATGGGCAGTATGCCGGAGACCGGAGCCGGAAGGACGTGCTCGTGGAACACGGCTTTCGACTTGCCGTCGGCCATGGACAACCGGCCGCATCACCTTCGAAGAGTGGTACGAGCGAACCAACCAGTGTGTACTGCTCTCGGCGACACCGGCCCGGTGGGAGATGGAGAATGCATCCCAGGTTGTCGAGCAGGTCATCCGGCCTACCGGGCTGGTCGATCCTGAAGTCATCGTGAGGCCGACCAAGGGCCAGATCGATGACCTTATCGAAGAGATTCAGCAGCGCGCCGAGAAGAACCAAAGGGTCCTGGTGACGACTCTCACCAAGAAGATGTCAGAGGATCTGACCGACTACCTCCTCGAATTGGGGGTCAAAGCGCGGTATCTCCATTCAGACATCGACACCCTGGAGCGGGTGCAGATTCTCAGCGAGCTGCGGCTCGGTGAGTATGACGTTCTCGTCGGCGTCAACCTGCTGCGGGAGGGTCTCGATCTTCCTGAGGTAGCGCTTGTGGCGATCCTCGATGCCGACAAGGAGGGCTTCCTCCGCTCGCAGACTTCGCTGGTCCAAACCATCGGCCGTGCCGCCAGGAACGTCGAGGGCCAGGTCATCATGTACGCCGACTCGGTAACCGATTCGATGCAGTGGGCTATCAGTGAGACAAATCGCCGGCGTCGTCTCCAGATGCAGTTCAACGAAGAAAACGGTATCGATCCGCAAACGATCCGGAAGAAGGTCAGTGACATTCTCTCGCTCCTTCAGAGCTCCAATGCGCCGTCGGCGGATCGCAGAATGCGCGATTCGAGGAACCGTGAGCCTCTCGAGATGGACAGCTCGGATTTGCGCAGGCTCATCCAGAGCCTGGAAGAAGAGATGCACGACGCAGCGACGGAGTTGCGCTTCGAATACGCCGCCCGGCTTCGTGATGAGGTGAGCGAGTTGAAGCGCGAGCTCCGAGAGGTTGTGGACGCAGCCAGGTAGCGGCCCGCCAGCCGGCAGTTCCCGCTGCCGCGCATCCCGGGGTTCGGACCTTGCAGGGGGTATCGTCTGACGGGTGACGGCCGACACAAAAGAGAGTTTCAGCTGGCGGCTGCGGGTGTACCCCATGGTGATCGTCGCAACCCTGCTGGCCGCGCTGGTGTTTGCCGCTGTGAGCTACAACGTGGACGATCCCGGCGAGCCGTCTCGGAGGGGACTACCCGTCGTTCTACGCCGCCGGGTCGATAGTCAACAGCGGTGATTGGGGAGAGCTGTACAGCCCTGAGCGACAGCAGGCCCAACAGGACGGGCTGATCGACGACGAAGGCGGCTTCCTCTACTTCTCGTATCCTCCGTTCGTCGCAGCGATATACGGGTTGCTGGCGCTGCCCGGGTACCAGTGGTCTTTCCTGCTCCACACGATTCTCATGATGCTGGCGCTCGCCGGTGCGATATGGGCGTTATCACCGTGGTTGCGAAGTACCGGTCTACCTGCCGCCGCGCTCGTGGTCATCGCATTGGCATTCTTCCCTGTCCTCACTGCTGTTGCCGGTGGGCAGAACACGGTCCTCAGCATCCTGCTTTTTGCACTTGTCGCACGACTCGATCATGACGATCGGCCCGTGTTGGCCGGGTTGGTGGCGGCGCTGCTTCTCTTCAAGCCACAATTCGGTGTGGTGATCGTCCCTCTCGTGATGGTGGCGAGACGCTGGCGAATCCTGGCCGGGTGGGCGATGGGCGCGATCGCCCTGTTTGGTATTTCGACGCTGCTCATGGGCGGCAACTGGCTGACGGATTGGTGGAATCAGGCGAGCCTTTTCCGTGACACCAACGCTGTGGCAAATGGCGCCAATTTCGTTTCGATACCCGGCTTTCTGGAGAACCTCCTGGGAGTTGGCTCGCAGACAGCGGTTCTCCTCGGCTATGGATCGGCGGCTCTGCTCGGAGCCCGTGTTGCCTGGCTCTGGTGGCAAGAGCCCGACTCGGGGGCGCTGTGGCGGTGGGCGCTGGCGGCGGGTGCGGCGATGGCGGTGGCCCCACAGACGCTCTTTTACGACGCCGGGTTGCTGTTGTTGCTCCTGGTAGCTCTTCTGCCACGTTGGCAGACGACCGGTGTTGGTCGTTGCGGCACTGGCCGCCGTCTCCTGTCTGGAGGTGGCAAAACCCATCCTCGGTTGGTCGCCGCTCGGGCCGATCTCAATAGGCGCTCTGGTGGCCGCGGCCCTGCTGGGCCGACCGGCTGAAGGGGCGATTCGGCCACGTGAATCCGACCCTGCCCGCCGTTTCTTGTCACACCCCCTAGCTACAATCGCCGACCTATCGGCAATTTGACGCCAGAGGACGGCACACCGGTGGGAATCGACCAAATCATCGTTAAGGGTGCCCGCGAGCACAACCTCGCCAATGTGGACCTGGTGTTGCCACGCGACAAGATGATCGTGTTCACCGGGCTTTCGGGCTCCGGGAAATCTTCGCTGGCATTCGACACGATCTATGCCGAGGGGCAGCGCCGATATGTCGAGAGCCTCTCTGCCTATGCCAGGCAGTTTCTCGGGCAGATGGACAAGCCAGACGTCGACTTCATCGAAGGGTTGTCTCCGGCGATCTCGATCGATCAGAAGACGGCGAGTCGCAATCCCAGATCGACGGTCGGCACCGTCACCGAAGTGCACGACTACCTGCGATTGTTGTATGCCCGCATCGGTGTTCCCCATTGCCCGCGGATGGCTCGGTAGTCGCCAGACAGACACCCCAACAGATCGTCGATCAGATTCTGGACCTCGATGACGGAACCAGGTTCCACGTGCTTGCTCCTGTGGTCCAGGGCCGCAAGGGGGAGTACGAGAACCTGCTCGCCGACCTGCGCAAGGACGGCTACAGCCGTGTTCGCATCGACGGAGATGTCCACGACCTGGCAGACGAAGTCAAGCTTGACCGCTACTACCAGCACACTATCGAGGTCGTCGTCGACCGGCTGGTGAGCAAGGACGGCATTGAGCAACGTCTCACCGAATCTCTCGAGACCGCGTTGGGTCTTGCCGAGGGAGTCGCCCTCATCGATATCGTTGACGGGCCGACCATGACGTTTAGTCAGGCTTTCGCCTGCCCCAAGTGCGGGCTGTCATTTGAAGAGCTCCAGCCGCGCAACTTCTCCTTCAATAGCCCATATGGTGCTTGCACCGTATGCACTGGAATAGGTACGCGGTATCAGGTCGATGAGGAGCTGATTGTCCCTCATCCGGATCGGAGCCTCAATGAGGGAGTGCTGGCTCCGTGGGTGGGTAGGCACCGGATGGGCTACATGCAGCGCCTCGTGGCGTCTGTGGCCTCCCACGAGGGCATCGACATGGATCGCCCGTTCCAGGATCTGAGCAAATCTCACCGGGAGCTATTGCTCAATGGGGCAGACGAGAAGCCGTATCCGGTCGTGTACCAGAACCGGTTTGGCCGGAGGCGTCAGTACGAGACGGTCTATGAGGGGGTTATCCCGTGGTTGGATCGGCGCTACCGCGAGACCGACTCTGAGGGCGCTCGCCAACAGTACGAGCAGTTCATGCGCGAGGTGCCGTGCCGGGCATGTGGCGGTGGGAGGCTGAACGACATCTCTCTGGCGGTGACGGTCGCAGGCAAGTCGATTTTCGAGGTGTCCACGATGCCGCTGCGGCGCGCCGTGGAGTGGATCGACCAGATGGAGCTCAGCGATCGAGATTTGAAGATCGCACGTCTGGTGGTCAAAGAGATCAGAGCGCGGCTCACCTTCCTTGTCGACGTCGGTCTCGACTACCTCACGCTGATGCGGGGTGCCGCTACTCTCGCCGGGGGAGAGGCGCAGCGGATCCGACTGGCAACGCAGATCGGCTCCGGTCTGGTGGGTGTCCTATACATCCTCGATGAGCCGTCTATCGGCCTTCATCAGCGTGACAACCAGCGACTCATCGAAACGCTGCTGCGTTTGCGCGATCTCGGCAACACACTCATCGTGGTGGAGCACGATGAAGAGACAATCCGGGTTGCCGACCACATCGTCGACATCGGGCCGGGTGCGGGCTCCCACGGCGGGCGGATCGTCGCTCAGGGAGACCTGAAGACCATCATGGACAGTCCTGAGTCGATCACCGGCGACTATCTCGCCGGGCGGAGAGAGATCTTGGTGCCCGAGGTGCGACGGATCGGCACCGGAGGGTCGATAACCGTCGAGGGGGCCGCGGCAAACAACCTGGCTTCCATCACGGTCGGGTTTCCTCTCGGCAAGCTGACCGCGGTTACTGGAGTCTCGGGTAGTGGCAAATCCTCACTTGTGCAGGAGGTCCTTTCCAAGGCACTGCACCACGAGTTGCACGGTGCGCACCAGCTCCCCGGCAAGCACCGACGGATCACGGGTACCGAGCTGGTCGACAAGATCATCAACATCGACCAGAGCCCGATTGGCAGAACACCACGGTCGAACGCAGCCACCTACACCAAAGTGTTCGATCGAATTCGTGAGCTGTTTGCTGCTACCTCGGACGCCAGAATGCGCGGCTACAAGCCCGGCCGGTTCTCGTTCAACGTCTCGGGTGGCCGATGTGAGACCTGCAAGGGCGATGGGACAATCCGCATCGAAATGCACTTTCTCCCGGACATCTACATTCCATGCGAGGTGTGCAAGGGGCGGAGATACAACCGCGAGACGTTGCAGATAACGTTCAAGGGTCACTCGATCGCAGACGTGCTCGACATGTCGGTGGAGGCTGCGGTGCACTTCTTCGAGAACCAGCCGCGGATCGCCAGAGTGCTACAAACCTTGTTCGATGTTGGTCTCGGTTATGTGACACTTGGCCAGCCCGCACCCACCTTGTCGGGGGGAGAGGCGCAGCGGGTCAAACTGGCATCAGAGCTCGGAAAGCGGTCTACCGGGCAAACCTTGTATGTGCTCGACGAGCCGACCACCGGTCTGCACTTCGAGGATGTTCGCAAGCTGCTCAGCGTCCTGCACCGGTTGGTCGACGCCGGGAACACGGTGGTGGTTATCGAGCACAATCTCGATGTGATCAAGACGGCGGACTGGGTCATCGATCTCGGTCCGGAAGGCGGCGAGGATGGCGGCAGGATCGTCGCCGAAGGCACACCCGAAGAGGTGGGGGCGGTTTCTGAGTCGTACACCGGCAAGTTCCTCAGAGAACTGTTACCCGGATAGGGGCTCGATTGGCGCAGAAGCCCGGCAATGAATGGAGCGATCACACCGAGTGGTGGTTGGCAGAGATCGACGACGACCCCATCTACCAGTCAGATGTGGTGCCTCTGCTGGAGCGGCTGCTTGTTGACGTTCCGGGGCGCCTGCTCGATCTTGGATGTGGTGAGGGACAGGTGATGGCCCTCTACCCGGGGCGCGTGGTCGGTTGCGACATATCTCCCGCGTTACTGCGTCTCGCCGCACGGCGGGGCCCGGTCGTCCGCACTGATCTCCCGCATCTGAGTTGGCTCCGACCGGGATCGGTGGACGGGGCCTATCTGGTTCTGGTTCTCGAACATCTGGCCGGTCTCGAGGTGTTCGAGACCGTTGCCCGTGTAGTACGCCCGGGTGGGACGCTGGCGTTGGTGATGAATCACCCGGCATTTACGGCTGTCGGTTCGGGCCCGATCGTCGACACCACCGACGGCGAGTTCCTGTGGCGGTGGGGGGACTATTTCCAGGCGGGCAGCACGCTGATGCCGGCGGGGGAAAGCGATGTGTTGTTTCACCATCGCCCTCTCGCCACCATCCTCAATGAGGCCGCTACTGCCGGCTGGAATCTGGTGGAGCTCATCGAGACAGGCTTCAGTGAGGCCGCGTTAGCAGCCGAGCCCGGATATCTTGGTCAGGAGCGGATGCCTCGACTACTCGGAGCGCGCTGGACGAACACTCAAGGTGGTCGACGTTCTCACCGATAGACGTCTTGACCAAGGAGGACGCATATGGACGGTTTCTACGTTGCCTACGAATATGGAAGTGGTGCCGCCTGGGCCTTTGTCAATGCGGCATCAGCTGAAGACGTTGTTGCCGAGTGGCCGGAGCTCGAGGTGTATGAGACCCCTCCAGATTGGATGACCGTCGAAGATCTGCATCAGGTAAGGCTGCACGCCTCTGTTGATATCGAGACCGCTTCCGGTATGGATGAGATCCTCGAAGCGAGTCGTCGTCTCTCAGTCGCGGTAGCTTCATAGAAGGGCCCTAGGCCCCTCCACGTTTACGTCATGGATACGTCGTAGCATCATGACATGCAACGACCTCCCGCATCGTCTATACCCGACGGGCCCGGGGTATATCTCTTCAAGGGTCCCGATGGCCGTGTTCTCTATATAGGCAAGGCCAAGTCCCTTCGTAAGCGCCTCGCCAATTACTTCGGGTCGGACCTTCTGGCGCGCACCGAGCGTATGGTCTCTGAAGCCGAATCCATAGAGTGGATCGTCACCGACAGTGAAGTCGATGCGCTGATGCTCGAATACACGCTTGTCCAGAAGTATCAGCCCCGGTTCAACATCAAGCTGCGGGATGACAAGAGCTTCCCCTATCTCGCTCTGACCCGCTACCAGGATTGGCCACGGGTGATGGTGATGAGGGGGAAGCGCCGCAAGGGTGTTCAGTACTTCGGCCCGTACGCCCACGCATACGCCATCCGGCAGACACGAGATCTGCTTCTGCGCACCTTTCCCATCCGCTCCTGCACCGATACCAAGTTCAAGAGTCATCAGTCGCTCGGTCGCCCCTGTCTCCTCTTTCACATCGAACGGTGCTCGGGACCTTGTGTCGGAGAGGTCGATCACGACCAATACCAGGAGTACCTGGACGGGATGTCGGCGTTTCTCGATGGTGATCGCGCAGACCTCCTCAGCCAGCTAACGAGCGACATGCAAGATGCCGCCGCACGTCTCGAGTACGAGCACGCTGCCCGGCTTCGGGATCAGATAGCGTCCGTCGAGAAGGCGCTACAGCGCCAGGAGCTGGTATCGAGCCGTCCGGAGACCTTTGACCTGATCGCCGTCGAGGAAGATGGCCTGGAGGCGGCGGTCGTCGTCTTCAACGTCACCAGAGGCCGGCTCACCGGCAGGAGGACGAGTGTCATAGACAAGGTCGAGGATGTGACCACCTCCGAGCTGATTGAGATTGTGCTGAGACAGACATACGGTGGGGAGGCGCCGCCGAACCTGGTCGTGGTGCCCGACGTGCCTGAGGACTCCGATCTGTGGACCGAATGGCTGAGTATGCGGCGTGGCTCGCAGGTTGAGCTTCGCATTCCGCAGCGAGGGGCAAAGCGCCGTCTGCTTGAAACTGCGTATGCGAACGCCAGAGAGGAGTTTGCCCGTCACCGTATGCGGCGGGCATCGGATCACAACGCCAGGGCCAAGGCGCTACGCAGCCTCCAGGTCCACCTCGGAATGGAGAAGGCGCCCCTTCGGATCGAGTGCTACGACATCTCCACCATCCAGGGAACAAGCACCGTGGCGTCGATGGTTGTTTTTGAAGACGGGCTTCCCAAGAAATCTGAGTACCGGAAATTCAAGATCAAGACGCTGACCGGTCAGGATGACTTCGCGGCAATGGAGGAGGTCATGAGGAGGCGGTTTGGCGCCTACCTCGCTGATCTCGATCGCCCGGTAGATGAGCGTGGCAAGTTCGCATATCCGCCATCGCTCGTGATCATCGACGGTGGTGCGGGGCAGCTCGGTCGGGCAGTCAAGGTGCTTGACGAGTATGGCCTCGATATCCCGGTTGCCGGGCTTGCCAAGCGGCTCGAGGAGGTCTACCTGCCGGGCGCCGACGCCCCGATGCTGATCCCGCGCGGCGAAGAGGCTCTCTATCTGCTTCAGAGTGTCCGTGACGAGGCACATCGATTCGCCATTACGTACCATCGCCAGCTGCGGAGCAAACGTATGGTTGACTCTGTGCTGGATTCGGTTCCGGGCATCGGGCCGAAGCGGAAGAAGGACCTGCTGCGCCACTTCGGATCGCTGAAGAGGTTGCGCCGGGCCTCAGTGGAAGAGATCGCTGAGATCGTGCCGGGCCCGGTAGCCGAAGAGTTAGTAGCCGCCCTGCAAGGCAGAGGGAGTTGAGAGTGAGCCAGTCGCGAGCGGTGATCATCACGGGTATGTCCGGGGCGGGACGCTCCCAAGCGGCGAATGTGATGGAGGATCTCGGCTATTTCGTGGTCGACAACCTCCCCGCTGAGATGATCAAATTCCTGATCGATCAGATCGGTGTTCCCGAGGGTAAACGGGAGAAAGTGGCCGTGGTTGTCGATACCAGGGGTGGTGTCACCTTCGGTGCGCTCGAGGCGGCGCTGCACAGTCTGTTGCAGCGGAGTGTCCCGACAACCGTGCTCTTCATGGACGCCGATGACGCAACGCTGGAACGGAGGTTTCAAGAGACGAGGCGGAGGCACCCCATCAGCGAGGGCACGCTTGCCGAGCGGATCGCTGCTGAGCGAGTGGCCTTCGAGGAGATCCGGGGCCTTGCCGACGTCATCATCGATACCACCTCTCTGAATGTCCACGAGCTTCGCGACAAGGTGGTGGAGGCATTCGAGGGGCCCGAAGCGACGCGGCAGCTACGAGTCGACGTGATCTCGTTTGGGTTCAAGAAGGGGACGCCGCGGGTAGTAGATCTGCTGCTCGATGTCCGCTTCCTGCCCAATCCGCACTGGATCAAAGAGCTGCGGCCGCTCACGGGTCACGACCCGGCGGTACGTGACCACGTGCTGGCAAGCGAGGATGCCAAGCAATTCATCGACAAGGCCATGGACCTTCTACGCTTCCTGTTGCCCAGATACGAGGCCGAAGGGAAGGCGTATCTGACTATCGGGATCGGCTGCACCGGAGGTCGCCACCGCTCGGTGGCACTGGCGAACGAGATCACGCAGCGGCTCGAGCAGGCAGGGTTCTCGGCGAATGTGAGCCACCGGGACACACCCAATGCCGCGTCATAGCCGCATGGACACCCCGATGACGCGAGAGCTGGAACAGGCGCTCGCCACTGGAAGGGGAGGCCCCCACGTGGTGGCCATCGGTGGGGGCAAGGGGCTTTCAGCTGCACTGCTGGCCATCCAGCGCTATGCGGGCAGGATTGATGCAGTCGTGTCGGTATCCGATGACGGCGGCTCTTCAGGAAGGCTTGCTACCGGGCTCGAGATTCCGCCACCGGGCGATATCAGAAAATGTCTGCTGGCGTTGTCACCGGAGGATTCCGTCTGGAAGGATCTCTTCGAATACCGGTTTGATGCGTCCGATGTAAGCGGTCATTCGCTCGGGAACTTGATTATCGCATCGCTTGCGGATCTGACCGGAGATTTCCGCTCCGCCTTGCGTGCCGCCGAGACTTTGCTCGGCACCGTCGGGTCGGTCATCCCCGCTTCGCCCCGAAGACTTCGGATAGAAGCCGTGGTCGATGGGGAGAAGGTCTATGGTCAGGTCGCCCTTGCTCTGAGCCGGGGGCGGGTCGAGACGATGCGGCTCCTGCCAGGAGATATCGCCGCGAGTGACGAGGCGATTGCCGCGATCAGTGATGCCGATCAGATCGTCGTCGGCCCGGGGAGCCTGTACACGTCGGTGCTCGCCTCGCTGCTTGTGCCGGGCATCGTCGAGGCCGTCAATAGCTCTAGAGCCCGTCTTGTCTATGTGGCCAATATCACCACGCAGGACGGTGAGACACTTGGTATGGATTGCGCCGATCACCTAGATGCACTGATTGGAATGAGTGGAGTCAGGCCCCCTGCTGCTATCGTCGCGAATGAGACGTCGATGACGTTTCAGCCTCCGTTGGAAGCGCTTGCGGTCGATGCGGAGGTGCTGGCAACTTATGGTGTAGACGTTGTCTCCGGGCACTTTGTTGACAGTGCTTCGACGGTCCCGAGACACGATCCGGTGCGTCTTGGTGGCGCGTTGGCGCGTCTCATCTGAAATCCTCTACACGAAGGAACCTCATGAAGGTAGCTATCAACGGCTTTGGCCGAATTGGACGAAACTTCTTCCGTTCAGCGAAGAAGAACGGTGCAGATTTCGATATGGTGGCCGTGAACGATCTGACGGATGCCAAGACGCTCGCCCATCTCCTCAAGTACGACAGCGTCCACGGCGTCTACCCCGGTTCGGTCGAGGTTGTCGACGGCGACCTTCTCGTCGACGGCGATCGCTTCAAGGTCTATTCGGAGCGCGATCCCGAGAATCTACCGTGGGGTGAGCTAGGCGTCGACGTCGTGATCGAATCCACCGGCATTTTCCGCTCACACGCTGCGGCTTCCAAGCACATCAAGGCCGGTGCCGAATACGTGCTGATCTCCGCACCATCTGGTGACGCCGACATCTCGCTCGTCCTGGGCGTCAATGATGACAAGCTGGATCCGGCGGTCCACAAGGTGATCTCGAACGCATCATGCACCACGAACTGTGTCGCCCCGATGGCCAAGGTGCTCGACGACGCATTTGGCATCAAGCGTGGCATGTTCACCACCGTCCACGCCTACACCAACGACCAGGCGATCCTGGACATGCCGCACAAGGACCTGCGGCGGGCTCGCAACGCGGCGACGAACATCATCCCAACCGCGACCGGTGCCGCCAAGGCCATCGGTTCGGTTCTCCCCAGCCTCGACGGCAAAATGCAAGCAATGGCGATGCGTGTTCCCGTCTCGGACGGATCAGCGACTGACCTGGTTGTCACCCTCGACAGGGACGTCACGCTCGACGAGGTGAATGCGGCTTTCAAGACAGCTGCCGATGGTCCGCTCAAGGGCATACTCCGCTACACCGAGGACGAGATCGTCTCCGGTGACATCGTCGGTGATCCGCACTCGTGCATCTACGACGCTTCTGCCGCAATTGTGCCGGGCGACAACATGATCAAGGTGCTGGGCTGGTACGACAACGAGTGGGGCTATTCGAGTCGTCTAGTTGACCTTGTCAAGCGGCTTGGTTGAATCGACAGAATCATGACAAAGCTCCCAAATCTCGGCTCGCTTGGAGTCGAAGGGAAGACTGTCCTGGTGCGTTCTGATCTGAACGTGCCGTTGGATGAAGGGGAGGTGGCCGACGATTTCCGAATCGGGGCCAGCCTCCCCACCATCCACGCTCTCCTCAACCGGGATGCCAGGGTGGTTGTATGCAGCCATCTCGGTCGTCCCAAGGGTGTCGACGAAGCGTTGCGGATGGATCCGGTTGGTCGCCGCCTCTCCGAGCTCGGTGGATTTCCCGTCAATAAGATCGATGTGGTTGCAGGCCCCGAGGCCGAGCAAGCAGTTGCAGCAGCGGACCAGGGGACCGTCACCTTGCTGGAGAACACCCGGTTTGAGCCCGGGGAGAAGACCAACGACCCGGCGCTCGCCGATGCGCTGGCTCGTCTTGCCGACCTGTTCGTCCTCGATGCCTTTGGAACGGCGCATCGAGCCCACGCCACCACGGTGGGCGTCGCGGAGCGTCTCCGTTCCGCCGCAGGCTTGCTTCTCGCAAGAGAAGTTGAATCATTGTCCGCGCTGCTTGGCGATCCCGACCGTCCCTACCTGGTGATACTCGGTGGGGCAAAGGTGTCAGACAAGCTGGCGGTGATGGAGCATCTGCTGCCACGAGTGGACAAGATGATTGTCGGAGGTGGCATGTGCTTCACCTTGCTGAAGGCGCAGGGCTACGAAGTCGGCAACTCCCTGGTGGAGGAGTCGATGCTCGACGTTGTCGGCGGGCTGCTCGCCGGGGAGTACGGCGACAAGGTTCTGTTGCCGGCAGACGTTGTGGCCGCCTCTGCGTTTGCCGAGGACGCCGACCACGAGGTTGTGGGCGCAGACGCCATTCCTGCAGGCATGATGGGCCTCGATATCGGCCCCGCGTCGATCGCGCAGTTCAAGGCTGTTGTAGATGATGCAGCCAGCGTGTTCTGGAATGGTCCGATGGGCGTCTTTGAATGGGAAGCCTTTCGGGCGGGAACAGCTGGGGTCGCGGAGGCAATGGCTGAGACCTCCGGGTTCACCGTCATCGGTGGCGGTGACAGCGTGGCGGCGATCCGCCTCCTCGGCCGCGAAGACCAGATTTCGCATGTCTCGAGTGGCGGCGGTGCCGGCCTCGAGCTTCTTGAAGGAAAACTGCTACCGGGCATAGCTGCCCTGGAGAGGTGGAACGATGCGTAAGGACATGATCGCGGGCAACTGGAAGATGCACGCCACGCATCTCGAGGCGATTCAGATGGTGCAGAAGCTCAGCTACCGTTTGGAGGCTTCGGATTATGACCGTGTGGATGTGGTCATTTGCCCGCCGCTGACCGCTCTTCGCTCGGTACAGACCGTCATAGAGACGGATCATCTCGAGATTGGTCTCGGTGCTCAGCATTGTTTCTACGAGGAGAAGGGCGCATACACCGGAGAGGTGTCACCACAGATGCTGGCCAAGCTGTCGGTCTCCTATGTGCTCGCCGGACATTCGGAGCGTCGCCAAATCTTTGGAGAGACAGACGAGGACGTCAACAAGAAGGTGAAGGCCATTTTCGACGCAGGCATGATCCCGATCATGTGCTGTGGTGAGACCGAGGGCGAACGCGAGCAGGGCATGACCGAGGAGAAGGTCGGGTCCCAGGTCAGGCTCGGGCTCAAGGGCCTGACAGCAGAGCAGGTGGCCGGGATGGTGGTTGCCTACGAGCCGATCTGGGCGATTGGGACCGGCAAGACGGCCGAGCTCGGATGATGCCGCCGAGATGTGCACTTTTGTGCGCAACACGGTCGCCGAGATGTTCGGAGAGGCGGCAGATTCGGTACGCATCCTCTACGGCGGGTCTGTCAAGGCGGGCAATATCGCCGGGCTGATGGCCAAACGCGACATCGACGGAGCGCTCGTTGGCGGTGCCTCGCTTGATCCTGATAGCTTCGCCTCCATCGTCAGATACTGGTTGTAATCGCAGGGATATCGGAGGAGTAGGGAGGGTGCCGGCCGCAAGGCCGGCACCCTCCCTTTGTCTTTCTAGTCGGACTAGTGCATCGAGTGTCGGGTGCAATGGGCATTGCCTGCAACGTTGTGCTCGTGCACTATTAGTGCAGGCGGCGCTACGTGGGGTAGTGGCCGTCCAGTAGGTAGGCATCCGAATGGGGCCCCGTCAATCGGGGTGGTGGGTAATGAAATACAGAGTTTCCTTTGAGTTTCGTCTTACCCGGCGAACGATATGGGCGGCAGACGGAATCGACTTCTACGACCACGCGACCGAGGTCGCCGAGAAGATCGGATCACACGAATTCGTCTCGGACGTGCGTGTCATCGCGGATCGGTCGGAGTCGGTGCTAACCGTCGATTTTGCACAAGAAGCAAGCGATCACAACGAGATCGTTCCCCGCGGCGCTTGGTGTCGTCCGCGAGGCTATCGAGGCTGCAGGTGGTCGCCATTTTGGAATGGACACCACCGGGGGCGGAACACTTGCCGGCGCCGGCGCCGGACCCGGTCTGGATACGCCGATCTGGCAGAAGCGGCGCGTCGTTATCGACCTCGCTGCCTGACCGCGATCTCCTCAGCCGTCGTCCTCAGGTCGATCAAACCGCGGAGTTCTATTAGGCCGATCGCAAGCACCGCGAGAGAGAACAAACCGACGACCCATTTGCCGGCGACCGATAGAGCACTTGGATAGCCCCGAGACGATCACCGCCGCAGCTACTGCCCAGGCAAGGTTCCCGACGACCACTACGGTGACTTCAGCCGGCCGCAGCGTCGCCCGGCGGGTGGTCAGGTACAACAACCCGACCCAGGGGATCAGCACGATCCCCAGAGCGACGAGAGTCCACGTCGGAACACCGATCCTGTCGCTCAGCGGACCGGCGGCGGCGATCACCGCCAGCGCCGAGATTGCCGAGCCAACCAGGTCGGTCCGCAGTACCGGGCGAAGAGTTTCTTGGTTCATGTCACCTCCGTGTCGTCTTGGACAGGAGATCACATCCGGGGTCTTCACCGCAAGCCCCCGTCCTGATGGGGGCTTGGTGTCCCGGGATCGAGCGCGGGGGTTAAGGTGTGCCGCGTCGAATGGAGGCCTATGCGACGCGTCTTTGCCGTGCTGTTGGGAGCTGCGCTCCTCGCGGCAGCTTGCTCCGGTAGCGACACCGGGTCACCGTCTACCACCCTGCTTCCAACCACGGCCGTGCCACCCGTTACAGCGGCGGATGAGACCACGTCGACCACGCAAGTACCGACTCCGGAATACGGTGGATCTGTCACCATCGGCGAGATCCAGGAGCCGGTCACGCTGAACCCGTTCGCCGAGGGCGGCGACGAACGCGTCACGTCTGTTGTCGGTCAGGCATATCTGGCGGGGGTCTACGACATCGATGGAGAAACACTCGAGCTGACCCCGGAGTTGGTGACCGAACTGCCTTCGGTCGGCAACGGGGGAGTGGTTATCAACGACGACGGAACATTGACCGTCCGCTACCAGATACGTGACGAGGCGGTTTGGAGCGATGGGGCACCAATCACCGGGTACGACCTCGATTTCACGCTCGGCGTCATGCTCGAGCAGAGCACCGACGAGGACAGTCGAAAGGCCGGCTGACCTCTTCGCCGCGCGTGTAGGGCACGACGCAGAAACTGCAGTACTTGCTGCAGCCTTCCATGACGGAAACGAAGGCCGTCGGACCATCGGCTCGCGGCGCCGGCAGGCAGTCGAACTTCTCGATCTCGGGAAAGCTCACATCGATGACCGCCCGGCGCGCGCGCCGGGATTCATCCAGCATCTGCGGCAGGCGGTGCAGTGTCTGCGGACCGAACACCAGGTCGACGAGGGCTAATGGCCGCCGGTTACTGAATAGCCTCGCCTTCCTGGCTGGCCACACACCCCCCCACGCCGATCACCAGGGACGGGTTGCGGTCCTTGAGTTCCTTCCAGCGGCCGAGTTCCGAGAAGACCTTTTCAGCAATACGAGAACTGAACCAGGCGCGGCAGAAAGA
>CAVSWM010000002.1:0-88365 GCA_963731695.1 uncultured bacterium | reverse complement strand
GCTCTACCAACATCGTGTGCGGCGATCACCTTCTCGATCTCGCCGGTCTGCTTGTCGGCGATCACAATCTGACACGCGTAGCCGAATGCCGAATGGATGATCGGGTTGTCGACACCCTCCTCGAGCGAGTTGGTCCAGTCGACCCGGTATTCACCGCAGTAGTCGATGCCGGGCTTCTGGCCGTTCTCGTTGGCAACCCGGCAAGCGTCGGCAACTCCGCCTGCAGCCATCAGAGTGCCCCGCGAGCCGGTCGTCTGGCCTGCACCGAGCTCACGAGTGGTGTCAACGATCACCCTGATCCGATCTGCATCTACACGCAGTTCCTCGGCCGCCACCTGGAGAGCAACGGTGTGCACACCCTGGCCCATCTCGGTCCAGCAGTGGCGGACCTCGACAGTCCCGTCTTCCTCAAAGCGGACGACGGCTTTCGAGATCTCGAGAAAGCCGTTGCCGAGACCGGAGTTCTTGAGGGCGAGCCCGATGCCGACAGCCTTTCCGTCCGCTCGCGCCTGGTCGTAAGCAGGCTTGACAGCATCGAGACACTCGCGGGCTCCGCGACAGCCATCGTCCATTATCTGGCCGGGGCCCCAAACGACGCCGGGGCTGATGACGTTGCGGCTGCGCATCTCCCATGGGTCAATGCCCGCAGCATCTGCGAGCCGATCAATGACCCCTTCCATTGCAAACTGCGCCTGATTCGCCCCAAAGCCGCGGAAGGCACCGCACACCGGGTTGTTGGTGCGAACGGCGGTCGCTTTGACGTCGACGGCGCCCACGACGTACGGACCGGTCATGTGGCCGGCGGCCCGTTCGAGCACCTTCATACCGACCGATGCATAGGGCCCGCTGTCGCCGATCATCCGCGATCTGAGAGCCGTCAGCTTTCCCTCGGCATCGCAGCCGGCCCACACCTCGACCTCGATTGGATGTCGCTTGGCATGGATGCGGAAGGATTGCTCACGGGTCAGCGTGCACTTGACCGGGCGTTGCAGCAGATAGGCAGCGAGAGCGGTCTGCCCCTGGTTGGACATGTCCTCTTTGCCACCGAACGCACCGCCGTTGGAGACCAGCTCGACGGTGATGGTGCTTGCGTCGACATTGAGCATCGCCGCGATCTGATTGCGGTCGTCCCAGACACCCTGGCCACCGGAGTACACCATCAGCCCACCCTTGCCGTCGGGCATGGCGAGAGTCGACTCCGGCTCCAAAAAGGCGTGCTCCACACGCTGGGTCTTGAAAACCTCATGGAGGGTATGTGCCGACGCCGCGAGAGCCTCGTCGACATCGCCCCGTTGATACTCGGATACCGAGAGCACGTTGCCGTCGAGGCCCCAGACAGCGTCTTCTTCCGAAGCCAGCGCGCTCTTTGCATCCGCAAACGGCACGAGGACGTTGTACTCAACCTCAATGAGCTCGGCTGCTGCCTGGGCCTGAGCCTTGGTCTCGGCGATCACGATCGCGAGCACGTCGCCGTAGTAGGAGGTACGCCCACCCTCGGGGATGAAGACGGGCCAGTCGGTGTAGATGATGCCCACCTTCAGAGCGCCGGGCACGTCTGCTCCGGTGAATACCGCAACCACGCCATCGGCGGCCCGGGCAGCGCTGGTGTCGATCTTCAGCACATCTGCCCTGGCGTGCTCGGTCAGGTGGAGGGCGCCGTGCAACATGCCGTCCGGACGGTAATCATCGATGTACCCGCGATCACCCAGGGCCAGTTCGGCCGCCTCATACTTGGCTCCGCTGTCCCCGATCCTCTGTGGTAGCGATGTTTCCGGCATCTCCCCGGTTGCCAGGAGATCGATAGCTTCGAGGATCTTGGTGTACCCGGTGCAGCGGCACAGGTGTGCTCCGAGGCGTCCCGACGCCGTTTGCGACGTCACACCCGACAGTCCCTTTTGATCGAACAGTGCTTTGGTGCGAACGAGTATCCCGGGTGTGCAGAATCCACATTGGAGAGCACCTGTGATCGAAAAGGCCCTGGCGAGGCGGTCGCGCTCCTCGGTGTCGAAGCCCTCGAGGGTCGTGACTTCCTTGCCTGCCGACTTCTCCATACTCACGAGGCAGCTCTGTATCGCCTTGCCGTCGAGAAGCACCGTGCATGCGCCGCACTGACCCGATGGTGAACACCCGTCCTTGGGTGATGTGATGCCGAGTTCCTCTCGTAGCGCGCTCAGCAAATGGGGGTGGTCACTCCTGGCGGCAACCTCTTCGCCGTTTACTGAGAAAGAAGTGAAATCAGCCATCACACCCTCCTCTCATTAGAAACTATATCCGCAGTCTAGGCATTTTACTTTTTGTCAAATTCGCTGCATATTCCCGACGCCGTCTCGGATTGCGTGGCGGGACCGCTACTGTTTGCCATTGCAAACAAACCGGGGGCAACCATGCGCAAATTCGTCATACTGTTATTCGCCTTTGCACTTCTGATCGCAGCTTGCGGAGGTGGTGACGGCGGCTCGAGCTCCGATACCGCGACCACGACTACCGCCGCCGCAACCGAAACAACGGCAGCGACTGAGACCACAGCTGCGCCGGACACGACGCAGGCGGCAGAAACCACAACGACCCAGGCAGGCCAGAGCGGCGACTCGGCCGCGTTCTATTCGGCCCTGGAGAAGTCGACTGAGGTCCAATCAGGCCGCGTCGAGGGAACCATGACCATGAGGGGTGTCGAAGGTCTCGATGCCAGCAGTGAAGTATCAATGGGTTTCTCCGGCGAATTCGACAACACGACCGGCAACAGTTCTTTCACCATGGACCTTTCAGATCTCGCTGGTGCCATGCCCGCGGACCAGGAGGTCCCACCGGAGCTCGCCGACATGTTCGGTGAGATGGAGATCCGCACAATCGGCGACACTTCATACATGAGGTTCGGGCTCTTCGCGATGCTCGGAGTCGGAACCGAGTGGGTGAGCATGCCGGCAGAGGACGCTGGTACTGCCGCTTCCAGCTTCGGCGCAGGCCCGACCAACCCGATGGAATTCATGGGAGCCTGGAGCCAGGCGGGGACCGAAGTCGAGAAACTCGGCTCCGAAGACGTACGAGGCGTCAGCACGACGCACTACCGGGTCACCATCGACGTTGATGCCATGGTCAACGCTGCCGATGACATGGCAGTCGAGGAGTTGGACAACCTCGGCGCCACATTCCCCGGCGGCACCATGCCGGTGGACTTCTGGGTCGGCGATGACGGCAACGTATATCGGGTCGTTATGGAGATAGACGGGTCAACCGATGCAACCAATGGTTTCTCGTCGTTGACGATGCTGTGGGAGATGTACGACCAGGGTGCCAACATCACCATCGAAGCTCCCCCGGCAGACCAGGTGACAGACGGCGCATCCCTCAGTGGAATGTTCTCCGGATAGGCACCGCGGAAGCAGAATTGAGAGTCCGGCCGGGTAGAGTGACCCGGCCGGAGAGAGCATCGTGTCAAAAGAATGCAGCGCTGAATTCCTGATCGAACCGTTCGAGGTAGGCCACCCGGGAGCCCACGTCGAGGCGGCTTTTACTGCGGTCCGCAAGCTCGGCTTTGAGCCCGAGATCGGGCCATTCGGAACCACCATCAGGGGTGAAGCACATCTCGTGATGGAAGCGGTGAAACTGCTGCTCGACGCTGCCACCGGATCCGGGGCAACCAGAGTCTCGGTCCAGGTCGAGGTATGTGGTGACTGACGTGGCTAAAGAGTTACTTGCCGCCATCGCCCCGCTCCTCGACGCCATCGGCGGAGAGACGGTCGAGACCGGGGATATCACACAGGGTGACATCCCCATTGAGTGGCGCGGGGAAGTTGTCGGAGGGGTTCGGCTCGCCCCGCTCTCCGATTCGCTCGACATCCTGATCGCCCGCATCGAAAACGAGCTCGGCTCACCCCTCGCCCAGCTCGATCGGGTCGGCAAGCAAATCGCTATCCGCCGTCTCGACGAGCAGGGAGCATTCCTGCTGCGAAAGTCGATCGAGGTGGTGGCCGACACGATGGGTGTCAGCAGGATCACCATCTACAACTATCTCAATGCCATCCGGGAAGAGGTCTGATTGAAGGACTTTGACCTTCAATCAGAATTGAGTTTGGCCCCGCCAAACTCAGTCACAGAAACCCGCCACGGTCTTTGACCTTCAATCAGAATTGAGTTTGGCCCCGCCAAACTCAGTCACAGAAACCCGCCACGGTCTTTAACCCTCAATCAGGCCTTTTCTATGCGGACGGCGGTGGCTTTGAATTCGGCGGTACCGGCCTGTGGGTCCCAGAATTCGTTCGTGAGCATGTTGATGTTCGTCTCATCCGGGAAATGCAATGCCATGAAGGCCAGCCCGGGACGAAGATTGTGAGCAAACAGCACCGGGGCTTCGATGCTGCCGCGTCGCGAGGTGATCGTCACCCTGTCTCCCTCGTCCAGCCCGTAGCTTGCACCGTCTTCCGGCGCTAGCTCGATCACTCCGCCGATGCGCTTCGGCGACTTGTAGCCATCGCTCTGTACCCCGGTGTTGTAGGACTCGAGCCTGCGACCGGTGGTCAGCCGCATCGGGTATTCAGCCGTGAGCTGGTCGAGTGGTGGCACGAACTCGGTTGGCATGAACGGCGCGGGGCCCCTCGGCATCGGATCTTCCCAAAGCCAGGCATGGAGAAACTGAGTGCCGGGATGATCCTCGCTCGGACACGGCCATTGCAGGCCACCCTCCATCTCGAGACGCTCGTACGACATGCCGGCGTGCATCGGAGAGAGACTGCGCAACTCGTCCCAGACTTCATGGGCTGTTTGCACCGGCCAGTCGAAGCCCATGCGTTGGGCCAGCATGGCGATGATCTCGATATCGTCCTTGGCTTGACCCGGTGGCTCCAGTGCCTTGCGGACCCGTTGTGTGCGGCGCTCCGAGGAGGTGACCGTGCCTTCGGTCTCAGCCCAGCCGGCCGCGGCCGGAAGCACCACGTCGGCCAGCTCGGCAGTGCGGGTGAGGAAGATGTCCTGCGCGACCATGAAGTCCAGGCCCTCGAGCAGGCGGACGGCTCGCTGACTGTCGGCCTCAGACTGTGCCGGATTCTCCCCGAGAACAAACAGTGCCTTGAGATCGCCACGCTCCATGGCATCAAACATCTGTGATATATGCCAGCCGCTCTCCGCGGGCAACTCGGTGTGCCAGGCTGCGTTGAACTTGGCGCGATGCTCCGGGTCGACGACGTTTTGGTAGCCGGGGAGCTTGTTGGGGAGGCCACCGACGTCTGCGCCACCCTGGACATTGTTCTGCCCACGAATCGGCACCAGGCCCGAGCCGTACCGACCGACATGACCGGTGAGCAGCGCCAGGTTGATGAGAGCGAAGACGTTGTCGGTGGCGTTGTGGTGTTCGGTGATCCCGAGGGTCCAACAGATCTGCGCCTTGTCGGCGGTTGCGTAGTCGTGTGCCATCTGTCTGATTAACTCTGCCGGCACACCGGTGATCTCAGCCCCGCGGTCAAGCGTGTATGGCTCGACCGCAGCGGCGTACTTGGCGTAGCCCGATGTCGAGTGTTCGATGAAGACGCGATCTGTGAGACCGGCGGCGATTATCTCGCGGCCCATGGCGTTGGCAAGCGCGATGTCGGAGCCGACGTCGATGCCAAGCCAAACGTCGGCGAATTCTGCGGAGGAAGTGCGGCGCGGGTCGACCGAATACATCGTGGCGCCGTTGCGAACACCCTTCAGCAGGTGGTGGAAGAAGATCGGGTGCGCCTCACGCGCGTTTGAGCCCCACAGCAAGATGACGTCTGTGGTCTCGATCTCTTCATAAGAGGAGGTCCCGCCTCCCGCTCCCAACACTGTCGTCAGACCGACGACGGAAGGAGCGTGTCAAGTACGGTTGCAACTGTCGACGTTGTGCGAGCTCATCACTACCCGGGTGAACTTCTGTGCCAGGAAATTCGTCTCGTTGGTCGCCTTCGAGCAACTGAACATCCCGAACTCACTCCCGCGGTATGGGGCCAGACCGTCGGCAACCCTGTCCAGGGCTTCGTCCCAGGTCGCCGGTCGCAGTTCGCCGTCGACACGAACCAGGGGCTCGGTCAGTCTTTGATATGCCATCTCACCTCCCTCCCTATCGATGCCAAGCTTACACGCGCCACAAACAATGTATACGTGGCGGCGCATACCTTTCATTTTGGACTGGTAGGGTGTTTGTCACCTGGAGGAGAACTGCCATAGAGCTACATCTAATGCGGGATGCGGCCACAGCGGATGAGCGAGCCGCGGTAGACGCTTTGCTTGGGAACCCGGAGACGCCTTACGACGGGCGAGCTGTTATCGGCGGTCTTCACGGCGCCATGGAGAATCGCACCTTGCTGCTGCCGGCGCTGTGGGCGGTGCAGGGCTCGATCGGCTACATCAGCCGCGGTGCGCTCAACTACATCTCTGAGCGGCTGGGCGTCCCACCCGCCGACGCATACGGCGTTGCGTCGTTCTATTCGTTGCTTTGCGCCAACGAGCGACGACCGACCCGGTTGGCTCACGTGTGCGACGACCTAGCGTGTCGCAACTCCGGCGGCCTCGACATGTTGGCGGAACTGACCGACAGGGATGATGTTCTCCCCAGCCCGTGTCTGGGACAGTGCGATCGAGCGCCCGCGGCGTTCATCCAGATCGCCGGCAATCGTGATGTGGTTCTCACCGGGACAAACGCGACAGACGTGCGCAGCGTCCTCGAAGGCGCCGATCCGCAAACCGACGAGTTGGCCCCACCCACGGCGGTGGGGCAGCAACTCCTCGGCCGGGTCGGCAACACCGATCCGACCAGCCTCGATGACTATCTGAGCGCAGGCGGCTATCAGAGTCTGCGAGCCGCTATTGGCGGCACCAGGGATGCGGTGATCGATTCAGTGACGGCGTCGGGAATCAGGGGACGAGGTGGCGCTGCCTTCCCAACAGGTGTCAAGTGGCGTGCGGTCGCCGATGAGCCTGCCGACGCCAAGTATATCGTCTGCAACGCCGACGAATCAGAGCCGGGGACATTCAAGGACCGTGTCCTGCTCGAATCGGACCCGTTTGCAGTCATCGAGGCGATGACGATCGCCGGGTATGCGGTTGGGGCCGAACACGGTTACCTGTACATCAGAGGTGAGTACCCGGTCGGCCAGGAGCGCTTCGAGAATGCAGCCGACCAGGCACGCAGCCGGGGTCTGCTCGGTGACGACGTCGATGGTACCGGCTTCGCGTTCGACATCGAGGTGAGACGCGGCGCAGGTGCATATATCTGCGGTGAGGAAACTGCTCTGTTCAACTCGATAGAGGGCTTTCGCGGGTATGCCGCGGCAAAAGCCTCCCTTCCCCACCCAGGCGGGCCTGTTCGGCAAGCCAACGGTCATCAATAATGTCGAGACTCTCGTCAACGTCATACAAATCGTTGCCGAAGGTGGCGCGGCGTTTGCGGCAACCGGGACCGAGCAATCAACGGGCACCAAGATCTTCTGCCTGTCGGGAGACGTGCAGAACCCCGGTGCTTACGAGGCGGAATTCGGGGCCACGTTGCGTGACTTGATTCAACTCGCTGGTGGCGTCACCGGCGGACTTCAAGGCCGCCCTCGTCGGTGGGGCAGCCGGCGCATTCCTGACGGACGACAAACTCGACCTCGAGTTGTCCTTCGAGGCGGCACGGGACGCAGGCGTGTCCCTCGGCTCGGGAGTCGTGATGGTCTTCAACGCCGAGACCGATTTCACCGATCTGCTCCTCCGCATCGGCGCATTCTTCCGTGATGAGTCTTGTGGCCAATGCACTCCGTGCCGGGTGGGGACCATGCGTCAGGAGGAATCCCTGATCCGGCTGGCAGCAGGCGGCCACGGCGAGGGTGAGATCCTCCGAGACGTCGCTCTCGTCATGGCCGATTCGTCGATCTGCGGATTCGGCCACGCCGCCTCATGGGCGGTGCAGTCGGCGCTGGAACTGGGATTGATCGGAGATAGCCCATGACCGCGATCCCCCTCGAGAACCCACGGCCACTTGTGACCATCACGGTCGACGGACGTGCAGTGACTACGCCGGCGGACAACACCATCCTCGATACGTGCCGCAACGAAGGCATCGACATTCCCACTCTCTGCTATCTGGACGGTCTCACCCCCGCCAATTCATGTCGTGTCTGCATGGTCGAAGTACTCGGGTCGAGAACGCTGGTACCCGCATGCTCCCGACAGGTCACCGACGGCATGGCGGTTGAGACTGAGAACGAACGCGTCGCCACCAACCGCAAGCTCGTATTCGAACTGCTTGCCTCGTCGGTGGACATGTCGGTGGTAGACGAGGACACCGCACGCTGGATGGACCACTACAACGTCGACCCCGATCGCTTTGGCGAGGGCGTCGCCACCGTCGGCCCAACCGGTCAAGATTCAGGACGACCTCTACATACGGGACTACTCGAAGTGCATTCTGTGCAATCGGTGTGTGTCCGCATGCGGCGCAGACGCCCAGAACACGTTTGCCATCTCTATTGCCGGACGCGGCTTCGAAAGCGAGATCTCGACGGAATTCGACGTTTCCCTTCCCGATTCGGCGTGCGTCTATTGCGGCAACTGCGTCGCCGTCTGCCCCACCGGAGCATTGATGGTCAAGACCGAGTACGACATGCGCCGCGCAGGCACCTGGGACGAAGACAACCAGAGCGTCACACGGACGGTGTGTACGTACTGCGGCGTCGGCTGCAATTTGGAGCTCCACGTTCAGGACAACGAGATAGTCAAGGTGACCTCACCGACGGACCATTCGGTCACCAACGGTCACTTGTGTATCAAGGGCCGCTTTGGCTTCCAGCACGTTCACAACACCTGAGGCGCCACCACCGGTGCTCACCCGTCGATAAGCTCGACGGCGCATGAGCAAGTCCACTATCCGCCCCATAATCAAATTCGGCGTCGCAGAGCCTGCCCGGATTGACGATGCCCTCGTGGTCGAACGGCCCGTCGAGTTCCGGCTGTCCGGAGTGCCGGTTGCGGTCCTGATGAGGTCACCCGGCGATGACGAGGTGCTAGCCCGCGGCTTTGCCTTGAGCGAGTCGATCATCCTTCACCCTTCCGAATTCATCACCATCGAGCGGGCAGGCCAAACGGAAGATGACGATCGATGGGACATCGTCCTCAGCCCCGGTGTCACCATCGACGCGGAGCAGTTCCGCCGCAATACCTACACGTCATCGTCATGCGGCGTATGCGGGAAGGCGTCAATCGACGCGGTTCGAATCGCAGCACCCGTCCTGCCACCCGGGCCAAACCTGAGCAGGGCGATGATCTCGCAAATGCCCGAGACGATGAGAGTGGTTCAGTCCGAATTCCAGCTGACCGGGGGAATTCACGCTGCAGCCGCATTCACCCGAGGACGGGGATCTCGTCGCCGTGCATGAGGACATCGGAAGACACAACGCAGTAGACAAGCTCATAGGTCACCTGGCCAAGGATCACTGGCCCCTTCATGAGTTTGTGATGATGGTCTCCGGCCGGATCAGCTTCGAGATCGTCCAGAAGAGCGGCGTCGTCGGCATCCCGATCATCTGTGGGGTCTCGGCTGCATCGTCGCTGGCTGCCGAGCTCGGCGATGAGTTGGGCATGACCGTCGTCGGGTTCGTCCGCGATGGCTCGTTCAACGTCTACTGCGGCGTCGACCGGATCTCCAACTGAACCGGCAGACCTCTGCCACTCCTCACGCTCATTCCCAGGAAAGTACGTGGCAGATGAGCCGCGTCTAAAGTACCCGCGATCAACGGGGAGTTGGCTTGGTCGTCGACGACAACGCCGGGATCAATATCCAACGGCCGCACAGCGAGACGTCGGGCATTTACAAGGTGGCCCACCGCGGCCATCAGCCGATCCGCGCTCGCCCGGGTTGAGGGGTGGTCATGGATAGTGGGCAGACCAACGCTGTGTGCTCTCATCCGCAGATACCTGCACCTGTCGAGTTGACTTTTTGTAAAGCAAGTACCAGCCTGCAACATACGCTCCTCGGGAGGAATGTCGAGTGATGTCGCTAGAGGATGTCCGGCGAAGACGCATCCTGGCGTACAGCGTCCCGATTCTGGCCGTACTGGCCGCACTTGTCATCGGGGCGATCATGCTCATGGCTGCTCCACGCCGACCCGGTCAAGGGGTTCTCCCGGCTGCTGAGCGGAGCCTTTGGTTCGTGGGGAGCGCTCACCGAGACCGCACTCAAGGCAACACCATTGCTGTTTGTCGGTGTCGGCATCACCATTGCCTTCCGCGCCAATGTAATCAATATCGGTGGCGAGGGCCAGATGGTTGCCGGAGCGCTGCTCGCCACGATCGTGGCCCTGTACATGCCGGACGTGCCTGCCGTCATCATGCTCCCCACCGTGCTCATCGCAGGGATTGTCGGCGGTGCAGCTGGGGAGCGATCCCCGGGGCGCTGAAGGCTTACTACGGAGTCAACGAGATCTTGAGCACGATCATGCTCAACGTGGTCGCAGTCCAACTGATGAATTACCTGCTGCGGGGACCGCTGATTGACCCCGAGCAGATCGGCGGCTCCGGCATCCCGCAGACCGAGCGGCTTCCCTCGAGTGCCGATCTACCACTTTGTTCGGCTCAGGGCGTTTCCACATCGGGCCGATTCTCGCAGTGCTTGCTGCGATTGGCGCCTACGTCCTGCTGTGGCGCACGCCGCTCGGATACCGGCTGCGTGCGGTCGGTACAAACGCCGATGCTGCTCGCTACGCAGGCATTCACGTGAAGCGATCCATCGTGCTTGCGCTGACTTTGAGCGGTGCAATGGCCGGTCTCGCCGGTGCAGTCCTCGTCTTCGGGAGCGAGAGTCATCGCATGGTCACCGATGGCTCGACCGCAGGATTCACCGGAAGTGCGGGCTTCAACGGCATCGTGGCCGCGCTGTTCGGCGGCCTCCATCCCGTGTGGACCATCCCTGCCGCATTCCTGTTTGGCGGCTTGCTGGTCGGGGGCAACGCTCTGCAACGCGCCGTTCAGGTGCCTGCGGCGCTGATACTTGCGCTCAACGGCCTCGTCGTGATCTTCGTCGTTTCCACCGAGAGGTTCCGTCGGCAGGCTCCTGGAACGGCCACCTATGGCGATTGACACACCTGCCGATACAACGACGGAAGCCACCCCGGATCTGCCTGAAGCCGAACCACCCGGAGCGCCGGGCGGAGGTGAACATGAGTGAGTTCTTCACCCAGGCGGTCCTGGTCGCAACTGTCGCCGCGGGTATCAGGCTTGCGGTACCCCTCCTCTTTGCATCGCTCGGCGAGATGTACGGGCAGCGAAGTGGTGTCCTCAACCTCGGTGTCGACGGTGTCATGCTGCTCGGAGCGTTCGGCGGCTATTACGCAGTGCTCAAGAGCGAGAACGTATGGTTGGGCCTGCTGGTCGGTGCAGGGGTTGGAATCGTGTTCGGCCTCGTGACAGCAGTCATGTCGGTATCACTCAAAGCAGAGCAGGGCATAAGCGGCATTGGCGTCTATCTGTTCGGGCTCGGATTTAGCGATTTGCTCTTCCAGAAGTGGGTAGGGACACCGCTGCCAATCAAAGCATTCCCGAAACTCAACATCCCGGTCCTTTCGGATATCCCCATTGTCGGGGAGATGTTCTTCCGCCACAGCGCCGTTGTCTATATCGCTTTTGCCGCAGTCCCGATAAGCATGTTCATCCTCAATCGAACCACCTTCGGAATGAAGATCCGCGCCGTCGGCGAGAATCCCGAAGCCGCAGACAGCCTCGGCGTCAGCGTCACCCGGGTTCGATACGCGACCGTGATGATCGGTGGTACGCTGGCTGGCGTCGCTGGAGCTGCTCTCGCCATTGACCTCAAGATCTTCCAGCAGAACCTCACCAACTCGGCAGGGTTCATCGCTATCGCCCTTGTTTACTTCGGGGCGTGGCGTCCTCTTGGAGTGATGGGTGGTGCGCTTCTCTACGGCTTTGTGAATTCGATTGTTCTGCAGATGAAGGTACTCGGGATCATTCCCCGGAGCTGGTCCGATATCGCAGCGATGGCGCCTGCGGTAGTGACAATTCTTGCCCTCGTATTGGTGGCACAGCGATTCAAACCGCCAGCCGCCCTTACCAAGCCATTCGAACGAGGCAGATAGTCTTCCGCTTTGCGGAGAATACAAGGAGGAAACTCAACAATGAGAAGCAAATACACATGGTTCGCCATGCTGTTGGCCTTTGCGCTGGTCGTAGCCGCTTGCGGCGGCGGCGATGATGCAGAGACGACGACAACGGCTGCACCAGAAACCACAACAACTGCTGCACCGGCATCCGAAACAACGGCGGCGCCCGAGACGGAGACCACTGCAGCACCCGAGACCGAGACAACCGCAGAAGCTATGGCACCGCTCAGGATTGCCATCGTGGCGCCTTCGGCCGCAAATGATCTCGCGTTTACACAATCAATCGTTGATGCGGTTGGTGTCATCGTCACCGAGAATGGCTGGGACGCACCGGCGATCACCGACAACGCATTTGTCGTCGACGATGCCGCTGCGGCCATCCGCGACTATGCAGAGCAGGGCTACGACCTGGTCATTGCCCATGGCTCACAGTACGGCGGGTCGCTTGCGGAAATCGCACCCGACTACCCCGACGTCACATTCGCATGGGGCACCGCTGCGGACACGTTCGGCCTGCCAAATGTCTACTCATACGAGGCCGCCTCGGATGAGGGTGGCTATGTGATGGGCGTGCTCGCCGCGGCTCTCAGCCAGAGCGGGGTAATCGGAGTCGTGGGCCCGGTAGAGGTCGGCGATGCCAAGCTCTATGTCGACGGCTTCCTCGCCGGGGTCCTCGCCGAGAATCCAGACGCTGATGCTGAAGCCGCCTACACCGGATCCTTCAGCGACACGCAGCTGGCTTCCGAGTTCGCACAGGGCTTCGCAACCAAGGGCGCAGACGTGCTCACCGGAAGCGCCCAGATGGTCGTTGGGGCCGTCGGCGTCGCCGCTGAGAACGGCATCCTTTGGTTTGGCACCCAGGCAAACCAGACCCAGTTGGCGCCAGACATCGTTGTGGCATCACAGGTCTACCACTGGGAGGTCATCCTCAAGGAGATCGTTGCCAACATGGAGGCAGGAAAGCCGGGCGGTGAGATCTTCACGATCAACCTCGCCAATGGCGGAGAGCTCATCGAGTACAACCCCGGCTACAGCGTCCCCGCCGACGCAATGGCCAAGGCTGATGCCGCCATCGCAGGAATCATCGACGGTTCCATCACGACCGGTAGCTGAGCCCAGGTAGCAGACAAATGTGTGTTGGGAGGGCCGTAAAAGCCCTCCCAACACAAGGACAGAAAGGTTGTAGAGGTGACAGGAACCCCGATGCTCGAGATGCGCGGCATCACCAAGCGGTTCCCTGGTGTGCTTGCCAGCGACCACGTCGATTTTGACGTCTATCCCGGGAGAGGTGCATACGCTCCTCGGCGAGAATGGCGCGGGCAAGAGCACCCTGATGAAGATCCTCTATGGCCTATATGAAGCCGACGAGGGCGAAGTTCTGCTCAACGGTGAACCGCTGAAGATCAAGAGTCCCACCGACGCCATCGAACATGGCATCGGCATGATTCATCAGCACTTCATGCTGGTCCCTTCGCTGACCGTTGCCGAGAACGTCGCGCTGGGTCTCAAGTCGAGTCGTGGCGTTCTCACCGACCTCGATGTTGTATCGGAGAGGATCGTCGAATTAGGCGAGACATACGGCCTACACGTCGATCCATCGGCGCCGATCTGGCAGATGGCGGTCGGCGAGCAACAACGAGTTGAGATCATCAAGGCGCTGTACCGCGACGCACGCCTGCTGATCCTCGACGAGCCGACCGCCGTGCTCACCCCCCAGGAAGTCGACCAACTCTTTGTCACGTTACGTCAACTCACAGATGATGGCCGCGGCCTCATCTTCATCTCTCACAAGCTCCACGAAGTCCTCGCTCTCAGCACCCGTATCACCGTGCTCCGACACGGCAAGGTCACAGGAAGCGTCGGCGTAGAGGGGGCAACCCGCCAGAGCCTCGCTCAGATGATGGTCGGGAGAGCAGTCAAGCTCGCTCCCGACAAGACCGAAGCCGAGCCGGGCGCAGCTGCGCTCGAGATCCGGGGTCTCCGGGTCGCCCGTGACCGCGGTGGGGACGGGGTGCGTGGCCTCGACCTCGATGTGCACAGGGGTGAGATCGTCGGGGTAGCCGGTGTATCGGGCAACGGGCAGATGCTCCTTGCAGAGGCCATCGCCGGCCTCCGGGTACCCAGCTGCAGGGTCGATCAAGATCGCGGGCACCGAGGTGATCGGCAAGACACCACGCCAGGTTCGCGACGTCGGCCTGGCCTACGTGCCCGAGAAACGAATGAAGGACGGGGCAATCGGCGACTTCTCAGTCGCCGAGAATATGCTGCTGATCGACCACAACGAGTCCCGATACCTCAGGCGCGGTCTGTACAACTTCCCGGCCATCGATAAACACTGCCAGCGACTGGTCGATGAGTACGCCGTCAAGACGCCGAGCATCGAGACGCCCGCCAAGAATCTCTCCGGCGGCAACATCCAGAAGATGATCATCGCCCGCGAGCTCGCCGGTACCCCTGAGGTGCTGGTCGCTGCTCAACCAACCCGTGGCGTCGACATCGGCGCCGCCGAGTACATCCATACGCGTCTCATCGAACAGCGCGACCAGAACACTGCGATTCTGATGATCTCGGAAGACCTCGATGAGGTATTTGGGGTATCCGACCGGGTCGCCGTCATGTACGAGGGTCGGGTGATGGGCATCGTCGATCCGAAGACAGCGACCCGTCAAGAGGTGGGTCTAATGATGGCGGGCGTTTCTCAAGAGCAAACCCCGGCCTAGATCGCAGCCAATGCGTTCCTACCCGGGCCCGGTGCTGATCGGTCTGGCAACCGTCCTTTGGGGGACGACCGGTACGACACAAGCAATCGGGCTCAATGCGGCAACACCCCTCACCGTCGGTGCGCTCCGCTTGCTCATCGCCACAGTCGCTCTCTTTGCCCTGGCAGGGTTCACCGGTCATCTCCGGCAGATCACAGGAATGCGCCGCCCCGCCACCTTGTTTGCGGCGCTTGGGGTTGCCGCATACCAGCCGTTCTTCTTCCTGGCGGTCGACCACACCGGAGTCGTCATCGGCACGATCGTGGCGATCGGCAGCGCGCCGGTCTTCGCTGGGTTGCTTGCTTGGGCCTACGACCGCACTCCCCCGACACGGCTGTGGACCGGCGCCACCGTCGTCGCTATCGCAGGGGTGAGCCTCCTTGTCGCCGCGGGCAACGAGCTCGGTACCAGCGCCGTGGGGATCGGCTTTGCCGTCATCGCCGGTGCGGCGTATGCCACGTATGTGATTGCCGCTCGCCAGTTCTCCCGGGACGGCGACGTAGTGGGAGCCACGACGATCATCTTTGCCCTGGCTGCGGTCCTGTTGCTGCCACTGCTCGCGACCGCTGATCTGGGTTGGGTGGGAACAGTCAAGGGCGCAACGGCGATCATCTACCTCGGCACACTGGCGACCGCAGCCGCGTACCTCCTATTCGCCAAAGGACTGGAGCAAACCAAGTCCACCACTGCGACCACGCTTAGCCTCGGCGAACCCGTTGACAGCGGCACTTCTCGGAGTTGTCGCTGTCGGCGAACGCCCACCGCTACTTGGCTGGGTCGGCTTTGTGTTGCTGATCCTGGCATTGGTTGCGGTAGCCACGGAGGGACGTTCCAACCGGTTCTATTCGATGGGAAGTAGGATCGATTGACTACCGTGGCGGCTATGAGGTCCCACTTCATGGATGTGGATGGATCGGTTCACTACGTCTCGACCGGCGATGGCGGACCGGTGCTGATACTGGTGCACGGCATCGGCACCAGCTACATCTCGTGGTATCCGGTGCTCGAAACACTTGGCGAGAGCTATCGCGTATTCGCAGTCGACATGATCGGCCACGGCTTCACGCCACCGCACGGCAGGAAGGCGACAGTGCGGCAGAATGCGGAGATGCTTGCCGGGTTTGCGGATCAGGTGAGCGACGAGCAAGTCATCCTCGTCGGCAACTCGATGGGTGGCCTGATATCCATGATCACCGCGGTAACCCACCCGCATCTCGTTGCCGGGCTGGTGCTCGTTAATCCGGCATTGCCAATCGTGTCGATGAAATCGCTCTCGCGTAACTCGCAGCGACTTGCCTGGCCGCTGGTGCCGCTGCTGGGAACAGGCGCCGCCCGGTACTACTACCACGAACGATCGATCGAGGAGGAGGTCGATCAGACCTTCGCTCTAGTGCTCAGCAAGGGCACCGAGGTGCCCGCCCTGCACCGGGCGGCGGCCATCGAGATGGCACGAGCCAGACGAGAGATGGAATGGTCGATCCCCGCCTTCACCGAGTCAGCTCGCTCGATCGCCGTCGAGCTCGCCTCAGCACGCCGATTCCGCAAGACGCTGCACGAGATATCGCAGCCGACGCTACTCATCCACGGTACTGAAGACCGGGTGGTGCACCCGGCTTCGGCACAATGGGCCGCAAAAGAACGCCCCGATTGGGATTTTCAATTGATCGAACACATGGGTCACACCCCAATGCTCGAGAGCCCCGAGTTGTTTGTGTCCCTCGTAGACAACTGGATCCACACGACACTGCTGCAATCACGCTGAGCGGAGCGTATGGCCACCCGCCGGGATCACGGATTTTGGTGGGCGACGATCGCATATCCATCCGGGTCCTGAAACGAGAATTGACGGCCAAACCCGCCGTCGCTCAGTGGTTGGATGATGACACCGCCCGCCGCAACGATCTGGTCGTGTAGCGCATCAGCGTCGTCACAATTGATCCATAAGGCCACACCCCACCCCAACCGACCGGCCGCCTCCGCGAGATCCACGAGCGGAGTCCTGATCGCGAATGGGATTGGCTTGGTATCGAACACAACCGCGTGCGGGGGGCCATCCGTCGTGGTCGTGAGCCCGAGCACGTCCTCGTAGAACCGGCGAGATGAATCGAGATCCTTCACCTGGAGAGCGATGAAATCAGGACCTATGAGCTGTGCCATGACCGTGTACCTTTCCACATTGGGTATATCAGCATGCTGAGACTATATAAGCAAGCATATAATCTGTCAATGATTGAAACGACTAAGAGACCCGGCTACCTGCTGAAGCGGGCGCAGAGCGCATTCCGGCAGAAGATGGACGATGCCTTGGCCGGCCTGGGGCTCAGCACTGCTCAATATGCGGTACTCGCGGCACTCGATGAGGCGCCCGGCCTCTCCAACGCAGAACTGGCAAGGCGATCGTTCGTCACCCCGCAGACGATGATAAGGATCGTCAGTGATCTCGAGAATCGGCAGTTGATCGAACGGCAACCCCGATCAACCAACGCCCGAGTGCTAGAGGCAACAATCACCGGCGACGGAGTATCCCGACTGGCGCGTGCCCACACTCTGGTTGCCGGCATCGAATCCACCATGATGGCCGGGATAGGTACCTCAGAGGCGAAGACCCTCCAGCGGCTCCTCGCGACGATTGCCGAGAACCTCGAGAGCTCCTGATACCGTCAACCCTCTACTCCCAGAGAGACTCCAACACCGCGGCGACGGTGTCTCTGCCGGGGGTCGTCGATGCCGCTCCGCCCTCCTCTTCAGGGACCCCGGCGACGACCGGATCGAAATGCTCCACGGCGGCGTCGAGAAACCGGCTCGGGACCGCATAGCTGTGCCGCGAGTCGCCGCCGAACCGTCGGTGATAGAACCGCTGCGGGAAGGAAACAGACAGATGGTCCTTCGCTCTGGTGAGAGCCACATAGAACAGCCGCCTCTCCTCTTCCACTCCCCCCTTTTCGTTTAGCGCCATGTCCGACGGCATGTTCCCGTCGGCGGCATGAATGACGTGAACGACCGGCCATTCCCCGCCCTTGGCGGAGTGGATGGTGCTGAGGACCAGGTAGTCATCATCGAGATGCGGAGGGCCGACCTCGACGGTCGAATGCGGTGGGTCAAGTGTGACTTCCGCCAGGAACCGGCTCCGATCCCGATAGCCGCCTGCGATGTCGCGCAACTGGGCGAGATCGGCAATCCTTACCTCAGCGTTGTCGTAGTTCCGCTCGATGACTCCCCGGGCGAACGGAGTGAGCCGCTCGATCTGAGATCCGGGGTTGATGCTCTCGCGGTGGCAATCCCCGAGTGCGTCCTGTAGCTCCACCAGGAAAGGGCGGGCTTCGGCCACCACGGGGAACGAACCCTCACAGAACCGTGCGACCGGGTCTTCGTTTCCCCCGGTGAGATCGTCCATGATGCGCTTCGCCGTTGCAGGCCCCACCCCCGGAATCAGTTGTAGGACCCGGTGCCACGCCAATTCATCGCGCGGGTTGTCGAGGATACGGAGCATCGCCATGAGATCTTTGACGTGAGCCGCCTCGAGGAACCGCAAGCCACCGAACTTCACATAGGGGATCCTCCGCCGGCTCAGCTCGATTTCGAGACCGTCGCTGTGGTGGCCGGTGCGAAAGAGAACCGCCTGATCCCGCAATTGCACACCGAGCTCTCGCATTTCGAGGACACGATCACAGACGTAATCGGCTTGAGCCGCTTCGTCGACACAGGTGACCAGCGTCGGCCGTGGCCCTGAAGCCCGGACCGACCAGAGCTGCTTGGGAAAAGTGTCCCTGGCTTGGCCGATTACCGCATTGGCCGCGGCCAGAATCTCCGGAGTCGATCGGTAGTTCTGCTCGAGCTTCACCACGGTGGTGTCCTCAAACGTCTCCGGGAACTCCAGCATATTGTCGACCGAAGCTGCCCGAAACGAGTAGATGGACTGTGCATCGTCGCCGACCACAGTGACATTTCCGTGGTCCTCGGCAAGCAAGCGAAGGATGTCTGCCTGAATACGGTTGGTGTCCTGGTACTCGTCGACCAGGACGTGGCTGAACAGATTGCGAATGGCGCCTGCCTCTGGCGACTCCAGCAGGGCTCGCCAGTACAACAACAGATCGTCGAAATCGACGACGTTGTGCCGTCGCTTCCTGGCGGTGTATTGCCGGAAGATCTCCTTCAGCTCATCGCCATGGTCCCGGCACCACGGGAATCTCTCGTCCAGCACGGTCGTGAGCTTCTCCTGCGCATTCACCGCACGCGAGTAGATGGCCCCGATAGTCTCGCTGCGAGGGAACCTGGTCTTGCCGTCGGCCAGACCCGCCTCGGCTCTGATCAGGCCGAACAAACTGATGGAATCGCTCTGGTCGAGCACGGTGAACCCGTCACTAAGACCGACGGCGGTTGGGTGGCTGCGCAGCAGACGGTTTGCGATCGAGTGGAACGTCCCACCCCAGACTCTCCCGGTCGCCTGACGATCGACGAGACCGCCGGCACGCCTGAGCATCTCGGCAGCGGCACGCCTGGTGAATGTCAGCAGCAGGATGCGTTCGGGCGGGACACCGTCGTCGATCAGCCGGGCAACCCTGCTTGCCAGCGTCCGTGTCTTCCCGCTCCCTGCCCCTGCGATCACCAGCAGCGGCCCCCCATCGTGAAGAACGGCGGTGCGTTGCTCGTCGTTGAGACCTGCGAGCCAGGCCGATGACTCTGCTACGGGTGCGAACATCTGTTCGATGCTAGACGACGCGATTGGGTTTGGCCGCGATTTCAGCCGAGGAAGCGCTCGCGATCGACAATGACCCTGCGATGTGTTCCATAGGCGACGGTCTCATCGCCCTCGCGAAGCGTGAACTCGAGCGAGAGGTTGTTGCCCACCTGCTCTATCAGTTGCGCTCGCGCACGGACAGCCCCACCGACATGAGTGGCCTTGACGTGGCTCACCTCGGCTTGAACTCCAACAGAGGTCAGGCCGTCACCAATCCGATCGGCCACGGCGAGCATGGACGCCTCTTCCGCTAGAGCCAGCACTCGTGGTGTCGACAGCACCGGGACATCCCCCGAGTGGTGGGCGACTGCCGTGTCGGCGTCCGTCACCACCAATGAAACCTCACCGACTGATTCAGCCATGGGAGGAGACTAATGCGGTCACGTCCGCGGCGTCGCCTTCACTGCAGCACGAGCCTCTGCGGCGGCAATGATGCCCCGCGCCATCCGCGGGAACACCAGAGCGTGAAATGGTAAAAGGGAGTACCAGTACAGACGGCCGGATAGACCCCGGGGAATGAACCGGGCGGTCTGTTCGAGACGGCTCCCAGACCTAGTGCCGGTGACCTCCCAGCTGAGCCAGGCATGCCCCGGAACCATCATCTCCGCTTTGAGATCGAGGGTGCGACTCGGCGTCACGCCGACCACCCTCCAGAAGTCGAGCGGTTCTCCCACCGCCACCTCCTCCCGATCGCGACGACCACGTCTGAGACCGATTCCTCCGAGGAGTTGATCGATCAGGCCCCGTATCTTCCATGCCCACTCCGCCGAGTAGTACCCCGTCTGTCCCCCGATCCTCATGAATGCCCACGCCACATCCTCAGGAGCCACCCGGGTCTCAACAACCCTCTCATCCGTGAGAATGGTGCCGAACGCGTGGGCCGGGTCGCCCGGGAGAGGATCAGCAGGTTGCCAGGTGCCTCTCGCCCAGCGTGTCGGCACGTCGTCGGCTCTCGTTCTCTCCAGGGCGCGACGCACCGCCTCATCGTATCCCACGGTTCGCCGCGGCATCAGTTGCTCTGCCGTCGGATCCTTGACTACCACCTCGTGCTCGAGAGAATCGACCAGGGTTCGGCCGATCCTGGCCGAAAGGGGTGTCACCAGGCCAATCCACCGGGCCGACAGTCCCAGCGATAAGAACGGGACACGAAGAATGATCCGGCGCCGCAGACCGGCCTCGCGGGCATAGCGCTGCATCATCTCCTCGTAGGTGAGCACGTCCGCTCCGCCGATCTCGATGATGCGACCTGCGGTCCCGGGCAGGTCGAGGGTGTCGGCCAGGTAATCCAGCACATCTCTGATCGCGATTGGCTGACATCTCGTTCTCACCCAGCGCGGCGTAGTCATCACCGGCAGTACCTCGGTCAGGTAGCGGGTCATCTCGAACGACAGTGACCCGGACCCTATGATCACCGCCGCTCGCAGCTCTGTGACGGGCACGTCGCCATCGGCAAGGACTCTGCCCACTTCCTGTCGGCTGGACAGATGCGGAGATAGCTCGCCGTCGCCGAGCCCTCCGAGATAGATGATCCGCTGCACTCCGGATCGGGAGGCCGCCGCCGCCATGTTCGCCGCCGCGGCCCGATCGAGGGATTGGAAGTCCGCCGAGCCCATCGAGTGAACCAGGTAGTAGGCAGCGTCGATACCGTCGAGAGCGAGTTCGAGCGTCATGGGCTCGAGAAGATCAGCGGCGACCACTTCCACCTGCTCCCGCCATGGATGGCTGTCGAGCGATGCGGGTATCCGGGTCACCGACCGCACTACGTGGCCTCTCTCGAGGAGCATGGGGATGAGCCGGCCACCCACGTAGCCGCTGGCCCCGAAGACTGCGATATGCATCGAGACCACCTCCTTCAAGTGGTTGCAGTGGGAGCCTACATGTGTGGTTCGTATCCGAAGTAGCGTGGGGATGACGGAAATTGGAGGTTCGGAGTGATTGGGTTGGAGAGAGTCGGCGACGTGTTCGTCCTCACCATGGACGACGGCGAGAACCGGATGAACCGGGGCTGGCTCGACGGGATGAACGGAGCCCTCGACGAGGTTGATACGGCGTCGGACCCGCTGGCGCTGGTAACGACCGGCACCGGCAAGTACTTCTCCAACGGCCTGGATCTCGAATGGCTATTCAGCGGTGCGGAGAACATGCCAATGTTCGTTGCCGAGGTAGAACGACTCTTTGCCAGAGTGCTGGCCGCTCCGTACATCACCGTCGCCGCCTGCAACGGTCACACCTTTGCCGCGGGTGCCATGCTGGCGCTGGCTCACGACTTCAGGGTGATGCGGACCGACCGGGGGTTCTTCTGCCTGCCCGAGGTCGACATCAAGATCCCATTCACTCCCGGGATGAATTCGTTGATCATGTCACGGATGACGATCACCGCGGCGCACGAGGTCATGGTTACGGGGCGTCGCTTCGGTGGAGACGAAGCCGCCCATCTTCACATCGTCCACGACGCCGTCGCCGAGGACCGGGTGCTTCCTCAGGCCATTGAGATCGCGGCTGCCCAGGCCGGCAAGGACCGCACAACCCTGGCGACGATTAAGAGCCGAATGTACGGCGAGACGGTCCGGCTGCTCCAAAACAGCCCGGGAACACAGCCTTCCTCGTGGGAGTGATGCATCCGATTGACCGTGTTGCGGCAATCATGGTCCGGCATGGGCCTGGTCGCCTGCGCATCTTCCCCGGCGGTTGGGGAGACCCAGTGTATGTCGCCCAGCTCGGCGATACCGGGCCGCTGCTCGGCGAGGCGCCCGAGCTCGAAATCGAATGGGGGCGTACCAAACACCTCGCAGATCGAGCCGTTCGCGACGGCCGATTTGCTGCACTCACCGATGTTCCGGAGCCCGCCGGGGTCGGCAGGATCCGTCTGATCGCACCCGCAGGCGGCACAAACCGGCTCTGCCTGCTCATCGCAGCCTGGAATGACCACGGCTTTGCAACGAGAGAGCAACTGGCCGACCACCTTCTCGCTCGGGGCATTGCAAGTCTCATCGTCGAGATCCCGTATTACGGGACCAGGCGGGTAGTCGCTGCCGACGAGCAGCCAATCCAAACGGTTGCCGATTTCGCCCGCATGGGTCTCGGGACGGTCGTTGAGGGCCGGGCATTGCTGCGGCACTTCCGCAGTCGGTACCGGATGGGGGTGTCCGGCTATTCGATGGGTGGCAACATCAGCGCCCTCATCGGGGCATCCGCCGGCTTCCCCGTTGCAATGGCGCCCCTGGCCGCGTCGCATTCCCCGGGACCGGTGTTCCTCGATGGGGTGATCAGCAATGGTATCCAATGGGACGCCCTCGGCGGCAACGACCAGGAGCCCAAGCTGCGGGCAGCGCTTTCGGCTACATCTGTTCTGAGCCTGCCCGCCCCACCATGGGCGCACGCCGCTGTTCTGGTTGCAGCCCGATCGGACGGGTTCATCCCACGAGAAGCCACCGAGCAGCTTCACCGTCATTGGCCGGGCTCCGAGCTTCGCTGGCAACGCGGTGGTCACGCCACAGTGCTGTGGCAAAGACGCGATGCCCTGGCCGCGGCAATTGCCGACAGCTTCGATCGGCTGGCGGTGACTCCCTCGGCTTCCTCTCCAGCCTTCTAGGCTGGGGGCATGGACACTATGGCAATGAAGCGGGTAGGCGGCGCAAATATCATCGCCCTCGAGGGTGACGTGACCCGCCAGCCGGTTGAGGCAATAGTCAACAGCGCCAACGAGGAGTTGCAACACCATGAGGGAGTTGCCACCGCTGTGGTTCGCACCGGCGGACGCGTCATCCAGGAGGAGTCGGACACCTGGGTTAGACAGCATGGGCCGGTGACACCCGGTTCTGCTGCAGTGACGACCGGCGGGATGCTCCAGGCTTCCCACGTGATCCACGCTGTCGGCCCCTACTTCGAGCCCGAGTCGAGCGATGAGACTCTGGCTGCCGCGGTCGCTGCTTCGCTCGACATCGCCCGAGAACAGGGTGTCCACTCAGTTGCGTTCCCGATGATTTCCGCAGGTTTGCGCGGATATCCGCCGGGTCTTGCGGCCCCGGTCATCGCAGGCGCCGTCGAGCAGTGGCTCACCGACAATCCCGATGTGCTCACCGAGGTTCGGCTCGTTGGTTTCACCAGAAACGACGCCGAGCTTTTCGCCGACTGCCTGAGCCCGTCCTAGCCATACAAGATCAGGCCATAGAAGACGCGAAGCGCGACAGTCTGCGCCCAACCCCGCTCGTGAACGTGTCGCTCTGCGTGGCTGGGGTGTATACCGCAAGACGCAGATCTGATAATCTGATTTCATGCCTGATATCACAGCCACCGACGCGGCTCGGAACTTCGCCGATTTGCTCGACGGGGTCGAACACCGCGGCGAGCACTACACAATCGTTCGCCGCGGCAAGGCGGTTGCGCATCTCGAGCCGACTACAAGCGGTCGTGGCGTCGATGTCAAGTCGCTGTTACGCCGGAACCGACCCGATGCGTCTTGGTCAACGGAACTAGCTGACCTCCGAGAGCTGCTGGAGATCGAAGACCGGGCATGAGTCTGCTTCTCCTCGACACGACATTCCTGATCGATGCCGAACGAGGCGGTGTGAACCTCGACGAAGTCATCGACGATGACGACAACGTGGCCATCGCAGCCGTTACCGTCGCTGAACTGCTGGTGGGAGTCGGCCTCGCTTCCGGCAAGCGGCGAAATGCCCGCAAGGCCTATGTCGACGAGATTCTCGAGTCGCTTCCCATCATCGCATACGACCGCAATGTGGCAGTCGAACATGCTGAGCTCCTCGTGGCTGTTCGCGGACAGGGCCGTCCTCGCGGCGCACATGACTTGCTGATCGCTGCGACTGCACGCGCCACTCAACGGATGATCATCACCGCCGATCAGCAAGCATTCACCGACCTCCCTGGTGTCGCCGCGACCAGCCATCGCTAGCGAACAAACATATGCCTGATTGATCGCTGATCAGGGACTACTGGTGCGGTTGAGGCGGTGAGACCGCCTGAGCGGGATCGACCGTTTCGATTAGGGAAGTTGAGGAACGCATTCTTGCCATTCGAGTACCTGGTCTGCGACTTGTTCGAGGAGAGAGTCGAGTCCCGGCGGTATGGCGTCGCTGGCGGTGATCTGGATCCCATTGCAGACAAAGACGAGTGCGTCGGTTCCCCTGACAACCCCGCGGTAGGCGGCGCCGCCGGCGAATTCGATTGCCTCGTAGTCGCTGCTGTCAAAGATGAGCTCGGGGGCAAGAGCATCGTCGAGGGGCGCTTCGTCTGTGGAGATGCCCGGCCTCGGCGGTGACAATGTCGTGGTTCTCGTGCTTGCTGTGCCGTCGGTCGCGATCAACACGGCATAGGTTGCCTCGCCTTCATCCCAATCCAGGCGCATATCGAGGCGGTACACACCGACCGTCTCGGGAGCGGCGACCTCCCATGTCGTGGGATCAACCAGTGTCGGGTCAGCCGGCTGTAGGGCCATGGTGCCGTCACTGGACCACCCTGCATGGAGCGTCGCTCCTGGATAACCGGGAGCTGCCAGCGTGAAGGTCTCACCGGGAACAACGTCAACAGCGGTGGACTCGAGAGAGTAGAAGAACCCGTCAGCGGAGAGACCAGCCGAACCGTGTAGCGGATGACCCGGGCAGTAATTGATCGTCTCATACCCAAGACTCGCGGCAATCGACTCGTCGCCGCTGCTAACCGTGATACCAGACGTGCCCACCGGTGTGTTGTTGTCGTTGAGGCAGGGACCACCGGCAACAAGCGTCGAATCAGTTGATACCGTCGCATCCGAGCCGTTGAGCGGATCAGGCCGACCGTCATCGGAACCGCCCGCTCCACATCCCGCCAACGCCAGCATGAACACGACAACTGCAATCAGGGTCAATGCGACCTTCACGTGATCACCTCTCACACCCGTCAGACGCTCCACCGCCCCCATTGGTTCCCAACCGACCCCTTCAACCAGACAGGTACGAACAACAGCATGGCAATCATCACAGCCAGCGTTCGCCATCGCGCCCGCTTACGTGCTGTTCTCGCGCGCCTCGGAGAGCGGGTGGTGTCACTCGATCTTTGGTGATATGCGCTGCGCCTTGAGCAACGTGTCAGGTGCCGACGTAGCCCGCAACTCGGTTAGTGGGCAATAATGACAGAATGTCTACGAGTGACCCGTTCGTTGATCCAGAGCCCTTGTTACGTGAACAGCTCGAGATCGAGCTGGCAGCTCTCGACGAGCAGTCCACCGTGGCGACTACAAGGACGGAACGCAGAAAGATCCGCAAAGCCAGGGCAAGACTCCTCCGTGAGCGTCGCCGGGGTCGCGGGTCCGCCAACTGGCTCGTGGGGCGCCGAACCGGACCGCAAGACGAGGACCGCAAATAGCCGAAAGCGGCAGTCGCTTCAGGCTGGGTGATCCTCGGCGGGATGTCTCGTCAGATTCAGCCCGGTAGTGCTGCTCTGCAGTCGCTGCCAATCGGCACTGTTGTTCTCGACGTCGATTCCCTTCCCAGCGGCCTGTTGGATCTGGTCAACGGCCTTCGGGCTGCACACCGATTGCGCCTTCGGCGGCGCCATCGTTATTGATAGTTACCGCCATGGTCGAAACGTCGCAGTTCAGGCTGTTGAGGATCAGTTCGCTGGTGAGCACTTCGACACCATTCGGGAGTCGCCGCCCACATGCCGGAGCCGTTGAGCAGCTAGGCACCCGGGGCAGGCCCCCGCGGTGGGATATCACTCATGCGTGGGATCGCTCCCATCGCTTTCTCGACCGATTCGACATGTTTGACGCATTCGGAGCCTGCGTGAGACCGGCCTGGTCCGCGCCGAGACCCACGGCCGCCTACAGGTCTACACCGCCACAATCTCGCCGCTCGACGAGATCACCGACTGGATCGATGGACTCACGCCTCGAATCAACGACCGCCTGGATGCGCTCGAAACCGAGGTCTACCGGACACGACGCGAACGAACCGCCAACGAATCCCCCAACCAACCGAGAACGACAATCGAGGAGCGAACTGCATGAGTACCTACCCAGGACCCCCGACCGGGCAAGTCCACGCAACACCCCAGGGACGACAGCTGACCATCAAACGCACCTTTCGAGCCACGATTGAAGATGTCTCGGCCAGCCTCACCGAACCCGAACGGGTCGCCGATGGTACGGCACCATCGAGGGCATCCAGTTGCCTGGTCAGACCATCACGATCACGATGGCCTACGAGGAAGGGAACCCAGCTGGACCGGCGCGCATCATCGAATGCGATCCTCCCAACGGGTTCCTGATTGAAACCGAAGGGATGGGCGACCCCTGGCGACTCCGGGTCCAACTTGACGAGACCGAAGGTGTCACGACCATGACCTTCACGCACCATCTTCCCGATGACCTCGACGCGGCCGACTTCGGACCCGGCTGGGAGTTCTACGCCGACCGCCACCACGCAGCGTTCCACGGCAGCGCCATGCCCGACTGGGAAACCGATCGCTATCAGGAACTACTCGGTCCCCACTACGACCACAGCTGAGCGGTTCGGTCAGTCTTTGCCTTCTTGAACCCGCTGATCGGCTCTGCTAGGTCAATCCGAGAACCGTTAGCAGAGCGGTGTCAATACCCCATTGTTCTTCCGGAGTGAGATGACCGGCTAGATCTCCAAGTCGGTTGATATCGACTGCGCCGACCTGTTCAACAAGAACCCGATTAGATGATCCATCGATCTCGATCTGAGGCCGGAATGAGGCTGCCTTGGCGCTCACAGAAGTCGGGGCAACTAGAACCGCCGACCGCGGAAGGAACGCATCCGATTGCACGACCACGCCAAAGCGCTTCCCGCGCTGTTCATGACCGACTCCCTCAGGGAGCCGCAGGTCAAAGATGTCACCTCGCCGCACGGAGGCTCTCCATGATGTCGGCCACTGCCGCCATCTCGGCCCGGTCATCGTCATCGGCTTCGAGAGCGGCAACTTCCGCAGCCAGCGCCTGTCTATCGCGGCGTCGCGACGCAGCCTCAACCAATGCCGCCCGGATCGCTTCGAACGGGTCATGCCAGCCGCTTCGAGCTGGCCTAGAGCGTGAAACGCTTCATCGTCGAGTCGTACAGATATTGCTTGAGCCATGCCAGCATTGTATCACAAATTGTCATACATCGTCAGAGTCCGATGCAGAGCTCGGAGCCGCCCTCGACGTGCCTGATTGATCCTGGGTCGCGACGTGCGCTGGCTTGCCACATTTCTAGTGCAAATGACGTGGCAGAACACAGGACACGCGGGCAGTTCGTAACAGCCCGGAACCACGGAGGGCACAACTGTGGGTGTTCGTCGACCCGCTCCTGGAGGTGCCTCGCTCAACCAACGGAATGCTCATTGTCGAGCGAGAATTGTTGGTCTGCGACCGTCACCGGTGGTGGTAGCTCACGGCAGTCGCGCTTTGTCACAAGCGTTCCGCGGTTCCGAGTCGGCCCGAGCGAATCGTCAGAGCGCGAGGTGGAGACGCAAAGCGTCATCGACTGCACCCATGATGTCCGGCGGCACCGCACCCATCTTGTGAGAAACCCTTTCGACAGAAATGGACCGAACCTGTTCGGCCTGGGCCTTCGAGTCACGATCGAGACCTGTTTCACTTGCGGCAAGCAGCACCTGGAAGGGATAAACCCGGCTGACGTTGGAACTCACCGGAACCACAGTCACTACACCGCGCCCCAGTCTGGCGGCGGTGGTGTTGGCACCGTCGTTGGAAACAAGAACAGCGGGGCGACGTTTGTTGGCTTCACCCTGTCGTGTCGGATCGAAATCAACCATACGTTGGCTTCGATGCCAATTGGGCACGCTACGCCGGCGTGTGAATCTCGGCCTCCCAGACACTGAGCCGCTCGCCTCTGTTGCGAAGCCCTTCCTCAGCCACAGCCATCCACTTCTGCATGCCATACAAAAGGCGTCGCATCCGCGGGACGGGCGCCCAGGTCAGCGGGGTCGTTCCAGACGGTTTCTCAGGGTGCCGTTGAGTGGGAACGGAGTTTGCCATCCGAATCGGCGTGATCGAGATGTGCCCGGCATCGAGCACCGCCAGGTCGGAGCCCTCGACTTCACCATCGACATGCAAGATCCCGTCAAAATCGTGGTGGTAGACGCCCCCGCTACCGGCAAAGAGCCGACCGTAGCGGGTGCGGGCCAGGCTCGTGACCATGCGTGCCGTATCCAGCGTTGCGTCGGCGGGCAGATTGACCGAGAGCACGTCGACGTCGTCCGGGATGCCGGTTTCGAGGATCACCGCCACGATATCGACGACGACATCGGCGAGTCGTGACCACATCTCGCGTCCCGGTTCGGTGTAGACCCATTCGACCCAGCTATGCCACTCGCCGACGGACATGGCTGAGAACGCAATCCCGGGAAGACCGGTGTTCGACGCTTCGATGACGGCTCCGAGAGTGCCGCTGCCCGTGGCGAAGGCGCTGCCTCGGTTCGAGCCAATGTTGATCCCGGAAACAACGAGATCCGGCGGTGTCTCGAGGATCCCATAAGCACCGATCTGCACACAATCTGCCGGGTAGCCGTCGATCGACCACATCTCGATGCCCTCACGCATCACGGCCTCGGTGGCAACGGTCCCGACCCTGCTGATGGCTTTGCCGATCCAGCTTCGCTCTCCGCTGGGGGCCGCAACCGTCACCCGGGCGATCCGGCTCAACGCCATCGCCAGTGGGACAAGAGCGGGCGCATCGATACCGTCGTCGTTTGTGATCAAGAGGCTTTTCATGGCTATGAACCTACTACCGGGAATATTCTTAGTCGTTATCTACTTGAAATATGAGTCTGGTTCGCTTAGATTAAGTGAATAGACAAGATAGATATCAGTTTCCAACGGAGGCTAAAGATGCAGCTGGTTCGTTTTGACCCCTTTAACGCAATGCGTGAGTTTGATCGTCTCTTCGAGGGACGCCCCGAGGCCGGGTGGACACCACGCGTCGATGTCTATGACCGTGAGAACGACCTGGTGATTCGTACCGAGGTCCCCGGAATCTCGCCGGAGGACATCGATATCACCGTCGAGGGCAACACACTCAGTGTCAAGGGCCATCGCTCCTTCGAGAGCGAAGAGAACAAAGGCAACTACCACCGTAAGGAGATCTTCGAGGGCTCCTTTGAGCGGACAGTCCTCCTCCCCGAGGGAACAGATCCCGAAGCCGTGAGCGCGATGAGCAAAGACGGCATCCTCGAGATCAGTGTTCCCAAGAAGCCGGAGATCCTCCCCCGCAAGGTCTCCGTCGAAGTCCAGCGCTAACTCCTTCCCCTCCCTCTCCACCTAGCGCTGTCAGGGCCGGCCCGCTCCCATCGGGCCGGCCCTTTCTCATTCCGTCGCTCGTTGCGTAGAGTCTGCTCCGTGAACAGAAAGCCTGGCGGACCGATCAATCTGGCCCGCAAAGTAATCAAAGGGATCATCGGTGGCCTCATCACCCTCCTCGGGGTTGTGATGCTGGTGACACCGGGTCCCGGAATCATCGCCATATTGATCGGCCTCGGCATCCTTGCGACCGAGTTTCCCTCGGCGCGTCGGTTGCTCAACAAGCTCCGCAGACGAACGGCGGAACCGGACGAATGACCTACTTACAATGTCTGGGACCGGAAGGAGCGTCGTGATCCACACCACCGAAGTCGTCGAGGTAGACGATACGCTGATTGCCGCGTTCGCTCGCCTCACCCCACAGCTCTCCTCATCCAATCCCCCGCCGGGCCACGACGAGCTGTCGGAGATCGTCGCCAATCCGTCGACCGTTCTGTTCATCGCACGCGAGATTGCCAGCGGTGAGATCGTCGGCACCCTCACCCTCGCCCTGTTCCGCATCCCAACCGGGCTGCGGGCGTGGGTCGAGGATGTCGTCGTCGATCAGAATGCCCGCGGCAAAGGTGTCGGCGCCGCCCTCAGCGAAGCAGCCATGACGCGAGCCCGGCGTGAAGGCGCTCGCACCATCGACCTCACCTCCCGGCCAACACGCGAGGCAGCCAATCGCCTCTACAAGCGGATTGGCTTCGTCCAGCGAGACACCAACGTCTACCGTTACGACCTCACCGCCGGGTAAGCATCGCTCTCCGCGTGAAGCCGCTAGAGCTTCGAGAGCGCCCGGTCCAAATCCTCGATCACATCGTCCGGATGCTCGCCTCCGACATTGAGGCGGATCAGGTTCGGCGGCACCGCGGCGAGGTCGCGACCCTCGTCGCCCTGCTGCTGGTGGGTGGAGATAGCCGGGATGGTGGCGACACTCTTGATCCGACCGAGATCAGTCGCTCGCCAGATCATCTCGAATTCATCAAACACTCGTCTTGCCGCCGGTGCACCACCCTTGACCTCGAAGGCCAGCAGGTGCCCGTAGCGATTCACCTCTTCCCCGGAGTCTTCGGCGCTGTCGACCAGCTTCATCGTCCTCGCCGCCACCTCGTGGCCGGGCATCGAGGCCAGCCCCGGGTACGCCACGCGGTCGACCTGATGGTGCGCCTCGAGAAACTCGGCCACCCGCATCGTCGATGCACTCAGCACATCCATCCTGTGCCGGAGCGTGCGCAGGTCGCTGATCGTCATCAGTGCATTGAAGGGGCTCAACCCGGGGCCATGGTCCCGGAACGGGAGCAGCTTGACGTACATGGCGAAGTTCTCGCGGATCTCGTCCGGACCGATCCCTGTGGTGATTCCATGGCGAGCGACGATTGCCCCGCCGATCGCGAAGCCGGAGGATGTCATCGACTTGGTGGTCGAGTGGACAACGATGTCGGCACCAAGGTTGAGCGGCCGCGTCAGCGCCGGGGTCGCAATCGTGCTGTCGACAATCAACGCCAGCCCGGCGGCGTGGGCGATGCCCGCCACCGCTTCGACGTCCATCAAGCTGACCAACGGATTCGAGGGCGTCTCCGCGTAGACGAAACGGGTCTGTCCGTCGATCTTCTCGACCCACTCATTGAGATCCAACGGGTTCCTCACCCATCGAATCTCGACACCACGTTCGACGCCGTATCTCTGGTTGAACAACATGAAGGTGCCGCCGTAGCAACGGGCGCTGGCGACGATGTTCATCCCCGGCTCCGGCTTCTCGAGGAACGGGTTGGTTGCCATGAAGATGGCAGCCATCCCCGAGGCTGTGGCAACGGCAGACGCCTCGCCATCAAAACCGTAACCCTCCAGGAGAGCGAGCGTCTCCTCGAGGTAGTGCACCGTCGGGTTGGCGATCCGGGCGTATACCCAGGCCGGCATGAGGTAGGCCAGGGCCGCTTCCATGTGGTCGCTGTTTTCGAAATGCTCGGCAGTCGCCAGATAGCCGGGCTCGATGATGCTCCCCTGGTTGGCCAATGCGGCCTGCATGTCATAGACACCGTGGACTGCGATCGTATCGAACTTCTTCGTCCTCATGATCGCCCGTCGTTTGGCGACGGCGGCAGCCATCTCCTCGCCACGGGCCACATACTCAGCGACGCCTTCGGTGTACTCGCTCATCAGCTCTCCTCCTGGCCACGCAACGGCTCGAGGATCACTCGATGGGCAGTTGCTGGGTCGCCTTGATCTCGATCAGCACCAGGCTGGTGTTGATCCGTGCCATGCCGGGAATGGGTGTGAGCTTGTTGACGACGAATTCCTGAAGCTCGGCGCGATTGCGAAACACAGCCTTCATCAGGTAGTCGAACTCGCCTGTGATGTGATGGCATTCCAATACTTCCGGCATGTCCTGCACCAGTTCCTTGAAACGCTCAATGGCCTCGTACTGATGCAACTGCAGCGAGACGTTGATGAAACAGACCATGTCAAAGCCCATGGCTTCCCGATCCAGCAGCGTCGAATACTGCCGGACTACACCGGCATCTTCGAGTCGTCGTACCCGGGCGTGCGTTGCCGGAGCAGAAAGCCCGACCCGACGGGCGATCTCGGCATTGCTGACCCGACCATCGGCCTGGAGCAAACGCAAGATCGTCTTGTCGGTCTCATCAAGACTCACCTGTCCTGAAGATTGTATCACCAGCACCCCCTTTCTGTTAGTGGTCATACTTCAGTTCGGATCATTGACTTTAGTATCTTCGGTCTAGCTGAGCGTAATCAAGTGATTTCTTCTGTTGAAGGCTCCGACAGAGGACCGTCCTCCGAACATCCGCAACCTCAGCGGGCGGCGTGGGCATTGCCGGTGCCGGAGATTCGTCAGCTACAAAGCCGGGCAAGGAACTCCGCAATGTGCAGCGCATCCACTCCGGTGCCGTCGTGGATCTGGTGACGACACGATGTCCCGGATGCGACCACCACGGTGCCGGGAGACGCTTGCCGTACTGCCGGGAACAGCACCAGCTCACCGATCTGCATCGAGAGGTCGAAGTGCTCCTTCTCGAACCCGAACGACCCGGCCATCCCGCAGCAGCCGGACGGGATCTCGCTCACCGTGCAGCCGGGGAGCGAGCTGAGAACCTTGATGGCACTGGCGGTTCCTGCGATGGCCTTCTCATGGCAGTGACCGTGCAACAGCACGTGCTGCTCGACAAAGATGAAGGAGGTTTGCGGGTCGAGCGCACCGCCGTCAATGTCGCGGGCAAGCAGCTCCGACAGGAGCAGGGCACGCTTTGCCACACGGCGTGCCGCCTCCCGGTGCTCCGGGGAGACGAGATCCGGAGCCTCGTCACGGAACGTCAAAATCGCCGACGGCTCGACACCGACTATCGGTGCGGTGCCGCCGCCGGCAGTGTCGAGGGCGACGACGGCTTTGTCGAGCACCGCACGAGCACGTCTGACGAGGCCCTTCGACAGTTGAGTACGCCCCGACTGGATCCCATCGGTGACCTCGATTTCGTACCCGACATGCTCGAGCACGGTGACGGCTGCCCTGCCGACATGCGGATCGTTGAAGTGGGTGAACGAGTCGTTGAACAAGACGCATCTTCCCCATCCCGGAATCGCCTGCCGCGAACTCATGCCGTTTCGCCCACGTGCCAAAACTCTCACGGGCGATTGCCGGCACGGACCGGTCTTCATGAACGCCTATCAACCTCTTCGAGAGAGCTGAGATTCATCGCATAGTTCGACAGCGGCCGCGCCACCTTCGCCAGCTTCATCAAGGTGGGGAACTCGCCAAACAGCCGGGAACGCAGCGGAACCCCATCCTTATCGTGCCACTGCTGAAGGAACTCGGCCTTCATCCGCGCCATGTCGACGTTGGCGGGGCACTCGGCATGGCAACCCTTGCATGACAGGCACAGGTCGAGGACTTCCTTCAGATCCGCATCTGCGAACCCGTCCCGGGGATCGGCGGTGGTGAGCACCTGGCGGAACAGGTTGGCGCGGGCACGGGTGGTATCCCGCTCGTCGCGGGTGGCCATGTAGCTGGGACACATCGTCCCCCTGCCCTCGCTCTTGCGACAAACGCCGGCTCCGTTGCATTTCTCGGCAGCCCGGAGCAGCCCCTGGTCTCCGCTCCAGTCGAAGACGGTATCGAACTGAGGCCGCGGTGTTGCCGGGCCCAGCCGTAACTGCACGTCGATGGGCTCGGCGTCGAAGATCTTGCCGGGGTTGAGTATGCCCGGCGGATCGAAGGCGGCCTTGATCTGTCGCAGCAGCCCGAATACCTCACTCCCGAGCATTTGCTCAACAAACGGGCCCCGCAGCCTTCCATCGCCGTGCTCACCCGAGAGTGATCCACCGTATCGCTTCACGATCTCGGCGGTCTCGGCGGCGATGCTACGGAACTGTTCGACCCCGGCTTCCTGAGTGAGGTCCACCTCGGGCCTCAGGTGCAGCAAACCGACTGAAGCGTGGGCGTAGTAGACACACTGGGTGTTGTGCCTTTCCATGAGATCTTCGATGTCGCGCACATAGGCGGGCAGATCACGGGGGCGACCGCGGTGTCTTCGATGACGGTGACTGCCTTCTCATCGCCCGGTTTGCCCATCAATACTCCGAGACCTGCTTTGCGCAGGGCCCAGACCCGGTCGAGGTCTGGTGGTGCAACCCGGGGAAACGCATATCCGAGGCCATTCCGACCCATGTCGGCTTCGAGTGACGCTGCCCGCTCGTGGAGCTTCGCCGGATCATCGTCGTACAACTCGATGACCAGCACCGCTTCGGGGTCGCCTTCCACCCAGAATCGGTTGCGTGCCTGCTCGATGTTGCCTCTGGTCTGCTCGAGGATCTTCCGGTCGATGAGCTCGATCGCCGCCGGGTCGTGGTCCAGCGCCAACACCGTCGCTCGCATGCTCTCATCGAGCGATCCGAAGTGGGCGCACACCAGCAGTTTGTGTGCAGGCACCGGGTCGAGACGGAGCGTCGCCTCTGTGGTGAGGGCCAGCGTGCCTTCGGTCCCACAGAGGAACCGGGCGAGGTTGAAAGGCGGGCCATCGGGCCGCCACGGCTGTCCTTGCGCAATGAGATCGAGCGGATAGCCGGTGTTGCGACGGGTTACATCCGGCTTCGGGTACGCCGCGACGATTGCTTCCCGATGCTGGTCGACCGCCTCGAAGATACTGCGGTAGATCTCCCCTTCCAGTGTGGCCAGCTCGAGCTTTGCGGTGAGTGCCGCAGGCTCGAGATCACCGAACGTCGCCAATGAGCCATCGGCCAGCACGGCCCGCAGCGAGACGACACGATCCCGGGTCGTGCCGTAGTAGATCGAATGCGAACCGCTGCTGTTGTTGCCGATCATCCCGCCGATCGTGCAGCGATTTGAAGAAGACGTGTCCGGAGAAAAGAAGAGCCCGAAAGGTGCCAGCTGGTCGTTGAGGTCGTCGAGGACGACACCGGGGCCGGTCGTCACCGTTGCGGCCGACCGGTCGATCGATTCGATCGACGTCATGTGTCTAGAAACGTCAACAACCAGACCGGATCCAACGCATTGCCCGGCCAGGCTGGTGCCCGCCGCCCGTGGAATCAGGGGAAGGCTGTTGGCGGCCGCGTGCTTGACGATCGCCACACAGTCGGATTCATCACGCGGGTAGACGACCCCTACCGGCAACTGCTGGTAGATCGACGCATCGGTTGCGTAGATCCTGCGTGTTGTCTCATCGCTGAGCAGCTCACCGGCTATGTGTGCGGCTAACACGTCGAGGTTGGGGAGGCTCATGTGGCGCACCAGGCTACCGCCTCGCCGGAGTCCGAAGTCGGCCGCTGTGCCGGCCTCCCGGAGCCCTGAGCCAACACCATCGTTTCGGCTAGCGCCACGGGATGCCGGGGATGCAGGTCAAAACTTTCTTGCATATTTGGCGCCACTTTTGGGCATACTCGAAGTAGGAGGTGGAAGCTTTGGAAACCATTACTGCCGCCACGATGAAAACGCTGGTCGACCACGCATCGGACCCGTCTATCTCGGTCTACATGCCTACTCACCGAAGGGGAAAGGAAGTCCAGCAAGACCCGATCCTCCTGCGCAACCTGCTCGATCGCGCTCGAGAGGAGCTCACCAAAGCGGGAACCCGGAGTTCGGTTGCCAGGGATCTGCTCGCCCCGGCCCGGGAGCTCACCGACGAGGGCGACTTCTGGCAGCATCAGAACGAGGGGCTTGCGCTATTCCTGGCCCCCGGCCGAATGGAGACGTTCCGGCTGCCCCGGTCCTTCGAGCCCTTCGTGAACGTGGCAAACGCGTTCCACGTCAAACCGCTGTGGCCGGTTGTCGGAGGTGACCTGTTCTACGTACTGGCATTGAGCCGCAACGAGACCCGGCTGTGGTGGTCGGACCGCTATCTGATCGGCGATCTCGATCTTCCCGCAGGCACCCCGCGCAGCCTCGCCGAGGCTCTCCAGTTCGATGACACCGAAAAGCAGTTGCAGCACCACGTCGCCTCCCGTTCCGGGCGCGATCGCGGGGTAGCCGTGTTTCATGGCCACGGTGGGGCCGACGAATCAGATCGTGGCCAAGCTGGAGCAGTACCTCCGTGCCGTCGATCGTGGCGTCACAACGCTCATCGACCCGGATTCGCCTCTGGTCATCGCCGGAGCGGTCGAAATCGCATCGCGGTACCGGAACTTGAGCCGACACCCATCGGTCGTTCACCAGATCGTGGAGGGGAATCCAGAGCACAGCTCCCCCAATGACCTACGCAGACGTGCAGCCGACATCGTCGAACCGCTGATGATCGGCGAGGCACGGGCCGCCGTCGACACCTTCCTCGCCGCGGGAGATCGGGCACTGACATCGGTCGAGGAGACCGTCGCAGCAGCGCTGGCGGGTCGGGTCGATACGCTGTTCATCCCGATCGGGGTTCAGGTATGGGGTTGCATCGAGGACGGCACCGTCACGATGCATGAGGAGCGGCTGGCCGGAGACCGCGATCTACTGGATCTCGCCGGAGCCGCCACCTGGTCGGCCAGCGGGACCGTCTACGCCCGGCAACCCGATGACATTCCGGGGGGTGGACCTGTTGCGGCCATGCTGCGCTTCTAGCGGAAGGCCGATAGCACCCACATAGTTCCTACTCTGACGGCCATGAGACGCATCCTCGTCGCTGCGATGGCGGTTGTGACGCTTCTGGTGGGAACACCCATCGCAGACGCGGCGGACCAAACCTATGACCCGTTTGTCGGCGAGCTGATCAACCCTGAGCGAGGTTGGTACGAGCCGATTGATCTGGTCGACGAAACCGATCTCGGCTGGGTCCGGGACAAGGGCTTCACTCTGGCGTTCGCCTACGTCCGGCTCGACGACTATCGCGATGCGACCATCCCGCAGTCGTTCCTGGACGACGTCGAGCGAGGTCTGGATGCAGCGAGGGATGCCGGGATCAAGATCATCTTTCGGGTCTCGTACAACTTCGCCATCGGCGAACCGGACGCAACGATGGAGCGGGTTCTGGAGCACATCGAGCAGTTCCGGCCGATTTGGTCGAGCAATCAGGATGTGATCGCTACCGTCCAGGCAGGGTTCATCGGGGCGTGGGGCGAGTGGCATTCGTCGACCAACGGATTGGACACACCACAAGCCAAGGCACAAATCAGGGCCGCATTGCTCAACGCGGTGCCCGACACGAGGATGGTTCAATTCCGCTACCTGCCAGACCTCGAAACGTGGTCGCCTGCTCCCCTCTCCGTTACGGATGCCTACAGCGGCTCCGACATGGCCCGTACCGCCCACCACAACGACTGTTTTCTGGCGACCGAAGATGACGCCGGGACCTATTGGCCGGGTTCGATCAACGACCACAAGACCTACCTCGAAGCGGCTTCCGAGTTCGTGGTAATCGGCGGAGAGACATGCCAGGTGGGTTTCGACGACAACCAGGAAAGGAGAAGCTGTTCCGTTGCCACCGGGGAGCAACAAACACTTGGCGGTTCCGGCTGCGGGGATCCAGGTCACTGCTCCCTCTTTGATCTGGTTGGCACCGACGGGTCGCCCCGTCATCCCGGATCGGCCTCCTGGTGCCGCGGTCCGGCTGGCATCGCTGGAGCTTCGCACCGACCCGCAGCTCCTCGGGACACCACCGTATCGCTCGCGGGGATGATGGCGGCAACCCTTTCGTAGGGCTCGCCGTAGACACTGGCTTGTGGCAGTGACGGTTGTCCTTCGCTGCGGAACCCGCCGATTTGCATTGAATTGGCCATGAGATCGTCTGGGATAGCGCAGTTTACAACGTCAAGAGTTTCCGTGTGCCACCAATAGCTGTCAGAACGGGACCGGTACGCGATTCACCGTGTCGGCAGCACCAACACTTCTGTGCCGACGTCGAATGGCTCGCCAGTCGGGGATCACGCTCGGCTGTAACCCGCCGGCCAATGATCGCTTCTGCGCCACTCGACCCGGTAACGAGGGATCGGAGTTATCACCCGCACTCAACTTGAATGGCATGAAGCCGATGCTCAGGGGAGAGCCGGAGGAGGAGCCTGTGTCAGCGAAAGCCCGTAACCCATCGAATGCTCATGGTTGTGGCAGCCGTCGGGATGTTGGCTGCTGTGGTCCCGGGAGTGACGTCTCGCCCGTTTGCGACCCCCGCTCTCGCACAGACCTGCCCGAGCCGACGCTCGGCCCCGACGACCCGCGGGCGCAGTGGGTTGAGGGGTCGATGGCGCTCGACGACGGCGCCACGCGTGACTTCTACAACCGGGCGGCCCGGCTGAAGTGGGACCGGCCGTACGGCGACATCGTCGATGTCGCCGGTTACCCGGCCCTCGGCACACCGTACACCACCAGCTCACTCGTAGACGATGACATACCGGGACCGCAAACATGGGATGTGACCTCACTGGTCGAGGAGTGGATGACCGGAACTCCCAACCAGGGTATGTCCCTACAGCGGATCGCCGGACACGGCCCATTCGATTTCTACTCTCGGGAGCACTCTGTCGACGCGGAACGGCCAAGGCTGACGATCGTGGCGTCAACCGGAACCTACGTCCTGGAGCCCGAGGCGGATACCTGGATCGACACGTCCACCTACCAGGGGTTTGGCGATGACACCCGGTTGCGGGTCGCTGAAGGCGAGCACCACATTCTGCTTCGCTTCGATCTATCACCCGTTCCCCAAGGCGCGACCGTCGAGTCGGCGACTCTCCAGTTGTGGAGTTATGCCGAGTATGGAGGCACGCCCTTTGACGTCGGTGTGTTCCGAGTCCTTCACGATCCCGGTCCGCTGCCGGCGGCGCAGAACGGCATTGCCTACTCGTACGACGGTGATGCCGGGATTGCCTCCAACCCCGATGTCTACGAGCACACGACGTTCACCGACACGGCGTGGGCGGATGTGTACGCCAACGCCAGCTCCCCGAATCTGGAGCTGGTGTCGTCTGCTCCCGGATTCGAGCAGCTGGATGGCCCGGCGTTGCGAGTCACCGTTCCCGCCGGGGAGAACACCGGGATGAGCGTCGCCTACAAGTTCGAGGATCAGACCGGTGCGGAACCCGAGGAGATCTTCTTCCGCTACTACATCCGCATCGACCAGAGCTGGGATCCCACCTATGGTGGCAAGTTCCCCGGCATCTCGGGAACCTACGGGGTCGCCGGTTGGGGCGGCCGCCAGTCGGACGGAACCAATGGCTGGTCGGCCCGCGGGCTGTATCAGCCGACGGTGCCCGACAACGGCAACCCGCTCGCCAACACGGTGCCGATCGGGAGCTACGTCTATCACGCCGAGCAGCCGACCCAGTACGGCGACAACGTTCTGTGGCAGGACGGCTATCTCGGTTATCTGGCGAAGGACCGCTGGTACAGCATCGAACAACACCTCGTGTTGAACACGCCCGGCGTCAATGACGGGATTCTGGAGACGTGGGTCGACGGGCGGCTGGCATACCGGCAGACCGACTGGCGGTGGCGTGACATCGATAGCCTGAAGATCGAGCAGATCTGGCTGACGTCTATCACGGCGGGACGGATGTGCCGGACCGGGACATCAGCCTCTACATCGACAACGTGGTGATCGCCTCCAGCTACATCGGCCCGATGACCGGCGCCCCCTGCGCCCCGACCAGCGGCACATTCATCGATGATGACGGCTCGATATTCGAGGCGGACATCGAGAAGCTGGCGGCAGAGGGGATCACCAAGGGCTGCAACCCACCCATCAACGACCGGTACTGCCCGGATGATTCGGTGACCAGAGGTCAGATGGCTGCATTCCTGGTACGAGCCCTGGATCTCACGGATTCTGGCTCCACCGACTTTGTCGACGACGACGGGTCTGTGTTCGAGACCGACATCGAAGACTCGCCACGGCCGGGATCACCAAAGGCTGCAACCCACCCGTCAACGACCGCTACTGCCCTGCCGCCAACGTCACCCGTGAGCAGATGGCTGCATTCCTGGTGCGGGCGCTTGGCTCTGACCGACACACGGGACGGTCGACTTTGTCGACGACAACGGTTCGATCTTCGAAGCCGACATCGAACGACTTGCCACGGCCGGGATCACCAAGGGCTGCAACCCACCCGTGAACGACCGCTACTGCCCCACCAACCCGGTCACCCGGGGGCAAATGGCGGCATTCCTATCCCGAGCGCTGGGGTTGTAGCGTCCCAGATGGGGCCATCGCCGCCGCTTGCGCTGCAGCGGGAAGAGCCGAGAGCTCTGCATCTAGTTTCTCTGCTGTATCGGCAGTCGGGTCGCTAGTTTCGGTCTACAGAGGCCGGAATCGACCCCGGTGAGGAGTAGGCAATGACGGAACGAGAGATCGACGGCTTCAGCGCGGAGGTGCTCGAACAGGGCAGCGGTCCGGCCGTCGTCATGGTGCACGGCTCGGTGAGCGACGCGCGAACCTGGGCTGCTCAGATCGGCCCCCTCAGCGAGCACTTCCGTGTCATCACGTACAGCCGGCGGTACCACTGGCCCAACGATGTCGCCGCAGCCGGAACGGACTACTCGATGACAACTCACGTCGAGGATCTCATCAGAGTGATCGATTCCGCTGGCGGTGGCCCCGTCCACCTGGTTGGCCACTCCTACGGCGGGCTCATCGCCCTTCTCGCGTCTATCAGACACCCGGAGTCGGTTCGAAGCCAGGTGCTGATAGAGCCACCGGTAGTGCGCCTCTTTTTGAGTGACCCGCCCCGTCCCCGCGAGTTACTCCGAGTTTTCACCAAGAAGCCAGGCCTGGGCTATGCGCTGGTCAAGTTCGGCGCAACAGGACTTGTCCCGGCCACGAGGGCGGCATCAAAGGGCGACATGGATAAGGCTGTTCGGGTCTTCGGCAGAGCCGTGCTCGGGAAGGACGCCTTCAATCGGCTGAGCTCGGATCGATGGGATCAGGTCGAAGCAAACAACATCCAGGCCGAGTACCTGAGCGACAGCTTCGGTCCCCTCACGGACGCCGAGGTCCGATCCATCAAAGCACCATCGCTCCTGGTCTTGGGAAAAGACAGCCCTCGCCTATGGGCTCTGCTCACCGACCACCTCCACCAGCTAATACCGGATTCGCAACGAGTCGTCATACCTCATGCCTCTCACATCGTCCACGAGGACAACCCGGTCGCATTCAACCTGCCGGTCCTCGAGTTCTTTGGCATGCAGCCATAGTCGTCCGAGCAGCATCAGCACGACGCTTGCTTCAGGTGCCGAGGGCGATTGCGACTGTCCCGACCGTCGCTGCACCTTCGATCGGTTCGACGTAGCGAAACCCGTTTGGTAGCTGGACGTCAAGTGCCTGCTCTGCGTCCTCGCTGATCAGCAGATAAGCGGATGAACCCACGTTGGTCGCCGCGGCGTTCTTCATCAGGCGGTGCGCAACCGTGACGTCGGGTCCCAGTACCTCTACGTGTGGTCCGATGGCCTGGACGATGTAGCTCCCGTGGTGAAGAACGAACTTCAGATCCAGGGAACTCATAACTGAGCAGGCGTTGCATGTGCAGGTCCAGGTCAATCCAGCCTCGGCTATCCGGCTCGCGAACTCGCCGTAGCAGTCGGTGATGAGTCCGAGGAGATCGGGACCCTTCGGCGCTGAGTCCTCGTCGGCGACGGTGAACACCGCATCGCCTTCAAACTTGACGAACGTGAAAGGAGGAGCAACCTTCTCGACAATCCCACCCAGCAGACTCGACAGCAGCCCATACGCGTATGGGATCTGGCCGTCAGCAAAGACATCGTCGGCATGCGCAAGCTTCACGTCCTCCAGGAAGACCGTGTATCCCGAAATATCCGCCAGCAGAATCGCACCCGTGTACTTGCCCGGCGAGAGCTCCGCGTCCATTGCTACCTCCACATCGAACCATGGTACCCAACGCTTGTTCGGTCAGCTCGGCGGTGGGCTCGAGGTCGATAACATCCGCGACGGGGGAAGATGCGCTGGCGCCGATCAGTTGCCGAGTGACGTCTCGCTGATTGGCCGCTATCGGGGATGACCACGACCTTTGACTTCAGATGAGTCGATGTACCAGGTCCCGTGCGGCAGGCACTATGAAGTCCTGCGGTCCGTGCGCAATCAGGGTCGGGCAACGATTGACGGAAGCTTGTCCCAAACCGTGATCACCCGGATGCTCGCATCAGTTGCCCGGCTTTGTGACAGCGATCCCTGATTCAATCGGGCTCTGCTCTCTCGAATAGAGTGTGCTGGCGCATCGGTACGTCGACAGCAAGGGAGCGGCATGCAGGTACTCGTGATCGGCACCCGGGACACCAAGGCGGCCGAGCTCGATTACGTGGCCGGATTGATCGGCGCCGCAGGGTGCGACGTCGCCATCGTTGACGTGGGGACGCTGAGCGACGGTGCCGGTGCCCATGTCACACCGGCCGACCTCGCTGCCCATCATCCCGACGGGCCGGATGCCATCGACAGCGACGACCGTGGCACCGCGGTCCAGGCAATGTCGGTTGCGTTGGCCCATTACGTCACCAGCCTCGATCCCGGCACGATCGGTGGAGTGATCGGACTCGGTGGCTCAGGTGGGACCTCGCTGATCACCGCTGCCATGCGCGCCCTGCCGGTTGGCGTTCCCAAGTTGATGGTGTCGACGGTGGCATCGGGCAACGTCGCCCCCTATGTCGGCCCCACCGACATCACCATGATGTACTCGGTCACCGATATTGCCGGGCTCAACCGCATCTCCCGTCGTGTCCTCGCCAACGCCGCCCACGCCATCGCCGGAATGGCAACTCACCGGGCACCGCCGGCCGCCGAAGACAAGCCTGCCGTCGGGCTCACCATGTTCGGGGTGACGACGCCGCTCGTCACCGCCCTCGTGGATTCGCTCCAGGACACATACGAACCACTCGTCTTCCACGCCACCGGCACCGGTGGGCAGTCGATGGAGAAGCTGGTCGAGTCCGACATGATCGTTGCGGTGCTCGATATGACGACAACCGAAATCGCAGACCACATCGTCGGCGGGATCATGTCCGCCGGACCGGGGCGCATGGACGCCATCGCTACAGCCGGTATCCCGTACGTCGGTTCGGTGGGGGCGCTCGACATGGTGAACTTCGGGGCGCTCGAAACGGTGCCCTCCCGATTCAGAGACCGCAACCTCTATGTACACAACGCGGCGACGACGCTGATGCGAACCACCCCGGACGAGAATCAACGATTCGGAGAGTTCATCGCATCAAAGCTCAACGCCATGACCGGCCCGAGTGTCTTCCTGCTCCCTGAAGGCGGCGTGTCCCTGATCGATGCACCGGGCCAGCCCTTCTACGATCCCGCTGCCGATGACGTTCTCTTTGGCGCCATCGAAGGCGGCGTCACTGCATCGAACGTCGCGATTCGCCGCATCCCGTCCAATATCAATGACCCCGAGTTCGTGGCAGCCACACTTGCCGCCTTCTCAGAAGTAATGGAGGTACGACCTTGAGTCGCTCAGAAATACTCGCTCGATTCCAATCGATGGTGGAGCGTCGCGAGCCGATCGTCGGTGGCGGGGCAGGGACCGGGCTCTCGGCCAAATGGGAGGAGGCCGGTGGCATCGACCTGATCGTCATCTACAACTCTGGCCGCTACCGCATGGCGGGCCGCGGCTCGCTGGCCGGTTTGCTTGCGTACGGCAACGCCAACGAAATCGTGGTTGACATGGCCAGGGAGGTGCTGCCCGTCGTCAAACACACCCCTGTGCTCGCGGGCGTCAACGGCACCGACCCGTTCTACATGCCCGAGTCATTCATGCGCCGGCTCATCGACCTTGGCTTTGCCGGAGTGCAGAACTTCCCGACGGTAGGGCTCATCGACGGCGTGTTCCGCCAGAACCTCGAGGAGACCGGCATGAGCTATCAGCTCGAGGTCGACATGATCAGGACCGCCCACGAGGCTGATCTGCTCACCACTCCGTACGTATTCAGCGCCCGGAACGCAGCCGACATGGCCGAAGCAGGAGCAGACATCATCGTCTGTCACATGGGCCTCACGACAGGCGGCAGCATCGGTGCAGAAACGGCGAAGACGCTCGACGACTGTGTCGAGCTCATCGACGAGTGGACCGCTGCAGCAAGGGCGATACGCGACGATGTCATCGTACTGTGCCACGGCGGACCGATCGCCATGCCTGAGGACGCGGCCTACGTCCTCCAGAACGCCAGGGGCGTCAACGGCTTCTATGGAGCCTCCAGCATGGAACGTCTCCCCACCGAACAGGCGCTGAAGGCACAGACCGAGGCATTCAAAGCGGTCACGTTCTAGAAGGGACGATATGAGTTTCATCAACACCGGCGACGTCAAATGGGAGCATCTCGAGTGGGGCGATCTCGGCTGGGTCGTCCACCCCGGGACTGAACCGGCGGCGAACAACCTGACGCTGCTCGACGTGGTCATCGAGCCCGGCAACGGCCACGCCTTCCATAAGCATCCGAATCAGCAAGAGGCGATCTATGTGGTGGAAGGCGAGGTCGAACAGTGGTTGGAGGAATCCCACCGGGTGATCTCGGTCGGTGATGCCGTGTTCATACCTGCAGACACGGTCCATGCCAGTTTCGTCGCCGCGGACGCACCCACGGCGGCTCACCTGGTCGTGGTGCTCGGACCGAGTTACGGCGACGCCGGCTACGAAACGGTCGATGTCACATCCGAACCGCGGTGGGCAGGCCTGCGGTAATCGTCGGACGTGCACCTGAACGATCTTCGGCTTGCGGCTGACTCGCCTAACCGACCCCGGCACCGGATTGACATCGTCCCTTTCAGACGGTGCGGTCTCTTCCCGTCAGCAACTCGTTGGTGTCCTCTGCGCCGAACAGCGCCCGGAGCAGATACGCTCCTGCCGCAAGGTTGCCGAGCGTCAGCAGCGCAACCCACCACAGGGAAATCGTGACCGGGCTCGCCTCTCGAACAGCCACCCACGATCCGAAGATCACCAGACCGGCATAGAGATCGATGAGTGTCACCTTCCCCCAAGGAAGCCTCCATATCTCCGATGCATCGCTACCGAAGTCACCGTTGACAAAACCAAATACGATCGCTGCCGCCATCGCGACGACGACGGCCGATGTCAATATCCGTATTCCTGTCATGATGGTGATTCGTTGCCGGTGGCGGCCACGGATGCGATTCTCGTCGTGTTGCTACCGGTGGCGGAGTCGACGACGACCGGAGCATCGGTGGAGGGCCCCGCACAGGCGTGGCCAGGGTGCGGTCGAGGCGTTCCTGCTCAAACGATCGTCGGCTTGACCTTCCCATTACCGGGTGGTGCACAACTCGCCGACGGTAGGCGTCCGACCGACAAGAATATGAATCCCGCATCCGCACCGCGGCTGCAATCGAAGTGCCAACATAATCGGAGATGACAATGAGAGCCGTTGCCTACAGCACACCTGGCCCTATCGACCGCGAGGACGCTCTCCAGGACATCACGCTCGAAACTCCTGTTGCCGAAGGCCGTGACCTGCTCGTAAAGGTCAACGCGGTGTCGGTGAACCCGGTGGACACAAAGATACGTCTTGGGACACAGCCGGATGGTGAGTGGCGGGTCCTCGGCTTCGACGCCTCCGGAGTTGTCGAGGCTGTCGGCCCGGGCGTGGAGAGCTTCAAGCCGGGTGACGCCGTCTTCTACGCCGGTTCTATCGGCCGACCCGGCACCAACAGCGAATACCACCTCGTCGACGAACGCATCGTGGGCAACAAGCCCGCCAGCCTGAGCGAAGCGGAAGCCGCCGCCCTTCCCCTCACGGCGATCACAGCCTGGGAGATGCTTTTCGATCGGCTCGATGTGAAGCGCCCGACCCCCGAGGGTGGAAAGACCATTCTCGTTGTCGGTGGCGCCGGGGGTGTCGGCTCGATCACCATCCAGCTGCTGCGTGCGCTGACCGATCTGACGGTCATCGCCACTGCCTCACGTCCCGAGACGCAGGATTGGGTGCGCGAATGCGGGGCCCATCACGTGGTCAACCACCGCCTGCCGCTGGCGGCTCAGGTCGAGGCCTTGGGTCTTGGCGCTCCCGGCTTCGTGTTCTCGACGACCCACACCGGCGAGCACTTCCCGGACATCGTCGAGCTGATCGCTCCCCAGGGTCGCTTTGGCCTGATCGACAGCCCAAAGGAGCTCGATGCCATGTTGTTGAAGGGCAAAGCTGTATCGCTTCATTGGGAGCTGATGTTCACCCGGCCGCTTTTCGAGACGCCGGACATGGCCGAGCAGGGCAAGCTCCTGAACGAAGTGGCGGCGCTGATCGATGCTGGTCGCATCCGATCCACCATTACCGAAGTCGCCGGCAAGATCGATGCAGCGACGTTGCGCAGGGTGCACGCCCAGATCGAAACCGGCAAGGCGCACGGCAAGATAGTCCTCGAGGGCTTCTGACCTACGAAGAGCCGGTTCCGGCGTTGCCTGGTACGCCATAGCGTACGGAGCTACGCAAGAACGGTTGGCGACGACGGGTCGCTGAGACGCCGCTGGACGTCGCTACGAAATGTGGCAATGCGCTGGGCCACCCGCGGCTCGAGGCGTCCTTGAGCGTCCAAGAATTCCTGGTCGACTTCCATCAGCTCGATGAGCTGTTCACCCTGGGTGAATTGTTCGACGGTGAGGTCGATATCCTCACCGTTGCCCAAGCGATTCCAGTAGTGGTGCTCGGCCTCTTCACCATCGATGACGACCCTCGCCAACACGAGATTGCCGCCGAGGTACTCCCGTGCCACGTAACTCGACACCTCACATTGACCAATTGCCGGGTTGTCCGACGACCACCGTTCCGGATCTGAGCTCGTTGCCAGTGCCCAACTGGCTCGAATCGCTCGAATCACCCGATCCCGATCCATGTATCTCCTTATGTCGAGAGCAAATGTATCAGGCACCTGCGGCTATGGCCTGCAGCCGGGGCGTCTCAGAGGCCCCGGTAGGATCGAGCAGCAGATGCCCGTATACCCCGTGACCGAACCATTTGAATCCGGCCTGCTCGACGTCGGGGACGGTCAGCGCATCTGGTGGGAGACAGCGGGCAATCCAATCGGGAAGCCCGCCGTGCTGCTGCATGGTGGGCCGGGTTCGGGAAGCTCACCGCGCTGGCGTCGTTGGTTCAACCCGGAGAGGTATCTGATAGTCCAGTTCGATCAACGCCAGTGCGGGCGCAGCGAGCCGAACGCAGGTGCCCCGGCGCAGGTCGACCTGTCCGCCAACACCACCGATCATCTCATCGCCGATATCGAGATGCTGCGGCAGGCTCTCGAAATCGACGCCTGGTTGGTGTGGGGCGGGTCCTGGGGAACGACCCTCGCCCTGGCGTATGCGGAGACGCACCCTCGGCGGGTGACCGAGATGATCCTCGGCAGCGTGACTACCACCACCAACCGCGAAGTCGATTGGGTGACCCGGCAAATGGGCCGCATTTTCCCAACACAATGGGACGAGTTTGTACATCATCTCCCGGAACCGGAACGTGGTGGCAACCTCGCCGCCGCCTACGCCCGTCTACTGCAGGACCCGGACCCCGTCGTTCATCAAGCGGCCGCCGCCGCGTGGTGCAAGTGGGAGGACACTCACGTCGCCACCGTGCCCGGGTATCAGCCCGACCCGCGGTATCAGGATCCCCGCTTCCGGCTGTGCCTCGCCCGCCTCGTCACTCACTACTGGGCAAACGCAGCGTTCCGAGGCGACGACGAACTGCTCGACCATGTCCACCGACTCGGCAGTATTCCCGGCGTGCTCATCCATGGCAAGCTCGATATCAGCAGCCCGTTGGACATCCCCTGGCAGCTCGCCCGGGAATGGCCCGGCGCCGAACTCGTGGTCATCAGCGACGAAGGCCACCACGGCGGCGATGCAATGACGGCAGCCACGATCGCAGCCACCGATCGCTTCGCCCGGCGGTTGGCCTAGGTGATGCGGCGGATCACGTACACCCGGGTCTCGAGCTTGCCGATCAGCAGGTAGACGGACCACAGTGCGTTGCCATACATGGTGCGGTAGGCAACCTCGCCGATTTCCTCCAGGAGGTCTTCTCTGGCCCGCCGCAACCTGGATAGCTGAAGCATGTAGTTGGGGGCGGTGCCGGCTTCCTGGGTTGCCTCGTACCACTCAGATCCGATCACATCGAGGTCCTCGACACTGAAACCGGCAGCTTCGACCGAATGCTCAAAGCTGGGCACTGACATCCGTTCGGGCACCCCGGCCACGTCTCCGTACAGACGTTCCGCTTCCCGCGGCTCCATCAATTCTGTCGCAAACACCTGATGGATGACCATCGCGCCGCCCGGCTTGAGCACTCGATGACATTCCGCAAGACCACGGTCCAGATCGGCAACGTGCACGAGCATGTCACGCGAGAACACGAGATCGAATACACCGTCTTCGGCAGGGATATCCTCGATCGATCCCTGCACGATATCGACGAGATGCCCGAATTCGTGATCTGTAACCTTGCGCCTGCCCTCGTTGACATTGGCGGTCGTCGGATCGACGACAACCACCCGGCAACCAAACCGCTCCGCCATCAGGAGACCGTGGTACCCGTCTCTGCCCCCGATGTCGAGTACGGCGGCACCGGGACCGATCCCCACGGATTCAACCGTGTCGAATATGGATTTCGATGGGCGTGGATTGAGGCTGCGGTCGAGCAACTCAACCGCAGCCTCATAGTCCCAGTCTCCGTAAATCTCGTCGACCGTCAGCGGCCGGACCATTGATGAATCGTCATCCGCCTACCGAAAGCTCGCCGCCCGGGCGAGGCCACGGCGCCGGCAGAGCCAATGCCCCGGTGCGCTCAATCGGGTCGGAAGATCTCTTCGATCGTCGCCTCGAATAGGCGGGCAATGGTGAAGGCGAGTGGAAGGCTGGGGTCGAACTTCCCGGTTTCGATGGCGTTGATCGTCTGCCGGGATACTTTCGACCGTTCTGCGAGATCTGCCTGGGTCCACTTGCGCTCGGCCCGGAGAACCCTGATTCTGTTGTTCACGCGAACCTCACGAGTAGCGCCGCCGGCCGAAGACCACTGCGACCATATATGTTGCGGCCATCATTTCCAGCACAAGAGTCACCTGTGCTTCGACAAGACCGCCGGCATCGAGCAGCAGCACTCCAAACCCACCGACAAAACCGACACCCACGGCCATCGCCATTGCCTCCAACTGGACCTTGCGAACCAGTTCATCGGCAAATCGGAGAAACCTCAGATAGCCCATCAGCCAGCCGACTCCAATGAGGCTGACGATCGCCGTTGCCGCGATGAAGCCCGCATCACCATTGATCCAGGTGCGATCGATTCCCACGTCCACAGCGAGAAAAGACGCAACCCAGATCAATGACCAGACGACGATCCAGATCTGGCTTCGTTGATCCGTGCTCGTCGACGTCCATTTCCCCTTGGGGGTCACGGTGCCTCACCCTCGTTCTCGCGTCGCCCGGTGGGTGCAGGGACGCCGGCCATCGCCAGCACAGCAGTGGTTCCGATCACCAGACCAACCCCATCGCTCACTACGCCGGTGACCATCAGCGTCGCCGCGACCACGCATCCGCCAAGCCCAGCAACCAAACGTGCTCTCCGTCCCATGTCAACCTCTCTTGTCACTTAGTCAAGTTTACTTGACACAAGTATGCCGAGATTCGCACGAAATGTCAAGTGGGCTTGTCATTCCTCTGCGCCACTCACATAGCGGGGTCAGGAATCAGCGACGATCCGGCCGGAGACACCAGTCGGGACAATAGGAACGGAGACGGTAAACACAGTCCCGCTCTCCTTCTTGCTCTCGAAGGAAACGCTCCCACGCAGATAGCGCTCCACCAACAATCTGGCACCGTATGTGCCCAGCCCACGACCCGGGCCTTTGGTGGTGAACGACCGGTGGAAGATCTGGTGCTGTGCCTCCCTGGGGATAACAGCCGTGTTGTGAACACTGAACGCTACATCGTCGTCTCCAGCCGCCCAACCGATGCTGACGGTGCCACCTGAGGGCGTGGCTTCGAGCGCATTCTTGACGAGATTGCCGAGAACTCTGGTCAACAACGTCTGATCCGACATGAAGACCACTTCCTCATTCGTGTTGCCGACACGGAGATTCTTCCCGACGCCTGCGTCATGGGTCTCATACAGGGCGACAACCTCGGAGACAAGCAACCCGGGCCTTATCTCCTCTGCTCGCACGTCCAGCTCACCGTTCTCTGCGGCAAGCAAATCTCGCTGCGCCTGGATCTCGTCAATGAGGTGGTCGGAGATCTGCTCGAGCATCCGCAGAGCTTCGTCACGATCCTGCGCCAGACCGCTTCTGGCCATCGACGACAGACCACGGACCCCGGTCGCCGTATTCATGATGTCGTGAAAGAAGATCCGCTCGAGTGCCTCTCTCCGCCTGGCATCGCTGATGTCGATTGCAGTGAACAGAAAGAACTCCTCGCCGTCGAGCGTGAACGGCGTTGCCGCTACCTTCAGATCGACGGCTTCGCCGTCGTCCCGGACAATGCGACAGTCGTCCTCCAGGGCAGAGCCGAGCCGGGCGCTGCGAAGGACCTTGGCGGCACCACAGGTCGAGCACGCGGCCGAAGTGCCACACGCCGTCGGGGCCTTCAGTCTCTGGTCTCACACGAGAAGATGTCGCCGGGCCTGAACCCGAGAACCTCATCCGGGTTGATCCGGAATGCACTGGTGATTGCAGCGTTCGTGAACACAACCTGGCGTTGTGCGTTCAAGATCGATATGTACGCCTTCGAGCTATTGGCGACGCTCCGCATCAATACATCGCTGCTGATCTTGCCGAGCTGGCGCAACAACACCTCATGCGAGGCCCGCCCTGCAGGCTCAAACTCCGTCAAAGCGCTTGGCACGTTGCCATCCTCGTGTCGTTCTACGGGCCTTGCCGGCCCACACGACATGCTGTCGACCACAACACGTCTCTCATTAAGGGTGGTTGTTCTGGCAGGCCACAAACCCGTCGGGCCCGCCTGAGCGAGCGTGCGACTAGGTCCGGGCCGCAACCACGTCCGGGATCTCCGTCTCCAGGTTGCGGATCCGTGGGTGCCGGATGGCAACGATGACCGTGATGATCGCCAGGATCCCGGTTGCCACGAACAGCACACCAATGCCACGACCGGCACCGGTACCGAAGACGGCGGCCATGGGGCCTCGAGCGTCGGTCATCAGCGGCTCGAGCAGACCGTCGGCCAGGGTGCCCGCCAACAGATAGGCAACAGGCGTTGCGGCAATCGCCGTCACTTGCCTGATGGCAAACACCCGCCCCTGCAGCTCGGGAGGTACTTTCGATTGCCAGATCGACTGGCTCGACCCGCCCGCTACAGGATGTGTTCCGTGCATGAGGATCGATCCGGCAATCACAAGCCCCAGGACCGGTCGGATCCCGATCACGATGAGACCGACCCCCATTGCTCCAATTGGGACATAGACCCCGGCGATCCGATTCACAGGGCCACCCCACACGCTGAGCACCAGGCTCCCGGTAACGATCGCCACAGCGCCGATCGATACGACAAAACCGGCGACTTGTTCTGAGGTGAGATTCAGGAGCAGCGGCACCATCAGCACGCTCTGGAACGAGAACGCGAAATTCACCATCAGAAACGACAACAACAGAACCAGCAACGCCCGACGGGCAAGCACAAACTCGAGCCCCTCTTTCGCCTCGAGAGCCAGCCCACGGACCCCCGTGCCGCGCCTTGTGCTCGGCGGCGCCTTTGGAAACACGACGAACGCAAGGGTCCCCACGGCGAAGAGAAAGGTAGCGAAGTCCACGATGAAGATCGGGCCCAACCCGCTCGTAACCACCACTGCCGCCGCAATTGCGGGCGCAACCACCCGTCCGATGCTCCCAGCAAGCTGGACCAATCCCGAGGCCCTGGCGTAGTGCTCCTTTGGGATCATCAGCGTCACCGCGGCAGAGTATGCGGGGTACTGGAACGCGGAGAACAGACCGCTGAACGATAGTGTCACATAGAGATGCCAGGTCTCGAGCGACCCGGTCAGGATGAGGATCATGGTCGCCAACGTGCCGACGGCGGCTCCCGTATCGGCGAGCAGCATCGCCGTTCGACGGTCCCAGCGATCAACGAGTGCTCCGGCGAACGGCGACACCAGCAACGCCGGCGTCCGCGCCGCCATGACGATCAGCGAAAGCTGTAGCACCGAACCGGTCTCGTCGAACACCCAGATAGCAAGGCCGAAGCTGGTCATGCTCGACCCGAGATTGGAGACGAGTTGACCCAACCACACCACCACAAACGTCTTGACGCCCCGCTCCCGCCATAGCCGCCTCACAACAACCTACTTCACTAGAATAGTTTTCTAGAATACTATCATCTAGATCATCACTTCTGCAAGAATGCGCATATGGGGACAGAAGAACAACCGCTGTGGCGACGAGCTGCGACACACACACTTCACACCTCACTCCTGCTGAAGGGCATGATCGAGGACGCGCTGGTCGAGAAGGCAGGCATTTTGTTTGCCGACAATGAGGCGCTGCTGCATCTTGCCGAAGGGCCACTGAGCATGTCCGAAATCGCCGATCGTCTCATACTGTCCAGAGGGGGCACCACGAAGGTCGTCGATCGTCTCGAGGAGATGGGCTATGTCTCCCGGCGACCCAACACCGAAGATCGGCGTGCCACCATCGTGGAGATCACCGAAAGGGGCGAAAAAGCTCGCGCCAGGGCCAGGACCGTAATCGATGCCGAACTCGAGGACATGTGGGCCCGCCACATCACCGATGAAGAGGCCACAGTCCTCATCGAGGTTGCCGACCGTGTTCTGCGCGCACGGGGCCGCCACCTCTAGATCCGCAGCGAACGCGTATCCTGGGGCAATGGACGACCGCCCCGATACAGAGTTCGTATCCACCGTCCTCGGCACACCGGACCCACTCGGACTTGCCCGTTTCTACCGGGACCTACTGGACTGGGAGATCACCTACGAGGATCCGACCTGGGTGAAGCTACGTCGGCCCGGGACGAGGAGCGGATTGTCGTTCCAGCTCGAAGAGGCTCACACTCCCCCGGTCTGGCCCGCCGGCGGGGCGGAACAGCAGATGCAGATGCACCTCGACATCTGGGTCGAAGACCTCGAGGCTGGAGTCACCCTGGCGACCCGCCTGGGCGCCCGACTCGCCGAGTTCCAGCCCCAAGACGACGTCAGGGTCTTGCTCGACCCGGCGGGTCATCCTTTCTGCCTCTTCACAGAGTGACGGCTCGCACGTGTCCCGACATTCCTCCCGGACGCGGCCGAGCGGCGACCGCCACCAGATCGGTCTCGGACAGGACATAATGGCCCCGTGAGTCGTAAGGAAGTACATGTCGAAGCGGCGGGTCGGGAGATCAGGATCTCCAGTCCCGACAAGATCGTGTTCCCCGACCAGGGGTGGACCAAACTCGATGTGGTCGAGCACTTCTCGACGTGCGCCGTAGGTGCGCTCCGGGGCGTGTACAACCGCCCGGTCAGCCTGAAGCGGTGGACCAAAGGAGTCAAAGAGGACCCGTTCTTTGTCAAACGGGTGCCCGAGAGTGCCCGCAGCGTTGTCGATGTGCGGTTCCCATCTGCCCGTCCCGGGAGGATGTTCCTCCCCCTCGACGAGGGCGACGTCATCTGGATGGCTCAGATGAACTGTCTCGATCTCAATCCCTGGAACGCCCGCGGTGACGATATCGACCATCCCGACGAGCTACGCATCGACCTCGATCCTGCCGACGGGTACGACTTCTTCGCTGCCCGTGACGTTGCAGCCGCCGCCAGGGAGCTATTTGACGAGCTCGGGTACACGTCCTACCCGAAGACGTCCGGCAACCGGGGAATCCACATCTACGTCAGGATCGCCCCCGATTGGGACTACTTCCAGATGCGCCGCGCCGTTCTGGCCTTCGCCCGGGAGCTGGAGCGCCGCCATGAGCTGGCTACCACCGCGTGGTGGAAGGAGGAGCGCGACGGTGTATTCATCGACTACAACCAGGTGGCAAGGGACCGCACCGTCGCCTCGGCGTACAGCGTCCGTCACACCGGATACGTTTCGACGCCTTTCAAGTGGTCCGAGCTCGAAGAGATGGACCCAACACATTTCGATCTGATGACGTTTCGCGATCGCTGGGCCGATGTTGGTGACCTCACGGCCGCCATCGACGATGTCGAGCACAGGCTCGATCCGTTGCTCGAGATGGTCGCTGCCGATGAAGAGAACGGAATCGGCGACGCCCCATGGCCACCTCACTATCCCAAGATGCCGGGAGAGCCGCCCACGGGTGCAACCATCGAAGATGCGCAAGGAGAACTGGGAATGAGTGTCTTTGACGAGATCGGTGACGGTGTCTTCCGGCGTCGATACCAATCGCTCGACCTCAACATAGGTGTCGTGATCGGTGAAGGCGCGGTGCTGTTGGTGGACTCACGGGCATCGCATCGCCAGGCCGACGAAGTTGCGTGCAGAGCTGTCCACGCTCACCTCACTCCCGGTCGGCTGGGTGGTCAACACCCACTATCACTGGGACCACACCTGGGGCAATGCCCGATTCCCGGAGGCGGTGCTCTGGGGCCACGACATGTGCCGCACCGAGATGCTCGACAACGGTGAAGAAGCCAGGCTACGGGTGCTCGAGTGGATGCCGCCCGAGCATCACGAGGCGGTCAACGAGGTCGTCATCACGCCACCGACCGAGACTTTCGCCACGACAGCATCTATCGACCTCGGCGGCCGTACGGTTGATCTCAGCTACCACGGTCGGGGACACACCAACTCGGATATCGTGGTGACAGTGCCAGATTGCGGGATTGTCTTCGCCGGTGATCTCATCGAGGAGGGCGCTCCACCGTCATACGGCGACGCCTTCCCCCTCGACTGGGCATCGACTCTCGATGCGGCGGTTCTCGGTAACACCGTTGTGCCCGGACACGGTGACGTCGTCACCGCCGACTACGCCGCCACCCAGCGTGACGAGATCGCGGCGGTCGCCGATGTAGCCCGGAGAGGCCACGCCACAGAGACACCGATCGCGAACCTGGTCGACCGGGGGCCATACCCCGAAGCCACGATGGAGCAGGCGCTGAGGCGAGCATATGCCCAGCTGGATGGAGACCTGTGAGGCTGATCGGGTCAGCCCACGTCCTCGAGCTTCTGCGCCAGTAGGGCGTGGCCGCCTCCTCTGGCGTGATCTGCCGCCGACTTTCCCTCATCGTCGACGATCTCGGGGTCCGCACCTGCGGCGAGGAGCAAGTTCGACGATTGCTTCGTCACCGTGCAACGCGGCCGCGTGCAGCGGCGTGAAGCCGCCCTTCTGGCGCGGGTCGGGATCTGCTCCGGCAGCGAGCAACACCGCAACCAGCCCGCTGGCGTGAGCTGCGACGGCACTATGGAGGGGGCGAAGGTCGCTCCCGTTGGCGGCTGTGACATTCGGATCGGCGCCGGAGTCGAGGAGCAACCGGACAACCTCGTCACGATCGAAGAAGCAGGCAAGATGGAGAGCGGTGAAACCGTCGTCGGCAAGGGTATCCACGACACCTCCGGCCGCGAGGTGACCGCGCAAGGCTGCGGCGTCGCCGATAGCGGCCGCCTCGAAAAAGGTGAGCTGCTGACGCCGTCCGGCAATCGCGTCTGCAATGCGCACCTGCCGCCGATAGAGCGCGAGCATCAACGCACTCGGCAGATCCTCGGTCGTACACAGAGTCGGATCATCCGACAGGATATCCAGGGCAGCGGCCTCATCTCCGGCGTTCAGCGCATCGATCAGCCGTTCGTGATTCGTTGCGGACACAGACATTCCTCCCCTATCGAGACACCGGGCAATGCTAACTGGACGGGTGCGGCGATCACCCCGGTGGTGCCACCTCGTCCGGAACCCAGCCGAGGGTCTCATCGACATCCCGCGGCTCGGCGTGACGACGGGTCAACGTGGCGCGGTCCACTCGATCGAGTCGAAACAGCCGTCGGGCTTTGCGCAGATGACACCAGCCGATCAGGTACCAGGCTCCGCCGCCACCGTAGAACCCGACGGCATCAACGGCACGGGTCGACTTGTGACCCTCGTTGTCGGTGTATCCCAAATTCACCACCGTCCCGGTTCGCACGGCTTCCTCGAGGGTCTCCTTGATGCGTGGGTTGATCGCCCTGTCGCCCGGAATCGATGATCTGATCCGGTTCCGCAGCTCATCGACGGCCACCCGGGTTGGATCGGGCAACGCGTCCCGGAGCCGAGCCGCAGCAATGCGGGCAGAGTCGATGTACGGAGCATGCCCGGCTGCGGCGACCGCCAGCAACAACCCGGTGACTTCTTGAGGCGTGAACATGAGGAGGATCTCGCGATCGTGTGGGAGAACCCCATAACCACCGGTTCTGCCGGTGCTCGCATACATCGGAAGGCCGGCACCGCGAAGAGCCGCCAGGTCACGCTCGATGGTCCGCCGGGAGACCTCGAACCGGTGCGCCAGAGCAGACGCGCTGACCGTCCTGGGGCTGAGACGTCGCAGTTCCTCGGCGACTGCATACAGCCGCTCTAGCCGCTTCAAAGAAACCTCCCAAACACCGACATAGGGCTGTCGCAACCCGATTGTAGGTTGGGACCATGTTTCTAGGACTCCGCTCTCACATCTATCCCGCACCCGACCTCGAAAGTGCCAAAGCGTGGTATCAGGAAGTGCTCGGCATTGCTCCGTATTTCGACGAGCCCTTCTACGTCGGATTCGACGTGGGCGGCTACGAACTCGGCCTCCACCCCGGAGACGACCCCGATGCCTGCCCCAAGACATACTGGGGAGTCGACGATATCGAAGCTGCCGTACAACACCTACTCGAATCCGGCGCAGAGCCTGCGGACGCGATCTCAGACGTTGGAGATGGCATCAGGATGGCGGGCGTCCTCGATCCACGGGGGTATTTCTTCGGGCTAATCGAGAACCCGCACTTCCGGGCCGACCGGTAGGCAAGACTCACCTTTCCCCGGGTCACGGGGAGTCGACCCCGGGGAAAGGTGAGTTGAGACTGACGACACCCGGTCTCGAACGTGTCGGGTATCTCGCTGCTAGTCGACAGTCTCCCTGACCCGAATCCGCACCCGACCGTCTTCGAGCTCGGCGTCGAACTGGATCCGACGACTGCCGTTGCGGAAGTCGACCTCGACCTCACGACCTGATGCGACCTCAACCTCGGGAGCCCAGCCGGCTGCCGGGTTGACCGACACGATGGTTAGCGTCGATCCGTTGGAGGTGATGGTCACGGTGCCACCCTCGCCCGCGTCGTATGTGACCGTGGTGTCGCCCGCGGGAGGCGTGGTGGTCGAGGTTGCCGGGGGCGCTGTTGTCGTGGTGGTGGGCATAGTGGTTGTAGTCGTTGTGGAGCCACCGTTGTCATCGATGCTCTCCCTGATCCGGATATCGACCCGACCGTCTTCGAGCTCGGCGTCGAACTGGATCCGACGACTGCCGTTGCGGAAGTCGACCTCGACCTCACGACCTGATGCGACCTCGATCTCGTACGTCCAGCCAGCCGTGGCGGTAACCGACACGATGGTCAGATTGGACCCGCTGGACGTGATCGTCACCGAGCCTGCATCATCGGCCTGGTAGGTAGCTGTACCTGCGACGTCGGTCGATGGAGAGAACGTCGTGGTGGTCGAAGTCGATCCAGGTGGATTGGTCGTAGACGTGCTGCTGTCGTCGCCACTCCGGCTGTCGTCCTGCTGCGAGCCGCCGCCGTCGCTCGATTCACGGGAGTCGTCGCGGACGGAGTAGTCGACGCCTTCGCTGACCTTCGCATTGATCCGACCGTCCTCGAGCTCGGCGTCAAACTGGATGCGACGAGTGCCACTGCGAAAGTCGGCTTCTACCCGGCGGCCGGCAGCAACCTCGACTTCGGCGACCCAGCCATCCGCCGGATCAATAGATCTGATTGCGAGGGCCGAACCGTCCGAGGCGACCGTCAGCATTCCGGCGTCGCCGGCCTCATAGACAATTGTGTCGCCAGAAGCTGCGACGGTGACATTCGGCGACGTTGACGAAGCCGCCGGGCTACCCCCGGCCGAGTTGGCGGTGGAGGGGGTGACCATTGCTGAGCCGATGCTGGCTGCCAAGAGCACGGCCAGCACCGTGCCTATCAGCGCTGTGATCCTTGTGAACATTTCCTGGCTCCTTTCATGTGTGCCAGAGCCAGGATGCAGGAACCGGGTTCTGAGAGTCCTCCGCCGATGGTTAGGGAAATCTCTATTCGTAGACACTCGTCGGGACGTCACACGGTGATTCCCGTTGCCGCTAGACGCAAGCAACCCCGGGCCAGCCGAATCAGGCCCGGGGTTGAACTTGCGGGGTGCGCAGCAGATAGGCGCTGGAAAGAGGACGCTCAGCTGTTGCTGTTGCTGTTGTCGTCGTCACCGCCGTGGCCACCATGGTCGCTATCGCCACCATGACCACCGCTGTCATCAGCCCGATCGTCATCGCCGCCATGACCACCGCTGTCATCAGCCCGATCGTCATCGCCGCCATGACCACTGTCATCAGCCCGATCGTCATGGTTGCTCGGGCCGCTGTTGTCATCAGAGCTATCGACATCGCCGCCATGACCACTGTCATCAGCCCGATCGTCGTGGTTGCTCGGGCCGCTGTTGTCGTCAGAGCTATCGTCGCCGCTGCGAGCGCCACTGCCGTCAGATGAATCGTCCTCGACGTCGGCACTTGTGGTAGTCGTCGTGGATGGAGTCGGAGCAGTGGTGGTCGAGGTTGTAGAGCTGTCCGAGCCGGATCGGCTGTCGTCGGCGCGCTCGCGCACTCTTGCCTTGACCTGGCCGTCCTCGAGTTCAGCGTCGAACTGAATGCGACGGCTGCCGTTGCGGAAGTCCGCCTCGACCTCACGGCCCGTGGCTGCCTCGATCTCGACGACCCAGCCATCTGCCGGATCAACGGTGGTGAGGGACAAGCTCGTGCCGTTGGACACAACCGTCGCAGTGCCTGCGTCACTGACTTCATAGACCGTCGTCTCGACGCCACCAGCGACGGTTACCACGGTGGGTATCGAACCGGCATCTGTCTTTGGGGGAACAACAGCCGATCCAATCCCGACCGCCATCATCACCGCGAGCATGGTTCCGACTATCGCCGTCATTCGCTTGAACATTCATGGCCTCCTTGTTTGGTGCTTGAGCCAAGGATGCATGAAGCCGCCTTTGGGAGTCCTCCGCCGATGGTTAGGGAAACCTCTATTTCCCGGGCGCTCTCCGGCTAGCGCGGACCGCCAACCAATGGGATCACGACACGCACCGAGGTGCCGCGATCCAGCCCCGGAACCCAATCCGCAGTCCCACCGGCGGCCTCAGCCGTGCGTCGCACGATATCGGCACCCAGCCCGGTCGATCCAGCACCACTCGATCCGCGTTCGAGCAGAGCCTCATCGGCAATCCCGGGACCATCATCGGCAACGATCAGTTCGGCGTTGCTGCCCGGGGTGCGCACGAGGGAAACCCGGTAGGTAGTCCCGGACGGCGTATGAGCGAACACGTTGCCCAACAATGCGTCGAGCATGGCCTCGAGATCCGCCACGTTGCCGTTGACTGGGAAGTTGCCCGGCTCAACGTCGAGCGTCCACCTGCGCTCCTGATCCTCGGCGAGGAACCCCCAATACTGCACCCGCTCCGACACGATGGGTTGCAGATCGGTGATTACCCCTCCACCTTCCCGCACTGATCTTCTGGCTTCGCTGATGACATGGCCCACAACCCGCTCGAGTTCATCGACGTCGCTTTGCAGTCTGCTCACGTCGACTTGTGAATCCAGCGCTTCGATGTCGAGCTTTAGCGCGGTCAGCGGTGTCCGCAGTCGGTGCGAGAGATCTGCGGCGGTCTCTCGCTCCCGATCCATTAGCGCACTCACCCGGCCGGTCAAGGCATTGAACGCCGACCCAACCTCCGCAAGCTCGTCGGGACCGGACGGCGACACTTCCACAGTCAGCTCACCTCGACCCAGCCGGTGGGTCGCGTCGACCAGATCATCGATCGGTCCGACAACGGCCCGGCCCATCCGGTCGGCAACCACGAGCGCCAGTGCAATCAGGACAACCCCCAATCCGCCCAGAACGGCCCAGGCAGACCCGACGTTCATCGTCAGCTCCGCACCGGAGACTGCCACGACAACGACCCAGGGCACGCCCGCGCCGCGGAACACCGGCACGATGACGGCCTGGCCGTCGTCGAGCGGCTGCCGGTACGCTTGCCCACTCTCCTGAGCTGCCACCAGATCGATCCCGTCGGGCAACACGGCGCCGAGTAGCGAGCCATCCGACAAGACGATCGACGTATCCGCCGTGACCTTCAACGCAGTGTCGAGCTCGATGATCGACTCCTCGCCACCGTCGATGGTGGATGCGAACCTGGCGATCGTCTGCGCTTCACGCTCAGCGGCGCTGAGGGCACGATCTCCAGCAAGATCCCGGATCAGGACGGCGAGAGGAACAAGAAAAGCCAGGATGACAATGGACGTGATTGAAAGCGCGTACAGCGACAGCCAGCGTCTCACGAGTCCGGAGCCACCAGCTTGACTCCAACCCCGTGGACCGTCTGCAGGTATCGCGCCGCGGCGGCGCTCTCACCGAGCTTCCGTCGAAGGACCGATAGGTGCACGTCAACGGTCTTGTCGGCGCCACCGTATGGCTGTCGCCACACTTCGGCCAGCAGCTCTCTCTTGGAAACCACCACGCCAGCCCTCTCCGCAAGATACGCGAGGAAATCGAATTCCTTGCGAGTGAGGTCGACGGGCAGCCCGTCTAGCTCTGCGACACGCCGATCGACGTCCACAGAGAGACCCCCTACCACCACCGGCCCCGGGTGCGCACCGGATCGAGTGCGGCGCAGGATCGCCTCGATGCGTGCGAGAAGTTGAGCTCCGGAAAAGGGCTTGACCACATAGTCATCCGCTCCGTCCCTCAGAATCCGGACGATCTCGGTTTCCTCGTCGCGGGCGGTCGCAACAACAACCGGGACTGCGCTCACCGACCTGATCATTTTGAGCGCCTGCCCGCCGTCGATGTCCGGAAGCCCGAGATCCAGGACAACCACGTCATATGCCCCTTCGGCCACCCGCTTGACCCCTTCCATGCCTGAAGCGATCGATTCGACCGAATGGCCCGCTTCGGCAAGGAAGTTGGCAAGACCCTGCCGAATGGCGGCATCGTCTTCAATGATGAGCACTGCTGACATGGGGTCATCCTATTAGCGGTGCGTGTCCCCGCTGCAGCGAAATCGCATCACTTTGCAAACCTCTAACCTTTCTGAGACGTTCCCAGAAGCCTCGACCTGCAATAGTCCGGTCATGCCAAATTGGACCAAGCTCGCCGCCGGCTGGGCACTCGCCGCAGTTGCCGCCGTCGCCCTTTCGTGGGGTGCCGTTGCACAGGTTCGCAACAGTGTCATCCAGCCGAGCACCCCGATCCCCGGCACGCTCGCCGCTGGCAGCACAACAACTGTCGGAGCCTCGCCAGAACCAACCATAATCCACCTGGAGGTGAACTCAGGGTCCGCGGGGACAACAGCATCGGTGGTTCCTGCCGATCAAACACCCGCCGGCGATCCCGCAGCGGGCCAGGCCGATCCGACACAGTTGCCCCCCGGGGCAACGACCTCCTCGTCCCCGTCGAACCAAGCGGCGACAACCACAACAACTGCATCGCCGACTTCAGCCGCATCAACGTCCACCACGACAACTATTCCCGCAACAACCACAACGACCACAGCACCGACTGTCCCGGTAGCGACGCAGACCTCCAGCTATCAACTCATCGGTGGTGTGGTCACCATCTCGTATTCTCCCGGCACCGTCACCTTCGTGTCTGCGATTCCACAAGCTGGCTACGGCACCGAAATCAAGGATTCGGGGCCAGAACGTGTCCGGGTCGAATTCCGGGCCGACAACCACACATCGGTCTTCAGGGCCGAGTGGAATGGCGATCGTCTCGAGATCTCGAAGGACGAAAACGGCGAAAGCTGATTCGCCGGAGAATCAGAGCAAACACCGCGTCACTTCCCGCTCGCCCGGTACTCGCGGGCGTAGGAGACCCCAGTTGCCAGCAGAACCACGACGCCCACGGCCGTCAACCACCAGCCGACTATCAGGCCGTTGCCGAGAAGCACGGCCGCCAACGCCAAGAGCGGAGCACGAGTAGTCGCCGACGGGAAAACTCCCGTGGGTGTCATCTCCTCGTCGGTGAGCGTGCGGCTCTTGCGAATCAGGTAGACCGCAGCCCAGGCCCCGAACCCGGCTGCCGCCATCAAGCAGCACGCTGCCTGCGAGTGAGCCGCCCCCTGCGAAGTAGATCGCAGCAGCAAAGGCGAACAGCATCGCCTGGCCGACCAGGACCTTGCCCTGAACGCTCACGGCTCTAGCTCCGGGTGTCTTGCATCAAAGGCGGGTCGCTCCGACCTCACCCGCGGCAGCGACGTGAAGTTGTGTTCCGGCGGTGGGGAACTGGTGAGCCACTCGAGACCGTATCCGCCCCATGGATCGTCGCCGGCAGCACGACCCTTTCGAAGCGCCACCCAGACGTTCCAGAGAAAGAACAGCGTCGAGACGGCAATCAAGAATGAACCGACCGTCGAGAGGACGTTGAGGAACTGGAATCCACTGTCGGCGGTGTAATCGGCAACACGGCGCGGCATGCCGCGAACTCCGAGCAGGTGCTGGGGTAGGAACGTGAGATTGAAACCGGCAAACATCAGCCAGAAGTGCGCCTTGGCCCATCCTTCCGACAGGATCCGCCCGGTCATCTTGGGGAACCAGAAATAGATCCCGGCAAAGAGGGCAAAGGCTGCCGTCGAGAACAGGACATAGTGCATGTGACCGACGACGAAGTAGGTGTCTGTGACGTGAAAGTCGAGAGGCGGCGAGGCCAGTATCACCCCGGTGAGCCCGCCAAACAGGAAGTTGAACAGGAATCCGAGCGAGAACAGCATCGGCGACTCGAAACTAAGTGCCCTTTCCACATCGTGCCTATCCAGTTGAAGAACTTGACCCCGGTAGGCACCGCGATGAGGAAAGTAGATGCTGCAAAGAACTGGAGAAACACCAGCCCGGTGGCAAACATATGGTGCGCCCACACACCGACCGACAGTCCCCCGATCGCCAGCGTCGCAAACACGAATCCGGTGTATCCGAACAGGGGCTTGCGTGAGAACACCGGGATGATCTCTGTGACGACGCCAAAGAACGGCAATGCGATGATGTACACCTCGGGATGACCAAAGAACCAGAAAAGGTGTTGCCAGAGGACAGGCACCCCACCAAACGCAGGGTTGAAGAAGTGCGCTCCAATCAAACGTTCGGCCAGCATCATCATCAAGCCGCCCGTGAGGACGGGGAACGCCAGCAGCACCATGATCGAGGTAACGACCATGTTCCACGTGAAGATCGGGATACGGAACATGGACATGCCCGCGGTTCTCATGGTGAGAACAGTGGTCACGATGTTCACCGCTCCACCGACAGTTGCGGCAGACGTCAACGCGACGCCGATAATCCACAGATCGCTACCTGCTCCCGGCGAGTACGTGGCGTCGGCAAGCGGTGCGTACGCGGTCCAGCCGAACGCGGCGGCACCACCGGAGGTGAGAAATCCCGCGATCATGGTCAAGCCGCCACCGAGGAAGAGCCAGTAGGAAAGGGCATTGAGGCGTGGGAATGCCATATCGGGTGCGCCTACCTGGAGCGGGACCAGGTAGTTCGCCAGCCCGAAGACCACCGGGGTCGCAAACAGGAAGAGCATGATTGACCCGTGCATCGTGAACAGCTGGTTGTACTGGTACTCGCTGACCAGCTCGAGGCCCGGAGCAGCCAGCTCGCTACGCATCACCAGTGCCAACACACCACCCAACAGGAAGAACCCCAATGCCGTGACGATGTAGGAGAGACCGATGGTCTTGTGATCGGTACTCGTCAGCCATCCGAGCAAACCACCAGTCCTATCGACCAATACCGGCGAATTCGATTCAGCCACCCTGTACCTCCGCCTGCTGCTTCGCCCATGTCTCGAAATCGGCCGGCGAGACGGCACGCACATCGAAGAGCATGCGATCGTGGAATGTCCCGCAGAACTCCGCACACCGGCCAACGAACTCGCCTTCCTGCGTGATCACCAAATCGAGCTGTTGGACGGTTCCAGGCAACAAGTCCCGCTTCTCCAGGAAATCCGGGACGTAGAACGAATGGATAACATCCGCCGACGTGAGCTCGAGCCGAACCGTCTGGTCAGTTGGCAGCACGAGCACAGGGTTTGCCCCGGGCTCGCCCACAATGGTGATGGCGTAGTCAGGGTATTCAAAGCGCCAATTCCACTGGAACCCGGTCACCTCAACCACAAGATCGGGATCGGCTGCGACCCTGTTCACCCGCGTGATCACGCCGGCAGTGAGCGCAAAGAGGATGGCCACAATCACGATCGGCACCCCGGTGTATACAACCTCTAGCGGAATGTTGTATTTGAACTGCGGGGGGAGCTCGTCACCTCGAGGACGCCGGTACCTGATGACTGCATAGACCATCAAGCTCGCCACCAACAGACCGATGACTGCCGCTACGCCGACAAACACCGACCACAGAGAGCTGATCTCTTCTCCCTGAATGGTGACCGGCGACGGGGGGCCCAGTGACGATCCCGCGCATCCAGAAAGGATCACTGCAAGGCCGGCCGGGAGGACAGCCAGAGCCGCCCGCCGGCCGGGACCCCGACTCGTGCGAGACTCTGTCAATCCGACAAGCTGCCGATCCCGAGCAGGGACGACCATGTCACCTCCACCAACGGCCAACCGATACGCCAACATGGTAACCACCGGTCGAATGCGCCCAATCGGCCCGTGCCAGCCGCCGTCGGGACATCGCGGTCGTGCATCACGGCAGTAGGAGCGACGCATCTAGTGGCCCGCAGCCCGGTCACCCCGTCGAGCCAGGCGGAGATCGGCTTGCCGCCAGTTCCAGGCGACGCCGAGCAACGCGGCAACAGTCACGATTCCCCCGCCAACCCACATGAGCACACCTCCTGCCTGCTGATCGGAAAGGAGCGTGGGCCCCCAGTCTCGACCCAGCGCACGATAGAAATCGCCTCCGATGATGTCGTTCGACGACAGGATGGCAACCCCGAGGAAGGCATGGAACGGCATGGCCGCCAGCAGGGCCAGAATCCGGGCCGGATAGCTGATGACGGTTGGCCCCTGGTCCACTCCGAGGACTACCCAGAAGAACAGTGAGCCGACAAACAGGAACACGATATGGATGAACTCGTGCGCCAATTCATTGCGCAACGACAGCCCGTAAAGAGAGGAGAAGTAATACGCAAACATGATTCCTGCGTAGAGCGCCCAGGCAAACACCGGACGGCTGATCAGCGCTACCGGTCTTGACCTCAGGACGCTGATCATCCCGAGCTGCACACGCCGGTCTGCCGCCTGAATGGCAAGGGTGATGGGCGCTCCGGCTACCAGAAGCAAGGGAGCCACCATGGCGAGCATGAGATGCTGGACGACGTGAATGCTGAACAGAGTTGTGTCGTATACACCGACGAAGCTCTGCGTTGCCAGCGTCACTACACTCAACCCTCCGAAGAATGACAGAGTCCGAGTCAGAGGCCACCGGCGGTTTCGTTTTGTGATGTTACGCAGCGACGACCAGTACAGAAATCCGGTCACCACGATCACCCCCGCTACGAGACCGTCAAATCCCCACGAGCTAACCGCGGTTTGCAGATCCAGGGGCGCCAGCGCAAAGCCAATCACCGGTTTATCTTCTCACGACTGCTCCCGGTATCAGAATGCAGGGACGGTGATGCTCATATGAGCGTGACGGCTTCAACACGAGCGGATCGTGGCCCCGACCGCCTCAGTGTCGGCATAACGCTCTGGCTCGCCTCCGAGCTCATGTTCTTTGCAGGCCTCTTCGCCGCCTACTTCACGCTGCGCGCTGCCACCAACCCGTGGCCACCGGCCGGGGTAGACCTTGCTACCGGGCGAGCGGCGATCGCAACTGTGCTCCTTGTGCTCTCGAGTGGCACGCTCCGGCAGGGAGAGCGAGCCATCGAGTCCGACGATGTCAGGAAGGGAAGGCGCTGGTTCCTGGTAACCCTGCTCCTCGGAGCACTGTTCATCGGTCTACAGGCGCTCGAATACTTTCAACTCGACTTCAGTGTCTCGTCGCACACCTATGGCTCGATCTTCTACCTGTTGACCGGGTTCCACGGGATCCACGTTCTGGCCGGTCTCTTCCTCATAGCTCTGTCAACGGCAATGCTCGTACCGCAACCCAATCGTGGCTTCATGCGTGGCGTCGGCCTCTACTGGCATTTTGTCGATGCGGTCTGGATCGGGCTGTTCGCCACCATCTACCTCCTCCCATGAAGCGCTCGCTCTCGGCACTCGCAGTCGTGCTGGTGCTGGCCGGTGCGACGGCTGCATCAACTCTCGCCCTTGCCTCGGACGGGGATAAGCCCGGTGCCGATCGATCTGCCGCCACCGCTGAGGAGCTATTCCTGTTCCATTGCTCGAGCTGTCATGGTCAGGACGGCACCGGCGGTCTCGGGCCAACGCTCGTTGGGGTTGGTGCGGCCGCGGCAGACTTCCAACTCCGCACCGGCCGGATGCCGTTGGCGGATATCAACGCTTTCCCCAGCCGCAAGCCGTCACCGTTCACCCAGGACCAGATCGACGCGTTGACCGCATACGTCGCCTCACTCGGATCCGGGCCACCGGTACCCGTCGTCGACACCTCATCCGCCGACCTCGCCCGGGGAGGCGACCTCTTCCGCACCAACTGTGCTTCCTGTCACGGAGCGGCCGCTCGCGGTGGCGCGTTGTCCTCCGGCTGGAACGCACCAGACCTGTATGCAGCCGATCCGACCGAAATCGTTGAGGCTGTCCGCACCGGGCCGGGACAGATGCCGACCTTTGACGAGGAGCACATCACGTCCGACGAAGCGGCTGCGATCGCGAGATACGTTGGCTTTCTCCAGACCGAGCCTGATCCAGGTGGATTGGGCCTCGGGCGCCTCGGGCCGGTCCCCGAGGGCCTAGTGGCGTGGGTATTCGGGCTCGGCACCGTCATACTGGCAGCCGGCTTCATCGAACGAAGGAGTAACTGACCGTGTCACGATCACCCGTCGGCACATCGTTCGTTGTCAGCGCACTGGGTGGAGCCGGCCTTGTGGCCGCGGCGATTTTCAATCTGTCGACACAATTTCAAGGAATTATGTTGGCAATCGCTCTCGCAGGCATTGGAGCCGCACTGGTGCTGTTCGCACACGAGTTGGGCGATGCCGAAGATGTCGAAGAGCACCACCCGACCGAGAGCGAGCCCCCGGTCGCCGCAACGGTCGACAGCCAAACCCGTCGATCCTTCCTTCGCGGCCTGACCGGAGCGGTGACCGCCCTGGCTTTGGGGCTCGTAGCCCCGTTGCGCTCGTTGGGTCGCAATCCGACCTCGAGCCTCAAGAACACGTCATGGCGATCAGGGCTGCGGCTGGTCGATTCAGATGGACACCCGATAGCGGCCGGCCAGATGGCCGAAGGTGGTGTAGTGACAGTATTCCCGGAAGGCCATATCGGCGACGCTATGGCTCAGACTCTGCTGATCCGGGTGAACCCGGCGGTCCTTGAAGCCGACCAGAGCCGGGCGGCGTTGGCACCGCAGGGATATATAGCGCTGTCGAAGGTGTGCACCCATGCCGGATGCCCCGTCGGACTTTTCGAAGCGCAGCGGCATCAGCTTCTCTGCCCTTGTCATCAGTCGACGTTCGACATCCTCGACGGGGCGAGGCCGGTCTTCGGACCCGCGGCGCGTCCTCTTCCACAGTTGCCCATCGCGATCGACTCGGAGGGATGGCTAGTCGCCACCGGCGACTTCCCCGATCCCGTCGGGCCCGGATTCTGGGATCGCGGGAGATGATCATCCCCAGGGTCATCGATTGGATCGACAGCCGCGTTGGCGGCCGGAAGGTCATCCACGCCGCGATGCGCAAGGTCTTTCCCGACCACTGGTCTTTCTTACTCGGCGAGATCGCGCTGTACAGCTTTGTGATCCTCCTGGCTACCGGTGTGTACCTGACCTTCTTCTTCGTCCCGGATGCGGAGCAAATCGTGTACCAGGGCAGCTACAACGCCCTCAGCGGCATCGAGATGTCACGGGCGTACGAATCGACTCTCCGTCTGTCATTCGACACCGATGGAGGGCTACTCATACGGCAAATGCACCACTGGGCTGCACTCGTCTTCGTTGCCGCGGTGTTCGCCCACCTCCTCAGGATCTTCTTCACGGGCGCATTCCGTAAACCGCGCGAGATCAACTGGATGGTGGGTCTAACCTTGTTAATCCTGGCGATCGTCAACGGCTTCGCCGGCTACTCCCTCCCGGATGATCTCCTCTCCGGGACCGGGCTTCGGATCGCATACTCGATTGCAGAATCCATACCCCTGGTAGGGACGCGTCTGGCCGGCCTGGCTTTCGGGGGCACCTATCCCTCACCTGAAGTGATACCGCGCCTCTACACACTCCACATCCTCCTTGTCCCTGCGATCATCGTTGCTCTGCTGTCGGTGCATTTGGCCCTGCTAGTACGCCAGAAGCACACGCAGTTCCCGGGACCTGGACGCACCGAGGGGAACGTCGTCGGCACCCGCCTTTGGCCCCGTTTTGCTGCCAAGACCGTCGGGTTGTTCTTTCTGGTGGCCGCGACGCTTGCGCTGCTGGGAGGTCTGGCCCAGATCAACCCGGTGTGGCTCTACGGCCCGTACCACCCGGCGCAAGTGAGCGCACCCGCCCAGCCCGACTGGTATATGGGCTGGCTCGAAGGTGCGTTGAGACTCTTCCCAAACTGGGAAATCAGAGCATTCGGGTTCGAGATACCAAACCCGTTCTTCCCGGGCGTTCTCCTGCCGGGTCTGACGTTCGGCGCACTGTACGCGTGGCCCTTCCTGGAGGCCCGCATCCTGAGGGACTATGAGATCCACAATCTCGCCGATAGACCGTCGAGTCGTCCGTGGCGCACCACAGTCGGGGTGGCGGCACTGTCATTTTACGGGGTCCTGTTCATCGCCGGAAGCAACGATATTCTCGCCTCACGCCTCGACCTATCCATAAATGCCGTCACACGGACGCTGCGAGTTCTGCTGTTCGTAGTTCCAGCGATTGCCGGCTTCATCACACACCGGATCACCTCGGAGCGGGGTCGGGAGAGACTCAAGGCCCGCCAGGTGTCGATTACCCAGACGTCCGATGGCGGCTTCTCCGCCGACGAGTGACCCCGGGCTTCGCCGGCCCTCTCTCATCGATGTCTCATCGTCTCGCGGCGACACTGGGAGAAACCGATCCCAGTATTGAGGAGGTGTCGCCCGGTGCTCCCTTCACAACCAGACGCATCCAACGACATCAGCAGTCTTGATCGTGTGACCCGCGGCGCAATCGCCGTGATTGTCGGCGCCGTCGCCATAGCAATCATCGGGTTCGTCGTCATCCGGTTGCGGGTGATTGTTGTCGCCGCGGTTGTCGCGCTCATGGTCGCCGCAGGTCTGGATCCGCTCGGGATCTGGCTGGAGCGGCGCGGGCTGAAGCGGGGCTGGGTTGCAGGCATCATCATGACCGCGCTGGTGGTGGGCCTGGCCCTGCTTGGACTGTGGATCGCTCCCCCGCTCTGGGGTAGTCGCACCAGCCTGGGCAACTCCCTGTCGGGAGTCCGTAGCGACCTCGAGACGTGGTTGGCGGGGAGCCCCCTCCACATGTCGGTGAACGACCTGAAGTCGCTGGGGACACGGCTGGGCATCACCGGGCCGGGCGCTGGTGGCATCTCCCTGGTCCACGGAATCGTTACGGGCGCGGTCACAGTCGCAGAATTCATCGAAGGCTTCGTCCTTACAGTCGTGTTTGCCATCTACTTGCTGACACGAGGTGACGGGTACGCCGACTGGCTCTCCAATGCCGTCCGATCCCAACGCAGCACCGAGGTGCGCCGGTTCGCCGGGGTGACCTGGGCAACGATGGGTGCATATGCCCGTGCGATCGCCATCAACGGCGCCGTCAACGCGATCCTCCTTGGCATCGCCATGACCGTGCTGCGGATTCCCGCTGCCGGCCCGCTCGCCCTGATCGCATTCATCGGTGGCTTCTTCCCCGTCGTCGGAACGATCACAGCAGGTCTGCTGGCCGCGCTCGTGGCACTCGCCAGCGGTGGGTTGGTCGACGCCCTCGTGGTCGTCGCGGTGACGGCCGTCCTGCACCACCTCGAGGTCTACATAGTCGGGCCGCTAATCGTGGGTCGGTGGATGCGAGTGCACCCCGCAGCTTTGGTGGCTGCTCTCACCGCGGGCTTGACGGTTGCCGGTGTTGTGGGCTTGTTCCTAGCGCCGCCGCTGTTGATTCTGGGAGTCGCCGTTGTCCGCGAGATACACGACCCGGCCTTTGACATGACACCCGACGCTCGGAACCTCGGCAGCTAAACCAACTCTCGCACACAATCGTTCGTCTCGCTGGTTCCGGATCGATTAGAAGCGACGTCCGCGACGACTCCAGGGACTGTTGGCGTAGCCGGCGAGACCGGCTCCAAGCGCCACCAGCAGCCAGGAGGGACCAAGTAGCAAGCCGACACCCGCAAGCGCGACTCCGCCCAGCGTCCACACCTGGCGGTCGCTGCGACTGACTCTGGGGACGGTGATTGTTGCGCTCGTATCCACCTGTGAGAAGAGCTCCCTCAACTCGCCACGAGTTCGGCGGCCGGTGAACCGGGCGATCTCGAGGCCGTCGCGCACGGCAATGAGAGTGGGGGTCCCGAAAACGCGCAGACGGGCGACGCTCTCGGGGTCGGCGGCCGCATCGAGAATCACCAGATCGACTCCGCCATATTCAATCGCCACCGCATCGAGGTCGGGTTTCATTGCCCGACACTCGACACAGTGTGGAGTAACCACCTCAACCAGCGTCGGCCGGGTGTAATCAGTCAGCATCTCGTGCCTGGCTAGACCGTGGCGTCCTTCTTGGTCCCCGTCTTGAACACGGAGTACAACGGGCACCAGCCAACGATCCCGGTGATCAGCGGGACGAAGCCGATGATCCCAACTACCACTCCGAGGCCACCACTGATCACGCTCGAGAAACCGAGGTAGATCAGAACGATGCCCAAGATGACCCGAGCAATGCGATCCCAGCTCGCTTCGTTTCCCGACATATGCTTCTCCTTCTAGTCGTGTCGCGCCCTGAAACCTCAGGGAGCGCTATCGAATACAACATATTCGAAGTTCAGAATATTCAGTCTTTCTCGAGCGGTACCGACGCTCCTCGAGAGATGGCATCATGAGGCCTTGCGACGACTCACGGCTCTGCTAACCACCACTCTATTGCTGTCCGCATGCTCCGCGACGTCAGTCGAGACCACAACGACGGCGGCCGACGTGGCAACTACGGATGTACCGGCATCCACGAGCTCGACCACTCCTGCTACGAGCCAACCGACCACAACCGCAGCGTCGCCGGGCGCCGCCTCTGATCTGGATACCATCGCCAGGTCCTTTGTCGGAGATGCCGCAGGCGGCGTTGCCACCCTGACCAGGCATGACGGTGAGTTGACGACCGCTGCCTACGGCGACGCAAACGCCGACGGCGAGCCGATCACCCGGGAGTCACCCTTCCGGGTCGGAAGCATTTCGAAGCCGTTCGTCGCCACGATGATTCTTCAGTTGGTCGACGAAGGGAAGGTCGATCTCGACGAGCCACTCGGCACCTACCTACCGGACACCCCGGTCGGGGCAGATGTCACCATCAGGGAGTTGCTCAGCCACCAGAGCGGGCTGCCCAACTACACCTCCAACCCATCGTTCTTCCTAGACGTGGCCGCCGATTTCACCCATACGTTCGAGCCTGAGGAGATCCTCGACTACGTCACCGAGACCGAAGCTGGGCCTACTGGTGTCTTCGAGTACTCCAACACCAACTACATCTTGCTCGGTATGCTTCTCGGCCACTTCGACGGGATCACTCTCAACGAATCGCTGCAGAAACGAATTGCCGGACCGCTTGGCCTCGAGAACACCGTGTTTGTCGGCCATGGCGTCGCCGAACCGGTCGGTCTCGTCTCGTTCTGGTCGTTCGGCCTCAACGCCGGCCTGACCACCGTCGACTACGAATCTGTGGCAAGCGGCGCATGGGCTGCAGGCGCCCTGGTATCAACCGTAGATGACCTCGCCACGTTCCTGACGAGCCTCTTCGAAGGAGACCTGGTCTCCGCGGAAAGCCTTGCCGAGATGACCGATACCGGAACCAGCGGCTACGGGCTCGGCCTCTTTGCTGCCCAGTTTGGCGATGAAGATCCGGGGTATGCCCACAACGGATCGATCCCCGGATTCTCCTCGACGATGGGCATCAGCCCGGCGAGCGGTGACTTAATCGTCATACTCGTCAACAACGACATCATGATCGCCGACCAATTGGCACCACAGATCATCCAGGCGTGGTAGCTACCCGGGCGGCAACGCTGACAGTCAATCGCGGCGACCCTCATCATCCATCTCGGAGAGCCGCTCACGCAGCTCCGCCAGTTCGCGCCGCATCGTATCGATACCGCCGGAGTCATCGATCTGGCGGTTGAGGCGGTGCACATCCCCCGGCTCGATTCCGCCACCGAAGCCGGTCTGGGCGGCGGCGGAGGAACTCAAGTGACCGCCGAGGAGCGAGCTGATCCGATCCTCCAGATTCTTGATCTGAGCCCGGATCTCATCGATGCCGTGAACAGCCTCCGACCCGAGCCGCAGATCATGTAGCGTCGCCTGCAGGGCGTGGATGTGGTCGCGAAGCTCGACGCGCTCGCTGTATGCGTCCTCGGGCAACTCGCTGAGGCGCTCAGCAGCCTGCAGCAACTCCTTCGTTACCCGGTCAAGTTCAACTTCCACTTGTGTCCCCTGACTCTCGATTGACAGCCACCAACTCATCGAAGCTCGCTGCGCTGGGTCGCTCCAACTGTTCCATGCTGCACCCATGGTGAAGCCCTTGTCGAGCCGCCATCGCCGAGATCCAGACCCGGAGCAACGCCCGATGAAGGGCACCTGACCCCTGTTGTTCTGCCACCAATATCCTCCATGATGCTTGGGATATGCGCGAGAAGCGGTTTTCATGGAGCAATGATGTTCCGGAGAATCCTGCTTCTTGTTGGTGTGCTTACCCTCACGGCCTGTGCCCAGGCGGCTGCCAGCACGTACCCGGACGCTGCACCACTCGATCCGCTTCCCCCGGTCACCACGACCGGGGCCGCCACCGCCGGTGCTCCTATCGGAGCAACCACATCCCCGACAACTACCACAACGCTGCCGCCAACCAGCGAGCTGACGCTGGTCGAGGTGGGCGTTATCGGCGGTGACATCGCACCCAAGTCGGTGACTTCGACCGGGCACGGCCTGTTCTTCGCCCAGAATATGATGTACCGGCACACGGTCACGGTATACAACGAGGACCGCCAGCTCGTTGCAACCATCCCCGACACAATCTCCCTCAGCGACTACGGCTTCAACTCCGGGACGTCGGCATACCAGGGAGCACCGGTCGAAGCAGTGGCCACCTCCGACGGCGCCTACGTCTACGTCTCGAACTATCAGATGTATGGGCCCGGCTATGAAAACCCCGGGAACGACACCTGCGATCCAGGTGGGTGGGACGACAGCTTCGTTTATCGGATCACAACCGACGATATGTCCATCGATCAGGTGATCGCCGTCGGGGCGGTGCCGAAATACGTGGCGCTCACGCCGGACGACAACACGTTGCTCGTGACCAATTGGTGCAGCTTCGATCTGTCCGTGATCGACACGACAACCGGAAAAGAGACGGCGCGAGTCGCGCTCGGCAGGCATCCGCGCGGGATCGCGATCACAGCCGATGGCGAAACGGCGTACGTCGCGGTGATGGGTAGTACCAACATCGCCGTAGTGGACCTGAAGACCCGGGCAGTCGGCTGGATCAAAGGTGTTGGCAACAACCCCAGACACCTGGTGCTCTCCCCCGATGATCGCTCTCTATTTGCGACTCTCAACGGCGATGACCGGGTTGTCCGCATCGATATCAGCACCGGCTCAGTCGTGAAGAGGATCAGCACGGGTGACGCGCCGCGAGCATGGCGATCTCAGACGACGGACTCTCTCTCTATGTGGTCAACTACGAATCTGACACGATCAGCAAGGTGGATACGGCCAGTCTGACCGTCACCCAGGAGATCACAGTCGCCCACCACCCCATCGGCATCACTTTCGACACCACAAGCCGGACCGTTTGGGTGGCGTCCTACTCGGGCGTCATCACCGTCCTCAGAGAGCAACGCCCGGACTAACAGACCCGCCGATTCCACGGACTAGTCTCCGCCCCAGTAATTTGCAGCTCTGGACCACCGAGCCGGGCTGCGGGTCGGCAACGCCCCGGGTAGGCATTGCCGCTCTGGTTGAAGGCAAGGGAGGAACTATGAGCGCAGAAGACGCCAGGCGCTCCGAGTTTCCAAAAGCGGTTTGGGGCTTGATTGTTGCGTGGGTGATAGTCGCGGTGCTGGCCGTCAACTGGGGAATTCCCAACGAAGAGCATGATCTGACCAGCCGGGCTAACGACCTCCTGGAAGGCACGGGCTTGAGCGCTCATTTTGACGGACGAGACGCAACCATCACCGGAGTAGCAGACCAAGCGACCATCGCCGCTGCGACCAACACCATCGCCAGCACGCACGGAGTGCGTCGGGTTGATGTCTCTGCAACCGAATCGGCGCCCGTCACGACAGCACCGGCACCGCCAGCGACGACCACCTCCGCGGCTGTGCAGGCCCGGGAGGCGAGCTTTGCGGCCGACCAGGAAGACGGAAGCGTCGAGTTACGGGGGGTCTTGCCGGATCAGGAGCTCATCGACTCCATCGCAACCGCCGCGGCCGCGGTCTACGGTGTAGGCGCGGTAACAAACCGGATGGAAACGGGAGCTGTCAACGATTCCGCCTACCTGCTCTTCCTACCCGAGCTCTTTGAGATCTCCGAAGGTCTCGAGACATGGCAGTTCGACCTGGAGGACGGACACGTCACCTACTCCGGCATCGGCCCGAATAGGGATGTTATCGCGGAGAAGCGCAACGCACTCGCCATCTACAAGGACTCAGCACCGTTTGCCGGGTTGGACATATCTCTCGAGGTCGACCCGAAAGCCGTTGCCGACACGCTCACACGAACGCTTGCCGGCGGCGCAAACTTCTCGACGGGAAGCGCCGTACTGTCAGACGACGCCAGAGCCCGCCTCGACAGGGTCATCGAGATCATGGCGGAGAATCCTTCTACTGTGCTGGATGTGGAGGGACACACCGACAACCAGGGAGACGCCGCCGCAAATCAAACGCTCAGTGAGGCCCGCGCCCAGGCCGTAGTTGACTACCTTGTAGACGGCGGGATCGAAGCGGACCGCCTAACGGCATTCGGGTATGGAGAAGATCGGCCGATCGCAGACAACAGCACCCCAGAAGGCAGAGCCCAGAACCGGCGCATCGCGTTTGTGGTGAGTGAAGGAGAGTAGACAGTGACAGGTACCGGATACGCCATAGGTGAGATCGTGTGGTGGCTTTTGGTCGCCGCTCTCATTGGTTTTGTCATTGGCTGGTTGCTGCGGAGATGGTTCCTCGACCGCCAGGAGAGCGAGCGACTGACCGAGCTCGAGGTGGAAGAGGAGAAGAAGAGGGAGGCGCTGCGCTCGGAGATCGAAGAGTGGAAGGGCAAGATCGCCGCCGGTACCGCGGATCTCGACAAGCACAATGCCGATCTGGAGCGGCTGAGGACTCAGATCGAAGAGCGCGAGGGCAAGATCGCGGAGCTCGAGGGCAAGATGTCCGGGCACCGCACCACTGTCTCGAAGCTGGAGTCGAAGGTCGAGGACCGGGAAGCCACCATCGCCTCGCTACGTGCCAGCGTCGGGAAAGAGGACACCCAGGTCACAAACCTTCGCAAGGATCTCGACGCCGCTAACGGCACCGTCGGGGCGCTCCGCAAAGATGCAGATGGCTACAAAAGCACGATCGATGCCCTGCGAGCCGACCTGGACAAAGAACGCCACTCCAAAGTCAAGCTCGAAGAAGAGCTGGCTGCGGCCAGGAGCGAAGTGGCATCGGCATCGTCGTCTCTCGCAAGCGCTCGCACAGCTGCCGATGGTCTCCAGGCCCGGATTGCCGAGCTGGAGGAAAGCGGCACCAGTTCGGCCGATCCAGATGGCAGGATCGCCTCGCTCGAAACTGAGCTGAGCCGGGTACGTGACGACCGGGACGCCACGGCGCGCAAACTCGCAGACCTGGAGGCCGAACATGCCGGGTGTGCCGCCGAACTCGCAGAGGCTCCAAGCGCGGCACCCACACCAGATCTTCCCGACAGGGATGTTGCAGTCGCCAGGGTCGCCGAAATCGCTACCCGCACCCGCGGCGGCGGCCCGACGGTGGAAGACGATCTGAAGAAGATCCACGGGGTCGGACCGAAATTGGAGAAGCTCCTCAAGAGCATGGACATAACCAGCTTCCGCCAGGTTGCCGGCTTCACGGGAGAGGACATCCAATACGTCACCGCGGCTCTGGACGCCTTCCCCGGTCGTATCGAGCGTGATGACTGGATGTCGAGCGCAGCCGAGGAGCACATGAAGAAGTACGGCGAACCGGTATAGCTCCATGCGCAGGAATCAAACGGCGTCCACATAGGTTGCTGCCTCTATGGACGCCCAAACGATTGCGCACTACCGCGCCAACAAAGACGAATACCTACGTACCAGCCCGAACTCCCCGATCCCATATGAGTACCAGGGAGCGTTTGGAGGTCTCCCCTACTTCGACTGGAACCCCGACCTGGTCATGGAGGCGCCGGTGCAGGAAGCCGACGGTACGGAGGTGTCCGTCGCCACATCCGACGGATCCGTGCGTGTCTACCGAAAGGCAGCCACGGTGACGGTGCAGATCGCTGACCACAAGCAGACCCTGACGCTCTACGACACAGGGCATCCCAAGCTGTTTCTTCCCTTTCGGGATGCCACTTCGGGACGCGAAACTTACGGCGGCGGCCGCTATCTGGACATCGAGCCAAACGGCGACGGCTCCATCACGATCGATTTCAATCTTGCCTACAGCCCCTACTGCGCATACAGCGAGAGCTACTCATGTGCGTTACCCCCGGCCGAGAACTGGATGAAGGTGCCGATAGCGGCCGGAGAGAAGACTTGGCGCAAGCCCTCGTGACTGATCGCCTCATCGCTGGGAACGACGCTCCGCGCGTGCCCCTCGGTACTCAGGGTCAGCACCAGTGGGCAACCACGCAGAGGATGATCGATGGCCCGCATCGGGTGGCGATATGCAGCCGAGAGCAGGTCATCGGTGAGCACCTCACGCGGCGTCCCATACGCGGCGACACAACCCGAGTCGAGCAACAACAACCGATCGGTATGCGCCGCGGCCAGGTTCAGATCGTGTAGCACGGCAACCACAGCTGCGCCTGCGGCGGCCAGCGAACGAAGCACAGCCATCACCGTTTCCTGATGCCCCACATCCAGGGCAGACGTCGGTTCATCGAGCAGAATCACCGGCGCCTGCTGAACAATTGCCCGTGCGAGGTGGACTCGTTGTTGCTCGCCGGAAGACAGCGTCCTCATCACCCGGCCGGCAAGATCCCGCACATCGACCGCGGCCATGGCGGCGGCGACTACACCATCATCTCCAACCCGTTCGGACGATTCGCGCAACGGATGCAGGCCCATAGCGACCACGTCGCTGACCCGAAAAACGACGTCGCTCTCTACCTGCGGGCCGACGAAGGCGCGCAGCTTCGCCAGACGGCGCAGGCCGGCGGTAGTGACGTCGACCCCGCCCACGACTGCCCGGCCCTCGTCGGGAGCAATGTCGCCGGCCAGAACCCGTAGCAGCGTCGACTTGCCGGCGCCGTTGGGTCCAACGATGCCGACAAACGAGCCGGCGGCAACATCGAGGGAAACGTCCGCCAGCATGTGATGGTCGGCACGCACCACTCCGATCCCCGACACGGTGATCGCGGTCATCTCGGCCTCCGCAATAGGAACCACACCAGCACCGGAGCACCACCGATCGCAGTGATCAGGCCGACGGGAATCTCAACGGGGGCAGCAATGGTGCGGGCAACGATATCCAATCCGGCCAGGGCAACCGCACCACCGAGCACCGACAGCGCCAGCAAGCGGCGGTGTGCCGGCCCAACCCAGTGGCGTATCAGGGTCGGGATGACCAATCCGACAAACCCCACCACACCCGACAGGGCAACTGCACCACCTACCGCGATCCCGACACCACCGAAGACCAGCGCCCGCACCCGCCCGACATCGACACCTAGATAGCGGGCCTCATCCTCACCGAGAGCGATCAAGTCGAGAGACCGACCGGCGCCGGCGACCATAGCTATCCCGGCAGCGACGAATGGGCTCGCCGCCGCCAGGCTCGACCACGTCGCACCCGACAGGCCACCAAACACCCAGAAGTTGAAAGTGGGCACCCGGGGGCTGTCCCAGCCGAGCACAATTGCGCCGAGCGCGGCAAGGAGAGCAAGGCCGAGAGCGATCCCGACGAGAACCAGCTGCCCGGTGTCGATGACATTGGCGGAGATCCGCAGCATCACGAGGCCGAGCAGGACCCCACCGACCGCCGCTCCGAGCACCATCGGCAGGGAGCCCCCGAGCGCAGGTGTGACTGCAATGCCAAGGACCGCCCCGAGCCCGGCCGCGGGGCTAATCCCGATGAGGTGGGGGTCGGCCATTGGATTGCGAAAGGCACCCTGGAGCGCCACCCCCGCAGCACCGAGACCCGCACCCGCCACCAGTCCGGCGAGGACCCGCGGCAGCCGGATCGCCCACAGCACTGAATCGGTGAGCCGTTCCGAATCGTTGGTCAGCCCGATCCGAGTTCCGAACATGTGCCACAGGTCTGCCGGGGTGACACGAACGGATCCCACCAGCATTCCCAACGCAAATACGACCACGAGACCGGCAACAAGCAAACCGGCGACCAACGACACCGGGGCGTGGCCCTTGCGCAGAGAGTCCGTGGTCTGTGCCATCGCTACGACTCAACGACCGAACGAAGGTCGGCGATGAAGGTCTCGAGCAAGTCACCGATACGCGGCCCGAAAGTGAGGAAGTCGCCTTCCGGATACGCAAGAATCCGGCCGTTTTGACCGGCCGGGGTTTCGGCAAAACCGGGAATGGCCAGAAGCCCGTCAACACCGCCCAAAGCCTCGAGCCCCTCCTGCGGGACCACAATGACGTCCGGGGCAGCTGCGACCAGCGCCTCCGGGGTGACCGAGACGGTGCCGACGACACCCGATTCTGCGCCGACGTCGCGACCACCTGCGGCCTCAATCACCGGCTCAGTGGTCATCCCGGATCCGAACAGAAGCATCACGTCCGGGCCGCGGGTATAGACGAAGGCCACGCCCGGAATCGGATCGAGTGGGGTTGCCGATGCGATAGCCCTCTCGACCGATGCCTGGATCTCGCCGGCCAGGGCGTCACCCTGCTCAGGGAGCCCGAGAGCTGTGCCGATGGCCCTTGCTTTGTCGTACAGGGCTTCAAAGGAAGTCGGCACGTCGAAAATGACCACCGGCACACCGGCACTACGGATCTGCTCTATGGCCTCGGGCGGTGCGGTTTGCGTGTCGCCGAGCACGAGGGTCGGGCTCTCCGCAAGCACACCCTCGGCAGTGAGGAATCTCCCAATGCCGACGATGGGAAGCGAGAGCGCAGCTTCCGGATAGATGGTGGTCACGTCACGGCCGACGAGATTGTCGCCGAGACCCATGGCGTAGACCGCTTCGGTGAGATCCCCGCTCAGACTGACGATCCTGCTGGTGTCGGTGATCTCCGATTCAACGCCATCGGCTCCGACGAACACAGTCGGCTGCGCCGTGACCGCGATCGTCGTCGACGCGTTCGTTGTCGTGGTCGCGGCGGTGCCGCCCCCACATGCGCCGATAAGCGCACTCAGGGCAACGGCGGCGGACAGCAGACGTCGCATCTACTCGACCGGGCAAGAGGACCGGGCTAGAGCCATCAAGGTGCAGAACGCATCCCGGGGCACCTTCCAACCCCCGTCGGTCAGTACCGCACTGGTGGTCTGCTCTGGATAGACCGGGTTCCCGTTGAACAGCAGGTCGTAGGTGACATCGGCAGTGTCGCCGTTGACGGTGACATCGGTGACCGAGACGCTGACGCCTCCCATCGAATCACCCGTCGCCATGTACGTCGCCACCGTCTCTTCGAGACCACTCGGGTCATCGATGTACCCGGCTTTCGCCTCAAAACCAGCAGTGCTGTCGAACGCGATACCGACGGCAACAGTGATCGCATCCACATCAGGATCTCCGCTGGACTCCATCGTGGTCTCGGTGGCCTCCGTAGACGTGGTGACCGCCTCGGTAGTTGTGGTGGTCGCTTCACTCGTCGTCGTTGCCTGAGTGGTCACGGGCGCAGCGGTAGTGGTCGTCGACGTCTCATCCTCGGCACCGGCGTCGTTGCCTCCGCCGCAGGCAGCCAGTGCAAGCACAAGTGCAAGAACAGCGATAAGCAGTTTCTTCATGGGGCTCCTAACTCGAAAGGCGATTCTGCGACGACCCCGGTTCGACAGCCAGTCGGGGCCCAGCGTGTCAGAAGGGCGCCTCACCTTCACACGGCGGCTTGTTGACGTCGCAGCGAGTTTCCGATGCGTGTGCCTCGCGACTGTGGCACAATTGGAGCGAATGCTCAAAGTTATGAGGTGTGCGTCATGGCCGAACCGGTAAACCACAACGGGAGAAGAGTCGCCATCGTCGGGGGCCTGCGTACCCCGTTCATGAAAGCTGGTACCAGATTCCGCGACCTGTCCACCCTGGATCTGGGTGCTCTGGTCACCAACGAACTGCTGCAACGATCCAATCTCGACGCCGGGCAGGTCGATCAGGTGATTGCCGGGGCCGTCGTCGCCAACGTCTCCGCACCAAACATCGCCCGGGAGATTGTGATGCGGTGCAACATGCCCGCCTCGGTTGATGCCTATTCGGTGAGCAGGGCGTGCGCCACCTCAACACAGGCGATCGTCAACGGAGCGCGGGCCATACTCTTCGGTGATGCCGACATCGTCATCGCCGGTGGCTCCGACACGCTTTCGAAACCTCCAATCACCTACGACGACAAAGTCGTCGATGCCCTCATGGCGGCAAGCGCCGCCAAAGACATCCCCTCCAAGGTCAGGGCGTTCACCCGGCTTCGCCCCGGGGACCTCGCACCGCGAGCGCCCGCTTTGGCCGACCTCTCCAGTGGCCTGACCATGGGTGACGCCGCTGAGAAGATGGCGAGAGAGAACAACATCTCCCGCGAGGCCCAGGACCAGTATGCCTACGAGTCGCACATGAAGGCCGTCGCAGCCTGGGACAAAGGCGTCTTTGCCGACGAGGTGATGCCGCTCCCGATCCCCCCGAAATACGCGGAGACGGTGTCCCGGGACGGTATCCCCAGGGCGGACTCGACAATCGAGAAGCTTGCATCGCTGCGGCCGGCCTTTGACAGGCGGTACGGCACCGTCACGGCAGGCACCTCGTCACCGCTCACCGACGGCGCCGCGATGGTCGTCCTAATGGAGGAGAGCAAAGCGAAGGAGCTCGGCTTCGAGATCAAGGCATACATCCGGGCATGGGCATTTGCGGGGCTGGACCCGGCATGGCAGATGTTGATGGGGCCATCCTTTGCCACCCCGATCGCCCTCGACCGAGCGGGGATGACTCTCGCCGATATCGACGTCATAGACATGCACGAGGCCTTCGCCGCTCAAATGCTGTCCAACATCCAGGCATTCGCATCGGCGGACTGGTCGAAGAAGTATCTCGGCAGGGATGAGCCAATCGGCGAGATCGATCCTGAGAAGCTCAATCTCTACGGAGGCTCCATTTCACTAGGCCACCCGTTCGCTGCAACCGGCGCCAGACAGGCGCTGACCATGGCCAATGAGCTCCAGCGACGCGACAAGGGCACTGCTCTAGTCGCCCAGTGCGCGGCCGGTGGCCTTGGTGCAGCTCTAATTCTCGAACGCTGAAGGGAATACCCGGTGAATCTGACTCATATCAAATTCGATATCAACCAAGACGGGGTAGCAACGGCTCTCCTCGACAAGAAGGACGAAGCCTTCAACACCCTGGGCCCCGAGCTGGCTACAGATCTATTTACGGTTATCGACCACGTAGCGGAGAACGACGACATCAAGGCCCTCGTCATCGGCTCAGCCAAGAAGGACAACTTCCTTTCCGGTGCCGACATCCGTTGGCTGCAATCACTCGACGACGCCGACACCGCTCTGGACCTGCTCCAGCAGGCCCACGATGGTTTCATGAAACTCGAGAGACTGTTTACCGAGCACGGCAAACCGGTGGTCGCCGCCATCAACGGGCCCTGTCTCGGTGGCGGCATGGAACTGGCGCTCGCCTGCTCGATGAGAATCGCATCCAACGATGAGGCCAGGACCCAGTTGGGTCAACCCGAGGTACAGCTCGGGTTGATCCCGGGTGCTGGTGGCACGCAACGGCTCCCACGTCTCATCGGGATCGCCGCCGGGCTAGACCTGATCCTCACCGGGCGCTCGGTCCGTCCTCGCAAAGCACTGAAGATCGGTCTCATCGATGAAGCATGCCCCGTCGAAGTGCTGCTCGATATCGCCAGGAAGCGGGCGCTCGAGGCAGCCGCCAAACCGGCGCAACCGGAAGCCAGCAAAAGTGGCTTCGGGCGGCTGCGCAGCTTTCTCGCTCCCTCGCATCTCCAACAACTTGCGCTGGAGGAGAACGCAATGGGCCGAAGGCTGCTCTTCAGCAAGGCAGAGGAGAAGATGCTGGAGACGACGAAGGGCAACTACCCGGCACCACCTGCCGCGCTACGCGCAGTGAAGGCCGGGGTAGAGCAAGGGCTCGATGTCGGCTACCGCACCGAACTGGAGGAATTCAAGACCCTCGTCGTCTCACCAGAGGCGAAGGCATTGATGTCCGTCTTCTTTGCTACCCAGGAATTGAAGAGGGATTCGGGAGTCGACTCCGACGCCAAGCCAGCCACAGTCACCAACATTGCGGTCCTCGGTGGTGGGTTGATGGGTGGCGGTATCGCCGCAGTCAACACGACAAAGGCAAAGGTGCATACCCGGATCAAGGAGATCGACGAAGCCGGAGTCGGCCGCGGCCTGGCATATGTGTCCAAGGTCGTCAACGGGCAACTCAAGCGCCGTCGCCTCGACGCACGCAGTGCCGCCAAGATGCAGCACCTCGTCACCGGTACAACCGGGTGGGAGGGTTTTGCCAAGGTCGACCTCGTGATCGAGGCGGTTTTCGAGGATTTGGACCTGAAACGGTCCATGGTCGAGCAAGTTGAATCGGTTACCCGGCCCGATACCATCTTTGCGACAAACACGTCGTCGATTCCGATCACGTTGATTGCCGAGGCCGCACAACGACCCGAGAACGTGATCGGAATGCACTACTTCTCGCCGGTTGAGAAGATGCCGCTGCTCGAGGTCATCGTCACCGACAAAACCGCAGACAGGGTGACGGCCACGGCGGTTGCCTTCGGCAAGCGTCAGGGCAAGACCGTCATCGTGGTCAACGACGGCACCGGCTTTTACACCTCACGGATCATTGCCCCGTATATGAACGAGGTGGGCTGGCTACTCGGAGAGGGCGTCGCTATCGAGGACATCGATTCCGCCATGGTGGATTGGGGCTTCCCGGTAGGCCCGGTGCAACTCACCGACGAGGTCGGCATCGACGTCGGCGCCAAAGTCGGCAAGGTGATGGTGGACGCATTCGGAGAGAGACTCCAGGCACCGAGCGGATTTGCCCGTCTGGTTGCAGATGAGCGCTACGGCCGCAAGAACGGCCGGGGGTTCTACCTGTACGAGAACGGTGAGCGCAAAGGCGTCGATCCATCGGTCTATGAGGTACTCGGGACACCTGAGCGCAAACAGATGGATCGCACCCTCATCCAGGATCGGCTTGCTCTTCAGATGATCAACGAAGCAGCACTGTGTCTCGAAGGTGGCATCCTCAGGTCCGCTCGAGATGGTGACGTCGGCGCCATCTTCGGCCTGGGCTTCCCACCGTTCACCGGTGGCCCGTTCAGCTACGTCGACACAGTGGGAGCGTCCCGCGTGGTCGATAAGCTAAACCGTTTTGCCGACGAGCACGGCGAGCGGTATCGGCCGGCGGCGATACTTGAAGAGCACGCCGCGTCCGGAAGGCCGTTCCGGGGTTGAGCACGGTCGAACCACAGCCCGCATCGCTGTATCGCCGGTAGGCTGGCACACAGTGGACAAAACGGAAGTACCAAACACGACGACACCAGATAACGTCGAAGCCGCCATCGACTGCATCGCCGAACTGGTATCCACCGACTCGGTAAAGGTGGTTCAGGACTTCGCCCGTTTGTACACCCGGCGTATCGGCGAAGCTCCCATGTTGCAACTGTCCGATCGGCAACTGGCGGCGCACATTGTCGGTGTGTTCAATTTCGCCAGCGGTCGCGGGTTGAACCCGATCGCCGTCCGGGTCTTCAACCCATCTGTCGAGAACCACGGCTACTCGACCGCCGGCACGGTGGTCGAGGTGTCCACCATCGACCGCCCGTTCCTCGTTGATTCGGTGATCGGGGCGATCCAGAGCCAGCATGTAGGAGTCGATCACGTCGTCCATCCGGTCATCGGCACAACCCGCAACGACGACGGATATCTGACCAGCGTCAACCCGGCGCGGAATGCGGCCACCAGAGAGTCGGTGCAGCATCATCAGCTCGATCGAATGCTGGGCTCCAGAGAGAGGGAGCGGCTCCATGACCAGGTAGTACGGACGCTCGGCGACGTGAGACGTGCCGTCGACGATTTCGAGGCGCTGCAGAGCTGTATCCCACGCATGATCGAGCTCGCACATCGTGCTTCAAACCGGTACACCATCGATGAGGTCAAAGCCGCCGAGTCGTTCCTCAATTGGCTGACCGATATGGAATTCATCTTCCTCGGCTATCGCGAGTACGAGATCAAGGATGTCGACGGCGTGCCTTCACTGTCGGTTGCGGAAGGCTCAGGCCTCGGCATACTCCGGGGGGAAAGGAATTCGGCATACCAGGAGCCGGTACCGCTCAGCGATCTCAGACCGGAGCTGCGAGCCCGGTACGAGTCGGGAGACCTGCTCGTGATCACCAAGGCGAACAGCTTCTCCACCGTCCACCGGAGAGTCAAGCTCGACTACATCGGGATCAGGACGGTCGACCCCGACGGCAATATCGACGGTGAGGCCCGGCTGCTGGGGCTGTTCACCTCCAAGGCCTACATGGCACCCGCTTCCAAAGTCCCGTTGCTCGAGCACAAACTGCAACAGATAGTGGAGGCCGAGGACCTTATCGAAGGCACCCATGATCACAAGGCGACGGTTGAGATATTCGAGACCTTCCCGAAGGAAGAGCTGTTCTCAGCGCCGGTAGAAGAGCTGCGACGATCAGTCATCGGGCTCGTGCAACTGCGCGAGAGTCAGAACGTCCGTCTCTTTGTACGCCGCGATCTGTTCAACCGGAGCGTCGCGATAGTTGTCGCGCTGCCGCGGGACCGATTCAACGCTGCACTCCGGAAACGGCTCCAACAGCTCTTCATCGAGCGCTTCAATGGAACCTCGGTCGACTACCACCTGGCTCTCGGCGAAACCGATCCGGCACAAATCTACTTCACGGTGTGGGTCACCGAGGGCGAAATCCCCGAGGTGTCGTTTGGCGATCTTGAAAAGGACGTCGTCGTGATGACTCGCACCTGGCAAGACCGGGTTGCAGATGAGCTGGCACACCGTGTTGACGGCGAGGAAGCACTACGCATGGCGAAAACCTGGGCGCCTCGTTTTCCGGACTACTACCAAACCTCGGTGCAGCTGGGAATCGCGGCCGGGGACATCATGGCGCTCGATAGGCAATATCGTTCCGACGATTCACTCGTCATTGGACTGCAAAACGAGGCTCCTGATTCCGGGAGAGACACGCTCACCCGGCTCACCGTCTACCGCCGCGGCGACAAGATGCCGCTTTCGGGAGATCATGCCGCACCTGGTGGCATTGGGGTTACATATCGTCGAAGAGGTGCCGACCCGTCTTCATGATGGCGAGGATGAGTGGTTCATCCACGACTTTGGTGTGCTCACCCAGAGCGGCAATCAGCTGTCCGCAGCAGCGAATCAGGAGCGCATCGCTGCCGCCCTGGATGCGGTACTGACGCACCAGACCGAGTCGGACTCACTGAACCGACTACTCATATCGACAGAGCTCGACCATCACCAAATCAACGTTCTCCGGGCATATCGCACCTACATGCAGCGAGTCAGCGCGCCGTTCACTTCCGAGTACGTGAACGACACGCTGGCGGGCCACCCCAAGCTGGCCGCAAAGCTATACCGGTACTTCGAGGCGCGTTTCGACCCCAGCGGCGATCTCGAGACTGCATCAGATGTCCGCTCCGATATCGTCGAATCGCTCGACCGGGTCAGCTCGCTGGATGAGGATCGAATCCTCCGCGGGATCCTCGGCATCATCGATGCCACGGTGCGTACCAACTTCTTTCGCAAGCTGCGCAACAGCGTCGCGTTCAAACTCCGCTCGGCACAGGTCCCGAACATGCCGCGGCCTTATCCCCTATTCGAGATCTTCGTATATGCCCCGAAAGTCGAAGGCATCCATCTGCGCGGCGGGATGGTCGCTCGCGGAGGTATTCGCTGGTCGACACGCCGTGAGGACTATCGCACCGAAGTACTCGGGTTGATGAAAGCTCAGATGACAAAGAACGCGGTGATTGTGCCTACCGGGTCGAAGGGAGGCTTTGTCCTGCGTGGACCGGCAGATCAGATAGATGACATCCGCGAGGAGGTGCGCCTGCGCTATACGACGTTCATCGAAGGGCTACTCGATCTGACCGACAATCTCGTCGACGGTCGTGTCGAGCATCCGACCGATGTCCGGATTCACGACGGAGAAGACCCCTATCTCGTCGTCGCTGCCGACAAGGGAACGGCTTCTCTCTCAGACACTGCCAACGGGGTTGCGAATAAATACGGCTTCTGGCTCGGAGATGCGTTCGCCTCGGGAGGTGCGCACGGCTACGACCACAAGAAGCTGGGAATCACAGCACGTGGGGGTTGGGAGTCGGTGAAACACCACTTCCGGGAGCGAGGCGTCGACATCCAGCAACAGCCGTTCAGCGTCGTCGGCATCGGCGATATGTCCGGTGATGTTTTTGGCAACGGCATGCTTCTCTCCGAGCAGATCCGCCTAATTGCAGCGTTCGATCACCGCGACATATTCATCGACCCCGATCCAGACCCCATTACGAGCTATGCCGAGAGGAAGCGCCTCTTTGAGAAGCCTGGAAGCTCATGGCACGACTACGACCGAAAACTGATCTCGCCGGGTGGGGCCATCTACTCACGAAGCGCAAAAGAGATCAGCCTCTCACCGCAGGCGTGGGCCGCTCTGAGCATCGAAGGCACCACGATGACCCCAAACGACCTGATCCACGCCGTGCTGAAGGCTCCGGTTGATCTGCTTTGGAACGGTGGAATCGGCACGTATGTCAAGGCCAGCGACGAAGGCAACGAATCGGCGGGCGACCGTGCCAACGACCCGATCCGTGTCGACGGCATCGAGCTGCGCTGCAAGGTGATCGGAGAAGGAGGCAACCTGGGTCTGACCCAGCGCGCCCGGATCGAGTTCGCCATGGCCGGCGGCTCGGTCCACACCGACTTCATCGACAACTCGGCAGGGGTGCACTGCTCCGATCGGGAGGTCAATCTCAAGATCCTGCTCGGGCTCGCCGAGGAGCGGGGCGAACTGGACCGTGCTCAGCGTGATGAGCTCGTCAGCACGGTCGCAGCCGACGTGACTTCGGCAATCCTCTACGACAACTTCCTCCAGGCGCAGATTCTGTCGCAGGAAGCCTCCCACTCGACGGAATCAATGGCAGCCTACGAACAGGGCATTCAGTTGCTAGAGGCGCAGGGCCTGCTCGACCGAAC
>CAVSWM010000001.1:0-35706 GCA_963731695.1 uncultured bacterium | reverse complement strand
CCGGATCGGCAAGTGTCGTCTACATCACCGACGACGCCGAGGCCTATTACCGGGATCTCGAGGACGGCCTTCTCGACACGACGGTCACCGACGAGTAGCTATCCGGCGCACACCGGTGGTTGCATCACATCGGACTCGAGCTCGTCACATTGCTGCGAGGTGCTGGCCACTTTGCCTTCCGAATCGACGCGGTAGTCGATCACGGTCAAGGATGCATCTTCCCCCAAACGGACGACCGCACCCGAGATCCCGCCCGTCCCGTCACGGCCCCAGTATGCGTACTGGGACGGAGTCCCCGATTCGATTGCGGCGTTGAGACAAGTCAGGGATACATCGGGGTTGAAAACCGTGGTGGTGGGATAGCCGCTGGTCAGAACCGTGGCACCACAATCTGCATAGCCCGCCGGCATCTCGACGAGGAAGACTTCATTGGCCGCAAGGGCCGCCTCAGTTGGAACACCCGGGTCTCCTGGCTCTGTCGATGACGGCTCCGACGAGGTCCCGCACGCGGCGGCCAGCATCCCGATCACGAGCAAAGCGATGAGGGCCTTCACAGGGCAGTTCCGGCTGTCACCAGCTCCATGTTCTTGTCGCCAAAGCTCCCCTCCCCGGCAACCTTCTTGAACGAATCGAACGGGACGAGCCCCGTGTCGTGGATCGCCTTGGCCGCTACCGCCAACGCCATCGATGCCTTGGGTATGCGAATGTCGGCGTTGGCAACGTCGACTGTTACCACTGTTGCCGCGGTCTTCGGGATGTCGAGGCCCGCGGCGACGAACACAATCCCGTCTTCATCCATGTTCTCCAGATAGGGTCCGGACTTGCCGACCCCATCCTCACTGACCACAACCAGCACGTCCGGTTTGTCCACTCCGCTGTAATGAATCTCCTCGGGTGCGACGATCACTTCAGACACCGAATGCCCGCTCTTGACAGTGATCGGATAGTCGTCCCTCTGGGCGCTCCACCAGCCGGCCCGCATCGCAGCAAGTGATACCAACCGGGCCGCCGATCTCACCCGTCCACCCGCAGATCCGGCGAGGACGAAGTGACGGCGACGGTCGAGCTGGACGCTGTCGACGGCCTCCACCTTCTTGACTCTGAGTCCTTCGTGTTGACCCTCAGCGAGCTTGCGGTATGCGACGGCGAACTCCGGCCTGGCATTTCGATAGAGGACGCCAGACTCCAGACCCAGCGCCTCCATCGTCGTGTCGATCTGCCTTCGGGAGAACTTGTTGTTGCGTACGAAGTATGCGGTGCACAGATCCCAAACGTCGAGTATCGAGAAACCCGCGGTTGTAATGCCCTCAGCAATGCGGTCGGAGAGATCGTCATCGAAGCTGGTGCCCCGGTAGGAATAGGCAGCGCCGTTGACACCAACGGTGGCACAGATGTCGAGCGGATGCTCGAGGTTGCCGGCCGGGGTCGTCGGCGTAAGGAATCCTTCAGGTGTCGTGGTCGAGTGCTGACCACCTGTCATGCCGAAGTTGAAGTTGTTGAGCACGAGCACGGTTATCCCGATATTGCGCCGTGCCGCCGACAGGAGATGAGCTCCACCGATGCCGGTGCCACCGTCACCCATGATGACGACAACGGTGAGGTCGGGGCGCATCAGCTTGATGCCGGTGGCGTAGGTGATCGAGCGACCGTGCAGACCGTGAAATGCGCTCGTGGTGAAGTACTGGTCGGACAACCCCGAACAACCGATGTCAGAGACAATGACGATTTCTTGTGGCTGTAGCTCGAGCTTGACGAGAGCGTCGTTGAGGGCGTCGAGCACAGGGCCGTGGCCACACCCGGGGCAGAACGGATAGTCGGACTTGGTCCGCAGCGTGGGCTGTGGCAGCAACTCGAGACTCATATGATCACCTCTTGGAGCTGGTCGGGACTGATGAGGACACCATCGGTGCGGGCTATGGACAGGATCTCGACGTGGGGAAGCACCCGCTCGATCTCCCTGGTATAGAGACCGGGATTCAACTCGGCGACCACGACACGGCTCACTCCTATGGCTGCGGACATGATGTGAGGCTCGGGGACGGGCCACAGGCTCTGGATGGTGAGCGCCGAAACTTTGGTGCCCTCCGCCCTGGCCGCGGCTACCGCCTCACGCATGCTTCCTGCCGTGACCCCGTAGCTGATGAGCAGGGTCTCAGCGTCCTCTTCGATGTCGGCGTCGACCATGGAGATCTCGTCGAGGTTGTCGGCGATCTTGCTCACCAGATGCTCGTTGAGCGCACCAACGATGGAGGGTTTCTTGGTTATGAAGGCTTCGTCGGTGTGGCTGCTGCCGGTGAACCGAACCGGGTGCGAACCGCCGTACAGCTGCATCGGGACGACTTCCTCAGCCGGCTCGTACCGGTACTCGGGCGGTGGATTGGTGTCCTCCGGGTCGACGATCTCCCGGTCTCGAACATCCACCCGGCGATAATCAGCGGGATCGACCGAGCGCATTGTCAATGCCAGCTCTTTGTCTGCCATAAGGAACACCGGGCAGCGGAACCGCTCTGCCATGTCGAAGGCCTTCATCGTGAGTGTGTAGCACTCGGCCACCGACGACGGGGCCAATGCGATGATGGGAAACCCGCCTGCGGTTCCCCAGCGGACGAACTGGACATCACCCTGTGCGGTGGTGGTGGCGGCGCCGGTGGAAGGGCCGAGCCGTTGCACATCGACGATGACCAGCGGGACCTCGCCCATGATCGCCATTCCGATGTTCTCGCTGTAGAGGCTGATACCAGGGCCCGCGGTTGCGGTCATCACACGGGCGCCGGTCATGGCGGCACCGATACACATCCCGATCGAGGCGATCTCATCTTCACCCTGCATGCCGACGCCGCCCCTCGCCGGCAGATCGCGCAGCATCATCATCAGGATCGGTGAGGCGGGGGTGATCGGATAGCCCGCAAAGAAGTTGCATCCTGCGTCCAGAGCGCCTCTTACGATCGCGGTTGCCCCGTCGGTGAACTCACGTTCAATCGTTGCTGTTTCGGTGATAGTTGGCCTCCTGTGGAGTCCTCCAATCTACCGGGGCGTGGCGATACCAATGGCGCATTCGCGGTTGGCCGCGGTTGCCTCCGGCACCCGAACGCGGATGTCGGCACGGTGGGACTGGGGCGTCGATTGGCTCAACAGAATCCGGATTGCGGACACAGCACGTCCGGAATTGACTCTAGAGTCGCCGCCATGGACATCATTCTCATTGCGGGCCTATGGCTCCCCCGGTCGATCTGGGACGAAGTATGCGGTGAACTCGAGCGGTGCGGGCACCACCCGATACCGGTGGCTCTACCCGGAGTCGACGATCGGTCGGCAACTGCCACGCTCGCCGATCAGATCACTGCAGTGCTCGAAGCGGTGGATGCTGCCGATCGACCGATGGTTGTCGGGCACTCGGCTGCCTGCACGCTCGCCTGGATGGTCGCCGACCGCAGACCCGACACGATCAACAGTGTCGTCCTCATAGGTGGTTTCCCTGTCGCCGACGGCGAGACATATGCTGATTTCTTCCCGGTAGCAGACGGCGTCGTGCCGTTCCCGGGGTGGGATCCGTTCGACGGTCCTGATGCCGCCGATCTCGACCCCGCCGCCCGGGACCAATTTGAATCTATAGCCGTTCCCGTGCCCGGGGGTGTCTCGAAGGGTGTCGTTACCTTGACGGACGAGCGAAGGCTCGACGTTCCGCTGCTGCTTGTGTGCCCCGAGTACAACCCAGATCAGGCCAGGGCATGGATCGACGGCGGGGATGTACCCGAGCTCAGCCGGGCCAGGAACATCTCCTACGTCGACATCGACACCGGCCACTGGCCGATGGTCACCAAGCCATCTCAGCTTGCCAGGATCATCGACGAGGCAGCCAGGGAGTCCTGAGCCTCGGCAAGTGCAACGCATCCGGGCAGCCAGGGGTTATATACAGCATGACTGACATTGCAATCTCCACATCGGATCGAGCTGCCTTCGAGACTCGCGACTGGGTTCTGTTCACGTCGCTATCGCTGATCTGGGGAGCGTCGTTTCTGTTCATCGCCATCGGGCTCGAGGCTTTCCACCCCGGTCTGATCACATGGGCCAGGGTGGGTCTCGGTGCCGCCGCTCTTGGGGCGCTCCCGCAGGCCCGGACCCACATCGACCGGGAAGACTGGCCACGGATGCTGGCGCTTTCGGTTATCTGGGTCGGGGTGCCGTTCACTCTCTTCCCCCTGGCCGAGCAACACATCAACTCTGCCGTCGCCGGCCTGTTGAACGGCGCCACCCCCATTTTCGCCGGGGCCTTTGCAGCCCTGTTGTTCGGCCGGGTACCCAGCGGACCGCAGCGCATCGGGCTTGCCGTCGGCTTCCTCGGCGTGACGCTGGTGAGTCTCGGCTCGGCCGCCGAAGGGGGAACGGCCTTTGTCGGCGTGCTGATGGTGCTGGCCGCGACCCTGTGCTACGGCCTGGCGCTCAATATCGCAGGTCCGCTCCAACAGAGGTACGGCTCAGTCGCGGTCATGGGCAAGATGCTCATGCTGGCGACGATCTGGACGGCGCCGTTCGGCTTGTACGGGCTAACCCGCAGCCATTTTGCCGCCGGATCAACGGCAGCAGTAGCGGTGCTCGGCGTGGCGGGAACCGGTCTGGCGTTTGCCATCATGGCAACTCTGATCGGCCGGGTCGGCGGACCCCGCGCCTCCTTCATCACCTATCTGATTCCGGCCGTCTCCCTGGTGTTGGGAGTCGTCTTTCTCGGCGATCGGGTCACCGCGCTTGCTCTCGTGGGCGTCGCTCTAACCATCGCCGGCCCGATCCTGGCAGCCCGTCGCGAGGCGTGAGCCGCAGCGTTGACACTCCGCGAGACAACTGTTACGTTTCACGTATTACGCCAAACGTAGGAGAGATGCATGGTGCGTCGCAGAGACAAGGTCAACTGGGCCGACCCGACATTGCTGATTCTCGGGAGCCTTAGCGAAGGCCCGAAGCACGGCTATGCCATGTCAAGCGACATTGCGGCAACCGTCGGCGTCGATCTCGGCCCGGGGACCCTTTACGGCGCCATCTCCCGCCTCGAGGATCAGGGTCTCATCGAGGCTCTCTCTGCGGAAGGCCCGCGGCGACCCTATCGGATCACAGCTGAAGGCGAGGCGTTGCTTCGAACCCGGCTGGCGTCGATGCGTACCTTCACCAGGGTCGCGGGCGCGCGACTCGAAGGAGCGACCTCATGAGCCAGCGCCTGGCAGGACTTGCGCTCGCGTGCTACCCACCATCGTTTAGGGAGCGGTACGGCGAGGAGATGACGGCTCTGGTCGGCGATAGGGGAACCTCCGGTCGCACCGTCTTCAACCTCCTCGTCGGCGTAGCCCGCGCTTGGGTGAGGCCGGTGCTCGCAGGCGGCCCTGAGGAGCGAGGACGCCGTCGACTGCAGGCGACAGTCACCACGATCTGGGTCACCGTCATCGCCGGTTTCCTCGTGGCCCCCGCCACCGATCGTGCCTTGCTCGACCCTCCGCCGACGCACATACCCACGGGGACCGTTGCCCTGTTCACCATCGGGGCCGGCGCCGCAGCGCTCGCCTGCCTACTGGCGGCCTCGGCTGGTCTTCGTTTGTTCCTTCACACAATCAGCGAGCACCACGGCGAGCAGCGTCGTCGCATTCTGCGCCCGCTCGCACCTGGTGTCGCACTTGCGGTCGGCGAGCTGGTAGGGCTCGGCTTGATGATGCGGTGGCGAGGCAGCTACCCGCCGCTCAGCGCCGATCCGCACTTTCCCGGTATCTTCACCGGTGCATTGCTCCTCTGGGGAGCGCTCTTCGCTGCGACGCTGATCGCGGCGGGGCTCGGGCCGGCCCTCGCCTTGACTCGCGCCACGCCACCGGCCCACTGGCTCCGACCGGGTGCCCGCCTGGCAGTTCCGATCGCAGGACTGATGGCTGTTGCAGCAGCTACCTCGGCGATCGCATCAATGATGTTGCTGTCTCGCAACAACTACGACTGGTTCACACAATTGTTCACCGTCGGCTCGCTGTCGATAGCGGCCGGGGCATCGGTCGTCGCCCTCGTTACTGCGGGACGTGGCGTGCGAGTGGCGTTCCAGCGCTAGAGCGTATCAAGGTACCGGCACCAGAAGAACCGGGCTGAACTCCGCGGCTGCACTCGCCTCGAGGTGACGGGAACCGAGCAGCGTGAGATCCACATCCGATGCAACGACTACTCGCACCATCCGGGTCGCCCAGCTTCGGTCTACCGGGCAATTGCACTCCATGAGCTGCGCGTCGTTTGCCTGAGCCGTCTCGGCGGCGGACCGGTAGGGGTCGGCACCGGCACCGAAGTCGGCGAATGTGGCGGGTGCAGCCGCAAGTGCTGCTGCGTCGGCGGCGGAGGTGAGCCTGGCCCTGGCTGCTGCGACCCGGGCAACGTCGGTTAGGAAGAGCGCCAGGACCATGCCGACCACCAGCAGCGCGGCAACGACCACCGTCGCCGCGCCCTGCTGCCGGCTCACTGCTCCACTCGCATCACCGATGTCGCCGAAAGGGGAACGGTCACCCAGTTGAGCAACGGGATCGACACGTGGTGGTCCAACGTGACGGTGACACTTGCCTCGGCACCCATGACGTGTGGTCGATGGACATTGATCCTGGCGTCTGCGCCGCGGGCACCGAGCGCCGAACTGGCTGCATTCAGCGCGGCTGCCGGGTCCGGCGTGGTGGCTGCAACCCGTGCTCCCTCCCGGGCCGCCGAAACGACTTCGATCTGGAGCCTGCCCGCAAGAGCCACCTCGACGATCATCGCCATCACCACAATGACTACGGGCACAAGCAGGGCAAATTCCACCGTCGCGCTCCCGCGCTGGGTCACACCAGGCTCGACACGCGGTTGATGACGGCGTTGAACAGATCGCCTAGTGCGCCGGTGCTCGTCGCCCACACGATGAGCGTCCCGGCAATGGCGGCCGCAGCCACCACAACGAGGGCGTACTCGGCGGTCGCCTGGCCCGATTCGTCAGTCTTCAGTTGCTTCATTTCCTTCTCCTGATCCCGGCGTCCGGCCGGTGCGGTGGGAAGCTGGAGTCAGATCTCGAGATGAGTGAACGCGTCGAGGAGGGCCGGAGCGATGGTCAGCAGCAAGAACCCGGGCAGAATGAGCAACGTCAACGGGAACAGCATTGCCACCGGGACCTTCCTCACTTCCTCGAGCCGTTTCGCCCCTAGGTCAGCGTGTAGTTCGTCGGCAACGCGGATCACCTGGTCGAGAAGCGCTGATCCGGTGGTGACCGCCCTGCCGACGACCCGATACAACTCTCGTCCCGCTCCCGCGGCACCGGTCATCGCAGCTGCAATGCCTTCGACTCGTGCCTTGCGGAGGAGTGACTCGACCTCATCGGCGATCTGCCCACCGACGGCACCCGCCGCAAGCTCCAGCGCCGGCTGAAGCCCGAGGCCTCCGGTCAGGGCGAGAGCGGTCAAATCGGCCAAGAGCGCGGCGTCTTCCCGAGCTTGCTGGCGGGCCGCGGTCCTGGCTCGCAATCGTCGCCGCAGCACCAGGATTCCTGCGAGCAGCGCCATCGGGCCGACGAGGACGGGCACCGCTGCGATCACGGCTGCTACCGCGGCCACAACGACCACTATGCGAGCCGGAAGCGATGTGGCTACGAGCAGCACGGCAATAACCAGCAGCCCGGTCATGATCTGGCCAATCGCCATACCAACCCGACACCGAGCAGCTCCATCGTGATACCAACGATCGCCAGCATCCCTGCTCCCCCCGCAAAGAGCGACACGATGCGCTGGAATCCTCCGAGCACCATCCAGAGCACCGGCATCCCGGCGACGATCAGCGCTGACAATCGAGCCTGGGTCGTGAGCACACGTTGCTGTCTGACCAGCTCCGCGTCGGCAGCAGCCCGATCTGCCAGTCGCAGGAACACAGCTCCGGCCCGGCCACCCGAGCGTGCGGCAACATCTATGGCCGCAGCCAGACGGGGCCCCGCGTCGAGCGCCGCAGCCACCGCTCCAATCGGTGCTCCCCCGATGGCGAGATGGCGCGCCTCGGCAAGATCGGACCGGCCGTCTCCTGCGACGGCGATGGCCTGCCGCAGTGAGGCGCCTGCGGCGAGTTCGGCATGTATCGACGAGAGAACCTGCTGCTCGTCCAGTTCTGGCGATCGTTGCCGCCATGTCCAACGCTCCCGGTTTGGGAACGACAAAATCAGCAGGGCGAGCACGATGGTCACGAGCACGTGTAGACCTCCTCGAGGTCGTTACCCACCGTGACGATGGACCGCACCAACCGCTTGCCCCCGCGACGCCCGACGACCACCACTACATCCACCACGGCCCGAACCTGCCGGTGGATACTCTCTGCCGTCGCAGTCACCTCGAGCAGCGCCAGTGTCTCGAGACGCCACAGCGCTTCTGCCGCGGTGCTTGCGTGGATCGTCGACATGGAGCCCTCGTGACCCGTCGACAACGCCTGGATCATGTCGAACGCTTCAGCGCCACGAACCTCACCGACGACGATGCGGTCGGGGCGGAGGCGGAGTGCGTGGCGCAGTAGTTGCCGCTGGGTAATGGCGCCCGCACCCTCGGTGTTGCCGGGTCGGCCTTCGAGCCGCACGACGTGCCCGGCCGGACGGAGCTCTGTGGCGTCTTCAATGGTCACCACCCGCTCCTCCGGTGGGAGCTCGTGGAGCAGTACGTTGAGCAGCGTTGTCTTCCCGGCACCGGTCGGGCCGCACACGAGAATGTTGGCGCGCTCGGCAACCATCCTGCGTAGCAACGTCGAGCCCTTACCGCTGATACCTGCGACGGCTTGCAGCTCGTCGAGATCCCGGACCGCTTCGCTGAACCGCCTCACTGCTAGTACAGGACCGTCGGGTGATGCGGGTGGGACGATCGCATGGAGCCGCGACCCGTCCGAGAGCCGGGCGTCAACTGCGGGGCTGGCCGGGTCGAGCCGGAGCCCGAGCGGGGCAATGATCCGCTCAACTGCGGCCACCAGCTCACCTTGCCGTTTGAATTCGAAGTCCTCACGACGCAACACCCCGGCACGTTCCACCCAGACAGTGCCGTCCCCGTTCACCAGCAGGTCACTGACCGATGGGTCCCGGAGCAGCCCTTCGAGCGGACCGAGACCAACGACAGCATCGACAACTGCAATCGCCTCCGTCTCATCGAGAAGAGGCGCTTCCACCGGCAGCAGCCTGGAGACGTGGTCTGCAACCGTGTCACGATCGAACGCCACAGCGTCTGACACGACCCTCCTCGCCAGCCGTTCCACTACACCCACGACATCTCCCAAACCTGCCGCCACGACCGCACCCACCGGCTCCGCACCGGAACACGACCCTCCAGGAGTGCAGCCGCCGTCGACCGCGAAGGAGTCCTGATGGTCATCCCCGGTCCGGGCGCCTTGATGTGCCAGCCCATCTGTTGGTAGACGGCAGGCCACTCGCATCTGGGTGTCATTCCACCCGGCAACAGTGGAATCACCGGGACCGCACCGCCTCCATGGCCCACCGCGGCATCGGAGGTTGAGCCGAGCCGGAGGACCAATCGAGGCCATCCTTTGGCCAGCGCAGCAATGACATCACGAGCCGCCGCGGCGTCGATGCCGCCATTGCGGAGCACGGCAACACCCCGACGTGTTGGGCGCAGATCGTCGAGACGGGGACCTTCCTCGACGAGATCAGCAAGCGACGCCGACCCGGGATACGGAGGGCCGAGCGGGTCCAGGTCGACGACAAGGGCGGTCCCGACAGCTGCGGCGAGCGCCATCGGGGCAATAACCCCGAGAACACCATCGGTCGCACAGCTGATGGCCAGCGTGGTCATGACCGTCTTCCCCTTCTCCTCTGACACAACGGGGAAGCACCACCGAAGATATGCGCTGGCGAGAAGCGATACAAGAGGTCTGTGCCTCGACTCCGGCGAGGCCTCGCCTGCGGCGAGGATCGAGTTCTGCTCCGCAGAACATCGGCCAAGACTGAGTTTCCGCCCCTGGGCTGAGTTTCCGCAAAGCGGAAACTCAAACCTCACCCGGAGGGTGAGGCCTCAACTGTTGCCCCAAACCAGCCGTAGTATCACCCTATGGAGGCAGCATTCTTCGATCTCGATAAAACGGTCATCGCAAAGTCTTCGACGCTCGCCTTTGGCAAGCCCTTCTACAAGGCCGGGTTCCTAAGACGTAGGGCACTGATGAAGATGGGATTTGCCCAACTCTTCTACGTGCTGTTCGGCGCCGACGAGGATCAGTTGGAGCGGGCCCGCGACCAGATGCTCATGCTCACATCCGGGTGGCATCGTGCTGAGATCGAGCAGTTGGTGGAAGAGACACTCGAAGAAGTCGCCGACCCGATCGTGTACGCAGAGGCGTTGACGCTGATCGACCAGCACAAACGAGAGGGCCGCAAGGTGGTGATCGTCTCAGCGAGCCCGGAGCAGATCGTCCGGCCGCTTGGCCGATACATCGGCGTCACCGATTTCATCGCAACCAGGGTCAAGACAGATGCGGCCGGTTTCTTCCTACAGGAGATCGAGCTGTATGCGATGGGCGAAGGCAAGGTCAAGGCGATACAAGAGCTAGCGTCGAAAGAAGACATCGATCTGGCCAAGTCATACGCCTACTCGGACAGCGCCACCGATTTGCCCATGATGGAGATGGTGGGCAACCCGGTTGCCGTCAATCCCGACAAGGAACTGCGCAAGGCCGCCGAGGAGCGGGAATGGCCGATCCTCGAGTTCGAGCGTCAGGTGAGCCTGCGGACCCGTCTTCCGAGGCCAAATCCGTGGTGGTCCGGAGCAACGGTGGCCGGTGTCGCCGCGGCAGTCACCGCCGCCATTCTGCTGCGCAAGAGAGATCTGTAGCCGCACCGACTGTTCGTCTGTGAAGCCGGGCTTCCGACTTCGTGCCTCTCCCTGCAAGCTGATCGGGTTAAGGTCACCCGACCACCATGAAAGCCTTTCTGCGAACCACATACGGCGGACCCGACGTTCTCGAACTGCGTGATGTCCCGACACCGGTACCCGGGGATGGTGAGGCACTGGTCCGTGTCGCGGCCACATCGATAAACATGGCCGACGTCGACTACTTGCTTGGTCGGCCAAAGATGGCCCGGCTCAGCAGCGGGTTACGCAATCCTCGCAGCCAGCGCCTCGGCCTCGACGTGGCCGGTGTCGTGGAGGCGGTCGGACCCAATGTGAGTCGATTCGCCATCGGTGACGCGGTGATCGGGGATCTCACCAACCACGGCATGGGTGCCTTCGCCGAGTACGCCTGCGCACCCGTGACGGCATTTGCCCCCAAGCCCCGCAACCTCAGTTTCACCGAGGCGGCAGCGGTACCTCAGGCCGGCATCATGGCTACGCAGGGTCTACAGGGGAGGCGGCCGGTCCGCACCGGCCAGCGCGTGCTGATCAACGGTGCCGGTGGCACCGTTGGTCCGTTTGCGATCCAGATCGCCAAGGCGCTTGGTGCCGACGTCACCGGCGTCGACCATACCGACAAGCTCGACCTGATGAAGACAGTCGGCGCCGACCGCACCATCGACTACACGAACCAGGACTTCACCAAGACCGGCGAGCGCTACAACCGAATCCTCGACATCGCTGCGTTCCATTCGATCCTCGCCTCCCGGCGCACCCTCGCCCCCGGCGGCGTCTATGTGATGATCCCCGGGACCATGGCCCACATGGTGCGGCTACTGGCAACACCGTTTCTGTCATTGGTGGGCAGCCGGAGGATGGGGCTGTTGCCCTGGCATCCCATGGCACCTGCAGACATGGCCACGCTCACCGGCCTCATCGAATCCGGCGACGTGAAGCCTTACCTTGACCGCACCTTCTCCTTCGAGCAGATTCCCGAAGCCCTCGCCTATCAGATGGAAGGACACGCCCGTGGCAAGCTCGTGGTCGAAATCCGGACCTGATTCAGCCGAGCCGCTCATATAGCCCGCGCACGTACGCCGCCTGACCGAGGTGTTGCATATCGTCGCCGATGACGCTGACGAGCCGCACCCCCGCCGTCACCGGTGGATTCCAGCGGGTATCGACAATCCGGCTGAGCTCCTCAGGGTCGATCGTCTCGAGGTATTCCAGCGTCCTGGCGTGGACGACATCGGCGTAGTCGCAGAGGATCTGCGGATCGGAGATCCGCACCGCCGCTACCTGCTCGCTGGTGTGGCCGTATCCGACATTCTCCGACTCAGCCGGCATCCCAAAGCGATCTGCCCAACCATCCTCGATCCACACCTGGCCACGCTGCGCTACATCCGAAACGTGGTGGTCCTGTACCCGGAGAAGATGCCAAACCAGCCACCCGATCGAGTTGGAGTCAGCCTCCGGTCGGTACGTCAGGGCAGCTTCGTCGAGATCATTGGTCACCCGGTGGACTCCCTCGACGATCCGCATGTACGCGTCCTTGAGGATGTCTCTGGTGTTCACAACTGCTCCTTGGTTTGCCTGCTCGAATCGTAGGAACGTAGCCCGCGGCACGACAACCGGTTCCCAGACCGGCCCTACATGACGTCGTAGCCGATAGTGGGCACTCGCCCTCCCAGGGTGCCCGTCCCGCCTCGCCCCACAGACGTGAAAGCGGATCAATCCACGAGCGCCTTTAGATAGACCGGTGAACGGAGTCGGAGAGTGCCCTACAGTTAGCACGAGGAGGGGACCCCGGTGATCCGCAAGCTGACTGTCGCAACAATCGCATTGTTCATTGCCGGATGTGGCGCGTCTGGTTCGGGCAACGCCACGACAGTCGACCCGACACACACGGCGACAATCCGCATCACCCAGGATCAGACCGACTGCTGTTACACCGAGGGACAGATCTCATTCCTCAGCTTGAGCAGCGACGGCGGCGCCGTCATAGACCGCGGCTACGCGCCAGCAGCCAGCACGTCGGTATTGGCTCAGGTGGCTGTCGAGCCCGGCACCTACGTGCTGGAGAGCTGGCAGCGTCCTTGCTCGGCGAGTTGTCCCGACCTCGACGAGGACGGCCAGCCAATAGGCGACGGCGGGCTCGATGCGGGGCGGGCCGAGCAATGCTCGATCGAGGTCGTCGTTACCGATGGTGAGAGGAGCAACGTCCTGATCACCTGGGCACCGGGGGCAGGTTGCGAGATAACCCTGCCCGAGACCCAGCCGTCATCGGATGTCCCGGACGAGATTGCCCTGCGTGCGCCGTACCCAACGTGCGGGACCGACTACGGGCTCGAGGAGCTCGCCTACACGATGGCATCCTCATCGACGGTTCTCCCCAACGAGAAGCGACGATGCTTTCTCGATGCGTACAGCAACGGCAAGCCAGCCGAACTCAATTCGTATGAACCGACAGAGGACCCGACGATACTGCGCCACCTCATCTATCGGACCGGCGGTGACGACGTCGAGGTCTTCTTCGAGCAGGCTACGAACTGGGGTTCGTGGTCGCGGTATACGTGCACCGGCCTCGAACAAGCATCTACCGGCTACGAGTTCGAGACCATGAGCTGCTCCGAGCCTGAGGCGCTCAACTGAAGACTGCCGCGAGTTTCGCGACAGAATCTTCTTGACACATCTATCTACCGTTGTGTATATACATCTTTATGGATTCTGAGATATTCGAGATATTGAGCGATCCGACCCGCCGTCAGATCGTTGACGAGTTGCGATCCGGCGAGCATGCGGTCGGCGACCTGGTTGACAGGGTCTCCATCGCCCAAAGCGGAGTGTCCCGGCACCTCCGCATCCTCAACGAAGCCGGATTCGTGCAAGTGCGGGCCGAAGGGCAACGGCGCCTCTACTCGCTGCGACCCGAACCCTTCCAGGCGATCGATCGCTGGATCGACGACTACCGCCGGCTGTGGGAAGACCGGCTCGACCGGATGGGAAATGAGCTGGAGCATCGCCAGCAGACAGGACAGAGAACGGAGACGGCATGACCGAGCAACGCACCGTGCGCATCGAGCGCACCTATGACGCCAGCCCGGCCGAAGTATGGGAGCTGTGGACCACGGCGGACGGCATCGAGTCGTGGTGGGGCCCTGAGGGATTTGGTGTTGAGGTCAAGGAGCTCGACGTGCGACCGGGGGGCAAGATGATCTACTCGATGATTGCCGAAACCGCCGAGATGAGGGCATTCATGGAGGCACAGGGGATGCCGACCACAACCACCCACGACATGCACTTCACTGAAGTCGTGCCGTACCGGCGTCTCTCCTACCGAAGCGCTGTCGACTTCGTCCCGGACGTGGAGAGCTACGACGTCGGGACCCGTCTCGAGCTCGAACCGCTCGGGAATGGGACTCGCCTCACCCTCATCCTCGACGCGATGCACGACGACCACTGGACCGAGATGTCGGTCTCCGGTTGGGAGCAGCAGCTCGACAACCTGGCCCGGACTCTGCAGGAGGAGACCCGATGAACACCCCGTACCCGATGCTCTGGTTCGACACGCAGGCCGAAGCAGCCGCCGAGCTGTACACCTCGCTGTTCCCCGACTCGGCCGTTACCGGTATCGAGCGCTACGGCGAGGGCATCCCGGGACGTGAGGCAGGCTCGGTGATGACCGTCTCGTTCACCCTCCAGGGCGCCCGCTTCAGCGCTCTCAACGGCGGACCGCATTTCACCTTCAACGAGGCAATCTCGCTGGTCGCCGAGTGCGAGGACCAGAGCGAGATCGATCGGGTTTGGGATGCCCTCATCGCCGACGGAGGACACGAGTCGCAATGTGGGTGGCTCGTCGACAGGTTCGGCGTCTCATGGCAGATCATTCCTGTCAACCTCTCCGAATTGCTGGCCGTCCCTGGCGCAGTGACGGCGATGTTGCAGATGACCAAGCTGGACATCGCCGCACTCGAGTGGGCAGGGACGGAGTAGGCAATCTCACCTAGACTGGCCGTTGCCGGTCTTGCGGGCCGTCCATCACAGATGGGTCGAGCCGGCCATCGCTTTCCGCACAGTTGTTGTCCTCAATGAAGGGAGCTGTGATGGAAAGCGCATTCGTGGTTGCCGTCGTTGTCGGGGTCTCGATCGCCATCCAGGTGCTGCTAGTCGGCCGCGCCAGCCAGGATGTGCCGCCACTTGTGATCTCGACCGCCCTGCAGAGCTCGGGCCTTGTTGCCGGTCTCATCTGGGTTGCCTCACAACGCGCCTGGTCGGCCGCAATCCCGATTGTCGGCAAGTGGTGGTGGCTGCCGCTCGGTGCCCTTGGTTGGGGCATCGTTGCCGCACTCGGCTATGCATCTGCACGCCTCGGCGCCAGCACGACGCTGGCCATCGTGGTCGCCAGTCAGCTGGTCACAGGACTCGTGCTCGATCTGACGACAGACGGCATCGAGATCAGCATCCGCCAACCCCTGGGAGCGGGATTGCTGGTCGTCGGGGCGCTACTAATCAGCGTTCGATGAAGTCCAAACAGACCTATGGATTGTGTTGTTCGCACCTGATACAGTCGAACATATGTTCGATTCTGTCAGGTGCACCAAGGAGATCCCGCCCAGCCTGGAGACCATGGATCCCGGGCCGGTCCTAGCTGTCTTCTTGGGTCACATCGACATCGATCATTGCACTCCATCCGATCGGATCAGAGTGCTCAGAGCCCAGGATCGCCTTCTTTCCTGGGTCCACTCACAGCGGTATCGGACAATGTCGTCCATCGTCGACGTCATCGACCCTGATGATATGTCTGGCAGCTATGTCGAGGACGCCGCTGCGATGGAGGTGGCGGCAGCGCTCCGTTTGACCCGCCGCGCCTCCGAAACCGAGATGGAGTTCGCTCTCGATCTACAGCGCCGACTCCCGTCGGTGTGGGAAGCACTCAGAGACGCACCATCGACGTGCGACGTGCCCGGGTCATCATCAATGAGACCACCCACCTATCAATGGCGGCAGCCCGCAACGTTGTCGACGACATTATCTCTGATGCGGGGCGGCTCACCACCGGGCAGCTCGGCCATAAGCTGCGAAAGCTGTGCTTCCAATCTGACCCCGAGGATGCCAAGGAGCGATACGAGTCGGCAGTCGAAGACCGGTACGTCGCGCTCGAATCCAACCCAGACGGGACCGCCAATCTCTTTGCGATGAATCTCCCGGTTGATCGAGCCAACGCTGCCATGGCAAGAGTCAATCGCTTTGCTCGTTCGCTACGCAGCGCCGACGAAACACGCACCATGGACCAGCTGAGGTCAGACGTGTTCCTCGACATCTTCGACGGTTCCGGTGCTGCGGCCCGGTCGGCAGGCGGTGGCGTTCATCTCCACTCGGATCTGAAGACCCTCGCCGGGCTCGCCGACCAGCCGGGAGAGCTTGCCGGCTACGGCCCCGTAATTGCCGACATCGCTCGACAGCTGGCGGAGCGCCAGGCCGATACCTCTTGGGACTGGACCATCTATAACCCGGATTCCGGAATGGTCATCGCAGAGGGAGCCACCAGACGACGCCCGACGAGGTCACAGAGTCGCCACGTCGAGAACCGGGACCGAACCTGTGCCTTCCCGGGGTGTCGTATGCCCGCCGTCAACAGCGATATCGACCACACGGTCCCATACGCCGAGAGCGGTCACACCCACACCGACGACCTCGCCCCCCTGTGCAAATACCACCATACGGGGCGACATCGACACCGCTGGACCTACCGCAGGATGGCGGACGGCGACTACGTATTCACCAGCCAGCTCGGTCATCGGTACACGACAAGCGGGCGTGATCCGTGAGCCACCCCCCGGGTCGCGGGCTCAGCAACCAATCCCCTTCTTGCCGAATACTCCTGCCTTCGCCTATTCCCACGCGCTTGCGGCCGCCCCGGGGGGCGGCCGCAATGCGTATCGGACTCGATTGTGGCTTGGGAAGTACCTCAGTCCGAATTCTCGTCGAGGGGTGGCGGAGCGCCGGCAACACCCGCCTCGCTAATGGCTTCGCTGGCGATCTCACCGTCGCCTGGAATCTCGCCGGCCGCCTTCTTTGCAGCGATACCCTCGGCGCGTGCCGCCTCGATCTTTTCCGTCGTCAGCTTTGGTGCGGCATATGCAAACAACAGCAGCCAGGCGGCAGACACAACGAACCACGGCAATCGCAGCGACGTCTCCCTGCCCAGCGAAGCCTCGGTTCCGACCTGTAGGAGACCACCGATTGCCGAACCGATCGGGATCATCCCCCAGGCAAAGAACCGATAGACGCTGTTGACCCTGCCCAGCAGCCGGTCGGGAATGATCGTCTGCCGCAGCGAGACCGTGATCACATTCCACACCACCCCGACGAAGGTGCCGAGGGCGAACATCGCCCATGCGATGGACCAATGCGACGCCACCCCGGTGACCAGCGACGTCACGCCGCTGCCGAGCATGGTGAGGTAGAGCGCCGGCCCGCTGCCGATCTTCTGAGACACCCTGCTGGCCAGGAAAGTAGCCAGCAAACCGCCGATGGCACCGCCTGTGCCGAGAATGGCAAAGGTAAAGGCGCTCACATGGAGCACCTCCTGGGCGAACAGCACGAAGGTGGCCATGGTCACTGCGAACATCGCGTTCATCAGACCGAGAATGATTGCCATGGGCCGGAGCAGAGGATGCGCCCACAGCCAGTTCCATCCCTCCTTGATCTCGTCGACCCATTCGATCTTCTTCGGAGCCTCGTCGCCCTTGTGGGTCCGGTAGTCGCCGGTGATGAGAAACACCAACCCGGCGGCGACGGCGAAGGTCCCACCGTCGAAGAAGAACGGGAGGGCAGAACCCGATCGCAAGCAGCGCGCTCCCGAGCGGTGGGCCCACAAAGCTGTTCGCCACCATCTCGACACCCCACATCTGACCGTTGGCCTTCTCGAGGGCCTCCGGTTTGACGATTGCGGGGAGAATCGTCTGCGCTGAGTTGTCACGAAGCACCTCGGCAAACCCCATCAGCAATGCGGCCAGCAACAGCACGGTGTACATCACGGGCTCGGTGGCGATCTCGAGACCGGACTCGATGGCGTCGGGTGCGGGCAGGACACCGGATCGAGCAAGCACGAACAACGCGACAACACCGGTGATCAGCGTACGGATCGTATCCATGCCGACCATTAGCTTGCGGCGGTCGACCCGGTCGGTAATCACCCCGGCGGGCAAAGTGAACACGAGCCACGGCAGCCGCTGAGCGATCGCGATGAGTGCGATCAGGAAGCCGTTCCTGGTGACCGCGGACGCCAGCCACGGATACGCGATCTGGGCAACTCCGTCGCCGAGGTTCGAGATAACACTCGCCGTCCACAGCTTCCAGTAGCGGGCGCCGAGCTTGATCTTCTGCTTGGTCTCGGTCATTCTCGCTCTCCGCTGTTGGGCAATACCGGCAGATCTGTTGGATAGACGGCCCCGAGAAACCCGTAGACACGGTCTCCGCCACGTGGCGCTTTGGCAAACTGCACCGCCAGTTCGAGCACTCGGTCCCAGAAGGCGACGGCCTGATCCTCGCTCATGCGGACGTGTCGGAGCGTCGAGGCCGCCAGCGCCGCGTCGTCGTCAACAACGGCCTCGGCCAGCGCCTCCTGGAGCATGAACATCTTGCCACCGGGGTCCGGCGAACCGTGGAAGATGATTGTGTGTGCGGTGCGTCCATAGAGCTTCTCCGTCATGGCCCGTACCTGACGGGTACGCACTACTCGGATAAATCCGTTGTCTTCCAGAACCTTGACGTGATAGCCGACCGTCCCCTTGGGTCGCCCGACCGCATCGGCCAACTCGGTGATTGATGCTGCCCGCTCGTTGAGAAGATCGAGAAGCGACATCCGCAGCTGGTTGCCAAGCGCCTTCAGTTGTTCCGGTGTCTCAGCATGGAAGTACTCATCGGCCTCGTAGTCGAGGCCGGTCTTCTGGTGGTCCGGGAGAGGTTCGGTCGACATTTCCCGCATTGTCGGGAAAAGTCAAACGTTTGTCAAATATCGACCGTAGGCTCGTCGCCGCCATCATCTCCGCCATCGTCATCGACACGCTCGACACTCTCGACGATCTCGTCACCCTCCGCCCGGCGGACCGATCCGATTGCCCAGAGAGCAATCAACGTCAGCGCCGCGGCACCGGCTGCCAGGGCCATCCAGCCCCAGCGCCTGCCCTCAGGAGAAACCAACGGCTCATCCTCCTCGGACTGCGAGGTCGACGACGCCTTGTTCTCGAAGATCGCGCGGTCAACGCCGAGATCGGTGAGGGCGTGCAACTCCGAAACGGTTGCCGGCCCCGAAACAGGAATGAACTCAAAACCGACCCGGATGTTCTCAACCACAGGAAGCTGGACAATGCCGGCCCAGGTGCCATCACCCTGATCACCGAGAGCAACGGGCGGCAGTTCGCTGGCTCCGGCGCCGATCCCTCTGACCAGGACCGCAACCGGGCTCCCCTGCACCTCAACCGACACCTCGAATCGAAGACCGCCATCGGTGGATGTGGCGGTCGCAGAGGCCTCCCCGAATGGTGAGGACAGCGGCAGGAGCACCAGAAGCAACGCAAGCACCGTGGTCATGCCAGCCAGCGTACTCAGCGCACGGCCTCATACGGGACTTCATGGCGGGGCAGGCCCCACCGCTGGATCGAAGCGACTGCGATCACCACCATCAAACCGCCGAGGATCTGCAGCGCGCCAAGCCGTTGCTCGAGCAGGATCCAAGCCGCAGTGGCCCCGATCACCGGCTCCGCAGTCGCCACCACACCGACGATGCCCGAAGCGGCCCGCTTCAACGCAGCGATCTCGAGCAGGAACGGAATAGCAGTTCCCGCAATCCCAACCCACACGAGCTTGACCCACACGTCGCCGGACAGATGGATCGGGAAGCTCCACCACGGCTGGACGACAGCCCAGAAGACCGAGGCGACCAGAAAACCCCACGCCATGACGGTCACGGCAGGCAACGTCCTTCCGAGGTGCTCACCGATGAGTAAGTAGGAGGCAAACGCTACCGCAGATGCCAGACCTGCTGCCACACCCAGCCAGTCGGCATTGGCAACGTCCCATGCCTCGCTGACAAGCGCCACCCCGATCACCGCCAACACGGCGGCTATCCAGGCCACCGCGGTGACGTTCCGGTGTTGAACGACCACCATCCACCCGAGCACGAGAATCGGCCCGAGGAACTGGATGGTCGCCCCCGGTCCGACCCCGAGCCGTTCGAGAGCCCAGTAGAACGTGACATTCACCACCGCGAGATTGACCCCGATAGCGATCAACCAACCCAGTTTTCCGGCGGGTCGTAGCAAGCCACGCCACATCGCCCAGGGAACGAGAATCAAAGCCGCCTGGAGGGCACGAGCCTGGGCCACCCTGGCCGGCGTGATATCGGCGAACGCACCTGCCGCCACAGCCCCACTGACACCCCACAAGAGAGCAGCAGTCAGCGCGATCGCAATGCCGAGCCGTTGTGTCCTTGCATCATCCATGAACCCGGGAGCGTAACGGCCCGGACGTCACAGACCGAGTTGTGTCAGCCTGGTCTTGACGAGTAGGCGCAGCAGTCCCTCCGGGAGAGCCCGGTCAGGGGGAAATTGGAGCGCGCCTTTTGACCACTTGTATCCGTCCAACTCATCAGCCAGCTCCGACAGCACCGATCCCGAGTGTGGGAAATAGCTGCAGTGATTCTTGAAGTATGCGTAGCCGGCAACCAGCTTCCCGTGCATCTCGAGTGCCGGAGCCCCGTAGGAGATGGTCTCCTGTGCGTCGGGCAATATCGAGCGCAATGTCTCACGGACGTACCCGAGAGTGGTTTGCTGCGGCTCAGGAGCTTGTGCGAGATACTCGTCGACTGTCGTGTCTGTCATGGCGCCTCCCCTGATAACCAGAACGACGATACCCGCCGACCGGAGCTCGGGGAAGACCCTCTCGCCGGATCACCACAGCGACTTGACTACAGTTTCCGGTCACACAGAGGAGTGATCGGTGGCACCAAGAACGATGTACGAGAAGATATGGGACGACCACGTCGTCCGCTCCGGAGGAGGGTCCGAGCCCGACCTGCTCTACATCGATCTCCATCTCGTACATGAGGTGACCTCTCCCCAGGCGTTCGAGTCGCTCGAACTGACCAACCGCAAGGTGCGGCGACCCGATCTGACGCTGGCGACCGTCGACCACGGAGTCCCCACTGAAGGCCGTGCGCTCGGGATCAAGGACCCGCTGTCCAAAAAGCAGATCGACACTCTCGTGGCCAACTGCAAGCGACACGGCATCGAGCTCTACGACATCAGCGATATCCGCCAGGGCATCGTCCACGTCATCGGCCCCGAACAGGGTGTCACCCAGCCGGGGATGACCATCGTGTGCGGCGACTCGCACACCTCCACCCACGGCGCATTCGGTGCGCTCGCCTTCGGAATCGGCACCTCCGAGGTGGAGCACGTGCTCGCCACTCAGACGCTCCCCCAATCGCGGCCGAAGTCGATGGCGGTCAATGTCAACGGCACCCTCCCCACCGGTGTGACCGCCAAAGACATCATCCTCGGCATCATCAACCGGATCGGCGTCGCCGGTGGCACCGGATATGTCATCGAATATCGGGGCTCGACCATCGAGTCGCTCTCGATGGCGGGCCGCATGACCATCTGCAACATGTCAATCGAAGGTGGCGCCAGGGCGGGGATGATCGCTCCCGACGAAACCACCTTCGAGTACCTGAAAGGCCGCAACTACGCGCCCGTGGGCGCCGACTGGGACAAGGCCGTCGAGTACTGGGAATCGGTCCGAACAGATCCGGGGGCGACATTCGACGTCGAGATCGACATCGACGCCGACGACCTCGCCCCGTACGTTTCGTGGGGCACCAACCCGGCTCAGACAGTCCCGGTCACCGGATCTGTCCCCAACCCGTCCGAGTTCGACGACCCACTCGCCCGTGACGCCGCCGAGCGCGCCCTCGTCTATATGGATCTGGAGGCGGGCACCCCGATCATGGATGTCCCGCTCGACCGGGTGTTCTTCGGATCGTGCACAAACGGACGTATCGAGGACCTCCGGGCCGGGGCCCGACTACTCGCGGGCAAGAAGGTCCACCCTGAGGTGCATGCCATGGTGGTGCCCGGGTCCGGTCTGGTGAAGATGCAGGCCGAGGAGGAGGGTCTGGATCTCATCTTCAAGGAAGCCGGGTTCGAGTGGCGGGAACCCGGGTGCTCGATGTGCCTCGGCATGAACCCCGACATCCTCATGCCGGGCGAACGCTGCGCATCAACCTCAAACCGCAACTTCGAGGGCAGACAGGGCCGCAACGGGCGCACCCATCTGGTCAGCCCGGAGATGGCGGTCGCTGCTGCGGTCGAAGGGCATTTTGTTGACGTTAGGGAGTGGGTGTAATGGAACCGATCTCTGTCATCACCGGCCAGATGGCGCCGCTCCCCCGCGCCAACGTCGATACCGACGCCATCATCCCAAAGCAGTATCTCAAGAGGGTCGAGCGCAGCGGCTTCGGACCATTCCTCTTCTACGAGTGGGCATACGATCAGGAGGGTGAGTTGATCCCCGATTTCATCCTGAACCAGCCTGCATATGCGGGCGCTGAAGTGCTGGTGAGCGGTCCCAATTTCGGCTCCGGCTCCTCGCGGGAACATGCCCCCTGGTCCATCGAGGACCGCGGCTTCCGGGCAATCATCGCCCCCTCTTTCGCCGACATCTTCTACAACAATTGCATCAACATCGGCCTGCTGCCGGTCACCCTCACCGATGACGAAGTCGCTGCGCTCACACAGATCGCCGACGACCCAGACAACCTGGTGACAATCGATCTCGACAGCCAGACCGTGACCAGCATTGGCTTTGAGGCGCATTTCGACATAGACGCGTTCGTCAAACATCGGCTCAACAACGGTCTCGACAACATCGCCCTCACCCTCACCCACGGTGATGCCATCGACACCTACGAAGAGACTCGACCCGGCTTCAAGCCCGCGTTGCGTTAATCAGCTTCGGGCCTGTTCGGACGAGAGGCTGAAACACTCCCGTTACCGAAGCGAAACCGGATGTTTACCCCTGGTTTCCCGTGGAGAAACGTTCGCTCCGTACCTTCCTGCCCAACCTGATCCCGGGTGTGTCTCCTGACATGCCCGGGAGGGCGCTAAAAGCCGGAAGGCAAGGGAGACAAACAAATGAAGCGGAGACTGCTGTTCATAGGCACAGGAGCGATGCTGGCAACACTGTTGCTAGCCGCCCCGGCACTGGCGCAGGAAGGAATGACCGCAGATGCCGTCCAGGCCACTCTGGATAATATCTGGGTTCTGGTTGCGGCGGTATTGGTCATCTTCATGCAGGCGGGTTTCGCCCTGGTTGAAGCCGGCCTGACCCGGGCCAAGAGCGTCGCCAACATAATGATGAAGAACTTGATGGACTTTGCGGCCGGCGTGTTGGCATTCGCCTTCACCGGGTTCGCCATCGCGTTCGGCTCCGGCAACGGGTTCATGGGGACCGAGGGTTGGTTCCTCAATACGAACCACTTCGCCGATGGGTACTTCGGTACTCTGTCGCTGCCGACGTTCTTCATCTTCCAGGTGGCGTTTGCCGCAACCGCGGCAACCATCGTCTCGGGGGCGATGGCGGAACGTACGAAGTTCAAGAGCTACTTCGTATACAGCTTCGTCATCACCGCTCTCATCTATCCGATCGTCGTCCACTGGGTGTGGGGCGGTGGCTGGCTGTCAACGCTCAGCACCCCGATGACCGACTTCGCCGGTTCGACCGTCGTTCACAGTGTCGGTGGCTGGGCTGCCTTGATGGGCGCCATCATCCTCGGCCCCCGCATCGGCAAATACGACAAGGACGGCAAGCCACGGGCCATCCCCGGTCACTCGATCCCGTTCGCCATTATCGGTGTGTTCATCCTGTTCATCGGCTGGTTCGGGTTCAACCCCGGTTCGGAGCTTGCCGCCGACGCAGCAGTGTCCGCTATCGCGCTGACCACGCTGATCGTGGGCGCAGCCGGAGCAGTGAGCGCAACGATCACGGTGTGGCTCAAGACCGGTTTCCCAGATGTCGCGATGGCAGGCAACGGCGTGCTCGCCGGTCTGGTCGGCATCACTGCCGGCACCGCGGCCGTGTCCCCGTGGGGCGCATTCATCATCGGAGCCCTCGCAGGCATCCTGGTTGTGTTCTCGGTGTTCTTCATCGACCGTGTTGGCGTTGATGACCCGGTCGGTGCAATCTCGGTCCACGGCGTGTGTGGGGCATTCGGGACGCTGATGGTCGGGTTCCTGGCAACCGATGGCGGCCTCTTCTACGGAGACGGCTTCGCCCTGTTGGGCTCCCAAATCCTCGGCGTCGTGGCGGTATTCGTCTTCGTGACGATCACCTCCGGGGCCCTGTTCTACGCTCTCAAGTCGACGATCGGCCTCCGGGTCCCCGCCGCAGAGGAGATCGAGGGACTGGACGTGGTAGAGCACGGCGCACCTGGCTACGGTCTCGATACAACGGCTTTGGCCTAGAAAACTGCTGAGAGGAGTCGAAGGAACATGAAACTCGTAACAGCGGTGATCAAGCCGCACAAAGTCGACGAAGTCAAGGATGCGCTCCGGGCGATCGGGGTCAAGGGGATCACGATCACCGAGGTCAAGGGATTCGGCCGCCAGGGCGGGCACACTGAGACCTATCGGGGCGCCGAGTACACCGTCGAGTTCACCCCCAAGGTGAAGCTGGAGGTCATTGTCGAAGAGACCGAGGCTGCGGCGGTAACCGACGTCATCCAGACGACGGCAAGCACGGGTCAGATCGGAGATGGGAAGATCTGGATCACTCCCGTCGAAGGGCTGACGCGCATCAGGACGGGAGAACAGGGGAAGGACGCCATCTAGCTCCACCCCGTACAACACATCCCCAAAGGCTCGGGGCTGGGCGGCAACCTGCTCGCTCAGCCCCTGAGCTTGTCCTGGAGACGGCCCCGTAGCGCCGCCAACTCAGACTCGTTCCGGATCGGGACGCCACCGGCGCGGCGAACATAGAAGATGTCCCTGGCCATGCCACCCATCGTGTCGATCCGGGCAAGGTGAATGTCGAGCCCGTCACCATGCAGTGCTTCGACGATGTCGGCGAGCAGCCCGATCCGATCGGGCACCCGCACCTCAACCACGGTGCGGCGATCCACCAGCCCCGTTCTCACCTCGGCCACGTCGCCGTCGTCATCATCTCGGAGATACGCGGCAACCCGCTCTCGCATTGCCGGCCTCAGATCTCCACCCTCGGCGAGCCCCCTCCGCAAATCAGCGAGGACCGATTCCCACCGCGCCTCGGGAACCGGCTCACCGGTCTTGTCTGTGACGACGTGGAAGGTGTCGATGGCTATGCCGTCCGATCGTGTGCGCAGCCGGGCATCGAGGACCCCGACCCCATTCGCCGTGAACGCCCTGGTCACAGCCAGCAAGAACCCGGCTCGATCAGCCCCGACGACGAGCACCCGTCCCATATCCTCAGGGTCGACTGACACCGCGACGACATCGTCCATGTTTCTGATGACATCGAGGTGCCACAGGATTTCGCGTGCCGTTGTCGCACCGAGGTAATCGTCCGGCATCGCGGCAACGTGCTCTTCGATCTCTCGTCGCTCGGCCGAGCCCCGGGCGACGGCGACGACTGCGGCGACATCCGGTGTCGCCGGCAAGGCACCACCCTCTTCGATCGCCTCCCGCACCTTGCGATATAGAGCCCGAATCAACGTCGACCTCCACTCATTCCACATGGTGGTCCCGGTGCCTTTGAGGTCGGCGATCGTCAGCAGATAGAGCACATCGAGCAAATGCACGTCACCAACACGGTCGGCCACGTCGTTGATGACATCGAGACTGGCGATGTCACGCCGCGTCGCCGTCTCCGACAGCAGAAGATGAAGCCTGATGGCCTCCACCACCACGCCGCTCGTGGTCGCTCCGAAGCCCAGACGCCTCAGAAATCCGGCGGCTACCACAGCCCCAACGTCTGCATGGTTGCCACCCCGTGCCTTCCCGATGTCATGGAGGAAGGCCGCCAGGAGTAACTCCTCGGTCGACCCAACGGTATCGGCGATCTCGCCGGTCTCACCACCGCCTTCGATCAGTCTCTCCATCTCGTCGGCGGCACGCCAGAGATGGGCACCAACCGGATGATCGTGGAACGGGGCGAGCTGCGGAGCAGTGGCCACCGGCAGCCACTCCGGGAACTCGCGATCGACCCAGCCGAGTACTTCGAGTCGTCCGAAGATGGCACGTCCCCTCGCCCCGGCAGAGAGCAGCTTGACCAGATCGACCCGATCGGCAACGCTCCACTCGATCGGGGTGGCCTCTGCGATCTCGGTTTCCTCCTCAGCGGTGAACCAGGCACCGTCCTTGCGTGCCGCTGCGGCAACGGCCATCGCCATGACCCGGCTCTCGTCACCGCCGGGCTCGGCGTCGTTGCCAAACCGGCTCTTGATAACACCAAAGATCCGTCTCCCCAGCCCGATCATCGGATCTTGCTCTGCGTGCAGATCGGGCCAGCGCTTGTCTGCGAGGAGATCACCGGCGTGCATCGACGCAGTGAACATCGCAGCAAGCGACTTCACATCGAGATCGAGCCACGCCGCCGCCGGGGCTCTCAGGTCGACAACAAATCTATCGATCGGCTTGCCGGCTGCAGCATGGAGGGCGTTGCGGATGGCAAGGAGCTTTTCCCTTGCGCTGACCTCCATCTCGGTTGGCTCATCGACCGGCAAGCCGAGCAGCTCAGCGCGGCGACGCTCCCACCAGAACCCGTGATGTGTACGCAAGCCGCCCCGACTGGTCTTCACGTCTGCGGTCATCGTCGGATACGGGTCAATGGCGCGTCGCTCCCGTTCGGCCGCAACCAGGGGTGGTGCCAGCGGCCGCTTTCGGATGAGCTCCTTGACCATCTCGATGGACTCGTCGAACAGTGCACTGTCACCGACGATCAGCCGGGCCGAGAGCAGGGAGGTCAACGACTCGAAGTCGTCGGCCGCATGGATGCTGTTCTCGGCAACCGTGCGAACCGCATGCCCGACCTTCAGACCCGCATCCCACAACGGGTAGAGCACCGTCTTGACCAGGGTCTCGGGATTGTCTCGTTCGTGAAGCAGCAGGACATCGACGTCCGACCAGATGCACTGCTCCCGCCGACCGTACCCGCCCAGTGCGACCACGGCGGCTCCCGCACCAATACCCTCACCGAGATCGGCAAGCGCAGCATCGAGGCTCGCCGTCAGAACTGCGCACGCATCGGTTCCCCCGTTGCCGATTCGTTCAGCAACGACCCGTTGGCGAGTGACGAGGAAATCCTGGAGCGCGGTCACGATGCGGGGACGATAGCGCCGCTCCCGAACACCAGGGCTCCTCGATCAGTCGGGGCTCAGCGCCGCTGGCTCGCTACCGGGGCCCGGCGGGCGGGAGCCCTCAACCCTGCTGAGGTGCGGGCCGGACGGGACGGCGCTCCTGTGTTCCTGGCACCGAGCGACCGCTTTCCGATGAGGATCCGATACATGGTGAGACCCAACACCAGGATGATGCTCACGATCGAGCCCACGACGTACCAGGTGTTCCCGGCGTCGGTTCCGGCGGTCGCTCCGTGGAGGGCAACCATCCAGAAGACCACATAGCTCGACAGGTGAATGCCGTGCCAGACACGCTTCGATAGGTGCTGCTTCATCAAGGAAGTGATCTCTACTGCAATCAGCCCGTAGAAGGCGACTACGCCCCAGGCCACCGGGCCCGGCTGCCACTCCGACGCCATGGGCACAAAGAGGCTCACCAGGTCGAAATGCACATACGTGTCGGCGACGAGACCGATCAGGTGGAATCCGGTGAAGATGACGGCAAGACCACCCAGGTAGCGGTGCAAGTCGAGTAACCATTTCGGGCTCGGCCGACGCTCCAGGAGCCGGGTCGACAGCAGCAATCCCCAGATGACGGATGCTGCGAGCAGACCCGATGCCACTACACCGGTCGATCGTGCGACGTACCACCAAAACTGCGTGCTCATGCTGCCACCTCTTCGAATCCGGGGCTTTGGTGACGCCGACCGTCGGCGTCTACAACGAGCGCCCGAGCGTTGTCGAGCACGGAGGCGGCCCGATCGGCACCGACCGCAAATACGGCCTTGGTCATCACCTCGGCCCACCAGGCCGTCCCGGCAACCACAGTTACCGCGACAACATCGCCGTCAAACGGGAGACCCGTGCCCGGATCGATCAGATGGTGGTAGTCGGTGCCGTCGATTTGCCAGCGCCGCTCCAGCTTGCTGCTAGTGGCCACTGCACCATCGGAGAGATGAATTCTTACCATCTCCTCGGATGAGTCGAACGGGTCTTCTACAAGCACGGTCCAGCCGTTGTCCTCGGACGATCGGCCGGCAACCCGAACGTCCCCACCCATGTTGACCATGGCACCGGAGGCACCCGCCGCCAACAACTCGCGAGCCACGATATCGGCGGCGAGCCCCTTGCCTATCCCGCCCGGGTCGACAGTGACGCCAAATGGCAGAGTGACGGCAAGTTCACCCCGATCGAGTTCGATCCCGGCGCACCCGGGCGAACCGCCGGCATGCTCAGTGCGGCCTTGCCCGGAGATCGTGTCGAAGCTCCGGTTGTACCCGATGGACGCGAGCGCCCCGAGCACCGTCGGGTCGAACGCTCCCCCGGTCTTCTTCCAGGCAAACACAGCCTTGTCCACGAGCTCAAAGGTCTCGGGTGACACCACGACGGGGAAACCGGGCATGGCGTTGAGCATCGAAATCTCACTGTCCTTGCGGAATCTGCTCCATCGTGCCTCTAGATCGGCGACACGCTCCTCAGCGGCGTCCAGAAGACCCGTCGCACCGCCTACTACCTGGATGTGTGCCTCACCGCCCATGGCGTGGAAATGGCGTTCAGCGGCTGCCATGGCTTCTCGTCACTGGTGTGCGGACGATGGGCGCCCTCGTTGCGGGTGTGATGGTCTGAGTTGGAACCTGCGCCTGTGGTGGCCGGGTTGTTGTAGTTGTGGACCGCAGCGTGTCGGCGCCTGTGCTCGACGATGGCCTCGTGACGACCAGGTACACGATCCGATCCGGCTGTCCCTGCTGACCGGGGACGACCACCGGCTGAAGTGCGGTATCTGCTGGTGCTGCCGGCTCCGCATTGGCGATTCCTGCCTGAGTCCACATGCCGGAGATCAGACCTGAAGCCGCAGCGACGCTCAACCCAAGCGCTACCGCGCGGCTCTTGCGAGCCTTGTGCCTCTTTGGTCCCCGCACACCGTTCGACGCAGTCGACCGGCGAGCATTGATCTGTGCGATTCTCTTCGCCTGCTCATCAGTCATCGTCATCGGCTCCTTCATACTCTTGCTCGTAGCTGGGCTTGCTGACGAGGTTGACTGCCGGCTCCGCCGTCACCTGTGGCGTAGCGGGCTGATCCTGCGCCGTCACGGCCTGAGACGGGTCATCGACGTAGATGGTGACGTAACGGGTCGACGGCTGCGAAGGGTCTACCGGTGCTGAGGAAACTGTCTCCAGAGTGCCAACGCCCGGATCGCCCTGCTGGCTCATGATCCCGATGTTCACCGCCAGCGCCGAGGCGGCAGCGACCAGAGTCAGCGCGACTGCGCCGAAGGTGGTCGTAAGCGGCTTTGCAAGTTTCATCAAGTCCTCCTGGACTGTTATCTCAAGTTATGGCACCACCGTATGCTGTGCCGGTACAGCAGCCGCCAAGCTGAAGGTAAAGAGACGGCAAAGATTCCGGAGAGCCCGGGAAAGGGGCCGATTTCATGCAAATCCTCGTCGTCGAAGACGACGATTCCATAGCCGAACCACTGCTGGACGGCCTCCACCGCGAAGGATTCGCCACGACACGGGCGGCCACAGGTGCTGCGGCTCTCGAAGCTGATCCCCACGACCTGATACTGCTCGATCTGGGCCTTCCCGACATGGATGGCAAGGATGTGTGCCGCAAGATCAGGGAGAAGTCCGAAGTCCCGATCATCGTGGTTACCGCACGAGGTGACGAGATCGATCGAGTCGTGCTGCTCGAACTCGGGGCGGACGACTACGTGGTGAAGCCCTTTGGGTTCCGTGAGTTGGTAGCGAGGATCCGCGTGGTGACGAGAAGATCTAGCGGCGGCACCGACCCAACACCCGGCATCCAGGAGATGGGAGCGCTCGCTATCGACCGCAGGACCCGGCGGGTGACCATGGCCGGCGAGGAAATCCCTTTGACGCCGAAGGAATTCGATTTGCTGGCGATGCTTGCTGATGATCCCGGGGCTGTCCGGTCGCGAGAAGACATCATGGATGAGGTCTGGGATCCCCACTGGTACGGGCCGACCAAGACGCTCGATGTGCACATGGCGGCTCTTCGCAAGAAACTCGGCAACCCGGACTGGATCACCACTATCCGCGGCGTGGGCTTCCGCCTCGAGGTACCGGCGTGACCCGTCGGCTGCTCGGTACCTACCTGCTGATAACCGGGTTCGTCCTCCTGGTTCTGATCATCCCACTCGGTCGGACATTCGCCTCCCGCGAAGAAGAGAATCTTCTATCGGCCATCGATCGGGACGCGACGGTCGTCGGCAGCCTCGTCGAGGAGGATCTCGAGGCAGGTCGCAGCCTGCAACTGGATTCGGTGCTCGCACGATACGACCAGGACCCGGGCGGTCGAATAGTCGTAGTGGACACAGCCGGCATCAGCGTTGCCGACTCCGACAACATCGGTGGGCCACCTCTCGATTTCTCGACCAGACCGGAGATACAGGCCGCGTTGGCGGGAGAGAGGACGACCGGTAGACGGCCTTCGGAGACCGTTGGGGACGACCTTCTCTATGTGGCAAGACCGATTGGATCAAGTGGGCGGATACTCGGGGCGGTCCGCATCACCTACCCCGCCGGGAGCCTCAACGACGAGATCGTCGACAACTGGCTCCGGCTGGCGCTGTTGTCTCTGGTCGTGCTGACAGCCGTGGCCGCCGTTGGCGTCATTCTGGCCAAACAGGTCACCCGGCCGGTTCGCGGTCTCGAGGCGGCGGCGCGCTCGCTCGCTGAAGGCGACCTGACGAGCCGGGTGCCTGATCAGCGAGGAGCCCCCGAGCTGATCTCCCTTGGCCAGACGTTCAACGAAATGGCGGCACGGCTCGAATCGCTGGTCGCCGCCCAGAGCTCGTTCGTTGCCGATGCCTCGCATCAGCTGCGTACACCGCTCACGGCGCTCCAACTCCGTCTGGAGAATCTTGCAGACGCGGCCCCGCCTGAAGAGAAGGTCGGGGTGGAAGCTGCCATCAAAGAAATCCACCGGCTGTCCCATCTGGTAGACGCCCTGCTCGCCATCGCCCGGGCAGAGGCCGGTACCGCTCATCCCGAGACGGTCGACCTCGCCGTAGTTGCCGGCGAGCGCACCCATGCCTGGCAAGCGCTTGCCGCAGAGTCAGGGGTGGAGCTGACCCTCACCGCACCGCCGACGGCAGCCGTGCGTGCGGTCCCAGGGGCCATTGAGCAAATCCTGGACAACCTTCTCGCCAACGCACTCGACGCCACGCCCCAAGGGCGGGGTGTTGCTGTCGAAGTCAATGAGGGCAAGGGCACGTGGGAACTCCGGGTACGCGACCAGGGTCACGGTATGGCCCCCGCGGATTTGGAACGAGCTTTCGATCGCTTCTACTCGAAGGGGAAACCCGGCAAAGGATCCGGTCTCGGACTTGCCATTGTTCGACAACTTGCGTTGACAAGTGGCGGCGATTCCATCCTGCGCCCGGGACCGGCCGGGGGCATCGATGCGGTGGTAACTCTGGTCCGCGCCCGCGGCGTCGGTGCCGGCGACTAACGTCGCGGCCACATGGATCGACCGACAAGACAAGAACAAGCCGAGGCCATCCTCGGCCGAAAAGCACTGCGTCTGGCATCCAGGGTTCTCGGCAGGCGAGTCAACAACGCCGATGATTACGAGGCGGCCTTCAATCTCGAATGGATCGACCTCATTGCCGAGATCCCGAACCCGGACGCTCTGCTGGCCCTGGGACACAACATCGTGGGGCCAAAGGACGGCCTGTACATTCTCCGCGACGATGACACCTTCCGGGTGTATCTCCAGGAGAGGGGCGAAAGCCGGTATGAAGTCACCGGAGCGGACTTCGAGACCGCTAGAGATGCCGCGGTTCACCGGTTGATCCAATTGCAGGGCATGCCGTATACGCCGCCCGGCAACTAGCCGCGGTCTCTCTCGGCGATCACCTCGTTGAGGATGTCGGGCCGATCCGAGACAATCCCGTCGACACCGAGATCGAGCAGGCGCCGCATGTCTGCGGCCTCATTGACCGTCCACGTGTGCAGTTGCGCACCGGCCGCGTGGATCGCCTCTATCAGCTTCCGGTCGATCGGGACCAAGCGGTAGTCAAACGGCAGCTGGAACGCCTGAACAGGACGCCGCACCGTCCTTCCCGCGCTCGACGCCGCCACCATCGCCAGCACCGTGGCGGGGCCGGCCGACACCGCGATCTCGCCTTGTGTGATTCGCCGGAAACGAGCGATTCTGTGGTCGACGAACGAGCCGATCATGGTCTGCCGGTCCATGCCATTTCGCTTGATCACATCGGCAACAGCCCATTCGAGATCGGGCCCCTTGAGATCGATGTTGAAGTAGGCGTCCGGCCAGGTCCGGAATACTTCGCCCAGGGAACGTACCTTGACGCCGGTGCCACGCAACGGATAACCGTTTGCCTCGTCGAACCAGTACGCGGCGTCGAGGCGCTGGAGATCCTCGAGATCCCATTGAGCAACGGGGCCGGACCCGTTTGTTATTCGCTCCAGAGTCTTATCGTGGAAGGCGACGACCACCCGGTCCCTGGTGAGGCGGACATCGGTCTCGATGTACTTGTAACCCAGGTCGATTGCTCCCTGGAAGGCTTCCGCCGTGTTCTCCGGCCAGAGCACACGACTCCCCCTGTGGGCGAAACGCAACGGGTATTCGGCGCTGAGGTATGGAACGGCCATGGAGTCAGTTTGGCACGATGGGTTCAGGTACTGCGGCTTTGGCCCGATAGATCCCCCATGGCCAGCAGACGTCCGTCGACCGCGAGCACTTTCATCATCATCCTGGGCCTTGGTGCCCTGGCTGTCGCCGTTGTAGCCATTGCCGTCACTTTCTCTACGTCTGCGGCGCAGCGAATCCAGGAAGCCGAGCGTGATCGAGCCGCTGTCGATTTGCTGGAACAGCGGCTGGACCTCACCAATCTGATCGTCGCAGAGCAGGCTGCCGCCGTCGTCGACGAGATCAATGGGGCCGGATCAATGGTCGCGGCCCCGATAACGGCGCAGCGAGTGACCGCCGTGGAAACGGCCAGCGAGCGTCTGGACACACTGACTCAGCGAGCCGATTCGGTCGGCAACGAGTCGCAACGCTGGCTTGCAGCGGTCAAATCGATCACCGAGCCAACTGATATCGCCGACCCGTACGAACGCCTGGTCGCCTACGACGTAGCCGTGGAAGCCATCTGTTGTGCCGGAATCGTGCCATCCGACGAGCATCACGGAGCCGACCTCGCCGATCTGGACGCCGCGACATCGCTCCCGCTGTCTGTGTGGCAATACTTCTATCTGGATGTAGAGCGAGCGAGCCGCCGGGGACCGGGTGTACCTGCGGCGGTTAGCCAGTTCATGGAGCGACTCGGTATCCCCACCCGGATCGAAGCCGACACCCCGCTGCCCGGCGATGTCCTCGCCGCCGACCTCAACGCGCTCTCATCTCTCGGCATATCTCACGAGGCGATCAACACGCTGCTGGCCAGCACCGGAGTCGAGACTCTCGACAACATCGTCCTCAATGTGGCCGACCGAAGCTCCGTCGTGGTGACCACCGACGAAGCGTTCGCTGCAGCCGATGCCGCCAAGCGCTCGATTGACGAGATGGTCGGAGAAGCAATCGCATCAACAAGGGACCGGTTGAATAGCGACATCGGGACGTCCGAGCAGATCGGGCTGGTTGCTCGCATTCTCGCCCCGTTGCTGCTCATCGTATTGGCCGCTTTCGGATATCTCGCGTACCGCTTTGCCCGGAGCCGGGAGGAGGCAGCTGCCCGGGAACAAGGTCTGCTCGATGCCCGCAACCGCTTCATGCGCATGGTCTCGCACGAGCTGCGCACCCCGGCGACCGCCATCTCCGGGTTCGCCGAGATGATGGCCAGTGACTGGACCGCGCCTGACCGAGCCCGAGATCAATGAGTTCCTCGCCATCATCAACCGTCAGTCGACCCACCTGTCGCTGATTGTCGATGACCTGCTCACTTTGTCGCATTTGGAGACCGGTCGGCTCCGCCTCCATCTCGGGATCGTGAATCTGAAGCAGGCTGCCGTCGAAGCGATCTCGCTCGTGGCCGACAGATATGGCATCGAGGTGGCGACAACTATCGATCCATCCGTCACCCTGCTGGCCGATACCGACCGGCTGGTCCAGATCATCCGCAATCTCGTGGAGAATGCGGCGAAGTACGGCAAGGTCGACGTCGCCATCTCTGCCGCCATCGTCGGCAGTAGCTGTGAAATCGTCGTCTCCGACTCGGGACCAGGAGTGCCACCCGACCTGAGGAACCGAATCTTCAGATTCTGGGACCGCGGCGAGAAGGATGGCAGCAGAGTACGTGGCTATGGGATGGGCCTGGCGATCGCCCGTCATCTGGCACGGGCCATGGTCGGCGACCTCACCTACCGACCGCATCACCCGGTTGGCAGCGAACTGGTGCTCAGCCTCCCGCTCGGCCCGCCCGACGTCAACACCGGTTCGGCCCCGATCGGTAGGGCCCTGGACAACTCCAATTCGGCCTAGCACTTCGATAGGCGCTCAGAGGGCTCCCTGTCTCATCCCCCGCTTGACGACACCAGCAACCGGCGATGTGTCCGGGCGGTATACGAGATCCACGTACGATTTGTGCGACAGAATGACCAAGTCTCCCTGATCTCCGGGGACCAGCCTCCCCCGATCCTCGAGCCCGAGCGCCAGAGCCCCGCCCCGGGTCGCGCTCCACACGGCCTGCTCGGGTGACAGACCCATTTCGAGACAGGCGAGCGCAATGACAAACGGCATAGTCTCGATGTTCGACGTTCCCGGGTTGCAGTCGGTGCCAAGCGCAACTGTCACCCCGGCGTCCCATAGATCGCAACCCCGGGCCTGTGGCAGCTGCAACGACAGAGAAACACCGGGAAGCAGCACCGCAACGGTGTCTGCCTGCTTCAGTAGCTCGATGTCATCGTCGGAGAGATAATCGAGATGGTCGGCGGTACGGGCCCCAGCTCTGCCGCCAATTGCACACCACCGGACGCGGCAAGCTGGTTGGCATGCAACCGCGGCTCGAGGCCGTGCTCCACACCGGCCAGCAATACCCGCCGGGCCTGCTCCACCGTGAAGACCCCCTCATCGCAGAACACGTCGCAGAACCGTGCCAAAGGCGCACACTCGGGGAGCATTTCCTCGATCACGTAGTCGACATATCCGTCGGCATCGCCGGCATATTCCCGGGGCACGGTGTGGGCACCCAGAAAAGTCGGCACGACGTCCAGAGCCACCGCGGCGCCCGCGGCGGCGGCCACAGCCAGCAGCCGCTTCTCATTTACGAGATCGAGACCGTAACCCGACTTGATCTCAACGGTTGTCGTCCCGGCGGCTTGCATCCTGCGGACCCGATCCATGGTGGCGTGGGTCAGCTCGGCCATCGAGGCATTGCGGGTGGCCAGGACGGTCGCCTGGATACCACCACCGGCCGCCATGATCTCCTCATAGGTCTCGCCTCGCAGCCGGCGGGCGAACTCGTCGGCCCGATCCCCGGCAAACGCCACATGCGTGTGTGGGTCGACAAAGCC